>NZ_JBIBCP010000018.1:0-1143 GCF_042901205.1 Streptomyces sp. NPDC012769 | reverse complement strand
GATGGGGACGCCGATGTAGGTGGCTTGTTCGGGGCGGAGGGTGGTGAGTTTGACGCCGAGGGCGTCGAGGTGGAGGCGGGCGACCTTTTCGTCGAGGTGTTTGGGGAGGACGTAGACGTCGGTGGGGTACTGCTCGGGCTTGGTGTAGAGCTCGATCTGGGCGAGGGTCTGGTCGGCGAAGGAGTTGGACATGACGAAGGAGGGGTGTCCGGTGGCGTTGCCGAGGTTGAGGAGGCGGCCTTCGGACAGGACGATGACGGTTTTGCCGTCGGGGAAGGTCCAGGTGTGGACCTGGGGCTTGACCTCGTCCTTGATGATGCCGGGGATGGCGGCGAGGCCGGCCATGTCGATCTCGTTGTCGAAGTGGCCGATGTTGCCGACGATGGCCTGGTGCTTCATCTTGGCGATGTCGGACGCCATGATGATGTCCTTGTTGCCGGTGGTGGTGATGAAGATGTCGGCGGTTTCGATGACGTCGTCGAGGGTGGTGACCTGGTAGCCGTCCATGGCGGCCTGGAGGGCGCAGATGGGGTCGATCTCGGTGATGATGACGCGGGCGCCCTGGCCTCGGAGGGATTCGGCGGAGCCCTTGCCGACGTCGCCGTAGCCGCAGACGACGGCGGTCTTGCCGCCGATGAGGGTGTCGGTGGCGCGGTTGATGCCGTCGATGAGGGAGTGGCGGCAGCCGTATTTGTTGTCGAACTTGGATTTGGTGACGGCGTCGTTGACGTTGATGGCGGGGAAGAGCAGGGTGCCGTCGCGGTGCATTTCGTAGAGGCGGTGGACGCCGGTGGTGGTTTCCTCGGTGACGCCGCGGATGCCGGCGGCGAGGGTCGTCCAGTCCAGGGTGGTGTTTTCCAGGAGGGTGCGGACGACGGCGAGTTCCTCGTTGGAGGGTTCGGGCAGGCGGCCGGTCTTGTGGTATTCGACGCCCTTGTGGACGAGGAGGGTGGCGTCGCCGCCGTCGTCGAGGATCATGTTGGGGCCGTCGGCGTCGGGCCAGGTCAGGGCCTGCTCGGTGCACCACCAGTACTCTTCGAGGGTTTCGCCTTTCCAGGCGAAGACGGGGATGCCGGCGGCGGCGATCGCGGCGGCGGCGTGGTCCTGGGTGGAGTAGATGTTGCAGGACACCCAGCGGACCTG
>NZ_JBIBCP010000017.1:1719-4225 GCF_042901205.1 Streptomyces sp. NPDC012769 | reverse complement strand
CTTCAGAACTAACACAGTGGACGCGAGCAACTGAGGACAAGCCCTCGGCCTATTAGTACCGGTCAGCTCCACCCATTACTGGGCTTCCACATCCGGCCTATCAACCCAGTCGTCTACTGGGAGCCTTACCCTCTCAAGGAGGTGGGAATACTCATCTCGAAGCAGGCTTCCCGCTTAGATGCTTTCAGCGGTTATCCCTCCCGAACGTAGCCAACCAGCCATGCCCTTGGCAGGACAACTGGCACACCAGAGGTTCGTCCGTCCCGGTCCTCTCGTACTAGGGACAGCCCTTCTCAATATTCCTACGCGCACAGAGGATAGGGACCGAACTGTCTCACGACGTTCTAAACCCAGCTCGCGTACCGCTTTAATGGGCGAACAGCCCAACCCTTGGGACCGACTCCAGCCCCAGGATGCGACGAGCCGACATCGAGGTGCCAAACCATCCCGTCGATATGGACTCTTGGGGAAGATCAGCCTGTTATCCCCGGGGTACCTTTTATCCGTTGAGCGACGGCGCTTCCACAAGCCACCGCCGGATCACTAGTCCCGACTTTCGTCCCTGCTCGACCCGTCGGTCTCACAGTCAAGCTCCCTTGTGCACTTACACTCAACACCTGATTGCCAACCAGGCTGAGGGAACCTTTGGGCGCCTCCGTTACCCTTTGGGAGGCAACCGCCCCAGTTAAACTACCCATCAGACACTGTCCCTGATCCGGATCACGGACCCAGGTTAGACATCCAGCACGACCAGAGTGGTATTTCAACGGCGACTCCACCATGACTGGCGTCACAGCTTCAAAGTCTCCCACCTATCCTACACAAGCCGAACCGAACACCAATATCAAACTGTAGTAAAGGTCCCGGGGTCTTTCCGTCCTTCTGCGCGAAACGAGCATCTTTACTCGTAGTGCAATTTCACCGGGCCTATGGTTGAGACAGTCGAGAAGTCGTTACGCCATTCGTGCAGGTCGGAACTTACCCGACAAGGAATTTCGCTACCTTAGGATGGTTATAGTTACCACCGCCGTTTACTGGCGCTTAAGTTCTCAGCTTCGCCCTGACGAATCAGAGCTAACCGGTCCCCTTAACGTTCCAGCACCGGGCAGGCGTCAGTCCGTATACATCGCCTTACGGCTTCGCACGGACCTGTGTTTTTAGTAAACAGTCGCTTCTCGCTGGTCTCTGCGGCCACCCCCAGCTCAGAGTGCAAGACTCATCACCAGGCGTGGCCCCCCTTCTCCCGAAGTTACGGGGGCATTTTGCCGAGTTCCTTAACCATAGTTCACCCGAACGCCTCGGTATTCTCTACCTGACCACCTGAGTCGGTTTAGGGTACGGGCCGCCATGAAACTCGCTAGAGGCTTTTCTCGACAGCATAGGATCATCCACTTCACCACAATCGGCTCGGCATCAGGTCTCAGCCTCAATGTGTGACGGATTTGCCTATCACACGGCCTACACCCTTACCCCGGGACAACCACCGCCCGGGCTGGACTACCTTCCTGCGTCACCCCATCGCTTACCTACTACCACCTTGGGTCAGCGGCTCCACCACTCCCCTTTGCCCGAAGGCTCCGGGGCGGCTTCACGGCCTTAGCATTAATGGATTCGATATTGGGCGTTTCAAAGCGGGTACCGGAATATCAACCGGTTGTCCATCGACTACGCCTGTCGGCCTCGCCTTAGGTCCCGACTTACCCTGGGCAGATCAGCTTGACCCAGGAACCCTTAGTCAATCGGCGCACACGTTTCTCACGTGTGTATCGCTACTCATGCCTGCATTCTCACTCGTGAACCGTCCACAACTCGCTTCCGCGGCTGCTTCACCCGGCACACGACGCTCCCCTACCCATCACAGTCCCCGTTGGGGGTATGTACTGCAATGACACGACTTCGGCGGTACGCTTGAGCCCCGCTACATTGTCGGCGCGGAATCACTTGACCAGTGAGCTATTACGCACTCTTTCAAGGGTGGCTGCTTCTAAGCCAACCTCCTGGTTGTCTCTGCGACTCCACATCCTTTCCCACTTAGCGTACGCTTAGGGGCCTTAGTCGATGCTCTGGGCTGTTTCCCTCTCGACCATGGAGCTTATCCCCCACAGTCTCACTGCCGTGCTCTCACTTACCGGCATTCGGAGTTTGGCTAAGGTCAGTAACCCGGTAGGGCCCATCGCCTATCCAGTGCTCTACCTCCGGCAAGAAACACACGACGCTGCACCTAAATGCATTTCGGGGAGAACCAGCTATCACGGAGTTTGATTGGCCTTTCACCCCTAACCACAGGTCATCCCCCAGGTTTTCAACCCTGGTGGGTTCGGTCCTCCACGAAGTCTTACCTCCGCTTCAACCTGCCCATGGCTAGATCACTCCGCTTCGGGTCTTGAGCGCGCTACTGAATCGCCCTATTCGGACTCGCTTTCGCTACGGCTTCCCCACACGGGTTAACCTCGCAACACACCGCAAACTCGCAGGCTCATTCTTCAAAAGGCACGCAGTCACGAGA
>NZ_JBIBCP010000016.1:0-14209 GCF_042901205.1 Streptomyces sp. NPDC012769 | reverse complement strand
GGATGGCGGTCACACAGGGACCGGACCGTCGGTCTTCAGGCAGTCGGCCAGGTGCTGCCCGTACGGGCGGAGGATCGCGTCGAGGTGCCCGCCGCAGCGGCGGCAGGTGTCGGCGCCGGCGCCGGGCCGGGGCGGGGTGACCACGACCTTCATCGGCTTCACCTTGAGCGGCTTCTTCAGGCTGACCTTGGGTGTCTGGTCGGCGGTCCGGGCGGCCTGACGGGGCAGACCTGCGTCGACCCACCCGCGCTGGATACGGGTCATCAGGTTGTCGGCGGGCTCGCCGGTCTCGGCGCGGCGGGCGGCTTCGGCCTCGGCGTCCTGGCGGACCTTTTCGGCAGCGGCCGCTCGGGCCTCCCACGCCTGGGCCGAGTGCCGGACGATGCGGTTCGTGCGGGCCTCTCGGTCCTGGCGGTCGAACTCCGCGCGCCACACGCCCATGCGGGCGGCCATGGTCTCGCGCTCGATGCGGCGCAGGACCTCGTCGGCGGTGGGGTCGGCCCCGGCCGGGAGGACTTCCGGCTCCAGGACGTCGAGGCCCCAGGTGAGACCCCAGGACTCGACGAGGCGGCGCACCGCGCTGGACCCGCCCTTCTCGGCGGCGTGGAGCAGGGCGAGGGCGCGGCCCTTCTGGCGGGCGATGTGCCGGTACCAGGTGGCGGCGGGGATGCAGGCGAGCGGGGTGCCGGCGGCCGCGTCGTCGGCGGCGACCTGGCCGTCGGTGCGGTCGTCGAGCTCGAAGCCCATCTCCGCAAGGAGCTTGCGCAGGCCGTTGGACCAGTACAGGGCACGGATGCCGGTGGCGGTGACGACGAACTCCCTCCACAGCTCGACGGAGCGGGCATCTCCGGCGACGGCCGCGCGGGCGATCTCGAACGGCGTACGGTGCCCGCCCTGCCCCTGCTTGACGTCCTGGCGGGTGAGCTCGGCGGCGACGCCCCAGCGGGTCTTCCCGTCCTGGCCCTTCATCAGGTACCGGGCCATCTGCCCGGACTCGCCCCGGTCCGGAGCGTCGATCTTCACGCCGACCGGCTTGCCGTCCTTCTCCGACTTCTCGACCGGCATGCGGGCGCCGACGGCGACGAGGGCGGAGGACCAGATGCTGAAGGCGAGCTTCTGGAGCCGCTCGACGTCGTCGGAGCCGAGAGGCCTGTCGAGGAACAGGAGCACGTGGTAGTGGCAGTGCCAGCCGTTCTCGCCGTGGGTGACCTCCCAGGCCCGGACGAAGCCGCGGACACCGAAGTCCTTCTTCGCCTGCCTCCAGTCGCGGCCAGCGTTCTGGCCGAACGACCGCTTCCATGCCTGCCGCTGGAGCTCGGCCAGCTCGGCGAGCGGGTCGCGCTCGTAGTGCCGCATGGTGAGCGTCATCATCACCAGGCCGCAGGACTGGCACTCCCAGAACTGGCCGACCTGCTCCAGTTCGTCCTGGCGGACGCGGCGGATCGAGGTGGCGCAGCACGGGCAGACGTGCACAGAGCCGCAGGTGACGACACCCGCGTACCCGGCCCGGCCGTTGCGGATGACCGGGGTGACACCGCCCGCGAGGACCGACAGCCCGCACTTCTCAAGGCGCGAAAGGCCCGAGAGGTCACGCAGGGCTTCACGCAGCTCGAAGGCCGCGTCACGGGTCGCCATGTCCGCCGGGTCGAGCGGCAGACCGCGCGCAGTACGGGTGAATGTCGGGCTCTCGTCGCGTACATGATCGGCGGACAGGCCGCTGACCTGCATGTCCGTAGTTTTCGCGGTAGTACCAAGGCCGTGTCCGGATTTGGTGCCGGAGGTGCCGCCCGACCGGCGGGGGGTGGGCAGCGCCTCCTTGCGCTCAATCGCCCGCTTTGCCCTCTTTCGACACGTGTCGGAGCAGTACACCTTGGGGCGCTTGCCGGGGGTGTGGGTGATGGGAGTTCCGCAGTGGCACCGGGGGCCGGCGGGACGGGTGGCGGAGGCGCGCGCGTCGACCTCGACGAGGGACTGCGGCGGCGCGTCGGCCAAGGAGGGGGTTGCGGACGCCGAAGCGTCCCGTACGCTTGTCACAGCGTTGGGCTCGTTTCTGGATCGTCTAAGCAGCGGAACGGGCGGGCTCACCGGAGAGGTCAGGGATTAGGCCCCCTGGCCTCTCGGCTTTTTCTGAAGCTGTACGGGTAGATCCTGCCGCACCTCGGCCCCCGCGCGTGACACGCCGCGCGGATTCCCCGTCAGTCCCACCAGTCGTCAGGACGCAGACGTCCGCATGCTCCTGGTGGTGGGTCACGAGCTCGATAACCCTGGCGCGGCCGGCGACGTCACGGGAGTAGCCGCAGGCGCAGGCGTAGATGGCGCGCGGCGGCTGGGTGCAGACCCACAGGCCGGGAAAGTCGGGCGTCGGCCGGGGCGATGTTGAAGGGCGCACTGGGGCACCTTTCCTTTCTGAAAGGAAGGGCCCCGCGCCTGCTTCGAGCGTAGGACGGAATCCGGCGGGTGATCCCCCGGGTCGGGTTGCCTGTTGTGCCACGGGTGCGGCCTCCCTCCTCGGTCCTGTATGGACGGAGTGGGAGAGCTCCGCGTTACACCTGTCCGTGCGCGCGTGGGGCGGTCTCACCGGTTCCATCTGTGCTCCTTCTCGCTGGCCAGCGGCCTGGAGGGGGTCTCACTCCTCACCGACCTGTACGTCGGGGGAGGTGATCCTGTGACGGTTTGCCTGGCAAAACAGGAGGAACTAGGGCGACTTGAGGGGTGCGGGGCATCGCGCGTACACGCGTGCGCGTAGGGGGGTCCAAAAAGTCCAGAAACCCCCCTGGGGCCCCTGTGACTTGGAGGGTCGAAGAGAGCCCCGCCGGGATCCGGCGGGGCGGTGGGCTGGCGGTCAGGACGCCTGGCCGGCCATCTGCGTGAGCCGGGCGCGGACGGCCGGGTCTTCGGGCGGGTTGCGCAGCTCGGTGGTGTCGACGACGACGGGTCGGCGGGCAGCGGAGACGTCGCGGTGGCCGACGCCGTAGGAGACGATCCGGACCACGGTCGCCATCAGACGTCACCGCCCTCGGCGTCGCCCAGCTCGACCCGCCACTGCCACGCTTCTCCGTCGGCGACGGCGCGCTCGGCCGCGTCGGCAAGGAGAGCGGCCGCGGCCGCGTGCGCCCGAGACTTCACGAACTTGCTACGGGCCACCCGGCGCAGGAGCGGGGCGAGCTTCACGACCTGGTCGACGGCGATGGTGCGGGTGACGCCGGCGGCGCCGTCGCCCGCCTGCTGGAGCAGCTGGACCAGGAGCCCGCGCTCCGCGGCCGGGAGAGTGCCCTCGGCGTACCCGGCCAAGGAGGCCAGGACTCGGAGGGGGTGGCGGTCCTCGCCGAAGAAGTCGGCGCCGTGGGAGACGACGACGTGGGTAGCGGCGGCGGTGGTCACAGGGCACCTCCGAGGGTGAGCAGGACGGCGAGGAGGAGCAGGGCGCCAGCGGCGAGGATCAGGTCGACCGCGCGACGAAGGCAGACGAACTTGGCGACGGCGAGGCGGGAGAGGCCGACGACGTCGGCGGCCAGGTCCCGGGACTCCTCGGTGGCGGCGATCTGCTGCGGGGTGAGCGTCGCCCACAGCGGGAAGCCGCGGCCGCCACCCAAGTTGGGGCGGGCGGAGCGGAGCAGGAGCCCGGCGGCGACGACCAGGAGCACGAGCCCGAGGCCGCCCGCGATGGACGCGGGGACGGTCAGGGGGAGGTCGCGGGCGACGGTCCAGGCGCCGGCCAGCACCGCGCCGACGAACGCGAGGAGCAATGCGGTCTTCGAGTCGGTGCGGGCGATCTCCGCCTTCACCTCGGCGTGCGCGGCGGTCATCTCTTCGGTGGTCATACGAGGGCCCCCTCCTTGTGCTGCTGCTCCTGCTCGGTCTTCGTGAGCGCCTGGGCCTGCTTGGCGACCCAGCCCGCCGACCACCCGGTGAGCGCGACGAGCTGCCGCTGCGAGCGGCCCTCGCGCAGCCCGTCGGCGACGGCGGCGCGCGCCTTGTCCTCGGGCATCTTCTGGGCGGCCTGGGGCTCGTGAGCGGCCTCGGCAGGCGGGGTGCTCACGGCGGCGCTCACGACGGGCCGGGGGGCGCTCACGGCGGCGCTCACGGCCGGGGCGGGCATCCTGCGGGCCTCGGCGGCCTTGCGCTCACGCTCGGCCCGCTGTGCCGCCTCCCGGGCCTTCTGCTCACGCTCCTGCCGCTCCTCGGCCTCACGGCGGAGACGGTCGGAGCGGTCCTGCTCCTCCTTGCGGAGCCGGGCTTCTTCCTCCCTGCGCTCCCGCTCGACCTGCGCCTGGTGCTCGCGCTCCTCACGGGCGAGGCGGGCCTGGTGCTCACGTTCCCGCTCACGGTCCAGCCGGGCCTGCTCACGGAGTCGCTCCTCGGCCTGGCGCTGGCGCTCACGCTCGGCGGCCTGGGCCTGCTCCCGGGCCTCCCGGTCGGCGCGTGCGCGGTCCTCCTGCTCACGGCGCTCACGGGCCAGCCGCTCACGCTCGGCGGCCTGCTCACGCTCGATGCGGGCAAGCGCCTTGTTGATCGCGCGGCGCCATCCGATGGCGGCCTCGGCGGTCACGATGAGCAGGGTCGGGGCGACCGCGTGAACGCCGACGCCGACCCAGTCGCCCTTGAGCATCGAGTCGCCGATGTTCAGGAGCAGGGTCATGCCGCCGGTGAGCCAGCGCAGCAGGGCCGGCCAGCCGCCGGGGCGGCCGTCGAGGCGGGCGACGATCTCGTCGACGCGGACCACGATGACGACGGCAGCGTCGACAACGACCGGGAGGATCCAGGCCGTCCAGTCCCAGGCGTCCTGGGTGACCCGCTGCACGAGCGGGGTGACCGTCAGGACGGAGAACAGGACGGCGCCGAAGACGATCAGCCAGACGAGCCGGAGGATCTTCTCCGCCTGGTCGACCTGGCGCTGGGTGTCGAGCTTCACCGGCGGCCACCGCCCTTGACCGTCTGGGTGATGGTCTGGGTGACGGTCTGCGTGACCTCGAACGCGCCGCCGCCCTTGCGGCGTCCGAGGAGGGCGGCGACGACGACGGCACCGACCAGGAGCATGGGGGCGGCGGCGGTGATCCCGGCCGCGACGGCGGCGGCCCCGGCGGCGAGGAGGTCGAGGGCCCAGCCCAGGAGCAGGGCGCCGGTGCCCACGCCGACGCTCGCCACGGCGGTGCCGACGGCCCACCGGGGCACGATCGGGCCCGACTTCTGCGGGACGGCCGGAACGGCGGGGGTGGCCTGGGCGGTGACCGCGGCTTCGAGGGCGCCCTGTCGGCGGGCGAGCTCCAGGAGCGCGGCGACGTCGAGGGTCGGCTGCGCGGCCGGGGCCGGGGCGGCGGGGTGAGCGCCGGCGGGGGAGTCGGGCAGAAGCGCCGCGAGGAGGTCGGCGTCCGTGATCGGACGGTCGGCGGGATACTTGGGGGTGGCGTTCACGGGTACCTCCGTGGTCGTCAGGGCCGATCCGGGGGCTACCGGGTCGGCCCGCTGCGTTCGGTGTGCGGCGGGGTGTGCCGGGGGGTGTGCGGGCCGGTGTGCGGCCTCTCTCACACCCCGTCCGACGTGGGAAATCGCGCTGTGCGGGTGTGCGGCGGTGTGCGGCTGTGCGTCACGCGTCGTGGCCGAGAACCTCGACCTCTCCGCAGTGGTCGCACCGGTCGTCGCACGTCTCCAGGTGCCGCCCGAGGATGAGGTCGGAGAGGGCGGCGGCGGCCTTCGCGCCCACCGATCCGGCGACGCGGACACCGGTGTTGTGGAGGGCGATTCCGACTCGGTCACCGAGCTTGCTCATGGCTGTGTCCTTCCGGGAGTGGTCAGGCGGCGGCGAGGGTGGGGACCAGGCGGTAGACGCCGTCCTCCGTCGTGGGGGCGAGACGGCCCTCGGAGGCGAGCCGCTTCATCTCCTTCGACACCCAGGAGCGGTCACGGCCGAGCTGCTCCAGGTACGGCTTGAGGTCCTTCACCGCGACGGTGCCGGGGCCGATCTCGGCGAGCATCGCGACGAGGTCCTCGAGGAGCTCCCGCGCTTCCTCCGTCGACGGCTTGGCGGCCGGGAGCTCGGTGTTGGCCGTGACCGGGGCGAGCTCGGCGGTGGCGTCGAGCTCGGCGTCCTCCGGGTCGACGAGCGCGGCGACCTCCTGCTCCGACTCCTGCTCCTCCGTCAGCTCCCGGGCGGGGGCGGCGGGGGCGCCCAAGGCGCGGGCGCGGCGCTCGGTGAAGAACTGGCCCGCGACCTTCGCAGCGGCGCCGGCGGTCACCTCGTCCAGCTCGGGCCGGACGGCGGCGAAGTGCTCGACGACCCAGCGGGCGGCGCGCTCGTACTCGCCGGACGGGCCGGTCCAGAACGTGCGGGCCGGGTTGGCGTACAGGTCCTCGTCGACCCCGGCTGAGACGAGGTAGACGTAGCCCTTGCGCTTGTTGCCCCAGGCGCTGGGGTTAGCGCCCGCGTCCAGGACCTCCTCCGGGAGCGCGAAGCTCGCGTCGTCGCCCCGCACGCCGAAGCAGAGTGCGGCCGGCAGGGATGCTCGGGTGTCGGTCGACAGCTGGTAGCCGGAGGCCCGCTGCATGGACAGGACCAGGGAGACGCCCGCCGAGCGCGCTTCCTGGGCGATGCCGGTGAAGACGTCGTCGCCGAGCTCGCGCAGCGCCTTGGCCGCCTCCTCGATCCAGGCCAGGAGGTACTGGAGGCCGGGGCAGCCACAGGCCTGACCGTCCTTGCGGCAGGAGTGCGCGGGGTCGGTCTGCTTCTTCGCGGCCGCGGGTTCCCACGCCCGGTAGGAGTGGTCGCGCAGCCAGCGGGTGCGGACCGGGATGACGGCCTGGATCGCGGCGGTCATCGCAGCGACGGAGTGGCTGTCGAGGGCGGCCCAGTCGAAGGCCGGAAGGAGCGGCTGGAAGTCCTGGCCCGACTTCGCGGCGTCGGCGAGCCACACGGCGACGTCGGAGCGAGTGAGCAGGTCGAGCATCACGTCGACGGCGCCCTCGGTCTTGCCGGAGCCGGTCATCCCCATGACGAGGATGTGGATCGCGTCGAGCAGCGGGAGCACCAGGTCGGATCCGTCGTCGTACACGCCGATCCGCAGCGGCACGGCGACGGACTGCCCGGGGGCGACGGGGCCGGGCCAGATGGTCGGGGTCTTGAGCATGTCCTCGGGCACGATGACGAACTGGCCCTTCCTCGCGCTGTCGGGGTCGTGCTGGACGCGGATTGCGGTGGTGGGGACATCGAGCGCGGACGCGATCCGGGGGATCGCTCGGGCGATGTCGTCGTTGGTGAGTTCGCCGGCGGGCAGCTCGTACGGGACCGAGACCCGGTTCGGCTCGACCCGGATCTCCTTGAGCTTGGTGCGGGCGAGACCGACCTTCTCCAGCAGACCCTTGTCGGCCGGCTCGGCCGCCTCACTGGTGGCGGAGCGCATGACGCGGCGGATGTTCCAGCTCAGCGCCAGGGCGGCGCCGCCCATGAGGTAGAGGTCCGGGAGCGGGCCGGTGAGCGGCCCGGACAGGGCGGCGGCGGTCGTCCAGGTCGAGGCGGCCGCCACGGTGATGGCGGAGTGGAGGCGGCGCTGCCTGCCGGTCGTCCGGCCCGCGTGCCAGGTCGCGGCCGTGAGGCCGACCGAGGCGAGGGTGAGGCCGACGCCAGCCCAGGCCGAGCCGCCCCAGGCCAGGTTGGCGCCGGCGCCCGCCGCGCCGACGATGCCGGTGACGATCCACGGCGGCGTGAACGGCTTGGTCTGGTGCCACAGCCACGAGCGGACGGTGCCGCCGGTGACGGCCGGGAGGTGCTCGTGGTGGTCGCTGCTCTTCTTCACCATCGCTGTGCCTCCCTCAGTACCGGAACGGGCTGGTGGACGCGGGACGCTGGGGGCGGGGGCGCATCAGGTCGGCGTACTCGCGCTGGAAGGCCGCGTAGGCGGCGACCGCGTTCTTCGCCGCGGCGGTCGCACCGTCGGCCGACTTCTTGAGCTTCCGCGCCACCCGGGCCGCTCGAAGCCGGGCCTGGACCGGGGTGTCGTCCGGGAGCGTCTGCGCCTGGGAGAGGCGGGCCTGAAGGATCTTCGAGGCCATCGCCAGCTCAATGGCCGCCTGGATCATCAGCGCGCGGACCGAGTTGCAGTAGGCCCGGACGTCCTCGGTCGAGTTGAAGTCCGGCTCGCCCAGGAGGAAGTGGGACGAGGAGGCCGACGCCCGCACGGTGGCGCCCTTGCCGTTGACGGTCAGGTTGATCGGCGGGACGAAGGAGCCGCCCATCGCGCCGACGAAGCCGCCGAGCATCGCGCCGGCGTCCGCGGCGAACTTGTTGGTCTTCGCCTGCTGCCCCTGCTGCCGCCCCTGCTGGGGCGGGACGTTCCTTGTAGTGGCCACGACAGCACCTCTTTAGGTGTCCGAAGGTACGGAACTGTCAGCCAGGAGGTACTTAACGTACCTTGGCGACGTCCCGAAGGTACATTAAGAACTGCTTGGCGGCAAGGATGTACCTTCAGAGGGGCATTCATGTACCTTCAGAGAAGTACCGCGCTCCGACAAACAGGGAGAAGTCATGGCATACAAGGCACCGGCCGGGAAGGGGTACGCCGATGTGGCGGCTCACTTCCGGACCCTGATCCAGAACGGGGAGCTCGCCCCCGGGGACTCGCTCCCGTCCGTGGCCGAGATCCGTGAGCAGTTCGGCGTTGCGGCGAAGACCGTCTCCCGGGCCCTGGCCGTCCTCAAGAGCGAGGGCCTGGTCGCCTCCCGAGGGGCACAGGGGACCGTCGTAGAGAAGTCGCCCATGGTGATCACCGGCGCCGACCGCCTGACCCGCATGGAGCAGAACGGGAAGCGCTACGCCCCCGGCGAGACCTCGTCAGGCCACCGTGTGATGCGCCGGTCCGTCTACGACCCGGAGATCTGCACCGCCCTCGACCTGGAGCCCGGGGACGAGGCCGTGATCCGCATCCGCGTCTTCCGGCAGGACGACAAGCCGACCACCGTGGGCATCTCCGTGTACCCGCCGCACACCACCTCGGTCGTGCCGGAGCTGTCCGACGACGTGCGCATGGTCAAGCAGTTCGGCGAGCTGTACACGGAGCGCACCGGCCGCGAAGTCGTGACAGGGCAGCGCACCGGCTACGCGCGGCAGGCATCCCAGGACGAGCTCGACGCCTTGGAAGTCGACGCTCCGCCCCACGCCGCCGTGCCGGTCATCGTCACCACCGTCACCTTCCACGACGAGGACCGACCGCTCGGGTACTGGGAGGACGTCTACGCCCCCGGAACCCGGGTGCCCATGGGGAAGTAGCCAGCCGCCACCGACCACGAGAGAGGATCCCCCTGATGTGGCCTTCGATCGTTGCTGTACTCGGCACCCTCGCCGGCGCACTGACCGCCGGTCTCCTTCAGCACCGTTCCGCGCGGGCGGCACGCGCCGAGCAGCGGGCCGACAGTCACCGCCAAGACCAGCTCGGCGCCGTCACGGACTTCGCGGCCGCCCTGGACGCGCACCGCTCGGCGATGTTCCACCGGGAGCGTCTGGCCCTGGAGGCACAGACCGAGCACCACGTCGAGGCTCAGACCAAGTCCCACGAGACCCGGGCTGCAATCACCGCCCCCCACATCCGGCTTCAGGTCCTCGTTCCCGAACTGGCCGTCCCCGCCCAGCGGGCCGCCGACACCACCTACGCGTTGCGTCAGGCGACCAGCCGCTCGGAGCTCGACGACCGGCGGCATGCGGCCAAGGAGGCATCCGTCGCCTTCGTCACCGCCGCTGCCGCCCTCCTGAGCCCCCGCCACCACTGATCCAGACGGACCTACGCCCTCGAATCAGAAGCCCCCGCCGGGCAGTGGCGGGGGCTTCTTCGCGCCCTCGGACCGTACGTGGGGCGCCCAAGGTCCGTAAGCCTCCGTAGCCACCTAGTCGCGCGACTGCGGGGCCGTTGGGCGTCCAAGGACGGCTGGTTAGGGGAGGGGTGGGGTCGCGGGCGCTGAGCGGCCGTCAGACGGCTCAGGAGCGTGGCCGGGCGCCGTACCCCCGCCGTCACGGATGCGGGCGCGTGAGGCGACCTCGCCGCCCGTCTTGGGCTGATGGGGAGCAGCTGCTGCCGCGATGCGGCCGGGCCCGTCGTGGTCGCTCCGCGTCGGTGCCGGCATCGTCGTGGCCGAGCAGCGTGTCGGATCGTCGGCCAGGCACGTCGGATCGTCTGCCGCATGAGTCAGGATCACCTGACTTGCTAGGGTCGGCAGTTCTGACCAGACCGTAAGGACTTCCTGACACATGCCCTGGACCAGCGAAAACTCCTCTCTCCACGTCGGCCACGTCGAGCCGCTCCAGCGCACTCCCGAGGGCTTCGCGCCCTTCCCCGGCGGTACTGCACTGCCCTGGCGAGCACTCCTGACCGAGACAGCCGGCCCCGCGGCGGCCGCCATCCGCTGGTCCTGCACCTGCGGATCGACCGGCCAGACGGCGCACCCGATCGACCCGGCCGTGACCGTCGACGAGGCGGAGGAGCCGCTCCGTCAGGAGTGGACGCGTCACGTGACCTTCAGCTCCGTGCAGGGCATCCGCGCCCTAGCGGAGCTCGGCGACGTCCTGGACCAGCTCGCCGGCCGCGACCCGCGCGCGGCGCTCTTCCTCGCCCGCCGGACCGAGGAGCGGGCACGGGAAGCGGCTACCCGGGCCGCAGCCGCCGCTCGCGCCGCAGGTGACTCCTGGGCGGACATCGGCGCCGCGTTCGGCATCACGAAGCAGTCCGCGCACAGCCGCTTCCGCACCCCGCCCCAGTAGCCGGTCAGTCCTCGCCCTGCTCCTGGTCGTCGAAGAGCACTGGCTGACTCGGCGGCCGACGGAAGCTCGGGAAGAGCGACTTGCGCTCGCTCCTCGGCTTCGTCATGTCTGCCAGCGGCACCGTCGGCGTCGGCCGGGGAGCAGGCGGCCGGGCAGGCGCCACCACCTGCGGTTTCCTCTGCGGCCGGGGCGCGCGAACCGATTCGTCACGTGCCGATTCGGGGGTGGGCAACCCCTGCTGGTCACGTGACGAAACTTGGTGCGCTTCGACAGCCTCGGCGATCCGCTTCGCCACCAGCCGTTCCTCGTACGCGCGCTGACGGCAGCTTCGGCGGCAGTAGTCGCGGCTGCGGCCGGTGGCCGGCTGCTCGACGGGTGAGCCGCACCAGGCGCACAGCTTGGCCCCGGAGCCGTCCCGGGGGGTGTCGTACTTCGTCATGCCGCAGACCGTACCGGGCGGCGGCCTGGCCCCGATCCGTGAACCTCGGTGCGCCCGCGCGCGCGTAGGACGGTTCCACGAAGTTCCACGAGATGTTCCTTTCGCAGGTCAGCGGTACGCGTGGATGACCGGGTACAACACCTGCCGCAAGACGTTGCCCATAGCGGAGAGCGCGACGTAGGCGTCCATCCAGAGCGGGTCGGGATTGATCGGCGGGTGCCGCTGTTGCTCCAGCTCCGGCAGACGGTCGGGGTACTCGGCACTGTGCCGGACGAGGTAGTCCTCCAGGGCGGTGAGCGGCTCCTCGAAGGCGCCGCACATCGTCTCGGCCGCGTCCAGGACACGCTGAAGCTCGGGTCGGACCTGTCCGGCGGGCGCGGTGTCGACGAGCGTGCGTATGAGCTGGGCCAGGCCGACGAGCTGCTGAAGGCGCCGCATCAGGGGCGGGCGGTGGTCCCCCGGCACGGCCGGCGGCTCACGCGTGCTCGCCCGGATGTCCTGCGCGAGCTCTCGGGCCACCCGGGCCTCTGCCTCGGTCGGCGGGGCGACGTCGATGTCCCAGGTCTCCCAGACCTGGGCGATCGCCACCCTGGTCGCCCGTCGCCGGTCCTCGTACGCGGTGGGCGGCAGAGGCCGACTGCTCGACCCGTCGCTCAACTCAAAGTCCATCCCGGGACCGTACGCCGCTTCCTGGGCCGTCCGGCAGGCCGGGAGTGATTGCCCCGCAATCACGCGTCATCGGCCAGGCCGCCTTTCATGATCGTCTCCGCGTAACGCGCGCCCCATAACTAGAGCAGGAAGACCTACGCGATCCACGGCCCCCTGCGTTTCGAAGGATCAGGTGCAGTCGCGGCGTCGGGCACCCGCCGTTCCATAGGACAGGCCGTATCTGCCCGCACCTACCCGGTCGCCGCCTGGGATTCAAAGGCTGCAGCTATCGAATACGGCTGCCCGGTCCTGTCCGATCGCCTCCGAGCCCCGCCAAGGGGTGGAGGCACTTGCGGGCCTAAGCCCCCGGTCCTCCATCTTGCTCATCGCCCGGCACACGGCCGGGCCTCACGACACCGGAGGACCACCTCATGTCCCTGACCCTGTTCGCCCTCATCGCCGCCGTGGCGATCCTCGCGGCTGCGCTCGTCGGCGTCGTCGCGCACTTCAAGCCTCACGCGGTTCCGGCGCTGACCATCGCGGCCGCCGTCGGCTTCGGCCTGGCGACGGTGCTGCTCGCCGCGATCGCCATGTGAAAGGGCGCCGTCGGGAGGCAGACCTGTATCGCGCGATACAACTTTCTCTACTCGATCAAGGCGGCCCCGGCCGCGCGGTCGGCCCGCCGGCCGACCGCTCCTGTCTCTGCCCCGCTCCCGGCAGACGGCCCGACCGGCCGTCCTATAGACCGGCCGTACAGACCGGCATGACGACCGGCGAGGGACCGGTGGAAGACCGGCATGAGGCGGGCCCGGTGACGGTCTCGCGCCGGTCCCTCGCCGGTCGTCTGCCGGTCCCTCGCCGGTCCCCATGCCGGTCACGGGAGACTGTCCCGATGAGCACGATGCGCCGCCCGCTGGGCACCGGTCCGACGACGAGCACCAGGACCACGACGACGTCGACGGCCCCGCGGCTTCTGCCCGTCGAGCGGGCCGAGCCGAGCGCGCTCGAGGACGCCGCCGACGACGACCAGGAGCAGGCCGAGCCGAAGCGCCGGCGGACCCTCGGCACCGGACCGGCCGGGACTACCTAGTGACCGGCGGGCACTTGGGGCAGGAGTACAGCTTCCACGTGCCGATCCAGCGCCACCCGGCATCCCACAAGGGGGCCCACTGGCAGTCCGGAGGTCGCGGGACGCTGAGGCCGCAGCTGCTGCACTCCAGCGTGGGAGCGTCCGTCTCGGCGTCCTGGGGTGTGGTGCTCATCCTTGCCCTCCGTCGAGGTGCGCGTGCCAGGCGCCGTATGGGCCGGTGGTCTTGTCGCCCTCGGTGCCGTCGCGGTCGTCGTGGTCGACGGGGAACGCGCGTGGGCCCTCCCACCCGCACTCACAGGTCGGCCGGATCGCCACCGCCCGTGGGCGGCCCTCCTTGCCGTCGTACAGCCACCAGTAGCACTCGGCCCAGGTCTCGACCTCGCCGGGCTTGCCCAGCACCGTGTGCGCCTGCCGTGTGTAGGACCGCTCGATGGGGGGCGCGTCGGTGCCGTCGGCCAGGACCGGCACCGCGTAGCCCACGTGCCCGGCGACGAATTCCTCGGAGTACCACATGCCTGTCCAACGACCAGGCAGGGCCTGGGGCATCGGATTGTCCGCGGCCGGCGCCCCCTCGTTGGTGGACCACTGGCCGGTGGAGAGCGGTAGCAAGATAGTGGTTACTGACCTCAGTAACGGTGGACCATCCCCGGCCGCGGTCGCATGGGCAGTGGCGACCGGGCACGGTCGGGGGGGGCGACTTCCAGCACTTCTGGCACACCCCTACGCACGCGGGCGTAAGGCTGCTCGTGCTTCCGTGCCGGGTCAGGGGGCCGGGCGGCACATCTCCAGTCCTGGCGGCATGCCGTTGCCCATGGCGGCCAGCGTGGCGTAGTCGAAGTCCTTGGCCTCGTCGGGGCGCTCGGCCTGGAGAGCAGCGCAGATCTCGGGGGTGAGGACGTGGCCGTTGATGGTCATGCGGCCGGCGACGTCGAGGCGGAGCGAGAGCCGCTTTCCGCCGAGCACGTCCTGGCGCCAGTCGTCGGTGGCGGGGCCGGGTCCGAAGAGTGCGGTGAGCACCTGGTCGGGTGTCGAGACGGCGTGGACGGTGACGTCCGGGATACCGCAGTTCTGTCGCTGGCGCTTGTCTCGTCGGTTCTGCTTCGCGCGCTTCGCGTCGCGTCCCATGCGTGCCTCCAGGAGGGCGGGTGGGGGTCGTCTGGTCAACGAGCGGGGCGACAACTCGGAGTTGTCGCCCCGCCGGATGGCGGTCACACAGGGACCGGACCGTCGGTCTTCAGGCAGTCGGCCAGGTGCTGCCCGTACGGGCGGAGGATCGCGTCGAGGTGCCCGCCGC
>NZ_JBIBCP010000015.1:0-34943 GCF_042901205.1 Streptomyces sp. NPDC012769 | reverse complement strand
CCGCTCTCCTAAAGCGGGTGTCGCAGGTTCGAATCCTGCCGGGGGCACACAGGTAGGGCCCTTCCGGCCCTGGTCAGAGCGGTAACGCTAGATCAGGGCCGGAGGTGTTCGCGGGGGTTCGAGGGGTGTTGAAGTGGGTTCAAGAGGTGGCCCGTCTCCCAAATTTCCCCCAAACGATCATGTCATCCCCCCTGGTCACAGGGCACAATGACCGCGGGCTCCCCGACCGCAGCATGGTCGGGGAGCCCGCTTCGCGCCGGACCCGTCCGGGGGGTCACCAGGTGCAGAGACCGGCACGCTCATTGGGGGGGTGGCGTTGGAGGTGGCCGTCAGCCCCAGCCGATGTCACCGGCCGGGAGCGTGGTCGGCGTCGGGGTCGGGGTCGGGGTCGGCGACTCCGCCGGCGGGGCTCCCCAACCGATGTCGCCCTCCGTGGAGATGACGCGCTGATCCTCATCGGCGTTCGCAGCGGACACCGGGATGGCCACGGCGACAGCGGCCAACGCGAGCGCGGCGGCGGCCCTCAGCGCCTTGCTGGGTCGAGTCACAGGGGAACCTCTCTTCGAACACGCGTACGTATTTCGGCGATCCCTACGAGAGTGCCACGGACCTATGCCAGGATCTAGACCTGGGGCGCTGCAACATTACGCGTTGCGACGAAATGCAACGCGGAGTTGAGGGGTGGGATCGTGCAAACGTACAACCCGGCCACAGCCGGGCAACCGCTCACGGCCGAAGAGCAGGTGGCCTACAAGGCCATCGCGGCCGGCGGTGACGCGGACGAGGCAAGCACACGGCGGCTGGCCGAGGAGGGCCTCATCGTTCCGGACCCGTACGAGCCGGGCCGGTGGGTCGCCATAGATCCGCGGGCGGTCGCACAGCGGCTCCTCGCTGACGAGCAGGAGACGCTCGCGCGCAGCCTGGAGCGCATGCGCCAGGTGCCGGTCATCGAGGGCCTGGCCGCGCACTTCGACGCCCACCGCCTCTATGGCGGGCCGGGCAGCGAGTTCCTGCCCACCATGGCCCAGGTGAACGATCGACTCGGCGCGGTGTCGGCCCTGGCGACGAAGGAGATCTGCACCGTGCAGCCCGCGCCGCCGGCCGAACGGAACATGGACGTGAAGCGCCTCGGTTCCGATCGGAGCATCGCCCTACTGGAGAGCGGCCGCGTGGGCATGCGCCTCGTGTACGGCATCGGCGCGCTCGCCGATGAGGGAACGAGGCGGTACGCGGACGCGTTCATCGCGGCCGGCGGCCAGATCAAGGTTTCGGCCGCCCGCGAGCAGCGTCTCATCATCGTGGACGGGGACAGTCTCTTCGTGGACGACTACGTCCTCGAGGGCACCGAGTCACACAGTGGCTGGCACATCCGCGACCGCGCCACAATCGCTTGGGCCAAGGCAGGCTTCGATCGGCTCTGGGAGCGGGCCCGGTGGTGGTCGGAGGCGCTCGCGGAGGCGGGCGACATAAGGCTCTCTCCGCGGCAGCTCGACATCCTCGGGCTCTTCGACGCAGGGCTGGACAGTCGGGCCGCGGCCAAGGAGCTGGGCATCAGCCCGCGCACGGTGGCGACCGAGCTCACCGAGGCCAAAACCGCCCTGGGGGTCACGACCACCTACCAGCTCATGGCATGGTACGGCCGCTGGGCGGCCCGCGCGAAGGCGTGACGAACGAGCGAGCCCCGCCCGCGGCAGCATCGCAGGCGGGGCTCGCGCTCCTGCACCCCCTAAGCGGAGGCACGTCTACCGGTAATCCCCCAAGCCCTTCAAGATCAAACTTTTTACCTGGTCAGGTAAAGACAAACGATCATGAGACGCAGACGTTGGAGGGATGCCCACTGAACAACCCGCCTGGGTGATTACGCGCCGCAAGGAGATCGGCGCGCGCATCCGCAGCGCACGCGAGCACGCGAACCTGTCGCAGCTCAAGCTCGGCGAGGTCGTGGGCGTCGATCACAAGACGGTTCACCGCATCGAGCACGGCACGTCAGACCCGGGCCTCGGTCTCCTGCTGCACATCGCCCGAGTCGTCGACGTCGACCTCGCCGAGCTGGTGCGGTAGCCCCGGCCGGGGACGGGACCCGGCCGGGGCAGTCTCTGGCGGCTAGACCGCCGGGGCCCCGGAGCCGGGGCAGGTTTCCGTGCCGGTGCCGTTGCGCTGATGCATGGTGGTCGGTGTGCCGGGGGGACTCCCCACGGTCGCGCCGCAGCTCGGGCAGCTGCCCTCCACCAGGCCGGGGTCGAATCGCTTGCTCACGTTCCAGTCCTCCTAGATGTAGGTGGTGCTGAAGGTGGTGCGATGTGCACTCCCCGGCTCGACGCCGGGGAGGATCTACACGGCGGCCTGGAGGTCGAACGCCCGGCCGCCGAGGGTCTGTCCCGCGCGCGCGGTGTGGTGGAACAGGCAGAAGCCCTTGGCCTCGTTGTGGAAGACCACTCGGAAGCCGGGGTGGTGCGACTCGGGGTCGAAGGCGGCGGCGTCGGCCACCTGCTTGTTCCCGCTGTTCACCATGGCGGCCGCGAAGTAGTGCTGCGCTCGCTCCGGAGTGACCTTCCCCTCCTCGAACAGGTTCGGGTAGGGCACCTCGGCCGGCGGCTCGCCCTCGACGGGAATCTCCGGGCCTTCCCACTTGTCGCCGGGAGCGGCTGCGCAGGTGACGCCGATCCAGAACTGAGCGCCGGTGGTGAGAGTCACGTGGACGCCACGCAGGTGCTCCTTGCCACGGTCCCAGGGCTCTGCAGACATGACGTCGGGGGCTTCAGCGAGAGCCGCAAGGGCGAACTGATGGAACGTGTCGAGTCGCATTTGTGATCATTTCCTCTCGTGGCGGCCTGCCCATCCTATGGACCCGGGTAGGCCGCCACGGGCCGTCAGGGCGTGATGCCGAAGACGAGGTACGCCAGGACTGCGGCGACGACGAGGCAGTACAGGGCCTGCCGCTGGAGGTCGCTCACGGGGCGTCGGACCGGACCGGCGGGAGCCCCGTGCGGCCGACGAACCGGGCCCGCTGCGCGCTGCGGTGCTCGCCGAGGGCATCGAGCATGTCGCGAGCGGCGTAAGCCAGGAGCCGCGCGTAGGAACGGTCTCCGAGCGGCTCGTCCGCCGGGCCCTGGTCCCGGAGCCGGGCCCACGTCTTCAGCGCCTCCGAGCCACGCTCGGGCCGCTGGTCGGCGGGCATGCACTCGACGAAGGGAGCCAGCACCGCGCAGTGCTGCAGCAGCCGAGCGGTGAGCTTGGCCAGGGACGCGGCGCCGGGCTGGGTGAGGACGGTGCTCCGCGCGCGGGCGATGTCCAGCCGGGCGGCCTCAGCGATGTGGTCCTCAACGACATCCGCGACCTGAAGAACCAGCGGGCCGAGCGGCACCTCGATCGTGTACTCGGCCGGCCTGTCGTGCTGCAGCTGCTCGTCCACGTCCGCTCCCTACCGTCGTTGTGACCTGCGGTGTCTACGACGGTAGGGGCGGGTGGACTAGGCGAGGGGTAGGGTCCCTACCCCCTTAGCAAGGGGTACGGTTCCTACCCCCTGCGTGATCAAACAGCTACACCGAGTTCCATGGCGAGGGACTGCGCATCGGACCGCACCATCCGGGGGCCGGTCTTCGCCAGCTCAGGCAGGACCATCCGCGTGTGCATGTTGTAGCGGATTGTCTCGGGAGACTCTCGGTGCGCCTTCTCCAGTAGCGCGATCGCGGCTACGCCTTCGTCCTGCATGCCGTACGCGCGAGCCGTTTCGATGAGGTGGTACGAACGGCGAGTGGCCGACGGGACCGTGTTCAGGTCCAGCGCGTTCGCAACCTCCAGAGCCTTGCCCGGCTGCATGAGGTCGTTGTGCATCGTCAGCGCGTATGCGTCTACGACGCCCTGCCCGAAGATCAGCCACGGGTGGGCGTAGTCCGGGCCCAGCCGGCGGGCTGCGTCGTTCGCGCGATCCCAGTACCGCCATGCCTGCCCCTCGCGGCCGACCTTCGCGAAACTGAGTGCGACCGCCAGCTGCAGCAGACCCCAGCGCGCGAGGTCCTCCTCCTCGTCCTGGCGCAGCAGCGCGGCGGCCTGTTCGGCGAGCTCGACGCGAGCCTCGGCCGCCTCGTTGGCGTCGCGGTAGACGTGGTTCATGTACCAGGCCGCACCCGCGATTGCGCGCGGGCTATCGGCATCCTGCGCCGCAGTCATCGACCGGTCCCCCGTCAGCATGACCAGGTCCGGGGCTGGCTGGAAGGACAGGAACAGCTGCGCCAAGTGGTAGGCCTGGGCCTGGGCAACAAGGGCACGGCGCCGCTCGGTTCCGTCAAGGGCGCGGGCGGAGTGCTGGGTGTCGGCAAGCAAGTCGGGCAACAGGGCGGCGATCCGTGATCGATGGTCGCCCTCGCCGTGCCACAGCTTCCACGCCTGCCGTACGCGGGCAGCGAGGACTTCCGCCGACTCCGGTTCGCGGTCTGCTGGCGTCAGCCAGTAGGTCGTGAGCGCCCGCTTGATCGCGGGGAGGTCGGTGTGCGCGGCCTTGGTGTAGGTGGCAGCAGCGATGCGCTCGTCGCCGGTCAGGTCGGCGATGTCGCACTCGTAGATGGCGGCCAGGCGAATGAGCATGGGCAGGCGGGGCATTCCGATCGTGCCGTTCTCGATGCCCTTCACCCACTCGGCTGACCGGCCGACCAATCCCCCTGCTACCGGACGGGTCAGGCCGGCGCGGTCGCGGGCTCGGCGGGCGCGTTGGGCGAATGTCTCAGGGATCAGTGCGGGGCTGTGCTGCTCAGGCATACTGGGCTCCGTTCGTTCTGACCTCGACACTCAGAACGCTACTCCCCTCAGGCGACGGGGAGATGACGAAAGCGCCCCCTGCCCGGCCCGAAGGCCAGACAGGGGGCGTCGTTCGTTCAGTGGGCGGCGAGCTCGTACAGGGCGATCCCGAGGCCGGCCAGGCCGCACACGGCGGCGATCGATGGGAGCGGCCAGCGGCCGCGCTCCAGGGCGTCGAGGCGGGTCTCGTGGTCGGCGAGCTGCTTGTCGGTCTGGTCGCCGCGCTGGACGAGGAGCGCGAGGGATCCGTCGACGCGGGCGAAGCCGGCCTCCATCGTGCCGCGCAGGCGCTCGAGCTCGACGGCCACCGCGACGGGCTCGGCGGGGGAGGGTGTGGTCACGAGGCCGGGCCCTTCTCGTCGACGAGGCCGAGGCCGACGCGGTCGAGCAGCTGCTCGACCCCGGGCAGCGCCATGACGCGGGCGAGGCCGCCCGCGACGGCCAGGGCGCCGGCGACCCACGGCAGGGACGCGGGGATGCCGGAGGCGTCGACGATCGCGGGCAGGACGACAGCGATGCCGACGGCGCCCTGGAGGATGGTGCGGACAGTGCGCTTGGTGGCGGTGCTCATGTGGGGGACTCCGATCACTTGATCTTGGGGACCTTGAGGGCGTTCCAGGAGGTGCGGCCGGGCCAGCCATCGGCGTCGGTGCCGCGGTATCCGAGCTTGCGCTGCCAGGCCGCGTAGGACTGGCGGTCGGCCTCCGACCAGCGCGGGCCGGGCCCGACCTTGTACCGGCCGCACCCCTCGGCGACGAGGCGCCGCCCCATCGCGGTCACGATCGGCGAGGACGGGTTGGCCTTGAACCAGGACGTGCCGGGGAACGGCTCGTACTGCGCAGCGGGCGGCTTGGCGGCCGGGGGCTTGGGCTTGCCCGGGGCGGTGGCGAGGCGCTGCTCGACCCGGCCGCGCATGCCCGGCATGCTGACGCCGCGCGGGTCGCTCTTCCAGTCGGACCACTCGGCGTGGCCGATCACGGAGCGGGCGCCCCAGCCGTGGGCCCGGCACAGAGCGGCCGACACGCGCTCGATCGCAAGCAGTTGCTCGGCCGGCCACGGGTCGGCGCCGTTGCCGAGGTTGATGCACTCGAAGCCGTAGAACCGGCTGTTGCCGTCGACCGCGCCCGCGCTGCCCTGGTGCTCGCGCGGGGCCGGCGGCCGGTCGCGGTAGGTCTCGGTGATGACGGCCTGGAGGACGGACGGGTCGCCCCCGCCTGCGTGGTTGGCGCGGCCGTTGCCGACGAGGTGGACGGTACCGTCCTTGGCGATGACGCCGTGGCACAGCGGGCCTGGCAGACCGGTGTAGCCGTTGTAGCAGAGCTCGACCGAGGACCTGGTACCGGAGCTCACGGTGTGATGGATCATCACGCCGACCACCGGCCCCCAGGCGCCGGCCTGGTTGCGGTTGTGGGTGCGCCAGCCGTCGTGCTCGACGACGGTCACGCCTTCGGCCCGGAGAGCGGCGACGAGCCGGTCTGCGGTCAGGGGAGCAGCCATCACGCCACCTCCGGGAAGTGCCAGGAGCCGTGGGGATGCGGCGCGGTGTCGGAGCTCGGGACGCTGCTGTAGGCGGCCATGCCGCCCTCGGCGCCGAAGATGGTCAGGTTGACCGTGCCGTCGCCGGCGGCGGCCGTGACGATGCCGGCCTTACAGACCTCCTCGGCGTCGATGTAGTGGACGATGCGCCCGACCGTGGCAACGGCCATGGGTCCCTCCTCGGGGAAGCAGAAAGGCCCGCGCGGAGGCGGGCCGGTGGGCGATACGGGACGGGCGGGGGGTTACCCCCAAAGGCCCTCGATGAGGATCAAGCGGTAGTCGAAGATGCCTGCGTTGGCGGCGTTGTTGACCCGGTGCTTGATCGTGACGGTCAGGGTCTCCCCAGGCACAAGGTTGCTGAGGTGTTTGCGCAGGTCGAGAGGCTGGTTGTTCGACCCGACCGTGATCAGGGCGGCGTTGTCGGACGGGCTGTAGACCGTGCCCGAGACCGACCCGACGGCCTGCCAGCTGGTGATCGTGTTGGACGTCGACGCGTTGCGCTGCGTGGAGCGGATCTCCACGGCCACCTTCCCGGAGACGGGCACGACGGCTTGCGCGCTGAAAGCTCCGCCGGACGCGTCGGTGTACGCGGTGCTGGTGGTGGACCGGCCGGCGGTGGTGTCCTCGGCCTCGACGGAGCCGACGGTCAACATGGCGGCGGTGATGATGTCGCCTGCGAGTGCCATGCGGTACCTCCTTACAGGGCGATGCGGGCGGGGTCGGCGACCTGGACGTCGGCGCCGGCGGCGTGCGCCTTCGAGATGCCGTTGACGGCCCGGGTGACGGTGGCGGTCTGGGTGAGCGTCGTCCCGGTGACCGCGGTGACCCGGACGCGCTCGCCGCCGACGAGCAGGTCGAACGGGAAGCGGCTCGGGTAGGCGGCGGAGTCGACCCAGCGCGGCCCGGGGGACGAGACGAGCGTGAACGAGGTGGCCGAGGCGGAGACGGCGCCGCCGAGGGTGCAGCCGTCCGTGGCGATCCGGCCGCGGACGGCGTCGCCGACGACGCCGACCGTCCAGGGCCCGGCCGGGGTGCACGTGAGGGTGACGTCCCAGGTGTACTGGTCGATGACCTCGGCGATGCCCTGGACGAACAGATCGATCGGCCCCGGGGGCAGCCAGGTTGGGGGGTTGGTGATCTGGATTCGGTCGCCGATCTTCAGCGTGAGGTACGCGGGGATCAGGTGCGGTGCGGCGTGGAGCATGAGCCGCACCGTGGGGTACCGCGCCTCATCCCACGTGCCGAGGTGCAGCCGCCATCCGGCGATGTGCTCGGTCTGGTGATCGGCCCCGAGGTTGAGCGTGACCGACTCGTCGTAGACGCCGACCCCCTGCGGCGGCGGCTGGACGGACAGAGGCCCGGTGCTGCGCACGGCACGGCTCGACGAGCCGCCCGAGCGCGAGACGGTGACGTCGTTGCGGGTCCGCTGGTCATCCTCGACCGGTTCGAGCGGCGGGCCGACCTCGCCCTCTGCGGTGTAGTCGAGGACGAGCGCCGGCGCCTGGTTGTACAGGGTGCGGCGGTCGCGGTACACCAGGCTGCTGCTGGCCCGGTCCTCGTAGAGGATCCCCCCGTCGCAGTCTGCGGCGTCCTGCAGGAGGTCGAGCAGGGAGGCGGGCCGCTGCGGGCCGAGGGGCTCGGAGGCCGCGGGCACGCTGCCGTTGAAGACGGTGAGCGCCACGGTGGCGCTCTCCTCCGCGGCGAGACGCTCCATGCGGTCGGTGGCCGGCTCGTTGCTGTACCCGTGGTCCGCATCGCGGTAGGCCGCAGCATCGGTTCCGTCCCCGACGGGCAGCACCGACAGGTGACCGATCCGCAGGCCGGAGACGGTGGCGCCGAACTGGGTGTCGACGAGGGCGACCTGTCCGACGCTGCCGGCGACGGACCCGCTGAAGCCGCCGGCCGATCCGCCGATGTTGAACCAGAAGAGGGACCAGTCGACGTTGGCGCCGTTCTGCTCGGCCTCGAACTGGAGCCGCTGCCAGCCGGTGAACACGTCGGAGCCGATGCCGACGGTGGCGTTCACGATTTGCGTGCCGTCCGCGGCGAACCCCTGCACGGTGCCGACGCCGGTCCGCTGCAAGATGCGCCACCGGCGGACCGTCCCGGACGTCGTCCAGGACAGGAACTCGGCATCGGAGGCCGGTGCCGTGTCGACCGCGTAGAGCATGTGCACGGACCACTGCGTCGTGCCCGCGGGCGGGGCTGGCACGGTGCCGCGCATCCTCGCCCCCGGCTCGACCGCTGGCAAGGGGGATGAGCCGGCCAAGGTGTCGTCCTGCCCGAACGTCCAGCCGCCGGTGAGTCGCAGGGGCGCCACTCCCCTGATCGGTGAGTACGCCTGCGTGGCCCCCTCGTCGTCCTCGCACGGCCAGTACGCCAGCGGCGAGTGGGAGGGGATGCGGCGGCGGAGCGTGCTGTCGAGCGACTTGCGGCCCTGCCCGAGGCGGCGCAGGATGCCCGCTGCCTCGATAGGCACCCACACGTCGCGGCCGGAGACGTCCCAGCGGGCGGGCCATGAGGAGACCTCGCCGACGAAGCGCGTGTACCGGTTGCCGATCGTGCTCGTGCCGAGGACTGTCCAGACCTTCCCGGTGCTGTCCGTGAACGAGCCGGCCCCGGGCGTCTGCGTGGTGAAGTCCGGCGCGGCGACGAGCGCGCCGCCGATGCCGTTGCGGACCTCGGCGGCGTGGACGCGGCCGATGGGCTTGGCGAACGTCAGGTTCGTGGCGTCGCCGACCTTGAGCTCGGTCGTCGAGGTGAAGATCGACGTGGTGCCCGCGCCCGTGACGGGTGCGCCGAGCTGCGTCCAGGGACCGGCGATCGTGGGGGCGGTGTAGAACGTGGCGGTCCAGCCGCCGGCGCCGTTGTTGACGTCGAGGGTGACTCGCCAGGCCATCCGGCGGGAGACCGGCAGGACGGGCATGACGGTGGCGTCGGCCTGGAGCACCGTCGAGCCGTCCGGCGACCACTCCAGGTGGGGTTTCCCGTCGCGACTCTGGAGCATCCACGACCGCTGGTTGCCGGTCGTCGACCACTTCCCGACGAGGTCGACGGACGGGCCCACACCGGTCGTGCGCCAGTTGTCGAGGGTGGCGTCGACCCGGATGTCGATGTCCCCCGTGACGTCGAGCGCCGCAGTGTCCGGGGTGTGTGCGCCGCTGCCGAGGGCGCCCGTGGTGCTGAGGTAGGACGGGCCGCCAACGGAGAGACGGATCGGGGTGTTGCGGCCGATCAGTCCGTAGTACGGCGAGCGCGGGTTGCGGGGGCTGTACTTGCCCTCGCGGTTGTTGATCTCCAGGGTGAGGCGGCCGGGGTTGGTGCGGACGCTCTCCTCGGAGCGTCCGCACTCGATCCCGATCGGCGACCGGGTGTAGCTGTCGGCGGTGATGTCCGTCCACGTGCCGCCGACCTGGAGCTCGACGAGGACGTCGAGCGGAGTGCTCGGGAACGCCACGGGGCGCCTCCTTACTGCCCGAAGGCGACTTGGACCGATCCGCGGCCCTCGACGCGAACGATCTTCTGGAGCAGGGTGCGGACAGCGGAGTCGGCGCCGGTGGTCTCCAGGCGGACGACGACGACACCCGCGCCGGCCATCCCGCCGCGGGTGAGCGGCGCGGCAGCAGGGGCGAGCTGCCGCCCGGTGGCGAGGGCGGCCGTGGCGGGTGGGGCCTGGACGAGGGTGGCCATGGTGTGGGCAAGCTCGGGTTGCCCGGCCTCGATGCCCTGGACGACACCGGCGGGGATCCAGCGGCCGACCTCGGCGGCCATGACCCTCGAAGGGCTCGCGATCCCGAGGGCCTTGGCGATCGGCCCGGGGATGAGGTGGCGTGCCCAGCCCGTGAGGGTGGAGCGCAGCCATGGGCCCATGCCCTGGATGCCCTTCCACAGACCGCGGACGACGTCCTGCCCCTTGCCGACGAGCAGGTTGCCCAGGTTGCCGAGCGCGCGGACGATCATGCCGGGGAAGCCCCGCATCCACGAAACGAGGCCCATGGCCTTGCTGGTCACACCGGACTTGATCTTGTCCCAGTGCTTGATGACGAGACCGGGGAGCGTCCAGTTCAGGAAGAAGTTCCAGATCTGCTGGCCTGCCCACTTGATCGCGCCCCAGATCGCGGGCCAGATCTTGCTCGTGAACGCGAGGATCTTGTCCCAGTTGGCGATCACAAGAGCGACCAACGCGATGACGATCGCGATGACCCAGCCGATCGGGCCCATGGCGATGAGCCACTGTGCCGCCATCGTGAGGGCCCACACGACGGCGCGCGCGGCCATCATCGCGAACTGGGCGACCGCGGTCGCTCCGGCCCGGACGACGGCGGCGATCCAGGTTCCGATGGACACGAGCGCGGAGCCGACCCATGAGGCCGCGGTCGTGGCGGCCGAGGCGACCGCCGCGGCGGCGATCCGGGTGTAGGTCATCAGGCCCCAGGCCATCATCCGGGTCCACCCGGCGACGGCCGCGAACGAGGCGGAGTTCATGACCGTGGTGGCCACGGTCGCGATCGCGGTGTAGGCGGCGTAGACCCGCTGCGCGGCGGCCACCGTGAGGACGACGGCGGCCAGGCCGGCGAGGGTGTAGGCCAAGCCTTTGGTGACGCCGCTGTTCTCCATGGCGAACCCTGCGATGGCGCCGCCGACAGCACCGAGCTCGGCCATGGCGCTGCGCTTGAACTTCTCCAGTGCGGCGGCAGGGTTGTCGTGCAGAGCCTTCGATGCTCGCTCGGTTGCGCCTTGAACGTCGCCGAGTGCGGCCACGGCCGACGAGGGGTCGAGCGCCATGAGGGTGTTCTGCATGGCGGCGCCCTCCTCGCCGAACAGCTCCGCGGCGATGGCGTCCTGTCTGATCGGATCTTCGAGGCTGCGGAGCGAGTCGAGCAGCTTGTCGAGTGCAGCATTCGCTGCCGGGCCGCCGGACGTGAGGTCGACGGTCATCTGCCGGGCATCGAGCTTCAGGTCCTTGAAGATCTGGTCCAGTTCGTCGCCGCCTGCTGCCACGTTGCCCACGAGCTCTTCGAACAGGCCGATCACTGAGTCGGCAGACTCAGCGCCGGCGCCGAGGCCCTGCACGATGAGGCCGGTGGCCTGCTGGGCGGTGAACCCGAACGTCTTGAGGTTGTCGGCTCCTCCGATGAGGGTGTCGAGGAAGTCGTCGGCCCGGTTGGCGCCCCTCTGCATGCCGGCGGTGATGATGTCGAACGCCTCGTTGGCGTCCTTGGCGAGACCGGTCTTGAGCAGCTGCCCGACGGCAGAGGTGACCGGGCCGACCTCCTGGTCGAAGGTCTCGGCGAGCGTTAGCGCCTTCTTGGTCAGCGCCTCCATGCCGCCCTCGGCCGCAGCGGTGTCGCCGATGTTCTGGTACACGCCGCGGACAGCAGCGTTCACCGTCTCAATGGAGTCGCCCCACGCGTCCCTGTAGACGCCAGCGGCAACCTTGGAGAGCGCGGCAGCCTCGGCGGGACCGACACCGAGCTGAGCGGCAAGCTTGGCGCCAGCCGCCTCCATGTTCATGTGGGCCACGACGCTCACGCCGAGGGCGGCGGCGAATCCGGCGCCGATGGTCGCCGCCGCGGTGTTGAACCGCTCTCCCATGGCGGAGAGCTCGCCGGTGGCCTTGTCGCGGGCGATCAGGTTGAACACGAGGGAGGTGTCCGACACAGGATCACCTCCTCATCTTCTGTTCGGCCTCGTCCTGGGCGGCCTTGTAGGAGTCGAGCCAGTCGAGGAGCGCGTCGGTCTCCTCGACCGTGAGGCGGGCCCAGTCGTCGGGCTTGATCCCGAGGAGGTGGGCGGCGTTGCCCAGCTGGCTCAGTCGGCGATCGGAGGCCGGGCTTTTCCCGACTCCTCGGGGTCGTCCTCGGCCTGCGCGATCATCTGGTCGAAGTGCTCCAGGGCCGCCGCGAGTTCCTCGCCGTGCAGTCGCTCGACGGCGCCCTCGCGCATCGTCTGCCACTCCTGACGGGTGTACTCCAGGCGGAGCTCGTCCCACTCGAAGCCGACGTCCTCCCAGCGCAGCTTGGGGTGGTCGCGGCGCAGGAAGACGTAGAGCAGTGCGCGCCGGCACAGCGACGAGCCCTTGAGTACGGCCTGGGTGAACTCGGCGTAGGGCAGGCCGGTGCGGCGCTCGATGTCCTCGCGCTCGGGCGCGAGCAGGCCGCGGCGAGGGTTGTAGCGCCAGCGGGTCGGCTCGTCCTGGCCTTCGGGGTGGTAGATCAGAAACACGGGGTGGCTCCTATCGAATGCGGGCGGCGAGGCGGGCGGCCATGTCCTCCATGGCGCGCTCGACGGCCTCACGGGCGTTGGGCTCGACGCCGTCCATGGCGTGGTCGAACCACTTGGTCTTGCCGTACTGGGTGACCCAGGTGTCGGGCCGGCCGTAGACGAGGTGACGCCAGCCGCGGGGCCTGTTCGTCCGCTTGGGCGCGTTGGGGAATCCGCGGACGTTCTTGGTCTTGAACGCCTTGATCCGGGCGCCGGTCCAGCGTCCGCCGAGCTTCACCTCGGGCCTGATCTTGCGGGCGATGGAGGAGCGCAGCGCGGGCGAGGTGCCGGGGCCAGCGGAGGCCATGGACATGATCCCGCTCTTGGCCATCGCGGCGGCCGGCAGCAGGGAGGTGCGCATGTTCTTGGCGAGCTCGCGGCGAAGCTCCTTGCCATCCTCCTCGGCGCGGATCGCGCGGGCGAGCGCGGCCAGGCCCTCGTGGGCGTCGACGCCGAGCTCGAACGGCAGGCCGCCGGCGGGCATCAGGCCGTGGCGCGCAGGACGGCGCCGGAGGTGGGAAAGCTGACACCCGAGGTGGCCTCGTCGCCGACGCTGCCCTCGATGGGCTTCCACTCCTTGATCAGGACGCTGCCGGTGTACTTCGGGTTGGAGGCGGAGACGGCCGCGTTGGTCGGGCGGACCTCGAAGGAAACGACTGTGCCGAGCAGGGGCCAGATGATGGAGTCGATGCGGGTGGCGGCGTAGTCCTGGAGGAACTCGCAGCCGAGCTCACCGGACTTCAGGCCGCCGAGCACCACCTTCCACCCGGCGCTCGTGTAGGTCGTGACGTCCTTCTCCTCGACCTCGACCGCGAGCTCGGCCTTGCGTGCGTACTCGGACAGGTCGACGCCATTGAGAGCGACGTACTCGGAGGTCAAGACCATCATGGGCATGGGGGATCACCTGATTCCCAGGGAGAGAGCGAACAGGAAGCTGGGGCCGGTGCCGGAGACGGTCCAGGTGGCCCGGTAGTAGGTGTCAGTGATGGCCGTGCCGTCGGTGCGCAGAATCTGTCCCCCGGCCGCGGTCGCGGCGGCGAAGGTCAGGCGAGACGTGGGCGAGGCCATGCCGGCGGCGTCGTCCGACTCGACGGAGACCGTGAGGGACGGCGTGGTCCCGGCCGCGGACAGCACGTGCAGCGCGGCGTAGAGCCGGGCCCCGGCGGGAACGGCGCCGAGCTGGAGCGCGGTGCCGGCGCCGGAGGCGGTGCGGGCGGTACCGGGCGGGTGGCCGATCTGCCCGCGTACCAGCGGCCAGGAGCTCTTGGCCGTGCCGCTCCAGGGGGCCACCTCGCCGACGGCGTCAAGGAGCTTGTAGTCGGCACGCAGGGCGTTGGTGAGGTAGGCGAGGGCGCCGACGGTGGAGTCGCCGGGGCAGACGGTCCATGGGCCGACACCGCCGAGCTGGGTCCATGAGGCGTTGTCGACCTTGGACGGGTCGCCGGCTTCCCACTGGCCCTGGCCGGAGATCTCCGCCGACCCGAGGCCGCCGATGACCTCTTTCCACCCCTGCGACCGGTAGTTGGTGGTCTCCTTCACCTCGTGCCCGGCGGCGAGCTCGATCTTGTTGGAGTGGCCGGAGAGGTCGGCGGCGACGGCGAAGAGGCGGCAGTCGGTGAGGACTTGCTTGCTCACGGGGCCCCCTTCCCGATGATGCGGATCATGAGCTCGGCCCCGACGTACTGCGTGCCCTGGTGCTCGTACCAGCGGTAGCCCTGGATCCGGGTCACGTGCAGGTCGTCGGCCAGGCCGCCGAGGGCGTACTCGCCCTGGGCGCCGCGGGCCGCCTCGAGGGCCTCTTTCAGGGAGGTCGGGCCGGAGCCTTCGAGCAGCGCGTCGAGGAGCTCCTGGGCGGCGCGGTCGTCGGCGCGGCCGACGAGGACGCGGCACGTGAGGGTCGCCTCGTCGAGGGCGCGTCTCATGGCCTTGTCGAACTGCATGTCGTACTCGGCGCAGAAGAAGTGCGGGGCGCTCACGGCGTCCGGCACGTACGCGGTGCACGTGAGCGCGAGCGTCCCGGCCGGCAGGACGACGGCGCGGGCGGCGTCGGCGACGGCGGCCCGGATGGCGGACATGCGCATGCGGGCCTCCTACTCCTCGGTCTTGCGCCGCTTGCTCGCGGGCGGGTCGGCGGGCGGGGGCTCGGCGGGGTCGGCGGCGCCGTACCGGATGAGCTGCTCGGCCTCGTCGTCGGGGACGTCGAGGGTGGCGCCCTTGGCGGGCCAGGGGGCCCCGTTGCGGGAGCCGGGCAGGGTGACCCGCATACGGATTCGCATGGCGTTCCTCCTCTCCCGCGTCAGCCGAAGCCGGGCAGGACGTAGGGCTCGATCAGGTTCCAGACGTCGGGGTCGCGGCGGCTGAGCCTCACGACGCCCCACTCCGCGGAGCCGGTGACTCCCTCGGGGGAGTCCTTGCGGCGGTAGAGGCGGGTGGCCTGGATCAGGGCGGCCTCGGTGACGTCGTCGGGGACGGCCGGCCATCCGTGCCGGGCGGTGACCCGGATGCGGGTGGTAGCCGTGCCCCAGCCTCCGAGCACACGGAGCAGGCCGGTGACGGGCAGCCCGTCGGCGACCGCGTTGTCGGGGCTGGTCTCGTAGCCGGTGATCGGGGCGTAGGTGCCGCCTGCGCCGGTCTCGACGAGCAGGCCGGTGGCGCTGCCGATGTCGTCGACGAGGAGGAGGTCTCCGTCGTCGCGGCGGGCGACGCGTCCGGGGGTGGAGTAGGTGCGGGTGGTGGGCTCGGCGTCGAGCCAGAACCGCCGGCCGGTCGCGCGGTCAATGCCGCGCGAGGCGGCGGCGAGCGCGCCCTGGAGGAGCGCATCGGGAGTCGTGTCCGCCGACGGGATGTTGAGCCGGGCCTTGAGTGCGGCGACGGTGCCGTAGACGTCGGCCATCAGGTCTGGGCGGCCTGCGGCTGCTGGCGGCCCTGGGGCTTGCCGTCGCCCGAGCCCTGCTCGCCAGGCACCGAGGCGGGCTTGTGCTGGCCGCTCTTGCCGCGGGCCGGGGGCTTGTAGCCGCGGAGCTTGAGCTGCTCGTCGACCTGGGCGACGCGCTCGTCGAGGCCGCGCTGGACCAGACCCTCGCGCTCGCGCAGCAGCGCGGCGATCATCGTGTCCTCGGTCAGGGGCTCGTCACTCATGGGAGGTCCTCCGTGAGGTGGGTGGAACACCAGGGCCCGCCCCGGTTGTCGAGGCGGGCCCTGGTGGTGGGGTGGATCAGGCGCCGGTGAAGGTCGGCGTGATGAGGCCGGTGCCCGCGATCTTCCGGGCGTGCGGCTGCCGCTGGAAGGTGAACGCGTAGTAGCCGTAGACCACGAGCAGGACGCCGAGGTTGGCGGCCTTGGCCTGCTCCGCGCGGATGTAGACCGGGGCGTCGGGGTCCTCCCACAGGTGGCACTCCTGCCGGTCCACGAGGTAGATCTCGTCCTCGTTGGTACCCGCGCCCAGGTTCGTCGCGATGTTGTTGTCGACGATGACCGGGGTGCCGTTGGGGAGGATGCCGCGCACGCCGCGCCCGTACGCCTCGGCGTAGTTGGCGCCGAGGGTCTGAGCGACGACGCCCGGCTGAGTGATGAGCGGGTAGCTGCTGCCCATCGCGTTCTGCATCCAGTACCACCTACGGCTGTGCATGATCGCGAGGTTGTCGCCGGACGCCTGGTCGAGCAGCGCGGCCTCCACCCCCGACAGACCTTCGATCACCTTCGGGTACAGCTCGGCGGTGGTCGGGGTGGCGTCGGTGTAGGCGACGGCCGTCGCGACGTTGGTCAGGCCCACGGTCGCGGCGTTCAGCAGGGTGTTGTCCAGGCGGCTGCCGTAGGCGCGGAAGAGGTCGTCGAGGATGACGTTCTCGACGCCGGCGCCGCGCTCGATGGACTGCCGTGAGGCGGTCTGCTGGCCGGCCGCGGTGCGGACCGGGACGGACAGGGCGGTGTCGTCCATGTTCGTCTCGGACGCCGCGTCGTTCTCGGCGGCCTGGTTGTCGACGGACGAGCCGGTCGTGACGCGGGAGATCTCCACGGTCATGCCCTGCGCCGGCAGCGTGTGCGGGCGGCAGGCGTCGGCGAACGGCCGGTTGGCGCGGGCCAGCGGCGCGTACATCTCGGTCAGGTACTGCGGGATGACCAGCCCGGCGAAGGCGCCGGTGCCCACGGCCCGCAGCTGGTTGCCCCTCTCGGTGCGCTCTTCCTGCATGTGGCGGGCGAGGCGGGCCTGCGCCTCGTAGTCGCCCATGAAGGCGCCCAGGACGTCGCCCTGGAATCCGGCGCCGCGGCGGTCCTGGTCCGGCCGGTAGGTCCGCTCTTCCTGGCCCACGCGGTGGACCTGGTCGTAGGCGGGTGCCCGGGTGGCTGCGGGCGCGGAGCGGGCGGCCAGGGCGGCGATCTCTTCCTCGCGGGCCTGCTCGGCGAGCAGCTGGTCGAGGGCCTCCTGGCGGCGGGTGACCTCGGCGTCGGCGGCGTCGCGGGTGGCGACCCGCGCGGTGACGGCCTCCTCGGTCAGGTTCGGGTCGGAGCGGAGCGCCATGAGGGCGTCCTGCTCCTGCTGGCGGGCGGTGATCGCCGTCGAAAGCGCGGTGCGCGCCTGGGCGATCAGGTCGGCGAGCGTCATGCTCGGTCCTCCTGTGTCGGTGGATTCCAGACGCCCCGGTCCAGACAGACGGCCACCCGAGGCGAGCGCGCCGGGTGGTCTCGTGCGCGTGAGCGCAGGGCTTGTGCTCCCGCCGGGCGGCGGGAAGTTCGGGGGTTCAGCGGGCGAGGGCGAGCTCCAGGAGTGCGCGGGCCCGGCTGGTCGCCGGTGCGGCGTCGCGGGCGAGGCCGGCGCCGGTGGTGTGGGGGTTGGCGCCGTAGCCGACGATGGCGACGTCGCCGCGGTGGATGTCGACTCGGTTGATCCGGTACTCGGTGTAGTCCGGGGACCACTGGCCCGACTCGATACGGAACGCGAACGACATCTCGTCGATCAGGCCGGACCTGAGCTTGGGCGCGATGTACGCGACGTCGTAGTCGGCGGGGTCGAGGGTCGGGGCGTGGACGGCCAGGCCGCGCTCGTCCTCGGTGAGGATGAGCGACCCGTTCGTGGTGCGGGCCAGGCGGCGCAGCTGGTCGTGGCCGAGGACGAGCGGCACGTCGAGGTCGGCGCGGGCGAGGGACTCGGCTGCGGCCCCCGCCGAGACGACCTCGGTGTACGGGCCGTAGTAGTCCCACATCTCGTACGCCTGCTCGTACACGGAAGCGTGCCCGCGGAAGTCGAGCAGGCCGGCGCCGTCGTCGGCGGCCCGAACCTGGATGCCGGACAGGGCCGCGCGGACGGTGGCGCGGGCGCCGGGCTGGGCGGCGCTGCGGCGCTGGGACGGGCGGTCAGCGCGCTGCCGCACATGCTGGGCTCGGGCCGCCGCAGCTGCGGCGAGCGTGGTGTCGGTCATGGCGTAGCTCCCGTGGCTGGTGTCGGAGGGACGGCGGCGCGGCTGCCGAACAGCCGGTCGAACTGCTCGTAATCGCTGGGCGTCAGCGGCGGCCGGTCCTGGAGCGCGCGGGCCTCGTCGGGCGTGAGGATGCGGGCGTCGATCTCCGAGCGCATCGTGCGGGCGCGGGCCTCGGGGTCCATGCGGAGCATCGCGTCGGAGTTGAGCTTGACGAACCGCGGCCCCGAGACGAGGCCGTAGGTGAACGCCTCTTCCCTGCGCGCGACGGCCGGCCCCAAGTTCATGATCAGGAACTGGAGGTTGCGCTGGGTGATGCTGGCGTAGGTGATGCTGCTGCCGGAGACGGCGGCGTCGATCATGTCGCCCGGGCAGCCGAAGAACCGCGCGATCTCGATGTTCCCGAACTGCCGCGCCTCCAGGAACGCGGACTGGGAGGCGACGGCCTGGATCGGCTTGTACTCCCAGTCCATGCCGTGCACGAACAAGTCCCCGTTGCTGACGCTGGCGTTGAAGCTCTCCTTGGCCACGCGGGCCTGCTCGGGGTTGATGGTCTTGGCGGTGTTCTTCAGTGTGGCCAGGGGGACGGCGCCGCCGGCGAACCAATCGCGGGCGAAGCGCTGCGCGGTCAGGGACTCCTCCAGCGTCCACGCCGCATACGCCACGGGGGACAGGCCGAGGGGGACACCGGCCACGGTGTACTGCTTCTCGTGCCAGACCTCCCACGGCTCGTACTCCTGGCCGCCGATCACGTACTTCGTGATCTCCGATCCGCGCACGCGGACGGTGACGTCGGCCAGGGGGACGAGGTCGATGCGCGCGGGCAGGCCGCGGCCGTCCGGCCCGATCACCCCAGACCGTTCGGTGACGATGCCGAAGGCGTTGCCCGCGCGGTCGAGGTCGACCTGGGTGGAGTACAGCCACTCACGGATGCGGACCTGGGGCCCGCCCGGGGCGACGAGCACCGGAGGCTTGGCCACCTCGACCTGGATTCCGTTGACCCTGCGGTAGACGTCCACAGGGAAGGACGACACGAGGTCGGCTCGGAGCCGGAGGCAGGCCCACACGGCGGAGTGCCGCATGGCCGACTCGTTGGTCACCGGAACCGTACTGCCGCCGCGCGCCTGTCGGGCCGCGGCGAGCAGTTCCTCGGGGCTGGTCAGCTGCGCGTCCCTCGCCGCGAAGAGGCCGCGCATCCGCTGCCACATGCCCATAGGGGACCTCCTCACCCGAAGCTGTCGGCGATGTCGTAGTCGTCCAGGACGGCCGGCCCGCGGGCCAGCAGTGCCCACCGGGCGTTGGTGACGGCGACGAGCGGGGACACGTCGACGAGGGATGCGGTGCGGTCGAGGACCCACGCGTCGCCGACGCGGCGCGTCCGGGCGCCGTTGACGGCGGCGGTGAGCGGGGCCTGCTCGATGTGCCGGACGGTGCCCTGCCGCATCGCGTCGGCCAGCTGCCCGCACGCCTCGATCATGTCGCCCGAGCGCATGACCACCAGGTGCCCGCGGTGCGGGTGCTCCTTGTCCTCGGGCACGGTGATGCCCGCGGCAGTCAGGTCGTCGATGAGCGAGGCCACGGGCGCCCCGGTCGAGGCGACCGCGACGACGAGCGGACGCCACAGGGCAGCGAGGCGGGCGAGGGCGGCGACCGCCCAGTCCGTACCGGCCCGGCGGTCGAGCAGCTCCAGGTGGACGCTGCCGTCCGGGCGCCGGATCGCCGCGCCGATGCTGGCGTAGCGCCGGTCCTTCGAGACGTCGAGCGCGAGCGCCACCTCGTCGGCGGCCGGCCGGGACTGCTCGTCGACGAGACCCGTCCAGGCGTCCTTGGGAACGTTCGGATCGGCCGGCGGCGTCGCCTTCCTCGTCCGGTTCAGATACGCGCGGTCGAACTCCGCCGGGTCGAGCTTCTCCAGCTCGGCCCGGATCGTCTCCTCGGTCACCGTGAACCCGAGCGCGGGCAGCGTCGCGTACCAGGTCGCGGGATCGTCCCGGGGCATGTCGTCCGGGGCGAACCACTCGAAGTAGGCCGCGCGCGGCCTCGTCGAGGCCGGGTCCTCGGCGAGCGCCGCCCACAGGGCCTCAACCACCTCGCGGCCCTTCGCCCGCTTCTTGTTCAGCCACACGGACTTCTCTGTGCCGCCCGCGCTCGCCCACCACAGCTGGGCCATGGACCGGGTGAGCATGGCGGGGCTGAACGCCTGCTCCAGGCGGTCATCTTCGTGGGCGAACGCCTCGTCGATGAACCCGAGGTCGAGCGGCGGACCGTGGCCGGCCTTCTCCGTGTTGGCGGTGATGCCCATACGGCTGCGGGTCGGCGTCCAGAGGATCGCCTCGTTGCCGTTGGACTTCCGGATCCGTGCGCGCTTGGCCAGCGACGAGCCGGAGATCTTCTCCCAGAACTCATCCTCCCAGCGCTGCCGGGCCATACCGCGCGTCTGGGCCGCGTAGATGATGTTCTGTCGCGGGAACGCGAGGGCGCGGTGGACCTGGGCGCCGAGGGTGAGCTCGGTCTTGCCCTGCTGGCGGGAGACGCTGAGGCCGACCTCGCGGTGCACGAACACGCCCGTCGCCGGGTCGATTTCGAGGGCGACGTCGGTGACGTACTTCTGCCAGGGCATCGGCGGAGCGCCGAGCGCCGCCATCACCTTCCACAGCTTCGGGCCGAGGCTGGGGAAGTCGGGGTTGCGCGGGGTGCCCCAGCGCGGCGGGCAGGTCAGGCCGTACCGGTCGAGCAGGTCCTCGGCGAAGGAGGCCGGCGGCGCCCACGTCTCAGACGACTCCGAGGTCATCGAGGCCGTCGTCATCGTTGTCATCCGTCGCACGTCCCTCCAGCAGCGCGGCGACGGTCGCCCGGAGTTCGCGTGCCAGCTGCGGCAAGAGCCGCGGATCGGCAGGGGCCTGGACCGGTGTGCCGCATTCGTCGCACTCGACCGGCGCGTGACCATCGATCTGTCGGGCCAGCCGCATCGCGGTCGCGGCCAGCGTCGGCTCCATGCCGATGAGGTCGCCGAGCTGCTCGATGTCGTCGGCGAGGGCCGAGCTCACGGGACCCGCCTCATCGGCGAGCGCGGTGGGCACGGGCGGGGGGACGGTGGCCGGGGCGGTCTCGGTCGCGGGCAGGAGCGCGGCCGGGGAGACGCCGAGCGCAGCGGCGAGCGCGACGAGGTCGTCGGTGTCGACCCGCCTCGTCGCGGCCTCGACGCGGGACAGGATCGGTTGGGACATCGGCCGGCCCTCGGCGGCCAGGCGGGCGCCGAGGGTCTCCTGGTCCCAGCCGCGAGCCTCGCGGAGCCGAGTCACGGCCTGGCCCAGGTGGACGCCGGCGGGTCCGATCTCCAGGGGGCGCGCAGCCATGGGCCACCTCCCGACGCTGGGGCTCAGCAATCGCATATGGGCTGGTCAGGGCCGGGGGGAGAAAAAGAAAAGCTGGGCGCGGGGCTGGGAAGCGGCCCTGGCCAAAAAATCAGGCGCCGCAGGTCACGGACCCGCGTACCAGTCGCGTGACGTGCGGAAGGTCGAGGCCGGGCTCATCGCGCGGTCGCCCTTCTCTCCGTTGCACTTCCGCCCGCAGGTGGGGCAGCCGTTCACGCCGTGCGCGGGCAGCCAGTTGTCTTGGTCGGACGGGTCTACGGTGCGCTGGCTGACCGGGACGACGTGGTCGACGGTGTCGGCGGCGGCGTGACCGCAGATGTGACACACATCGTTGTCGGCGAGGAAGCGGGCGCGGGCCTTGCGGTAGCCGTACTCGGTGAGGTCGGTCCGCTTGGCCACCGCTCGCCTCCCGAGATGGGGCAGGCCCGTCCGCAACGGGGTCGCGGACGGGCCGGTCGTGGATGGCTCAGGGACAGGACTTGCCGGGTACGGGGGCGAACTCGGTGTCCCCCGCGTTCAGGCCGGTGACGATGGCGCCTTTCCGGCCCACGGCCTTCTTCCCGTTGGCGAGCCGGTTCTGCTCGGCGCCGGTACTGCCCGTGGCGCAGTTGATGTAGATGAAGTAGCCGGCTTCATCAGTGAGGTCTGCGATCACGGCGTCGAACACGTCATGGAGCCGTTCGTCAGTCTTCACCTCGACATCGATGTACCGGGGGTTGCCCTGGTCTCGCTGCATGGTGATCTTGTAGGCGGGGGCGTCGGACGTCGTTGCTGGGCTTGAATCGCTGCCGCAGGCGGTGAGGGCGAGGGCCAGCGCGGCGGTGGCTATGAGCCTGATGGTCGTCTTACGCATAGGCCCAGCCTGCCGAGGCTGTGCGGAGGCTGCGGAGGAAGTGATCGGCTCGTGACATGACGAAGGCCCGCACTGTGGCGGGCCCTTGTTGCCCGGGCACGCCGGACGTGGGGTCAGTGTTACACGCTGTTCGCGTGGGTTCAAGCGGCTTGGGTGGCGAGGCGGTCGCGAAGTTCATGGAGGTCGACGAGGGCGCGGCCGGCACCGTCGTGGCCGTGGTGGGTGAGGTGGCCGCGGCGGAGCCACTGGCGGATGGTGCCGGGGCGGGCGCCGGTGGCGGTGTGGGCGGCGCGGGTGTCGACGAGGAGCGGGGTGTTCATGGTGGGCCTCCTCCGCCCCGCCGGGGTTCCACGTCGACGGGGCGGGTCCGAGTCGTACGGGCGGCCGTCCGCGTACGGGTTGAAGGACGGCGCCAGGGTAGGGCGAGGGTCTGACAGTCAGCCGCGCCAGTCGGGGTAGTAGGTGTGGAAGTCGTCGAGGATCCGGGCCAGGGTCTGGGCGTGGGCGTGGAGTTCGGCGGCCCACTGGTGGGCCTGTGGGCGGGGGACGCAGAGGTGCGCCACGCGTTCGGCCTCGACCTGCGCCACGGCGTAGGCGAGCTGGCGCATGGCGTCTGCGCCAGCGGCGTTGCGCTGCGCCACCTCGGCGAGGAGGGCGGGGGTGATCCTGGGGTGCCGCGGCGAGGGCGGCGCTTCCTGCTGATCGTGGTGCTGCGCCAGGTGCGCCAGGTCGCGCCGGACGGTGTCCTTGCTCATGTTCAGCTCCTTGGCGATGGCGCGTGTGCTTGCGCCGGTGGCGCGGAGTTGGCGCACGCGGTCGCGCCGGATGGCGCGGGGGTCGGCTGTACCGTTCATGTGGACCTGCTCTTCGATCGCTTCGGGTGGGTCCTGGCCCCGGTCGAGGTGACGCTCTTCCGGGGCCGTCGTGCGTCAGGCGGCGGTCTGGGTGTCGTGATCGATGAGGGCGCGGAGGTCGGGCCAGGTGGCCGGCGGGTAGGTCTGTCCGCACCAGGTGCAAGTGACGACGGTGGCGCCGGTCGGGAGCCGGAGGGTGGCGCCGCAGAGGGTTCCGTCGGCGTGCTCGGCGGGGCAGGGGCCGAGGCGGTGTCCCGGAGTCGGACGGTCGATGGCGCCGGTGATGGTGGCGACGCTGCGTTCGAGGTCGTGGATCTCGCGGGCGAGGTCGCCGACGGCGGGCCACTCGGCGGCGAGCGCCGGGCAGTTGCGACGGAGGGTCGCGGCGGCCTTGGCGATGCGCTGCTCGATGTCGCCGGACGGCGCGGGGGCGGCGTGCCCACGGTCGCGGTACATGGCGGTGCACCAGTCCTCGAGGATGCCGACGATGCCGCCGGGGCCGCGCAGGTCGAGGACGTGCTCGGACACGGGCAGGGGAGCCTCGGCGCGGCTCGTACGGGCTCCGCTCGGCTTGCGGACGCTGGGGGTGAGGAATCCGGTGAGGGAGCGGTAGAGCAGCGGCATGCGGTTGAGCCGGTCGGCGAGGGCTCGGGTGCAGCCGGGGCAGAGGTAGCCGTGCTCGACGGGGGTCTCGCACATGCCGCAGTTGTTCATCGGGTCTCGTCCTCCTCGACGGTCCAGGTGGTCGTCTCCCGAACGAGGCGACGCTCGACAGGCTGGTCGTCGGGGGCCCACAGGGGGCGGCTGCTGCGGACCTGCTGGAGGCGCGTGATGGCCTTGTCGCGGTCGGGCGTGGTCATGTGGGCGATCCACTCGTCGGCGACGGGGTCACGGAACTCCAGGTGCCACCGGACGCGCGGCGGGTGAGCGGTCGTGGGCTGGGTGGCGTCCCGCAGTTCGGGCTCGTGCGGGTCGTTCACGGCGTAGTCGGACGTGACCCAGTAGCCGCGGAGTGCGTACTTCTCCAGCAGCCGCTCGACGTCCTTCCGGCCGCCGTCGGTCGACTCGTGGCCGCCGCCCTCGACGCGGACGGATTCGCCGTCCGTCCACAGGTCGATGGTGATCTCGTCTCCGGTCGGGTGGGTCAGGATCCAGGTGTGCTGGATGTGGTCGTCGTGGTCGGTCATGGTCCTGCTCCTGGTGGTCGTAGGGTGGGTGGCGGGCCCGCCCCGCGCTGCCTGCGGGGCGGGCTGCTGCATGCTCAGGCGGCTCGTCCGGACCGGCAGGACCACGGCGAGCACCCGTCCGGGTCGCCCTCTTCCAGTTCGGCGTCAGCGACCTGGCCGAACACGTCGGTCTGCCGCTGCGCCCACTCGTGCGAGGTGACGCGGTCGATGGGCGCCTGGTCGAGGGGGAGGCGGGAGCGGTGGAGGTACGCCTCGCCGAGCAGCGGCTTGCCCGTGGCGTTGCCGCGGGCGTTGCCGGCGCGGATCGCGGCGTCGAACGCGACGGCGTCGGCCCACTCGGCGGGCTGCTCGTCGCGGAGGCGGCGCCACTGGGCGTTGCCGTGGAACGGGCAGCCGATGCAGGCGCTCTTGGGCGTGGTCTCCCAGCCGTTGGCCTTCAGGTAGCGGAGGCAGTCGTCGCGGGTCCAGCCTTCGCGGCCGTCTGCGGCCCCGGTGAGGTCCAGGAGCGGGAAGGAGCTGCGGAGGTACTGGATCCCGGAGTCCTTGGCGCGGCCGATCTCGTCGCGGCTGATGCCGATCCACTGCTCGGCGTGCAGGCCGCGCGGGACGGGCTTCGGGTGCGGGTAGCCGAGGAGCTTCCGCGCCTGACGCTTGATGGGCTTCAGCTTGTACTCCGAGGTGCATTGGCGTCGGGTCATGCCGTCGCCGCCGTCGGGGTTACGGATGAACAGCGGCATCGAGGCGAACCGGTGGGCGGGGTCGAGGGCGTCTTCGCGGATGTTCCCGGCGGCCACCCGGTACAGCGGGATCCCCGCGGGCTGAAGAACGTCGGCGTCGAGCCGGTCGAGGTGGCGGTAGACGGCGGCGGGTTCCCAGCCGGTGTCGGCGAAGATCGCGCCGTCGAGCTTGGGCAGGTCACCGGCTGCGGATAGCAGGGCGAGGGTGGTGGACTGGACGCCGGCGCCGAGGGACAGCAGCCGGAGAGCGGGCTGGGACACGGGGTCTCCTGTCGTGTGTGGTGGTGGAACCGGGCCGCGGTCAGGCGGTGCCGGCGCGGGTGTGGAGGAGTCGGATGGCGGCTTCGGCCTGTTGGGGGACGACGCCGTTGCCGAGGGCTTTCAGTTGCTGGGTGCGGGTGAGTTCGGGGACGTGGGTGACCCAGCCGGCGGGGAGGCCCATGAGCCATTCGACGAAGGCGGGGTTCAGGCGGCGTCGATCGTCAGTTGCCCAAGGGGCACGTCGTCCGGTGACGGCCTCCCAGCGGGCGATGGCGGGGGCGTAGGGGCCCCAATCCGGTGTGCTGCCGCTGACAAGGCCAGGTCGCCTTTCGAGCCGCGCTGGTTCGGGCCGCCCTTCTCCCCGTCCGAGGCTCGCGGGGTGGGCAGGAGCTTCCCGCTGTACGCGACGTCCGTCAGTGTCCAGCCGAGGTTCACGTTCGGGTTGTCCGTCGTCCGGCCTGCCGTGGCGTTCCGGGTGCCCCTGCTGTCCGCGACCGTCGGCGTCGGAAGCAGGCTGACCGTGGTCCGCAGGTCCATGCCCCCGTCGCCGTGTGTCCCGGCCCCGTTCGTGTCCGAGGTCCGCGGCGTCGGCAGCAGCGCCATCACGTTCGGCAGCGCGTCCTCGAAGCCCTTCCCCCTGGCGTCCCGCGCCCTTGGTGTCGGAATTGACGGAGAGGACGAAGAGGCGGTTTCGCTGGTGGGGAGCGCCGATCTCCGATGCGCGTACAAGGCACCACTCCGCATCGAACCCGATTGCGGCAAGGTCACGGAGGACGGTGTCGAATCCCAGTCGAAGGTGGCCTGCGACGTTCTCAAAGATCGCGTAGCGGGGTCGTAGAACGCGAAGGGCGTCTGCGATGTGCGGCCAGATGTGCCGGGCATCGGAGGTTCCTTTCCGTCGGCCAGCGACGCTGAAGGGCTGGCAGGGGTAGCCGCCGGTGACGATGTCGACGGGTCCGTGCTCGTCGAGGACGGCCTGCCAGTTGGTGGTGGTGAGGTCGCCCAGGTTCGGGACCCCTGGCATGCGGTGGGTGAGGATCCGGGCGGCGCCGGGTTCGATGTCGGAGACCCAGGTGGTGGTGCCGCCGAACACGGCTTGCACCGCGGCGTCGAGGCCGCCGTAGCCGGTGCAGAGGCTGCCGATACGCGGCTCGGGCATGTGGGTCTCCTTCAGGCGGCGGGGGTGATGGTCCAGCCGGACGAGACGAGGTAGAGCGCGACGCGGTCGGCGCGGGCGCGGTCGGTCTCGCCGAGCCGGTCGGCGTCCTCGAGGGCGGCCTCGATGTCGGCGACGGCGGCGTCCGGGATGCCGGTACCGGGCAGCGGGATGACGGTCTGGCCGGGACAGTGCTCGACGAGCGCGCTGGGGGCGGCGGGCGCCGGCACGGCGGCGGTCTTGCGGGCGCAGATGGGGCCGACTCCGCGGGCGGCCGTACGGGCGGAGCGAAGAGACCGGCCGCAGACGCGGCAGTGCACGTTCACCGGGCCTCCCTCGGGGCGGGCATCGGTCGGCCGCAGGCGCACTGCACGGTGCCCTCGGCGTGGCGCGGCTGGCGCCAGCGGTGGAACGGGCAGGGGGCGACGAGCGCGGCACCGGGGTCGTGCTGGACGATCGCGGTACGGGACGCGTACGGCCCGCCCATGGCCCGGAGGGGGTGGGTGTCGCCGCAGGCGAGGCACTCGCCGGCCGCACCGCCGGAGAGCAGCCGGTAGAGGCTGGTCCGGGACCCGGGGCAGTGCCGGGGCGGGGTGAGGCCGCGGGGGCTGAACACGAGCAGCGGGGAGCCGGGGGCGGCCTGCTCCTGGCCAGCGCCGATGGCGCGGCCCTCGCAGGTGGCGCAGACGAGCTCGCCCTCGCGCGGCTGCTCGGCGGTGAGGAACCCGCCGCGGCGGCGGCCGCCGATGATCTGTCCGCACCAGACGGTGTAGGTGACGTGGCCTTCGGAGAACTGGACTCCGGTGCGGGGCCGGTGCCAGCGGCTCATGGCGCGGGTGCGGATGAAGCGGGGGCCGACGTCGAGCGGCTCGACATCGAGGGCGACGACGCTTCCGGTGACGGGCGGGAGGAGAACGACGGTCATGCGGCGGTCCTCCGGCGGTCGGGGCCGGTCATGGCGACGATCGCGGTGTCCTCGGAGAGGCGGGAGACGATCCGCTCGCCGAGCACCGAGGCGAGGTCGGGTCCGGAACCGGAGCGGGCGGGAAGGTTCGAGGTGTAGACGGTGGGCCGTGAGGCGTTGTACCGCTCGTTGATCAGGCGCCCGGTGATGTCCTCGGTCCACTCGCTGCTCTTGCCGGCGCCGAGGTCGTCGAGGAGCAGCAGCGGGACACGGCACAGGCGCCGGAGCTCTTCCTCGGTGCCGCGGGGGCTGCCATTGGGGCGGAGGAGGCCGTGCATGTCGGCGGCGGTGATGGCGCGGATCTCGTAGGTGGGGGGCCCAGCTTCGGCGATGCGGCGGAGCGCGCCGTACGCCTGGTGGGTCTTGCCGGTGCCGGTGGTGCCGGTGAGGAGGAGGGATCCGGCGGTGGTGGGGTCGGTGGCGACGCGGTCGGCCCATGCCTGTACGGCGGGGTGGGTGGCGTCGGCGTTGCGGTAGCGCGGGGGGACGGCGGTCTGCCAGCGGCCGAGGGCCCACTCGGCGCGCTGGCGGCGGTGGTACTCGGGGTGGCCGGGCTGGTCGGGAGTGGGGCCGTCGTCGACCGGTCCGGGCTGGATGCCCTGGCGCTGGCGGATGCCGGCGAGCACGCGGCCGAGGCTGGCGTTGGGGTTGCCGGTGAAGCTGGTGGTGGGCTCCATGGTCAGAATCCGTTCTCGTACACGGACGGGTCGGGGTTGGTGTAGGGCTGCCAGCCGCCGGAGACGGCGCGGAGTTGCGGGCGGCGAGTGCCGGCCTCGGGCAGGGGCGGGAGTTCGCTCCAGCCCCGCATGAAGAAGCGGGCGGAGTCGACGGTGACGCCGCGGGCGACTGCGCGGGCGGCGTAGTCGACGAGGGCGGGGATGCCGCACTTCTTGATCAGTGCGATGACGGGGAACCAGTCGTTGCCCTTGAACGGCCAGCGGACGTTGATCTGGGCGCGGGTCATCTCGTCGACGAGGGGGCGGGCGTCGGCGGGGATGCCGTACGAGAGGTCCGCCTCGGGCTCCCCCTCATGCGTGTATGAGGGGGTAGTAGGTGAGGGGCTCTGAGGGGTAGGGGTCCCGGATTCCGGGACACTGACGTCCCGGTTCTCGGGACACTGAGCCGGGTCTGTGTCCCGGTTCTCGGGACTCTGGTCGGCGGGGTCAGAGTCCGCAGTTCCGGGACGCTGAACGGCGTCAGTGTCCCGGAACCGGGGATGCTGAGAGGGTGTGTCAGTGTCTCGGTCCTCGGGACGCTGAACGGCCGCTGCGTAGACCGGGATCCGGTACTTCGCCGTGCCGTTCTTCTGGCCGGCGGCCACCCGCTCCAAGGCGGCCTTGGCGATCAAGGACTTGAGGACGACGTACAGCTGCGAGCGGGAGACGCGCGCCCGGCGGAGCATGGCGGGCCGCTCGACGCTGTTCCACGTCGTACGGGTCTCGTCGCGCGCGTCCTCGGCGAGCGCCACCAGGACGTACCTCTCACGGTGGGTGAGGGAGTCAGGCGCGTTGTCGAGGACGTCGACGATGAGGCGGATGCCCACGGGCTCACTTCTCTCGATCGTGGTCGTACGGGTCAGGCGGCGGCCGGGCGGCGGCGGGCCTTGCGGATCGCCTTGCGCTGGTTCTCGGAGGTGCCGCCCCAGACGCCGGGCTCGCCGTGGGTGACGGCGTACTCCAGGCACTCCAGGCGGACTTCGCAGGCCGTGCAGATCTTCCGAGCCTCAGCGGTCGAGCTGCCCTTCTCCGGCCAGAACAGTTCGGGGTCGGTCTGGGCGCAGAGGCCGTACTCGCGCCAGCTGGTGTCCGCGGGGCCGGCGCCGATCGGCCCGGCGGCCGGGGCCGTAGCCCCGGCGCGCGAGGTCGTCGTCAACGTCGGCTCCCGCGGGCGAGGTCGACGAGGTACTCCATGTACTGACGGGCTTCGGCCCTGGTCTCGAACCCGCCGCGCTGCTTCGGCTTACCTGCCTCGCGCCAGCGGACCCGCCAGCCGCTGCCCGCGGACTCGACCCGGACGGCCGTGGGCGGCGCGCTGGGCTCGCGACGGTCCCGGTTCAGGAGGGCGGCGACGTAGTTGGCCATCGTCTCCGACTCGCACTCGATGATGGGGTCCGGGCAGCAGTCGTAGACGGCGGCGTCGTCCGTGTCGTGGCCCTCGTCGGTGCAGACGGGGCCGACGCCGGTGGGGTCGTTGCCGTCCTCGAAGCTGACGCAGACGCGCCACTCAGGGGTGTCGGTGCCGGTGAGGGTGGTGAGCAGTTCGCGGGCGGTGAGGCGGTAGGTGTCGAGGCGGGTCACGCGGTGGCTCCGGTCGGGGTGTAGGTGCGGCGGCCGTCGTGGTTGGTCGTGGCGAGCAGCCCGCGGCGGGTCAGCGTGCGCAGCGACTTGCGGGCGGAGTTGCGGTGCGCGGAGTACGGGGAGGCGGCGAGGATCTCCTCGGCGCGGTGGGTGGTGACCGGCTGCTGCTCGTCCTGGATGGCGGCCAGGAGGTAGCCGGTGCGGGTCTCGGTCATCAGGCCCCCTTCGGGGTGTAGGTACGGCGGCTGGGCTCGTCGTGGAGGGTGAGGGTCCCCTCGGAGTTGAGGGCGGAGAGGTCGGCGCGGGCCTTGGCGCGCCAGTCCCCGGGGCCGTAGGCGGCCTGGTAGAGGTGCTGAGCGCGGCGGGTGCTCCAGGTGCCACCCCACGAGTGGATGGCGCTGCGGAGGAGGCGGAGCCGCTCCTCGTCGGCGGCGGTCACACGGCACCGCCGGGCCGGTCGTGGCCGAGCGCGTAGTCGTGGTGCAGCGGCGAGTCGTGCGGGTCCTCCGCCTGGCGCTGCGGGCTGAGCATCAGCGCGGCTTCGAGGTCCGCGATGTCGACGCACTCCTCGCCGTAGCCGCGTTCCCGTTCGATCAGCTGTTCCGCGTCGCCACGCAGCGTGTTGAGGCGGCGGACCTCGGACTCCAGCTCGGCGGCACGGGTCCGCAGCGAGGTGCGGCCCTGCCGAGCGGACTCCCACGCCGTCCGCAGTCGCGTCGGGGTCTTGGGCGCGCGGTCGTACTGGGCGATGCCCGCCACGATCGCGTGGCAGCACCAGAGGAACGCGGGGTCGTAGTCGTGGAAGTCCCACTCCCACGTGTCGCTGAACTCGTAGCCCTCGTGGGCGAAGTCCTCCAGCACGTTGCGCGCCTGGCGCTCGTCGCTCAGGTCCTCGTCCAGGACCCAGGTGCGGAGCGCCTTCCCGGTGCCCGGAGGGACTCCCTCCCAGCGCGCGTCCGAGACGAACTGCTCAACGACCCGCTGTCGGAACAGGTCCTCGGAGTACTCCTTCACCGAGCGGCGGCCGCCGCCGAGCTTCTCCGCCCAGTAGTGCGGGTTGATGCCCCCGCGCTCGCTGCGGAAGAACTCGAACATGTCGGTGAGCCGGGTGAACGTGTAGCCGTCGCCGACGTCGCCCCGGATCGCGAGCGACCCGGGCCACGTGATGAGCTCGTACCAGTACTCCGAACCGCGGAGGTTCCGCAGGAGGAGGTGTCGGTACAGGCCGTCGTCGTGGAGGATCCGGAGCTCGTGGCCGGCGGTGTCCTTCCGGAACCGCTCCTCGACCTCGGCCTCGATGTCACGCGAGGTACGGATCGGCCGGTGGGAGGGCTTCGGGGCGCGCGGGATCGGCTGCGGGCGGCCGAGGAGCGCGGCGCCCTGCTCGGCAGTCAGGGTCTCGGTGGTCGTCACGAGGGCCTCCGGGTCTGGGCGGGGACGAGTACGGCGAGTGCGCGGCGGGCACGGGCCAGGGACGGGTGACGCAGCGGCGCGCACAGGCGGCACGTCTTCGGGTCGTGGGTCACGCGAACCTCCCGGAGACGAGGTGCGTGCGGCGGATCGTGGCGATCGCCTGGCCGATCTGGTCGTGGAGGCTCTCCAGCTCGTCGAGGTCGGCGGTGACGGCGGCCGGGTCCATGTCGGCGGCGCACTCCACGGCGCGGATGCGGTGCTCGATCTCGGCGACGTCGGACGGGTCGGCCGCGACGACGGCGAGGTTGTCGAGGGTGGCGATCACGTCCGCTCGGGTCTCCTCGTCGCTCCACTCCTGGACGAGGGCGACGAGCGTGTTCGCGCGGAAGACCTCGGCGGCGATCCGGCCGCGCAGGGCGCCGACGGCGAGGGTGACGGTCAGCGGCTTCATACGGCCACCGCCGTACGGACGAGGGCGGCGCGGCCGATCACGGTCACGACGACCGTGACGTCGCGCCACGTGGTGGCGAGGGTGGCCATGTACATGGGGGTGCCGTCGCGGTGCGCGTAGCGAGTCTCTCGCGGCAGACCGCCGAGGACCTCGGCGTACTCGTCGATGACCGCGCGCATGTCGACGCGCTCGTTGGCGACCCGGCCGGTCAGCGCGCCCTCGGCGGTGACGGTCCAGTCGATGAGCGGCAGGTGCTCGGACTCGCGGAGCAGCTGCTCCAACGCGAGCGCGGCGCCCAACTGCGGGATGGAGATAGGGTTGTGGTTCACGGTGCCTCGTCTCTCTGGTGGGTGAGGTGCCGAGGGGCTTCCTGGACCTGGCCGTCCGGGCGGCCCCGTCTTCGTTTTCAGGCGGCGCGGCGGCGCCGGCCTCGGGTGGCCGGGTCGACCTCGCCCGCGTCCTGGATGGCGCGGATGTTCTTGGCACTGAAGCGCGTGAACCGGCCGACGCGGGTGAACGGGATCGAGCGGGCCTTGACCTTCTCGAGGACCCAGTTCTCGGTGACGCCGAGCAGCTCGGCGGCCTGCGCCGTGGTGTACATGCGCAACTCGGGGTCCGGCTGCGTGAGATGCGGGATGAGCTCGGCGATGGCGGCGCGGAAGGCGTCCACGAGGGGCCCCTCCGGCGCGGCCGGCGCCTCGGTCATGATCGTCACTTCGTCTCCCTGGTGATGGCGTCTTGCGGCACGTCCAGAGCTGCGGCGATCCGGCTGAGCATCTCGTCGCTCGCTCCCCTCGCCCCTCGTTCGAGGCGGGACAGGTGGCTGGGATGCATCGCCGCGAGGTGCGCGAGGTGTCTCACAGACCACCCCCGAGCCCCGCGAACCGCCCGAATCGCGGCTCCGTTCGCTTTCACGCCCCGGACGCTACACCTCGAAACACCTCACTGCAAGGCGTTAGCGGGGTGTTCGCGAGGGTCAATGAGGTGTTGGCGGGGTTGGCTCGACGTCAAACGATGCTGACGAGGCAACACGATTAGCCGGTTCAAGACCGTTCTTTACTGGTCAATAGCCGACACACGACTGTTGGTGTTGCCTCGGAGTGAGGCATCATGAGGCCCATGGATGAGGACTGGGGGCTTCTCGCCACCGAGATCAAGGCGGCGCGCATCGCGCTCGGCATGAAGCAAAAGGATCTGGCCAAGGCCGCCGGCATCGGCTACTCCAGCCTTCAGCGGCTCGAAGGCGGCCACCGGTTCGAGGCCGTCCCACCCTCCGCGTACAAGCTTGCGCACTTCTTCGGCTGGACCCACGAGTCCCCCCGCCTCATCCTCGCCGGCGGAAAGCCGGTTCTCGCCGAGCCGAGCGACGCCCCGAAGGAGCCCCCGCGCCGTGGCCTTCCCGCCCGCGTGGAGGCCGCCCTCGAGGAGGGCGAGCTCCTCGACACCGAAGTTCTGGAGCTTCCCGGCGGCCTGACCGTTGTCGTCGTTGCCCGCCAGGACGAGGCCCGCAGCGCGGAGGAGCGGGCCGAGCTCGCCGACGCGCTACGCGAGTGGACCCGTACGCAGCGGAAGCTGAAGGACATCGCTGAAGAGGCGTAGCGCCTCGTAGTGACGCACGCGAACACCTCGCCAGCCCTCGCCAACACCCTGTTGAATGTGGTTCTATGTGAGGTACCTGTTACGGGGGGTCACCCAACAGGCACATGGGGGGTCCGCGTGCGGATCGCTATCAAAGTGGAGCGGGTCCCGTGGATCCCGCGCGGCGTGAGGATGGTCCTGGACCGGCCTGCCGGCAAGTGCCCCATTTTGTGGGTGCGCACCGACGTGCCCCAGTCCGCTGTCCAGCGGGTGCTCGAAGCTGCACAGCACGAGCAGCCGACGCCACGCGTCCAGTCGTAGCAGCTGGCGTTCCCACCCTCGGGCCTGCCGCCGGTTCGCCGACCGAAGCGGCAGGCCCGCCACATTCCCACCCAAGGGGGTTGCCTTGGCGTACGCCGAGAAGGTCTACAAAGTCCGCAATGGGAAGAAGACGAAGCAGTACACGTGGAAGGCCAAGTACAAACGGCCTGACGGCTCGTACGGCTCCGGCTCTGGGTTCGACACCAAGACGGCCGCCGAAGCCTGGGGCCGCGAACAAGAGCGCCAGATCGCTGCCGGCGACTGGATCGACCCGGAGAAACACGACACCAGCTTCGGCGAGTTCGCCCGAACCTTCATGGAGTCCCGCCGGAAGCGCGGCCGTACGGTCGGCACACGGTGGGACCGCCTGGAAACCCACATCCTGCCGAAGTGGGGGCACTCCCCCATGCGGAAGATCACCTGGTTCGAGGTCGACTCGTGGCAGCAGACGATGGAGGTGGAGGACGTCACCCGGGGCCACTGTGTCTCGCTGATGTCTACGATCATGACCGCGGCCGTCGACGCCGGGTACATCAAGGTCAACCCCTTGTACGCCCGTCGCCGGACACGCGACACATCCGGCGACGGCGCCATGCCCAAGCCGTCCAAGGTGGGCACGGACGGGACTGTCCGCCCCGAGGACGCCATCCTCGTCGCTGAGCGTCTCGGGCCTGCGATCGGGATTCACGTCCTCACGACGGCGTTCGCCGGCCCGCGCTGGGGCGAGGGCCTCGGGCTGCACCGTGACCGTGCGCTGCTGACGCGTCGCCAGCCGCACGGGAACGGCTACTTCGAGTGCCCCATCATCCGGATCGTCGAGGAATACGCCGAGTACCAGCAGCGCGACGAGCAGGGCAACAAGCTGGGGTACATCGTCCAGCTGGAGCCGACGAAGAACGACGGCTCGACGCGGGACGTCGACCTGCCCCCGTTCCTCGCGCTCCTACTCGGCTACCACCTCGACGACTGGCCCCACGAGCGGCCGTTCAGCACGCAGACCGGAAAGCCGTGGCGCCGGGGCAACTGGTCCAAGGTCTTCCGGCCGGCCGCCGACGGGAGGGAGGAGCGCCAGCGGCGCCGCGGCGTTTCCCACCGGGCGGCGTGGGAGCCGATCCTGCCCGGCCTGGACATGAGGGCGCTGCGCGGGCTCCACGACACGCTGCAAGCGCAGATCGGCGTCAAGGAGCCGCTCGCCTTCGAGGCCGCCGGGCACCGGCGCCCGGGCATCAAGCGGCACTATCAGAAGCCGACGCCGGAGATGCGACAGGAGCGGCTAGATGGCCTCCAAGAGGTCTTCGAGCGCGCTATGTTCAACTTGGACATGACGACCCTCTGGGGGCGCGTCGTTCTCCGGAAGGGGACGTCGTGGCGGTGACCTCCCAAAAATCACCTAAACGATCTTCGTTAGGTGCGGCTCAGCAGGTCAGGCCCGGTGACATAGCCGCTCTCCTAAAGCGGGTGTCGCAGGTTCGAATCCTGCCGGGGGCAC
>NZ_JBIBCP010000014.1:0-35553 GCF_042901205.1 Streptomyces sp. NPDC012769 | reverse complement strand
GCCGGAGCCGGTCTCGGCGGTCAGGCGCCCCAGGGCGTCGTACGTCTTCTGACGCTTGACGTTGCCCGGCAACAGCTCGGTGACGAGCTGCCCGGCCGCGTCGTAGACGTTCGTCCAGGTACGGACATCCGTATTCCAGTGCTGGGTGGTGGCCGGTTCGATCGTCGACTCGGGCAGGCCCCACGTGTTGAACGTGTAGAACGTGGACTTGCCGCGGCCGTCGGTCAGACGCGTGAGGTTGCCCGCCGCGTCATAGCCGAAGGTCGTCGTGATCGAATCCGTCACGGTGACCGGTTCGACCTGCCTGGTCGTCCGGCCGAGCGCGTCGTACGCGTACGTGCGGCGCGCGCCGGTGGCGCCGGTGATTGCAGTGACGTTGCCGTCGGCGTCGTACTCGGCCGAGACCGAGCGCAGGGCGGTCGTGCCCGTGCCGTAGTCCGCCACGGACGTCGGCTTGCCCATGAGGTCGTACGCGGTGACCGTCCTGCGGCCGGTCGCGTCCTTGCTCTCGGTCCGGCGGCCGAGGCCGTCGTAGGCGCCGCGGGTGACGCCGCCCGCAGGGTCGGTGACCGTCAGGGCCTGGCCGGCCGCGTCGTACGTCGCGGTGGTGACCCGCCCGCCGGGCGATCGGGAAGCGGTCTGGTTGCCCGCGTCGTCCCAGGTGAAACGGGAGACGAGGTTCTGCAGGGTGGGCTTGCGCTCCACCGTGGTGACGGTGAGTTCGCGCCCCAGCTCGTCGTAGGTGGCCTCGGTGCGTGCTCCTGTCGGGTCGGTCGCGGAGAGCGGCAGACCGGTCGGGGTCCAGGTGTAGATGGAGACACCGCCGCCGGACAGGTCCGTGGACGTGCCGTCGAAGGCGGTGGCACCCGGGGCCTGAAGGCCCTGCGCCCCACCGACCGCCGGGTCCGTCGAGCGGACCAGGTTGCCCAGTTGGTCGTACCCGTAGGAGCGGATACGGCCGAGCGGGTCGGTGGTGGAGGCGACGTTGCCGAGCTTGTCGTACGTCGTGCGCGTCACGGCCGTGATCGGCGTCGTCGCGCCCGGCGGGATGTAGCCGGGCAGCGTGACCGCGACGGGACGGCCCAGCGTGTCGGTCTCCGTCCTGGTCACCAGGCCGCGCGTGTCACGTGACTCGGTGGCCTCGCCGAAGGTGTTGTAGCCGACGAGGGTCTTCGGAGTGACGGCCGTGGCTGCTTGGCCGTTCTCCTCCGCCTGCACCGGCGGCGCGGTCGTCTCGACCAGGCGGCCGAGCTCGTCGTAGCGGTTGGTGCTGGTGATGCCGCGTGGGGTGACCTGGGTCAGCGGGAGGCCCCGCTGGTCGAAGGTCGCCGAGGAGACCCGGGTGGCGGTGCCGTCGGTGAGGGTCGTCTTCCTCGGGTTGCCCACCGCGTCGTACTCGGTGGTCGACGTCACCTTCTTGCCGGAGGCGTCGACCGACTGGGTCTGCTCGGTGATCCGGTCGTCCGCGTCGTAGGCGAACGTCGTGACGCGATTCAGGCCGTTCGGGTCGAACACCGTGCGCGTGGTGCGCCCGGTGGTGTCGAGCGTGCTGACCGTGGTGCGGCGGCCGCTCTCGGTCTGCGAGACCGCGTTGCCGGCGCCGTCGTAGACCGTCGACCTGAGGACGATGTCCTTCTTGGAGCCGTCGGACTGGGTGACCTGCTTCGCCGTCGCCGAAGCCTGGAGGCCGTCGTCGTAGTAGGCGAAGGTGGTGGTGGCGCCCAGGGCGTCCGTGGACGAGGCCAGTCGGCCCGCCGGATCGTAGGCCCTCGATTCCAGGACCAGGTCGCGGGTCTGTCCGGACGGGTCGCCCGTCCAGTCCTTCAACACGGACTCAGCCAGCTGGCCGCGCCTGGTGTAGGTGTGGGTGACGATGTTGCCCGCGGGGTCCGTCTCACGGATCACCCGGCCCAGCGCGTCGTGGGCGAACGTCGACTCGTTGCCGGCGGCGTCCGTCACGCTGTCGTTGAGGCCGAGGGCGTCGTAGTGGTAGGTCGTGGTGCGGGTGGCGTCGACGCCGGTGGTGTCCTCCGCGGATTCCGTGAGCAGCAGGCCGTCCGCGTCGTAGGTGCGGCTGACGCGTGCGGTGTGGGTGGCTCCGGTGATCTCGTTCTTCACGCCCGGGCCTGTCTCGGAGGTGATCCGGGACATGGCGTTGTAGGCGTAGCTGGTGGTGACACCCGCCGGGGTGCCGTCGGAGACCTGCGTCTCGGTCAGCTTCCGGCCGATGCCGTCGTAGGTGTAGGTCGTCACCATGCCGGACGGCGCCGTCGACTTCGCCAGGTCACCGCTCGCGAAGTATGCGTAGGAGGTGCTGGCGCCGCCGGTGCTCCTCGTGGTGGCGACCAGGCCGGCCGGTGTGGTCCCGCCACCCACCGCGGGCTCGGCGCCCGTGGTGTAGGTGGTCGACGACGTGCGACCGTCGGCCAGCGTGACCGTGTCGGTCAGGCCGAGCGCCGTGTACGAGGTCCTCGTCCGGAAGCGGTCGTCCGCCGGTCCGGACGAGCGGCCGTCGCGGATCGCGACCCGCTTGCCGTTGCGCGGGTCCAGCGGATCGGCCGCGTTGTGGTGGTACTCCGCGAAGGAGGTCCAGCAGGAGTTGGCGTCCCGGCAGGTCGTCGTCGAGACGGTGTTGCCGCGCTCGTCGTGGCCGGTGATCCTGGAGTGCCCATTGGGGTCGGTGACCGTGTGCAGGAAGCCGCCGGTGTCGTACGCGTACGTGGTGACACCGCCGTCCGCGTCCGTCGAGGCGGTGCGGCGCTGGCCCCGGATCGCGTCGAAAGTGCTGCTGGTCCTGGCCCCCGTCGGGCCGGTGACCGTCACGGTCGCGGACAGCGAGGATCCGCTCGCCTCGGTGCGGGCCTGGTAGTGGTTGGCCACCTGGCGCGCGGTCAGCGGCCGCTTGTAGACGGCGACCTCGTCGATCCGGCCCGTGAAGTAACTGACGGCACCGGGCCCGGCGGGCCACCACGTGGTGTAGCCGCCGCCGAGGTACGTGTGCGTGTTGGCCTGGTGGTCGACGGCAGCGCCAGTGACCTGCCCGACCTGGTTTCCGTCCAGGTAGAGCGTCTGCGTGCCGCCCTGCGCGGTGAGCACCGCATGGTGCCACGCGTCGTCGGTCACCGCGTTCGGCGACGCGTTCGTGGCGGTGACGCCCCGGGTGTAGTACTGGCCGTGCAGCTTGTTGTCGGTCCCGACGTACAGCACGGGCGTGTACGTGCCGCCCGACGGACCCGGCATGGGGATTTCCTGGTCGCTGTAGAGCACACCGGGCTTGGTGGTCTTGAACCAGAGCTCGACGGACACGTCGGTGCTCGACGTGCCGAGCGGCGGGATCTCGGCGTAGCCGTCGCCCGCGAACTCGGCCGCCGGCCGGTCGCCGACGCCGAAGGCACCGGTGGCCCCCAGGGCGGTCTTGGTGTACGTGCCGCTGCCGCTGTTGACGGCGACCTGGTTGACGACGGAGCTGCCGCCGGTCTCGTCGAGCGGCCAGTAACCGGCAGGGGAATCGGCCATGACCGTGCCGCGGTACTGGTCGCCGTTGCCGGAGACCAGTCGGTTGCGGGCCTTGAAGTGGTCGGCGACGGTCTGGGCGTCCAGCTCCTTGGAGTAGAACGCGGCCTCGTCCAGCTGACCGCTGAAGTAGCGGGTCGCCGGCGACTGGCCGTCCCAGGCCTCGCTGGAGTAGCCGGCGCCGAGGTAGGCGTGGTTCAGTGTCTCCGGCTTGACCCCACCCGTCTGAGAGCCCAGCTTGACGCCGTCCAGGTACAGGGACTGGCCGGTGGGGCCACCGGTGAGGACGGTGTGGTGCCACTTGTTGTCGGTGACCTTGACGCCGCCCATGACGGGCCAGCCCGCGGAGGGTCCGGTCCAGAAGTGGCCGCGCAGCTTGCCCTCCGCGTCGATGACCAGGCTGGGGTTCCACATCTGTGGAGTGGTGCCAAGCTCCGTGTTCTGCAGGGCGAGCAGGACACCGCTGGGCTTGTCCGTCCGGAACCACATCTCCACCGACAGCGAGGTCGCGCCGGCGATGGACTCGGACGGCACGGAGATCGCGCCCTTGGAACCGTCGAGCGTCACAGCCCCGTCGTCGCCGTCGAGGAACGCGCCGGCGCCACCGAGGGCGACACCGTCACGGTAGGAGCCGTTGCCGCCGGCGGATACCTCGTCGGCGGCCGCGGCGCCGCTGCTGTCGCCGAAGCGCCAGTAGTTCACCGGGCCGGAGGCACGCACCGCATCGCTGTAGGCCTGCGAGCCGTTGGCGTAGCGGGGCTCGGAGATCTGCCAGACGCCGCCGTTCTCGTCGGTCACCTTCGTCGCGCGACCGGTGTCACCGTCGTACGCGACCTGAGCGCTCACCCTGCCGGACGGGAGGGTGGACTTGGTCAGCTTCGATCCGCCCGCACGGGCGGCGAAGCGGGCCTTGATCGCTCCGGCGTCGAGGGCCCGGTGGTAGACCGCGACCTCGTCCATGAGGCCCTTGTAGTAGCGCGTGCCGTACGTGCCGGCGCCGTCCCACGACTGGTCGGTGAAGCCGCCGCCGAGGTAGGTGTACGTCTTGACGGAGTGGCTGACGGGACCCGCGAGGGTGCCGATGGCCTGACCGTCGAGGTAGAGGGTCTGGCCGGTGCCGGAGCTGGTCAGCGCGGCATGGTGCCAGGTGTTGTCGGTGACAGTGGCCGTGGAGGTGATCGGGACGAGACCTCCGTTGGCCTTCTCGAAGGCGCCGCGCAGCTTGCCCGCGGAGTCGACGGCGAGCACGGGGTTGTAGACGTTGGGGTGCGTCGGGCCCAGAGGGTCGTCCTGGAATCCGACGAGGACTCCGTTCGGTGTGTCCGTCTTGAACCACAACTCCACCGACAGCACGGGGGAGGAGGCCAGCGTCGACTCCGGCAGCTCCACGTAGGAGGTGGTGCCGTTGAAGGACGCGGCCTTGTTGCCGGTCGCGCCCAGCGCGCCCGCGGCGCCGAGGGTCACATCGCGGTAGTGGCCGGCGTTCATGCCGGTGCGGGAGACCGCCTCACTGGCCGCGGACTCGCCCTCGGCCTCGTTCAGCCGCCAGTAGCCGACCGGGTTGGCGTCCTGCACCATGCCCCGGTACTGCGAGCCGGCCGTGTACTCGTACGTCGAGCACGCGGTGGTCGAATCGGGCGGGCAGACCTTGGTCAGCTGGTCGCCGGTGTACGTGTACGACCACTTGAGCGCCGGGGCGAGCGGGCCGACGGCGTCGGTGGACACCGAGGCGACGTGCGCGCCGCTCCAGGTGAAGGTCAGCGCGCGCTTCGACAGCGCGTCGGTGGCCTTGGTCAGCTTGCCGGACGTGTACGTGAGGAGCTGCTCACGGCCGTGACCGTCCTTGACCTTGGTCAGGCGGCCCGTCGCGTCGAAGGTGAAGAGGGCCGCGCTTGCGTCGCGCAGGGTCCAGCCCCCATCGGTGACGGCGGTCAGTACGCCGAGCGAGCCGGACGGCGCGCTGTACGTGCCGTCGCTGTTCTTGCCGAAGCGGACCTGACTGCCGCTGTCGAGGGTGATGACGACGCTGCCGTCGGGCTCGACGACCGCCCGCATGTCCCAACGGGTGGCCCAGCCGGCGCCGAAGGCGTTCGCCTGGCGCGGGTCCTGCGAGTTGTATGTACGGGTGACCGCCAGCTCGGGACCCACGGTCGGCACGGCGGCGTCGGTGGCGGCGGTGACGAAGTTCCCCGACCGCTCGCCGAACGTCCTGCCGCGGTCGGCACCGCCCAGGTGGGAGGTGATGACGGGCTGCAGAACCTGAGTGGTCAGGATCGACGGGGCGGTCCTGGCGGACTGGTCCTTGCCATCGTTGGCGTACGCGTACCAGGCGTAGGTCTTGGCCCAACTGAGCCAGCCGCTCGGCACCGTCCAGCTCTCGGAAGGGGCATGGGTGTTGCCGCGGCAGTTCTTCCGGGTGTCCTGGCCGTCGACCTCACACACCTCGAACTGGTAGGTCAGACTGCTCGGGGACTTGTCCCGGTCGGTGGCGGTGGCCCACAGGGTGGGGATGAGGGTGTCGACGACCGTGCCGCTCGGCGGAGCTGCGGCGGTGAGGTACGGCGGGACGTTGACCGCGTCGAAGCGCACGGCCGGGCCCGGAACTCCGTCGTCGACGAAGCTCCGCACTCCGTACTCGTCCATGGTCCACTGGATCGTGTACGTGCCGGGCGCCAGCGGAGCGATCTTCGCATCGACGGTGGCGGAGGCTCCGGGGGCGACGTCGTAGGGCATCGGCGTCCACCGGATCTTGCTCCAGTAGTCGCCGCCCACCTTGTTGCCGTTGGCGTCGAACAGGTCGTACCGCAGCTTGTAATTGCTCGTCTTGCCCCAGGTCTGCTGGCCCTGATTGGTCACGGTGACCTTGAAGGTGCCCTCGCTGGTGGCTGTCGGAGGCTGGACGAATCCACCGAGACCGTAGGTGGCACCGTACTTCGACCACGTCACGTCCAGGCTCGGCTTGCCACCCGGGTAGTCGTCGGAGCCGAACGTCTTCCAGCTCCTGGAGTCGTCCGTGGCGGCCTTCACGGCCAGGCCGTAGTTGGCCTTTCGGCCGTGCGTCCAGTCGTCGACCAACCGGCGGCCGGACTCACCGAGCGGGATCGACTCCCATGCCGGTGCGCAGGACCAGCTGGTCGTACCGGTGGGCCGCCAGGCGTGAGCGAACGACTTGGAGCCGAGCGCGGCGCCGGTGGCCGGACCGGGGTATGACGATGTCGTGCTCTCGGACCAGTTCGAGGTGATCTCGTGGACCGTGACCGGCCGTGCGGTGCACGAGTACGACCAGGTGTTGTAGAGCGCGAGGTTCGCGTTGATCACGTACGCGTTCTTGAGCGTGGTGTCCAGACCGCTGAACTTGAGGAAAGCGGCCGCCTTGTGGCCGCCCGCGTCGTACGTACCGACCTTGATGTTGGTGTCGCTGGCGAAGTTCTGGTTGTACGGAGACTCCACGTACGTACCAGAAGCGGCCTCGAGGCCGGTCGCTGAAGGATCGACCTTGACCGGAAAGACCCGCTCGGGGGCGGACAGCCACGCCCGGTCCAGCTTCACGACCAGGACCTGACGTGAGCCCTCGTTGACGATGTCGTAGGTGACACCGGAGGAGATGACGCCTTCGTTGGAGTGGGGGGCCTTCTTGGAGTCCTCCATCCAACCGGCCGGCATCCAGGCCTGCCTGCGGCCCGCCTCGTCGGTGAAGTCGATGCCGCCGTGGCCGTCGAGCTTGGCGGTGAGCCCCTTCAGCGTGAGCGGGAAGCGCCACTCGGTGGGCGCGCCCCGGTCCTTGAGGATCAGCGTCTCCTTGACGGAGTCACTGCCGGCTATCAGCTCCACGTCCGCGGAGCGGCGGACGTTCGGGTAGGTGATGACACTGCCGTTCACGCGACCCTGGGTCCGGGCCGCGCCCTCGATCGAGTAGCCGATCGAGGTGGTGTCGCCGACGCCAAGGCGCACCAGCGTGTCGGCGTCCGCGAACTCGGAGAAGGACACCTTCTCCTCCGTGGACCGGGCCTGCCACTCGGACCCGGGCGTGCCCGCAGGGTCGGGGCTCTTCGCCAGCCGCGTGTCGATGGCCTTCCACTGGCCGTCGTCCAGAAAGTTGACCGGCTCGTTGTAGAAGCGGGTGGTGAAGGTTCCGTCATCGTTGAGGAAGGTGCGCCCGCGTTCCGTGCGCTTTCCGGCGATTTCGGAACTGGTCCTCGCATCGAAGCCCTTGGGCGTGATTCGAAGCGGCGTCGCGACCTTGCGGAAGGGAAGAACCTCCGCCTGCTTGTTCCCGTTTCCCAGCTTCAGCCGGGTGGTGCCGGAGTCCGGCGGCAGTTCGCCACGGGCTTTGAGCGCGTTGCTATGGCCGCCGGACGCGGCGGCGTCCGTTGCGTCGCCGGAGGCATTGTGGCTGCGACCGTCGGCCGAGCCCCAGCTCTGATCGGGTCTGGATCCTGGGCCGGATCTCGCGGCAGCCGACTGAACGACCGCCAGCGCTGCCTGTTCTGTGCCCGCGAGCACAGTCATGGTGATCGCCATGGATATGACGAGTGGACGGGTGAAACGCACCTATTACTCCCCCACATGGATGATTGGCGGGGGGTAGTCCTACCTGGATCCACAGGCAACGCACAAACGACAAACAGCCTTCAAGAAGACCGGTCCGGAGGGGTGGCGCGAGCAAGTCGCTTATGTCCTGATCAACGTTGTCGAACTAGCCGCCGCTGGACGTGACTTTCGTGATGCAAGTCACTCCGGGTGCCGTCAAGTGGGACTCACACTTCCTTCACGGCTCGCATCCAGGGAAACAGTCCGCCCTTGTCGTCCAAGCGGCAAACGGCCTGCGGCCACCGAGGCGGTCGAAGGGAGGTGGTCCGCTTCTGGTGTGCAGTGCCTGGACGCGCACCGAAAGGGCACGACGCATGGCGCGGACGAAGTTCGACATGCAGGTGGAGGAGAACGCCGTTGCGTCAGTTTGGCCTGGCTACTGGCATACGCGGACGGTACCGTCGCCCGCCACGGAGCGCACACGCGCCGCAGCACCACGCGGAGGGGGGAACGTGCGTCGAGACATCGGATGGGGCGTCCAGGACAGCAGCTGGCGTGTAGCGGCGCGCCGCCGGGATCGCGAAAGGGGCGTGGCCGGCGGTCCGGGACGGAGCTGACCGCAGCGGTGCCCACACGTGGTTGGGCCCTTCGCCGATCGACCAGGGGAGGCCCGAGCGTGTCCTGGGGGCCTGTGCTCACCCGCTCGTCGCTCGGGTCGGGGATGTCGCTGCCCGGGTGGCACACCGGGCCCGTCTCGCCCGCGCCGGGTCCGCGTCCCCACCGCAGGCGGCGGGGAACGGCGTGGCGCCCACTCTCGATTACGGGACGTTCTTGGCGCTCGGCTGCTCGGGTCCCCTTGGGTCTGTCTGACAATTGATGCCCGGCCGGTCCACCGAGCCAATCGGCCGTCGATGCCCAGCGATAACGTGTGTGCGTTGGTTCGTTCGTGACTCGCGATTCGGAAGGCTGAACGGTGGATCGACGGCGCCCCTCCACAGAGGAGATCCTGGCGCGCATGCCAGAGCTCGCGCCCTACGGCCGCGAGGCCGCTAGGTTCCACCCGGAGCGCGGGATGCCCGGGGTCGGTGACAGCTCGATCGGCGGTCCGCTGCTGTGGCCGGCCGACGAGCCGTGGCCCAGGTGTCCGGTGCGGCAGGACGACGGGCCGCACCAATCCGAGCTCATGGCGATGGTGCCGCTCGCCCAGATCTACGCCCGTGACGTGCCCGGGCCGTGGTGGCCCGACGGGGCGGACCTGCTGCAGGTGCTCTGGTGCCCTGTCGAGCACTGGGATCCACCGGTCGGCCAGGCCGACATGAGCCCGGTTGTCGAACTGCGCTGGCGGCGCGCCGCCGAGCTCTCCGCGGCTCCGGTGGCAGACCCTCCGGAGCCGCCGGAGCACTACGAGGACGAGTACCTGCCAAAGCCGTGCGTGCTCTCTGTCGAGCACCTCACCGACTTCCCGTACAGTGAGGAACTGCCGTCCGAACTACAGCCCGTCCTTGAGCAACTGGTGAAGGACACTGACCCTGGGGGCAAGGACGTGATTACCCGGGTCGCCGGCTGGAAACTCGGAGGCTGGCCAACCTGGCACCTCAACCAGCCGCGCACACCCGAGTGTGAAGCCTGCGGGAAGCGAACGACACTGCTCTTCACGATCGCCAGTGACGAGGTAACGGACATCGTCGTCGGCCGCTGGGGCGAGCTGCGGATCTTCACCTGCCCGACCAACCATACGCACCCATTCATAGCCGACCTGCACTAGAGGTGGCTGTCCAGGAGCTTGTGCCACTCGGCGGTGGTCATGGGTCCCTCGCCGCGCGCGACCGCCTCGCCCTCCCTCAGCAGGACGTACGACGGGGCTCCGGTGACCCCGTACCGCTTGGTCGCGGCCGGACAGCGCGCGATGTCGGCGCGGACGGCCGTCAGGCGGCCCGCGTACTCCTCGGCGATGCCACCCACTACGAGGTCCATCGCCCGGCAGGGACCGATCGCCTTGGGCCATGTCCCGGTGAAGTACGCGAGGACCGGGATGTCGCTCATCCCGAGGATGAAATCGAACTCCGCGTCTTCACGGGGCTGGTGCACCCACTTCGCCATGAAAGCTCCTGACCTCGCGTTCCGTCGTTCCACGCCCATCATCCCCCGCGTCCTCCTGGTGGGTCAGTGCCCGGTCCAGCTCCGCCCGTTCCTCCAGGTCTTCGACAACGCCGAGTTCACGGCGGTCCTGCAGGCGCTGCGCGCGGCGCGCGGCGGCCAGGACTGACAACGGGCTGGAACCGGGTGGCAACGGTCGTGAACTGCGCGTTATCCAGTCCGTAGCCGGGCGGCCTGCTGGGCTGCCCGGCGGGCCACGGCCGGGGGACGGCGGTGAACGGCCGGACGCTCAAGAGTCTGCCGGTGCCTGGGCGCGGCTCACCCCGGTGAGCAGGCCGAGCACCGGACAAGCGCCATGAACAGCGAGGTGACGACCTTGCATCTTTGGCGGCTACGCCCAGACGAACCGGTGTCCGCGTTTCGGCCCGCTCGGACGCCACGTTCCGCCGAGGCGTACGCCGCCGTTGAGGCCGTGGGGGAGAGGCGCGTCGCCCTGTACGTGCCGAGCGTCCTGCAGCACGCCGCCGAGCTGCTCAACAACCTGTGGGCCATCGGTGGTGAGCACCGCGAGCCGCCCGCCCGGTGGAGCTGGACGGAGAACCTGGCCGAGGGCGTGCTCGACCTCGCCGCCTGTCCGTACGAGCGCGGCCTGGAGACCGAGCGCACCGACGCGGAGGTCATCTCCCTGACGGGCTTCCTGTTCGGCAGGAGGCATCTCGACCGCCGCAAGCCGCACCACTAACACTGCCCAGGACAACGGGGGCGGGCGCCGGTCCAGCCGGGTCGGGCCCGGAAACAGCCACGAGGCACGGCACGGCTGAGCCGCCGTCCGTTCGTGTCCTTAGACGTTGTTTCTTATGGCTGTCAGAGCGGTGTGAGAGCCTCCTGGCATGAGCTACGACCTGGCTGTTTGGGAGGGTGCGCGACCGGCGGACGACAAGAGCGCCCGCCGGTCCTTCGGTGACCTGTACGACCGCTATCTCGACGGTGAGGTCAATGAGCCTCCGTCCGAACGCATCGCGGCCTACGTCGCGGCGCTTCTTGAGCGGTGGTGTGACATCACCGAGGACGAGGACGAGGCGTCGCCCTGGTCGGTCGGGCCGTTGATCGACAGCGCAAGTGGTCCGCTGATCTACTTCGGGTTGGCCTGGGAGAGGGCTGAGGAAGCGTCGGCCTACGCGGTAGCGGTGGCGCAGTCCATGGGGTTGGTCTGTTTCGATGTGCAGCAGGACCGGCTCAGGCCGTGAGCAGGGGCTTTAACCGGCGGTAGCCGATCAGGGTCGCGGCTATGCCGAGGAAGGCGAGGAAGTGTTCAGCCTTGCGTTCGTAGCGGCGGTGGAGCCGTCGGCATCCTGCCAGCCAGGACACGGTTCTCTCGACCACCCAGCGGTGTCGACCCAGCCGCTGTGAGGGCTCGACGGCCTTGCGGGCGATGCGGTGGCGGATGCCCCGCCGACGGAGCATCGGCGCAGGTTGTCGTAGTCGTAGCCCTTGTCGGCGTGCAGTTTCGCCGGCAGTCGGCGCCGGGGCACACGGCGGGAGCGGATGGGTGGGATGCCGCGGACGAGCGGCTCCAGGCCCAGGCTGTCGTGCATGTTCGCGCCGGAGATGCCCAGGGACAGTGGTAGTCCGTTCCGGTCGGTAAATCAGGTGGATCTTCGATCCCAGCTTGCCGCGGTCGGTCGGATTCGGTCCCGTCAGTGGCCCCCTTTTGCAGCCCTCAGACTGACCGAGTCGATCGCGCACCGCGACAGTCCAACTCGCCCCGCGCTCCGAGTTCGTCGAGGATCACGCGGTAGAGCCGGGCCCAGACCTTGTCCCGGCTCCACTGGGCGAACCGGCGGTAGACCGTGGGCCAGGCGGGACCGAACACCGGCGGCAACTGCCGCCACGTGCAGCCCGACGTCGCCACGAAGATGATCGCCGCCAGGGCCTCACGGTCACCCGCCCGCCGCCGGCCACCGCCCTGCGGACGTATCACCACCGTCGGCGGCACCACCCGCCTGAACAACACCCACAACTCGTCCGGCACCAGCCGCTCAACGAGATCCGTCATGCACGGTTTAACGAGTGATCACGCCATAAGAAACGACGTCTAAGGGAAATCTTGTTTGTTCATGGCGTCCTCTACACATGGGCACCGGAGCAGGGGCGATTTAGTACGGACGCCGGTGTCGGCCCATGCCTTGGTGACGTGCGGATGGGCTCGCGCGATCCGCCAGGGTAGGTGGATGCCTCCGGCGTCGTCGGAATCGCTCGCAGCTGGGACCAGCGCGGCCAAGGAGACCGAGGGCGTCGATGCTGATAAGGCGCTTGCGGCCTGCGATCTTCTTGCCTGCGTCGATGCCCCTGGCAGGTCGCGAGCACGTTCGCGGAGGTTCTAAGGCTCTGCACGTCCGGCATACGCGCGGTCGGCTGTCTTCGACCGGCTCGGTGGGGTGCTGCGGTGATTGGTTCGGCAGGCCGAGGGCCGGGCCGGCGATCGGGCGGCAGTTATCGCCGTGGGATGCCGGCGCGGTCGAGGAAGGGGAACGCTTCCATGACCGGCGCAGGTCGCGCTTGGCGTTCCTCGCGGGAGCGGGTGCTGTCGACTCGCCGGCGATCAGCAGTATCCGGCACGCAAGCCACAGACGCGAAGGCGTCCGCGTGCGGTGGAAACATGGCCGTTTCCACCGCACGCGGACGCGGTTCGGTGCCAGTGGACCGGCTAGCCGATGGTGAGGAAGGTGTGCCAGTCATCCTCGTCGCGGCCGTTGGCGTCGCCCATCGGTGCAGTGGTGCCGCCCCGCCACAAGTACTGCCATCCTGTGGAGTTCGCGGCCCAGATGTCGGGAATGCCGTCGCCTGACGCGTCCGGTGTAGCCGCAGCGTCCGCGCGGCAAAGGCCCGGTGGACCAACGAGAAAGGCGCCGCGCTACAGATCCTCGTCGACCAGGACCTGTACAGAGCCGGCGGCCACGCCTCACTCGACGCCTACGCCGACCAGGTGCTGCACATCAGCCGGGACAACGTCTACAAGACCATCGAGGCCGCGACCGCGCTCCGCGCCGTCTTCGCTGCCCGCCGAGTGTCAGAAATTTTCGACACTCCCCCCAACATCGAGCGAGGACAGGAACCCACCCCGCCCCGGCCGGCCTCTCGACACAGTCGCGCGGTGATCAACAGCCACCGCGCCCGCCGACTCCGCGCCCTCGCCGCGACCTGCGCCGTCCTCGCCTCCCGCACCCGCGGACAGCTACGCCGAACAAGACGACGCCGATGGGAGCGGCTGTATCCTGACCGGCTCCTGCCCCCGGCCAGTTGACAGCTCTCCTGGAGATCACCTTCATGCATCTGAGGCCACGCCGACGACGCGTGCTCGCCGCTCTTCCCTTGCTGATATTCGGCGCGCTCCTGGCGGCGACCGCGAGCGCAGCCCCCGCGGCCCCGGCGTCGCCCGATGCTCTGGAGCCCGTCCGGATCGACCTGGTTCTCGACCTGTCCGGGTCGATGAACGAGAACGATGCCGGCGGCCAGACTCGCCTTGCCGCTGCCAAGCAGGCGGTCACTCGGATCATCGACACGGCCCCCGAACGGGCCCCGTTGGGGCTACGCGTCTACGGCGCCACGTATCCCGGAAAGGAAAAGAAGCAGGGCTGTGCCGACACGCAGCAGATCCTGCCAGTAACGCCGATAGACCAGGCGGCGCGTGCCGACGCCAAGAAGCGGGTCGCGGGCTTCAAGGCGGTCGGGTTCACGCCGATCGGCGTCTCGCTCCGCGAAGCCGCCAAGGACCTAGGCACGAGCGGCAAGCGCCGCATCATCCTGGTATCGGACGGTGAAGACACCTGCGCGCCGCCTCCTCCGTGCGACGTCGCCCGCGAACTCAAGGCCGAGGGCATCGACCTCGCCGTGGACGTGGTCGGATTCCGTACCCCCACCTCGGCACGTACCCAGCTGAAGTGCATCGCCGACGTGACCGACGGGTCGTACGCGGACGCCGACGACGCGGACTCGCTGACCGCCAACCTGCGCACCCTGTTCCGCAAGGAGTGGCGGACCTACCACGCCACCGGCAAGCCGGTCGAGGGCTCCCTCAACGGCTGCCAGGACGCTCCGCTGGTCACGCCCGGCCAGTACCTCGACATCGCCCGACGCGGCGTCGCCCACGGCTCCGGACTGGGCAAGGTGCGCTGGGTGGTCGAGCGCACCTTCGCGTGGCTGCACCAGTTCAAACGGCTCCGCACCCGCTACGAACGACGCGCCGACCTCCACCAGGGCCTGCTCGAACTCGCATGCAGCCTTATATGCCTTCGCCGCCTGCGAGCCTCACCGTGAAGCGGCCAACTGGCCAGGCTGAACCATCCCGGCCGCGCCTCGGTCAGAAGACGTCCGCGCAGATCGACGGATGTGCCGGGTGTGCCAGTCGCGACGTGCGGAAGCCACCCAGCCCGTTCCTGCGGGATTTCCGTCTCAGCAGGCGGGCGTGCCCGAGCGGTGGCTCGGAGTATCGCGGGCCGTTGAAGTGCGGTGCTCAGGAGTTCCGGGCGATGGGTTTGCGCATGTCGTTGCGGATCTTGTGGGTCATCACGGCGGCCTCTTCGGAACTGGTGGAGTTGGGGAACGACACCGACGCGATCGTGCTGGTGTCACCCCATCCGCATATGGTCCTCAGAGACGTCTTCGTGCAGCGGAACCTCACGTCCGCACCCGGGACGCTGATCATCCGGGCAGGCTCGATCACCTGGATGTCTGCCCCGCCCGCGGACATATAGCTGTCGCGCTTCGCGTCCACGAACTTGAACCGCCCGAACATGGCGGACACCGTGAGGGCATCGGGGCTGTTGAGCGCCTGGTTCTCAGCCTCGGAATTAGGCGGAAAGTAATAGACACTCAAGTCCTGGACGTCCCTCTCGAAGAGGCCGTCCTCAGGCGCTTCCGGTCCACTGGAGAGCGAACTGGAGCGACGGTACGAGCCGCCCAACAGGGTTTCAGGAACCGTGAGTTCGTGCGTGGCCTGGGGGAAGGACATGTCGGTGAGCTCGTAACCGCCGAACAGCGCGCCGCCCAGCAACAACACCGCCGCGACCATCGCGACAGTGCGTCGCCTGCCGCGCAGGAGTCGCCTCGGCCGGGGTGGACTCCCCGCCTCTGCGGCGGAAGACGCGGTACGGGAGCTGTCTCCCGGAAGAGCCGTCACCGTCGGGGCGCCGGCCACACCTCCGTCATCCGCGACTGGCGCAGCTGCCGTGGCGGTCGGCATCACTACGAGGGCCGCGGCACCATCTGGGACCGTCAGTGAGTGCCCAGCGGATGTGGGGTGCGGCGACGTACTGTGCCGGGCCGGGCCACGAGGCGCGAAGAGATCCAGCAGCCCCTCCGGGGTCGGCCGCTCGGCAGGGTTCTTGGCCAGGCAGGCGACCACCACCGGCCGGACGCCGGGCGGAACGCGGGACACGTCGGGCTCCTCGTGCACGGCCCGGTACATCTGCCCCATCGGCGTGCCCTCACCGAACGCTCGTCCGCCCGCAGCGGCGACCAGCACCGCACCCAGCGCGAACACATCGGCGGCCGGTCCGACCGCGAAGCCCTGCGCCTGCTCGGGAGCCAGGAAACCGGGAGTTCCGAAGGCCCCGCCGGTGTGGGTGAGCCGTGTCGATTCCAGAGCTCGGGCGATCCCGAAGTCGAGGACCCTCGGGCCGTCATCAGCCATGATGATGTTGCCGGGCTTCAGGTCACGGTGCACGAGACCGCACGCGTGAATCGCCTGCAGGGCCTCCGCCAGCGCCGCGCCCAGCCCTCGCAACGCGTCCTCCCCCATGGGGCCTTGCTCAGCGAGGAGCTCCGACAACGTAGGTCCGGCGATGTAGGCAGTGGCCATCCAGGGGGCCGGCGCCTCGGGATCGGCGTCGATCACCTGGGCGGTATGGAACCCGCCAACCCTGCGGGCGGCATCGGCCTCTGCACGGAACCGGGCACGGAAGTGGGGATCCGCTGCCAGCTCCGGCCGGGCGACCTTCACCGCCACCGCACGACCACCCCGCGAGCGGGCCAGATACACCGTCCCCATGCCACCCGCGCCCAGTTCACGCTCCACCGCATAGTCGCCCACGTGCTCCGGCAGATCCACGCCGCCCCCTCGCGCCCGCGCACCCCAGCCTCCCTGGCGTGCCATGCCACGCGCCAGTATCACCGAGCGCACGACCCATGGCCTACGGCTCCACACCCCATGGCTCTTTGCCCCAGGGGCGTTCCCGCCTCGGGGGCGTCCTCAACCCTCGCCGAAGCCGCGAAACGTACCGTCGCCTCCTACGGGCCCGCGGGCATCACCCCCAACATCGCCCGCCGTGGCACACGCATGTTTGGCTTGTGCAAAACCAGTGGTTTGTCGAGCGCACTCTCGCCTGGCACCACCAGTTCAAGCGACTGCGCATCGCTATGAGATACGCGCCGGCCTCTACCTCGCACCCATCCAACTCGCCTGCAACATTTTCTGCTTGAGACGCCTCAGAACCTCATTCTGAAATGATCAGTTAAAGGGGGGACCACGTTGGTCCCTCACCGGTCGACCGGGCCCGCCCCGGCTCCAAGCACCACCTGATCGTCGACCGGCACGGAACCCCGCTCGCCGTCACACTCACCGGCGGCAACCGGCACGACGTCACCCAGCTTCTTCCCCTGTTGAACGCGGTTCCCCCGATCCGGGGCCAGCGGGGACGCCCTCGGCGCAAGCCTCGGCGACTGTATGCCGACCGGGGCTATGACTTCGACAAGTACCGCCGCCTGCTGTGGAAACGCGGCATCAAACCCGTGATCGCCCGACGCGGTGCCGCCCACGGCTCCGGACTGGGCAAGGTCCGCTGGGTAGTCGAGCGGGCCTTCACCTGGCTTCACCAGTTCAAACGACTCCGCATCCGCTACGAAAGACGTGCTGACCTCCATCAGGGCCTGCTCGAACTGGCCTGCAGCCTCATATGCCTCCGCCGCCTGCGGACGTCGTTGTGAAACGATCAGTCAGTCGCTCAGGATGCGCTCCCACAGCAGCCCGTCCTGCCAGCTCCCGTCGAGGAAGATCGAGGAGTGCGCGACGCCGTAGGGGCTGAACCCGTTGCGGCGCAGCACCCGTTGCGACGGCAGATTCGCAAGATTTGTGGACGCCTCAGCGCGGTGCAACCCGAGTTCGTCCGTCATCACCTGGAGTACAAGCCCGAGGGCGCGGCCGGCGTGCCCTTGATTCTGGGCGACGCTGGAGATCCAGTATCCGACGGAACCGCGGCGCAGGTGCGGCTGCGGCAGTATGCCTCCGACGGTTATCTGCCCGATCACCTGGCCGTCGGCGAGTACCACGCCCGGCCAGACCGTGCCGGCCCGGTATCCGGCCAGGAGCTTGTCGATCCGCTCCGCCTGGCCCTCCGGGGTGAAGAAGTCGGCCGGCTGGGCCGGTTCCCACAACCGGAAAGCCTCGAAGTCCCGCACACGATGCGCGGCGATCGGGGCGGCGTCGGTGGACTCGATCAGGCGGATCCTGGTGCTGTTGTACATGGGCTGATCCTCGTCGCGGTGCGTCGGATGAGACCGGCCAGCCTATGCGAGCCGCAGGAGCCGACACTTCTGGCCAAGCGCTTCATTCTGAAACGATCAGTAAGGAAGCTCGTCATGAGCCTGTTCACCGGAACCGCCGGCTACTACCGCCAGTACCGCCCCGGCATCCCCGACGACCTCGCCCACAGCCTGGCCGCCTGCGCGCCGGGGACGGGCAGGACGGAGAAGTTGTCTTTCTCGACATGCACGTCGAGCTCGGAGGCTGCGGAGCCTTCATAGGTGGTGGCGAACGGGAACTCGTCGTACTCCTTGCCGCCGTCGGTGTAGGTCGCGCTCCAGGCGCGGGTGCAGTCGCGGACCGCTGATGAGACTCCTGGAAACGGCTCTGACCGGATCTGCGTGAACGCTCCTGTAGGTTCTTCCGGACTCCCGTGGGCGAGTCCGGAAGCGAAAGGGACTGACCGTGGCTGACGATCGGCTTGATGCCGAGTGGCTTCGCGGCTGGTGCGAGCAGGCGGAGGCGGCGCTCGCGAAGCTGATGGCGTCGTTCCAGGCGCGGTTTGGCTTCGAGCCGGGAAGCAACGAGGTCGTGCTCGCTTCGGAGGAGAGCCATCAGGCCACCAACGCGCTCGTGGAGCTGACACCGATTCCCTCGGATCTGACCACGATGTACTGGGTAATCGACAAGATCTCTTTGCCCGATGTGGAGAACGGCTACTTCGTCCATACGGCCTCGCTGGTCGCGGACCACTTCCGTGAGTACGGGGCTGTCCAGATCGACGGGGAAGAGCCTGCCCTGGTATTCGCCAGCGACGGGGGCGGCCATCTGTTCGCACTGGCCGGCTCAGGGCGGATTTGGAGGTCGACCACCGCCTCGTGGCTCGATCAGTTCGACCTTGCTGCATCCGGTCTTCAGGACTTCTTCGAGGGGCTCTCTCGGCAGATCAGCGGCCAGCCCTGACGGCTGGTCAAAGGGCGAGCCCGTTCCGGTCCGGGTGAGGATGCGAATCCTCAGGAGCCGGAACAAGGCCCGGCCGTACATGGTTCGTTTGATCGTTTTGACCCGATTTACGTTGCCCTCGACCTTGCCTGAGCTCCATTCGAGGGGGAGGCCGGCGGTGACGGCGTCGAGGTCCTGGCGCAAGAAGCCGGCGAACGAGCGGACCGGGGCGGGAGCATCCTGCTCGGCCTGCCGGATCCAGTCCGGCAGCATGTCGCCGCGGCGGCTTCCTCGGGAGGGTGCTCGATAGGCCGGCCGACCTGCTTTCGGCTACGGAGGAGGACGACGCAGCGCAGCGCATTCCGGCGCCTCACCTGCCGATGACTTCCGTGGGTCGGTCAGCTTGGGGGGATTTCCAGGTCGATGGTGGGCAACCCCCAGGGTTCCAGGATGCCGGTGCAGTACTCGGCGAGGAATTGGACTGCGCCGCCGCCGTAGTGCCACCAGGCTCCGCCGCGGGAAGCGACCGTGACGACCCAGTCCTGTGGCGTCGGTCCTGTGGTGCTCCACATGAACTTGTCACTGTCGCAGGACTCGCCCCAGGGCAGCAGTCCTCCAGGTGCAGGGTGGGCCAGCAAGCCGGGAGCGGGTTCCAGCCAGGCGGCGGCAAGCACTTCGAGGGTGTGACGGATGCTCTGAAGGGCCTGGCCCTCTTCACCCGGCTCGGGGAGCTGAACGAGAAGGAAGCCCCCGATGTCGAAGGTCGGGTACCACTCCGCCAGGTGCTTGAAGTCGGAGGGCAGCCGGGTGCCCAGATTTTCCTCGAACTGGGCCCAGTCGATGACGGCCGGCGCTGGCCGGCGCAGGTCGGTCAGTCCAGGGACAGCACGCTCCAGCAGCGCGAGAGCTTCCTCCGGATCGGTTATGCGGCGCTGCGGCGTCTGCGTGCTGATCAGTTCGTCATCCATGAGTCGCAGCGTGCCACAGACATCTGAGAGGGAGTCTTTGGGTCCGGTTCCACCCCGTGGGGTGGAACCGGAACAGTGTCCCGCCGTGAGGGACCGGCGGATGCGAGCACGGCCTGCGCCCACGTGGCCGCGCTCGCTTCTCCGGTGGTGTGTCAGTTCTCGAGCTGGAGCCGGGCCTCGGCCGTGTTCGTGCGGGGGAAAGACATGTCGAAATTGGTGCGCGTTCCCCAGCCGCACGCGTCCGCGCTGTCGGCGCCACCGTTGCCGGCGTGCACGTGGACGAAGGCGCAGTCGCCGTCTGCACGGGTGTCCTCGACCCAGCCGTAGACCTTGAGGGTGGTGCCGGAGCAGCGCAGTGTCCAGTGGGCCTTGGCTCCGGGGATGACCGGAGAGGCGGATGAGGGGCAGGATGCCGCGCTCGCGGGGCCGGCGGCGGTCAGAGCGAGCCCGGCGGCGAGCACGGTCGCGGACAGGGCGGAGACAAGCGTTTTGTGGGAAAGCATGTGCATGGGCCTTTCGAGAGGGAGGAGTGCAGCTAGGGGGCGGGGGTGTAGTGCACGACGGCCGTCTCGCACGGGCCGTCCGCGTACACGGTGAGGGCGTCGATCTCGCCCTGGTCCGCCGCCAGGCCCCAGCGGAGCTTCGTTCCGACCCATTCGCCGAGGTAGCGGCAGGTCGCTTCCGAGGCCAGCGGCATCCACTCCCGGGGGTCCTGATCGGCCTTCTGGCGGTTCGAACGGGCCGAAACCGCGACCAGAGAGGTGGCCGCGGTCTGGTCGTTGGCGTAGGCCTCCCGGCGCTTCGCGTCCCACGCGGAGGCTCCGGAGTCCCAGGCTTCGGCGAGCGGGACCATGTGGTCGATGTCGAGCTTGCCGGGGTCGGTGATCTCTTGGCCGTCGTAGTACGAGATCCAACGGCCGCCAGTCAGCTTGCAGCCGGCACTCACCGTCGGGGCCTCGATCGCCTCCGTCAACAACACCTCCGCGCGCGTGTTGCAGCCATCAGCCGGATCCAGACCGGTGTTCCAATGCCGGAACTTCTCCCGGCTGTAGCCGTCGCGGGACTCGTCGGCGACCGGGATCTGCTGCACCGCATCGGCGAGGGCCAGCACCTCGGCAACAGCCGGCACAGCGGAAGCGGCGAGCGCGGTCTGCGGGACGGTGAGCGGGGTCAGGGCGAGGGAGAGCGCGGCAACGCCGCGCAGCATGTTCTAGATCACGACCGCAGGGATAGCGGTCCCGGCCGCCGCACTCGGCACTATCGGGCGGGAAGTCAGTCTCCTGGGGGAATGGGTTCACCAGGGAAACGATCAACCGAAAGCCGGCCGGGCGGGTGCCCCCTCCGGACGCGCGAAAGCCCCGACCGCAGGAGGAGCGGAAACGCTCCCGCACCCGAAAGCAGCAGAGCTGGCGCACGTTGCCCACCTGGGCAAGGGGCGCAGGCATCCATCGGCTGTCACGGATCGATCAGTGGAGGCCGGTCATCCGGCCCGTTGGGTCGTCTCTCCAGCCTGTGCAGGTACCGCGGGAAGGGGGACGGTGCAGGAGGCGCAGCGCCGGGCCTGGGCGGGGGCGGGGCTCAGGCACTCGGGGCAGTCCCGCTTGGGGGCCTGGACGTCGTGGTGCGGGGCGAGGCGTTCGTGCAGCTTGTTGATCGGCAGTACGACGAGGAAGTACAGGGCACTGGCGAGGAGAAGGAAACTGATCGCGGCGTTGATGAAGGCGCCGTAGGGGAACTGCGTGGCGCCCACGGTGAAGGTCTTGCGGCTCATGTCGCCGGTGGCGCCCGTCGCCAGCCCGACGAGGGGTGTCAGGAAGGCGCCGACGAAGCCGTTGACGACAGCGGTGAACGCCGCTCCGATGACGATGCCGACGGCCAAGACGACCACGTTGCCGCGCAGGATGAAGCTGCGGAAGCCCTTCACCTTTTCACCCCTTACAGGCCTTTGACGTCTACGGGTGGCGCCGAAGGCACAGTCGCCCGCCGCCTTTGTCCCAGATGCCCTGCCACGCCTCACCCATGCCTGCTGGACGCGCAGTGCCTACTCGGGGTGTGCGACTGGCACTGCAACTGCGAGGGGGCTGCAGCGTGGCGGTTGCTCGTGTTCTCTGACGTGGCGGGTAGGAGGGGGTGCATCTGTCAGCGGTAAGGGAAGGGGCGGTTGTGAGTGGAGCGTTGGTTGCGGGCGGGTGGGGGCTGTTTGCGGGTGCGGCTCTGCTGGTGGGGGCGGCGTTCGGTTCGCTGGTGCGGGTCCCGCCCCGGCTGATCGCGCTGGTCATGGCCTTTGGCAGCGGTGTGTTGATGTCCGCAGTGTCGTTCGAGCTGATCGCTGAGGCGTACGAACGCTCCGGCATGGTGCCCGTGGTGGCGGGGGCGGTCGGTGGTGCGGCCGTGTATTCGGGAGCCAACGCACTGCTGGCGCGCCGCGGTGCGCAGCACCGTAAGCGCTCAGGCGAGCAGCAGCCGTCCGAGGCCGAGGCCCCGGGGTCGGGCAACGCCATCGCGTTGGGGGCACTGCTGGACGGAATCCCGGAGTCCGTCGTCATCGGCACCAGTTTGCTGGGAGGCGGGCAGCTGGGGGTGGCGACGGTGGGGGCGGTGTTCATCAGCAACCTGCCCGAGGGCCTGGCGAGTGCCGCCGGTATGCGCGGCGCCGGGCGTAGCCGCAGGTACGTGTTCGGGCTGTGGGGGACCATCGCCGTGATCAGCGGCCTCGCTGCGCTCGCCGGGTACGCGTTGCTGGGCGGGGTGTCCGAGACGGTGATGGCGACGATCACCGCGGTGGCGGGCGGGGCGATCCTGGCGATGATCGCCGACACGATGATCCCCGAGGCGTACAGCAGGGTGCACCTGTTGACGGGGCTGGTCACGGTGGTCGGCTTCTTGTCGGCGTTCGCCCTGGCTCAACTGTGAGAAGCGGGGGCGTGGTGGGCAGGGCGCCGCTCCGGCCTCGGGCTCCCCAGCACCCTCGTGCCACGCGCACACGGCTGACGCGTGAGGTCACATACGCTTCTGACGCCGCTCGAGCGGACCGTGCCCAGGATGTAGATATGAAGGGCAGCCGCATCAACCCTGCTGACAGGGCCGGACCGGCCGCGGCCCTTCCCGTCGGGAACCGTGCCGTCCCCCGAGCGGCACGGTCCTGACTTCCACCCGGACCACATGCGGTCCAGTCGAGAGCAGCGGTGAACTGTGCGTGTTCGGCATCCAGCCGGCACGCGCGCGTCTGGGTGCGAGTCTTGGCGAACCACCCGCGCCGGTCGCCGTTCCGGAAGGCGGCTCTCCTGGCGGCGTGAACCGGTCCTTTCGGCCGTCTGGAGCAGTTGGCTATGCTATGCGGCACGTGCTTCGTCTGTGCGTACCGCGGCCTAGACCCACCTCTGGCCGAAGGCGAACCTGAGCGGCCGCTCGGAAGGCGTGAACAGCGGTGCCCGCAGACGCCTCCGTGACGTCCCGCGCACTTGGCACGCCGGGGTGGGACGGCACGGCCAGCGCGCAGGAGCTGTCATGACGACCAGGAACACCACGCACCAGCAGCGCATCGCCAAGGATTTGAACGCCGCAGTGGGATGCGGCTACCAGGAGGCACTGCGCCGTGTCAGGCAAGCCGCGGCCGCCGGCCGCCTGCCCTCCCCCCTCGACGCCCGAGGACGAGCGGCAGCCGTGGATTTTCTGACCCGTGAAGCCACGATCACGTCAGCTGGCCAGGCAGCTTCTGTCGGCAGCCTCCCGCCCACGTCACAGCCCGCTTTGCCGCCGAGGTGTGCCTGGCCGTGGGGTGCGGAAGCTGCCGCGCTTGCATCCCTTGCCCCGGGGACGGTGACGGGTCTGGTGTCCCTGCCGACGGTCGGCCGCTCCACTCTGGCGCTGAACGTCGCCCTGCACAACGCAGAGCAGAACATCGGCGCACTGTTCTCCTCCGGGGAGATCACCAGCAAGGCCCTGGGCCAGAAGGTCATCGCTGCCAAATACGGGTTCGACGTACGGTCGCAGGTGCCTCCCGGCGGCTGGGAGGCGTTCAGAGCCACCGCGGTGCCCGAGCTCGACGCCACCCCTCTGGTCCGGCACGGCGCACGAGTGGGTACCCCCGCGCGCGACAGCCTCCGAGCGGGTCTGCTGGCCGCAGCCCGCAGGGGCTTCGCGCTAAGGCTGTGGGTCGTCGACTCCCTCTGGCACTTCAGCGACTTCACCGACGTGGGGCAGGACACCGCCGCGACCATGGCAGAGCTCCGTGCCCTGGCCCGCGAGTACAGCCTGGCCGTCCTGGTCACTTCTCAAGTTGTCACCGAAGATGCGGACGACTCTGGCGTCCCGGTCACCACCACGCATCTGCCGCCAGGCATGGCCGCATACAGCGACCGGGTCCTCGTTTTGGATCGGCCAGGCGCCCAGGGGAGCTGGGAGGCCACCACCTACCCTTCCGCCGCCACCCTGCGTCGGGTCTCGGGTCCGGTCCCGGCGATTGAACTCGAGCTGGAGCCGGAACACTGCCGCTTCGTCCGCATCTGACGGCATCCCTGTTGGCCTGGCCCTGGCGAAACCGTCGGGGCCAGGCCGGTGTGACCAGGACGGAGACCAGCAGGCGGGTGAAGTCTCTACCGGCGGATACGGTCGGTACTGAGGTCGTCGAGCACGACAAACCCCTGCGCCGAGCGCATTCCGCGAGGCCTCCCAGGGGGACTCAGCCCCACGACGCGCGCGCTCTGGGCGCCCGCCACGTGACTTGACGGCCTGTCGGGTCCACGTGTACGTGAACGGCTTTCTGTTCGGCACCGACTGCAGTGGTGATCGGGCCGGGCGGGGAGCGGTGCTGTCAGCGGGGACTGACGATGTGGCGCAGGATGTTCTCGATGTCGATGCGTGTGGGGGTGTGGGTGCCGGCGAGGCCGCGCAGGGTGAGGCCGTTCATGGCGACGGCGGCGACGGCGGCGGTGAGGGGCTCGGTGTAGCGGGTGAGGGTCTGGGTGCTGAGCTCGATGGAGCGGTCGGCGATGGGCCGCAGGGCGGGGCGGCGAAGGGCTGCGAGGTAGAGCTCGAACTCCATGACCTGCTGGTCGCGCTGGGGGCCGAAGCATCCCAGCAGTGCGTCGGTGAGGAGGACAACGAGTTGCTCTGGCGTGAGGTCCGGCCGCTGGCCGGCCCAGTCGTCGAGGTAGGCGGCGTAGCGGTCGACGGCACGCTCGAGGGCGGTGGCGATGAGGTCGTCCTTGGTCGCGAAATGGTAGGTCGTCGCCCCCAGCGGGACTCCGGCTTCCTCTGCCACCGCGCGGTGGGTCAGGCCCTCGATCCCGCGCTCGGCGATGACCCGCTCCGTGGCCGCGGTGATCTCCTCGATCCGCCGCTGCGGGTCGCGCTTGCGGCGCGCTGCCGTTGCGGTCTTCGGGTCTGACACGGAGAATCCTGCGCGAGCTCGCGGGCCACCCGGGCTTCTGCCTCGGTCGGCGGGGCGACGTCGATGTCCCAGGTCTCCCAGACCTGGGCGATCTCCACCCTGGTCGCCCGGCGCTGGTCCTCGTAGGCGGTGGGTGGCAGAGGCCGACTGCTCGACCCGTCACTCAACTCGAAGTCGTCCATCCCGGGACCGTACGCCGCCGCCCCCGGGCCGTCCGGCAGGCCGGGAGTGATTGCCCCGCAATCACGCGTCATCGGCCACCGCCGCGCAGCACACGGCATGAATCATTTCGAGAACTCTCGAAATGATTGCCCAGCCAAGTCCACGACGGTGAGTATGGCAGCGCCGTCAGGAAGTGCCCGTTGGCGCCTTGTGCCCAGGAAGCGGGGCCGCCTGCGGCGCGAGCACATATGGGCGTGACAAGAGTCTTGCTCAATGAGGCCGTTTACCAGTCGGCGTCTTCGCCTTGTGGACCTGCAATCGGCACGGCAGGGATGCTCGGTTCCAGGAGAGAGGTCCGCCTGGCGGCCTCGTACGGAGAAATGGAGGAACGATGACGCGCAGAAGACGCGCGGCCGGAATAGTGGTGTGGCTGCTTGCTGTCCTCTTGCTGGGCTCCGCAGCCGGCGGAGCGCAGGCTCTCCCACTGGTGCGGGCTGCCGACATGCCAGAGGGGACCGTCCAGGCGGCGAGTTCATGGTGGCATCCGTGCCTGCCGGGAGACTTCGACAAGCCACCGAAGATCACACCGCTGGCGCGATCGTACAACGTCAAGCTGGTAGCGAAGACTTCGGTGAAGAACATGCTTGACGTGCAGCAGACGATGAAGCTCTTCGCAGGCGAGAAGTTCTCCACGGAGGTCGAGACGTCCGTCAAGGCTTCTCTGGAGGGTGAACGCGTTCTGAAGGCTGCGTTGGAAGCGGGCTGGACACATAAGGTCTACGAGGAGAAGACCAAAAGCGTCGAACAGGTATGGACAGTTCCCGCCGGCAGGCATCTGCAGGCCGAGGTATGGCTGAAAAGCCTGTACATGGTCTACAGGTCGACAACTTACGTCGAAGTGACGAACGGTCCTTTCGGCAGTTTCTGGTGCCGTGACAGTGAGAAGACCTCGCTTCCCCGAGTGGCCACCATCCCCTCCTCTGATCACTTCTGCTGGTGGTATGGAGAGGACGGCACGACGTGCGACAAGGTGTGGGACCACGGTAGCCCGGGCGGTGGCGGCGTCCCGCCCGGCGGAGGGACACCCCCGCCGCCGACCGGCCCTCAGCCCGTGACCGACGTGCGCGGGCTGGCCGACGGCACGTTGCTCTCGACCACGGACACCGGCCGCGTCTACAAGATGGTGGGCGGTGCACCGGTTTGGCAGGCGACGTGCGAGGACGGGATCTGCGCTTCCACGCCACGCCCGACCACGCAGGCAGTCATCGACGCCGGCCCCCGCACCCCGCGCAACGGCTCGACAGCCGTGGACCAGCGAGGGCGGGTGTACCTGTTCGTGGGCGGAGCTCCGCTGTGGCAGGAAAGCTGCGAGGCGCCGGTCACCTGTGGCACGCCGGTGAAGGTCTCGTCGTGGTCCGTCGACGCGCGCGACCACATGAATCAGCGGCCTGCGGACGGCCAGCTGGTGCAGGCCAAGGCAGGTTCCACCGATCTGCCAGTATCGGTCACCGTGGGCGGCGCCTTGATTCCGTTCGCCACCCCTCAGGAAGTCATCGACGCAGGCTACGGCAGCGACTGGGCCGGTCGTGTGGTCGCCATCTCGCCCGGCAGTTACAACGGCCTGGGCACCATCCCCGCCGACGGCACGCTCGTTCAGGGCGCCTCGGGTGGCGTCTCCACACCCGTGGCGATGATCCTCGGTGGCGCAGCCGTACCCTTCGCCAGCCCCCAGGAAGTCATCGACGCGGGGTATGGCCACGACTGGCCCTCCAAGGTCAGGGGCATCCCTTCCCGACACTTCCACTCCCTGCCGCCCATTCCGCAGGACGGCACCCTGATCCAGGGCTCGCTCGGCTCCACTCCGGTGGCTGCCATCATGGGCGGTGGCCGCGTCAACTTCGCCAGCCCGCAAGAGGTCATCGACTCCGGCTTCGGCACTGACTGGCCGTCCAAGGTTCGGGCCGTTCCGGCCCGGGCATTCAGTGCTCTGCCGACGCAGTTCGTGGACGGCACCCGTCTCGGCAAGGTCGGGGCGACGTCGGAGGCCGCGGTGGTCGGCAGCGCGAGGGTGGACTTCCACTCCGAGTCGGAGCGGAACGACGCCGGCTACGGCGACAAGCCCCTCTGGAAGCTCCCTGCTCGTGTGTGGGACGGCATGACGCCCCTGATCGCGGACGGTACGCGTATCGCCAAGAGCGGCACGACCGGCGAAGCCGCCGTCGTCGGCGGCGCGAGGGTGGACTTCCACTCCGAGTCCGAGCGCAACGACGCCGGCTACGGCGACGAGCCCCGCCAGGTCGTCCCCGCCCGCGTCTGGGACGCCATGACGACCCGCATCGCCGACGGCACCCGCATCGGGAAGAGCGGTTCGACGGGTGAGGCCGCGGTGGTGGGTGGCGCCAGGGTGGACTTCCATTCCGAGACGGAGCGGAACGATGCCGGCTACGGCGAAAAGCTGCTGCAGATGGTGCCTGCTCGTGTGTGGGACGCCATGACGACCCTGATCACGGACGGCACCAGGATTGCAAAGAGCGGTTCGACGGGTGAGGCTGCCGTGGTGGGTGGCGCGAGGGTGGACTTCCACTCCGAGTCCGAGCGCAACGACGCCGGCTACGGAACGAAACCCCGGCAGGTCATCCCGGCTCGCGTGTGGGATGCGATGACCACTCAGATTGCCGACGGGACCCGCATTGTCAAGAGTGGTACGACCGGTGAGGCTGCGGTCGTGGGTGGCGCGAGGGTGGCTTTCCACTCGATGGAGGAGCTGCTGGGTGCTGGTTATGGCACCAAGCCGCGGCAGGTCATCCCGGCTCGCGTGTGGGATGCGATGACCACTCAGATTGCCGACGGGACCCGCATTGTCAAGAGTGGTACGACCGGTGAGGCTGCCGTGGTCGGCGGCGCGAGGGTGGCTTTCCACTCGATGGAGGAGCTGCAGGGCGCTGGTTATGGCACCAAGCCCCGGCAGGTCATCCCGGCCCGCGTCTGGGACAGCATGACGACCCGGATCGCCGACGGCACCCTCATCAAGGCACCAGGTTCGCCGGACGTGTGGAGGGTCTCGGCCGATCGAAGGCAACTGGTGACGGAGATCGGCACCACCGTCTGGACCGTGCCCCAGCGCGTGATCGACGCCATTCCCGTGGGGTGAGCCAGCCGCCGGTTCGCCAGCCGGGGTGGTGGGCGCCCGATGCCACCACCCCGGCCGCGCGCCGCCTCCGACTCTTCGCCCGTCTGCCCCTAAGCTCCTTCCACCGCAGCGAGGTGGGGGGAAGTGGGAAGGTGACTGCTCGCATAGTTCGGCTCGGGCCCCTGGAACAGGTGACGGTTCACGTGCGCCGTCACCCAGGGGCAACACTGTTCTCCATCCTCAAGGATGTCTTCGCGGGACACGGTCACGGGGTACCGCCCCTCTGGCGGGAGACCGTCTGCCGCGCGATCCCCACCCGCGCGGCCACCGTCGCAGGTCCGATGCTCGCCGCACGCGACTGCTGGATCCCCGATCGCGTCGCGCTCGTGGAGAACCTCGGTACGTCGAACATGGCCACGCTCGTCAAGGACCTGGCCGAGACCGACCCGGACCTCCTGGCCGCCGAGGTGGCGACGTTCCACTCCACCTCCATACCGCCCGGCTGGCGGCGCCTTGTGGACGATCCGACCGGCTTTCTCACCGCGTACCGACAGCTCGTCGACGCCGCCTGGACAGCCTTCGCTCCCCTGTGGAAACAGGCGGACGCCCTCATCGGCAGAGAGACGGAGCGGATCGGCGTCGCCGTCGTCACCGGCGGCCTCGACGGTCTGCTGGCCGGTCTCGGCAGCAGTCTCCGCTACGAGGAGGGAACGCTACGGCTTCCCCACTCCTGCCCCACCCACCTCACGAACCTCGGCCGGCGGCCCCTCGTGATGGTGCCGCTGGCCTCCGGGCATCGCGCTCACATGTACGGCGCCGAACGGAGCGACGCGCTCTGGATCGGATATCCGGTCCCAGGTCTCGGCCGCCTGACAGGCGGCCAGACGCACCCCCACGTTCCCCTCGATGAGACCGACGCGCTGGGAGCCGTTCTGGGCGAGGTCCGGGCGGAGATCCTGCGCCACCTCACCCACACCCCGACGGTCAGCGATCTCGCCCGCCACCTCCGAGTCGGTGTCAGCACCGCCACATACCACTGCCAGCATCTCGCGGCGGCCGGTCTCCTGCACCGCGAGCGTCACGGCAGGGAAATCCGCCTCCTGCCGACGGAACGCGGAGCCGCGCTCGCGCAGCTCCTCGCGATGCCTTTCCCACCGGTGAGACCGTAGAAGCGACCCCGCACCTTGGACGCCGAGCGAGCCGGCAGCGTCGTCGCGAGCCCCCGGCCGCCTTCACTCACTGAATCGACTGGTACAAACACCACCGACTCCACCCCGGCGTCGCAGGCCAAACCCCCGTCCGCCGCGTCACCCACCTGACCGGGCACCAGCCCGGGTCGATCTCCGAGAGGGCAGCGGCGCGCTCGGGGGAGAGCGGCGCCGTCTTCCTTCGGGCAGCCGCACGGTGGTTCTTCAGCCGGCGGCCTACGGGGTAGCCGTCGAGGTTCGCTTCGACCGGTGCGGCCAGGCCGGCGCCGGACACAGCGGCCCAGGCGGGCGACCGCGGCGAGGCCCTCGTCGATGGGGACGCCGAACGGGCCCCAGACGATGCCGAGATGAGGGATGCGCGGGCTGGTTGCCTCAGGTAGGTGCAGTCCAGGTGGGCCCAGTTACGATCGGCGGAAACGAAAAGGTCCCAGGGCAGTCCTCCTACCTTTGGCAGAACTACGGAACGTACAACGACTGGCTCGCAATGATGGGGTACAGATAAATGGATAACCCGTCGGTGGACTGGTTCGACGACGAGCGCCTTGATAATGAAATCAAGGGCATGACCTCAGCTCAACGCCACCAAGCGGCATATCTGGCTCTCAGGCGCCTTCGGGGGCCGCTGCTCGGACTGCCGATCCCTCAGGAATGGGGGATTACCCCGGAAGTCCTGCAGGGTGTCCTTGATGCAGGCGGGGCCAGGCTTGACGGTGAACCGAGTGAAAGCCTTCACCACGCCGTCGCGGACCTCGTGAGGGCTCCGGTGTTCGCTGGAAAAGTCGATTTCGACCCCGATGACGACGAGATTTTCCTGCTGGAGGTGATGTCTTCTTGGATTGTCTTGGAAGGCGCCCTAGGGGGTATGGGTGAGGACCTCATTCTCGAAATGATTAATCGAGCCCGACAGCTGTCGAACTCCATCGACGTGGCTGTGGAAGCTAGTTTGCCGATTTCGGGTGAAGCCTCTCGGCGGGAATATATTCGGACGGTAGATAATGATCTCGCCAGATATGGACTCGAATATTTCGGGACCAGGAACATCGAAATTGAGCGCGAGTGTCACAGGTCAATTCTTGCTTCCAGTGGAAGAGACTTGGGCGCGCGCGAAGGGGAAGTGCTGACCCTATGCGATGAGTTCAGTCGATAGGTCCTGTCAGTCCTGCGTCAAAGTAGGTCATTCGGCTGATCCCTTTGCGGGGCTGCGCGAAGTCAAGCCGCCGTGCATCCCTTCGAGCGGCGCACCGTGGCTTGACACGCGTCATACCTGCGAGTGCCGGCTTGCTGGCCTTGAGGTCGACGCGCAGCCGTCCTCTACGACCAGCACATGTCGAGGGCCGACAGTTCCTCGACCCGCTGCGGTACGCGGCGATCAGCATGGACGCCATGCCATCGTGTCGGAGGCATCCGTGGCGCGATCAGCGTCATCCGCTTCCAATCGTGCGCGAAGCCGGGCTCGGTGTACTGCAGAACCTCCTGGCAGTTGCTGACCGCCTCGCCGACGAGCTGGTGAACCGCCTGCCGCAGCGGCTCGGGCATCGGGGTGCTGTCCATAGCCGCAGGCTAGAGGGGCTGCGCACCCGCGTACCGGAGTCGCGCCCCTAGCTCACCTGGACGGGCTAGGCTCGCTCCCGGCCCGTGCCGGAATGGAGCGCGCGGGACAGGCCCCGGTCCCCGTGACGGGACGCAGTACGGCCGGGGCCGCCCCCGCACCGGGTCGGCGGTGCCGCGGCTATCAGGTCTCGGGCCCGTCGTCCTGACTTTCAGGAGAGGTATCGGTTTTTTCATCTTCGGCGTCTGTGAACGACAGCTGCTCGGCCTCCTCCTCGTCCTTGTCGGCAGTGTCGTGCCCGGCGCCTGCCGCCAACGAAGCCACAGCGATGTCAGCGAAGCTCGTATGCGGCAGCAGCGTGGCGATATCGAGCTTCGGCTGGTTCGCGGCGAACTCCTGCGCGATCTTGCGGACCGAGCTGTTGAGCATGTCCCTCTGGAAGGCGGTGTACTCGTCAAGAGTTCGTCTGACCGAGGCAAATGGATCGACCCGGCTCGCGGCCACCAGCTTGCTGATTTTCGCCAAGTCGGGCTGGAGAGAGGCGACCTGCTCCGCGAGCCGCCGCGCCGGGGCGCTGGCGGTGTCGAGCTTCGAGAGCGTCTCCGACACCTGCTGTTGAAGCAGACGCTCTGCCTGGCCCGTACCTTGCAGATTCCGGACGGCCCTTCGGGAGAAGCTGGCCACCCGCTCCTTGAGGCGCTTCAAGACCTCCGTGATCGACGTGTCCGACGTGTCCGGGGCTGACGGCTCGCTCGTCCTGAGGACAGTAGGTGACTCGTCTTCGTCCTGCGCCGAGAACAGGACCTTCATGTCCCACACGCAGGCGACGTACCGGGCGCCGACCCCGGCTCCATTGCCCGCGAGCCCGTACAGCAGCCAGGTCGCATTCGCCGTGTACCAGACGTTGCCCTCGATCTCGTGGCCCGTGACGTCCGTGACGCTGAGCAGCTCGACCTCGGGCTGAGCGAGCCATTCGCTCCACTCCACCGTGGTGTCGCCGGCTTCCAGGCCGATGAATCCGGTCGGCGAGCTGAGAATCTCCAGCGCCGTCTGGGCCACCCGGCCCCGGACGGACAGCGACCGCAGCAGCTCGGCCGCAGCGGCCTCCGCGTCCTTCCCGGACACTTCCGTGCTGAACCGGGAGACGACCTCGTCGAAGTCCTTCATTACAGTGAGCCGGTGTTCGAGACCGCGCACGTCCTCGTTCATCGGGTATGGGAAGGACGTTCCGTCGCCGAAGTCCGTGCTGTTGTTCGTGACGAAGTAGGCGTGCTCGTCCGGATTCGCCTTGAGGAACTCGAGCACGGAGAACCAGATCGCCACGTCGCGGGGCCCTCAGAATGGTCCTTGGACCGCTTCGCTGGCGGAAGATGCATCGCTTCACGGGCGAGCGCCCTCCGCGCGACGTCTCCACTGGTCTCGATCACCTCGAAGATCTCGCCGTAGGCGGCCCGCCAGTGTTCGAGGAGCCGTTCTACATCCAGCAGCTCGAGCGCGCTCTCCACCTTCCAGGGAAGAACGTCCTGCAGCTTCTCCAGCGCCTTCAGTACCGACCCGTGCCTGTCCGGGTAGAAGTGAGCCTGGTGTGCCGACATCTCCTCCAGGACCACCCAGGGAACGGCCACCCGGTGGTGCCCCGATCGGCGCAGCTTCCGGATGAAGTCAGCCCGAGGGCCCTCCAGCGGAAGAAGATTCACCGCGTTCGTATCAAAAATGATCAACCCAACCTCCGTGCAGGTGAATGTGGGCGGGCCTGTGACGGCGTGAGGTTCCTGCTCGTGTCACATCCCGAAGTGGCTTTCGACCTGCTGGGCGATCGACCAGGCCAACCTGTTCAAGTCCGGCTGGTACACCGGCAGGTCCTGCTGGTCGACGATCCCGGCCTGTTGGAGGTACGCGGTGATCTCGCGGAGGACCAAGCCCGCGAGGGACTCTTCGTCCTGGTCGATCGGGGCTGCGCCCTCGTCGTCGCTCCACGTGCCGTACGGGACCTGCTCGGTGTCCATGGCGTGACGATAGCCGGGACGCCTACGGTGTCCGGACTGAAACGGTGCCCTCCACCCCAGGACATGTCGTCACCGGCGATGACGCGCGCCCGGCTGGTGAAAGACTGGGGGTATGAGGGCCATGTGGTCCGGCATGATCCAGTTCGGGCTGGTCGCGCTCCCGATTCGGCTGTATGCGGCCACGCAGGAGCACTCTGTGCGCCTGCACGAGATCCACGTCGCCGACGGGCAGCCGGGTCGAGCACAGGCGTTTCTGCAAGGCGGAGGACCGGGAGATCCCGTACGAGGAGGTCGGGCGCGGCTACGCCCTGCCCGGGGGCCGCATGGTGCCGCTCACAGAGGAGGACCTGGCGCACCTGCCTCTGCTCACACGCAAGACCGTCGAGGTGCTCGGCTTCGTCCCGGGCCAGGACATCGACCCGATCGCCTACGGACGGCCGTACTACGCGGGCCCCGGCGGACCAGGTGCCGACCGGCCATACGCCCTGCCGTGGCGAAGGCCGCTCTACGTAGTCGCGGGCGCCTGGCGCTGCTGCGGCCCCGGCACGGCTTGCTCGTCCTCCAGACTCTCCCGGTGGGAGGAGGAACTGCGACACCCCGGAGACCTCGCACTAACCACCCCGATCATCGACCGAGAACTGGAGCTCGCCGAAACGCTGATCCGCGAGTTGACCGGCATCGATGTCAGCGCGGTCCACGACGAATATGCACACGCCCTGGAGCAGCTCGTCGCCACGAAGGTCAGCGGCGGCCACCCCGCCGAACCGGCCGAAGTGACCCCCGTGGTCGACCTGATGGCCGCACTTGAGGAGAGCGTACGAACCGCCGCACAGACCCGTGAGAAGCGCTGATGACGACCGATCGGACTATTCGCCCCGAGCCTTTCCCGGCAACACGTGCAGGGTCGTCTCCCTGCGGAGAGTGACGACCGTCTGACATCAAGGAGTGATCATGACCACCACCCGTTCACGCCAGGCACTGATGTCGGCTAGCGCCCTGGTTCTCATCACCGGGGCGGTCGCCTGCGGCAGCTCCGGCAACGACGCTCTGCCACCCACGAGCAGCTGGCAGCAGGGACAGACACAACAGCAGACCCAGAAGGCCCCAGTCCTCTCCGCTGGCCAGACCCTGAGCATCAAGACCACCCCCATCCAGCTGGCGACTCCGATCCCCGCCGGATCGGCCGATGTCACGCTCGTCTCGGTGACCGAGGCCAAGACCCTGCCCAGCAAGACCGGTGTCACGACCAAGATCGCACCCGACGAGGAGTTCGCCGTCCTGACCTTCAAGGTCAAGAACACAGGTGAAGACAAGTTCGACACCTACGTGCTCGACCAGGCCCGCTGGACAGGTGAGGACGGGTACGCGGTGAACGCTGGCAACGCCGTCTTCACGGACCACGAGCCCGGCACCGCGGTCCCGTACCCCGCCTTCCACAACCAGGTCAACCCGATGCCTGGCGAGTTTGTGCTCGGCACGTCGGTCCTCGTCATTCCGGCCACCCAGCCCGGAACACTGCACTTCACCGATCGCAACGGCAACCCGCTGTTCGACGTGGCGACGAAGGGGAAGTAGAGAGCACGCTCACCGGCGTACGTCGACCAGACGATGCGCGCCCCGGACGGTCGACCGTCCCCGCCGAGGTCGACGCGGCCAAGTAGAAGGCGGCCCCGGGCCTGGCGGTGCCCCTTTTTCGGTTCCGGTCGCGCCTGCACTCGGCGACTGGCTGGGAGGGCCGGGCATGCCTGCGGCGTTCATGTTCACGGACGGACGGCTACGCAGCGCGAAAGCCGGATCCGGCACCTGGAGCAGGCTGTCCGCCCCTACTTCACCAGCACCCCGTGCCCAGTCGGGCGGTGGGCATTACGGCAACGCACCACGGGCCCCGGGGGGATCAGCCATGACATCCCCCGGGCCCGGCTCGGGGGAGGCACCGTCCAACGACGCTGCGCCCCACCGCCAGGGGCGTTACCGGCGGGCGACTGACCCGGAGCAGGGGGACCACTTCCGGGAATCTGCGGTACACCTGGCGGCATGAAGCTGAAAGATCTCGGCCCGCTGATGGCTCGCCGCCAAGCCGGCGGTCTCAGCTACGACTACGACTACTTCCGCGCCGATCCGCTGGTGGCCCCACTGCAGTGGCCGGACGACGTGCTCGAACAGTTCCTCTACGACTTCGGCGACAACCCGGCCTTCGTGAACGACTACGGCAGGATCGACCTGCGCGCGATCGGGTGGCGGCTCGAGACGGTCCCGGCTGCGGACTTCCACGAGATGCCGACCGGGGCGTCCGATGCCGGCTGCATCGAGGAGCTCGCCGAGAATCCGGTCCACTGGGTCACGGTCCGGCCGCCAGAGGTCGGCCGCCAGTGGGAGGAGCACGGGACGTGGCTGCGCCCGCCGCTCCTGATCAACCGGTGTCTCCTGGTCCCGTCCGACCGTGGGCTGCGGGTCGTGGAGGGCCGAATGCGCGTGGGCGTTCTGCGCGGCCGTCTGCGCCAAGGGCTGCATGTCGCGTCCCACCACCTGGCATGGGC
>NZ_JBIBCP010000013.1:0-35937 GCF_042901205.1 Streptomyces sp. NPDC012769 | reverse complement strand
TCGAGGAGGGCCAGGAGGTCAAGGAGGGCGACCTCATCGTCGTCCTGGAGGCCATGAAGATGGAACAGCCCCTCAACGCCCACAAGTCCGGCACCGTCAAGGGCCTGACCGCCGAGGTCGGCGGCTCCCTCACCTCCGGCGCCGCCATCTGCGAGATCAAGGACTGATCCCTCAAGGCCTGATCCCGAACGACCCGACGCGCGAGGGCTCCTGGCGATGCCAGGAGCCCTCGTGGGTGTCGGTGCCGGCCGGCGGCGGTGCTACGCGGCCGCGTCCCGTCCGTGGAGCGTCTCGTAGACGTCACCCGCGTGGTAGTACGTCCGCCCTGAGCGGGTGCGGCGGCGCCACTTCTGCGTGCTGGCGTGGCGGTAGACGCTGCCCGACGGCATGTCCCACAGGCGGGCGATGTCCGCCGCCGTCATCCAGCGGACCTCCGCCTCCAGGTCCGTGACGGTGCCTCCGCGCGCGGGCACGGCGGCCGGCTCGGCCGCCCCGCTCGTCGCGTTCGCCGCGTTCGTCGCGGCGGCACCGATACGGCGGCTGAGCTGCAGCCACTCGTGTCCCACCCAGTGGTGGGAGGCGTCGGCGCCGCAGGTGATCGTGGCGGGCAGCTGCGGCTGGCGGGCCCGTACGACGGCGGTGAGCGCGCCGGAGCAGCCGGGCTCGACGCACTCGCCGACCGCGATGCGCCGGCTGGTCGCCGGGTCGATCACGCCGAGCGCCTTGCGGACCAGCTGCGCGATCTCAGCGGACACCTCGCCCGCGGCGTCGTGCGCCGCGAGCCAGCCGCCGTTCCGGGTCAGGAAGTGGACCAGCGGGCCGACGGCGCGCCGCGGGCCGGCCAGGCCCCGCTCCTCCAGGACCAGGCTCGCCCAGCCGCTGAGCACCGCCAGGATCGAGGTGCGCACGTCCGCCGCCCTGAGGTTGAAGGGCATGCCGGGCAGCGGGCCGCCGGAGGTCTTCTCCAGGCTCCGGTCGCCGCCGCCGCCGTCGAGGTGGCGCGCGCATTCCTCGTACAGCTCCGGCAGCCGGTTCAGGTCCCGGACCAGGCGCTCGTGGCAGTCCAGGCAGAGGCGGCTGGCGGCCGCGGCCGGGCGTCTGGCCCGTCCGGCGCCCTCGCGCCGCACGCAGCCGGCTCCGGCACAGACGGTCGTCATCACGACGGACATTCGGTTTTACCCCCATGAGTCTCGGCGACCTCCGGTCGGCGGTCGCCACGGACCCGGGAACCGTATTTCCGCGATTATCGGGGCCGCAAGGGCCGGGGAATGTCACCTGTAGTACGTGACGGAATTCGATGAATTCACGAACTGTCTTTTCGCTGCCCTGACACGAATTCACACCCCGCTACGGAACCGATCATTCCTGACACGCCTTGACCGGGATCTGACATGGGAATTCTTGACCGCGGGACCGGGGCCGAAGAAGCTATAGGGCAGATTCCCCTGCCGTGCGCCCCGTATTCTCCTCACCCAAGGATGAGATGAGATCACCTCTCGCCGGCACGCTCCAGTCCCTGACCGTCCGCAACTTCCGGCTCTTCGCCGCGGGACAGCTCGTCTCCGTCGCCGGCACCTGGATGATGGTCGTCGCCCAGGACTGGCTCGTGCTCTCCCTGACCGGGGACTCCGGAACCGCCCTGGGCCTCGTGACCGCCCTGCAGTTCGCACCCCTGCTGCTGTTCACCCTCTACGCGGGCGGCCTGGCCGACCGGTACGACAAGCGCCGCCTGCTCATGGCCGCCAACCTCGTCTCGGGCGTCCTGGCGCTGCTGCTCGGGGTCATGGTGCTCACCGGCACGGCCGGACTGTGGCACGTCTGCCTCTTCGCCCTCGGGCTCGGCGTCGTCAACGCGGTCGAGGTGCCCACCCGGATGTCCTTCGTCAGCGAGCTCGTCGGTGCCGACCTGCTGCCCAACGCCTCGGCGCTGAGCGCCGCGTACTTCAACGTGGCGCGGGTGGTGGGGCCGGCGCTCGCGGGCCTGCTGATCGGCTGGTTCGGCACCGCGACCGTGATGCTGCTCAACGCGGTCAGCTATCTGGCGACCGTCGCCGCCCTGCGCGCGATGCGGCCGGCGGAGCTGCACCGCTCGGAGCGGCGGCCCGGACGGGCGCCCGTCATGGACGGCGTACGGCACATGGCGACCCGGCGCGACCTGCTGCTCCCGATGATCCTGGTGGCGGTCGTCGGCATGCTGGGCTTCAACTTCCAGCTCACCCTGCCGCTGCTCGCCAAGACGGAGTTCCACGCGGAGGCCGCCGCGTTCGGGCTGCTCACCACGGCCTTCGCGGCGGGTTCGCTGCTCGCGGCGTTCGTCACCACCCGCCGCCGCGGGAGACCGGCGGCCGGCGTCGTGATCGGCTCGGCCCTCGCGGCCGGGGTCCTGCAGAGCGCGGCCGGTCTGGCCCCCACGTACGCCTGGGCCGCCGTGCTGCTGCTGTGCACCGGCTTCGGCTCCCTGTACTTCGCCCAGGCGGCGAACCACCGCATCCAGCTGGGCACCGACCCCGCCTACCGAGGCCGGGTCATGGCCCTCTACACGCTCGTCTTCCAGGGGACCACTCCCCTGGGCGCCCTCCTGATCGGCGCCCTCAGCGAACGGTACGGCGCGCGCGCCGGGCTGCTCGCGGGCGGCGGGGCCACGCTCCTGGCCGCCCTCGCCGTGCTCGCCGCGCACCTGCGGACCGGGCGCCCCCGCACGTCACTGATCCGCACCTCACACGGAGGAACACACCATGACCATCCAGCAGACAGCGATCGCGCCCGTCCAGGCCGGTTCGGCGGAGGAGCGCAGGGAGATCGTCCAGGCGGCCCGCGTCGTCTTCGCCCGTGAGGGCTGGACCCACACCGGCGTCATGGACATCGCCGTGGAGTGCGGCCTCGACGAGGCCACCGTCACGCACTACTTCAAGGACAAGGAGCGGCTGCTGCTCGCGGTCCTCCTGGAGGGCAGCGCGTCGGTGGCCGCCTCGCTCACCGTCATCGCCGAGGAGCACCTCTCCGAGATCACCGACCTGGAGAAGGACCTGACCGAGCTGGGGCGCGCCTGGCTGACGCCACTGGCCGCCTTCCCCGAGCACTTCGCGATCGTCCGGCACCTGGGCGCCGAGATCGCCACCTGGCCGGCCGGGGTGGTCGAGATGTGGCGGACCGCGGGGCCCCGGCAGGCCAACCGCGAGCTGGCCCGCCGGCTCGCCCGGGTCGCCGAGCAGGGGCTGCTCTCCTTCGAGGACCCCGAGCACGCCGCCGAGCGCTTCATCCAGCTGGTGGCGGGCGGTGTGGTCCAGCGCTCCTTCCACGGCGCCCTGCCGCTGTCCGACTTCGAGCGCGACGCGGTGATCAGCGCCGGCGTCGCGGACTTCATCCGGCTGTACCGGCCGGGCGCCGACCGCTGACCCGGCGCACGCACCCGGCCCACGACCCGCGACCCATGGAGGTGGGGAACACCATGGCCACACCAGCCACACCGCAGGACTCGATCCAGGCCCGGATCGACGAGCTGGCCGAGATCAAGGAGACGGCCCGGCAGGGGCCCGACCCGGCCGCCACCGAGCGCCAGCACGCCAAGGGCAAGCTGACCGCGCAGGAGCGGATCTCGCTGCTCCTGGACAAGGGCTCGTTCAACGAGGTGGAGCCGCTGCGGCGGCACCGGGCCAGCGGTTTCGGGCTCGAGAACAAGAAGCCGTACAGCGACGGCGTGGTGACCGGCTGGGGCACCGTCCACGGCCGCACCGTCTTCGTCTACGCGCACGACTTCCGGATCTTCGGCGGCGCGCTCGGCGAGGCCCACGCGCAGAAGATCCACAAGATCATGGACCTGGCCGAGGCGGCCGGCGCCCCGCTGGTCTCGCTCAACGACGGGGCCGGCGCCCGCATCCAGGAGGGTGTCACGGCGCTCGCCGGCTACGGCGGCATCTTCCAGCGCAACACCCGCTCCTCGGGCGTCATCCCGCAGATCTCGGTGATGCTCGGCCCGTGCGCGGGCGGCGCCGCCTACTCCCCGGCGCTCACGGACTTCGTCTTCATGGTCCGCGAGACCTCGCAGATGTTCATCACCGGACCGGACGTCGTCAAGGCGGTCACCGGCGAGGAGATCTCGCAGAACGGTCTGGGCGGCGCCGACGTCCACTCGGCCACCTCGGGCGTGTCGCACTTCGCGTACGACACCGAGGAGGAGTGCATCGAGGACGTCCGCTACCTGCTCTCGCTGCTGCCCGCCAACAACCGCGAGCTGTCGCCCGTGGAGCGCTCGGGCGACCCCGTCGACCGGATCAACGACGCGCTCCTCGACCTGGTGCCGTCCGGCGCCGGGCAGGCGTACGACATCCGCAAGGTGATCGAGGAGGTCGTCGACGACGGCGACTACTTCGAGGTGCACCCGGCCTGGGCGACGAACATCGTCTGCGCCTTCGCGCGGCTCGACGGGCACGTGGTCGGCATCGTCGCCAACCAGCCGGCCTCCATGGCCGGTGTGCTGGACATCAACGCGTCCGAGAAGGGCGCGCGGTTCGTGCAGTTCTGCGACGCCTTCAACATCCCGCTGATCACGCTGGTCGACGTGCCCGGCTTCCTGCCCGGCGTGGACCAGGAGCACAACGGCATCATCCGGCGCGGGGCCAAGCTCCTCTACGCGTACTGCAACGCGACCGTGCCGCGGATCTCGCTGGTGCTGCGCAAGGCCTACGGCGGCGCGTACATCGTCATGGACTCGCGCTCGATCGGCGCCGACCTGGCGCTGGCGTGGCCGACCAACGAGATCGCGGTGATGGGCGCCGAGGGCGCGGCCAACGTCATCTTCCGGCGGGAGATCAACGCCGCGGAGGACCCGGAGGCCGTGCGCAGGCAGCGCATCGAGGAGTACAAGAACGAGCTGATGCACCCGTACTACGCGGCCGAGCGCGGGCTCATCGACGACGTCATCGACCCGCGGGAGACCCGGTCGGTGCTGATCCGTTCGCTCGCGATGCTGCGCGCCAAGCACGCGGACCTGCCCTCGCGGAAGCACGGCAACGCCCCGCAGTGAGCCCGCGCGTGACGTAACCCACAGTCATGCCTTGGCCTGAGCAATTCCTGTAGTTCCTGCACCGAGATTTGACGTGACTCCCCTTGAACGAGGGGGAGTCACCGAAGAACATAGATGTCAGAGTCCGGCGCTTTGTCAAAGCGCCTCTTTTTTTGACTCCGTCCGGTTCCGGCCCTCTTGCTGTCGAACCGTCGACGTGACGTGAAACTCCAGTCCGCCGTACGGCTTTCCACTTGGAGAAGAATCGCATGCACAGCAATCTGATCGTGGCACGGATGGAGCCCGGATCGAGCGGCAACGTGGCCGATCTCTTCCGCGCGTTCGATGCCACCGAGATGCCGCACCGGATGGGCACGCGCCGGCGCCAGCTCTTCCACTACCGCGGTCTCTACTTCCACCTCCAGGACTTCGACACCGACCAGGGTGGCAAGCACATCGAGGAGGCGAAGCACGACCCCCGGTTCGTGCGGATCAGCGACGACCTGAAGCCGTTCATCGAGGCGTACGACCCGGCGACCTGGCGGTCGCCGGCCGACGCCATGGCCACCCGCTTCTACCACTGGGAGGCCTCGCAGTGAGCGGCCGACGCGTAGTCATCACGGGCCTCGAGGTCCTCGCCCCCGGCGGCGTGGGCCGCGACGCCTTCTGGTCGCTGCTGAGCGAGGGCCGCACGGCCACCCGCGGCATCACCTTCTTCGACCCGACGCCGTTCCGCTCCCGGGTCGCCGCCGAGATCGACTTCGACGCCGAGGCGCACGGCCTCAGCCCGCAGGAGATCCGGCGGATGGACCGGGCCGGCCAGTTCGCCGTGGTCGCCGCCCGCGGCGCCGTCGCCGACAGCGGCATCGACCTCGCCGAGCACGCCCCGCACCGCGTCGGCGTCACCGTCGGCACGGCCGTCGGCGCGACGATGGGCCTCGACCAGGAGTACCGGGTCGTCAGCGACGGCGGCCGGCTGAACCTGGTCGACCACAAGTACGCGGTGCCGCACCTCTACAACCACCTGGTGCCGAGCTCCTTCGCCGCCGAGGTGGCCTGGGCCGTGGGCGCCGAGGGCGCCAACGCCGTGGTCTCCACCGGCTGCACCTCCGGCATCGACTCCATCGGCTACGCCGTCGAGCTGATCCGCGAGGGCTCCCTCGACGTGCTCGTCGCCGGCGCCACCGACGCCCCGATCTCGCCGATCACGATGGCGTGCTTCGACGCGATCCGCGCCACCACCCCGCGGTACGACGAGCCGGAGCGCGCCTCGCGCCCGTTCGACGGCACCCGCAACGGCTTCGTCCTCGGCGAGGGCACCGCCTTCTTCGTCCTGGAGGAGCTGGAGAGCGCCCGCCGCCGCGGCGCCCGCATCTACGCGGAGATCGCCGGCTACGCGACCCGCTCCAACGCGTACCACATGACCGGTCTGCGTCCCGACGGCGCCGAGATGGCCGAGGCCATCCGGGTCGCCCTCGACGAGGCGAAGATGAACGGCGACGAGATCGACTACATCAACGCGCACGGCTCCGGCACCAAGCAGAACGACCGCCACGAGACCGCCGCGTTCAAGAAGAGCCTCGGGGACCACGCGTACGCCACGCCCGTGAGCTCCATCAAGTCCATGGTCGGCCACTCCCTCGGCGCCATCGGCGCCATCGAGATCGCCGCCTCGACCCTGGCGATGACGCACAACGTGGTGCCGCCCACGGCGAACCTGCAGACCCCCGACCCCGAATGCGATCTCGACTATGTGCCCGTCACCGCGCGGGAGCACCAGACGGACGCCGTGCTGACCGTCGGCAGTGGCTTTGGAGGCTTCCAGAGCGCGATGGTCCTCGCCCGGCCGGAAAGGACCGCCGCATGAGCGCCTCTGTAGTGGTGACCGGCCTCGGCGTGGTCGCGCCCAACGGGCTCGGCGCCGAGGAGTACTGGCAGGCCGCCCGCGTCGGCAAGAGCGGCATCGGCCGCATCACCCGCTTCGACCCGACCCAGTACCCGGCGCAGCTCGCCGGGGAGATCCACGGGTTCGAGGCCTCCGAGCACCTGCCCAGCAAGCTGCTGCCGCAGACCGACCGCATGACGCGCCTCGCGCTCGTCGCCGCGGACTGGGCGCTCGAGGACGCCGGGGTGAACCCCAAGGAGATGCCCGCCTTCGACATGGGCGTGGTCACCTCCAGCGCGTCCGGCGGCTTCGAGTTCGGCCAGCGCGAGCTGGAGCGGCTGTGGAGCCAGGGCAGCGAGTACGTGTCCGCGTACCAGTCCTTCGCCTGGTTCTACGCCGTCAACAGCGGCCAGATCTCCATCCGGCACGGCATGAAGGGCCCCAGCGGCGTCGTCGTCAGCGAGCAGGCCGGCGGCCTCGACTCCGTCGCGCAGGCCCGCCGCCAGGTCCGCAAGGGCACCCCCCTGGTCGTCACCGGCTCCGTCGACGCGTCCCTGTGCCCGTGGGGCTGGGTGGCGCAACTCACCAGCGGCCGCGTCACCACCCAGGACGACCCGGCCGCCGCCTTCCTGCCCTTCGACGAGCGGGCTTCGGGCCACGTCCCGGGCGAGGGCGGCGCCATCCTCATCATGGAGCGCGAGGACGTCGCCCGGGCGCGCGGCGCCAAGGTGTACGGCGAGATCGCCGGCTACGGCGCGACCTTCGACCCGAAGCCGGGCAGCGGCCGGCCGCCGGCCCTGCGCCAGGCGATCGAGACCGCCCTGGCCGACGCCGGGGTCAGCGCCCGTGACGTCGACGTGGTCTTCGCCGACGGCGCGGCCGTGCCCGAGCTCGACCGCATCGAGGCCGAGGCGCTGAACGCGGTCTTCGGCCGCGAGCAGGTGCCCGTCACCGTCCCCAAGACGACGACCGGCGCCCTGTACTCGGCCGCCGGCGCGCTCGACCTGGCGACGGTCTTCCTCGCGATGGAGGAGGGCCTGATCCCGCCGACGATGAACACCCGGCCGTCCGACACGTACGGCCTGGACCTGGTCGTCGGTCACCCGCGGACGCACGAGGTGCGCACCGCGCTGGTGCTCGCCCGCGGCCTGGGCGGCTTCAACTCCGCGCTGGTCGTCCGCTCCGCCGACTGACCCCGCACCGCCCGTACCGCCCCGCACCGCCCCGTACCGCCACCACGCCGAACGGGTACGACCCGGAAAGGAACCACCATGGCCGAGCAGGCTTTCACCTTCGACGACCTCCGCCGCATCCTGATCGAGGCGGCGGGCGCCGACGACTCCTACAACCTCGACGGTGACATCCTCGACACCGACTTCGAGGAGCTGGGCTATGAGTCGCTGGCCCTCCTGGAGACCGGCGGCCGCATCGAGCGCGAGTACGGCATCTCCCTCGACGAGGACATCCTGAGCATCGCGAACACCCCGCGGATGCTGATCGACGCGGTCAACAGCGGCCTCGCCGCCCTGGTCTGACCGGTCCCGGTCCGCCCCGTCACTCCCCCTCCGCGCCACAACCCCCCACACCCCCACCCCACTCACCGCCGGGTGGTGCCTCGTCGCACCACCCGGCGGGCCCTTTTCCCTCCCACTGGAGACGCCACCCATGTCAGATCAGCAGAAGCGGGTCGCCCTGGTCACCGGAGCGACCAGCGGCATCGGCCTGGCCGCCGCCCGGCTCCTGGCCGAGCAGGGCCACCGGGTCTTCATCGGCGCCCGCAGCGCCGACAACGTCGCCGCGACCGTCAAGGAGCTCCAGGCCGAGGGCCTGGAGGTGGACGGCACCACCCTCGACGTCCGTTCCTCGGACAGCGTGCGGGACTTCGTCCAGGCCGCCGTCGACGCCTTCGGGACCGTGGACGTCCTCGTCAACAACGCCGGCCGCAGCGGCGGCGGTGTCACCGCCGACATCGCCGACGAGCTGTGGGAGGACGTCATCGACACCAACCTCAACAGCGTCTTCCGGCTGACCCGCGAGGTGCTCAACACCGGCGGCATGCGCCACAAGAACCGCGGCCGGATCATCAACATCGCCTCCACCGCCGGCAAGCAGGGCGTCGTCCTCGGCGCCCCGTACTCGGCGTCCAAGCACGGTGTCGTCGGCTTCACCAAGGCCCTCGGCAACGAGCTCGCCCCCACCGGCATCACCGTCAACGCGGTCTGCCCGGGCTACGTGGAGACCCCGATGGCCCAGCGCGTGCGCCAGGGCTACGCGGCCGCCTACGACACCACCGAGGACGCCATCCTCGAGAAGTTCCAGGCCAAGATCCCGCTCGGCCGCTACTCGACGCCGGAGGAGGTCGCGGGTCTGGTCGGCTACCTCGCCTCCGACACGGCGGCGTCCATCACCTCGCAGGCGCTCAACGTCTGCGGCGGACTCGGCAACTTCTAAGGCCCCAAGGAGAGCTGACCATGACCATCCGTGAGGTCGAGCACGAGATCACCGCGGCCGCGCCGGCCGAGACGGTGTTCCAGCTGATCGCCGACGTGGAGAACTGGCCGCGGATCTTCCCGCCCACCATCCACGTCGAGCACGTGGAGCGCGGCGAGCGCGAGGAGCGCATCCAGATCTGGGCCACCGCCAACGGCGAGCCCAAGAACTGGACGTCCCACCGCACCCTGGACCCGGAGAACCTGCGGATCACCTTCCGGCAGGAGATCCCCACCCCGCCGGTGGCGTCCATGGGCGGCACCTGGATCATCGAGCCGGTCTCCGCGACCGAGTCGCGGATCCGGCTGCTGCACGACTACCGGGCGATCGACGACGACCCGGAGAGCCTGAAGTGGATCGACGAGGCCGTCGACCGCAACTCGCGCTCCGAGCTGGCCGCGCTGCGCGACAACGTCCAGCGCGTCCACGCCGAGACCGAGGCCGATCTGACGTTCTCCTTCGAGGACTCCGTCGAGATCGCCGGCTCCGCCAAGGACGTCTACGACTTCATCAACGAGGCGAACCTGTGGTCCGAGCGGCTGCCGCACGTCGCCACCGTCCGCCTCGACGAGGACGCCCCGGGCCTGCAGACCCTGGAGATGGACACCCGCGCCAAGGACGGCTCCGTGCACACCACGAAGTCGTACCGGGTGACCTTCCCGCACCACAAGATCGCCTACAAGCAGGTGACGCTGCCGGCGCTGATGACCCTGCACACCGGCTACTGGACGTTCACCGAGACCGACAGCGGTGTCACGGCGTCCTCGCAGCACACGGTGACCATCAACACCGAGAACATCGCCCGCATCCTCGGCGCGGACGCCACCGTCGCCGACGCGCGGGAGTACGTGCACACCGCGCTCAGCACCAACAGCAAGGCCACGCTGGGCCACGCCAAGGCCCATGCCGAGGCCCGGCGCTGAACTCGGCGGTCCACCCCGCGAGTCCGGGCCCCGCGAGTCCGGCCCGCGTGAGTCCGGGCGCCGCGAGTCCGGGCAGCCGCTGATCCCGGCCCTCGGCGAGCCGCCGCGGCTTTCGCTGTGGCTGGTGCGCCCGCCGTCGGCGGACAGCCCGGCGGCGGCCCGGCTCGCGGTGCGCGAACTGGACGCGGCGGAGCTGCGGCGGGCCGAGCTGTTCGTACGGCCCGGGGACCGCGTGCAGTACCTGTCGGCGCACATCGCGCTGCGCCGGATCCTCAGCGACGCCACGGGCTATCCGCCCGAGCGGCTGCGCCTGGGCCGGGAGCCCGGCCCGGCACGACCGCACCGCACGACCCGGCCCGTGCTGCGGGACCCCCCGCTGCCGGTCCACTTCTCGCTCTCGCACAGCCACGGTCTCGTCCTGATCGGCACGGCGGCGACGGTCGTCGGCGTGGACGTGCAGCGCACACCGACGGCCGAGGCGGTGGAGGTGTGCGGACCCGCGCTGCATCCGGCGGAGTGGCGGGAGCTGCTCACGCTTCCCGAGACCCGCCGGCCGGACGCGTTCGCGGAGCTGTGGACCCGCAAGGAGGCGTATCTGAAGGGTCTGGGCACGGGGCTCGGCCGCAGCCCCGCCCTCGACTACCTGGGCGTCGGAACCGACGCCGACGCCCCACCCGGTCCGCCCGGCTGGATCGTGCGGAACGTGCCGGCCGGTCCGCACCACGCCGCCGCCGCCGCGCTGGCCGTCCCCGCGGAGCCGATCGTCACGCTGCGCTCGCTGCCCGCGGCCTGCCTGTACGACGGCGCGGCGGGCCTGCCGCTGTCCGCGGCTCCGCTACTGGCTTTGAGAAGGAGAGACTCATGGACGCTTCGGTGGTCGTTGTCGGAGCAGGACCCGCCGGGCTGATGCTCGCCGGGGAACTGCGCCTCGCCGGGATCGACGTCACGGTGCTCGAACGGCACCCCGGGCGCACCGGCGAGTCCCGGGGCATCGGTCTGACCATCGGCACCATGGAGGTCTTCGACCAGCGCGGGCTGCTGCGCCGGCTCGGGGACTTCGAGACCAGCGGCATGGGGCACTTCGGTGGCATCCCGCTGGACATGAGCGTGCTCGGCGCCTTCCACGAGGCGGCCAAGACCGTGCCGCAGTCGGTGACCGAGGAGGCCCTGGAGGCGTGGGCGGCCGAGCTGGGCGCCGACATCCGCCGCGGGCACGAGTTCGTCTCGTACGAGGAGACCGGCGACGGCGTCACGGTCACCGTGCGCCACGAGGACGGCGAGGACCGGCTGCGGGCCCGCTACCTCGTCGGCTGCGACGGCGGCCGCAGCACGGTCCGCAAGCAGGCCGGTTTCGACTTCCCCGGCACGGCCGCCACCACCGAGATGCTCCTGGCCGACCTGCGCGGGGTCGACCTGGAGCCGCGGATGACCGGCCAGCACACCGACGGCGGCTTCGTGATGGTCGCCAAGCTGCCCGGCGGCATCCACCGCATCATCGTCGGCGAGCACGGGGTGCCGCCCCGCAAGCGCACCGGCCCGCCGGAGTTCGCCGAGGTCGCCGACGTGTGGAAGCGGCTCACCGGCATCGACATCGGCCACGCCGAGCCGGTGTGGATCAGCGCCTTCGGCAACGCCTCCCGGCAGGTCACCGAATACCGTCGGGGCCGGGTGCTGCTGGCCGGCGACTCCGCCCACGTGCACCTGCCCGCGGGCGGCCAGGGCATGAACACCAGCGTCCAGGACTCCCACAACCTGGGCTGGAAGCTGGCGGCGGTGCTGCGCGGCGACGCGCCGGAGGAGCTGCTCGACACCTACCACTCCGAGCGCCACGAGGTGGGTCGCGGACTGCTCGCGAACACCCGGGCGCAGAGCCTGCTGATCCTCGGCGGCGAGGAGTCGGTGCCGCTGCGGGACGTCCTGGCCGAGCTGGTCCGGATCCCCGGTGTGTCCCGGCACCTGGCGGCCAAGGTCAGCGGGCTCGACATCCGCTACGACATGGGCGGCGGGTCGAGCCCGCTGCTCGGCCGGCGGCTGCCGCACCTGCCGGTGACGGTGGACGGCCGCCGCACCAGCAGCACCGAGCTGCTGCGCTCGGGCCGCGGTGTGCTCCTGGACCTGGACGACACCGCCGTCCTTCGCCGCCGCGCGCAGCCCTGGCGGGACCGCGTCGACATCGTCACGGCGAGCCCCGACCCCGTGCCCGCCGACAGCCCGCTCGCGGGCGCCTCCGCCGTGCTGCTGCGCCCCGACGGCTATGTCGCCTGGGCCGCGCCCGGCAGCCACCGCGACCTGAGCGGCGCGCTGGCCCGCTGGTTCGGTCCCGCGCTCGGGCAGCGGTGATGACCGGGAGGACCCCCACCCGCACCGATGTCGTGGTCGTGGGCGCCGGGCCCGTCGGACTCTTCCTCGCGGCCGAGCTGCGGGCGTACGGCGCCGACGTGGTCGTCGTGGAGCGGCTGACGGAGCCCACCGGCGAGTCCAGGGCCTCCGTCCTGCACGCGCGGACCATGGAGATCTTCGCCGACCGCGGCTTCCTGCCGCGGCTCGGCGACCTCCCGCCGGTCGGCCCCGGCCACTTCGGCGGCCTGCGCCTCGACCTCGCCGAGGCCGACCCGGACCATCCGTACGCCGGCCAGTGGGAGTGCCTCCAGTACCACCTGGAGACCGAACTCCAGGCGTACGCGGTCGAGCTGGGCGCCGAGATCCGGCGCGGCCACACGGTGACCGGTCTGCGGGAGACCGGCGACGGGGTCCGCGTCGAGGTGCGCGGCCCCGCCGGCGGCGCCCGCGCCACCCCGTACACGATCGACGCCGGCTATGTGGTCGGCTGCGACGGCGAGCACAGCACCGTGCGGACGCTCGGCGGCTTCGCCTTCGCCGGGCACGACGCCGACAGGGTGATGCTGCGCGCCGACGTCGCCGGCATCGCGATCGACAACCGGCGGCTCCAGCGCTTCGACGGCGGCATCGCCACCGCGTACCGCAGGCCCGACGGCACCACCCGGCTCATGGTCCACCGGTTCGGCGAACAGCCGTCCGGCGAGGTGACCTTCGCGCAGGTGGTGTCCGCCTGGGCCGCCGTGACCGGCGAGGACATCGGTCACGGGGAGCCGCGCTGGCTCAACCGCTTCGGCACCGTCTCGAAGCAGGCCACCGAGTACCGGCGGGGTCGGCTGCTGCTGGCCGGCGACGCCGCGCACAGCCAGATGCCGGTGGGCGGACAGGCGGTCAACCTGGGCCTGCAGGACGCGGCGAACCTGGGCTGGAAGCTGGCCCGGGTCGTCACCGGCGCCGACCGGCCCGAGCTGCTCGACACCTACCACGCCGAGCGGCATCCGGTCGGGGCGCGGACGCTGGCCAACATCGAGGCGCAGGCGCGTCTGCTGTTCGGCACGGAGGAGGTCGTCGCGCTGCGCGACGTCTTCGGCGAACTGCTCGAACAGGCGCCCGTCCGGCGCCATGTCGCCCGCATGATCAGCGGCCTCGACGTGACGGAACGGCCCCGCCCCGAGGTGCCTTCGCCGTCGCCGTCGTCGTCCCGGCCGCACCCCTCGCACATCCACCAACCCGGAAGGTCAACCGTGGACAGGCTCACCGACAAGACGGCCCTCGTGACCGGTTCGAGTCGCGGCATCGGCAGGGCGACGGCCATCCGGCTCGCCCGCGAGGGCGCGCTCGTCGCCGTGCACTACACCGCCAACGAGCAGGCGGCGAACGACACCGTCGAGCTCATCGAGAAGGAGGGCGGCAGCGCCTTCACCGTCCGTGCCGAACTCGGCGTGCCCGGCGACGTGCACGAGCTGTTCCTCGGCCTGGAGCGCGGCCTGAAGGAGCGCACCGGCGACACCCGCCTGGACATCCTGGTCAACAACGCGGCCGTCACGTCGACGGGTTCGGCTCCGGAGGACCTCACGCCCGAGGAGTTCGACCACTACTTCGCGGTCAACGCGAAGGCGCCGTACTTCATCGTGCAGCGGGCCCTCGGGCAGATGCCGAGCGGCGGCCGGATCGTCAACCTCACCACCGGCGTCACCCGCACCTCGGTCCCCGACCAGGTCGCCTACGCCATGACCAAGGGCGCGATCGAGCAGCTCACCTTCCAGCTGGCCCGCATCCTCGCCCCGCGCGGCATCACCATCAACAGCGTGGCGCCCGGCATCACCAACAACGGCGGCGCGATCTTCGACAACCCGCAGGCCGTCGAGGCGATGTCGAAGTTCTCGGCCTTCAACCGGGTCGGCGAGGCCGGTGACGTCGCCGACGTCATCACCTTCCTGACCACCGACGAGGCCCGCTGGATCACCGGCGCCTTCATCGACGCCACCGGCGGCACCCTCCTCGGCTGAGCCGGCACCGGCCCCACCGGGAGCCCGGCCCCACCAGGAGCCCGGTCCCGCCCGGCGTCGTCCCGCCCGGGGCGCGTCCCCACCCCATCCACCCCACGCGAGAGGCAACCCATGTCCGCCCACCCCGCGCGCGTCGCCGTCGTCACCGGAGCCAACAAGGGGATCGGCCGCGAGATCGTCCGGCAGCTCGCCGAGCGCGGCCACACCGTCTACCTGGGGGCCCGCGACGAGGGGCGCGGCCGCGAGGCCGCCGCCGCCCTGTCCGCCGACGGCCTCGACGTGCGGTTCCTGCACCTCGACGTCACCGACGAGACCTCCGTCGCGCTCGCCGCGAAGCGGCTCGCCGAGGAGGCGGGCGTCCTGCACGTCCTGGTCAACAACGCCGGTGTCGGCGGCCCGATGCAGCTGCCCAGCGAGACCCCCGCGGAGCAGGTGCGCACGGTCTACGAGACCAACGTCTTCGGCGTCATCACCGTGACCAACGCCCTGCTGCCGCTGCTGCGCCAGGCGCCGTCCGCCCGGATCGTCAACGTCAGCAGCGCCATCGGCTCGCTGAAGTCGGCCGCCGAGAACGACGACCAGACCGGGGAGCACCCGCCCGGCGAGTTCCCGGTGACCCTGCTCTCGTACGCGTCGTCCAAGACGGCCCTGAACGCGGTCACCCTGGCCTACGCCAACGAGCTGCGCGGCACCGGCATCCTCGTCAACGCCGCCTCCCCCGGCTTCGTGGCCACCGACATCAACGGGCACCACGGCCGGCTCACCACCGAGCAGGGCGCGCACATCCCCGTCCTGCTCGCGACCCTGCCCGACGACGGGCCGACCGCCACCTTCCTCGGCGAGGACGGGACGCCCGAGGGCCAGGTGCTGGACTGGTGACCGCGACCGCCGTCCCCCCGACGGGAGCCGCCGCGGAGGCGAAGGTGACGTGGGATGCGCGCCAGTGGTCCCGGCTCCTGGTGCTCTCCGGCAACATGCTGCTCGACGCGGTCGAGGTGTCCGTCATCCTCATCGCGTTGCCCACGCTCGCCGCCCGGTTCGGTCTTACGCCCTTCGGCGTCCAGTGGATGATGACCGGCTTCGCGCTCGGCTTCGCCGCGCTGCTGCTGCTCGGGCCGGTGCTGTGCGCCCGGATCGGACGGCGCCGGGCCTATCTCGGCGCGATGCTGCTGTTCGGCGTGGCCTCCCTCGCGGGCGGCCTCGCCGGCGGTCCCGCGCTGCTGATCGCGGTCCGGGTCGTCAAGGGCTGCTGCGCCGCCCTGACCGCGCCGACCGGGCTCGCCATCATCAACGACCTCTTCCCCGAGGGACCCGAGCGGCGGCGGGCACTTTCGGTGTACTCGCTGTTCGGCGCGGCCGGCTTCACCGCCGGGCTGCTGCTCGCCGGCGGGCTCCTCGCGGTCGACTGGCGCTGGGTCTTCGTCTTCCCCGCGCCCGTCGCCCTGGTGCTGCTGGTCGCCGGGGCCTTCGTGCTCCCGCGCGAGCAGGGCGGCGGCCCGGCGCGGCTGCCGAGCCCGGCGCTGCTGCGGCGGGGCCCGCTGCTGCGGTCCGCGCTCGGCGCCGCCTCCCTCAACGGCACCTATCAGGCGGTGCTTGTCGTGATGGTCTTCCGGATGGCGGAGGACTTCGGCTGGTCGCCGTGGCTCTCCGCGCTCGCGCTCCTTCCCGGCTGCGTCCCGCTGGCGCTGAGCGTCCCGTTCGCGGGCCGGTTCATCGCCCGCCACGGCAGCGCCCGGCTCGTCACGCTCGGCGCGCTGTTCCCGCTCCTCGGGTACGTGCTCTACCTGGCCCGCCCCGAGAGCGGCTCCTACCCGCTCGGCATGCTGCCGGTCCTGCTGCTCGTCGAGGCCGGTTTCTGCTGCGCGTTCGTCGCCCTCAACACCCAGGCGACGGCCGGTCTCGACCCGGCGGTCCGGGGCGCGGCCGTGTCGCTGTACCAGGCGGCGGTGCAGCTCGGCGCCGCGGTGCTGCTGCCGTCGGTCGCCCTGCTGCTGACCCGGGCCGAGGGCCCGCGTCCCGCGCTGGTCCTGGTCACCGCGGCCGGGGCGCTCGGCCTGGTGGCCGCCCTTGCCCGCCGCCGCCCGGCCCGTACGACGGCCGCCCCGGCCACCACGGCCCCCTGACCCGTACCGACGTGTGTTCCCCTGCTCCGCCCTTCTGCTCCCACCCCTTCGCCTTCCCACTCAAGGAGACGTAAAGCCATGGCAGTCGACACTCCCGACACCTCCGTGAACCCCGGCCCGATCATGGGCCTGATCCTCGGCTCCTGGCAGTCGCGGATGCTGCTCGCGGCCGTCGAGTACGACCTGTTCACCGAGCTGTCCGAGGGCCCGGCGACCACCGCCGAGCTGGCCGAGCGGCTCGGCCTGGTCGAGCGCGGCACCAACGACCTGCTCGCAGGTCTCGTCCACCTCGGCCTGCTCGAGACGGACGGCGGGAAGTTCACCAACGCCCCGGTCAGCGACGCCTTCCTGGTCAAGGGCCGCCCCGCCTACCTCGGCGGCTACCTGCACTTCTGCGAGCAGGAGCTGAACCCCGCGTGGAACGGCCTGGCCGACTCGCTGCGCACCGGAAAGCCGCAGAACCAGGCCGCGGTCGCCGGCAACCCGTACGACAGCCTGTACGCGGACGCCGAGGCCACCGACGGCTTCCTGGACAGCATGGACCTGCTGAGCGCCCCGATCGCGCAGGCCCTGAGCCGCATCGACTGGAGCGGCTACACCTCCTTCGTCGACATCGGCGGCGCCCGCGGCAACTTCGCGCACGAGGTGGTCCAGCACAACCCGCACCTGAAGGGCGCGGTCTTCGACCTGCCGCCGCTGGAGTCGGCCTTCGAGCGGCACATGGCCCGGCTCGGCGACACCGACCTCACCTTCCACGGCGGCGACTTCTTCAAGGACGACCTGCCCAAGGCCGACGTCCTCGTCTTCGGCCACGTCCTGCACAACTGGGGCGTCGAGGACCGGCTGACCCTCCTCAAGCGCGCCTACGACGCCCTGGAGCCGGGCGGCGCGGTCTTCGTCTACGACCCGATGGCGGGCGGCGAGCAGCCGTCGATGCACGGCGCCCTCGCCGGTCTCACCATGCTCGTCTGGTCCCGCGGCGGCCACGAGTACTCCGCCGACGCCCTGCACGGCTGGCTGCGCGAGGCCGGCTTCGAGCCGGAGACCGTCGAGGTCGACGGCCTGCACGAGGACGTCCTGGTCATCGGCCGCAAGCGCGCCTGATCCCCCCGACAGACGGAAAAGACGAAGGAGTCGACGATGCCGACCACGTCGGACGTCCGGCCGGAGATCGGCCGCCCGGACGTCACCACCGCCCTGGTGGAGGAAGTCACCTCCGGCGACCCCGAGCGCCTGCGGGAGGCCGGTGCCGCGGTCCTCGCGCACTGGGAGTCCGCCGAGTGGCCCGAGGCCCTCGCGGCCGTGTCCCTGTTCTACGGCACCGACGGCACGTCGCTGCTGGTCTACGCCCAGTGGACGGCGGACGCCGGGGACGAGGACGCCGTGCGCGCGTCCTACGGCGCCCTGCGCCCCGACTGGCGCGGCCTCGGCTACGAGCCGGGCGAGCCGGCGACGTACCGGCTGTACCGCAGGGTGCAGCCCACCGTCCTGCCCGACCCGCTCCCGGAGGTCGGCTGCTACCCGGCCGCCTTCTTCGCGATGCGGCCCGGCGAGACGGCCCGCGCCTGGGTCGACGGCCTGCTCGGGCAGGAGGAGGAGACCGTCGGCGAGGACCGGGCCTACCCCGGCGCGATCGCCGCCAACTTCCACGTCTCCTCGGCCGACGACGGCATCTTCCTGCTGTCGGAGTGGGCGTCCGAGGCCGAGGCGCTCGTCCACATCAAGGCGGAGATCGAGCCGCTCCTTGAGTACATGGGGCAGGCCGAGGCCGGAGCGGGCCGCCGCTACGAGTTCCACACCACCCGCACGAAGTGACCCGTACGGACGTGACCCGTCCCCCCGTACAGAAGTGAAGGGCATCCCCTTGGCAACTCCGTCATCACGGTCCACGCCGTCCCCGCGCGACGTCGTCTTCGGCTTCGGCGCGCACAGCGTCATCGGCGAGGCGCCCGTGCTGCTCGAGATGGCCCAGCTCGCCGACCGGGAGAGGCTGGACCTCTTCTCCCTGTCGGACCACCCCTACGTGGGGCAGCGCCTGGACGCGTACGCCACGGTCGGCTTCGTCATCGGCCGCACCCAGCACCTCGCCGGCTTCGCCAACGTCAGCAACCTGCCGACGCGGCCGCCCGCCATGCTGGCGCGGACGGTGACCACGCTGTCCGCGCTCTCCGGCGGCCGGGTCGTGCTCGGCATGGGCGCCGGCGGGCTGTGGGAGCGGATCGCCGACATGGGCGTCGAGCCGCTCACCCCGGCCGAGGCGGTGGACGCCTTCGAGGAGGCGATCGTCCTCGTCAAGAAGCTGTCCGGCGGCGGCCCGCCGGTCACCTTCCAGGGCCGCCACTACCAGGTCCGGCAGATCGACCCGGCTCCGGTCCCGGCACCCCCGGTGTGGACCGGGTCGGTCGGCCCCAAGTCACTCGCCGCCACCGGCCGGGTGGCCGACGGCTGGATCCCGGGCCACGCGGCGGACTGGCTCAGCCCGCGCTACCGCGCCTCCCGTCCGGTCGTCGACGAGGCCGCCCGGTCCGTGGGCCGCGACCCGCGCGAGGTCCGCACCATCTTCAACTTCCCCGGTCAGATCACCGACCGGCCGGTGGCCAGGACCCGTGACCGCGACGGCCGCTGGATCGGCGGCAGCGTCGACCAGTGGATCGAGGAACTGACCGGCGCGGTCGTCGAGCACGGCGCCTCCGGCTTCATGCTCTTCTCGCCCCGCGGCGGCACCCCCGACCTCGCGTCCCTCGGCCGCTGGGCCGGCCAGATCGCCCCGGCCGTGCGCGAGGCCGTCGCCAAGCACGCCGGCTAGGCCGGACCTTCCGGCCGGCCCGGCAGCCCGCCCCGCGGGCCTCGTCGCCGGGCCGGCCGGGGCCCGTCCCCACCGGGCCCCGCCCCCCACGCTCGTCACCGACTTCCTCTCTCACTTTTTCCGAAGGGTTTCCCATGAGCAGCAGGCTCGAGAACAAGACGGCACTCGTCACCGGCGCCAGCCGGGGCATCGGCCGCGCCATCGCGCTGCGCCTCGCGAAGGACGGCGCCGTCGTCGCCGTCAACTACTCCGGCAACGAGACCGCGGCGAAGGAGACCGTGGCGCTCATCGAGGAGGCCGGCGGCCGCGCGTTCACCGTGCAGGCGAGCCTCGGCCAGCCGGGCGCCATCGAGCAGCTCCTCGACGGCACGAAGGCCGGTCTGATCGAGCTCACCGGCTCCGACCGGCTCGACATCCTGGTGAACAACGCCGCCGCCACCGGCTTCGCCGGCGCCGGCCCGGCCTCCGTCACCGAGGACATCCTCGACAACTGCTACAACATCAACGCCAAGGCGCCCTTCCTGCTCATCCAGAAGGCCCTGGACGTGATCCCGGACGGCGGCCACATCGTCAACGTCTCCTCCGGCGTCACCCACTCCGCGTTCCCGATCCAGATCGCGTACGCCATGAGCAAGGGCGCCCTGGAGCAGATCACCCTGCACATGGCGCCGGTCCTGGCGCCCCGCAACATCACCATCAACACCGTCGCCCCGGGCGTCACCGACAACGGCGACCCGGTGTTCCAGGACCCCGAGGCGCTCAAGCAGATGTCCGCCCTCTCGACCTTCAACCGGGTCGGCACGGTGGACGAGGTCGCCGACATCGTCGCGTTCGTCGCCTCCGACGAGGCCCGCTGGATGACCGGTTCCTTCGTCGACGCCACCGGCGGCACCCTTCTCGGCTGAGGAGCCCCCACCATGCAGAACGAGATCCAGTCGGCGGTGGGCTTCGCCCACGCCAAGCCGGAGAAGGCGGAGGAACTGGGCGCCCTGCTCGTCTCCTTCGCCGAGCGCTCGCGCGCCGAGCAGGGCTGTCTGGGAAGTTGGATCAACCAGGACGCCCAGGACCCGAACCTCTTCGTGTTCTACGAGATCTGGGCGACCCGCAAGGACCTGGCGGCCCACCTCGCGCAGCCGTACATGAAGGAGTTCCTGGCCGGCCGTGACGCCTACCTGGCCAAGGAGCTGGAGGTGCGGCAGCTGACGCTGACCGGCACCGTGCCCGGCGCCGAGCCGGAGCCGGCCGACCCGGCCGAGATGAACCAGCGGTACCTGGACGCCTACGCCGCCCGGGACATCGACGCGATCATGGCGGTGTACGCGCCGGGCGCCGCGGCCGTATGGGAGCCCGGCAAGGCCGTCAGCGGCGCCGAACACCGCGCCGCCGTCGTCGAGTTCCTCAAGCTGGAGCCGCAGCTGTCGGCGAAGGTCGCCGAGAGCTACATCGTCGGCGACACCGCCGCGCTCGTCATCGACTGGAGCATCGAGGTGCCCTCGAAGCCCGAGATGACCGGCACCGGACGCGGCCTCGACGTCCTGAAGAAGAACGCCCGAGGCGAGTGGCGTTACGTGATCACCAACCCGTTCGGGAGCCTGTGACATGAAGGTCGAAGGCAGTGTCGCCGTGGTCACCGGAGCCGCCAGCGGCATCGGCAAGGCCATCGCGGAAGCCCTGATCGCCGCCGGCGCCAAGGGAGTCGTGGTCTCCGACATCGACGCCGCGGGCGCCGAGCGGGTCGCCGCCGGCATCGGCGCCAAGGCGCTCGCGGTGCAGGCGGACGTCGCCGACGAGGCGTCGATCCGCGCCCTGGTCGACCGCAGCCGTGAGCACTTCGGCTCCGTCGACATCTTCGTGTCCAACGCGGGCCTGACGGTGACGGGCAGCTTCGACGCCTCCGACGAGGAGTGGAAGCGCGCCCTGGACGTCAACATGATGTCGCACGTGTGGGCGGCCCGGGCCGTGGTCCCGGCGATGCTGGAGGCCGGCCGCGGCCACCTGGTGCAGACGATCGCCGCCTGCGGTGTGCTCACCGCGTTCGGCGCGGCGCCGTACTCCGTCGCGAAGATGGGGGCCGTGGCGTTCGCCGAGTACCTCGCCGTCGAGTACGGCCACCGCGGCCTCGGCGTCTCGTGCCTCATGCCGCAGGCGGTCAACACCCCGATGCTGACCGCCAGCGTCAGCAGCAACGAGCAGCTGGCGAAGCTGAAGGAGGTCTCCGAGGTCCTCGAGCCCGAGCAGGTGGCCAAGGCCGCCATCGAGGCCATCGAGGAGAACCGGATCCACGTCTTCACGCACCAGGGCTCGGCCGACTCCTTCCGCCAGCGGGCCGACGACGCCGACGTGTGGGTGGCCCAGATGCAGGCGATCCGTCACGGCGGCCGTCGTCCCTGACGACGACCGTCCCCACGGGTGCGGGGCGCGGCCCCTCGCGCCCCGCACCCGTGCCCCCGTACCCCTCGCCGTGTCTGGTTCCGGCTCACAGGAAGGAAAAACATGTCCGAGGAAACACTGCGCCTTGCCGTGATCATCGGTTCGTCCCGCGTGGGCCGCACCGGTCCGGCCGTCGCGCGCTGGTTCGTCGAGGAGGCCGAGTCCTGCGCGATGTACGACGTCGACGTCCTCGACCTGGCCGACGTGGAACTGCCGCTGTCGCTGACGCAGGAACCCGGCGACACCGAGTCGGCCGAACTGCTCGCCTCCGTCGCCGAGCGCCTCGGCTCGGCGGACGCGTTCGTCGTGATCACCCCCGAGTACAACCACAGCTTCACCGCCCCGATGAAGAACCTGATCGACTGGCACCGCGCCGAGTGGCAGGCCAAGCCGGTCGCCTTCGTCTCCTACGGCGGACTGTCCGGCGGGCTGCGGGCCGTCGAGCAGCTGCGCCTGGTGTTCGCGGAGCTGCACGCCGCCACGATCCGGGACACGGTCAGCTTCCACGGCGTGTGGCAGCACATCGGCGAGGACGGCGTGCTGCGCGCGCCCGACGCCGCCGTCCCCGCCAAGGTCATGCTCGAGAAGCTCCAGTGGTGGGCGTCCGCCCTCAAGGACGCCCGCACCACGCGCCCGTACGCCGCCTGAGACCAGGGAGACGCCATGAGTTCCATCAGGGTGGAGGACGGCTACTTCACGCTGTTCAACATCTTTCACACCGACGGCCCCGACGGGCAGAAGGTGCTGTTCGACCAGTGGCGGAGCCTGCCGCCGGCGAACGTCCAGCCCGGCCTGATCTCGGGCAACTTCCACCGGGGCCTGGACGGCCGGTCGGTGGTCAACTACGCGCAGTGGGAGAGCAAGGAGGCGTACGACGCCTTCATGAGCGAGCGCGCCACCCAGGGCCGGCTGGGCAGCGCCCTGAACGTCTCCCGCCTGGACAACATCCCCTGCGAGGTCGTCCACACCTGGCACCCCGAGCCCCGGATCTCCCTCGACCGGCCGCTGTTCACCGTGGTGATCGTGGTCAGGTCGGCGCCCAAGGACCAGACCGAGGTGCTCAAGGAGATGACGTACGACCCGCCGGAGCTGGCGACCACCGCCGGCTACGTGTCGCACGCCGTGCACCGCGGCCTGGACGGCGAGCACGTCGTCAAGCTCGCCCAGTGGGAGGACGAGGAGAGCTTCCGCGCCTTCCTCGCCCGGCCGAAGGAGCCGTCGGCGATCGACGACCTCGACGGCGTCACCGTCGAGCTCTACTTCAGCGAGATCGAGTACATCAGGGAGCGCGTGTGAACGCCGAGCAGGATCGGGCCGCATGGCACGAGGCCGAGGCGCTGGAGGCGGCGGCCGGCACGGCCGGACAGGGCGCGGCGGACGCGGACACCGCCGGGCGGCTCGCCGACGGCACCGTGGAGGCGCTGGGCGCGGCGGGCTTCGCCGCCGCCTTCTCGCCGGTCCGGCAGGACGGCTCCCCCGCCACCACCGCGACCTTCGAGGCGGTGACGCGGGCCGTCGCCGCGATCGGCGAGGGCTGCACGTCCGCCGCCTGGCTCGCCTCCCTGTGGGCGTACAACGGGCGGTTCAGCGCCTTCCTGCCGGACGAGGGACGGCAGGAAGTGTGGGCCAAGGGCCCCGACACCCGGCTGGTGAGCTCGATGGTCGCGGCCGGCGTCACGGCGGAGCCGGTGGACGGCGGCTGGGAGCTGTCGGGCAAGTGGCTCTACGTCAGCGGGGTGGAGTTCGCCGACTGGGCGCTGCTCAGCTCGGCGCCGCCGCGCGAGGGCGACCGGTCCATCCGGGTGTTCGCGGTGCCGAAGGACTCGTTCACGCACGAGGTGTCCTGGTCGACGCTCGGCATGCGCGCCACCGGCAGCCACACCCTGCTGGTGGAGCGGGCGTTCGTGCCGGAGTACCGGTCGTTCGTCTGGGACGACATGCGGCAGGGCGTGCTGCCGGCGGAGACCGGGTCGGCCGTGCACGCGGCGCCGCTCTTCGCGGTGAACGGCCTCACCTTCGCCGCGCCCATCCTCGGCGCGGCCCGCGCCGCCCTGCGCCTGGTGGAGCAGCACCTCGGGCAGCAGCCGAGCGGGGCGCGGGCGGCGGCCCGTGACTCGGCCCGGATCGCGTACACCCGCGCGGCGGGCGAGATCGACGCGGCGGCGCTGCTGCTCGCCCGGGTCGCCGAGACGGCGGACCGTGGCCGGCTCGTCGAGGACGGCGCGGCGGTCCGCAGCCACCGGGACGCCACGCTCGCGGTGGAGATCCTGGTCGGCGCGGTGGACCGGCTGTTCCGGGTGACCGGGACGCGCGGGCAGGCGGCGGCGCACCCGATGCAGCGGATCTGGCGGGACGTCCACGCGGCGGGCTCGCACGCGGCCCTGCAGTTCGAGCCGGCCGCGCTCGCGTTCACGCAGCGGCTGGTCGCGGCCTGAGGGAGGTGTAAACCCTCGCGGGCGTACGGCCTTTCGCGGGCGTACGGGACGAGGGCGGGCGCTACGGCATGAGAGCGGGCGATCCGGGGGCGTGCGGGCCTCCGGACGCGGGCGGCGTGAGGGGTGTGCGGCCCTTCAGCCGCGGGCGGCGGCAGCCCCGTGGTCCGGTTCCACGAAGACCACGGGGCCGTCGTTGTCCAGGACGACGCGGGCGAGCAGTCCGGCGAGCACGTCCCGGTCGCCCGGGGCGAGGCCGGCCGGCAGCTCCTCGATGCGCCGGCAGGCGTCGGTGTAGAACCGGTCCGCGAGCCGGGCGCCCCGTGAGGTGAGCGCCACCCGGACCGCACGGCTGTCGCGCGGATCGGGCTCGCGCCGCACGAGGCCGTTGTTCTCGGTGCGGTCCACCAGACCGGTCAGGCTCGATTTGGCGAGGCCGAGCATCGAGCAGAGTTCGCCCATTCCGTACGGCTGCGCCATCAATACGCACAACAATTGGCCCTGCTGCGGTGTGAGGCCGTGCTCACGGCCCGCCTGGGCGTACACACCGTTCACCAGGAACGAGGACCGCACCAGTGCGGCCGCCAGCCCCATCCTGCCGTCGTCATCACGCTTGGCCACGCGCACAGCGTAGCACGCGAATATCGAAAGTTCGTAGCAGGAACTTCTCTTTCTTAACAAAGATCTGTAGTTCTTGGACTTCTTATGTGTTGTGGTTCGTAGTGCGAACCACTAGCGTCATTCATCAGAACCCGTCGCAGTTTCATTGGTTTGTGGAGCGTGAATCATGAGTCGTAAGGTCGCCGTTGTCGGCGGAGGCTACGGGGGCGCCGCGGTTGCCAAGGCCCTGGAGAACGAGGCCGAGGTCGTCCTGATCGACCCGCGTGACGCCTTCGCCAACGTGGCCGGATCGCTGCGCGCCCTCGCCCAGCCCGAGTGGGCGCCCAACATGTTCTTCCCGTTCAAGACGCTGGTCACCCAGGGCAAGGTCATCCAGGACCGCGCCGTGTCGGTCGACCCCACCGGCGTCACCCTCGCCTCCGGCGAGCACGTCGCGGCCGACTACGTCGTCCTGGCCACCGGCTCCAACTACCCCTACCCGGCCAACCCGGCGGCCCCGAACGTCTCCGAGGCGCTGGAGGACTTCCGCACCTCGCACAAGGAGCTGCTCCAGGCCGACAAGGTGCTGATCCTCGGCGCCGGCCCGGTCGGCCTCGAGCTCGCCGGCGAGATCAAGGAGGTCTGGCCGGACAAGCAGGTCACCATCGTCGACCCGGCCACCGAGCTGCTCCCCGGCTTCAAGCCCGAGGTCGTCGAGGACCTGCACAAGCAGCTCGGCGAGCTGGGCGTCGAGGTCCGCCTCGGTACGAGCCTGACGGCGGAGCCGGGCACCCAGTCCGGCCAGGCGGGTTCCTTCACCGTCACCACCACCGCCGGCGACGAGATCACCGCCGACGTCTGGTACCGCGCCTACGGCACCACGACCAACAACGAGTACCTCGCCGACGGCAAGCTCACCGCCCTCAACGCGCAGGGCCAGGTCCCCGTCACCGAGAAGCTCAACGTCAAGGGCCACGACCACGTCTACGCGGTCGGCGACATCACCGACGTCGCCGAGGCCAAGATGGCCGGCTACGCGATGCAGCACGCCGAGGTCGTCGCCAAGAACATCATCGCCCAGATCAAGGGCGAGGAGCCGACGGAGACCTACCAGCCGCTGGGCTTCCCGATGATCCTCCTGCCGCTCGGCACCAACGGCGGCGTCGGCCAGCTCCCCTCGCCGGAGGGCCCGTTCGTCGCCCCCGCCGAGATGGTCTCCCAGTACAAGGGCCAGGACCTGTTCACCGGCCGCTTCGTCGGCACGCTGGGCCCCACGGCCGCCTGAACCTCCGGCGCGACGGAACGTCACGGCACACCACGCCGGCGTGCCGTGACCTCATAACCGCATAACGGCACCACCGCACCACCGCACCACCGCACCACCCGAGCTCGCCGCGCGAGCTCGCCGGTCCTGATGGATCCCCCGCCACGGACCGGCGAGCTCGCGCGGCGTTTGCGTTTCCCGATCCGTTCCTACGACCACGGAGACGACGCCCATGCCACCTTCCATGGAGCCGACCAACGCCGCGGAGACCTTCCTGCGCATCGAGAAGGGCAACCCCGACCCCACCGAACTCGCCGCGCTCACCGCCGTGCTGCTCGCCCGCACGGCCGCCCTCGCCGACGCCGCCCCGGACGCGGCCGAGGCCCCGGAGCACGCCCCGGTCCGCCGCACGGCGCGCTGGCGCCGGCTCGAACGGCGCACCCGCACCGGCACGCCGCGCAGCTGGCGCGACGACGCGCGCCGCTGATGCGGTCGCCCGACGCGAGCGCACTGAGCGCACCGAGCGCACTGAGAGCGCCGGGCTCGCTGAGCGTGCCGAGCTCCCTGAGCGTGCCGAGCTCCCTGAGCGTGTCGAGCTCGCTGAGCGCGCCCCTGGGCAGCAGGGCCCGCCCGGCACCGCCGTACCCCGGCGAACCCGGCGTTCCCGTCCACCACCTGGTACGCCGCCTGGTGCGCCGCCGTCTCACCCGGTGCCTGGCCACGGTCAGGAAATGAGGGCGGCACCCGAAACGAGGGCGGCACCCGGCGACCCCGGAGACCTCCTACCGCCCGGAGTTGTTGATCCCATGTCAGAGCTGTTGCACACCGAGGCAGCCGCCCGCGCCGCTGTCGCCACCGCCGCCGGCACCGTGACCGGCGCCGTAGCCGGAGCCGTGGCCGAGGGCGAGGGCGAGGAGCGGGACGGGGAGGCGGCGGGCGCCGCCTCCGGCACCCGCGAGATCACCCTCGACGCGAAGGGGATCCCCCTGTCGGGGCTGATCGCCGAGCCGCGCTCCGGCCGGCCGAGGGCCGTCGTGGTCGCGGTGCACGGGGGCGGCATGCGGGCGGGCTACTTCGACAGCCGGGCCCGCCCCGGCCTGTCGCTGCTCGCCCTCGGCGCCGACCTCGGCTACACGGTCCTGGCCGTCGACCGACCCGGTTACGGCAGTTCGGCCCCGTGGCTGCCGCGCGGCCAGACCCTGGCGGAGCAGGCGGCGACGCTGCACGACGGGCTCGCCGACTTCGCCGCCGGCCACGACACCGGCGCGGGCGTCTTCCTGGTGGCCCATTCCAACGGCGGCAAGCTCGCCCTGGCCACGGCCGCCGAGGAACGCGGCCGCGACCTCCTCGGCCTGGACATCTCCGGCCTCGGCAGCCGCCTCGCCGTCCGTACGGACCAGCTCCCGGGGCAGCACGGACACGGCGACTGGCGCCGCCACTGGGGCTCGCTGCGGCTCTACCCGCCGGACGCGTTCCGGCAGGGTCGGCACCTGGTCTCGCCGGTGCCCGAACTGGAGGCGTGGGAGGGCCCGTTGTGGCCGATCATGTACCCGCGGATCGCCCGGCGGGTACGGGTCCCGGTCCGCTTCACCTTCGCCGAGCAGGAGCAGTGGTGGCTGTTCGACGAGGACGCCCTGGCCGAACTGCGCCGACCGCTGGCCGCCCCGACGACCGTGATCGCCCACCAGCCGGACGCCGGGCACAACCTGAGCCTCGGCTGGGCGGCCCGCACCTACCACCTCAAGGCCCTCGGCTTCCTGGAGGACTGCCTGCTCGCCCGGGACGCGGCACCCGCCCGGCGGCCCGCCGCCCGGCCCGTGAGCCCGCCGGTCCCCGTGCCGTGACCCCCGATCGGAGCCACGGCACACCGAAGCCACCGAGAGACGGGGAGAGATGAGCATCGACACGTTAGAGACGCCAGACACCCGCGAGACCGCCGAGCCCCGGCACGCACCGACGCGCGGCCCCGTGGTCGTAACGGCACCCGGCCCCGTCGTCGTACCGACGTGCGCCCACCACGTGGCCCCGGCCTGCGGCCACCACGTCCCGGCGGAGGACGACCTCGTCCTCGCCCTCGCCGTCGTACGGCCCGCGCTGCTCGCCGGCGAGGAGCACGAGTCCCCGGACCCGTGGATCTTCCGCGGCACCGACTGACCGGCCGCACGCCCTCGCCGGCCCCGGCGTCGCCGCCGCCACGTCGCCGAGCGACCTGGTCGCCCCACCGGCCGGTCGCTCGGGCCACGGCCCGTTCAGCGGCCCGGCCCACGGCCCCGGCCACGGCAACGACGGGCGGAATCGACCGACTGGTCGCCCGCCGCCCGGCTGCGGTCCCGGCGCCGCCACGTCGCCGACCCACCCGGTCGCCCCACCGACCCGGCCGCCCCACCAACCGGTCGGGCGGCCACGGCCCGTTCAGCGGCCCGGCCCACGGCCCCGGCAACGGGCCCGGACCGCCCCGGCGGCCCGGCCCGGCTCAGCGGCCTGGCCGCGGCGCCGACCGGCGACACCGGCCGACCGGCCACCCGCCGCTCGGTCATCCGCCGCCCGGCCGTCGCCCGGCCGCCCGATTCCGCCCGCGCGCAGCGCCGCGCGCACACCGCCCATCGATCGGCGGATCGATCGACCCACCGATCGGCCCACCGATCCGCCGACCCACCCACCTTCCCGCCTTCCTGCCTTCCTGGAGAGACATGTCCCGCCGCCTGTTCACCTCGGAGTCCGTGACCGAGGGCCACCCCGACAAGATCGCCGACCAGATCAGCGACACCATCCTGGACGCGCTGCTCGCCCAGGACCCGGCCTCGCGCGTCGCCGTCGAGACCCTGATCACCACCGGCCAGGTCCACGTCGCCGGCGAGGTCACCACGGCCGCGTACGCGGACATCGCCACCCTCGTCCGCGACAAGATCCTCGAGATCGGCTACGACTCCTCCGCGAAGGGCTTCGACGGCGCCTCCTGCGGCGTCTCCGTGTCCATCGGCGCCCAGTCGCCGGACATCGCGCAGGGCGTCGACACCGCCTACGAGTCCCGCGTCGAGGGCGCGGGCGACGAGCTCGCCGCGCAGGGCGCCGGCGACCAGGGCATCATGTTCGGCTACGCCACCGACGAGACGCCCACCCTGATGCCGCTGCCGATCGAGCTGGCCCACCGGCTCTCCCGCCGCCTCACCGAGGTCCGCAAGAACGGCACCGTCCCGTACCTGCGCCCCGACGGCAAGACCCAGGTCACCATCGAGTACCTGGGCAGCCACCCGGTCCGCCTGGACACCGTCGTCGTCTCCTCCCAGCACGCCTCGGGCATCGACCTCGACGGTCTGCTCGTCCCGGACGTCCGCGAGCACGTGGTCGAGCACGTCCTCGCCCAGCTCGCCGAGGACGGCATCAAGCTGGAGACCGAGGGCTACCGCCTGCTCGTGAACCCGACCGGCCGCTTCGAGATCGGCGGCCCGATGGGTGACGCCGGCCTCACCGGCCGCAAGATCATCATCGACACGTACGGCGGTTACGCCCGCCACGGCGGCGGTGCCTTCTCCGGCAAGGACCCGTCCAAGGTCGACCGCTCGGCCGCCTACGCCATGCGCTGGGTCGCCAAGAACGTCGTCGCCGCCGGTCTCGCCCGGCGCTGCGAGGTGCAGGTCGCGTACGCCATCGGCAAGGCCGAGCCGGTCGGCCTCTTCGTCGAGACCTTCGGCACCGGGACCGTCTCCCAGGAGCGGATCGAGCAGGCCATCGCCCAGGTCTTCGACCTCCGCCCGGCCGCGATCATCCGGGACCTCGACCTCAAGCGGCCCATCTACGCCGCCACCGCCGCCTACGGCCACTTCGGGCGCGAACTGCCCGACTTCACCTGGGAGCGCACCGACCGGGCCGAGGCGCTCAAGGCCGCCGCGGGCGTCTGACGCCCACCGCCCGCATCCCACCCGAGAGATCCCCCGGGGTGGCCGGCACCGCCGGCCGACGGCGCCCGACCGGTGCCGGCCGCCCCTCCTCAGGAGCACAGGAGTTCAGGAGTTCATGTGCGTATCGCGGTGACAGGATCCATTGCCACGGACCATCTGATGGTCTTCCCAGGGCGGTTCGCGGACCAGCTCATCCCCGACCAACTCGCCCATGTCTCCCTGTCCTTCCTGGTCGACGCGCTGGAGGTGCGGCGCGGCGGGGTCGCCGCCAACATCTCCTTCGGCCTCGGCCGCCTCGGACTCGACCCGCTGCTCGTCGGGGCCGTGGGCGCCGACTTCGCCGAGTACGAGGTCTGGCTCAAGGAGCACGGCGTCGACACCGGCGCCGTCCACGTCTCCGCCGAGCGCGGCACCGCCCGCTTCATGTGCATCACCGACGAGGACGCCAACCAGATCGCCGCGTTCTACGCCGGCGCCATGCAGGAAGCGCGCGACATCGACCTGGCGCACGCCCTCTACGGGCGCCCGCGCCCCGACCTCGTCCTGGTCGGCCCGAACGACCCGGAGGCGATGCTCCGCCACACCCGCGACTGCCGCGACCTCGGACTGGCCTTCGCCGCCGACCCCTCCCAGCAGCTCGCCCGCCTCGACGGCCCACAGGTGCGCGACCTGGTGGACGGCGCCCGCTGGCTGTTCACCAACGAGTACGAGGCCGCCCTGCTCCTCGAACGCACCGGCTGGGACCGCGACGACGTCCTCGCCCGGGTCGGCGCCTGGGTGACCACCCTGGGCGGCGACGGCGTGCGCGTCGAGCGGGCCGGCGCGGACCCGCTCCTCGTCGGCGCCGTGCCGGACTCCACGATCAGCGATCCCACCGGGGTGGGCGACGCCTTCCGGGCCGGCTTCCTCGCCGCCCTCAGCCACGGACTGCCGCTGCCCGCCGCCGCCCGGCTGGGCTGCGTGGTGGCGTCGGCGGCCCTGTCCACGGTCGGCTCGCAGGCCTACCGCCTCGACCGCCGGCACCTCCTGACCACCGCCGAGCGCGCCTACGGCCCCACCGCGGCCGCCGAGCTCGCCCCGGCCCTGGCCCACCTCGAATCCCCGGAACACCTCGAATCCCGGGACCCCCTCGAGTCCCCGGAATCCCCGGATCCCCTGGACGGCACCTCATGACCGAGCTCCGCGAGGCACTCGCCACCCGTGTCGTGGTGGCCGACGGCGCCATGGGCACGATGCTCCAGGCGCAGGACCCTTCCCTGGACGACTTCCAGCAGCTGGAAGGCTGCAACGAGATCCTCAACGTCACCCGGCCGGACATCGTCCGCTCCGTGCACCAGGAGTACTTCTCCGCCGGTGTGGACTGCGTGGAGACCAACACCTTCGGCGCCAACCTGGCCGCGCTCGGCGAGTACGACATCCCGGAGCGGGTCTTCGAGCTGTCGGAGGCGGGCGCGCGGATCGCCCGCGAGGTCGCCGACGAGTTCACGCGCGACACCGGGCAGCAGCGCTGGGTGCTGGGCTCCATGGGCCCGGGCACCAAGCTGCCGACCCTCGGCCACGTCGACTACACCGCACTGCGCGACGCCTACCAGCAGAACGCCGAGGGCCTCCTCTCAGGCGGCGCCGACGCCCTCCTCGTCGAGACCACCCAGGACCTCCTCCAGACCAAGTCGTCGATCATCGGCGCCCGCCGGGCGATGGACGCCCTGGGCGTCGACGTTCCGCTGATCTGCTCCGTGACCGTGGAGACGACCGGCACGATGCTGCTCGGCTCGGAGATCGGGGCGGCGCTGACCGCCCTGGAGCCGCTGGGCATCGACATGATCGGCCTGAACTGCGCGACCGGCCCGGCCGAGATGAGCGAGCACCTGCGCTATCTGGCACAGCACTCGCGCATCCCGCTGTCCGTCATGCCGAACGCGGGCCTGCCCGTGCTGACCTCCGACGGCGCCCACTACCCACTGTCCCCGGCCGAGCTCGCGGACGCCCAGGAGGCGTTCGTACGGGACTACGGACTGTCACTGGTGGGCGGTTGTTGCGGTACGACGCCGGAGCATCTGCGGCAGGTCGTGGAGCGGGTGCGCGGGCTGGTCCCGCCGGTGCGTGAGCCGCGTCCGGAGCCGGGTGCCGCGTCGCTGTACCAGACGGTGCCGTTCCGGCAGGACACCGCCTACATGGCGATCGGCGAGCGGACGAACGCGAACGGGTCGAAGAAGTTCCGTGAGGCGATGCTGGAGGGCCGCTGGGACGACTGTGTGGAGATGGCCCGGGACCAGATCCGCGAGGGCGCGCACATGCTCGACCTGTGCGTCGACTACGTCGGCCGTGACGGCGTCGCCGACATGGAGGAGCTCGCCGGCCGCTTCGCCACCGCCTCGACCCTGCCGATCGTGCTGGACTCGACCGAGGTGGAGGTCATCCGGGCGGGTCTGGAGAAGCTGGGCGGCCGGGCGGTCATCAACTCGGTCAACTACGAGGACGGCGACGGGCCCGAGTCCCGCTTCGCCAAGGTCACCCGCCTCGCCCAGGAGCACGGGGCCGCGCTGATCGCGCTGACGATCGACGAGGAGGGCCAGGCCCGTACCGTCGAGACGAAGGTCGCCATCGCCGAGCGGCTGATCGCGGACCTGACCGGCAACTGGGGCATCCGCGAGTCCGACATCCTCATCGACACCCTCACCTTCACGATCTGCACCGGGCAGGAGGAGTCGCGGAAGGACGGCATCGCCACGATCGAGGCGATCCGTGAGCTGAAGCGGCGCCATCCGGACGTGCAGACCACGCTGGGTCTGTCGAACATCTCCTTCGGCCTCAACCCGGCCGCCCGTGTCCTGCTGAACTCCGTCTTCCTGGACGAGTGCGTGAAGGCGGGCCTGGACTCGGCGATCGTGCACGCGTCGAAGATCCTGCCGATCGCGCGGTTCGACGAGGAACAGGTACAGACGGCGCTGGACCTGATCTACGACCGCCGGGCCGAGGGCTACGACCCGCTGCAGAAGCTGATGGCCCTGTTCGAAGGCGTCTCCACCAAGTCGATGAAGGCCGGCAAGGCCGAGGAACTCCTCGCCCTGCCCCTGGACGAGCGCCTGCAGCGCCGCATCATCGACGGCGAGAAGAACGGCCTGGAAGCAGATCTGGACGCAGCTCTCGTGGAGCGTCCGGCCCTGGAGATCGTCAATGACACCCTCCTTGAGGGCATGAAGGTCGTCGGCGAGCTGTTCGGGTCGGGCCAGATGCAGCTGCCGTTCGTCCTCCAGTCGGCCGAGGTCATGAAGACGGCCGTCGCCTACCTCGAACCCCACATGGAGAAGACCGACGCCGACGGCAAGGGCACCATCGTCCTCGCCACCGTCCGCGGTGACGTCCACGACATCGGCAAGAACCTGGTCGACATCATCCTCTCCAACAACGGCTACAACGTGGTCAACATCGGAATCAAGCAGCCCGTCTCGGCGATCCTGGAGGCCGCCGAGGAGCACCGGGCCGATGTGATCGGCATGTCGGGACTGTTGGTGAAGTCGACGGTGATCATGAAGGAGAACCTGGAGGAGCTGAACGGCCGGGGCCTTGCGGAGAAGTACCCGGTGATCCTCGGCGGCGCCGCCCTCACCCGCGCCTACGTCGAGCAGGACCTGCACGAGATCTACCAGGGTGAGGTCCGCTACGCCCGCGACGCCTTCGAGGGCCTGCGCCTGATGGACGCCCTCATCGCCGTCAAGCGCGGCGTCCCCGGCGCCACCCTGCCCGAGCTCAAGCAGCGGCGGGTGCCGAAGCGGGAGACGCCGGTCCTGGAAGTGCGGGAGCCGGAGCCGGCCGGCCGCAGCGACGTGGCCGTGGACAATCCCGTTCCCGAGCCGCCGTTCCTCGGGACGAGGGTCGTCAAGGGCATCCAGCTCGCCGAGTACGCGTCCTGGCTCGACGAGAGTGCGCTGTTCAAGGGCCAGTGGGGTCTGAAGGACAAGGCGACCATCGAGTCGGAGGGCCGGCCGCGTCTGAGGGGCTGGCTGGACCGGCTCCAGACGGACCACCTCCTCGAAGCGGCCGTGGTGTACGGCTACTTCCCCTGTGTGTCCAAGGGCGACGACCTGATCGTCCTGGACGAGGACGGAGGCGAGCGGACCCGCTTCACCTTCCCCCGCCAGGAGCGGGGCCGCCGCCTCTGCCTGGCCGACTTCTTCCGCCCGGAAGAGTCCGGCGAGACCGATGTCCTGGCCCTCCAGATGGTCACCGTGGGCTCCCGGGTCGGCGAGGCCACCGCCCGCCTCTTCGAGTCGGACTCCTACCGCGACTACCTCGAACTGCACGGACTTTCCGTGCAGTTGGCGGAGGCGCTGGCGGAGTACTGGCACGGCCGGGTCCGCGCCGAGTGGGGCATCGCCGGAGCCTCGGAGCCGACCGGCATCGAGGGCATGCTCCGCACCGAGTACCAGGGCTGCCGCTACTCCCTGGGCTACCCCGCCTGCCCCGACCTGGAGGACCGCGCCAAGATCGCCGCACTCCTCAGGCCCGAACGGATCGGGGTCGTGCTGTCGGAGGAGTACCAGCTCCACCCCGAGCAGTCCACGGACGCCTTCGTCGTCCACCACCCCGAGGCCAACTACTTCAACGCCGGAGGCCGCCGATGACCACCGTGCGCGACGTCCTCGCGAGCGGAACCCGTTCCTTCTCCTTCGAGTTCTTCCCGCCGAAGACGGACAAGGGCGAGCAGACCCTGTGGGACGCCATCCGGCGGATCGAGGCGCTGTCGCCGACGTTCGTGTCCGTGACGTACGGCGCGGGCGGCTCCTCCAGGGACCGTACGGTCGAGGTGACCAAGCGCATCGCGACCGAGACCACCCTGCGCCCCGTCGCCCATCTGACGGCCGTCGGCCACTCGGTCGCCGAGCTGCGCCACATCATCGGCCAGTACGCGGACGCGGGCGTCCGCGACGTGCTCGCCCTGCGCGGCGACCCGCCGGGCGACCCGAACGCCCCCTGGATCCGGCACCCGGAGGGCTTCACCCACGCCCACGAACTGGTTTCCTTGGTGCGCGGGTTGGGCGACTTCGGCATCGGCGTCGCGGCCTTTCCCGAACGCCATCCCCGCTCCCCCGACTGGGAGAGCGACATCAGGCACTTCATCGCGAAGTGCCGGGCGGGCGCGGACTACGCCATCACGCAGATGTTCTTCGACCCGGAGGACTATCTGCGGCTGCGCGACCGGGTGGACGTGGCCGGCTGCGACACCCCGATCATCCCGGAGATCATGCCCGCCACCGACGTACGGCAGATCAGCCGGTTCGCCGAACTCAGCGGCGCCACCTTCCCCGAGGACCTGGCCCACCGCCTGGAAGCGGCCCGTGACAACCCGCTCGACGGACACCGCATCGGCGTGGAGCACGCCACCCTCATGGCCGAGCGACTCCTCGCCGAGGGAGCGCCGGGCCTGCACTACATCACGCTCAACAAGTCCCTCGCGACCCTCGAGATCCACCAGAACATCCAGAACGCCCTCAGCACCCATAGCGGCCACAACAGCCACAGCAGCCACAGCAGCCACAGCATTAGGAGCGCCGAGCATGTCCTCTCAGCCGAACGCTGAGTTCACCGACTTCAAGGTTGCCGACATCGGTCTGGCGGAGTTCGGCCGTAAGGAGATCACGCTCGCCGAGCACGAGATGCCGGGCCTGATGGCGATCCGCCGTGAATACGCCGCCACCCAGCCCCTGGCCGGCGCCCGCATCACCGGCTCCCTCCA
>NZ_JBIBCP010000012.1:0-45319 GCF_042901205.1 Streptomyces sp. NPDC012769 | reverse complement strand
ATTCCCTGTAACTACACGCTGAAAATACGCGTACATATAATCATTAAGAGTATCAGCCATAATCTCCAAACTCAAATAAAAAAGCGGCTACAGGGATATTATTCACCTGTAGCCGCTCTAATGTATATCTTTAGCTCTCGGTGATATCTTCAATAAGACCGTGAGAATTACGACGATGAGTACCGAGCTGGCAATACTTGTAAAGGGTGGCCTCATAGGCATCATACCCAATAACACGCTGCCACTTAGATCCGTCCTCGTCCATAAAGGACCAGTCAGACTCGCGATAAATCTTAAGTTCCTTCTCGTTAATGAAGTACATGGACTTAGGCTGGCAGTCCACATCACTAACAACAGGAATATCACCATTATCAGTAGTAAAACCGAGACCCTTAAATCCACCATCAAAGGTCTCAGTGTTAACATACTGACGCTGCTGCTGGAGCAGATTAAAGTAGCTGCGACGAACACCGAGAGTCGTAAAGATAGCCGTAGTATTTCCACCATTGGTGTAAATATCATCGACCATCTTAATCATAAGTGACTCAGAAAGTGCGCGAGAAACACCGGAATTGCCACTAACTACAGACTTCCACTCAGGCTCGACAGTCGGGTCAATATTGTAAAGAGTACCCGTGTTGTCAACAATCTGAGAAAGACCAATAGTCTCTCGGTTAAGGTTACCCTGACGAACAACAACATCGTTCGCAGCAGTAGCAGTACCAGGGGCAACACTAACAGTGAAAGAAGTATCCTTCACAATAGCTGTGATAGTTACACCACCAGCCTGAGTCTTAAGAGTAGACCCAGCGGAGTTGTAAATATCAACAAGCATACCGATCTGGAGGTACTGAGTATTGGTGGTCGGAATAGTGGTGCCAGTATTTGCACCAGAAACCGTAGCCAGAACACCAACAGAAGTACCATAAACCTGACGGTTATAATCCTTAGCCAGGTCAGTCTGGATACCATTAACTTCCTGATCCAGGACGGCAGCAAAAGACTGAGAATTAGTCTTAGCAAGCTGCATAGCCTGACCGGTAAGTCGAATAGCACCATAAAGATATGCAAGTCCTACCTGGGCACGCGCATAACCCTGGTTACCCGCAGTGGGAAGCTGCTCATTCTCAAGACGAGCACCAATACCAGTGTTACGACGAACATGAATAGGAAAGACTACATACTTTCCACCAACGTCAGAAGTAACACCTTCTGACGTCTGCTCAAGACGCTTAGACGTCTTAAGGTGGTTCTGAAGCTGATCACGAATACGAGGTTCGTAAATTTCCTTAAGAATATTACTAGCAGTGGTGAGCGTAGCGCCCATTAGCCTCCGAGCTTAATTATCCACCAGCGAGACGCTTAGCCATTTGAGCTACAAGATTCTTCGTCTCAGAACTATTCAACTTAGTAACATCGATCTTATTAGAGGGAAGACCAGAACCATTACCAGAGGTGGTGCTAAGAATACTCGGAGCAAAAGGCTCCGGCTGCATAGACTGCATAAGACCCTTATAAGCTTCTACGGCCTGTTCACCAGACATGCCCGTCATCATCTTAGTAATAACGTAGTCTACATCGAACTTACCATGCTTACTTTCAAGGTCTGAAAGTTCCTTATCCAACTCCATATCGGCCTGAGCATCCTGCTTAGCCTTAATGTCGTTATAAACAACTTCCGTAACAGTCTGGAGATTTTGCTGCATCTTCTGATATTCAGGATGCTGAGTAATATCAAAAGGAGTAGCTTCTTCTCCCTCAGTCTCACTAGAAGACTGACCCTCCGGAGACTGACCAAACTTATAAGCCTCAATCAGAGCATTATATACTGTCTCTGGATTATTATTAATCTCATACAGAAGACGAATACCCTGCTGAAGCTCATCAGTAGAAATGTTATGCTCAGCAAAAGCCTTATAAGGCTCAAAATCCTTAAGCTGAGCGTTTACACTCTCAATCCTCTGGTTAGCAGCCTCATCCCACCGCTTAAAGTGTTCAGTTACTGCATTATGGTAACCTTCTGGAAGAATAGAAAGAACGTCGTTCCAAGCCGGATTAACTCCCGGAGTTTCAACTTCAGTTTCCGGAATTTCAATACCAGACTCGGGCTCGATCGGAGTTCCCATTATTTACCCTCTAATTTTAAGGCTCGTACCTCGCTCGGAGGCCCTAAACCTGTTCTATTTAAGAAATTGGCTTACCCTCAGGCTTACCATTATTACGATTCTTCTGGGCTACAGAAGCTCTAACAAAACAATCCTTGGCTTCAAGAAGCTTTCGAAGACCGACAGTAAATTCTGGGTCATCTTCAAGCTTAAGAAGCATAAAATCCTTGAGATCACTGCAAGCAGCTGCAATAACCTTAAGGTCAGCTGGAAGGTGTTCGTACTCGAAGAATCGAGTAACAGACTCTACAGAAGGATGACGCTTACCGGCCATTCTTTGTATTTTCCTTCCTACGCTTCTCCAACTTACGCTGAAGAGCATTACGCCTAGTTTCAGGAATTTCCTTCTTCAAATTATCAAAATTAGGCTTAGCCTGAGGATCACTTGACATTAGACTTCCTCATCTTAGAAAGACGCCGTGCCAAAGCTTCCTGACGAGGATTAGACTGCGAAGCTCTTGGAGCTACCTTAGCCGACTTGGCAGCCATCGCGCTAGTCGCATTATCAACCATGGCCTGGTCAGGATTAATTGGAAAAGTCACAGGTAATTCGCAATCGTGGTCTTGTCGTCGCTCATGCGAAGTGCATAAACCATGTCATTAACACTCATCATATCCAGCATTGCCGTTGTATAGTACGCAGCATTAATGGTTGCAAGACGGCTTCGAAGAGAGGAAATAGAGACGTAGTTTGCAGGAGTCGAAAGAAAACTACCATTAGCGCCAGTAGGGGGTACCCAGTTTGCATTAACAAACCCCATGTTAATAGGGCCGTTAGACGCATTAGCCATTTAAATCATTCCTTCCTGTCCCGGCAAAATTTGCTGTTCTTCACTACCAGACATACTAGGGTCAGTAGGTGGTGGCATAGTATTTGGGTCTGGCATTCCTGGAGACATACCCAATGCCATCATATGCTGACTAACGTGTGCCTCAAAAAGATCCTTCACATTCTGAGGCAGATTTTCAAATTCCTGACTCTTACGATAGTTATTATGGACCTGAATATGGACCTGATGATTATCAAAACTATTAACAGGAACAATAAGAGGTGGCGGAGTAGGCATACCCATTGGATCTGCCATTGGTCCACCTGTAGCGGGATCTACAAGCGATGGTGCCCCTGTCATAGGGTCCATCGGTCCTGTAAACGTCTGAAGATATTGCGACATATCTTCATCAGTTACAGCAGCCATCTTCATATTTTCACGAGTAGCCTGTGCACTATCTTGCTGAAGCTCTTCGTAAAGACGCTGCACTCCCCCAATTTCCATAATCTCAAGACCCTTCTCAGGAGTAATAAATCCCTGAGACATGAGATCCATAATAAGAGCCTGCTTAGCAGACTTGGAAGTTGGAAGGGCTGATCCTGCTTCCACTCGAATATCAGTGTTGTCTCTAATATCTGAACCCAGAAACGTAATTACATTAAACTGCTTATCCTTACCTACAACCTTAACAGTTCTAGGTACGTTCCAATACTGCTTAACGTAATTAAGTGTCTGATACCCTAGCTTTTCATATGCTTCTTCAATACTTTCATATGTAACTGAAAGCATTGATTCGTCCTGCTCCTGCAAGAAACTAATAGCAGTAGCGGCAGTAACACCGGGCGGAACTTGACCCTTGCTGACCTGATGCTGACCCGAAATATCTTCCATATCCATAGTCAGTCGGTCAATCTCCTGCAAAACATAAGCAGGAAGATTCTGCAAAGGCATAGGCTGCGGTGCAGGAAATCCCAACTTATGAAGAATTACCTGACCAGGTTCAGTTGTAATCTTAGAAGCGTCAATAGATCCTTCAGCCGCAATAAGCTGAGGGTGAGCCATTCTATTCTTAGCTTCAATAATCTGACCACGAGTACGGTTGTATTCACGCTGAACAGGAATCAGGTCATTGATAACTGAGTCAGCGTAGAATCGCCCCGTAGGAATATGATCAAATTTGATATAAGGATACTGCTTGTGCATATAAGGATTACCAGTATCCACAAACTGAGTGATAGTATCACCAATAATGGTAAACATACCACCCTTGGGCATAAACTCAAGAAAACCTGGCTTTACCCAAACCTCATAGCAGAGAACTGCATTCTTACGAAAATCTGCTGCTCCAACTAGATTAAGGAAGCTATCATTAAGAATATCACTAGCTTCCATAACGTTAGGAGCCGGGTTAACGCCTGGATAATTAAGCTTTACCCATTCAGGTGACTTAGTCTGAACATGAATTACGTAAGGCTGATCCTCAATATCTGTAGCCATCATATCAGGGATGAACAGATGAAAAGGACTTACAAATTCATAACAGAAATCACCCTTGACCTGGGGCTTTCCAGTAAAGGGATCTATAGTGTCTTCGTATCCCTTAGGGATCTTATTAGGATCCCAATAAGCCTTCATAAAACCGTTACCGCAAATAAGAGTCCAAAGCATAGTCTCTCTGAAGATTGCTTTGATCTTCTTATCCCGATATACGGATTCCCAAATCTGCTCACCTGCAAGAGCAGCGGACATATCTTTATCATCGCTGGTAGCAGGAACAATTGTTGCAGTCGGCTTCTGAGCCGTCAACTTAGCAAGTTCAGTCCTAATAATAGGTCGAATCCTATTAATAACAGGACGAGCTCGATAGTAGGGAGCAGGAGGGATATAGAGACGTACACCTGCCGCTGCGGAACCTGCGGAACTTACAGGAATAGCAGAGACATTCTGACGTCCAATATAAAAAGCCAGATTAATATACCACTGGCGTTCAATCTGCTGTCGAATAGTTCGACAACGTGCATGAGCGGACTTAGTCCATGCAATAACCTTTTGCTCCATCTCCTTACGCTTAGAATCTTTAGCGAGAGATTGAAGCTGTTCATCACTGTAGCTACTAGCATCACCAGTGATTGTAGAAGACGGCTCAGCGCTGCTCAATAACCTCCTCTCTTAAATAAAATCCTTCAATCCATTAGGACCAAAGTCAAGCATTGCGTCATCTGGACTATCATATGCAGCAGAAGGGTCAATTCCCTGTGACTTATAGAATTCTGCCATTCTATTAGCTACAGAGATATCATCATTGGCTACAGGGGGAATTACTACAGCTTCATCACTATTCTCCATCGTCAAAGTCTGAAGAGTCGAAAAGGTCGTCAGATCCTTCGACGCTAGTAGATTGTTCTGCCTCTGGATCTCCTTCTGCTGAATCTTCAGAAACTCCCATGTCTGAAGATTCATTTCGTGAATATCCTTCAGGCACTTCATCCCCATTAGGATGAATGCGAGGAAGCTCACCAAAAGTAGAGCTAGAAAGAAGATTGTTGAGAGCATTCTTCACCGCTTCGTGTTCAACCTTAAGTCTATCATATTCAGTATTAAGAGAACGATAGCTATCATGAAGATTATCAAAATTCTCAGCAGTTACGTATTCTAGCTTCTGAAGAACTTCCTGAATACAATAGCTACAAAAATAGACTCGGCCATAGAAATCAATCTTCATACCGAGATCAATAAACTTACGATGATCTCCACCTGCTGAACCGCAAAGTACACACTTTCCAGGAGCAAGAATAGGAGTTTCTAGAATTTGAACCCTACTCATCTTCAAAATCTTCCTGAGTAAACAGATCCTGCTGCTCGGCTACAGGAGAATTAGGGTCTACATACTCAAGCTTATCTCGCACATCCGAAGGCTGACTTCCCGGCTCCATAAACTTAGGGTAGCGATCAACCGCAATAACGGTCATAGGTTCGCGACCGTCGATGCGAGCATTATAATCTTCTACCCGCTGTGCTTCTTCCTGGTCCAGAAATGCACTAGTAGTCGCAGAACCCAGAGTGGGGTTCTCAAAAAGCTCAGGGTTAGTCTGAGAGAGTCGAGTCATTATCCTCCATTTTCATCATTAAGAACCACCTTCCACTCAGTAGATTTACCGAGCTTTTCAGGTGTTAGTTTAGGATCCACACGATACTTAGTGATATTACGACCACTGATATTAGACAACTGAGGAAGACGATTAGTGGCTTCCGGGAGCGGCGCACTTTGTTTGAGTTCAGGAACAAAACTGAAGAAATATCGTGCGCTGTCGCACGCGTGGTCGTCCTTCTTGTGAATTTGATCATAAGGATTATTCTGACTTTGTTGTTTCTTTGAGGCCCAAGTCTTCCACCGAAGCCTCAACATCTCTCTAATCAGGTTAGCACAGTTCTCAGTAATGAGCCAGTAGGGTTTACCATCCGGAGCAAGTTCCAAATACTGATTAACTTTAGCAACACCTGTAACTACATCATTATTACCAAGTACCATGCCAATACCACGCATAGCATACTCAGTTTGAATAGATGTACCTGTTACGCCATTTCGCTGTGTAAGAGCTGGATCACAAATATTAATATCAGGAAAACGACCATGTGTACTATTGCGATCCATGATTACAGCTGAATGGAAATCTACAGTCTTTTCAGACATGTAATGCTCGTCGAAGGTAATAACCCGATTGTTACGATCTACTACATGCCAAAGAACAGCTGTTGGATTATTAAAACCATGGTCAAGAGACATATACCATTTGTACTCAGGACCAATATAATCTTTAGGATTGATAGGAGGTATTACATGTATATCAATATTAAAAGCCTTGTAAACAAGACCACCGACCTGAACAAACTTACCTTGACCACGAATCTTCTTTTCATCTTCAGAAAGTGTTGAAAGATAAAGTTCAACTTCTTCAGGATCAAGATGTGGATTCTCAGCCATATCAACTTCAACCACATCAATAAGATTACTACCAGCTATACCAGGCTCATAAAGAGTGTCATGGATCCAAGTCATACCTTCAACAGGAGTCATTGTCATCCAAGAACGACCTTTACGGTCAATTAGACGAGCCTGACACTCTGAATAAATATGCTCTGGAGGTTCCTCATCGTAATGAATAAAATCACGACTAGTACCAGCGAATTTATCGAGATCCTGGTCATAAGACATTAGCTCTACAAAAGAGCCATTTTCAAAATTAAGTATACGATCCTGAGCATCATAAGCCTTATCCCAGCTACCACCACGAAGATAGCTAGGAGGGATCCATTGCTTAAGCTGAGGAATAATAATCTTATTAATACCGTTAACAAAGTCAACAGATACAATACGTCCGGCTACAGGGCGATTAGGTGTTTCAGCATATGGGTGCTTATTTAGAAGCCACCAAATATCTTCAACAATACCGCCCGTAGTCTTGCCGGATCGGTTACCACCAATGTATAGACGACTCTTCTTAGGCGAACTATGAAAAGCTTTCTGCTTATCATGCGGCTTGTAAGAATTAATATCAGGAGCGTATGCCAGTCGAGCAAGTGTATCTGAAAGTTCCTTAAAAGCTTGTTCAACGCTAGAGATCTGATTCTTCTTATGGGCCTTCATATCTCACCGTTCCGGTTGAGTAACGAAGACCACTAAACCAGATCTTAGTAGAAGTACTGGTATTCCAAATTCTACTACCTATATACCCATTAGTCTGTACGTAATGATGTACACCATTCCAAGCATTAAGACCAGAAGCTCCAGAAGCACCAAAAGTAGGTGATACAGGGGAGATAAAAGAAAAACCAGCAATAGTACGCAGACCTACCGGCAATTCCTTAAAAATTACATAATTACCTGTAGCAATACCTGTACCACCGGATCTACTAAGAGATCCACGCCACCAAACTCTACCTCGATTATCCATCGCGATAGAAAGTGGAGTATCTGAAGATACAACTAGTGGAGTACCGGGAGGACTAGTTTGAATTACATTATTAGTAAGAGCTACCCATGGTGAAAACGATGTGTGAATTGGACGCCAATGCCAACCCCATACATCACTCTTTACTACAAGAATATAATTACTGGGCCATTGATTAGGGTCTCCCCCAGTTCCCCTATGAACCCTGTCACCAATCTCATAAGAACCAGATTGAGGAAGAGCCCCATTAGGAGCAATAACGGGGATTTCAGCACTTGCTTCAATTTTCTTAAAACTATCTGTCAGATTCTTTTTAACATCTGACATTGCATCTGTCTCTTCTGGCAAGAAGAAACCATAATTGGGGGTAGTCATTAATACCACCACATCATGTTATCAAGATAAACCCAGTTAAGGGATGTAGCTGCGCCTTGCCACTTAACGGTAATAGCAAGTCGAGTAGGCGTTGAAGCCTGATGAACAGATGCAACTGCACATGCCAATTGTCCTGCCGTAGTGATTCCATTATCAGTAGACAATTGGCAAATATTATTACCGCCTACAGGAAGATAGGTGGTAGGAATAGCAGTATCTGCTGTAATTTCTGTATCCGAAGCAGTAGGCCAAGCTCCACCTACTCCATCGAATCTAACTGCTCCTGTAAGAATAACCTGACGTCTAAGTACATTAACATTATACTTACAAGCAAGAGCAATACTTCTAGGAGATCTGAGTGACAAGCTAGTCCAGCCTAGCCACCCTGTAGCTTCTGAAACAGTAATTTTCCAATCTGTACCATCCCAAACTGCTATTCGATGGCTATTAACTCCTCCCACAGATATAGGGTATAGAGCCTCAGTCCCTAGTGGGACGCTAGCACTACCAACTATAGTTGCAGGCTGTTTATTAAATGGGCCGAGCTTAGCGTCAATTTCTTCCCAGTTATCATTAATCTGGGTTTCTTCATTAACCAGCTCGTCATTAGGTGGATTAGTTACGAAGTTAAGATTAAAGTATGTCATAGCTATACATTCTGATAAAATACTACGGTATCAAGACTAATATAGTTATGACTTGGATCTATAGGACCATTCCCGTACTTATACACAGAAAGTGCTCCACTAGCAGATCCTATAACAGCCCTAAACATCTGGAAATCATCCACGCCCTGCCCCCCTGAAATAATCCAGGATCTGTCTGTATTAGGGCGCATACTAACAGGAAGAGTTAGAATATTAGATAGTAGTGTGTTAGAAGGAATCGTTGTGTTATATACAAGTTTCCCTCTAAGCTGTACAAAATTAGATGCGGTCGAATATTGTACAACTTCAGTAGAATCGCTAGACCATCCTGAAGCGAAAGTTATATCTGTAGAAAGCCAGCCCGGAACTGCGCCATTAGGTTCTTGACGCATAGATGGAGTAGTTCCAACAGGATTAGCAGACCAAACCCAAGTAGAATTACTATACTGCTTATAGAACTTGTAACCGACATCCTTAGGAATAGCGCTTGCTGTAATATCTGGAACATCGGTTACATAGTACTCAACGAGTGGCTTTAGTTTCTCATCACAGCGACTCATATTATAATTAATATCAGTCGCAGGATTTACTAGGTCTTCCCCATTAATTAGGTAAAAACCTTGATCAGGGGTATAACCCATTAACCTCCAAGCTTAGTAACTCGCTTCTCCAATTCAGCCACACGCTGTTCAAGAGTCTTGGCTACAGGGGGAGCCGGAGGAGTAACTACAGGAGGCTTAGCCTTAGGACCTGCCTTCTTAGTAGTAGCAATATCGCGACGAACTACACGCATATCCTTAATGGTCCCCTTCTTATAACCAGGGTCCCACTTTCCGGGCTGCCATTCCCCATGACCAATAACAGACTTCTCAGTCCACTTGTAAAAGGTAATAAATGCAGCAGCAAAACGTCGGAGAGTATTATACTGAGCAGCTGTCATATCATGATTGCCGGAATACCAAATTTCCATGCCTACAAAATGAGCATTTCCATCGGTATCAGCCTTCTTAGGCTTAAGATTAGTATCTCCATAGTCTTCAGCAATTACTTGCTTAAGAATAGAAGAATCTCCAAGACCAGCATGATTACAACGACCATTACCAATAAGGTGGATTACTCCCTGCTGGTCCAAACCGACCTGAGAGAGGGGCCCAGGAAGGGCAGCGTGGCCACTGTAGAGGAGTTCCCTTTGGTCTGGGGCATCACTACCGGTGTGATGGACCATTAGACCATTAATAGGTCCCCAGTTTCCCTTATGATTACGGTTGTGATTCTTCCAATTCTTGTACTCCTTATAAGGGATGCCCCACTCCTTAAGAAGCGCAATAAGCTGATCTGGAGTCATAGGCTTAGCCATTGTTAAGAGTCTCCTTAATAGAAGGTATGCGCTTATAAATAAACTCAGCAAATGTAGAGTCTACAAGTTCAACCGCACAATTGTGAGCTACAGGGAGAAGCTCACCCAGAAAATAGATCTTTGTAATTGTATAATCTACAATCTTGGGCGGAGCATCTTCATCCGAGCTAAGAATCGGAATCTGAAAAGAGGTGGAATCATCATTTACCGTAAAGACCCTATTAACTAGAGCCTCATCAATCACTAGTACCTTCATGTATCTCAAACCTCACAAATTCATTACCGGATGCATCTGTAATAATCGGCCGCGGCTTCTTAGATATTTCATTAAAATGCTGCCAGTTATAGGCTTCAGCTTCAGCAAATACCTTATCGATCTCAGTAATCGAGTACTTACCATCTTTGAAATCTTGAATGATTTCATCACACTTAGGATGGTGACGAAACTGATCACGAAGTCTAGGTTCGTACGCAGTCATAAGAAGATCTCTAAAATTAGACACTGCGTACCTCTACAAACCTCTTAATAAGGTTTACTACGTCTGTAATCGTAGGAGCGACTGGAATAGTCCATACTGCTCGTGTCTTACCATTATTAGCTGGATCCATCTCAAGAGGACCAATCTTCTTAGAAGTTGTTCCATCATGATTATGGTCACCAGGACTTGCCTGATTACGACGATTACCAAGAGTGTGATGCAGGCTTCTCGGGCTCAAATCTACGTCAGATCGAGCATGTGCCTTACGAGAATCTGCCGGATCCTCAGCAGACCACTTAGAAGGATCAGAATCTGAATTATAGACCTGACCAAATTCATCTACGTTAACAGGAGAGGATCCGATACCAAACTTAGCCTTACGAAGACTCTTATCTACTTCTGTCATGCCAACTCACCCTTAACATTCTTATTATTGTTATTGGCTACAGGAGAACCGGCTTCAATAGCAATTTGACTAAGCTCTACAGCAAGACTGTTAAGAACATCGGGATCTGTAACGTATTTCTGAATAGTTTCAACAACCCTACCGAGGACCATTCGGATATTGACCTGATTCTCTTCATTGGGGTTGTATCGACCACTAAGTTCGTAATAAAGCTTGATACTGGCAGTATTACCCTGCCTAACTCCGCGCATAAGACCCATATGAGCTTCATGTACGGAATTATTAATTAGAACTTCAGAACGCTGCCGCATGTATTCAGCAAAAACTGAATTCTGCATCCAGTTAGAGTATTCTTCTGTAGAAACTCCGATATCACGCAACTTCTTCTCATCTGACCTTCTATCAGTCAGATTAAGCATTACAGAAGCAGCTGCCATCTGTCGTTGAGACAAATTACCAGTATTGGCTACAGGAATTCCCCGAGAATCCATAGATGCATGGAATCTGGGATCTTCGCGAAATTCCTTTAGCTGGGCTACAGAGAAATCCCGGATCTTCTTTGTGAAGCGGATATGTTCCACTATATCAGCATCAGTGGGAATTCCGCCAGTCGTACTATGAACTCGCTCAATAAACAAAACTACTTCGAGCTGCCATGGTTCAAAATACGTAATCTCAGATTCGGCCATTTGTAATCCCTAGCCGCGATCCCAGTTCTGCTGCAATAAATACATCGCAATGAGGGTACTCACAGGTATAGCCCCACATATTAATCTCAAAGCACCAAACGTGATCGTGCTTTGAATCAAACCCCCTCTGTAGCCAGATAAAGAAATCTGCCTTTTTATAGAAAATCCAGGCCCTAATAATTTGCCTCATCGCTCACCAGTCTTAAAACTACTATCCAGAAGCTTAAGCTCTTCAAGAACGTATCGAATCTGCTTAGGCATAGTAACAGTTATACCGTCTTCATACCGAGAAATAGGATCGGGATGAATACAGAGACTAACCGCCATAGCGTGAGCTGTAGGCCAATAGTCGCGACGCCAGTTATTAAAGATCTTGTAGTAATAAATAAGATCCGGTTGACGCATGCGGTCGAACTCAGTAACTGAAAGTGGACGAAGCATAAGGTCAAACTTCTCAGATTCACGCTTCTGCCACTGCCACTCCTTATAAAGCTGGAGAATGGCTTTCTTAGTTACCTGGTTGTCTTCGGGTCGATTACGGTTAATTGTGTTTACTGCCCAGGTAAGAATATCGTCGCTAGGACGTTCATAAAGGCCCTGCTCTACACGATTAATATACTGCCTGGAAACATTAAGTCGTCTAGCAAGAGCAGTGGTTGACAGAAGAGACAAAGAACGCGCAGTAATAATAGGATTCATTAGTCGACTCCAAATCAGTGAGGGCGAAAGCCCATGCCCTAATAATAGGTGGTTTACAGGCGAATGGTCAAGTCAGAATAACGTATTTAAGGACAGGGAAAAACGGGTGGAATTTTTTTGACAACATCAGCCCGTGCCCCATATATTTATTGACGTCAGCCCAACCAAATAAGCCCAGGAGTACTAATGATCGCGAACGTTCTGCTTATCCTCGGAGTTCTCTTCCTGGGTATTCAGTACACGCACACGGTTATTACAACCGACGCGATCGTTATTACTACTGATGCGGAGGAGTGGGACCTTTACCACGCTGAGGCTTATGAGGAATACGCCTCTGAATTCGACGCAATCTTTAACGCGATCGAATACAAGCGCTCCAAGAACAATCGGAGCATGGTTAAGAGTATTCACTCCAAGTCGTACAAGTTCATCTAAGAGAGTCGAGGTCTCTAAATGACGCAGACCATTAAGTACGCCAAGGGACGCGCTAAGCGTCTCGGCTACAGGAGTCTCGGGATTATTACCGCCTGTAATGCGCGGTACGCTCCCTACGTCTGCACTAAGGAGAACTGATTATGCGCTGGTTCATTATGTACAACGAAACTCTCGTACACATCAGTGAATGGGACGCATTCCGTATCTCTCGGAATTACCCCAGCGCGGTTCTTATTCGCGAAGACAAGCTCGGCGAATACCTCGCCAATAAGCGAGTCCAGATGATCTACGGATAGTTCTTCTCTGGCTACAGGGAAAGGGCGCAGCTCGGTATTAATTTATCGGGCTGCGCCCAATATTTGGGCCACTGGAAAAACGAGTGGAATTCTTGCCAGTCGGGCCAATCCGAGTAATGTGTTCCTTGCAAGACAGCACGACCCAATAACTAAAGAGCGCGCTAGTCGGGAATGGACCGAGAATCACTAACCAGGAACTTCCGAGGCTTATGCCAGAATGAAGCTGAATAAGGTGACAACCAATTAGCGCGATGCTCTTTAGTTAAAGGGGCGGGTACATTGAGAACTCAATAGGGTGCGCCGATAAGGTTATTGCTGGGATAGGCAGTTTCTAGCCATTTAGTCTCAGCGCGTATTAAAGCGCGTGAATTCAGCTATTAATTACGAGCTCAATTAATTAACAACGTCTTAGACGCGAGTCGAGCACATTTAACGTAGCGCGCTAGTATTATGCTAATATCCGGGTCGTACGGGTATAGGGGCGGAAACTCTCATCGGTTTTCGTCTCACGATGGCAAGGTGACCGATGAAACATCATCTAAAGTCATCCATGCCTAGGTGCAGTGCAACCGCACGTTATGTGGTAGCATTGTGCCCATACCGAGGAACACAAACAGAGTGAGGTCTAGTAATGACTGAGAACCAGAACACCCAGGCTGAGACCCCGGAGCTTTCGGAAGACCAGAAGCGAGAGATCCTTAACTCTCTGTCTCCGGAGTTTCAGCAGGCTGTTAAGGATCTCAATGCGGATATTGACGCCCATAACAAGGACGTTAATTCGATTATCTCGGCTGAGGCTAAGGACCCGAAGCTTATCAAGGCTGAGATTTTCGAGACGTCTAAGGATAAGGAAGTTAAGCGTCAGTATGAAGAGTATCTTAAGCTTATTCAGTCTGCTGAGGAGCTTAAGAACCAGGCGTACGACCTTATTGAGAAGAAGGGTCTTATGCCCAAGGAGCTTTCCGAAGCTGAAATTGAGAATCTTAAGAAGAAGACTGCCGATAACCACAAGCCTCTTAAGGATAAGGTGGCAGCCTTTATCCAGATGGAAAACATGCTTCCCTTCCTTAAGGGTAAGCTTGTTCCTCTCATTAACGAGATTGCTACTCGTCGTGGCACTGCCACTAAGGGTGCTTCTTCTTCTCAGGAAGGCGCCAAGCGTATTCGCTTTAAGCGAATTCTCGTTAACAACGTTACCGAGGACGAGAACGGTAACAAGGTATACGGCACGGTTAAGGGTGAGGAAAAGTACACCTTTACCTTCGCTTCTCAGTATCTGAAGAAGCAGCACAAGGGCATTAACTGGACTGCCAAGGATCTCACGGATGCCTATCTTCAGGGTATCGACGAGAACAACCTCCCTGAGTCGCATGAGTTCACTATGAACTACACGTTCAAGGATGCTAACGGCAACGACCAGACCATCCCTTACACCATTCGGGCTGAGCGTTAATTGCTCGTTAGAAATGGTGTAAAAGATTAGGCACTGAGAGACCGAAAGGTTAATCAGTGCCTTTTCTTTTATCCCATCTCATTATTGGAGTACTAATGGCACCGCAGTACATTAAGCTGGACGTAGACAAGAACATGGTTCCAGTACCTAATGGTATTTCCGTTATTTATTCTTCCATTAAGGAATTGGCCCAGGATCTAAAATTTAAGGCCAGTACGGAATACGCAAAGGATGTTATTTACCTCCTTCTTACTGAAGGAAAGGCGCTTATGCACAACGGAAACGAAGATTATGAACTCTATCTTCCTGCCTTTACTCCTGAGGAGGACTAATGGTTGGTCAAAGGGTTTTCGTACTGGAGACTCAAGAGTTCGCCATTATCCGATACACAACTACCGACGGTATGTTCGGAGTTGAATACGAAGAGTCAGATAAAGGTATTGTCTGGCTCGACTCGGAAGACATCTTTAACTTTTAGGAGAACCATGGGAATTCCTAACATTCACATTTGTGATGACTGTCGTCAGGACATCGACGATTGTTCCTGTGTCTACGAAGTAGGTACAAGCGAAGAATATCCTCCCGCTTGAATGTCAATTAAGCCCCATCTAGTCCTTAGGGATTAGGTGGGGCTTTTTTGCGTTTAATGGAATAGATCTGCCAGCACGACTATTAATTGAAAACGAAATTCAAAACCACTAAATAATAGCGTCGCATGGAAATTCTGGGCGGCCACTTACTACTTTGGCTACAGGGAAGTTGAGACATGATTCCCCCTGTCAAGAAGCTTACTAAGTCTCAGTCACTTAAGGTTGAGAGAGCTATTCTCAATAGACAACCGCAACGATAATCCATAATTAATGGTCCCAGTTTTACCCTTTGAATGGGTCAAACAGACATTTCGTACATCCTTAGATTATCGGACATGGGTCACTTGGTAGCGCTTCGCTAACTACTAAGTGACCATGCCGATTTCAGTTTTTCACCTCTCTGACCAGGCAGTTTGACCTTTACCCATTCCAGTTGGTACTTTATCAAGGCCAGTTTTTCAGCAGTTTGTACCTAACGCTAAATGTCCGAATTGCCCGGATGCGGAGAACCAATTAGAATGCCCAAACCCCTGAATTCTGACTTCAGAACTGATATCCTTAAGTCGTTCGATCAAAAGCCTGTATGTTCGATTAATGACGTAGTAAAGCTGTTGAAGAATGAACACAGTTATCAGTCTACTCGTCGTATGATGCTTAAGATGGTTACTGAAGGTCTTCTGTTTGAAATTCCACAAAAGAACTTGCGCAACCAAAAATTCTATGCGAAGGCATTGTTCAGTAACGTAACAAGGTTCAGTAACTATAACGGAGAGAACGTATCGCTTAAGGAGTTCATCCATACACTTATTGAAGACGTTAACCCAGAGTTTATCGATTCTAGCGCGATGACAGCAATTAAGGCGTGGATGCTCGACTGTCTCGGTAGTTCTATCCCTGTAGCCTACGAAGATAGTGGCCGTGAAAGTCCTAATACTCTAGAACTTAAGAAGCGTCTTCAAGTAGTGCTAGAACAAACACGTCAGTTCCATGCGTTTGTGAAGATGTTTGTAGATGCAGATATTTGGACTGACGCGGCTAAGGATAGACTCAGTTCTGAGTTTAAGAGTATGTGTGTTGAAGAACATGCCATCATCGTAGACCGTAATTGGATGGAAAAGTGATCTTTAATACAGAAGTAAGCGTTTTTCTTCGTGAAGATGGTACCGCGAAGGTAACTATTCCCGTATCTTCACAAGAAGAAGAGGACTTCTGGATTAATGCAGAGTTTTACACTGATAGCGGTCGAGTTACAGACGTACATGTAATTAGGGAAGACTAATGATTAGTATCCCACCTAATTGTAATGGCTTGAGCGCGGACATCAGGGTCATTATCAATGACGATACTATCGATCTCTTCATCCCTGTAGCCAATAGTGAGGATGAAGAGTTTTGGAAGTCCATTATTGTTAGTGACCTTAGCATTAACTTCTTCTTTGAATATCATAGGAGCTAACGCGAAGTGCGGGAGGAGGTTATTTCTAGATCAGATGGCCTACGTATTCTCGAAGAAACTAAGCGAGTAAGGAGTAATTTGCTGTGAGTACAGTCACTGTAAAGATTCCTATCTATCGCGGTAGAGGAACTAATCCTCCACTTAAGCAGATTCCTTATATGGGTCCGGTACTGACTATTTGCAGTGCCCCTCCCCCTGTAGCTAATGGTATGCACGTTCATGGCTATGGGTATCAGGAACCGTATGGCGTTATTTACAGGTGTGGCATAAAGGACTGCAACTCCCCCGTCGAGCTGGTCATCGTTAACAAGTAATTAGTAACTAAAGTCGAGGTTTAATTATGATTCTCTTCCGAGTCAAGTTTACGTATCTCGCTAACTCCACTAACACCACATCTTGGGATTACGAAAATCTCTTCGATGCTATCTCTGTAGCCAAGAATACTAATATCTCTAACTCTCGTATTAATTACCCGGCTATGAGTGAAGAGAAGTTTAATGAAGAGCTTCCGACTCTTCTGAGTCGTGGTTACGTATATACTGGTTCTAAGACGGGTGAGTATCCGAATGGAAACATCTGTCTTGAACTGGTGAAGGTAGATACTGTTACTCAGCAGGAAAGTACTGTTATGGGTACTTATAGGACTTTTATTCCTCAGCAGCAGAGTACATTTACAGTAGACTACCGCGATGAGCAGGGTAAGGAAAAGACTCAGCCTTTTACAACTCAGACTGAGGCTCTTGCATTCATTAATGCTTGTGAAAGTTCTGAGCGTGTTGTTCTCGGATACAATTTTAAGCGTAGCGGAGATTAAAATGGCACAGTACTTTATTCATCACATCGATGAGAATGAAAAGCGAGTAGTTCATCAGGTTCCTGGTTCAACTGTAACTTGGAGCACAACCGCTCTTCAGTATCGTGATCCTAGTGAAGAGATGGCTACTATTTATCTTCCTTGGCATCGCATTCTTAAGATTGTTACAGTTTCAGATCATACATGAGATGAGGTCTAATTATGTCGGCCGCTATTCGTAAGCGTCTGGACAAGTACCGTGCTGAAAAGCGTAAGGACTTTTTCGGATACGACCAGAAGCGTGGTCAGTGTCGACACATCGATAACATTGAAACGCATCCCTTTATTAAGCGATGCACTAATACTGCACTCCTTGTTTCTGACAACAAGTGTTCTGACCATACAACGTCGGTACCGCAGGATATCTTGGAGATGCTTAAGAACTACAGCTGAGTAGTTATAGCCCATCGTGCTCGTATTAGCTAGGCCCTAATACGAGCTCGGTGGTGGTTAACTAATCAGGAGGAGAAGACTAACTAAGTGGAAAATCTGTCTGAAAGACTAGCAGAAGGGATTATTCACACTTTTCTAGAGAATCCCTTTTCTGAGGATACTATCGCGCTAGATATAGGATCTTATATCGAACCAGATAAGATAAATGATAGCTTAATAGCACTTAGAGACGCTTTGAATGTACTTAATAGTCATGGTGACGCGTACTACACAATCGGTACGATCGAAATCGTAATGGAGACAGACTAATGGCACCTGCTAAGAATATTACTCAGGTTCACGAGAACGATCTGTTCCCTGCTCATCTTAATCTTGTATCTCTTATAAAGGAACTCAGTGTTTCTCATATTCAGAATCTTGATAACAGTATTCGTATTACGTATGAGAGCGGTCATCTTCTGATCGTGCAGAAGAAGAGTGAGATTTCAGATGAACAACAAGTGTCCTCGGACTAATTGCGAAGGTACTATTAGTTATATCTGGAATCCTGACGGTGTTTATTATTTCCCTTGTACTGTATGTCGTGGAATGTTTAGGAGTGTAAAAATGCCCGAGATGCGTAATAACATTTCCTGTCCTGTTCCCGGTTGTTCTGGTTCTCGCTGCGACATTGTTATTACGGATGACAGTGGGAAGTATGTAGAGACAAGGCATGAGCCTTGTAATGTCTGTGGTTCTTAGTAAGGCGGGCCCTTTAATTAGGGCCTTATGAGCTAGTAATGCGGTAGGTAACTTTAATTTAGAATACTCGTCTCCACCCCAGTAGCGAAGTTCTGAATGGTTATCTGTGAGTTCAACTCTCACCTAGCTCTCTCAGACTAATCAAAAGATTAGTCCTAAATAGAGAAGGTATCATGGCTGTTAATTATGACAATGACAAGGCCGTAGTTTCGCTTTCTAGCAAGGGAGGTCTTATTGCTGCATTCGGTTTTCCGAGTGTTGGTGATGCAGTTGCCTTTGTTGAGAAGCAGCTTTCTCTTGTAAACGACCCTTCGAAGGTCTTTGGAATTATCCAGGAAGTAATTTCTGATGGTTCCGTTATTGATGGTGTCGACTTCCGTATTCTTAACACGGATCTTTTCCAGGATCTGTTCGATGAGGAAGATGAGGAAGACGAGCTTCCTGTAGCTGAATAAATGATTAATAAAGAAAAGCAAATTAGTAAGTCTGGTATGCCTGTCTGTCAGTATAAACAGTGTCAGGCTACTTCGCATTGGGCTGTGAGTATTCCAGATGAGAGCGAAAATTTCTCATGTGGTTCTCATATCACTACAGTGATTAGGCTTACTCGAACTAATCGTGAAGAGATTTTGAATATTCGAGAACTTTTCGTTTAATTAATATAGGGTCGGATTCGCGGTAACGACTGGAATTATTACGCTAGGCGAATATTGGGCGTGATCGGTCAGAATACTTCCAGTGACCCTTTTAATTAGAGAAGGGGGGTCTTATTGTCTAAGTCTCGCCGAAAGAGAACTAATAAATGGAAATCTAAAGAACGTCTATGGGGTATTGGTAATAACCAGATGGCTACCCCAATTTTTTCCTACAATGGTTCCTTTCGATGTGATTGTGGAAAAGTAAAGCACCTAAGTAAGGACGAAGCAAGAGAAATTCTTAAGAAAACTGGTAGAATTGATAAAGGTCATGTTTACTTTTGTGAACTTAGTAATACATTCCATACCAGTACTCTAGTTAGAGATTCACGTGGACTTGAGATAATCAAACGCAGTTCACAAAAGCAGATAGAGGCAATCATGGGTATTAATATCACGCTTATGCGTGAGATCGAAGAATACGCTAATCAGCAGGCCAAGCAGGGTGTTTATAAACTGTCTTCTAAGATGGTTTATGAGCACTTTGGATCTAACAATAGGGTTGAAATTCAATCTACCCTTAGTCGTATGCGCAAGGATGGTAAGTTTACTTTCATTGATGAAAAGGTCCCTGATCAGAAGGGGGCTCATTATTTTGTTCTTACTAAGTTTCTTACAGAGAAGGTCGTAGAGACGGTGGAAAACAAGATTCCTACACAGCCTAAGACTACTCCGGTTAATCCGTTTGATAAGGTTAACAAGAATCTTGATGAGATTCTAAAGCGTCTCGATAATGTCCCCGCTAATACCGGTTTGGATGAGAAGAGGTTTCTTTACCTTATTCATACTGCTCTCGAATCTAGCAAGCATCTTGCAAATATTGGGGATGCAGTTTTTCGTAGCCACGAGATTATTCAGACCTCTTCAGACCATCTCACTTTGACTATGCGGGAGCATCTTAACGAGATCCTTGTTGCATTGAGCAATAAGAATGGTGATTATCAGCGCGGGATTCGGGATGGCATTCGGATGGCAGTTGAAATGGGAATCATCCTACCTGACGGAAAGTAATTGAATGACTACACTTATCCTGTGGTATACTAGGTGACGGTGTAGGTTTATCGGCTACAGGATGAACCTTCCCTGTAGCCCCTTAAATTTATACCTTTGGGAGACAATAATGGCTAGCATTGAGATTGAAATTCCTGAAGACCCAGAAGAGCTTAAGAAGTGGATTGAAACTCAGGAAGCTAAGCAAAAGGAAAATGTAGAGCAAGTTCAATCCTGGTCTAAGAAGATTCAGGAGATTCATGCAGAAGAACAAGCTCTTAAGGCCAAGCTTAATGAGATGGCTAGGCAGCGTTATGCTTTTCAAGAGCAGTCTGAGCGTATTAAGCGCGAAGCTCAGAATAGTGTAGCCGCAGTAACTCAGGCTAAGCGTAAGCTTGAGACATTTATGTCTGAACAGGCTATGCGTGAGCGTTATGAAGCTCAGTTTGCAGAGTTTGATAGGCATACTGCGGGATTGCCTTGGCGAGAATTTGCTTTTGATCACCAGATTGACGGTGCTAAGCGCCTTGCTTCTGCACGTCGAGGTATTCTTGGTGATAAGCGAGGTCTTGGTAAAACTCTAACTTCTCTTATTTGGGCAGACATGCTTGGTGCAAAGAAGACTCTTATCTTTGCACCTAAGGATGTTCTTGAGAACTTTAAGCGTGAGATTGAGCATTGGGCGCCTCATCGTCACGTTATGATTCTTGCAGGTATGAATAAGGTTGTGCGAGAGACTACTCTTGGAATGCTTAAGCATGTTCCACAGTGGACTATTCTCTGCAACTATGAGGCATGGCGTAAGGATGCTTCCCTTGTTGAACACCTGAAGAATCTTAAGGCAGATACTGTTATTATTGACGAGGCGCATAATATTAAGGAGCGCCGTACTTCTGCCTATCAGGGTATTCGCGACATTGTTTACGCTGAAAACGCTTGTAATCAGTGTGGCGGAGATCCTGAAGTTTATACAGATCCTCTTCGTGCTAAGCGTCTTATTCGTTGTTCAGTATGTCTGCATGAGCCTCAGGAATTTGGAGACTTCTGTAGCGTTAAGAATGTACTGCCTATGACAGGTACGGCTATCCTTAATAAGCCTCAGGAGCTTTGGACTCTGCTGCATATTATTGATCGAAAGCTTTTCCCGAGTGAAAAGGCTTTCCTTCAGGACTACTGTACTGTTGACTTTTACACTCAGCGTTGGAAGTTCCGTCCGGGTGGAGAAGATGCTCTTATTAGTCGTCTTGGTTCTCGATTCATTAGGCGTACTAAGGAAACTGCTGGCGTTAAGTTTAAGAAGCAGGTTGTAGTTCCTCACGAGATTGAGTTTGATAAGGGTCTTTACCCTGCTCAGTGGGAAGTTATGCGCCAAATTGCTGAGTACGGTGCTATTAAGATGTCTGATGATATTAAGTTGGATGTCTTTGGTATTCTTCCTGAACTTACACGTCGACGTCAGGCTATTACTTGGCCTCAGGGTATTAAGATTTGGGAGTACGACCAAGAGGGTCGTAAGACTGGGCGAGCTCTTTATGAAGCTCCTGCTACTGAATCTATTAAGATGGATAAGGCAATGGAAATTGCTAAGGAAATCATCTTTGAAGATGAGGACCGTCTTGTCTGTTTTAGTCAGTTTAAGGAAGCTCTTAAGGAATTTGAGCGTCGCTTTACCGAGCTGGGTGTTTCTGTTGTTCGTTATGACGGAGATATTTCAGATGCCAAGGCTAATGAAGCTCAGCTAGATTTTGACGGTAAGACTGCGCCTAACCACCCTAAGGGTACGGACTGTAATCCACAGTGTGTTAACTGGTCTACTAATAGCGTCCAGGAAGGTAAGTACTGCCCTGGTTATCAGTATCAGGTAATTTTGTGTCATTATAGGAAGGGTGGCGTTGGTCTTAATCTTAACGCTGCTCGCCAGATGATTATTCTTGACCGGGAATGGAATCCTGGTAAGGAAGACCAGGCATTTGGTCGTATTGACCGCATGAATAACACTGAGGATTCTATTGTCCACACTATTCATGTGTCTGGAACAATCGATGCCTTTATGGATGATCTTATTGAGCAGAAGCAGAAGATGATTGAAGGATTTGAAGATAGGTCCGATGATCTTCTTGCTACGCTTATGGGTGCCCTTAAGGACGGGGATCTTCTGTGAATGTGCTTATGTGGCGTAATATTACTGTATTCTTTTCAGTATTCACTCTTGGAGCAATTATTGTCTGTATTAAGGACGGGGAATGGGGTATTGTTACCTATCTAGCAATTAATTTTATTATTCAGTGTGGGCTATTCAATACATTCCACAATGAGGTGAGGGGGCGATAATCGCCCTTGATCACCCCCTGTCAAGCCCCGGTTACTCGGACACTAGTGTTACTTGTGTCACTCCTGAGGGGTAACTAGAATCGGACATTCCGGGTTGCGGGGTTTTCTAGTCCGTTGTAGTCGGGTACACTTAGGGGTAACAGAACAAGAGCGGGTCCGACTCCCCTCTAGTTCTCCCCTAAACAACTGGGACTACTAATCCCAGTAATAGAGGTCTTAGAAGAGGCAACAAGTGCGGCGAAGTTAATTAATTGAGGCGCCCAAGAGATTAGCCTACTTCGTTAGGGTCCGTGAAATCCCTAGCAAGATAACCGATTACTCTTGCCTCTTCTAAGCCAAGCCTAACCCCTCGGATAGCCTCAATCCGAGGGGTTTTTATTTTAGTTGAGAGTCTAATATGTCTACTTACCTTACTTTTCGTAGTGAACCTGTAAACGATACTCTTCACGAGTGTTATATCGATATGAAGAAGACAGAATTTAAGATTACCTGTAATTATTTGTGGTGTTCATATACTGAAGGGTTCGAAACCTTGGAAGACGCCGAGATTGCAAAGGGAATTCATGAGGAACAGGCGGAGTATCAAGAGGTACCGCTACTCTAGTAAAACAAAGAAAATTCCTCTGCGTACGCTATATGCACGTGACAATGGTGTTTGTGCCTGGTGTGGTAAAGAGGTACCATTCTATCTAGCCACTAGAGACCACCGTATACCAAAATCAAAAGGTGGGTCTAACAAATCTAGCAACTTGCAACTAATGTGTTTTCTTTGCAATCAACTGAAGGGAAACGCTATTGTTGCATAGATGCATTACTTTATAAAGTAGGGTAATGTCTCGAACTCTTAAGTATCAACGTATCGTTAACGATATTATTAATCAAATTGAAAACGGAGAGATTAAGCATAAGCTTCCAAGTATGGAAGTTCTCCGGAGTAAGTATAATGTTTCCTGGACTGTAATGGCTCAGGTATGGGAATGTCTTAAAAGTCGTAAACTAATTAGGGTAGTACCCGGGGTAGGTACTTTCCTAGCTAGCGCGATTTATATCCCTAAGCAACGTAAGCACCGTTAAAGAAGAGGTCTAAATTTCCTGTGTAGCATGTAAGCTTGGTCGAGTTTGGGAATGTCAATATTATGGGAATTGTAATTCTATTGGTATTACTCCTGCTCTTTCTTTGGAATCTGAATCGGTCTCTGAAGAAATAGACGGTCCAGTTCGAGAGATCAATACTTATAAGTCTGATGCATCACTTCGCGATCAGCAATCTACGGGTAGAAAAAGAGCTGCGGCTATGTATCCGTTGAACGCCGACGTTGATTGCGAATGGCGTATGCAGAAAAATTGTGGTGGCGGTAAGCATCCTATTGTTGGATGTCTGGATGGAAAACAACAGGCCCGACACCACGGTCCTGATAAAAATACGCTTAATAACGATTTTGGTAATGTTCATCGTATTTGCCATACATGTCATAACCGTTGGCATGCCAGAAACGATGAAGATTATGTATGGGGGTCAGTTTATCCTGACCACTCCCCCACTCGTGCAAGTACAGAAGAAATCGCTCTGGATCAGGTTAACTGGGCAGGCGTCCAACTCAAGAATGTGACGGATTAATGGATAAGACATTTCCAGAATATAACGGTCCTGAGGGTTCTGAACCAGAAGGTTTTGCTGTAATTCAAATTAGGATTATTGCAGAACTTCTTAGAACTATGGGAATTTATAGCCTTCGTACGGATCCTACCAAACAAGATTCAGCTATTCACGTTCAGTATGTAAATTTTAATGCTGATGAGCTCGGTAGTCGCCTCTATTGGAGTAAGGATCAGCTTTAATGCCAATCCACCTGGAAAATGAAGGTGATCCCACAAAGGAGAAGTGTCCTAAGTGCGGAGCTCCTATTATTTACAACGGTAACTACTTTTGTTTGTATTGGAGTAATGAACATCCTCTTCCAGTAGGTGCATGTAATTGGGCACTCCCCCACCCCCAAACTGAGCTCGTAGATAAACAGCTATCTATGAATCTTGTGGGTTATTGGGAGGAAGAAGATGAAGACGGTATTGTAAGGGAGTATCCTTAATGCCACCTAGAAAGTTTAAGGCTGAGCCGGTAGTTATTGAGGCTATTGAATGGACTGGTGATAACTGGCCTGAGATTCGAGACTGGTGTAATGGTCTCGCTCACATTAACTCTGCCGGTAAGCTCTTTATTGAAACTATAGAGGGTACTTCTCCCGCGACTATTGGTGATTTTATCGCTAAGGGCACTCAGGCTGAGTTCTATCCTATTAAGCCACGTGTAATGCAGGACAAGTACACAGAGGTTATTAATGCGGGATGTAACGAATCACCTTCTTAATGTTGGGATTCCCGAGCGTAGTCGTAAGTACAATTTCCAACTTACGTACTCTGACGCGGTAATTCTATTGTCTATTATTAATAACATGCGTACACATCCTTCTTTTCCTAATGATCGTCCAGACATGCAGAGTTTTCTTAATGAAAGTTCTGAAGTTCTTAGAAATGTTCTTAAACCTAAGAATTGACAAAGAGACGAGGTCAGTGATATACTTATTGAGCTACAGGGGAATATCTGCCCATCCCCCGCCTATATTCCCCTGTAGCCAATAATTTTTTAGTTAAAGTGTCAACCACAGATTAGGACATATGGGTCTAAAGTATGACAAATGTTATTTATGCACGCGAAGGTAGTTTTAACGACGGATTGGCCATTATGACCATCCGGGAACATCTGTGCGGTTTCTACGAACTAAAGGTCGTATGTGCCGATGCGGGTACGAGACTGGACACAGACTCTGGTCACCTGGTATGCTGCGGATGTAACCGAATCAAGGTTAATAGTGGTCTAAGACGTTGTGATATTTGTAATAAAGAATATATTAATAAGTCTAAGTTTCAAGATCCTAAGTACGACACTAATTGTCCTAACTGTGTTGAAGAGTATGGGATTGAAGAATGACATTTAGGATTTCTACGTCAGAAGTTGCTACATTTTTGACGTGCAAGCAGCGATGGATGTATGCACATCATCCCTCGTATAATCTTGAGCCGCGAACATTGGGAATTGCGCTTACACGGGGCGTAGTTGGACATGCCGCGCTTGAGATGTTTTACAAGATGATCCAGTCTGGTAAGACTTTCACGGAGTCTGAATCAGCGGTTATGGAATATCTTGTAAAGAAGAGTCTAGAGGCCATTACTATTGGCGATATTGATAAGGCCAATATGATTGGTCAGCTTGGACCTACTATTCAGCAGTATTTTACCGATACTAAGTGGATTCTTGATCGGTATAAGATTGTTGGTGTAGAAAATATCGTATCCGCTCCTCTACCCGGGATGCCGGATATTGAATTCGTTGGTCGTATTGACCTTACCCTTGAAAATGATAAGGGTGAAGTTAGTCCATATGACCATAAGTTCACCTACAATTTTTGGTCTGAACAATCCATCCGAATGAATGCTCAGATTTCTAATTATGTCTGGGCTCTTCGTGAAATGGGTATGCATTCCCGACGCGGATTTCTTAATATGGTTCGCTACAGGGATAATGCAATTGAAAAGTTTAAGCAAGAGGAGGTCCCTACTAACTCCCATCTGCGTGAAGTATTTATTAATAATCATGCAGTAGCTGCCAAGGATATCGCTGAGCTGAAGAAGCGAGAAACCGTTGGTATTGCTGATGGAGTTACACGCTCTACTTCCAAGTTTAATTGCGAGTATTGCCCCTTCGTTGATCTGTGCTACACTGAAGCTTCAGGTCTTGATACAAGTGCAATGCGTCAAGCTAATTATCGTCCCAATAGTTATGGTTATGATAATGTATTGGATGTTGAGTAATGGGTCTTCTTGACGAAGCTGTTCCTTCAGATGAAGTGCCTAAGCATCTTGTTACCGTACTATACGGACCTCCTGGTGTAGGTAAAACTATTGCCAGTGCTCGTACTGCTAATAAGACGCTTTTGGTAACAGATGAGAATGCTCATGTATCTCTTACACAGTTCCCAGAGATTTCTAAGACTGTCAGTATCATTCAGTTGAAGTCTTTCGATCATTTGAATGGTATTATTATGGAACTCTATAAGGGTGACCATGATTACGATCATTTCATGATTGATACCTTCGATGGTGTTGTTCGTATGAAGCTTAAGGAACAGCGTCAGAAGGTAGATTTCAAGCGTGGACATAGGGATATCAATAGTCTTGAAGACTATAATCTCCTTAATAACCACATGTTTGATCTGATTGCTCGACTTACAAAGCTTCCCATAAGCGTAACTCTGACGTCTCATGACCGAATTCCAGACCAACAGAGTTTCGTCAAGGGGGATAGGCTACTGCGGCCTAGCATTCCATTTCGAATTTTTGAATGTCTTAATGGTTATGCAAATGTAGTAGGTTATATGTCTATGCGCAAAATAGACGGTGCTCTTAGGAGGACTATCGCGCTACAGGCAAATGATGAATTTGAGGCTAAGAATCATCTTAATATGAAGTCTCTAGTCTCTGATGATACATTCGTTGACACTATTCGTAATTGGAAGGGTATCTAATATAATGTCTTGGTTCTCTGGTCACAACGTCGACGACATTGCTGACAACCCGAACGAGCTTCCGAACAATACTTACAAGTTCCAGGTTATTTCGGCAGAGGTTAAGCCGACTAAGGATAACTCCAAGACTGGTATTACGTTTAAGTACCAGATCATGGAGGGTGCTTATGCTAACTTCTTCCCGCTTACTGACTGGGTTCGCGTTCCGGACGCTAACACTAAGCCGGATGAGATTGAGCGTATCCTGTCTTACCTGAAGATGCGTCTTATTGCTTTCGGTTTCTCTCCTGATGAGATTGCTAACATGGGTCCTGAGACTATTGCTCAGACTAAGGGTCGTATGTTTTATGGCAATACTTCGCTTAAGCGCGATGAAAAGTCTGGTCAGGCGAATATTCGAGTGATCAGGTTCAATCCTCTTAACGATGATCAGGACATGTCTGATCTCTCTGGATTTTCTACTGATGATGACCGTCCCTTCTAGGTTCTAAGTCAATAGTCCTAGAATTAAGTTGGCTACAGGAATCTACCATATTCCTGTAGCCTTCTTAGTATTAGGAGGTGATAATGGACCAAAAAGTATCAAAATGTCAGGATTGCTCCAAAGTAGAGGTAGTTTACTCAATGTTCGGAGTAAATCTTAAAAATCTAAAACTAGATGGTAAGTATTGTGGTGAGTGCCTTAGGGCGCGAATTAAAAGCTTGGAGGCGAATGATCTGTAATTCTTGTAGAGATAAATCGCACGATACGTGCACTAATCTGGTAACCCCCCACCCTACTGATGATCGCTTGCTGAATATCCGTGAAGTCCCCATTACTAACGGATGTAGTTGTCAGCATAAGCAGTCTTGGAATTTCGTTACACGGAACGAAGGTAAAAATGGGGACGGTTCGTAGTATAAATCCTGCAAAGGATGTAGAAGTTCTCCGTAGAGAACGTATGGAGTTCTGTAATTTTTTGTGGGGTGAGGAGGAAGCTTATGTGCACCTCCCGCTGAAAAATCCAGAAACAGACGAATATTCTTACAATCACTTCTTTAAGTGGCCGTTTGAGCGTGAACAAGTTATTGAACATATCGATAGGTACTCTGGTAATTTCGAGGTTTACTGTACCCCTGGTATGTTTACAAGTCAGTCTTCCAATGTTATTGACTCGCACGGGAGTTATGTAGCATGGGCTGACTTCGATGGAAATGTTCCATCGCTTGAGGATATGTCAGAGATGGGTGTTCCACATCCAACTCTTCGAGTACAATCGTCGCTTCCTGGACGTGAACATTGGTATTGGCGTTATAATCAGTTTAATACTGATGTTGCGTCAATCCAGGGTATTAATAAGGCTATTGCCTACGCATTGCAAGCTGATATTGGTGCTTGGGACGCAGGGCATAGTCTTCGCCCAGTAGGTTCTCAGAATCATAAAAATAGTGCACCAGTTGTAATTCTTTCAGCTAATTCTTACTCTTACGCTGTTGAAGATTTTGCTACTGTCCCAGTTCCTCAGCTTAGTTATGATCTCGAACAGTTTCATCGTGAGCAGATTCCTAATCCTGTAAAGACTATGCTTAAGCATGGACCCTGGCCTGACGATGCTCAGGACTTGTTTACTAAGTACAAGATGGAAAAGGGTCTTAGGTCTAGTGCACTTACCCGAGTAGCTTATACCTGTTGCGAGCAGGGTCTTGATAACAGTGAAGTATATTCTATGCTACAGTGGATTGATAAGCGCTGGGGTAAATTTAGAGATCGTACCGATAAGGAACGTTACTACGTCGATCTTATTAACTTCGCTCGACAGAAGCATCCTTACCAGGGAATTAAAGACGTAACCATTCTTGCTGATGAAATCCAAACTTTTAACTTCATGGAAGTTCTGGAATTCACCGATAATACTGAATGGATTATAAATGGTCTCCTTCCCAAGAAGGGTACTGGTTTCCTAGTTGGTAGGTCCGGTACTGGTAAGACCACAATGGGTATTGGTCTTGCAGCTGCTTTGGCACTTGGTCGAGAGTATTTGGAGTGGAAATCTTCAGAAGAGGATCAGAAATACAAAATTCTGTTTCTCTCTCTTGAGATGCTTGTAGAGCATGTAAATGACTTCTTTAGGAAGCTTGCTCTCAATTTCTCTCCTGACGAGTTGAAGACCCTCGCAGAAAACTTTCACACGTACGCTCAGCCTGAGAAGATTAAGCTTTACCAGCCTACCAGTGTTCTTATGGGTAAGTTTCTGCGTAAGCTTGAAAATATGAAGCCTGATATTCTTCTGATTGACTCAGCTTCGTACTCTCTGGCATCTAATCTCTCTAATCAAGAGGAGGTCACAAAATCCATGGAAGTCCTTGATATGATCAAGGACAAATATGGATGCACAGTACTATTCATCCATCACACAAGAAAGGACCCTCCCGGTCATGGCTACAGAGAAGCTGACCTAGACGACATGTTTGGTAGTGCATTTATTGCAGCTGCTGCCAGCACTATCATTTCTCTTAAGCAGCATAAGGACTATTCGGACAGTAATCGTATGATGAATGTCCGATACCTTAAGTCGCGACACTCTGGAGATAATAGCGGGTTTACAGCTATTATGGATGGAGAACGGCGAGTGTTTAGGCGTCCTGCTATGGGTGCACTTCCTGCATCTACAAAGGCAGTGCCTGAACAGAAAAAGGAAGCAGAAAAGCAGTCTACGGTAGATACCGGTAAGTCATTCTTTAGTTATTAAGGTATAGAATGTCTAATGCTATTCAACTAACACCTTCTGAATTTCTTTCTAAAGCTATGGTTGCAGATACTATTGCAGTTGATACTGAGACTAATGGTAAAGATATTAGAGATGGTCGCGGATTTGCCATTGGAATTTCTGCGGCGGTACGGGTTGATAATATTTACTATTCTGCTTATTTTCCTGTAGCCCATGAAACAGGTAATGTGGAAGAGGAGACTAAAAATCTCCTCTTCCAGATTATCGCTACACGACCTCGTGTAGTTATGCATAATGCCAAGTTTGACTTGGACTCTTTGGAGACAGCAGGTTTTAATCTCCAGATAATTAAGTGGTACTGTACTATGATGATGGCACATTTTCTTAACGAGAATGTGCCTAAGGGACTTGATTGGTTGTCTAAGTATGAGCTAAAGGAACCTGGAAAAAACAAGCCTCCAGAGTGGGTAGCCTTTCACACTCTTTATGGTTGGTCTCCAAGATTTCCAGCTAATATTATGGCACTTTATGCGTGTGAAGATGCCGTACTCTGTCTTAAGCTCTTCTTTAGACTAGAACCATTCTTTAAAGAGTGGGGCTTCGATGGAAGCGAAGTGTGATGGTTGCTCTGAACTGTTTGAGCCATCTAAACTATTTGTATCTCAAAGACGTAAGTTTTATTGTCTTCGAACAGTGGTAGATGGGGGTAAACCAGATTGCAATCCTATCTACACTGAACCTCTCGTAATAACCTATGGGTTTTCATGGGCGGGTTTGCTACAGCTCTCTGATTATATTGAGGGTAAAAGAGACCTAGCAACTCTAGAGTATATTGATCAACTTAAGCAAAAGATCGACGAAAAAATTTACGAAACTTATAAAAGGGTTATTACTGACGATGCCTCCGAAGGACAACTTCAAGAGTCCGATCCCGAATCTATGGGAGAGGGAGATGCAGAACATTAATATCTTCCGAGTTATGGAAGGTAGAGGTGTTCGCATTAATAAGGAAGTAGTAGACCAGGAAATTGCATACGGAGAAGGTCGAATGAACCAACTTCGTAGGGAACTTAATGGCTACAATCCACTCTCTCATAAGGATCTTAAGACTCTCCTTATCGATGAGATGAAGCTTCCTATTCTTCCAGATCGTCTTACTCCGGCTGGAAAACCTTCATTTGATAAGAATGCAATGAAGGATTATGAAGCTATTCTGGAGAATAACCCCGCCTATGCTAATGGGCCTTGGGGTTCTGTAGCTTCTAATATTCTAGAGTATCGCGGCTGGCATATTACACTTAGTCTCTGCTACAAGAAGTTTTCTGATCTAGTTGGTCCAGATGGAAGACTTCGTTGTGATTATTGGTTGCACGGAACCAAGACTGGTAGAACTAGTGCGCATGATCCAAATCTTCAGCAAATTCCCAAGGATGGCAACAAGATTTGGAATCGTAATATTAAGCGAGCCTTTGAAGCAGATGAGGGTTATGTTCTGCTACAGGTAGACTTTAGTCAGGGCGAAATGCGTCTAGCTACTAGGTACGCTAAGCAGCCTAATCTTACTGAAACTTTTCAATGGAATAGAGATATGTGGGGCGATATGATCGCCGCGCTAAATCGCCCTAAGGCTCAGTGTAAGACACTTACTTATGCAAAAATGTATGGAGCTCAGCGTAATAAGCTCCGTCTTATTCTTGGTGGAGACGACCCTGATCAGTTTATTACTGACTGGGAAGCTTATCACGATCGTATTGTAGCTTTTTCAAATAAGGTATACGAGGTTGCGAAGAAGCGTGGGTATGTCCGCTACTGGACAGGCCGAGTAAGGCACCTGCCTGACCGCAGGGATGCCCGACTTGCATTCAACAGCCTACTTCAGGGTGGCTTGGCCGAAATTGTGAAGAGCGCTATGATTAGGCTCTATAATGAGGTTGACAACCCCGAGTGTCGTATGCTACTTATGGTGCATGACTCTGTTATCTTCGAAATCAAGCGTGAGTATCTTGAACAGTACATCACGCAGATTAAGCAGGTAATGAGTCGGGTAGAAGATGAGTTTGAAACTAATGTTCCCTTTGATGTAGAAGAAGAGATGTGGGGACTCGATGCTGCCTGAAATCGATAATCTCAGAGGATAATGACTGATGTATATTTCGGTTGACCCGGGTGAGAATGTTGGTGTAGCTACATTCAGAGAAGATGGTACCGATATTGGTAAGACGGTAGTTCCTCTTCCCAATTTTCGAACATTTTTGACTAACACATATTTTGCAATTAAGGATCGAGATGAAAAGCTTAGGTTTGTTGTAGAGAGTTTTGCACTTCGTCAGGATAAGTCTTGGGAGCAGACTGGTTCTAATATGCCTGCTTCAAGGTGTATTGGCTCTATTGAGCAAATTATGAGTCTTCTTGGTGAGCAATCTATGCTTTGGTGGGCAGAGCCTAGAAATCTTAGAGGAGCTCTTAAGATTGCGGGTTATCCCGAACTAGCCCGTAAGCCTAAGAATTGGCATTGTCCTGATGATCTAGCTGCTTACGCTCATGGTGTACATAGGCTTGTAGAACTTGGTGTTCGAAAGCACCCTATTTTTGATAATTAGGAAGTGTAATGCCCCCTCGACGTAAAAAGAATTACAAAAACGATATTGATAGGCTTGCTAAGCTTGCTGCTAAGCTTGGCATGAATATCGATAACCTTATGGATGAGGTTCCTCTCACTGAAATAGGAGAGGAAGCAGTAACACGTAGGCAGATTGAAGCAGAATCAGTCCTATTCTATATTGAGAATAAGGGCAAGGGATTTAGTGCTAAAAACTGCAAAAATCCTAATTGCTCTCAACCCTTTTTGCACACGTATCAGGCTGTTGATTATTGCTCTGAGACATGCAGAGCGTGGGCACTTGCACAGTATGGCATTATTTGGAATTTCGATAGAAAGACCGATAGTGCTAGGTGGAATATTAACCACAAGGGTTATGTTCCTAAAATTATTGGGGCTGCGGCTACAGAGGCTCTTGTAGCTACAGGACATATTTATACTGAACTTCCGGAAGAGGGGGTCATTGAAGGTCTGGAGGAAGAGATTCCTGAAATGCCAGATCCAAGCATGATTATTCGAGGGATTCCTAAGGGATCTAAAGGTCCTGTAGATGAAGAAAAAGAACGTCAAAAAGAAATGATTCGGCGCGCTCGTGAGTTTTGGGAAGATTCAGATGATGAATAACCAAGACATGAGTGACAATTAACGCAGAAACCCCGGATAGTCTTAATTGACTATCCGGGGTTTCGTGTTTTATTTAGACCTTAAGAGCTGCGTTAAAGAGACCTGACTCTTCCGCATCTGCTCGAAGGAACTTAATATTCTTGCGCGGTATGCGAGACCTCTCCCTCTCAGTCATTCCGCCCCAAGTACCCTTCATATCATAGATGAGAGCATATTCAAGACATTCTCCAACGACAGGACATTCGTTGCAAAAAGTCTTAAATGTAATATCCTTCTTATCATCATTAAAGAAGGTGTCGCCGCTAACACCCCTGCAAGCGGCTTCTTCTTGCCAGTCGTAAGCAGTAGACATTTGGCAGTACCCCCCGCCAAATAAAACTCAAAAGAGTTTAGTCAACAGAAACAGAAAAGCTCCGCTAATGCACGGCAGGAGGAGATTCTGAAACATTGAATTGTTCAAGAACGTGCTCTTACCATTCACAGCGTTTTCGAGGGCAGTCAAACGGTTATTAGTATCAGCTTGTTCAAGACTAATATTACGTAGATGGATAGCTACTTCACGCCATGTAGCTGGAATATGAAGGTCGTCGTCACCCATCTACATCCTATTCAAAACAGAAGTCCAATAAGCATAGAGGCTAGGATAGCCTCCAGTTTGGGTTTTAGTAGAATACATATTCTTAACAGAACCTTCGCCACCATACCAAGCTACAGCGGCACCAGCAGCTCCGTACTTCCTAAGATAATTACTAAGTTGCCATCTAGCAATTTGATCCTGGAGTCCAGGATTATTAAGAAACTCATCGCGTGTAACATCACGACCAAGCGCTTTACGATCCCATTCAGATCCGCCAAATAGATTGAATGGCATGACCTGATAACCGCCGAGAGCGCCAGAATCCCGATTAACAGCTCTGTAGTTATCGCTAGACTCCTGAGAACGAATGGCTCTCATAAGCTTATCTATATCAGAACTACCACTTGTGGTAGTAGTTCCAATTAGACCTGGCATACCTACATTTAGGGTACGCGGTTTAACTGGATTTAGCTTAGGCTGTTCTGTATAATTGCCCTTGCTAGTAATGTTATTTAGTTCGTTAAGAAATGTATTAAACTGAGGAGTAAAATTATCTACCATGGCCTTACCGCCGCAACGGGTCCACCCATGATATTTATATTTCCGAGTTTAATGCCTGCCCGTGAATTTCGGGCATCAATAATTTGTCCATTGCCAATATAGATAGCAACGTGACTAAGAGAACCAATCCCGTTGGGGTCTTGGCTACCTGTATTGTAGAACACCAGGTCACCAGGAAGCAAGTTACTCACGGGTACTCTCTTACCCTGCTTTGCCTGGTCGTAGGTGGTTCTTGGTAGGTTTATACCAAGCTGCCTATACACCTGCTGGATTAGACCAGAACAGTCTACTCCCCTAGTAAGGGAATTTCCTCCCCATACATATGGTGTTTTATTTTTGTACGCTTGCATTGCGAGATTAACAGCTTGAGCCCCGCGATTACCTGCGGTAGCTCCAGGCGTATAGTTAACCTCATAACCTGCGCTTTGTTCTCTAAGTCCCTGCAAATGTTGCCAGTTAGACTTAGCTTCCTCTGTAGCTAGAGCAAACTTTCCTTTTTCAGATGTTGTCTGAATACTCCTATTAAAGAAGTCAGAAAAGTCAGATGTTTTATCTTGAACAATTCCGTATTCATCTACAGGAATTTGTCCAGCTGCCTTACTAGCGTAATCAGAAGCCAGCTTACCGGTACGTTCATTCTTATCCTGCATATACGCATTAATAGCTGTGCTCTTTCGACCGGAAATCCAGTCAGAAACACTACTACCATATCCAGGTGTAACACTTACCTGTGCAGGCTTCGAATTAATACCCAGCTCTGGACGAGCAAGATTAGTTGACCGTCCAGAGAGAGGGTTAATTATCTTCTTGTTAAGAAGTGAATTTCTATACGTTTGGATGAATTCATCGACGGCCATTATTCCCTCTGGCTCTTAAGAAACTCACGCAGATCAAACTCTGAACTCTTGCGATAAGGACCTGTATTTTGGAATCCCATCGCGGTGAGCATATTGAGTATGTTCTGCATATTGTATCCTTGACTATTCTCCTTCTGAGTATCAGATACTCCGAATTCCCCTGTAGCCCTACCAGCATGACTCAGACCAGGTATTTGCTTAATATAGTAGTCTGAATCTATCGGCGCACCTGTTTGAGATTCTCTACCACTGCTAATTTCAAATGGAATTCGCAGTGCAGGATTAGACATACCAACAGCCATCTTACCAGGATTATTAAGCTGTGCAATAGTATCAAGAGTAGGGTTACCTGGGTTAATTACGGAGTATCCAGGCTGTCCACCAAGAATACTAGTAAGTATAGAATCAGGACCTGCTACAGGACCAATACCCTTTTCCCTAATCCAGTCAGGAAAAAGCTGGTCTGTAGGGAAAGGATCAGACATTGGTCCGGTTTCAATACCCAACATATTCTGAAGAAGATAATTAGCCTTAGGTATAGCCATTACCTTACCAGGAGTGGCTACAAGGGATTCGACAATAAGAGGGAACGCCTTACGAGTCCAACTATAGAATGGAAATACTCGACGCATTACATTACGTTCAAACTTAGTCAAATCCATACCATCAGGATGCCACTTACGAACTATCGCGGCAGCGTCCTTAATGGCTTCATCAAAAGACTTAGGAGACTTCTTTAGAGCATCCACAAAATGAGCGAGACGAACATAATGATCCCGACCCTCAGAAATAGTGTGCGCAACTTTCTGTCCTCTTCCACCTAGAGGCTTAATTCTATCAAGACCCGTCATAGCATCGTCTGGAATATCTTCAAGCACTCGGGTAGTCGGAAGAATACCCTCATGAAAGGCTGCAAGATAAACCATGTCGTTAGTTACATTTTGACCATTACGCATTGTAAGTGCAGTCTGCTTACCTGCTGGAGTAGAAGTTGCTCCAGACATTGCAGCCTTAATCGCGTTAGGATCAATAAGTTGATTAATACCTTCAAGACCTTCATAACGATTACGCTGAGACTGCATAATACGAAGAGCAGTATTATAAGGACGAAGTGAATTAACTCCACTAAGCCAGTTAAAATAGAGATCACCAATCATATTTCGAACGTGGTGAGACGGTACATAAATTGTCACACCAGCCTTCCACTTGCTAATAGCCTTATCCAACATTTGAAGACTCTTAGAAGATGGAGTACTTACGTCCTTAAGATTTTTAATAAACTGATTAATCTGTTCAGCAGACTCTTTACCGAAATAATATGCGCTAAGTCGAGGGTGGTTTACCTTATGGGTAAACTCCCCTCCCCTATTCAAAGTACCAAATCGAGCAGCAATTTCATCAAACATAATCTTTTCACGGACAGTATGTTCAACTACATTCTGCATTTTAAAAAGGAATTCAAGAGGCTTCTTAATATCCCAAGATTCCCAAGACTTCAACCAGTCTGTACCATTTGCATAATCACCCGTCTTTTTAAACTGGTACTCCCCCAGTCCAAATCGACGAAGATTTCTGTTAAGCTCCTGCATAAACAACTGTGCACGACCAGCAACAGAATTCTCTATAGCAAGACTATTCTTAAGTGCAGAACTACCAAAAAGATTTTCCATAACACTGCGAATCTCATCAGACAATGCGGCTGATGGAGTGCCAGAAACTGCCTCTATACGGCCCTGAGCTCCCTTGAGAGCATCGTTCCACAGGTCAGCATCGTTGACGTCGTACTGCTTGGCCAGTTTATTCAAATATTCAGCACGTCTGGCTACAGTAGACTTAGCAAACGCAGCATTCTTCAAATAGATAGGTCGCATATCAGCATTCTTATATGCTGCATTAAAACGTGCCCCTAGCCATTCTACAGTTTTAGCAGCAGGACCATAAAGTTCTCCAAGACGACGAGGAGTAGGCCCACCAATAACACTGTGAATTTGTCTGGCTACAGTAGGAGCATTAGAATACTTCTTAAGTAGATTACTAGAAACATTAGGATGACTAATAAGAGCCGTAGTATTAGTGACTGGAAAACCATCACCAGGTGCCTTAGGAATATATTCAGTTTTAAGAGCTACAGCAGCATTCTTTCCGGCTACAGGAGATCCACCAATACTACGTGTAATATCGTCTGCTACCTTAGATCCAATAGTTACAATTTCTTCAGTTCTAGCCGCAGAAAGAGGTCCCTTAATGAGTTCATCAAGGTTAGGCTTAACCGCGTCAATACCTGCTATAGACTTACTTCCGTCAACAATAGCTTCACCAGCTTTAAGCTCTTCAATCTTCTGAATTACTTCAGGAGACAGTCCCTTAAGAGCATTTTCTTCTCCGCGAAGGATCTTCGTAAGAAGAGTGGGATTCATTGCCGCAGATGCAGGACCAATAGCTTCGAGAACTTGACTAAGACGTAGTGGAATAGAATTACCAAGTTTTGGCGTAGAGGACATGGGAATATGTCCCATACCCATAAAACGCTCTTCAGCCTGTCGAAGCAGACTAAGTGCCTTGGCAAAACGAGAAGGAGTCTTTACATTAACAAGGTACTTAGAAGTAAGAGCATTCCATACATTAACCTGCTTAGGTCCAGTAAGCACACCATGCTTTCGCATAGCTTCCTTGTACTTAGCAGGGTTATTAATACCTGAAGGAATTATATTCAAAGAAAGCTGAGGCTCAAACTGCTTAACTACATCATCAACAATACTAGCATCACGAGTAGGATTCTTACTAACTACAGGAGCACCCTTAGCATTCTCAACTAGCGCACCCATCGCGACAGGATTACCAGCAGTCTCATTAAGAATGAGTTCTGCACTTTTTGCCTTAGGAGCAACCTTCATAGCTGCAACATCAGCAGTAATGGTCCTTGTAAACGCAGAAACAATCTTCTGTCGTTCACCTGGAATACCAAGCCGCTTAGTAAGATCGGGAACTGTCTTAAGAAACTTAATAAATTCATTGGTTTGTGGAAAGTTAACTCCAGGATACTTAGTAGCTAGCCGACTACTAAGATCCATATTCCCTGTAGCTGCTCGTCTAAGAAGATCTCCAGTCAACTTAAGAATTGCAGGCTGACTACTTAGGCTTTCAGCAATAGAAATTTGCTCGTCCGGAATAGCGGGTCGAGGGAGTGCAACTTCAGATCCCTTAAACTGTCGAGATTCTTGCGTTGCATGTCCAGGAGCCCAACTATTAATCATTTCATCGAGAGGATCCGTAGAATTTATAGCTACAGGAGTTTCTACGGTGGATCTAGTGACAGGACCCATATCCGAGGCATTTTTAGGGAAGTTAAACCAGGCTGGAGGATTAACAAGTCCTTCAGTTGTTGGAATCTTAAAACCGGACTCAGGAAAATTAACTTTATAAGAGCCAGGAGCTGTACCAAGAGTAGGATTAACCACTCCCCCGGTATTAACCGGTGCTCCTTCTGTAGCCGCTTTAAATCCATCATAAATATTTTTAGTATCAGTAACGAGCTCGCCTGGAATTTCAGCACTCTTGCCAAATTGTGCAGGCTTAGACCATCCTGTAACAAAGTTAAGAGGATCAGCAACCATTGAAGCCCCAAGCCCATAAATATTCATGCGCTTGAAGTAATCTTCAATATCCTGGTCACTTACGCTTACTTCGCCAGTATCAAACTTATAGAAATACTTATTGGTAGGATCATCATCACTAATGAACTGATTGATCTTCTTACCCAAAAGTCGCTGACGTACTTCTTCGCGATTCTCAGGCTTCATCGCATCTTCAGCAGACATGTGAGTATCAAGACGAACCAAAAAATCCCCAAGATATTGCTTATCTTGGGGATCTGTAGGGTCCATTCCTACCAAATCCCCTGCAAATCCTCGGAGACCTGTTCCAGCTCCTCTAAGTGCACCCATAACAATTCCGCCACTAATTTCCTTGGCGTCATTAAGTACACTATCAGTATCGCTACTTTGGTGTCCTGCCAATGCATCATCAGCTGCATTAGCAATAGCGTAAGCAGGAGTACTAAGAAGATCTGTGATTCGGCCCCAAAGAGATTGTTCTCTCTTTGGGGCTTCACCATTTACATCCAGACCTTGACTAAGTAGTGAAGCAATTGGAGCTTCTTTCCACCTAGAAGTAGCCAGGATATTCAAAGCAGCCTGAGAGAGACCAGCACGATTTCGAATAGGAAAATTGTTGCTACCGAAATCGATAGGCTTATATCCCTCAAGCATAATTTACTCCTCGTAATCAGAATTCTTAGTCTTGGCTACAGGAACAACAAGCTTTCGACCAATAAGAGCACCAACAGCAACAAATGCAGCGTCAATGCTATCCATACTAAGACCTCCATTAAGGAAATCCCGGACAACAATGGAAACTGCAATAACAGCGCCAATCCAGACAATAGGCTCGTTAGAGAACTTCATGCTACTTCAAACTCCCTCGATGTGCAAGCAGTGCCGCGATGGCATTGTTAATATCGAAATCACTAAACTGAGTGCCAGTGAGTGAGTTACTACTTTGATCCTGTAGATATTTTCTAAGCTGGTCTGTCAGGTAATCATTATTTACATTAACCATTACAGGATTTCCGTAAGCATCCTTCATGTCAGGGCTTTGATATTTACCGGCCCTAACTTCCGGTGTAGACAGTACTCCGGTAATGGCTTCCATAATGGCCTTGGGAGTAAAAGTATCTCCATTGCCATAGACTTCAGCCAGGTAATTTGCAGCTCCTGGAGGCCCGTTGGTGCCCTTGAACAGGGCATCAGAGCCATTCAATCGGGACATGCGCTCTTCCTGCTCACGCATTTGGAGCTGAAGCTTAAACATGTCCATTAGACGATCATATTCAGATTCCTTCTGCTGAGCTATACGCTGAGAATCCTGCTGTTGCAATTGTGCCAACATTGACTGAATTGCAGATTCTTTACCAGCGTTTAGACCCGCAAGCTTTCCACCGGCTGCCTGAAGATATTCTTCAAGTTGCGTGGCAATATCTGCTGCTGCATTATTACCAGCAAGTCGCGTATTAGACGCTGACTGTCGGTTATAAGACAGATCAGAATTTTTCATCTCATTCAGATAGCGAAGAGCTGAAGCTTCCTCAGAATTGCTCTGATTCTGGAAATAAGCCTGGTCTTCTACTGCTTGCTGTGAAGCTTCAGGAAGAGCAGCAGTAATACCAAGACGCTGCAAAACTTCAGCCTGCTGAGCTTGCTGATTATTAAATTGATTACGAAGTTCATTCTGCGTAGCGTCATAGCGAGACTGTGTCTCTCTTGAAGCCTGTGACATTTGATTCGTAATTTCAGGCATCTGTGCTGCAATATCTGTAGCCAGATCATTATACATTTGCTTTACAGTAGCCTGATTTTTAGTTCCACGACTCTTAGTTCGTGAAATTTCAGCATTAAGTTCGGCAATCATAGGATCAAATTGTGCACCTGCTGTCCCCCTAGCCTGCTGAAGAAGAGTTTCATAGGGAGTTGGTGCGACATTAATTCCCTGAATCTGCTTAGTAAGTTGTTCTAGCGGATCCATAGGAGCAATAGACTGACCAGAATCTCGCAGCTTCTGTTCATTAGCAGCTTTAGCCTGAGCTTCTGCCTGCCGCCTAATAGCATCTGCAAGAGTTCCAGCCGTACCACCAAGATTAAGCGGTCCAGGCTGAGCCATTTTTAAAGTCCCAACTTAGCAGCGCGACGCCTAAGTGCATCCTGTCGTGCAGCATCTCTTTCGAGTTGAAGCTGACGAAGAAAATTAGTTCTCTGCAAAGAGAGATCCCCTAGCTTATCAGTCTTTCCTGTAGCCAGATTCTTCATCTTTGCATTAAACTCGGTATTGTAATTACCTAGCGCCTTTGCAAAAATACCGGAGTGGAGAATTCCTCGTCCAGCAAAATCATTCTGCTGGTCATCCCTATCCTGGGCTGCCTGGCGATTCATAGATCGAGTAGTTTCATTATAGTCTCGATCAACAATACCGCGCTGACGATTATACTGAGAGTCGTAATCTCGCTGGGACTTAAGATAATTAGCGAGCTGCTGTTGAAAAGTAGTATCTCCAGCAAGCCACTTATCTACTGCTGATGGCTTCTTTGCCACTAACCTCCTCTCTTAATTATGACCAACGCGTCGAGCAAGTGCGCCGAACTTAGGGTCAGGCTTAGGAACAGTCGAAGGTGGATTAGGCTTAGCCATATTGGGAAGTGTAGGCTTATAAAGTGAACCAGGCTTTACAGTCTTATTCTCTGTAGCGATCTGATAAGGAATAGCTGCTCCATTATACCCCTGACCAAAATCAGAGCGGGTAAAGCCTTCCTTACCATCTCGCAATCTCTGAGTGCTATAAGATTGAGTCTTCTTAGTTCTATTAGCCTGTGTAATAGCATTCTTTTGATTAGTGTTATTTTGCCCGATGAGCTTTCTCATCATAGCATCCCACTGATCTGGATTTACAACACCCATTAGTTAAGATCCTTGCTAACAGGATTACCCTTACCCGAAGCCTTCAATCTACGCAACATTGCAGCCTTTCTAGCAGCTGCCTTATTGTCGCGTTCAGCATAGCCCTGTTTATTAGAAACTGGACCAATGTTTGGCATTGTACGTCCTGCACCGTAATGCTTCTTTCCCGCACCATAAGGGTTAAATCCCTTATTAGAAGTGGGAAGAGATTTATTTCCAAAGAGATCAGCGCGTTGCATTAATTGACCCCCTTAGGAACAAGTTCCTTTGCCTGGATAAACGTAGTAATTGAGTAAACGCGTACAGGACCATCACTAGTATTACCCTTAGTGAGGAGGTCCAACCTAAACTTCAAAAGTCTAAATCGAAGAGATTTAGGAAAACGTACAAATTTAATCTGCTTAGTTTCATCCGGAGCAGTAATCTGCACTACACTAGGGAGACTTGTAAGTGGGTATTGAAATGTACCAAGTTCATGCCATCTAAATGAGCTTAGCTGATTCCAAGAGACTTTATAAGTTACAGATTGGGGGTAGAGGGTTCCTGTTACTTGTCGTCCAGTGTAGCAGTCAACCCCCCAGTGGAAAAGTCGCTTAAACCTATGACTCAACCCTACATTAAATTGTTTAGTAGTGAGGGAAAGAATAATATCCAAAGCGTCAGCTGGAGGGGTAATATTACCATTTTCTGTAGTAAATGTAGAATAACGCTCTTCCATCTGATAGAGCTTAAAATACATCTTCCAGTTAGTAGTTACACCAGTACCCGCAGAATCAGGCACAATTGTAAGTGCTGAGCCTGCAATGTATGTATCGTAACCCTGGAGTGTTCCGGTATCCGCATTATCAAGCTTAGTAATAGGTCCAATATATTGAATATTCGGATCTATAGAAGACCAGCGTGTCCAAGCCCTCAGACGCAGATGATAAATGTAAAGCTTATTATAAAACCTAACGACAACACGGTCTCCTACAATACTAAGCCACAGAGGGTACTTAAAGGCAGAATTAGCTGCACCGTAGGATGGAAGAATAACACTAGGATCGTATTCAAAAGGTATCTTTACACTAACACGAACAAAGTCATAGTTCGACATTTCATAGACTTGATTGTACTTCAGTACAAAGATTGAATTCTCATATACACCAACACAGTTCCTACCAGAAGCACCAATGTCATTATTAATGATATTAAGAATAGCTTGTGCTGGACTTGTATCATAAGAGAGCACATAAGTAGCTGAGTTTTTAAAAATAATAATATTGTCCTGGTAGATGGTAAGCTCATTAACTGCTTCACCATCACCAGGGTTAACATCAATAAAATTAGTACCAGGCCAGCTAGTAAAGTTACCTACATCTGAAAAAGAAACACGTGAATCATTAGTGACGCCTTGACGTCCACCAATCCAAAGACGATCCTTATAAATACAAGAAGCGTAACCGGATGGCATAGAAGCAATAGCTGTAACTGCTCCGCCTGTTAGATCATACCTGTAACCACCAGTTGTACTAAGGTCAGGTACCAAATAAAGAAAATTGCTGTAACGATGTGCCTTACTGTATTCACCATCTGCAATTTTTGCAATAAGACCAGCATTAGGTCCATCTACATAGTAGATGTAAGCAGCGAAAGCCCCACTATGATTACTGCTAACAATAACAAATCGCTTAGACTCAAATGTCCCCGTTCCAATAACTAGCTGGCTACAGAGGGGAGGAGTACTTGAAGAACTAGTGCTGGTAAAAGAGGAACCCTTCAAAAGAGACCAAGGAGGCCGCGATACTAGGGTCCCATCTAGAAACATATCAAAATTAAGACAATCAGTAAGTTCATTGTCAGCAATCGCCGCTTGATCAGAATAGGTATTGATACCACCCGCAAAGGGACCAATAACAAATTCCTGCACAGCCTTAGCAGCCACTAGTAGTAACCTCCCCAATACCCATAGTTTCCGTAATTCTCATCTTCGGGGAGAGTTGTAATCTTAGGGTAGTACTCCTGACCTATCCACTTATTACGATCATTAAGATCCATCATACGCTCATCGAACTGACTCTTTTTAAGAGCAGCTTTCTGTGCGTCCTCATCGAGTTCGTATGCTTGCTGAAGACAATAATTAACAATAGACGTGTGGTATTGAAGTGGTACTGAAAGACTATCAGCCAGGGTAGCAACTGCTGTTGGATGCTTTATATAGTAAATCTTAAGCCCACCAGTAATACTCTGATTAGGCTTAGGAAAAAGAGTAATATTTCCATCCCACACAGTGAATACTTCAGGAATACCAGCACCGTAAATAGAAGTCATTGCAGGTGCTTCATATCCATCAAGATATTCATTAAACTCATTAAGAGTAAGCTGCTGAAGCTTATAACCATTGTACTTAAGACTACGAAGAACCGAAAGATTAGTTGGAGAACTGTATTCAGATTGATTCTGAATAATATCCGCTAGCGCGGTGGTCTCCATAAGACCTTCATTTTTGATAACGATTTCTTCTTGTGCATCATTGATCCACCGAATAATATCGTCATCAGTAATCTGTACACCAGACTCATCGCCAAATGTACGTTTTACGCGAGTCGCGACCTCCTGGACGTTCAAAGTTAATCCCTCCATGCCTATAATTAGATTTCTCGCTTCTTAGAATAGAAGCAGCAAGTTCGTGATCTTCTTGACGTTGCTCTCTAGCTTCCTTAGCTCGCATAAGTTCGAGAGCGTTATTGTAATTTTCAATATAGCTTAGCTTGTTTGGCGAATTACGCTGATCAGCTTCGAAGACCTTTGCGAGTAGTCGTTCATCCGCCTCATCTGCAAAGCATATTGCGTAAGGAGCACGTCCGAGTGGGAACTGGACAACTCGGAAGGCTTTATCTTCGGGACCTCTTTGGTCCGGCGGAATCCATTGAAGCTGAAGAGTCGAATCATAATCCTGAAGAATTTCATTAATTCGAACCTGTTTCTCACTTACGAAGTGACCATCAACGGGAAAATAGAAATTACCATTAAATAGCTTAGAATCATTTACTCGCATTAGAATCCAATCTTCTTCGCAACGATACTAGCCTTATATACAGATCCTGCGGTAGCAGCACCAATAGCAACCACAGAGATAGTAGTAGTTGCGGTAAGATTAATACGAGTAGAAAAACTACCAACATCTGTAGCTCCGGTAGTACCCGGCACAGGATTAATAATAACTCCTGCTGGAGTAGCTCCAATATGGAAGCGCATATTATCAGATTCAAGAGTGGCTACAGTAGTGCCTGTAATAAAACTAGTTACTTCAACTTCATAAGTACCAGCTGTAAGGTTAGCAATAGATGCCACAGTAGCACCCGCAGCAGGAGCATTAACAGAGGAAGTAGTAGAGGTATTAGCCGTAGTAGCTTCAACACCCACAGCTGCGCGAGAGACATTAATGGCTCCTGAAAGAGCAGCATTCCCTGTAACTACACGCTGAAAATACGCGTACATATAATCATTAAGAGTATCAGCCATAATCTCCAAACTCAAATAAAAAAGCGGCTACAGGG
>NZ_JBIBCP010000011.1:0-131645 GCF_042901205.1 Streptomyces sp. NPDC012769 | reverse complement strand
GTCTTCTTGACCAGCCGGTTGTCGAGGTCGTACTCGTAGGCCGTGCCCTGGACTTGGGTGCCCCCGCTGGTCTTCTTGATGCTGTCGTCCGCGAGGCGGCCCAGGCTGTCGTAGGTGTACGAGCGCTTGGAGCCGATCGTCCACGTGCCGCCGGCCGCCGGGCGTGCGTATTCCTCGACGGTCGGTCGCCCGGCCGCGTCGTAGTCGCTGCGCACCTGGGTGCCGGTGAGCGGGTCGGTCGTGGTGTCGAGACGCCCGGCCTGGTCGTAGGTGAAGGCCGTCGCGCCCGCCGCGTCCGTTCGGGAGGTCATCTTGCCGTCCGCGTCGTACGCGTAGGACGAGGTGCCGCCGGGGCCGTCGGTGGAGAGCAGCTGGCCGCGGTCGTTGTAGGAGTAGGTGTTGCCCGCGGTGACCCCGTCGCCGCCCACGCCGGTCAGACGGCCGGCGAGGTCGTAGGAGAGCGAGCGCGGTCGGGTGGCCACGGCGGTGCCGGAGCCGGTCTCGGCGGTCAGGCGCCCCAGGGCGTCGTACGTCTTCTGACGCTTGACGTTGCCCGGCAACAGCTCGGTGACGAGCTGCCCGGTCGCGTCGTAGACGTTCGTCCAGGTACGGACGTCGGCGTTCCAGTGCTGGGTGGTGGCCGGTTCGATCGTGGACTCGGGCAGGCCCCACGTGTTGAACGTGTAGTACGTGGACTTGCCGCGGCCGTCGGTCAGGCGGGTGCGGTTGCCCGCCGCGTCGTAGCCGAAGGTCGTCGTGATCGAGTCGGTCGCGGTGACCGGCTCGACCTGCCTGGTCGTCCGTCCCAGCGCGTCGTAGGTGTACGTGCGGCGCGCGCCGTCGGCCGAGACGGATGCAGTGACGTTTCCGTCGGCGTCGTACTCGGTGGAGACCGTACGCAGGGCGGTCGTGCCCGTGCCGTAGTCCGCCACGGACGTCGGCTTGCCCATGAGGTCGTACGCGGTGACCGTCTTGCGGCCGGTCGCGTCCTTGCTCTCGGTCTGCCGGCCGAGGCCGTCGTACGCCGCCCGCGTGACGCCGCCGAGCGGGTCGGTGACGGTCAGAACCTGGCCGGCCTTGTCATGGGTAGCGGTGGTCCGGCGTCCACCGGGCGTGGTCGAGGCGGTCTGGTTGCCGCCGTCGTCCCAGGTGAAACGGGAGACGAGGTTCTGCAGGGTGGGCTTGCGCTCCACCGTGGTGGCGGTGAGCTTGCGGCCCAGTTCGTCGTAGGTGGCCTCGGTGCGTGCTCCTGTCGGGTCGGTCGCGGAGAGCGGCAGACCGGTCGGGGTCCAGGTGTAGGTGGAGACGCCGCCGCCGGACAGGTCCGTGGACGTGCCGTCGAAGGCGGTGGCACCCGGGGCCTGAAGGCCCTGCGCCCCACCGACCGCCGGGTCCGTCGAGCGGATCAGGTTGCCCAGTTGGTCGTACCCGTAGGAGCGGGAACGGCCGAGTGGGTCGGTGGTGGAGGCGACGTTGCCGAGCTTGTCGTACGTCGTGCGCGACACTGCGGTGATGGCCACGGTGGCGCCCGGCGGGATGTAGTCGGGCAGCGTGAGCGCGACGGTCCGGCCGAGCTTGTCGGTCTCCGTCTTCGTCACCAGACCACGCGGGTCACGCGACTCGGTGGCCTCGCCGAAGGTGTTGTAGCCGACGAGGGTCTTGGGGGTGACGGCCGCGGCCGCACCTCCGTTCTCCTCGGCCTGCACCTGCGGCGCGGTCTGCTCGACCAGGCGGCCCAGCTCGTCGAACCGGCCCGTGCTGGTGATGCCGCGCGGGCTGGTCTGGGTGAGCGGGAGGCCCCGCTGGTCGAAGGTGGCCGACGAGACCCGGGTGGCGGTGCCGTCGGTGACGGTCTGCTTCGTCGGGTTGCCCACCGCGTCGTACTCGGTGGTGGACGTGATCTTCTTGCCGGTGCCGTCGATGGACTGGGTCTGCTCGGTGAGCCGGTCCTCCGCGTCGTACGCAAAGGTGGAGACCTTGTTCAGACCGTTCGGGTCGAAGGCCGAACGGGTGACGCGGCCGAGCGCGTCGACCGTGTTCACGGTCGTGCGGCCACCGCTCGTGGTGTGGGACGTCGCGTGACCCGCGCCGTCGTAGACCGTCGACTCCAGGAGGATGTCCTTCTTGGTGCCGTCGGACTGGGTGACCTGCTTTGCCGTCGCCGAGGCCTTCAGGCCGTCGTCGTAGTAGGCGAAGGTGGTCGTGGCGCCCATCGCGTCCGTGGTCGAGGCCAGGCGGCCCGCCGGGTCGTAGGCCCTCGATTCCAGGACCAGGTCGCGGGTCTGGCCGGACGGGTCGCCGGTCCAGTTCTTCAGGACCGACTCGGCAACCCGGCCGCGCTTGGTGTACGTGGTCGTGACGACGTTGCCCGCGGGGTCCGTCGCACTGATGACGCGGCCCAGGGCGTCGTGGCTGTACGTGGACTCGTTGCCGGCCGCGTCCGTCACGCTGTCGTTGAGACCGTGGATGTTGTAGCGGTAGGTCGTGGTGCGGGTGGCGTCGCCGCCGGTGGTGTCCTCCGTGGATTCGGTGAGCAGGTGCCCGTCCGCGTCGTAGGTGCGGCTGATGCGGGCGGTGTGGGTGACGCCGGTGATCTCGTTCTTCACGCCCGGGCCGGTCTCCGCGACGAGGCGGGACATGGCGTTGTAGGCGTAGCTGGTGGTGACACCGGCAGGGTTGGCGTCGGAGATCTGGGTCTCGGTCAGCTTCCGGCCGATGCCGTCGTAGGTGTACGTCGTGACGGCGCCTGACGGTGCCGTCGTCTTGGCCAGATCACCGCTCGCGAAGTACGCGTACGAGACCGTGGCACCGCCGGTGGACTTCTTGGTGGCGACCAGGCCCGCCGGGGTGGTTCCGCCGCCCACCGCGGCCTCGGTGCCCGTGGTGTAGGTGGTCGTCGCCGTACGGCCGTCGACCGAGGTGACCGTGTCGGTCAGGCCGAGCGCCGTGTACGAGGTCGTCGTCCGGTAGCGGTTGTCCGCAGGTCCCGAGGAACGGCCGTCGCGGAGCGCGATCTGCTTGCCGTTGCGCAGGTCGAGCTTGTCCGCCGCGTTGTGGTAGTACTCCGCGAAGGAGGTCCAGCAGGAGTTGGCGTCCCGGCAGGTCGTCGTCGAGACGGTGTTGCCGCGCTCGTCGTGGCCGGTGATGGTCGAGTGACCGTTGGGGTCGGTGACCGTGTGCAGGAAGCCGCCGGTGTCGTACGCGTAGGTGGTGACACCGCCGTCCGCGTCCGTCGAGGCGGTGCGGCGCTGGCCGCGGACCGCGTCGAAGGTGCTGGACGTCTTCGAGCCCGTCGGGTCGGTGACCGTCACCGTCGAGGACAGCGAGGAGCCCGAGGCGTAGGCGTGGGCGCCGTAGTGGCGGGCGACCTGGTCACCGGTGAGGGTGCGCGGGTAGACCGCGACCTCGTCGATCTGGCCGGTGAAGTACTGCACGCCGTCGCCCGGAGACGCGGGCCACCAGCTGGTGTAGCCGGCTCCGATGTACGCGAGCTTGTTCGTTTCGTGTGTGACCGGCACGTTGGTGGCCTGGGCCACCTGGGCTCCGTCGAGGTACAGCGTCTGGATTCCGCCCAGCGCTGTGACCACCGCGTGGTGCCACTCGTTGTCCGTCACCGTGTTCGGCGAGGTGTTGGTCGCGGCCACCCCTCGGGTGAAGTACTGGCCGTGGAGCTTGTTGTCCGAGCCCACATACAGGACCGGCGCGTAGGACACGGCGTCCGGGAGCGGCTTCTCCTGGTCGCTGAAGAGCACGCCGGGCTTGGTGGTCTTGAACCACAGCTCGACCGACAGGTCGGTGTTCGGCAGGTGTCCGCCGGGAAGTTCGGCCCATCCGGCGCCCGTGAACTCGGCCGCGGTGCGGTCGCCGGACCCGAACGCGCCGGGCTTGCCCGGCGTCGCCTTCGTGTAGGTGCCGTCGGCACCTGCGGCGGCGACCTTGTTGCGGACGGTCGTGCCGCTTGCCTCGTCCAGCTGCCAGTAGCCGGCCGGGGCGTCCGCCATCACGACGCCCTCGTACTGGCTCCCGTTGCCGGAGACCAGCCTGTTGCGGGCCTTGAAGTGGTCGGCGACGGTCTGGGCGTCCAGTTCCTTGGAGTAGAAGGCGGCCTCGTCGAGCTGACCGCTGAAGTAGCGGGTGGCCCGCTCCTGGCCGTCCCAGGCCTCGCTGGAGTACCCGCCGCCGAGGTAGGCGTAGTTCAGGGTCTCCGGCTTGACCACGCCGGACTGCGAGCCCAGCTTCACGCCGTCGAGGTACAGCGACTGCCCGGCGGGACCACCGGTCAGCACGGTGTGGTGCCACTTGTTGTCGGTGACCTTCACGCCGCCCATGACCGGCCAGCCCGCGGAGGGACCGGTCCAGAAGTGGCCGCGCAGCTTGCCCTCCGCGTCGATGACCAGGCTGGGGTTCCACATCTGCGGAGTGGTGCCCAGTTCGGTGTTCTGCAGGGCGAGCAGCACGCCGCTCGGCTTGTCCGTGCGGAACCACAGCTCCACGGACAGGGACGTGGCCCCGGCGATGGCCTCGCTCGGCACCTGGACGGCGCCCTTGCTGCCGTCGAGGGTCACCGCGCCGTCGTCGCCGTCGAGGAACGCGCCGACGCCGCCGAGGGCGACGCCGTCGCGGTAGGAGCCGTTACCGCCGGCGGATATCTCGTCGGTGGCCGCGGCGCCGCTGCTGTCGCCGAAACGCCAGTAGTTGACCGGCCCCGAGGCCAGCACGGCGTCGCCGTACGCCTGCGAGCCGGCGGCGTACCGCGGCTCGGAGATCTGCCAGACGCCGCCGTGCTCGTCAGTGACCTTCTTGGCACGACCGGTGTCACCGTCGTACTCGACCTGGGCGCTCACCCGGCCGGACGGCAGGGTGGCCTTGGTCAGCTTCGACGATCCGGTACGGGCGGCGAAACGGGCCTTGACCGCGCCCGCGTCGAGTGCGCGGTGGTAGACCGCGACCTCGTCCATCAGCCCCTGGTAGTAGCGGGTTCCGTAGGTCCCGGCGCCGTCCCAGCTCTGGTCGGTGAAGCCGCCGCCCAGATAGGTGAAGGTCTTGCTGGAGTGGTTGACCGGACCGGCGAGCGTGCCAACGGCCGTGCCGTCGAGGTAGAGCGTCTGACCGGTTCCGGTGCTGGTGATGGCCGCGTGGTGCCAGGTGTTGTCGGTGACCACGGCGGTGGAGGTCATCGGGACGAGCCCGCCGTCCGACTTCTCGAAGGCGCCGCGCAGCTTGCCCGCGGAGTCGATGGCCAGGACCGGGTTGTAGACGTTGGGGTGCGTCGGGCCCAGCGGGTCGTCCTGGAATCCGACGAGCACGCCGTTCGGCTTGTCCGTCTTGAACCACAGCTCCACCGACAGCACGGTCGACGAGGACAGCGTGGATTCCGGGAGTTCGACATAGGAGGTGGTGCCGTTGAAGGACACCGCCTTGTTGCCGGTCGCGCCCAGCGCGCCCGCGGCGCCGAGGGTCACATCGCGGTAGTGGCCGGCGTTCATGCCCGTGCGGGAGACCGCCTCACTGGCCGCGGTCTCGCCCTCGGTCTCGTTCAGCCGCCAGTAGCCCACCGGGCCGGCGTCCTGCACCATGCCCCGGTAGTGCGAGCCGGCCGTGTACTCGTACGTCGAGCACGCGGTGGTCGAATCGGGCGGGCAGACCTTGGTCAGCTGGTCGCCGGTGTACGTGTACGACCACTTGAGCGCCGGGGCGAGCGGGCCGACGGCGTCGGTGGACACCGAGGCGACGTGCGCGCCGCTCCAGGTGAAGGTCAGCGCGCGCTTCGACAGCGCGTCGGTGGCCTTGGTCAGCTTGCCGGACGTGTACGTGAGGAGCTGCTCGCGGCCGTGGCCGTCCTTGACCTTGGTCAGGCGGCCGGTCGCATCGAAGGTGTGAAGGGTGGCCGCCGCATCGCGCAGCGTCCAGCCTCCGCCGGTGACGGCGGTCAGTACGCCCACCGAACCGGACGGCGCGCTGTAGGTGCCGTCGGCGTTGCGGCCGAAGCGGACCTGGCTGCCGCTCTCGAGGGTGATCACGACGCTGCCGTCGGGCTCTGCGACGGCCCGCATGTCCCAGCGGGTCGCCCAGCCGGCGCCGAAGGCGTTGGCGGTGCGCGGGTCCTGCGAGTTGTAGGTGCGGGTGACCGCGAGCTCGGGGCCCGCACTCGCCACGGCCGCGTCCGTGGCGGCGGTGGCGTAGTTGCCGGCCCGCTCGCCGAAGGGGCGCCCGCTGTCCGCGCCGCCCAGGTGGGAGGTGATGACGGGCTGCGGGACCTGCGTGGTCAGGATCGACGGCGCGGTCCGCGCCGACTGGTCCTTGCCGTCGTTCGCGTAGGCGTACCAGGCATACGTCTTGGCCCAGGTGAGCCAGCCGGCCGGAACCGTCCAGCTTTCGGAAGGCGCATGCGTGTTGCCGCGGCAGTTCTTCCGGACGTCCTTGCCCTCGACCTCACAGACCTCGAACTGGTAGGTCAGCGCGCTGGGGGATTTGTCCTGGTCCGTGGCCCTCGCCCAGAGCGTCGGGGTGAGGGTGTCGACGACCATGCCGCTCGGCGGGGCCGCGCCCGTCAGGTACGGCGGGGCGTTGACCGCGTCGAAGCGCACGGTCGGGCCCGGAACTCCGTCGTCGACGAAGCTCCGCACGCCGTACTCGTCCATGGTCCACTGGATCGTGTACGTCCCGGGGGCCAGCGGGGCGATCTTGGCGTCGACAGTGGCCGAGGCACCGGGTGCGACGTCGTAGGGCATCGGCGTCCACCGGATCTTGCTCCAGTAGTCGCCGCCCACCTTGTTGCCGTTGGCGTCGAACAGGTCGTAGCGCAGCTTGTAGTTGCTGGTCCTGCCCCAGGTCTGCTGACCCTGGTTGGTGACGGTGACCTTGAAGGCACCCTCGCTGGTGGCCGTCGGTGGCTGGACGAAACCACCGAGGCCGTAGGCGGCTCCGTACTTCGACCAGGTGACATCAAGACTGGGCTTGCCGCCGGGGTAGTTGTCCGAACCGAACTTCTTCCAACTGTAGGAGTCGTTCGTCGCCGCCTTCACGGCCAGGCCGTAGTTGGGCTTCCGGCCGTGCGTCCAGTCGTCGACCAGCTTGCGGCCGGACTCGCCGAGCGGGATCGACTCCCACGCGGCGGCGCCGCAGGGCCAGCTCGTCGAACCGTCCGGGCGCCAAGCGTGCGCGAAGGACTTGGAGCCCAGCGCACCGCCGGTGGCCGGACCGGGGTAGCTGTTGGTGCTGCCCTCGGACCAGTTGGAGGTGATCTCGTGGACCGTCACCGGCCGTGCGGTGCAGGAGTAGGAGTAGGTGTTGTACAGGCTCAGATTCGCATTGATGACGTATGCGTTCTTGAGGGTGGTGTCCAGGCCGCCGAACTTCAGGAACGAGGCCGCCTTGTGGCTGCCGCCGTCGTAGGTGCCGACCTTGAGGGCGGTGTCACTGGAGAAGTTCTGGTTGTACGGCGACTCGACGTACGTGCCGGAGGCCGCTTCCAGACCGTTCACGGAGGGGTCGACCTTCACGGGGAAAACCCGTTCGGGGGCAGAGAGCCACTTCTTGTCCAGCTTGACGACGAGGACTTGGCGGGAGCCTTCGTGTGCGAGACCGTAGGTGACACCGGAGGAGATGGCGCCCTCGTCGGAGTTCGGCGCCTTCCTGGAGTCCTCCATCCAGCCGGCGGGCATCCATCCCTGCCGACGGCCCGCCGCGTCGTCGAAGACGATGCCGCCGTGCTCGTCGAGCTTCGCCGTCAGGCCCTTCAGGGCCAGCGGGAAACGCCATTCGGTCGGCGCGGCACTGTCCTTCAGGATCAGCGTCTCCTTCACGGAGTCACTGCCGGCGATCAGTTCCACGTCCGTCGAGGGACGGACGTCCGGGTACGTGATCGCGCTGCCGGCCACCCGGCCCCGTGAACGGGCCGCGCCTTCGATCGAGTAGCCGACTGCCTTGGTGTCGTCGACCCCCAGGCGCACAAACGTTTCTGCATCGGCGAATTCCGAGAAGTAGACCGTGTCCTCGGTCGACTTCGCCTGCCAGCCGGCGCCCGGGGTCTCCTCGTTCAGCCCCAGCGGCGACGACTTCGTCAGCCGTGTGTCGGTGGCCTTCCACGTGCCGTCGTGCCCGAGGAAGTTGACCCGCTCGTTGTAGTAGCGGGTCGTGAAGGTGCCGTCCGGATTGGCGAACGTGCGCGCGTCGGCGGCTCGCTTCCCGGGCACTTCCGAACTGGCCTTGGGATCGAAGCCCTCGGGTGCGGCCCGCCGCGGGGACGGGACCGTTCGGTACGAAGGCAGCGGCACCTTGGCGGTGCTCCCCAGCTTCAGCCGGGTGTTGCCGGAATCCGGCGCGAGCTCTCCGGGAGCCCTCAGCGCGCCGGTGCGGCCGCCGGACGCAGCGGCGTCCGTAGCGTCACCGGAGGCGTTGTGCCCGCGCCCGCGGGCCGACCCCCAGCCCTGCTCGGGTCTCTCGCCGGCAGCTAGGCCGGATCTGGACTCGGTCCAGCGTTCGGCCGCCAGAGCGGCCTGCTCTGTGCCCGCGAGCACAGTCATGGTGATCGCCATGGATATGACGAATGGACGGGTGATACGCACCGTAAGTGTCCCCCCAGAGTTGATCGGTGACGCAAGTCCTATCCGGACGCACAGGAGACTCACAAGTTCGTCCGAAAATGCGAAGCCTGTCGCTGTGGCCGGAAGGGGGGATCGTCGGTGACAGTCAGTCATATACGTGGCAGATCACCACTCCAGACGCTCGCGCAAGTGATCAGAATCACTCAGAGAAGCCGTGGAGGTGGGCGATATTCAGCCTCGCTGAAGGGGGAGGGCAGACGGCCCTCACCCCATGCGTCCAGCGCCGCGTGCTGCCCAGCCCGTCGCTGCGCTCTTCGTCCGAAGGCGGTGAGCTGGTAGACCTCGGCGGCGATGCCGGCGCTGATTGCGTCCGGAAAGTCTTGGAGCCAGAGCCGGAGGCAGGCGAGGGTGACCATGGTCGTAGCGGGTGGCAAGGGCCCGGTTCTGTTTGAGTCGGCTGAAGCAGCGCTCGATCAGGTTGCGCCTGCGGTAGGCGGTGCGGTCGAGGCGGCAGAGTGATTCGCCGCGGCGGATGCGTCCGTTGATCTGGTCGATCCGCTCCGGGATGGTCGCGGCGATGCCGCGCCTGCGCAGGTAGGCGCGGATTCTGCGGGCCGGGTAGCCCTTGTCCACGCGGTCGGGGCGGTCCGGGGCCTGCCCGGACCCGGCCGCCTGACAGCGATCCGGGCCATCACCGGCTCGAACTGCGTGCAGTCGTTCACGTTCCCGCCGGTCAGGGTGAAGGCGAGTGGCCGGCCCTGTCCGTCGCAGGCGAGGCGGATCTTGCTGGTCAGCCCGCCGCGTGACCGGCCGAGGGCTTCGCCTTCCCTGGGCCCCTTTTCGGGCTCCAGCCGCATGCTGATGGGCCCGGATCGTGGTCGAGTCCACGCACACGAACGTCCAGTCGACAGCTCCGACGGCGTCGGAGTGCTGCTGGACGTGCGCCAGGAGGCGGTCCAGGTGCCGTCGGCGGACCAGTGCCGGAAACGTTCATAGACCGTCTTCCACGGCCCGTACCGCTCCGGCAGGTCACGCCACGCGGCCCCCGTGGACAGCTTCCAGGGGGCCTTGCGGGGGAGCGGCGCGATGCCGAGCTGTTTCCAGGCGTTCGCGCTGCCTGTCGGTCTGCAACCACCCGACGACGTCCGGGCCGAACCGACCGCACACGGACCGGTCAGCTTCTGCCGCACGATCTGAGGCCCCGGAAGCCCGACCTGCGCCTAACGCGATTTCTAAGACGTCATCTCATTTGGTGAGTCTTCGATAGCAGGTCAGGGTGCAGGCGATGCTCGTGAAGGCGGGAAGTGGTCGGCCTTGCGTTCGTAGCGTCGGTGGAGTCGCCTGGAGCCGTCGAGCCAGGACATGGTGTGTTCGATAGTGCACCGGTGTCGCCCCAGTCGCTGGGAATTCGCGATGCCCTTAGCGGGCGATGCGGTGTCGGATGCCTCGGCCGGAGAACCATTGCCGCAGGTGGCGGTAGTCGTAGCCCTTGTCGGCGTGGAGCTTGCCGGGCTTGCGTCGGCGTCGACCACGGGGCGAACGGATCGGGAGGGTATGCCCTTCACCAGCGGGAGCAGGGCCTGGCTGTCGTGCAGGTTCTCCGCCGATATCCCGACGGAGATGGGCAGACCGGTCCGCTCGGTGATCAGATGGCTCTTCGACCCGTACTTGCCCCGGTCGGCAGGATTCGGACCTGTCAGGTCCCCCTTTTCGTCGCCCGCATGTGCACCGAGTCGATCGCGCACCTCGACCAGTCCAACTTAGCCCGGGAGCCGAGCTCGTCGAGGAGAAGGCGGTGCACTCCCGGTCGCCATGCCGTTGCCGACCCCCCCGAGGCCGCATGGTGCTTCCGGAACCACCCGCTGAAACAACTCCCACAACTCACCGGGTACCAACCGCTCAACGATCCCCGCCACCCCTCGCAGCCTACCGACCCATAGGAAGGGTGCCGTAAATGTGATCTCCTGCGATGACGGACCGTGGCACAGTCTCCGGGTGTCCAACGACGTTGCCTATCCCGTCTTCCGTACCCCCGACCCGGCACTCGCCCTGTGCACCGCGCGCCGTCTCATGGAGTTCGGCCGCTGCGAGCACTCCGAGGTTTCCGCGTACGCGGAACTTTCCTCCGTCGCCGAGGTGCGGCGGATGGCGAAGGCCGAGGCGGGATTCCACGGCGAGTCCAAGCACGCTGAAGTGACACTTCTCTTCAACACCCACACCCGCGAGCTCGATGAGCCCACCGACGATCACAGCGTGCTCGTCCATGTCCGCAGCGCCGTCTTCGACGGCCGCCAGGGAAACGAGCCGTACGCCCACTGGCTCGCCGCGCAGGTGGGCCTCACGGTCATCGGGCCCGCGCAACGGTGCTGAAGGGACCCGCCAACCCTCGGAACTGCTCCCACAATCGTCCGGTACCAGCCGCTCGACGATCCCCGCCACGGCCCGCAGACCACCCAGCCAACGGGGACCCAAGAGACCGGACTGATCACTGCTTCGGCGCTATCGCCTGCCGGACAAGAGCCGTACGCCCGGGGGGAGCGCCTTGAGACAGCGGTTTCTCATGAGTGCCGCAGGCACGCTGCTGGTGGCGTCGGCTGGTTGCACGTCGGGGACGGAACAGCCGCGGGACTCCTCGAAGCCCGCAGCGGTGAAGCCCTCGGCCGCTACACGACCGTCAGTCACACAACGGCCGTACGACAAGATGCCGGCGCGGCCGCTGGGCAAAGCGGCGGCCAGCGACCGTGACCACGTTTTCCTGCAGGCGGCGTTCGCGATCCGGCTACCAGCAGGACACCAGGTTCCACCGGCCGACGAGGTGGTCGTGATCCATCGCCTGGACGCCGAGAGCGGGGAGCTGGCCTGGATGCCCGACGGGCACACCTACTGCTACGGCAAGATCCGGGAAGGCTACAGCTCGTACACCTGCGGCCGGCTCCCTGAGAAGCCGCCTGCGCCCGGACTGCTTCTCACGGTCCCGGGCGAGCCTGACCGGGTGACCACCGAGGACAATCTCGACAAGGTCCGCAACGTGAGCTTCGTGATCGCTGAGGGCGGCCCGGCACGGTTCGACCATGTCAAGCGCCGCAAGGGAATGGGACCGGTGCATCAGGCGGTCGCGAGGTTCCCCTCCGGCCGCATGGTCACCTTCCTGACGTTCGACCGTCCCTACGGCCCCCTCGATCCTGAGGCCGAAATCTGCAGAAGCGACCAACACGTCTGCTTCCCGTCCGCGGAGGTGCCGCACTGACAGAGCGACGGTGTGCGGCCGTCAGCCGCGCACCGCCCCATGGGGGCCTGCGGTCTGGTTCAGTCCCACCAGAGTGACCACATCGTCGAGCGGGCCATTGTGTCGCCGGTCTTCACCGCATCGTCCACGGTGTCGTGGCAGTAGGCGCGCAGCTCCGCGGCGGCCTGCGCGGCGCCCTGCGGGTCCAGGGGCGGCCGGTCGACGACCAGCTCCAGATAGGAGCCGTCGGCGAAGAAGAGCTCGGCGCCCCACTGCTCGTGCCAGCGGCGCAGGAGCGCGGAGGTGTCGAGGGGGGTCAGGCCGCGGTCGCCGTACCCGGCCCAGCCCCACGTCGTGTAGACGAACGGCAGGAGCACCGGAACCTCGTAGCCACCGCGCGTGGCCACGAAATTCACCCACCGCAGGTCCATCTCGAAGAAGTCCCGGGTCCCGGTGGCCCACTGCGACACCCCCTGCAGTGGCCGTTCCACGGCCGGTGCGAGCAGGGGTGCCAGCCGGTCGGGGTCGTAGTCGGACCGCCAGAGGTCGACATCGTCGTCCACGTTGGCGACTTCCTCGACCGCCCACCGGCAGGCCGACACCAGTATGGACGCCGCCCTGGCGTCGTGGTCCTGGCAGACGGCTTCGCCGACCCACTTCTCCAGCACGTCGGCATCGCACCCCAACTCCCGGCGCCCCTCGGTCATATCCGTCGGCGAGCTCAACGTGACGTACGGCCACCAACCGGTCTCGCCGTGCCTGCCGCGCCACTCCTCCCACACCGTGCGGGCCTGCTCGCGCGGCACGCGCACGCCGAGGACCTCGACACCCGCCGCGGTCATGGCTCGCTCGGCCTCAGCCGTGGGAAAGCACGTCCGCAGACGATGAAGGAAGTCATCGGAGGAAAGAAGCGACCGGTGGAGGAACGATGTCATGAGATCAGGACCCTAAACGCCACCGGCACTGCTCGCACCCCGATACTTCCACCGCATCGAAGCGGCGGTGGCTCCGGCCGCACCGCGACTCCCTACGGACCGGTAGCCGTCTAACGAAAGCAGCCGTCGTCACCGCTGACGCACTCCACCTCACCCTGAGCCTGGCAATCCTCCATCGCTGCATGAACAAGTCAAGGACGACAGTCGGCTGCTGAATCCCTGTGACTGAGCTGTTCATGAAATTGTGGCCCCAGACGGCGGAGGCGGTTCGCTCTGTTGGGCGAGGCTGGTAGGCCGTATCGGACCAGGGGTGGTCGGCTGGCTCCAGTGCCGGAGCACCGTATGAGTGCTTCCCGGCGTAGAAGGAGGAGCACCCGATGTTCTGGCAATGGTTCCGATTCAGCGGCCCGGTCACGCTTCAGTGGCGGTCGCAACCCGGCCGACCGGCCGCTCATTCCCATCCCCTCCCGCAGCCTGGGCGCTTCCGCCGGAGGCGGCTCGGGCTATGGGCACTGCTCCTGGCGGCACTCATGTCGGCCCTGCCGGCAACAGGCGTCCAGGCCGTCCCCCGTCATTCCCAGTTGCTTCCGGCGCCCCACGACGCCGCCGACCCCGCGCAGGGCGGGACCGAAGACCGGCTCAGCCGTCCGACGACCACGCCCCTAGGGTCGTTCGGCGGCATCCGTTACGTCCAGTACGACGGCGTGTTCGAAGGCCGGACGTCCACCGGCCGGTTCCGGGTGCCCTACCGGATCAGCGCCCCGGCCGAACCGCACCGCTCCAACGGCACCGTGCTTGTGGAGCCGCCGCACTTCGCGGTGGGCCTCGGTACGCTCAACGTCTACCTCGGCAGGGATTTCGTGTTCCGACGCGGATTCGCACACGCCGGCGTCGGCTGGAGCACGCTCGGCAACCGCATCCTCGACCCGTCCGTCCCCGGCACGTTCATCGAGGGAGGAATCGAGGAGGACGGGGCGAGGGTCGACGACGAGATTATCACCGACTTCGCCAGAGCGCTCTCCTCCGGCGGCCGCTCGATGGTCGGAAAGGTGTCCCGCAAGTACGTCACGGGCTTCTCCGACAGTTCATACCCCATCCTCCGCCTGGTCCATGCCGGCGCCGCTGCGGGCATGTTCGACCTGGCCGTGCCGATCACCACGGAGGGCTTCGACCCGCAGGCCGACCTGGGCGCCGGCCGCTTCGACGGCAAGATCGTCATCGTGAACTCGGAAGCTGACGACCCCACGGACCTGACCGACCGGGGCGCCGCCCTGAACCGCTACCGCTTCTACGTCGTCGCGGGCAGTCCGCACGTGCCGGATCCGCTGGACGCGCCGCTGGACGTCCCGTTCCCGGTGAGGCAGACGACACCGGCCTCCTTCGTCCCCGCGCTGCGCGCGCATTTCCTGCAGGGGCACGACTGGGTCCGCAAGGGATCTCCACCGCCGACGAGCACGCAGTTGCGTACGGAGAACGGCACCGTCGTCCGCGACGCCATCGGCAACGCGATCACCGAGGACCGCACCGGCCGACGGGTGCCCCGGCTGCCGTTCGTCGAACTCGGCGAGGCACGCTACATCCCCGGCTTCGTCGGCAGCTACGACAACCTGCGCACCGTACAGCAACTCGGCTTCAGCTCCCACGAGGCCTACGCCAAGGCCTTCGCCGCCGCAGTCCGCGACTACCAGAAGGCCCGTTACGTCCTGCCCGAGGACGCCGCCGACATGCGCCGGCGGGCACAGCTGTGCCCGCCGCTGACGTTCACCGAAACCTACCGCGACCACTACACCGAGTTCGTCGCGATCCAGCCCTGCACGGCCGCGGCCCGCTGAGCTGCACGGCCGCGTCCACCTGGCCGGTGATGCATAGGCCCGACGAGGTCGTGGACATCCCCTAGAACACGCGCGCCCCTTTCTGCCTCCGGCCCCTCACCGGCCGGGGGTCGGGCCCCGCGCTGCCGGCTTAGTCGAGGATGCCGAGGTCGGTGTCGGGTCGGCCTGTCGCGCACGCGGGGACGGTGCGGTTGCTGAGCAGCGAGCAGCTGGAGAGCCTGTTCGCGGGTGAGGGGCCGGTGTGGCTGACGGCCATGGTGCAGCCGGCGCCGTTCGAGTGGGGGGATCTTGAGGCGGATGCCGCGCAGGATGATCTCTGCCAGCCGTTCCAGGATCTTCAGCTGGCCGGGGTCGTTCGGCGTGTCAAACATGTGTGCTACGAAGATGCGGCCGAACTTCGCGTTGGACCTCGGCTCCGACCCGCAGGCCGTGCCGATTCAGGCCGCTCAGGGCCGACCTGCTCGCCGGCATTCTGCGTCTTGATCTGCCCGACGTCGCCGAGCTGCGCGCCCGTCGAGTCCTCGACCCGCACCCGGCGCCGGCCCGGAGTGTGCGCCGCACACTTGGCATCGACATCGACCCCGCCGCCACGACGCGGTGTCCACCCCGGCCCGCTCGCCCCGCCCGGATCTTCCGGGCGGGGCGTTTTGTGTTTGCCCTGGCCACGACGCTCCTCCGGACCGGGCCGGACCTCGTTCCCGGTGTCGCCCACGGGTGATTCTGGTCCTCGTGTACGCGTGGCGGCTTATGCGGTCTCCATCCAACCCTCTCCAAAAAGGGGGGATTGGCAGCCTTCGGCATGTTGCGGGCGCGGTCCGATCGGCGGGCCGTTTCGAGAGCGAGAGGTTGGCTTCCGTTTCGGGCCCCGGCCGCGTGCTGATGGGCTTGGACCGTGGTCGAGTCCACGCACACGATCGTCCAGCAGCACTCCGACGCCGTCGGAGTGCTGCTGGACATGGTCAGGGTGGGGGAGCCATCTGCTGCGTTGGCAGCGTGCTCCAGGTAGTCGGTGAGGGAGCGGGCCCGCTGGCGGCGTGTGCCGGCGGCGTAGCTGTGTTCCTCCAGGTCGTCGAGGAACGCTCCGGTCGTCTCCAGGGCCGTCTGGTTACGCCTGACAGCCGTACGGGCCTGTGAGCTGCTCTGGGCGTGCTGCCTGGTCAGAGCCCTTCTGACTTGGCTTTGTGCATGACCCGGTCAAGGGCCTGGTGGAGAACTGCCTGGCATTTGGCGGTCTCCTTGTCGAAGCGTGAGGAGCAGTTCCAGCGCCTCACCGCCGGGGCCGCCGGATGGTGGTGCTGTATCGCGATGCGGTCGCCGGGGCCGTACCCCACCGTGCGGCAGGACCTCCGGCGGCGGGGTGGGCCAGTGGCATCCGACTGGCTGTGCGCCGGAACGCGCTACGCGCTCTGGGTCAGCAGACCGGCGTCGATGGCCTCGGCGATAAGGGTGGCGCCGCGGCTGTTCTGGTGGATGTGGTCGGTCGTGAGCACGAGACCTCGCCGTCGCGAGATCGTGTCGAGGCTGCGGCGCAGCACTGCGTGCTGGACGAGGACGCCGACGACCGCTGCGGGCGTCGCCTCCCGGTATGAAATCGGGGGCGGGTCCGCTTGGCGTAGTTCCTCGATCTGGCGTTCGTGGAGCGGAAGGTAGGCCACCTCGTTTGTGGCGGCGACCTCGGCGATCATCCGGCTGTAGGCCTGCGATGCCTGTGCTGCTGCTGCGTCGAGTTGTTGGCCGAGTACCGGTAGCGACAGCAGACCGATCGTCGCGTCGGTCTCCGCTCGCAGCCGTGCGACGACGGCTCCCAGGCACTGTTGGAACCAGCCAGCCGACGGGCGATGGGGGAGTTGTTTGCGCTTCATGGCCTGCTCGATGGGGTAACCGGCAAGGCTCGCTCGGGCGTCGTTGGTCCCGATCAACACGGTGATGACATCGGGTGGGTTCGTGACGACAGTATCGAGGCGCTGCAAGAGGTTGTAGGCGAAGTCGCCGTTGGCGCCGAAACGGGCGAGCTGCACGTCACCGGGAGGGTGGCGTCGTCCGAGAATCTCCAGGTAGTCGACGCTGAACTGCGCGCGGGTGAGGCTGTCGCCGAGGCACGCGATGCGTGTGGTCACGATGCTTCCTCCGGGCTGGGCGTGCCGACGCCTGCGGCCGGGCGGGTGTCGGTCCGAGGACGGTGGTTGGTGCTGGGGGTCGCAGTGATGGCGAGGATGGACGTCGGTCCCTCCATGTCGACCACGTGCCATACCCGGGCCGGACTGATGGTGGCCCCACCCGGCCCGAGCAGTACGCGGTCGGGCACCCCGTCCACGTCGCGGGTGACCGTCACGGGCCCGCTGAGGCCAACGACCAGTTCGTCGCCCGCAGGGTGGCTCTCCCAATGGTCGCCGAGCCCGTCGCCGTCGAAGAGCATCACCATCCGGCCCTCGGCGCCGTCTGCCGCGTCCGCGACGCTGTAGGCCTGGAGCATCTGCGAGTCCCAGGTGAAGCCCTCGACGGGTTTCGCTCTCGATCCCACTCCGAGGTGCACGGGGGTGGTCCGCAGGTCCATGGCATGGCGTTCGTGGTTGACGAGTCTCATGCCGACGATCGTCCACGACAGCGATCGGGCGGTCTTGAAGAAAAGGGAGGAGAAGCCGACGTGAAGGGCAGAGCGTTGGCGGCTACCCGGCTTTGAGGAGGACTTCGCCGCGACGCCAGGCCGTCGGCGATCGGCCCGTGAACTCGCGCCAGTCCCGAACGAGATGGGCCTGGTCGGCGTAGCCAGAGACGGTTGCCACCTCGCCCCACGGGAGCGGGTCCTGCGCTACCGCCAGTTCGTGCGCGTGCTCGAAGCGCAAGACTCGAGCGAAGGTTTTCGGTGACAGGCCCACCTCACCGCGAAACCGCTCGGTGAGGTACCGACGGCTCCAGCCGAGTTCCGCGGCGACCGCACCAACCTGGACGCAACCCCGCGCGGCGACGAGGCGGCGCCATGCCTCGGCTACCTCGGGGCGCACCCAGCGCACATGGTCGCCGCAGGAGCCACGGCCGACAGCTCGGAGGAGCAATTCGTCCAGCACCGTGAACCGCGCCGCCCATGTCGTCGCCGATCGGAGCCGGTCGACCAGCTCTGCGGCAAGCGCTCCGAGAAGCTCGTCAAGTGGGACCAGTCGCGGGCATGCCGTAGATGGCCCGGGCCCCGAGCGGTGTCAGCGATACCTGAACGCCGTGCTGGCGTCCGTCGTGGTGAATGGCGACGGACCGGCGCATCAGACCGCCGGCCACGCTGCTGAATCGAGTGACCGGTGTCCCGTCGTCAACGCCCGTCGCCACCTCCAAAGGATCAGACAGGCTGATCACGGCAGTGAGCGCGCGGCTCGGCGGGCCGCAGTGCACCCCCGTCGGGAGCCCGCGGAGGTCGAAGCCGACATACGAGTCGACGTACTGCCGCAGGGCGGGCGCCGGACGGGCACCGGTCCCGGTGTCCGTGTGTTCCTCCATTTTCGGCAGTGTACGAGCCGCCCAGCCCAGGGAGATCACCGTCCAAGGACTGATCACCGCCGTTTGTGGCTGGTGAGGGTGTGGCCGGGTGCTTCGCGGGGGTGCGGGCGGCTCCCAGGAGTTGTCGGCCCGGCACCGATGACGGGCATGCGGGCGATGAGGGCCGCTTGTATGCCGTTGTCGCTGTTCTCGAAGGCCACGCAGTGGTGCGGTGGCACGGACGATTTCCTGGCGGCCATGAGGTAGGCCACGGTGTCGGGTTGGAGTCGGGGAGACGTGTACTCGGGCGACGACGAGCGGCGAGGGCGGTGTGGATCCGGGAGGCGATGTCGACGGTGTTGCCGACGGGCCGGCGGACGGAGGCTACTTAGAGGAGCTGGTAGGACTGATCGGGGTCCAGGCGCTCGCCGGTGTTGTCGTGCGGCACGTCAAGCCGCCAGGGGGTGCTGGCGAGCGAGGCGAAGACGTGGTACGTGATGCGGCGGACCCGGTCGGTGGTCTCACCTGCTTCTCACTAACTACGGAGGAGTTGTAGGCGTTCGACCAGGCGGGCGATGTACCCCTCCTCGTACTCGCGGCGCTTCTTGTTCTGGTCCCTCTTTGAGTTGAGAAGCGGCAGCAGGTACGTGCTCGTGCTTTCGAAGGAGCGGCAGCTGGCGGCGTACTCGACGTAGGCGGCGCGTCTGATGTCGGCTCGTCGGGCGGTCGCGGTGGCGACCTGGGCCTTCTCTCCCTGCACGTAGCCGAGTCCGGTGCCCAGGAGGCCGGTGGGGGGCCGATAAGGGCGCCGCCGAGGGCTGTGAGACCGGCCGACCGGTGGGCTGAGCGTTCGGCGCCTCCGCGGGACCCGGACGTGGTCTGCCGGTCCATGCCGTAGGCCTACCGCGCGGTGGGGTTGCTGTATCGCGGACGCCTCCGTGTGGCCCCGCCGTGTGGGCGGGGCCGGGGGCGGGGCGGGGTCAGCGGCTGAGCTTTTTGGGGTCGAGGATCTGGTCGGCGGGCGGCGGGGTGGTGTCGACGGGCTTGTTGAAGTCGGTGAACTTCAGGGAGCCGGCGTCGGTGCCGCCGGTGTTGATGATCTCGACGGGGTAAGGCTTGCCGGTCTTGGCGACGTGGACGGTCGTGACTGTGTCTGCGTCGCCGCGGTCGTAGATGACGGCGAGGGGCTGGCCGGCGCGGGTGATGTCGGCGCCGCGGCTGGTGTCGGCGGGTGAGTCGCCCTTGAGTTCGTCGGCGAGCGTGCTGAGGTCGCACATGTCCTTGCGGGTCATGGCCTTGGCGGTCTTCTTGTCGACCTTCATCCAGCGGCCCTTGACAAGTTCGAGGACGGCGTCGGTCTGCTTGGCGGTGAGCTTCTTCTTGTCGGAGGCGAGGGAGGCGCGCCAGAAGGTCTCGTCGCCCTTCATGAAGATGCTGCTGCGGTTCTTGATGATGTCGATGACGCCGGCGCCGGGCTGGGTGATCGTGCCGCGGCAGGAGCCCTTGGTGTCCATGGCCATGTTCACGGTGATGGTGCTGCCGCTGCCGTCGGGTGCGTCGCCGGTGACGCGCAGGGAGGTGACGCTCTTGAGGGCGGTCTTCGCCTTATCGCTGATCTGGGCGCCGGTCAGGCCGTCGAAGGCGTCCTTCGGCTTGGCCGGGCTGGTGCTGGGGGTGTTCTTCGCGCCGGCGTCGGTGTCGGCGGGGCCGCAGGCGGCGGCCGTGGTGGTGATGGTGGCGGTGATGAGCGCGGCCGCGGCGGCGCGGCGGATGGTGCGGTGGTTCACGTGCTGGGTCCCTCCCCTTGTTGAACGCGTTCACGGTATGCGGCGGGGTGGGGCAGACGGGACTGGATTTCCGGCGGAGTGGCCCGGGCTGGCTTCGTGGTCGCTGCGCGGAGCGCGTCGTTTCTGGGGTCACTCCGGTGGGACTGCCACATTCGGGTGGTGCGCGCCGCGACCGGCGGTGCAGGGGGAACGGATCTCGGCGTGTCCAGATGGATTGTGCTTGCCATACCCGTCGACGGTGTCAGCGAGACGGATCGGGACGCTCGAACGCTCAAGGAATTCGACGGCAGTGCGGAGGAAGCCGAAGCGGCCCTGCTGGAGGCGGCGAGCACGTACGAGCACAGCCTTTGGAAGGTGACCCGACGAGAGATCTTCCAGTGCTCCAGCCGGTCCTACTTCCTCCGCCTTCGCGGCCGACTGGCTACGTACGGGTCTATGCTGCAGCTCGCCGAACGGGTCCGCGACACTGCGGAGCCCAAGTCCGCCACCGGCTGACGGGTTAGGGCGCCGGAGTAGGAACTTGCTCCGAGCTCACGAACCGCCCTCTGAAAGTGCCCACACAGCATCTGTGCCGGAACCCGAGAACGGACAGCAGGCGGCCACCACAGGTGACCAGACGGCCCAGGCGGCGAGGACTGCGTCCGCGCCCCGGTGCCGTGCGTCCATCCCGTTTCGGCGTCTCGGGTGGTGAGGTGGGCTCGCCGGCATGCTCATCTTCGGCGTTGCCTAGGATCCGGGGGTGAACGTGAAGCGGGAGCTGAAGGAGCTCGTCAAGGGGTGGGGTTGCTGGCTGGCTGCGGGGTGGCTGGCGGCCGATGACTGGCACGGACGCGGCTTCGGCGACATCGTGTCGTTGGTCGTCTTCGGATCGGTCACCGCGGCGTGCCTGTACTCGACGATCGGCTTCCTGGTTCGCCTCGCGCATGCGGCGGTGCATCGACGTGAGACAGTCGCCGTCGACTCGTAGTGGCGTTCGACCTGAGGCTTGATCTGATCGGCCGGACGATTTCCAGGACATCGGCCTTCTCGACGTAACGGGGCCGTGCGCTGCGCACCCCGCTGATCGGCTGGTTGCCGTGGTGAGCCAGGGCCGCCGCTGTGTCGGACTCACCACGCTCTTCGGCCGCTTACCCCGGTGCTGACCACCGTCGAGCGTGCCGCCCTCGGGCATGTGTCTCCGCTCCACCACGTTCTTCGGCCGGTTACCACGGTGCTGACCACCGCTGGTGAGAGCGCCGAGGAGTGTTCCGTGTCGGTGTGCCGCGCGTGGTGGTGGGAGCGGCGGATCGAGCGTGCCGCCCAGCGAGGCCTCGCGAGTGTCTTTGAGCGCGCTCGCTGCGGATGGTGCCGTGTGGGACTCACCGTTGATGTATGTCCGGGTACGTCGTGAAGGAGTCTCGTGGGGCTGTGGACCGGGCGTTGTCCGGAGTCGCAGCGCGCGGATCAGGCGGCCGAGAGCGCACGTCTGCTCGCGAACGCGGTGAGCGCGGGCGGCGGCTGGAGCGCGGCGGCCGCGGACGGCGCCCTGAGCGCCATCGAGGTCATGGCTGAGGCGTGGGGTGGGGTTCGGTCCGGCGGTCGAAGCGACGCTCGTCGCGGGGACGGCAGCGACGTCCAGCGCCCGCCGGCCGTTCATAGGCCCGGCCCGCACCCGAGCCGAGATCGCCTACGCCCGGTCGCTCGGCAAACCCGTACCCAGGCTCCTGCGGCTTCGGTGGCCAGCCGGGGCGTGGCATGTAAGCTTCACACCCTGTTTACGCAGGCGGATGGCGTGACTTGTGAGGCTATGAGGTTGTGAGGTGGGGCTCGCATCCGTGTTTTCGTATGTCCTGGCCGGGCGCCGTCGACCCGGGGCTTGCCGTTGTCGAGGAGAAGGTCGGGGGTTGTTCGGCGGGGAAGCGAGATTCCTTCCTTGCTTGTACGAGGTGGAGCTGGTGACCCCTTCGCCCCGCCCCGCCCCCGCCCTGCCCCGGCCCCGTGCTCACGCGGTTGTCCACGGCGTGACGCCCTTCGCCCCACCTGGTGTTCCCGGGCGGGGCACCCGCACGTACGGCCCGCACAACGGCGTATCCGCGCCTCGTGCCGACCGCGCGGGGTCAGTGTGCCGCGTCGGTGACTGGGTCCAGCACCCCTGCCGCGTACTGGGTGGGATCGTTGAGCATCGCCGGTGAGGGGGTGAGACTGTCGGCTGCGGAGGTGAACGGCGCACTGGGGCTGCTGGCCTGGGCCGGCGAGGAGCTGGTCGGCGTGCTGGTGCCGAGACGTCGAACGGCCGGTTTGCGGGATTCGCATCATCGCCGTCCCCGATGAACTGCGGCTGTCACATTCGGCGGGCGTATCCGGTTCTTGTCGGGTGACTGCCCATTGCCGGATTCGGCGTGTGGCGGTGACCTGGCAGCCGCGCGAGGCCGGAGGACCGGCATTGCGCTCTTAGTGAAGGATTTCTCCCCGTGACGAACCAGATCCCGGTGACGGACGGTGTCGGCCGGCTCGGCCGCGCGCTCGGGCCACAGCTTCTGTCGGACGGTCATGCCGTCCGCGTGCTGAGCCGCAAGCCGCCATCGGATGTGCAGACGTGGCGCGGTGTCCTACTCACTGGCGTGGGCCTGGAGGAGGCAGTCGACGGTGTCGGTGTGATGGTCCACTGCGCGACCGGTAACGACCGTGCGGACATCACTGCCACGCGCAACCTCATCCGGACGGCGGTGCGAGCCGGACGCCCGTACCTGATTTATGTGTCCCTCGTCGGCGTCGGTCAGGTAGACGTGGCTTACTACCGGGCGAAGCCGGCCTGCGAGCAGCTGGTGGAACGCTCCGCCCTGCCGTGGACGATCCGGCGTAGGACCCAGTTCCACGAGCTCAGCGTCTGGATGTGCACGAGCCGGCGCCGGCTGCCGATGATCGTGATGCCCAGCGGGGTCGGCTTCCGGCCCGTCGACGCCGGCGAGGTGGCCGCCGGCCTGGCCATGCCGGCCGGCGCGCCACCGACCGGCCGGATGGTGGAGATGGGCGGGCCCGAGGTACGCCCCGCCGCCGATCTGGCCTGCCCCTACGCTCGCTCGCGTTCCAGGCGCCGGCCGGTGGTGCCGATGCCGGGGGCTGGCATCCGCAGCTACCGCGAAGGGGTACATCTGACCCCTGAGCACGCCGACGGACGCAGCACCTTCGAGCAGTTCCTCGCCGCATGAGTGCCCGGACCTGGCTGCGGGCGGGCCTGGCCTTCCTCGCCGTGACGCAGTTCGCCGTGGGGGGTTGGGCTCTGTTGTCACCCCGCTCGTTCTTCGACATCCCGTGGGTGGGGATGCGCATGCCGTACAACGCGCATCTGATGATGGACTACGGCGCGATGAGCCTGGCCACGTCGGTGGTGCTGGGCGTGAGCTTTTTCATCGTACGGCGGAGCATGGCCCGTACGGCGCTCGCCGTGTACCTGGTGTTCGCCGCGCCGCACCTCGTGATCCACCTCCAGCTGCTGCACCATCTCACGCCCGGCGAACGTGTGCCGTTGCTGGCCGCACTCACGGCAGCCGTCGTGATCCCGCTGGCGCTGCTTGCGCTCACCAGCCGGCTCGACAAGGAGTACGCGGTGTAGCTGTGGACGGGGACGGGGACGGGGACGGGGGACGGGGGACGGCGGGACGGAGAGCCTTTGCTGCTCCAGTTTCGGCGGTCGGGCCACCGGGCGCTGTGGGCGAGGAGGTAGTCCTCCAACTCCGCGAATGGGCCCTCGCAGCCGGCGCACATCGACTCGGCCGTCTCCGGCGCGCCCTGAAACTTTGGGCAGAGCTGCCCGGGGGCGGCTCGGTCGAGGAGTGCTCGTACGAGCTGGGCGAGCCTGAGGAGGCACTGCAAATGCCGTGACGAGCGGCAGGGTATCTCCCGGCACGGGCGGCTTGGCCCGGTCCGGGCTCGCGGTGACGTCCCGGCAGGAGCTCTCTGGCGATCCGCACGTCGGCCTCGGTCGGCGGGGACGTCGGTGAAGTCCCAGCCGTGGCAGCCCAGCGGCCTGGCCCCTCTCGCCGGCCTCGCCGGAGCCTTGCGTGAAGACCAGCACCCCGTTCGCCTGTAATCACCATCCCTACAACTCCGGCGCCCACGAAGGCCCATCACCGACGTCAAGCTGCAGTAACGGCTGATGGCCGGCCGCTCTGGTGTCCCTCGCCTCCGCCATCGCGTCGTACTGATCGCCCACCTCCGCCGCCGCTATGCGGAGCGGCCGAACGGCCCTTGCGGGTGATGCCTGTGACGCGCTGGACCGATGGCCTGCGGGCCGCGGAAAGCAGCTGGCGGCTGGCTACTGGTGCCGTGCAGATTGACCTTGCTGATTTGGCGAGAGGTTGGGGCACGGATGGCATCGGGCAGGCCGCAGACGGACGGCAACGGAGGGGGAGACGGCAACGACGTCCACGGGCGCTGGTTGCGGCTGCTCAATCGCTCCACGGGAGACCCCGACTACCGGGATGAATGGTTCGACGAGCAGTGCGGCGGATGCCGGTTCTGGACTCCGCTGAGTAGCCGTTGTCTTTCCGGACTTGATCGGTGGGTTTCCGCTGGTCAGGCGTGAACTCCGTGGCATCGAGGATGAGTCGGGCCGTCACGTCTGTCGGTTATGACACGGACGTTCTCGATGGCTTCGGTCATGGGCTTGTTGGAAGCGCGCGAGACGGCTGCGCAAGTGCGGGTCGAAGAGCTCCGCGAGGAGGCGGAGCGGGTGCTGGCCGAGCTTGCGAAGGCGGAGGCGGTGCTGGAGCGGCGGGCCATCGCCCGCGTGGAGCTGGCCGAGGCCCTGTCCGGGCCGGAGCCGGAGGCCGACCACCCGCCGGAGCCGCCGCCGGCCGTTGCCGTGGCCCCGGTGGCGGGGTCGGTGGTGCCGCACTGGCGTTGGGCATGACGTTGGCGGTGCTCGCGCCGGACTACCAGCGGCTGGTGGGCATGCTGGAGGCGGAGGCGGAGGCGGAGGCGGAGACGGAGGCGGGCGGGTCCGGGCTGTGGGCACGGGAGTTGGCCGCACGGCTGGGCCTGGAAACGGTGTCGGCGAAGGTCGAGGGGGTGCGCTCGAAGGTGAAGCGGCTGGTGGAGCGGGGTTGGCTGGCCGAGGAGCGTCCCGGGGTGTTCACGCCGCGGCGGGCGGCCGGGTGACGTCTCGGGTCCGGTGGCGGGCGAGGCGGCGTCCCGTGCGCATGGTCATCGACCACAGGGCGGCGGCTTCGCTGCTTTCGGCCGGGTCTCGTAGTCCCGGGCAAGGCGCCGCGAGCGCATCAGCCAGCTCAGCGTCCTCTCCACCACCCACCTGCGTGGAAGCACCACGAACCCGCTCATGTTGTCGGTGCGTTTGACGATCTGAAGGGTAAGCCGCCCTGGACGTCCCCTTGACCCACACTTCCTTTCGTACGACCGTCTCCAACGGTGCGACGCGAGGGGAGAAGGCCGGATTCCGGGGTCAGGGGGACGTCGGGGTCTGTCAGGCGAGGTGGATCGTGAAGCGCCTCACGACCTTGGGGGTTGTGGCGATCGTCTCGGAGTGGACCCAGCCGCGAGCCTTCTTGTACTCCCCGGTGCCGCCGGTGATCGCGCTGTCGAAGGGACCCTGGTCGATGTAGTTGAAGTACACCCCCTGCGTGGTGAGCTGGCCGCCCGGAAGGGTGTAGGTCACGAGGCACTGCTCCGCTTCGTCAGCGCCGCCCCGGGTGGTGGTGCAGGAGCCGTGGGTCTCGCCGACCTTGTTGTGCGCCTCGTCGAAGAGGTCCGAGCGGACGACGACTTGATCGCCCTGCGAGACGCTGCCGGGGGTGACGGGGAAGCGGGTCAGCTGCTGCACCTCGGCCAGGACTGTGATGATCCGGCCCTTGTCCCCGGCCTGGGCGGTACCGGTGTCCGTCGCGGCGGCCGCGAGGGGGGTGCAGGCGAGGAGGGTGACCAGCGTGGCCGTGCCGAGGAAGGCAGCTCTGATGGGGCGCATCATGCGACTCCTGAGGTTGATGTTCGGGAATGACCGGATGGTGATCTTTCATCCGATTTTGTTCAATTACCTTCATACCCTCGGCTCTGCCGCACAGCGGAGCGCCCCGGCATGAACCACCGGCACATCCAGCCGGTCGGACCAAAGTCAGGCGGCGGAGCTCGGCACGAAGGCGAACGGCAGCTGCAGGCGATGCCGGGCCAAGAACTCTGTCGGGGACGATCCCGCCCGGCGGCCCGTCGGCGGCGATGGCGCCCTCGCCGAGGATGACCGAGCGCGGGCAGAGCTCCAGGGCGTACGGCAGGTCGTGGGTGACCATGAGGACGGTGACGTCCAGGGAGCGCAGGATGTCGGCGAGCTCGCGGCGCGAGGCCGGGTCCAGGTTGGAGGACGGCTTGTCGAGGACGAGGATCTCCGGCCCCATGGCGAGGGCCGTGGCGACGGCGACCCTGCGGCGCTGCCCGACGGAGAGGTGGTGCGGGGGCCGGTCGGCGAAGTCCGGCATCCCGACCTTCTCCAGAGCGCGCAGGACCACCGCCTCCAGCTCGGTGTCGGCGTACTCGCCTATGTGGCTCTGGCAAGAATTTCGTGGCTGGAGATCATCTCGTTGGGCTTGGCAGTCAGTTCGCTAACGGGCGGCTCAGTTGACCGGCTGTTTGTGTGGTCGAAATCGCCGCCACTGCCCTGGGCTATTCGTCTTCGTCCGTGGCGGTGTCCCACGTTGGTAGGGATCTTCCGGCCGCAGTCGTGATCTGGAGAACCTCACACCCCATGAGCTGCGCAGCGGCGAAGAGACGTTGCCGGACCTGTTCGCTGTCTTCAGGCGGGAAGCCGATCCGTATCTGGTGTGGGCGGGACGCGTCGTAGGTGAGCAGCCAGTCGGTGTCGACGGTCGCGAAGTGGTCCTGTCTTGACTCGTCGGACGCGGAGCGCCACGACCCCCGGTCCGTGGTGGGAGCCAGTGCCTCGCGAAGTCGCCGCAGACGCTCAGGGTGGGCAGTGGGGCCATCGGACAGGCGCAGGCACCGGTGGATGCGGGGGCGGAAGGCGTTGAACCATGGCGCCAGGCCCGGTTCCATGTCCATGAGCAGACGAGAGCCAATATGCCCGCCGGCCCAGCCTTCGATGAAAGCTGCCGCTCTCATGGGATGAGTCTCATACCAGCCCTCGCTGCTCCACACCACGACAGGCCAGTCGTCAGGGGACCCCCTGGCAAGCCAGCACAGTCGGTCGGCATCCATCGTGGTGCCCCAGACGAGCAGTGCACCGGGAGCCGGGTGCAGCGGATACGGGTAGCGATCGCGATCCCGTTCGAGGGATCCCGTGAGGCGGGCGCTTTGCCACTCGATGCCGTTGTGCTCGCTCGAACCGAACGGTGTTCGGAGGTAGAGGAAATCGCAGAACTCTCCCCACCCGTAGGTCTCGACGAGCCGTTTGTAATCGCCGGGAAGCCGAGTGCCGATCGTCATCTCCGCAGCAGTCCAGTCTCCGTGAGCGTCCACAGGTTCGGCGGGCGGCACCACGAGCCCGACCAGCCGATCGCAGTCGGCTGCGATTGTCTTCGAATCAGCCATGAGGGCAGCGTATGCCCCACTCCAAGGAGCGCTGGCTAGATTTTCCTAGCCGGAGATCATCTCGGGAGGCGGTCCGCGTAGCGGCGGCGGAGGTGGGCGATCAGGACGACGCGGTGGCGGAGGAGAGGGACGCCGGCGCGGCCGCCCATCAGGCGTTTTTGCAGCTTGACGTCGGTGATGCGGTCTCCGTTGACGCCGGAGTTGTAGGCGGTGCTGATTCCCTGTGCGACGGCATGGCGGTCTTCGTGAAGGGCTGCGGCGAGACCGACCAGAGGCGCCAGGCCGCTGCCGGCGAGGTCGTCCAGCCAGTCCGGGAGGGGTGTCGCGTCGCGGTTGTCGAGCATGGCGGCGAACCGGCGGAGCAGATCGTGAGTTTGCCTGAGTTCAGGGCAGTGCTTCAGGAGCCGGGGCAGGCGGTCGTTGATGTGGAGGTTGCGGCGGTGCGGGTGGGTGGTGATCCAGCGGGTGGCTTCGCGTGGTGAGGGCAGCCGCTCGCGTGGTTCGTCCAGGGGCAGGCCCCGTCTGAGGGGTGCGACGGACACGTTCACGCGCTGGTAGTGGCCGAGGTAGCCCTTGGCCTGGAGTTCCTCGTGCAGGATCTTCGCGCTGTGCTGTCCCTCGTCCCAGCGTTGCTGCAGGTAGTCGAGGTAGGGGTCCAGGGTGGAAGGCTTGCGGGGCGGGCGCCGCGCAACCTCCTGCCGGGTGCCGGCCCGGACATATTGCCGACTGTGTGGCGGTCCAGGCCGAGCTCGCGGGCCGCCGAGCTGTGGCTCCGTCCGGTGCGGTCAGGGCCTGAACGGCATCGAACAGTCGGCGGGCGTGTCGTGCGGCCCGACTGTCCTCCGTGGACTTCCCGGCGGTCTCCTCGGCCGGTGTGGGACCGCTCTCGCCGGCCGGGGGAAGGGCTGCGGGCAGGCAGCCGCGGTGGGCGGAGGCGATGTCCTGGACGCGGCGGGAGAGGCCCTGCCAGAGGTGGAAGCGGTCGCTGACCTGTACCGCATCGGGGGCGCCGCCCGTAATGCCCTACCGGTAGGTGAGGGAACCGTCGCGGCAGGCGATCTCGACACCAGGTGCTGGCGGAGCCACCGGCTGAGCTGGTCGGCATCGCGGCCTTCCCAGGGGGTGAGCGGGTGTCGGGTGGTGGCGTCGACCAGGAGGGTGCCGTAGGTGTCGCCGTAGAGCGCGAAGTCGTCCACACCCAGCACCCGAGGCGTCACCAGCGGCGGAAGAGGTACCCGCATCAGCTGGGACAGGACGGTGCACCGCGAGAGCCTGATGTTCAAGATCCGCAGCATCCGGGCACCGCCCCGGCCCGCCAGCACCACACCGACGTCCTCCACCAGCCGCTGCAACTGCGGCGTCCGCCGCTGGTAGCGCATGGTCAGCCCCACCACCTGTTCGGCGAAGGTCACCTTCGGGCACGCCGCGTTCTCGCAGTAAAGACGGCGTACGGACAAGTCGATACGCACCGGCCGACCCCCGAGAGTGACGTCGGCGAGGCACCGTACGTAGCGGCTATGGCACCACCCGCTGAGCCGGCCGCAACCCGTACATGCCGCGGGAATACCGGACCTCGTACAAGCACGAACCGCCACGTCCGCATCAGAGACATCAACCGACAGGACCAGCACCTCGGCCAACTGCAGCAGCAGCCTGGCCAGTTCAATAGAGCACAACTACAGGCTGCCCGCGCTGCGGACCGGTCGCCCGTGTCACCGAGATGATCTCCGGCTACGAAATTCTTACCAGAGCCACGTTCACGTGTACGCCGACATTCGGCGCCCCGGACGCCCGACGCGGCCGTGCCGAAGGCCACGTCCTGGCGGACGGCCGGTATGAACAGCTGGTCGTCGGGGTCCCGGAAGACGATGCCGACCTTCCGCCGGATCTCGGTCGTGTGCTTCTCGCCGACGAGCAGCCTGGAGCTCCGCGAGGAGGCGGAGCAGGTGCTGGCGGAGCTTGCGAAGGCGGAGGCGGTGCTGGAGCGGTGGGCCATCGCCCGTGTGGAGCCGGCCGAGGCCCTGTCCGGGCCGGAGTCGGAGGCCGGCCACCCGCCGGAGTTGGTGTCGGCAAAGGTGGAGGGGGTGCGGTCGAAGTTGAAGCGGCTGGTGGAGCGGGGCTGGCTGGCCGAGGAGCGTCCCGGGGTGTTCATGCCGCGGCGGGCGGCCGGGTGACGTATCGGCTCCGATGGCGGGCGAGGCGGCGTCCCGTGAGCAAGCCGGTGAGCGACGATCACGCTGTTGTCAGTCGCTGGCTCTAAGGTCGGAATCATGACATCAGACCTGGTCCGTGACTCGTGGACTCGCATCGACGCGTGGCTGCGCGAGCACGCGCCCCGCACTTTTGCCACGCTTCGGTCGCCTGCAGGAGACGAGGAGATCACAGCAGCGCAACGGGAACTGGGGGTCACCTTTCCTCCGGACCTGGTCGCTTCACTCCTCCGGCACAACGGGGCGCTGGAGGGACCTGAGGCTTTCCGGTTCAGCTCGGGCGACCGGCTGCTCGGAGTGAGCGGAATCCTTGGGGACACCGGCTTCATGCGCGGTATCGACCAAGGCCTCGACGGGGAGACCGAGGGCTACTGGCTTCACGACTACGTGAAGTTCGGTTCCTACGACGTGACGTCGGACGGCCTTGTGGTGGACTGCCGTAGTGGGCGGGACTCCTTCGGTGTGATCGGGCGGTTCTTCGACGAGACCGGCACCAGTTTCGGGGAGGCCGACTCGCTGGGCGAATATCTGGCCAAAGAGGCCGACCAGCTTGAGCGAGGCCCGGACGCCGGCATCGTCACGTTCAACGGCCGGCTGTTCCGGGATGACCCTCTGCCTGCCAGGCCGAAGTGCAGTGCCGACGAGCCCCTTCCCGCACCGGATGAGCAGCTGCCAGAGCTGGACCTGTCCTACAGCCCCACCGACCTCCTCCACGTGAGCTACCTGGACGGACACGAGGAACTCGGTGCACTGATCGCGACCCTGCCATATGAGCGGGTGGCCGAAGCCGCGCGGAAGCAGGTGCGCAGACTGGCGGTCGACACAGACCTGAACAACTACCCAGAGGTCAAGGCGGCCCTGAACGCGTGGGAGCGCGGTGAGGCCCCGCCACAGCCGGACCAGACCGGCCCGCTCGCCTTGCGACTCCGCGCGGTGCTCGCGCAGGCCGACACCGGACGGGACCGCACGCGCAGGTGGGCAGCCGAGCAGATAGCGCTCGGGATATGGGGGTCCCCTTACAGGTCCGTGTGCGAGAGCGCAAACATGCGAAGCCACTTCACTCTCGACTGGCGGGCGGATCTGCATGCGGACCTGGGGCATCCGCCACTGCCGCCTCTAGCTGACGACCGATTTTGGGGGGCGCTGCGCAACCCCGCCATCGACTCCAGTTGGTACGCGGCTCAGTACACCCAAGATCAGGACTGACCCCAAGGGGTTTGGTTCCGCGTGAGCGCTTCATACGGCGGATATCACCAGACGAAGCGCTCAACGAGCTTCTTCAGCGCTGCCGCTCGAACGTGAGGACGGCCGCGACGATTGCGTCATGCGGTTGGGGCTGCACCGGGAACTACGGCGGATCCGCCAGGATTTCGGCATCGCGACACCGCGTTCAACGGGCGCTCGTGCTCGGTTTTGTTCACGAGTTACGAGAGTGCCTGTAGCTCAGCGGCGAGAGCGGCCTCTTCCACGGGAGAGTGATGTCGTCGAGTTTTGAGAGCACCTTGATGCAAGGTCGATCTGTACGCGGCGATCCGCCGTGATGCGCGCCAACGGCTGTCGAACCGTGCTGTCCGGCGGAAGTGCGGCGTCGGGTTCCTGACGGTGCAGAAGGCGAGGTCGTCGGCCTGGCCGGAGCCGCGGAACAGGAACCGCCGCCAGGCTTCGTCGACATTCGCTCTCCGTTCTCACCTACGAAGCCACGTGCTGCAGTCAACGCCCGGTTGCGGGTCCTTTCAGTAGATGTGCGTTCTTGGCGTGGCTTGCGTTTGATGCTGGTCGTCAGCCGCGGCCCGGTGCCTTCGTAGGCGAGGTCGGCCGGTATGGGAAAGCCCTGGCGCTCGCAGATCCGGATGATCCGGTGGGTGCGGGCGGCGGCCAGGTCGTGTGTGCGGCCCGGCGAGGCGGGCGAGAGCCATCGGTGGCGCCCCGGGGGGCGTGGTGGCCGGCGGGTGAGCCTGAGGCGCTCTCCCGCCGGTGGCGCCGTCCAAGGGCCCTCCGTGTCAGCGAGGCTGCCGCGCGCGGTGGTAGCGCTGGGCCAGCCGGGCCAGGGCCACCGCGCCGAGCAGGAGCCCCAAGTCGCGCAGCGCGATGTAGTGCCCGGGGATGATCAGCAGGTTGACGATGATGCCGGCCAGCCAGCCGGCGACCAGCCAGCCTCCGAAGCGCGGGGCAGCGGCGACGACGAGGCCCGCGACGATCTCGATGACACCGACGGCGTACATGGCGGCTTGGGCGCTGCCGGGAACGAGGTCGTTGATCCACGGCGCAAGGTAGACGGGCCACTCCACGAGCAGGTTGGCGAACTTGTTCAGTCCGAACAGGATCGGCGCCACGGTGAACCCGGTGCGCAGGACGAGGAACGCCTGGTATCCGGGGTCGGCGAGCGCAGCGTGCCGGGTGCTGGGGATGGGGGCTGTGGTGGTGGAGGACATGGCGCGTCCTTCCTTCTGTCTCTCTATCAGCAACTCATATGGACAATAGAAGCGCGCAATCGTTCTTTAGTTAATCGTCGTGGGTTTTACACTGGTGTCCATGGGCCACCCGGAAGAAGCACCCGATCCCGACGTCTCCGCCGTCGCTGCTCTCGACGAGCCGACCCGCCGGAGGTAGTACGACCATGTCGTGCGCCAGCCGGAGCCGGTCAGCCGCGACGAAGCCGCCGAGGCGCTGGGCCTCGCCCGGAAGACCGCGGCGTTCCACCTGGACCGCCTGGCGGGCGAAGCTCTGCTGGACGTCATCTACGAACGCCGCAGCGGCCGCAGCGGTCCGGGAGCAGGCAGGCCCGCCAAGCTCTACAAGCGCTCGGCCAAGCAGGTCACCGTGAGTCTGCCCGAGCGCCACTACGAGCTCGCCGGGCGACTCCTCGCCCAAGCCCTGGAGGAATCCGAAACCACCGGCGAACGCGTCCGCTCGGTCCTGCACCGCAAAGCCCACCGCCTCGGCGCCCAGCTTGCCGCCCAGAGCCAAACCGGCGTGTTCGACCTGTTGGAAGGCAACGGCTTCGAACCCCGCAAGGAAGATGACGCCATCGTGCTGGGCAACTGCCCCTTCCACGCACTCGCCCGCGACCACACGCAGACGGTCTGCGGCATGAATCTCCACCTGCTCCGTGGCGTCCTCGCAGGACTTGAAGAAGGCGGCTTCCAGGCATGCCCGGCGCCCCGCCCCCGCCACTGCTGCGTCCGCCTCGAGCCGGTTTCTCCCGCACCTGCTGCAGCAAGCTCGCTTTCCGGCCCGGCTGCAAACCGTGACCGGGAGTGACGAGTGACAGCAGACGGCACAGGTCGTCCGCGCTCTGGTGATTCTTGCCGGCGATGCCCCCGAGCGGCTCACGCGTCACGCCCACCACCTCCAACAGGAGGGCTTCCAGGCTTGCCATGGCGTTTCGCCCTGGTGTTCTGCCGGGCAGCCCTCTGGGCCGCGGCACCGCCCTCGCGCGGTGACCGCACGCGACCGGGGTCTGTCCGCGGGCGATGGTGGCACGGCATCTGCAACGCGGCACCATGCCCACGGTCAAGGACTACATCCGCATGCGGATGGTGCGACGGTACGGGTCAGGTGATCAGCAGACAGCGCACGTAGACGACGCCCGGCTCGGTGGCCTTCACGTACCAGGCTCGCTGTCCTTCGGGGTGGGATGCGGAAGCGTGCCCGTCGTTGGCGAGGTCGAAGCCTCCTCCGACTGCTTGGGCTCGCCGGTCCGGGCAGGTGGCTGTGGCCTCGATGCCGTCTGGGCCCGCGTCGAGGACGACGGTATGGGTGTTGACCGCGACGGCTCGTGGTCGCGCGGCCGGGTCGGCGGCGGGGCTGCCGGCTGTGGAGGTCGCGGCGAAGCATGCCGCGACCGTGATGGCCCCCAGGATGATGACGGCGGACCGGTGGCGTCGGTGAGGGTGCATGTCGGTTCCTTTCGAAGGCGTCGGTCAGCCTGTTGATGCCCGGGGGCGAAGAGGGAAGACCGCAGGAGGCGCCAACTCGCCACCCACCGGAGTCAGCGCGCGTCGGGGCCGCCGGTCTGTGACCCCGTGAAGTGGTATTCATCGGCGTTCACCGGGCCGGTCGCGGTGCCGTCGGTGGAGACCACGGCTGCGAAGTCCACCGACCCGTCCGCGCTGCCGCCGAGCGTCGGACCCTCACCGATGCAGGCGCTGACCGTCGGGTCCGACCGGCCGCACAGGCTGTAGTTGTTCATGGCGCGCCGGACGAGGACGCGGAGCGGGCGCCGCGCAATGAGCGGCGCCCCCTCAGGCGCACCGGCGACAGTGGCCAGGTCCGGTGCGCTGCCCTGTCAACTGGCGGTGAATTCTGCGCTGCCTCTTCCGAACAGACGCGTCAACCCTGTCGGGTTCCGTTCGAAGTCTCCGGTGAGGAGCTTCAGCAGGAACTCCGTCATAGTGCAGCCGTACACCCTCCACTCGCCGCCGTGCGTATAGACAGCCACAGGCCATGTGTTGGGTTCGTCGCTGCTCGTGATCCAGCCCAGGACGTCCGCTTCGACCGTCTCCCCCCACACCATGACGTCCGCCGGATCATAGAGCTCGGCGTGCCGGGGGTCGTTCCACTCGTCGACCTCCGGCTGGTCGAGAACATCCGCCGGAAGCCTTGAGGTGTGACGCAAAGGAAGCTCTGGATCCGTGCTCGGGGCGAAGACTGCCATCATTCCCTCGATTTCACCGGTTCCATACTCGGACAGGAAGTCTCGGTAGTCGAAGGGGAATTGGGTGCCGTATGCCGCTGTGATGTCGTCCCAGTCGATGTGGGTTCCCGTACTCGGCGGCTGCATGACGTGTCGAAGTTGCTCAAGGGCGGTCATGGTCTCTCTCATTTCCGTATCCAGCCAGTCGTGACCTCGCCTTGGAACTGGCGCGCCACCTTCGGTGACTCGTCCGAGGTCATGCCACTGGCGCGTCGAAGGTCCGTAGGTGAGGTTGCCCGGACAGAGCAGCTAGCGCCCTGCGTACGGTCGAGGAAGCGGCCGAGTGGCCAATCAGCCACCCCGTTGCGTCGAAGCTTCGGACCTCGACCAAACCAGTTGGGATGACGAGAGTGCCAGCCAAGCTCCTCTAGCGCCTTCGCCTGACGATGAGGTCGTGACGCGACGGAGTTGACACACCATGAGGGCTTCGTCCTTGGCGCATGCGTGATCCCGCTACGCTCCGCACGACCACTTCTTGATCGACAAAGGGGGAACCTATGGGTAATGGGATACGTGCGGCTGTCGTGGGCGCCACCGCAGCTGCGATGCTGGGCGTCGGAGCAATGCCGGCATACGCGGGGGCCACCAGTTGTCCCAGGGACGGAAACCTGCCCGGGTCGGCGACCTGTTCAACGATGACCAACGGGATTCTGTCGATCTACCCGACGAGCAACGGCAACGCTGTGATGGTCAACTACTACCGAACGGGCGGCGGTGCCCTGACAGCGAAGCTGGGCTACGAGCGCAGCAGCGTCAACAGCTGGTGGGCCTTCCAGAACATGAACACGGTGCCTTTCCATTACTCCCAGCAGAAGGGCCTCACCGCTAGCTGCAGCCCGATCATCGGCAAGCTTTACACCAGCGGCGGTGCGACCTACACCACGCCGGCGGCAGATCCCTGCTAGCCGGCTCGGCATGCTGTCAGGGCCTCGCGTCCCCCTCTCGACTGGTGGAGGCGCGAGGCTCTTCCTACGAACAGGCACCTCACATGATCAAAGCCGTCTTTCAGGACAATCTGGCCTTTCTTGCCTTCGCCGTCGCGCTGACCCTCACTGCGGGTGCTGTCGCCTATGTTGTGGCAGCGCGCCGGGTGGACCGCGTTCACGCTGCGTTCTATGGACTGTGGACGTCCTCCACCGTCGGCCCCGTCGCGCTCACCACCTGGAGCGGCAGTGGCTTCCTCACCTACCAGTGCACGATCAACGTCGACGTGACCGAGGCGTTCGCGTCCACGCAGGGCCAGCTGAATGTGCTGTTGTTCGCCCCGTTCGGCCTGTTCGCCGTTCTCGCGACCCGTAGGGTCCTTCTCAGTTTCGCAGTCGGCGTCCTGTTCACCGCCATCGTGGAGACGGGACAAGCCACCCTGCCTTTCGTCTCTCGCTTGTGCGACACAGACGACCTGGTGACCAACACCGTGGGCGTACTCGCGGGGGCGGCTGTGGGATGCATCGTCGGCCGCTGTACCCGCTTCGGCAAGCCGCTCTCGCATCCGGTGGTACGCCGCACGGTTGTCGGCGGCACTGCTGCCGCACTGCTCGTCGCGGGGGTGTGGATGGTCGTGATCGAGCCTGTACGGGCGGTCCTGCCCACTGAGGCACCCACAGCCAGCCCGCAGCAGCTGCAAGCCCTCAATTCTGCACTGGGCAAGGCCCTTGGAGGCGGCCTCGTCGTCAGCGAGGCGAACTTTCACAACAACATCGAGGGCCCCAGCACCATCAACGCACCTCTACCCGGGGGATACGCCGAACTGACCTGGCCGGACCAGGAGAAGCTCACCGTTCACTTCACCCCCACCAGCCAGGGAGAGGGGACGTACGCGTATTGGATTCCCGGTGCCAGCCGCAGTGTCAGCACGGCGGAGCAGGCCCAGCAGATCGCCACCCTCTATACACAGCGTCATGCGGCCTGGGCGCTGCCCGGTTCCCAGGTGAAGGTGTGGCCTGTCGACGCGGGCGATAAGAACCTCGGCTGGATCGTCGAGCGGCGGCGCTGGCAGGGCAAACTCCTCATGCCCATGCGTTTGGACATTCTCATCGAACCCTCCGGCCGCATGGTCGATCTGATCGCCCGGAACGTTGCTGACCCCAAGACGCCACCGAGCAAGCTCAGTGAGCAGCAGGCCTGGCAACGATTTGACAGCCGCCACAAGATCAAGGCCAGTCAAGCCCGTCGTGAACAGCCGATCTACCTGGTGGAGCGCAGAAAAGACGAGTGGCGCATCCACTGGCGTCTGACCGCCCACTACAACGGCACGGCCTTCTCGGCGATCGTGGACGCCACCACGGGAGAAGTCCACGATGCCGCTGCTATGCCGGAAGGCGCTCAGCCTTCCGGTGCACAGGGCACTCCGGTCCCGTGAGAGGCAGCGAAGGTTCGCGGCGGAAGTAGCGACCTATTCAACTGGGCTGGCCTTGGCCCTTGGGTTCAATGACGGCCCGCCTACGGGCTCTCGTGTTCCTCCTGTCTGGCTCAGCGCGGAGGTGCGACTCATTCAGGGCGAAGTCCGCAACCTCGGCCTGACGTCGATCGCGCTCTGGCTGCGCGGGTGGGGTCAAGGTATACCGTTCCAGGAAGAGCAGCCGCATGGCGACTGCGATCGTGATCGCGCAGACGACTGTCGACGACGAGGAGAAGGCGAAGGCCGTGGCACTGGGGGTGCCGTCGTAGCGCGCCTGGCCGCCTGCGCACACATCGACTCCGCGTTCACTGCGGTGTACCGCTGGAAGGACAGCATCGAGACAGCCCCGGAATGGCGCATCTCGCACAAGACGACTGCGGATCGGCTCCCTGAGCTGGCCGCGTGGGTCACCGCGAAGCACTCGTACGAGGTTCCGGAGTAGATCACCCTCCACTCACGCGTTCTCGGCGTCGGCGAGGAGGCGCGCGGGCAGGAAGCGGCTGACTCTCCGGGGGTGGAGCGACTCAACCCTCCTGCCCTGCCCGTCCGAAGGTGCACTTCAGTCGCCGCCCAACCTCCTCTCCTCCGTCCCGGAAGAAGTCGATGCCAATGAGGCTGGAAGGGGCAGGAAGGGGTCTCGGGACCAGCCGGCGGCAGGCGAGCGAGCATCGCACTGAGCGAGCCAAGGAGCGGCCTCGTGGATCCGGTGCAGGTTAGTCTGCGCGTCAGTGCCGGGCGCGGGGCGCCGGCCGGTCGCTATCGTCGGCTCGCCCGTCCCCGAGTGCAGGAGCACCATGCCGTTTCCGCAGGTAGCAGCCGCCTTATGTGCGTCCGTGGTGCTCGCGCTCGCGGTGGCAAACGCCCCGTACGCGGCGCCGGCGGCCGCGGCCGCGCCGTGCGTCCGGGGCGAGAGCGAGACCCGGGGGAAGTCGTCGGTCGACGAGGGCGAGATCCGCTGGACCGAGGCCGCCAAGTACGACGACCTGCGCAAGCACGCCCTCACCGAGTGGAACCGGTTCCGCACGATCAACATCGCGGCCGACACCTCCATCACGGTCAACGACTTGGAGTTCTGCCACTACAGCGCGAACGACGGGCGCGGCGGCTACTACGAACGCCACGGCGCCACCGCCGCAACCGACTCCATCTACCTGAACAAGCACCTGCTCGACGGCGGCTACAAGGACGACCCACGGATGCGGCAAAACATCATGATCCACGAACTCGGACACGCGCTCGGCCTTTGCCGCAAGGCCGACACCGTCAACAGCGCCCGGCGCAAGAACGTCAGCACCAAGCACGTCCCCACCGCCGTCGACCAGGCCAACTGCGAAAAGCTGTGGGGAAGATGAACCACACCATGCTCCTCGTGCTCGCCGGAGCCGTCGTGCTCACCGGATCGGCGACCGCCGCCTACACCACCCTCCAGGGTGACACCGTCACCGTCTCCGCCCTCTGCGTCCCCGTCCAGGAGAACGACCGAGACCGCGCCGGCCTCGCCGCACACCTGGCCGTCGTCACCGTCGACAAAACCCTCAAGATCACCGCCCACGACGGCTACCACGAATCCCTCTCCCGCATCCGCGTCCTCGAGGACTTGAAGGGCAAGCTGGCCGCCGCCCTGGACGTGACACAGACCGTCGACCGCACCAGTGCCGGCGCGCTCGTCGCAGCCGCCGACCACAAGGAGCCCCTCCTGCCCGGCCACCGGTACGTGATCGGGATCTACCAGCACCCCGATCCGACACCGGACGTGTGTCTGTCCGCCCCGGCCGACGGCGACGAACTCGACCAGGTCCGCGCCCACTGGAAGGACGCCATCGCCCACCAGAACGCCCCGCGCTCCGACCCGAAGTGCAACGACGTCGTGGCACCGTAGCTTCGGCTGACTGACGGTAGGACCTCGCCGCACTGGCAGTGCGGGTACGGCGCTGTGTCCCACCCGGGAGCAGCTCCTGCTCCCTGCAACGGCAGGGATGGCCCCGGGGCGGGTCGATCCCGGCGGACGCCTCAGACTGCCCGCCCGCGTCCTTACTTCACGTTCCAGGGGTGGGGCGATCGATGGATAGGGGGATGCCTGGGGGCTCGTGGGGTGTGATTCGGTGTCTGGTTCAGGTTGTGGGGAGGACGCGGCGTGTTTCGTAGGCCCACATCGCGATCTCGACTCTGTTGCGGGCGCCGAGTTTGGCCATCAGGCTGGCCAGGTGGGTTTTGACGGTGCTGAGGCTGATGTGGAGTGCGTCGGCGATCTCGGTGTTGGTCAGTCCGCGGGCGACGGCGAGGAGTACTTGTTCCTCGCGGGTGGTGACGGGGGAGAGGGGCTGGGCTGCGGGCCGGCCGGTGGGCAGGTCCGCGAATGTCTGGAGCAGACGGACGGTGACGCTGGGTGCGATGAGTGCCTCACCGTCGGCTGCCGACCGTATGGCCTGGGAGAGGAGGTCCGGTCCGGTGTCTTTGAGGAGGAATCCGCGGGCGCCGGCACGCAGTGAGCCGTAGACGTATTCGTCGAGGTCGAAGGTGGTGATGATGACGACGGCCAGCGGGTCGGCGACGCCGGGGCCGGCGAGCAGCCGGGTGGCCTCGAGCCCGTCGAGTACGGGCATGCGGATGTCGAACAGACAGACGTCGGGCTGTAGTTCGCGGGCCAGGCGTACCGCTTGCCGTCCGTCGGCGGCCTCGCCGACGACCTCGATGCCGGGCTGGGCGTTGAGCATGATCCGCAATCCGGTGCGGATGATCGTCTGGTCGTCAGCGACGAGGACGCGTATGGGCACCGGTCTGGCTCCTGGCTGTGGGCAGTTCGGCTTCGACATGCCAGCCCCGGTCACTGCGGGGGCCGGCTCGTAGTGTGCCGCCGAGCAGGGTCGCGCGCTCGCGTAGTCCGGTAAGTCCGTATCCGTCGCGCCCCCGGCCGGTGCGCCGGCCGTTGTCGCGCACGCTGACCCGTACCGTGTGCGCGTGCGCGGCGACCCGGACGGTGAGTTCGGTCGCGTCGACCGCGTGGCGCAGCGCGTTGGTCACCGACTCCTGCACGATCCGGTAGACGGCCGCGTCCACGGCCGCGGGCAGCGCGTCGAGTTCGCCGTCGAGCCGCAGGTCGACTGTGAGGCGACCTGCGGGGGTGCGGACCAGGCGCTCCAGGTCCGCGACTGTGGCGGGGGGCGCCAGTTCGGCGCCGGCCCCGCGGTCGCGCAGGGCGGCGACCATGGCGCGCATTTCCTCCAGCGTGCGCGCCCCTTCCTCCTCGACGCCCTCCAGCGCCTCGACGGCGGCGGACGGGTCGGTGCTCGCGAGGACCCGGCCCGCCTGGGCGATGATCACCATGGCCGACACGTGGTGGGCCACCGTGTCGTGCAGTTCCCGGGCGAGCTGCTCGCGTTCGCGGGAGCGCACCTGCTCCAACTGCCGCTCGCGGGCGGTCACCCGGAACCGCACGGCGGCCCCGAGCACGCCGGGCAGCAGCAGGAAGACCAAGCCCACGACTTTCTCGACGACCGGGCTCTGGTCCGTGACGACACACAGTGCGCCGGTCGCGACGATCACCGCGCCGCCCAGCATGATCTCGCGTCCCGATCCCCAGCGGGGCAGCGCGTACACCAGCACGAGCACGACCGCGCCGGTGTACAGGCCGACGGGCTCGCGCGATGCGGCTGCGAGCGAAGCCACCGCAAGCAGGCTCACCGAGCCGAACGCCAGCGTCACCACCGCCAGCGGGCAGCTCCGGCGCCACAGCGGCAGCAGACACAGCCATACGGTCAACACCACCGCCACCGGCCGCCACACGACGTCCTCGCGCAAGGTGGCCTCCAGCGCCACACCGGCAAGGCCCGCGGCGAGCAGCGCCCAGTCCCTGCGTACCCGGGCGGGCGCGTCGGGCGGCCGGGGTTCGGTCCACAGGGTTCGCAGGTCGTCTCGGAGCACGGTTCTCAGCCTAGGGACCGCGGCGCGTTGCGCATCGGCCGAAAGGACGGGACGTCACTCCTTCCCTGGGCCGACGGATCGGCGGCCCGCGGGCCGATGCCGCGCAGCGCCGTGGCGGCGAGCCTCGGCATGGCGGCCGTGCAACGACGGCCGACGAGGTGGTTGGAGGACCCGATGCTCTCGAAAGCCCTGTTGCGCCTGGGCGCAGGCGCCGCCCGCCATCCCTGGCGGGTGATCGCGGCATGGCTGGTCGCTGCCACGCTCGCCGCCCTCGCCGCCGTCGCCTTCGGCGGGCGTACCGCGGACTCGATGACCGCGCAGGGCCTGGACTCCCAGCGGGCCGCGGAACTGATCGAGCGGGCAGGCACCGGCCAGGAGGGGATGACCGCCCACGTGGTCCTCACCCCCCTCGACGACCGCGCGACGTTCGTCGACGACGACGGCGCGCGCACCGCTCTGGCGCGGCTGCGGGCGGAGGTGCTGCGGCTGCCGCACGTGCTCGGCACGAGCGACCCGGCGCAGGCACTCGCCACGGGCCGGGACACCGCCGTGCGCGGCGGCCACGTCTCGGCCGACGGGCGGATCGCGGTCGTGCGGGTGCAGTACCCCGACCAGAGCCGGCTGTCGGCCGAGGACCTGGACGCCCTGGTCGATCTGGGCGACCGGCTGCGCGGCGAGCTGCCGCTGCGCATCGAGATGGGCGGGAACCTCTTCTACGCCTTCTCCGGCTCCGACGGCGGCGTGAGCGAGCTGATCGGTCTGCTCGCCGCGGCCGTGATCCTGTTCCTGGCGTTCGGTTCGCTCGTCGCCGCGGCGCTTCCGATCGGCATGGCGGTCTTCGGGCTGACCGTCGGGGTCGCCACGATGACGCTGCTGGCGGGGGTGACACAGGTTCCCACCTTCGCACCGGTCCTGGGCAGCATGGTCGGGCTCGGAGTGGGCATCGACTACGCGCTGTTCGTGCTCGCCAGGCACCGGGAGTACCTCTCATGCGGGCTCGATCCGCAGGCGGCGGCGGCGCGGGCGGTGGCAACCGCGGGGCGGCCGGTGGTCTTCGCCGGCGGCACCGTCGTCGTGTCGATCCTCGGCCTGGCGGTCGCGAACGTGCCGTTCATGACGGTGGGAGGGATGGCCGTCTCGATCGTCGTCCTGATCATGGTGCTCGCGTCGGTGACGCTGCTGCCGGCCTTCCTCGGCGCCGCGGGCCCGCGCCTGGCCCGGACTGGCCGAACGGGCCGGATCGCCCGGATCGGCCGGATCGCCCGGATCGGCCGGACCGCCCGGATCGGCCGGGCTCTTCGGGCCGGGTGGTCGGGCCGACTCGCACGCCGGCGCCAACCGGCGCCGGGCGCCGCCCACGCCGCCGGGTGGCGTCGCTGGATCGGGCACGTCAGCCGGCACCCGGTGCCGTACGCGGTCGGCGCGGCCGGGCTGCTGCTGACCGCGACGCTGCCCGTGCTCGGCCTGCGCGTCGGCCTGCCCGACGACGGCTCACTGCCGCAGAGCCGTACCGAGCGCCGCGCCTACGACCTGGTCGCCGAGGGCTTCGGCCCGGGCATCAACGGTCCCCTCGTCATCGCCGCGGACCCCTCCGGCGATCGTGGAGTGGTGGACCGACTCGTCGAGGCGGTCGCGGCGGATCCGGGCATCGCATCCGTCGCGCCGACGCACCTCGATCGGGCCACCGGCATCGCGACCCTCGTGGTGTTCCCGACCACCAGCCCGCAGGACAAGGCCACGGCCGACACCATCGCCCGGCTGCGCGCCGACGTGCTGCCCACGGCTATCGGGCACGGCCCGTCCAGGGCCCACGTCGGCGGCGCCGCCGCGAGCCTGTCCGATGTGGGCCAACGCACCAGCGAGCGGCTGCCGGTGTTCGTCGCCGCCGTGCTGGCGATGTCGTTCCTGCTGCTGATGCTGGTCTTCCGCTCGATACTCGTACCGCTCAAGGCGGTACTGCTGAATCTGCTGAGCATCGGCGCCGCCTACGGCATCATGGTCGCGGTCTTCCAGTGGGGCTGGGCAGGCGCACTCATCGGGCTGGAAGCGACGGTTCCGATCGTGTCGTTCATCCCGATGTTCCTCTTCGCCATCCTGTTCGGCCTGTCGATGGACTACGAGGTGTTCCTCCTCTCCCGCGTACGCGAGGAGTACCTGCGCACGGGCGACAACGGCACGGCGATCGTCGAGGGCGTCTCGCGCACCGCCCGGATCATCACCTCGGCCGCCCTCATCATGGTGGCGGTCTTCCTGTCCTTCGCCGTCGCCGACGACCCCTCCACCAAGATGTTCGGGCTCGGCCTGGCCACCGCGATCTTCATCGACGCCACCGTCGTACGCATGGTGCTGGTACCGGCGACCATGACACTGCTCGGCCGGACCAACTGGTGGCTGCCGAAGTGGCTGGAAGGGATGCTTCCCCGCGGCCCGGTCGACACCGACGACACCGCCGGCACCGACGACACCGACGGCACCGACGCGCAATCCACGGGCCAGGCCCCGCACCCACGGCTGGCCGACCGCTGACTCGACTCCTGCCCCGCCCATGGGCGTCCGGGACCTCAGCGCGTCACCTCGGTCCAGGCCGACCGATCACGCTGCTCGTCAAGGTGCTCGCGCGGCGCCAGGTTGCCGGGGACACGGACCCCGTCCGCCGTGTGAGGGGTGGTCCGATTGCTCATCCGTGATGGCGTCTGACCGGCCTGCCGGTCCGAAGGTGTGATCATGAGAGGGTGGAGATACGCGGGCCGTTCAACGTCCTTTCCCTTCGCCATGTCCCCGCGGGTCCGAGGTCATGGCGATCGTCGGCGCGGATCCGCTTGATGGTCGACGGGGTGGATGTCGTGGAGACGATCCACCCCGACAGCGATTCGAGTCTCTTTCACGAGATGTTGATCGGCCCGCCCGAAACGTGGCCGCTGAGGGCCGACGGCGGACCGCGGCGGGTTGAGCTGTCGAACAACTACTGCGACACCGGTTGCTGCGGAGGCGTCTTCGTGACCATCGAGCGGTGTGGTGGTCTGGTGGCGTGGGCTTGGGAGAACACGGACGACATCCGGGTGCCGCTGCCCCCAGACTCTCATTTCGACGCCGACCAGTACGACGCCGAGCTGGACCGCTTCGTCGCCGACCACAGCTGGGAGGAGCCGGTCGACACCGCCGCACGTCTCTTGGCCCGGGAACTGGTCGCCCTCGACTGGTACCGGCGGTGGAACTGCCTGCCCCCGTCCTGGGGGCGGCGTCTGGGTCGGCGACCGTGGCGAGAAGGCCCACCTCACGATGCGGTTCCGCGTCGAGGATTCGCTCCTCGCGATGGCCTTTCGCTGTTACACCATGGCCGTCACCGGGAACGAACCCGTCGAGGACCAGGTCCGGCGATTCGCCGAACGTATCAACACCTCAGACCCGCGTTCGGCCGCGCAACCCGGCTGATCCGCTCCTGGCTCGCTGAACCCGGTAGCCCGGCTCCTGATCTGCTGCGCTGGGCCTTCAGCCGCCTCACATGACCTCCCCGCAGCCCGGCGAGCCTGGCCGTCGCCCCCGGCCCCGGGGACGACGCCGCCCTCACCGATGGGTTGCGGCCCCCTTCTTTGGTGTCCTCCCGCAAGAGGGGTGCTCTCGGCCTCGGGCGGGCGGTTTCGGTGGGATCTTCCTGCGCGAAGGCGGGGGCGGGGGAGTGGCTGCGGGTGCTCGGGCCGACCCCTCCCTCGGCAGGCGTGCGGTCCATCACTGCGCAAAAAAGGCGCCCAGGTGCCTGTTGATGTCGGGACAGGTGTGTGCGCCGTGGTACGGGATAGCAGGAAGCCGATTTCGGGCCATGATCGCGAAGGGTGCCGCCGGTGTCTGAGGAGCAACGCAAACGGGGCCAGAAGCTGCGGCTGCCCGTGAAGGCGGCCCTGCCGGGCCGTCACCCGCACGAGGACCAAGCGCCCGTCACCGACCGGTTGGTCTTCGGGGTGACGGCCGTGCTGACCTTGGGCTTCGTGATCTGGGGGGCCACGGCCACCGGGACTCTGGAAAGCGTCTCCGACACGCTGCTGGACGCTTTGATGCACAACGGCGGCTGGGCGTTCGTCCTGGCCGCCTCCGGTTTCGTCGTCTTCGCGCTCTGGCTCGCCATCAGCCGGTACGGACGGATCGAGCTGGGCCAGGAACACGAGAAGCCCGAGTTCAGCACGGTCTCCTGGGTCGCCATGATGTTCAGCGCCGGCATGGGCATCGGTCTGATGTTCTACGGCGTCAGTGAACCCCTCGCGCACTACACCACCGCACCGCCGGGTACCGACCCCGCGGACTCGGCGGACGCCATGCAGACGGCGCTCGCCACCACGCTCTTCCACTGGACGCTGCATCCGTGGGCCATCTACGCGGTGGTCGGCCTGGCCATCGCCTACAGCACCTTCCGGCGGCGCAGGCGGCAGACGATCAGTGCCGTGTTCGTCCCGCTCATCGGCAAGGAGCGTGCCGAGGGGGCACCCGGCCGGGTGATCGACATCCTGGCGATCTTCGCCACGCTTTTCGGTTCCGCGACGTCGCTGGGGCTCGGCGCGCTGCAGATCGGCAGCGGCATGCACGAGGTGGGCTGGCTGGGCAGGGCCGGGACGGGGCTGCTCGTCGCCATCATCGGCGTGCTGACGGTCTGCTTCGTCTTCTCGGCCGTTTCCGGGGTGGAGAGGGGCATTCAGTGGCTCTCCAACACCAACATGGTGCTGGCCGTGATCCTCGCGGTCTTCGTGTTCGTCGTCGGTCCCACCATTTTGGTCCTCGACCTGATCCCCACCTCCCTGGCCGCGTACTTCGGCGATCTGCCGCAGCTGATCGGCCGCACCGAGGCGTCCACCGGCGGCGGTGACGTCGCCGACTGGCTGAGCAGCTGGACGGTCTTCTACTGGGCCTGGTGGATCTCCTGGACGCCGTTCGTCGGCATGTTCATCGCCCGCATCAGCCGAGGACGCACGATCCGTCAGTTCGTCGGCGGCGTCATCCTGGTGCCCAGCACCGTCAGCCTGGTCTGGTTCGCCGTCTTCGGGGGGACGGCCATGCGCCTGAAGGAACAGGGAAGCCTCGGCCGGGCGACCACGCCCGAGGCGCAACTGTTCGGCGTACTCCAGGAATTCCCGGCCGCCGGCGTGATGAGCCTGCTCGTGATGATCCTGGTCGGCATCTTCTTCATCTCCGGCGCCGACGCGGCGTCGATCGTGATGGGCACCCTCTCCCAGAAAGGCACGTTCGAGCCCGCCCGGTTCATCGTCGTCTTCTGGGGCGTGGTGACCGGCGGCGTGGCGGCCGTGATGCTCCTCGTCGGCGAAGGCAAGGGCGACGCCCTCGCCGGCCTGCAACACCTGACGATCCTCGTCGCCGCCCCCTTCGTCCTGGTGATGATCGGCATGTGCTGGGCCCTGCTGCGCGACCTGCGCCAGGACCCGCTGATCGTCCGCCACGAGATCGCCGAAGAGGCCGTGGAGGAAGCCGTGATCGCGGGCCACGAGAAGTACGCGGGCGACTTCGAGATCCGCATCGGCCCCTCACACGACGAGACCCCCGCACAGCAGACGCACGACGACCGCGACCGCAAGGACCCCCCATCCCCGCCACCGGCCTCCTGACAGGCAGCGGCGGCCACCGTGCCCCCGCGGTGTGCGCCCGACCGGCCTCGAAGAGCCCCGCAACCGCGGCCCTCCCCGGCGCCCCCGGCGACCTTCGCGCCGGGCATCGCCGCCGGGTACGCGCCGCGCCCTCGGCCAAGGAGCAAGCCGCCACCGCGGGGTAGCCCACCCCGAATCAAGCGTCCCTGCTGTTCGGTTCGCCCAGGAAGCGCGAGAGCAGCGATCCTCGGCTGTGTACGGCTCGGTTCCGACTGATTCGGTGTCGAGGTGCATGACGCTTTCGGTGCCCGTTGAGCCGATCCGTGGTCAGCCGGCTTCAGGTACCGCGCCAGGTGGAGAGGGCTCCTCCGCGGTGACACGCCGGATGTGGCCTACCCACGAGTCCGGTGTAAGGGAGGACCATTCAACGTCGATCTCAACGCCATGGAATATGCGGGTGAGGTCCGCAAGGTGTGTGAAGATCGCCGTCTGTACCTCCTCGGGGGCCGTGTCGGCGGGCATCGGGACCTTGCCGCATCCGCCACTTGAGTCGTCGGCGATGCACGTGTAGGGCCACACGTCTTGCCCAGTCAGCAGGATGATTTCCTTCGGTATGCCGAAGGGGGGCCGCTTCTTCTTCGTCTTGGGTCGTCTCGCCACGGTGCCATCCAACCTGACGGACCGCGGGGTCAGGCACCCGCCATACACACCGCCTCGGTCTCCTGTCCCAGACCTGGGCGCATAGCAGGCGCCTCAGCTCTCGGCGGGGGCGGCGGGCGATTCTGCTCGCCGGGAATCGGATCGCCATCAACGGGGTTGGCTGGAGGACAAGCCGATCATGGGAGGGTCATGCGAGCGATTCAGGTGTACGAAGTGGGCGGTCCCGAGGTGCTGCAGGTGGCCGAGGTGGACCAGCCGCGGCCGGGTCCGGGCGAGGCGGTCGTGGAGGTTGCCGCATCCGGGATCAACTTCCTCGACGTCTACTACCGCGAAGGCCGGTACAGCCTTCCGCTGCCCTTCATCCCGGGTGCTGAGGGTGCCGGCACGGTCGTCGAAGTGGGGCCCGGCGTCGCTGACGTCGCGGTCGGGGACCGGGTCGGTTGGGTGGAGATTCCCGGCACGTATGCCGAGCGGGCCGTCGTGGACTCCTCCCGGCTGGTGCCGCTGCCCGACGACATCGGCTTCGAGACAGCCGCCGCCGTGCTCCTCCAAGGCATGACCGCGCACTATCTCGTCAAGGACGCCTACCCGGTTCAGGAGGGCGACACGGTGCTCGTGCATGCGGCTGCCGGTGGCATGGGGCTGCTTCTGACCCAGCTCATCACCCATCTCGGCGGCAGGGTGATCGGCACGACGTCGACCACGGCGAAGGCCGAGCTGGCGAAGCGTGCCGGGGCCGCCGAGGTGATCCTCTCCTCCGCGGTCGACGATCTCGCAGCCGAGGTGAGGCGGCTCAACGGCGGCCGGGGACTGCCGGTTGTCTTCGACGGCGTCGGCGCGCACACCTTCGACGCGAGCCTCGCCAGCCTGCGAAGCCGCGGCCATCTCGTGCTCTTCGGCGCGGCAAGTGGTGCCGTGCCGCCGTTTGATCCGATTCGGCTCGCCCACGGCGGTTCGCTGACCCTGATCCGGCCCAGCCTCGGGGACTTCATCGCCGATCGGTCCGAACTGCTCCGACGGGCCGCCGATGTGTTCGAGTGGGTGCGCTCCAAGGCGCTTGAGGTCACCGTGACGGGCCGCTACGCGTTGTCCGAGGCCGCCCGGGCCCACAGCGATCTGGAGGCTCGGCGTACCACCGGCAAGCTGCTCCTCATACCCGATGCGGCCGCTATGGGACGCCGCGAGGAGAGTTAGGCGCCCAAAGGCCAAGATCAAGTTCTGGCGGGTTTCTTGCGTCTCTGGGTCGCACCCTTCAAGATCCCTCAGCCGAGACCTGGCTCACCCGTCCACAACCTCCCGGATCACCGCCCGGATCCCGCGCCGGCGCAGGCTGGTTCGGATGGCGCGGGACGAGGAGGCCTTGTCGGCCAGGACCACGTCCGGGGTGGTCCTGGGGCGGCCGATCGGCCGCGGCACCCGTGAGCGGGCCATGGCTTCGGGGAACACGGGTGCGTCATGTCCTGGGGTGAGGACGAACGCTGGGGGCCGGCAGTGGCTGTCCGCGGCGAGGTGGATCGTGGTGGTCAGTCCGCCGCGGGACCGTCCGAGGGCGTGGTCGTCCGGTTGGCCGGCCGGGTCCCTGTTGACGGGCCCCGGCCGGCGTATTGGTGGGCCCGGACGATGGTGGAGTCGACCGCGACGATCCAGTCGAGGTCGCCTTCGGTGTCGGCCTGGGCGAGCAGGGGGGTGAAGACGCGCTCCCAGGTTCCGTCGGCGGCCCGCTTCCGCAGCCGGTTGTGGGCGCCTTTCCATGATCCGAAGTGACGCGCCTGGGTAGGTCAATCCATGGCGTGGCGGTGCGGTACTTGTACGCGATCGCGTCGATCACCTCCCGGTGATCACGTCACCGCCCACCCCGCCGGGGTGTCCGGTCCGGCAGCAACGGCTTGATCCGCGCCCCCCACTGGGCGTCAGTCAGCGACACGCATCAACCAGCGATCAGATGATCCGAAGGAAGCGCCCTGCGCCTCCTGGGCGAACCTCATCGAGGCCCACTTCGGACCGCTGCGACAGTTCACCCTCGCCAACTCGACCCACCCGCACCTCACCGCCCAGACCCGGGGCCCTGCACGCCTACCTGCGCCGGCGGAACGACAACGCCCGCCACCCCGACGTCCTCGCCGCCCACCGACGCGCACGCGCCCGCATGCGCAGCGAGAAGAGCGTCCGATGGGGCGGCCGACCCGCGCTCGCAGTGTGACGGCCTCGCCAGCCACGTCACTTACGGGACGCTCACCGTCGCCCAGGTCCGGAACAGCGTGAGGGCCTCGGCCAGGTTGCCGGGTCCACACGCGATACGAAACTCCCTTTCGGCCGTCCAGGCCATCACCCAGTCGTGCTCGCCCCGAGTGATCCGCTGTCGCGGATATTCCCGGTCCGCCAAGTCCGTCTCCTCAAGATCAATTCTGACGGCCCAGCCCGGGTTGTCGAGCGTCTCGATCTTCACGCCCCATTCGTGTTCCCAGTCGCCGTCGCACTGTGAGGTGTACCAGCTCTGCAACCAGTCAAGGACATGCTCGGATTCGGACATGGACGCAGATGCTAAGCGAACGGCGCCTGGACCGACCAACCCGGCAAACCTTCCCGGCCACGGCCCTAGTCGCCGAGCAGCCGCCATGCTGTCAGGGCCACACGCGCTCGGGTCAGGCCCGTCGGGGTGGTGAGGTCCACGGACAGGGCTCTGCCGATCAGGGCGATGCGGCGGGCCACGCTGCTGTGGTGCAGGTGCAGGACGTCGGCGGCCCGGCGTAGCGACCCCGCCGCGCAGTACGCCTCCAGCGTGTCCAGGGCCTCCCGGCTCTCCCGGCTGTCTAGGGGCTCTTCCTCGGAGTTTCCCGGGTCTCCGGCCACCCGGACGAGCGCCGCGACGTCGGGGTTGCCGCGCAGTACCTCCCTCGGCACCTCCGCGAGCAGCGCCAGCGCGCCCAACTCCGCGTGGAGGAGCACTGGTTCGCGCGCGGTGGTCAGACGCAGGGCGGTGCGGGCCTCCCGCCACGCCAGATCCGGCTTGTCCGCCGCGCCGATGCCCGCGCGCACGCCCGCGGGGAACAGGGTCCGGTCCACGGCCGAGGCCAGGATCACGCCGACTTCGCCGATCCGCGCCGCCTTCACGGACCGGCCGGGGCAGACGACTCCGCCCACCTGGTCGAGCGGCAGTCGCGGCGACCGTACGGCGGCCACCCGGACCGGCGGCCCGGCGGCGAACCCGAGGAGCCGCAGCGCCCGCGCACGGGCTGGCTCGTCGGTCTCGGCGCTGACAACCAGCTCGACGAGCGCGGGGTCCGCCATGGTCGTACGGGCCGGACCGTACCGTTCGACGGCCCCCGCCACGGCGAGGGCCAGCCGGTCGAGCAGCACCTCGTCGAGCGGTCCGGCCGGGCCGGAGCGCTCCAGCCACACCCTGCCGATCTCCTCCTCGTCGAGGACCACCGGGGCAGTGCCGGACGCGGGCCCGGTCGGGCCGGCGGCCTCGCGGCCGTCCGGCGCGACGCGGATCGTCCGCCCGGTGCCGTGGAGACCCACGCCGGTGACGCACTCGGCGAGACCGGCCGAGGCCCGGGCGAGCGCGGAAAGGTCCACGCGCCTGCGCATCAGGGTGTCGTAGAACGCGACGATGCGGAGCGCGCCTTCGACGTGCGGATCGAGTCCGGACAGCCGTACGGCCAAAGCCTCCATGGCAGCAGGATAGGAGGACGGGCGGGCGGAGTGCGGGCGCCGATCGGCGCGCGATCGGCCTCGGATGCCCGACGGACGGCGAACGACCCGCGGCGGGCGGTTGCCCGAGGATGATCGTCATGGACCCCGAACTCGAAGCCTTCGTACCGTTCTTCCCCCGTACCGACCTCACCGACCCGGTCACCGCGCGGAAGAACTTCGGCCAACTGGCCGCCGCCGTACCGGTCCCCGACACCACGGACATGGAGATCGAGGACCACACGGTTCCCGCCGATCCGCCTGTGCCGGTACGGGTCTACCGCCCGCACCAGGCCCAAGGCGCCGTCGTCTGGCTGCACGGCGGCGGATTCCTCATGGGCGACCTGGACACCGAGCACCCGTGGGCCGCCCGCATCGCGGCCTCCTCCGGCGCTGTGGTGATCTCGGTGGGCTACCGGCTCGCCCCCGAACACCCCTACCCGGCCGCCCTGCACGACGCGTACGCCGTGCTGGAGTGGGCCGTCGCGCACGCGGCCGAACTGGGCGTCGAGCCCGACCGCATCGCGATCGGCGGCCACAGCGCGGGCGCCAACCTCGCCGCCGCGGTGGCCCTGCGGGCCCGCGACCGGCAGGGGCCGCCGATCCGTTTCCAGCTGCTCAACCAGCCGGGTCTCGACGATCGGCAGGACTCGTGGTCGGCGGTGAACTTCACGGACACGCCGTGGTTCTACCGGGAGAAGCTCACCGCCTCATGGCGGTACTACCTGGGCGGCGGCCCGGCGACGGCGTACAGCGCCCCGGCCCGCGCCGAGGACCTGACCGGCCTGCCTCCGGCCTACCTTGCCACCGCCGAGTTCGACCCGAACCGCGACGAGGGCATCGCGTACGCGCTGCGCCTGCTCCAGGCAGGGGTGTCGGTCGAGATCCACCAGTGGCCCGGCACCTTCCACGGTTCGCAGGCGATCCTCTCCGCCGAGGTCTCGCAGCGGCAGAACGCCGAACTCGGCGCCGTCCTGCGCCGGGCCCTTGCCGGATGAGGCCGGCCCGACGAGCTCCGAGCACGCACCCTCTCGCGTGCCGTCGCGCCACCCGCACCCTCCCGTCACACCCCACCGAAGGAAGGCGTACGCCGTGAAACTCCGATCGAAGATCCGCCTCTCCCTGATCGCCGGCGTGGCCGCGCTCACCGCCTGCGTGGGCACGGTCGCGGCCGCCCCCGCCCCGCAACCGGCGACGGCCGGGACGGCGTCCGGGGCGGCGTCCGGGGCGGCGGCGACGCCGAACCGCGTCGAGCCCGCACGGCTGCGCACCGCCCTGGACGCCGTCCACCGGGCGGGCGTCCCCGGAGTCTTCGGCGAGGTGCGGGACGCCGGCCGGACCTGGCGCGGGGCCTCCGGGGTCGCCGACCTCGCCACCGGACGGCCCGTGAGCCCCGACATGCGCCAACGCGTCGGCAGCATCACCAAGACCTTCACCGCCGCGGCCATCATGCAGCAGGTCGAGCGGGGCCGGATCCGGCTCGACGCGCCCGTCGGCAACTACCTGCCCGACCTCATGCCGGGGGAGCGGGGCAGGAGGATCACCGTCCGGATGCTCCTCAACAACACGAGCGGCATCCCCGACTACATCCCGTACGCGTTCCCCTCCCTCCAGCAGAACTCACCCACCAGCCTGGACGACAACCGCTTCCGCGAGTTCCGGCCGGCCGAGCTGATCGCGCTGGGACTCGCGGCGCCGCCCGCGGGCGAGCCCGGCGGCCCCACAGGCGTCTACTCCAACACCAACTGGCTGCTGCTCGGCCAACTCCTGGAACGGGTCACCGGTACCACCGCCGAGCGCTACATCACCCGACACGTCATCGACCGCGCGGGGCTGCGGCACACCCGGTTCCCGGACGGACCGTCGATCGACGGGCCGCACGCGCGCATGTACGAGTCCCTGTGGGGCCTGCTCGAACCGCCACGCGACTACAGCGTCTACAACATGTCGTGGACGGGCACGGGGGCCGCCCTCATCTCCACGATGGACGACCTCAACCGCTTCTACGCGCTGCTGCTCGACGGCAGGATCGTCAGCCGGTCGTCCCTGGCCCAGATGCAGCGCACGGTCCCGGTCCGCGCACTCGACGGGACGATGATCGAGTACGGCCTCGGGCTGCACAAGGTCGTCATCCCCGACTGCGGCACCTTCTGGGGCCACGACGGCACTGTGTGGGGAGCCGGCACGATCTCCCTGACCCGGGCGGACGGTGGCCGCCAGATGTCGATGGCGGTCAACCTCCAGCGCTGGAACCCCCGCAGCGCGGAGACAACCCCGCAGCCCCACCCCATCGACACGGCCCTGAAGACGCTGTACGACCGGTCCCTCTGCGGCGCGTAGCCCGCGTGCGGCGCGAGACCGCCGAGGCGCACCGGGAACGGGGGTCGGCTCCGGGCTCAGCGCCGCGAGGGGAGAGCGTCGGCCCTTCTCCACGGTGCGCAGCTGCTCCCAGTCGACCTCGGGGTGGGCGGGGACGACCGTGTCGAACGGAGACCGTGGTGTAGCGAGCGATGTCGGCGGCCAGCCGGTCGGGCAGGCCAGGAGGGCCTGGCGGGAGCACGAGGCAGTCCCGTCCCCGCCATGCCTTCTGTCGTGCAGTCAGGAACGGCTGGAAACGAAGCCGGCTTCTCGGACGGGGGAGCGGGGGGAGGGGGGCGGTCGAGCCTTGGTGGCTCAGGCTTCGACCTGTGTCCAGGTGTCGCCGGCGCGGAGCCAGAGGACCCCGTCGCGGCCCTGGGCGCAGCGCATGACGACCGGCCCGGGCAGTCGCAGCTTCTCCTGGCTGGTGGTCACCCAGGCATCGTCGACGAGCTCCGCGCGGTTCAGCTCGACGCCGGGACGGTTGTGGAAGCGGTGGGTGAGGAGCATCCGGGTGCCGCGGACGGCGATGCCGTCGGTGTCTCTCACGGGGTTGCGGTAGCTGGTGATGTCGCCGGTGGCGGGATCGACTCGGGACAGGAAAGGACCCTCGTGGCTGTACCAGGCGAGCCAGACCATGGCGTCCTCGGTGGCGCCGGCGCTTCCGCCGAGGGGCCATACGGGGAGCCGTCCCCGAGGGCCCCAGGTGTGGGTACCGTCGGTGTCCCAGCGGGCCAGGCCGGCACTGGTCTGCGGGTGGTCTCCGTAGATGCCCTCGTCACCGTACGAGGCCCAGATCCCGCCCTCGCGGTCGCTGACGAGGAAGTCGATGTCGTCGCCGATACAGAAGTGACTTACCGGATATCCCCCGGGGGAGTACACAACCGCGTTCCTCTCCCAGATCCCGTTCCGGTCCCGGCGTATACGGCCTGACGCCAGCAGGAAGCGTGACCACGAGAGCAGGGCCAGGTGGCTGGTCCTCGCGGTGATGCCGGTTACGGAGGTGCGGTGTTCCACTCCGCCCGAGACCACGACCAGTACACCGTCACACTCAGCCGCCACGCTCCATCCGACCCACCCCTTGATGTGCGGGGAACGGCGCAGGTCCCGTTCCTGGATCAGCATCACCGCGAGTTCGTTGCTCGGTCCGACGCTCCACCACAAGGCCCGCCATCCAGCTCGGGCATCCTCAGGGGGCAAGCTCCACACGACAGGCAGTTCGCCAAGAGTCATGGGCATTCACCTTTTGGACTCCAGGCCCCGACGGCGCCCGAAGAAATGTACGTTACCCGGCGGCAGCCGCGGCGTTTCGACCGCCCCGCCCGACGCACTCAGCAGGCCGGCGCGCCACCTGCGGATGGCCCGGCTTGATCCTCCTCGGCAGCAACGGCCCAACCCGGGCCCACCGCGAGGGCCTGTGACGTACCCGGAGGAGCAGGGTCGTGGGACCCGGCATGACTCCCTGCAGCAGCGTGGCGTCGACGCCGTTCCTGGTCGCCCTGAACGACGCGGCCTGTCTCATCGCCTGCTGCCACGCCTGCCTGCGCGTCGGTCCGGCCGCCGCTCTCGACGGCCCGCTGGAACCGCTGCATGAGGCCGCACGTGCCCACCTCGCCGAGGCGCACCCGGAGGCCGCGGGCGACGCGTACGGGACCGAGCCGTGCGGGGTCGGCGCCACCCCTCTCCCAGCCTGCTAGCGCTGCTGGAGGCCGTCGTCGAAGACTGCGGTCCCACAGTGCAGATCGGTCAACTCCCAGAGCCGCTCTGCGACCGCGTCGCGGACGTCGCCGGGCAGGGTGACCGAGACCGTGGTGGTGGACTCCGGCCCCGGAGTACCGGGGTGAAGCTCCACCGGTCCGAACGCTCGCCCTGAAGAACGCCTTCATGCTCCCCAGCACCCCTTGGGCTTCCTCCAGAACAGCGCCGGCGCCACTGGGGACGGTGATGCTGACGCGCGGGCGCGTGCGAGGTGCCACGACGAACCTCCCCGGAGAGCCACGCGGCCAGGATCCTCCCGGCGCGCCTGTCGCTCGTGCGCAGTCCTCGACGGCGGTCACTGAGTATGTGACTCGGACGCCCCGCGTTCGTTGACCCGGGCGTTGCGGCAGAGATGAGTGTGGGGATGCCAGGGCTGGTTCTCCGGGCCCTGGAGTGGCTGGTGCGAGGTCGAGCCTCTGCAGCTGCTGCGGTCGGCGACCCGGGCGCAGCAGGACCTGCTCAGCAAGACTGATACGCGGCTGATCCGGCAGCGGCGGGGCCGCGTGTTGCCGAGTGTCACGATGCAAGGAAGGGCTTTGGTGCACGCTCACACCGCCATGCGTTCGGGCCGGGCGCCCGGTGCGGTTCCTGTCATCGGCCACCTGGGGCAGTTGTTGCTCAGCCCGCTCGATTTCGCCGCGTCCCTGGGGACTCATGGCGACCTGGTGGAGATTCGGCTGGGACCGCTGCGGGCCTTCGTGCCCTGGCATCCCGAGTTGCTCTGGCAGGTCCTGACCGATGACCGCACGTACGACAAAGGCGGCCTGTTCTTCACTCGAGCCCGGCGGCTGTTCGGCCACGGTCTGCCTCTGTGCCCGCACAGCGAGCACAGGCGCACTCGCCGGCTCATGCAGCCGGGCTTCGCAACCGACCGGATGGCCACCTACAGCACAGTCATGGAGGAGGAGATTGCGCAGCTCCTAGGTGGGTGGGGAGCGGGCCGATGGAGACCAGGGCCAGCTGGTGTTCGGCCGTGAACTGCCCCAGCGGCTCGCACTGGGCCAGGGAGCCGTCGTTTTCGCTCGCCGCCCTGGAGCCGGCCGCCGCCGGACGGGGACCGGGTACTGCCAGCGGCGGTGGCGCGGGTCGCCTCGGCCCGGTCCACCACCCCCAGCTCACGGTCATGGGTGTCGACACACTCGACCAGTTCACTCAAGCCCGCGTCCGTCCGAGCGGGGAAAGCCAGGCACCGCCCCGTTGACGACGTAACGTGCCAAAGTTTCCAGCTCGCACGCACCCCGCGAGTCGAGGCAGCCCCGATCGAGGCAGCTCTCGCCTCCTCGACAAACTCCGAGGCCGTGCGAAGGAGCCACTGATCGGCACCCCTGTCGCGGATCAGTGTGCCCACTTCGGCAAGTTCGTCCACCTCCGGTTCATGGTCACTCATCAGGAACTGCCTGATCCGGTCCTGCACCGTTCCCTGGCCTTGCGGGGCGTACACCACGGGAAGAGAACGCTTGCGCAGCCGCAGGTCCCACAGGTGTCCCGTGTCGTCCATGAACGGCGTAATACGGCCTTGATAAGTGCCTGTCGGATCCATTGACCCCGCCCCTCCGCAGGCCCTACAACACTCTTCACATAGATGAGAATGCACATAGGGGTGTGGTGGGGTGAAGTTCGATTACGTGCTGCTCGCGTTGCTCGCCGGGCGTCCCCGGAGCGGCTTCGACCTGGGCCGTTGGGTGGAGACCGAGGGCCAGTTCCTGCGGTCGCGGGCCCATCACAGCCAGATCTACCGGCTGCTGGGGCGGATGACGACCGACGGCTGGGTGACGTTCGAGGTGGATCCGCGCGAGGGGCGTCCCGACGCGAAGGTCTACCGGCTCACCCCGATCGGCCGGGACGTGCTGTGGGAGTGGGTGCACTCGCCCTACGAGCCGACCAGCCGGTTCCAGGATCCTGACTTCCTGGCCCGGTTCGCCTTCACCGCGCCGCTCGACCGGCAGGCCGCGCTCCGGCTGGTCGACACCGAACTCGACTACCGGCGCGCCCAGATCGCCCGCAACCGAGATCGCGACCGCACGCTGCGTTTCGAGGACCCGCTGCCCGAGATGGACCAGGAGCTGGCCCAGGAGGTCTTCGACGAGCTGCACGCGTACGGCGCGGCCGCGGTCGACACCTGGGTGGCCTGGCTGGAGGGCATGCGGCGCCGCCTCGGCCAGGACCGCCCGCCGGAACGCGACAGAGAGGGACACTCCGCATGAAGGCCATCATGGTCATGTTCGACAGCCTCAACCGGCGCATGCTGCCGCCGTACGGATCCGACTGGACGCACGCGCCGAACTTCGCCCGCCTCGCCCAGCGAGCCGTCACCTTCGACAACGCCTACGCGGGCTCGCTGCCGTGCATGCCGGCCCGCCGTGAGCTGCACACCGGCCGGTACAACTTCCTGCACCGCAGCTGGGGACCGCTGGAGCCGTTCGACGACTCCATGCCCGAACTGCTGAAGCAGAACGGGGTCTACACCCATCTGGCCAGCGACCACCTCCACTACTGGGAGGACGGCGGAGCGACGTACCACGGCCGCTACAGCACGTGGGAGTTCTTCCGCGGGCAGGAGGGCGACCCCTGGAAGGGCCACGTCGCGGACCCGGAGATGCCGGAGGGGCTCAAGCGAATGCGTACGCCCGCCTACCGGCAGGACTGGATCAACCGCTCGTACATACCGACGGAGGACCGGCATCCCCAGACGCTGACCTTCGACGCCGGACTCGAGTTCGTCCGTACGAACAAGGACGCGGACCGGTGGTTCGTGCAGATCGAGACCTTCGACCCGCACGAGCCGTTCTTCTCCCACCAGAGGTACAAGGACCTCTACCCGCACGAGTACGACGGGCCGCACTTCGACTGGCCCGACTACAAGCGGGTGACCGAGACCGAGGACCAGGTCGCGCACGCCCGGTACGAGTACGCGGCGCTGTTGTCGATGTGCGACCGGTCGCTGGGCCGGGTCCTGGACATGATGGACGAGCTGGAGCTGTGGGACGACACGCTCCTGATCGTCAACACCGACCACGGCTTCCTGCTGGGTGAGAAGGGCTGGTGGGCGAAGTGGGTGCAACCCTGGTACAACGAGCTCGTCCACCTGCCGCTGTTCGTGTGGGACCCCCGCTACCCGGAGGCCGCCGGCGGGCGGCGCGAGGCGCTCGTGCAGACGATCGACCTGGCGCCGACGCTGCTGGACTTCTTCGGCGTGGAGCGCCCGGCCGACATGCAGGGCTCCCCGCTGCCCGTCGCCGAGGACACACCCGTACGTGAGGCGGGGCTGTTCGGGGCGCACGGCGGACACGTCAACGTCACCGACGGCCGGTACGTGTACATGCGGGCGCCCGTCTCGTCCGACAACACGCCCCTGTACGAGCACACGCTCATGCCCACCCACATGCGGGGGATGTTCAGCCCGGCCGAGCTCGCCGGCGCTGAGCTCGCCGAGCCGTTCCCCTTCACCAAGGGCGCCCCCGTGCTGCGGACCCGCGGGCGGGCTCTGCTCAACCCGTACCTGCACGGAACGCTTCTGTTCGATCTGGCAACCGATCCCGAACAGCTGACGCCGCTGGTCGACGACGAGCTCGAGCTGAGGATGGCGAGCCTGCTGGTGGAGGCGATGCGAGCGAACGCGGCGCCGCCGAGCCAGTACGGGCGGCTCGGGCTGCCGGCCGACGGGCCGGTCACCGACAAGCACCTGCTCGTGCGCGCGCAGCGGGAGCAGGCCGAGCGGGCAGCGGAGCCGCTGCCGCGCCCGGAGGAGTTCCCGGTCGGACGGGTGTCGCTGCGGACGCCGATGCGGACGCTGATGGCCGACCCGGTCACCGCCGTCGTCCTGCGCCGACACCTGCCCGCTCTCTTCGACTCCGAACTCCTGCAGCTGCTCGGACCGATGCCGCTGATCGACGTCGCCGCGGTGGCCGCCGGTTCCATGCCCCGCGACGCCCTGACGGCGGTCGCCCAGGAACTCGCCGCGCTCTGACGGCGTGAGCGGAACGGCCGGTGACGGGGTGGCCGCCCCGTCACCGGCCGAGACAACCCCGATTTCCCCGTGCATCTCCCGCGAAGAGACCACACACGAACAGAGAGCGAGGCGTCATGCCCGAGCTTATCCACGAACCCGGCAGAACCGGACCGACCCGGGCCCCCTCCACGCGCGTCCCTGGCCGGTGGCGACAGCTGTCGCTGCTCGGCGGCGCGATGCTCGTCGACAACACCGAGGCCGGCATGATCGGCGGCCTGTTCCCCGTCATCCGCCAAGCCCTCGGACTCTCCCTCGGCGCCCTTGGGGTCCTGACCGCCGCGGGTAAACTCGTCGGCGTGATCACCACACCCCTGTGGGTGTGGGCAGCCCACCGCTGGTCGCGCAAGACCGTACTCGTCGTGTGCGCGGGCCTGTGGGGTGTGTGGGGCGTGGCCGCCGGCTTCGCCCAGAACTTCACCCAGCTCCTCCTCTTCTCCACCCTCCTTGCCGCCGGCTACGCCGGCGCCCACCCGATCATCACCACGCTCGTCGGCGACCTCTTCGACAGCTCGTCGCGAGGCCGCGCGGTGGGCATGCTGTTCGGGGCGACCGCACTGGCGTCCTCCGTGTTCGCCGCACTCAAGGGACAGCTGGCAGGGGTCGAGGACGGCTGGCGGTGGGGGCTCTGGGCGATCGGCGCGTTCAGCATCCTCTTCGGCCTGGCGATGTGGCGGTTCCTGCGCGACCCGGGCAGCGGGGCCGCCGAGACCCAGCTCGCCGACCTCGACCCCGCCGCTCGCGAGGCCGCCGTCAGCGCCTTCGTCACCCGCCACCAGGTCGTCTCGCTGGTGAAGATCCCCACCTTTGTGGTCCTGCTGGTCTCCCGGCTGCTCTCGGGCCACCTGCTGGTGTTCTCCTTCGCCGTTGTCTTCCTCGTCGAGGCGTACGGCTTCACCACCCAGGTCGCGTCGGTCGTGCTGATGCCCATCGGCCTCGGCTACTTCGCCGGGACACTTCTCGGCGGCCTCACCGCCGACTGGGCCGCCCGGATCAGCCCCCGCCACGGCCTGCCCGCCGTCCTGCAGACGGCCCAGATCCTCTTCGCCGTCCTCGCCTTCTTCGGCACCCAGTTCGTCTACGGAGGCATCGGCCTGTACGCGCTGTTCTTCGGCCTCATGGGCATCGCGCAAGGCGTCAACCCCGGCATCAACCGCCCGATGATCATGGCGATCGTCCCGCCCGAGCTGCGGCCCGCCGCCTTCACCCTCTACATCTCCGTCTTCGAGGCCATCGCCTGGGCCCTGTTCGGCCTCGGCGCCGGCTTCCTCGGCGACGCGATCGGCCTGCGCCCCGTCTTCCTGTGGATCCTGGTCATCCTGATGCTCGTCAACGGAGCGTTCCTGACCCTGCTGCACCGCACCTACGCCCGTGACGCCGCCCGCATGCAGACCGAACTCGACAAGCGACGCGAGCAGGCCCTCTCATGACACCGGAGCCCCGCGCGCCGGAACAGGGCGACGAGGCGGCGCGACACGCCCCCAGCACGCCCGCCGCCTGCTGCACGCCCGGCCGTTCTCCCCATCGGCCCGCCGCACCGCTTCGGCTGCTCTCGTCACCACCGCCCGGCCACCACGCGTCGGCCGCCGGGATGGTGCGGCTGCCCGGCGGGGAGTTCCTCATGGGGACCGACGACGCGGAGGGCTTTCCCGGCGACGGCGAGGGACCCGTCAGGACAGTGCGGCTGAAGCCGTTCCTGATCGACACCTGCGCCGTCACCAACGACGCCTTCGCCCAGTACGTCGCCGACACCGGCTACGTCACCGAAGCCGAACGCTTCGGCTGGTCGTACGTGTTCGCCGGATTCCTGCCCGCGGCCCTACGCCGCGCCGCCCCCCGCCCTGAGCGCACGCCGTGGTGGTGCGGGGTGTCCGGGGCCGCCTGGAACCGGCCCGAAGGGCCCGGCAGCACCCTGGACGGTCGCGGAGACCACCCCGTCGTCCACGTGTCGTGGAACGACGCCGCGGCCTACGCGTCCTGGGCCGGCAAGCGCCTCCCCACCGAGGCCGAGTGGGAGTACGCCGCCCGCGGGGGCCTGGAACAGAAGCGCTACCCCTGGGGCGACGAGCTCGACCCCGACAGCACCCACCGCTGCAACATCTGGCGGGGCACCTTCCCCACGAAGAACACCGCCGCCGACGGCTTCCGCGGCACCGCGCCGGCCGACGCCTTCGAACCGAACGGATACGGCCTGTACAACACCTCGGGCAACGTGTGGGAGTGGTGCGCCGACTGGTGGACCACCGATCATCCCGCCCGGCACCCCCTGGTCGATCCGACCGGCCCCGCCACCGGTACCGCGAAGGTCATCCGGGGCGGCTCCCACCTGTGCCACCGCTCCTACTGCAACCGCTACCGCGTCGCCGCCCGCACCGCGAACACCCCCGACAGCACCAGCGGCCACGCCGGATTCCGCTGCGCTCGCAACGCCTGAGGAACCCGTCCCGCACGCACCGCCAGGAGACCACCATGCGCAAGAGCCGTACCTTCGGCATGCCCAGAATCCGCGTCCGTGCCCTCGCCGCCGTCCTCGCTGCACTGGTGACCACGGCCCTCGGCACCACCACCGACTCCGCACATGCCGCCCCGACCGCGGGGGTCCACTACGTGGCTCTCGGCGACTCGTACTCCGCCGGCGGCGGCTCCTCCAGCACCTACCTCAACGACTGCAACCAGAGTGTCAACTCCCACCCGCACCTCTACGCGCAGCTCACCGCCCCCGACACCTTCGCCTTCCAGGCGTGTGGCGCTGCGAAGAGCACCGACGTCCTCGACAAACAGCTGACCCCCCTGAACGGCACCACCACCCTGGTCAGCATGACCATCGGCGGCAACGACATCGGTCTCGGCACGGTCATGACCACCTGCCTGTTCGGCAGCGACGCCGCCTGCCTCGAGGCCATCGCCACCGCCGAGACCACCGCGCACGCCGAGCTCCCCGGCAGGCTCGACACCCTCTACGACGCCATCCGCACCCGCGCCCCACAGGCCCGCGTCGTGGTCCTCGGCTACCCGAGGTTCTACCACCTCGCCGTTCCCGACTGCCCCGGCATCAGCGCCACCAAGCGCACCGCGCTCAACAACGGAGCCGACATCCTCAACGGCGTGATCCGCGACGAGGTCGCCCAGCACAGCGGCTTCGTCTACGCAGACGTCGCCGCCCGCTTCACGGGCCACCAACTGTGCGACAGCAGCCCCTGGCTCCACGCCCTCAACTGGCCCATCGGCCAGTCCTTCCATCCCAACGCGGCCGGCCAATCCGGCGCTTACCTGACCGCGCTCCAGGCCGCTGCCTGACCGGATCGCCCATCCCCGAACGAGGCACGCTGACGGCCCGGGCCCCGCGTCGTGCGGGACCCCGGCTGGTGGTCTCCATCCGCTGCCAGGTCGGCATGACGGGTCCTCCAGCTCGATGGCCAGGAGCTGCTGCATGTCCCGTACGGCGAGCGGCGCGCCCAGTTGGAGCATCTGTTCGCCGATCGCGGCCTGGGTGCCCCGTGGACGCTCTGTCCGCAGACGACCGACGTGGCGACGGCCAAGGAAAGGCTGACGTCCTGGACACAGGTGCCCGGCGTCGAAGGACTGGTGATCCGGGGGAGCGGCCAGCGGTACGTGCCGGGAGCCCGTGCGCTCTACGAGGTGCGCCGCCGGGACACCACCGGGGCGGTGGTCGCCGCCATCACCGTGACCGTGCGCCGGCCGCAGACGCTCGTGCTGGGCCGCCTCGATGAGACCGGGGCGCTGCGGCCGGTCGGCCGCGGTACGCCGTTGCTGCGGGACGTTGCGCGCGCCCTGGCCGGCCGGCTGACATCAGCAGAGCCCGGACATCCCTCGGTGGGCGTGCGGTTCACGACCTCCTGGAGGTCGCAGGCGCCGCTCGACGTCGTGCTGGTCGAACCGGAGCTGGTTGCCGAGATCACGGTGGACACGGCGCTGGAGCGCGGGGCGTGGAGGCACCCGGTGCGCTTCGCCCGGCTCCGGCCGGACGTCGCCGCCCCGACGTCCCGGACTTCGGGGAGGGCGCCGAGCCCGCCACCGGTGACCGGCCGTGCCCACCGCCCCCGATGAGGTCAGGGGCCGGCGAGGATGTCGTGTCCGCCGATGCGGCGCCAGAGGACGTATACACGCGGCGCCTTCGCGCGCCACCACCTGCTTGCCGAAGCCCGGCGTCACCTCTCCTACGTCCTGCGCGGCAGCCGCCACGAACCCGGCCTGGACGAACGGATCGTTCAGGCGACGACCACACCCGCCCCGTGGCGTGCGGCCGGAGGATGACCGCCGACCTGCGTGCCCTGTACCCGAGGGACACCGAGGACCAGGCCGGCCGTGCTGCGCCCGCTGACCCGCAGCCGTACGGCGGCCCGTACGAGCGGGCCCGCCTCGCCGCCGGCGCCCTGGCCGCCCGGGTCCGCGCCGCGCGGCGAGCGGAGCGCCTGGGCTCGCGTCCCCGTCCGCACACCGTCGCGGTGCCCGCCGCCTTGAGCCGGACCATGTGGTCGAAGTCGGCGCGGCGGACCCGGAGGCGGGCGGCGGCCTGCTCGGGTCCGAGCGGGTGTCGGCGGCGACCAGTTTGCGCGGCGGCAGACCTCCGGGACCTGGCCGGGTGGTGCAGCGCCCCGTCCGGGTTCGCGCTCAGGTCGACCAGGAGGCCGCGGTCGGCGAACCGGCGCACCACGAACGCCGTCACATGCGCTTTCTCGCCGTGAATGGTCTGGGTCGGGGTGCCGAGCGCGTCGGCGATCCGGTCGGCCGCCGCGCCGCCGGAGATCGGCGGGGAGAGCATCGCGGCCCGCGCATCCGCACCCTGCTGCAGACGACCGGCCACACCGCCTACGAGCCGGACGACCACGCCACCGGCACCGACTGGGCGCGGGAACGGCAGGGGCACCGGCAGGGACTCCTTGCCGCCTTCGCTGCGCACCGGGAGCAGCGGCGCCGGGAGCGCGCCGCCACCATGATCCAGTTCTGGCTGACGACGGACCAGGCCGGACCGCTGCAGCACGCCGCCGGCGCCGGTCTGACCCTGGAGTAGCTCCTTGCCCACCTGGCCGCCCGCGTCGAGGCCGGCCCCGACGGCACACTGTCCGTTCCCGCCTTCGACCCCGACCACCCCTGACCGGCACCCATCTGGTGGCACAAGCGGCTCAACGTGATCGGCTCGCCCTGGGCGCCGGTCCACACCTGCCCCGCCGATCTCCTCACCGACCCCAGGCTCAGGCCCGCGGTTTCTTCCACGAGCCGCACACGAGCCCTCGGCCACCACACAGGCACGCTTCCCCGTCACGTTCGGCGCGGCCCGGCACCTTCCGCCGGGCCGCCCCAGCCCTCGGCGAGCACACTCAGGAGCTGCTCGCGGAACTCGGCCCGACCCGGGGTAGGGGGTCCGGGGTGTAGGTCCAGGGCCGGAGCCGCTCCAGGGCCTTGCCGATCCGGAAGACGGTCGGGTCGTCGTAGGTGTGACCGACGATCTGGACGCCTGTCGGGAGGCCCCAACTGGATCGACCGCTGGGCACGTTGAGGACCGGGCAGCGGTTGTTGATGTTGAAGGGGGCGGTCATGGCCGCCCACAGGGGCTCGCCGTGGTCCTCGCCGTTCACCACCAGGCGGCCCAGGAGGTCGTCTCCGGCGGGCAGACCGGGAACGGCCGTCGTCGGGCAGATCAGGGCGTCGAACGGTGCCATCGCCTCGGCCAGTTCGCGCTGCAGTCGTGTCTCGACACGCAGGCCGTCGAGGTACGAGACCCGCTCGCGGGCCTCCGCCATGGTGTCCGCGAAGGCCGCCGCGTAGACCGACATCCGGTCGCGGTGCTTCGCCTCGACCTCGGAGACGAGAGCCCCGAAGATCGTGGAGAAGTGCGCGGCGAGGCTGAGGAGGAGGTCGTCCTTGGTCCAGGGGAGCTCGATCTCCTCGACGACCGCGCCCGCGTCGGCGAGGGCACGGGCGACCGCTTGGGTGTTGTCCTCGATCTCCGGATGGACGTCGTACGCGCCCAGGCGGAGGCACAGGGCGATGCGCATCCCCTCGACCGTGTCGTACTCGGCCGGCAGGACGAGCTTGGGGCGCAAGGACACGTGGTCGCGCGGGTCGGGGCCGACCAGGACGTTGGCGAAGGTGACGCAGTCGTCGACGGTCCGGGCCATGGGGCCGTCGCCCCGGTAGTGGTCGGCGGAGAGCGGCGCGACACCGGGGATCCGGCCGTAGGGGGCCTTGAAGCCGACGGTGCCGGTGAAGGCGGCGGGGATGCGCGTGGAGCCGCCGATGTCGGAGGCGGAGGCCAGGAGGGTGGAGCCTGCCGCGAGCGAGGCCCCCGCGCCCCCGGATGAGCCGCCGGGGGTGAGGTCAGGGTTCCAGGGGTTGCGGGTGACGCCCCACAGGCGGCTGTGGGTGAAGGTGGCGATGGAGAACTCGGGGGTGGTGGTGCGGGCGTGGATGATGCCGCCGGCCCCCAGGATGCGGTCGATCACCGGCGCGTTCTCGGTCGCGGTGACGCCGGCGCGGACCAGCGAGCCCTCGGTGAGGGAGCGCCCGGCGATGGCGTGCTTCTCTTTGGTGGCGACCGGGATGCCCTCCAGCGGGCGCGGCGTCAGGCCGCCTTTGCCGAGAAACCGGTCCTCGGCGTGCCGGGCCTGTTCGAGCGCCTCGTCGAAGAGTCGCTCGGCGAAGGCGTTGACGACCGGTTCGGTCTGCTCGGCGCGGTCGATCACCGCGCGCATCAGCTCCACGGGGGACAGCTCGCGGGCCGCGAAGAGCCGTCGGGCGTCGGTGGCGCTGAGGTAGGCGAGATCGGAGCCGGGGTTCTGCTTGCTCATGGGGAAGCCTTTCCGGAGGGCCGGGGGCGGGAAGGGGGAGGGGGCGGCCGGTCCGCGGGGCGGTACGTCAGGCCTCTTCGCCGGTGGCGGGCCGGGAGCCCTCGGGGCACAGCCACGGGGCGGCCGCCGCGAGCAGGGCGGTCACGCCGATCCCGATCGTGGGGTCGGGTACGGGGGCGAAGTACGGCGAGTGGTTCGCGGGGACGGTCGCGGGGAGGCCGTCCTGGAGCAGTCTCTCCGGGTCGGCGTCCCGGAAGAGCGCAGGGTCGGCGCCGCCGAAGTGCCAGAAGACGGAGGGGACGCCGAGAGCGGTGCCGAAGACGCCGAAGTCCTCGCTACCGGTGAGGGTCTGGGGCAGGGTGAAGACGCGTTCCCGGCCGAAGGCCCCGGCGAGCGCCGTCAGGACGGTGTCGGTGGCCCGCTCGTCGTTGACGGTGACGGGGAAGGAGTTGAGGGCGGTGATCTCGGGGTCCTTCGGGGCGCCCGAGGCAGCGGCCTCGGCGCGGACGATCCGTTCGACGGCCGCGAGGACCCGGTCCCGTACCACCGGGGTCGTGGAGCGGATGTTGATCCGCAGCTCGGCGGTGTCGGGGATGATGTTCTCCTTGGTGCCCGTGTGCAGCGATCCGACGGTGACCACCGCGGTCTGCGCCGATCCGGTCTCGCGGGAGACGATCGTCTGGAGCCGCATGACGACCGCGGCGGCCATGACGACCGGGTCGACGGTCGTCTCGGGCGTCGAGCCGTGTCCGCCGCGGCCGAAGAGGCGGACCCGCAGGCTGTCGGAGGCGGCCATCACCGGGCCGGGCCGGGTGCCGACGAAGCCCACGGGCGCGGGGGCCACGTGCTGGCCGAGGCAGACGTCGGCGCGCGGGAAGCGGTCCACGAAGCCGTCCTCGATCATCGCCGGCGCGCCGCCGACCTCCTCGGCGGGCTGGAACACGGCGACGACGGTGCCGCGCCACGCCCCCCGGGCCGCGGCCAGCTGGGCGGTGGCGCCGAGGAGGCAGGTGACGTGCATGTCGTGGCCGCAGGCGTGCATCACGGGCACCTCGTCGCCGTCGCCGTCGACTGCGGTCACCCGGGAGGCGTACGGCAGTCCCGTCCGCTCCCGGACCGGGAGCCCGTCCATGTCAGCACGGAGCAGGACCACGGGGCCCTCGCCGTTGGCCAGGACTCCGACGACACCGGTGCCGCCGACGCCCTCGGTGACGTCCCAGCCCTGCCGGTGCAGCCGCTCGGCGACGATCCGCGCGGTGCGGAACTCCTGGAAGGACAGTTCGGGGTGGGCGTGCAGGTCCTCGTAGACGGCCCGCAGATCCGGTATCCGGGCGGGGAGCGCGGCCAGGAGGCGGGGGAGGGAGGCGACGGTCACGGGTGCTCCTTAGCGAGCGCGGGAACGGGGGACGCGCCGATGGCGGTCCGGAACGAGGCGGCGTCCTGAGGGGTCAGGAGGGCCATGACGGCGGCGATGACGGCGCCCAGGACCAGGGAGGCGAAGGCCACCTGGTAGGAGAAGGCGTCGGCGAGCGCTCCGACGACGGGCGGGACGACCATGCCGGCCACCTGCCCGCCGAGGACGACCACCGCGCTGCCCACACCGACCTGTTCCGGGGCCAGCCCGCTCAACGGGACTGCGAGAACGGGCATGTAGCAGAGGGCCACGGCGACCGAGGCGAGCGTGCCGAAGACGGCGAAGCCGGTGAGCGAGGACGAAAAGGCGGTCAGGAGCAGTGCACCAGCGGCCACCGTCATGCCGGGGACGATCACCTTGCGGTGGTGGCCACCGAGCCGGTCCGAGATCCGGCCGCCGACGACGATCGCGCCGGCCGCGGCCAGTGCCGGGACGGCCACGAGGGTCCCGGCCGTGGCGAGGGAGACGTGGTGCTCTTCGACGAGGTAGGAGGGCACCCAGGTGTTGAAGCCCCAGACGATCGCGCTGTAACCGAACATCAGGGCACTGAAGCGCCAGACCACACCCAGTCGCAGGACTCCGGACGCGGCGGGGCCGGCGGCGCCCGTCGTCGGCCCCGTACAGGGCAACGGGGCGGGGAGCCGCATCCGTATTGCCACGAGGACGAAGATGCCGAGCGCCGCCGTCGAGAAGAACGCCGACCGCCAGCCGAAGGCCGCGATCAGTGGAGCGGCGAGGAGCGGGGTGAGGACACCCGCGACCGCGTTGGAACTCATGATCCAACCGTTGGCGGCCATCCGTTCGCCCGGTGGGGTCCGCTCGACGAGGACCTTCAGCGAGGCAGGCGGGAAGACTCCCTCAGCGGCACCGAACGCGAACCGCAGGACGAGCAGGACGGCGAACGACCAGGCGAAGCCGGTCAGCGCGGTGAACGCGGACCATGCGAGCAGGGCCCAGAGCGTGACGCGGCGCGCGCCGTATCGGTCGGCGAGCATCCCGCCGGGTATCTGGGCGAGCGCGTAGGCGAGGAAGAACGCGGAGACGACCAAGCCCTGCTGACCCCGGCTGAGGCCGAACTCGGCGCCGAGGGAGGGCAGGGCCAGATTGATGACGAGCCGGTCGGCATAGTCGACCAGCCAGGCGGCGAACAGCAGGACGATCGTGGTCCGCACGGTTCTCCGGGCGGACTGCGGGGACGGAGCAGACACGCGGCACCCCTCATCACCGTGGCCGAAACTGGGCATCGGCCGGAAGTGCCCCTACGATCCGGCCTGTGGCCACAATCCCCGGAGAATTGCAGGAAAACATCAGAGAGGACACCTTGACGCCGGATTCCCGCGACACTCATGCGAACGTACGCTTCTCCGAGCTGGACCTCGCGCTCGTCGACGCCCTGCAGGCCGCCCCCCGGGCGCCGTGGTCGCAGATCGGCAGGGCGCTCGGGGTCGACGCGACGACGGTGGCCCGCCGCTGGGAACGGCTGCGCCTGAACGGTCTGGCCTGGGTCACCGCGTACGACCCGGCGAAATCCGCCACTGTCGCCTACGTCGAGGTACGGTGCCGGCCGCGGTATCTCGACGCGGTCAGCCGCGCCCTGGCCGACATGCCCTGGGTCTTCAGCGTCGACGAGGCGGCCGGTGACTTCGACCTCCTGGCGTCCGTCGTCGCCGCCGACCTGCCGTCCCTCGGCCGCTCCGTGCGCGGTTTGATCGGCGGGCTGAAGGGTGTCCGGTCTACCCGGACCCGCCTCGGAATCACGCTGTACGGCGAAGGCGGGGACTGGCGGATGCGGGCCATGGAACCCGCCGGGCGTGCGGAACTCTCCGCTCCGCGAGCGGCGGGATCGACCGTGTACAGCGCCCGCACGCACCGCCCGTCAGCACCGGAGGACCAGGCCCTGCTCGCGGCCCTCGGCGTCGACGGACGCCTCGGCTACACCGAGCTCGGGGCGAAGGCCGGGATGAGCGAACACACCGCACGCCGCCGGCTCCAGCGGATGATCCGAGACGGCGACATCACCTTCCGCTGCGACCTGGCCCATCCCCTCGCGGGGCTCTCGACGGTGGTGCTCTACCGCACCGCCGTCCCTCACACCCACCTCGCGGCCACGGGCAAGGCACTGGCTCGGATGGAGGAGGTCCGCCTCGCCGTCTCTGTCAGCGGCTCCGACAACCTCCTGGTGATGCTGTGGCTCCGTGGCCTGCACGGGATCGACCCCTTCGAGGCACAGCTCGCCGAGCGCTTCCCCGAGCTGAGGGTGAGCGACCGCACCGTCCTCCTCCACTCCCGTAAACGCATGGGCCGCCTTCTGGACAGCACCGGCCGAGCCACGGGTCACGTCCCCTTCGCGATGCCCCGTGTGTGATTCGCGGCAGACGGCGCGAGTCGGGTGACGGGAACCTGACCGCGGCGGCGTTCACGGCCTCGCACGCTGCTTGCGCAAGCGCCTGTCAGGACAGGACGATGGCGGCCTGACACGAGGTGGCGGCGCGATCCCGGCGCCGCTGCTCCCGGTGGGCGGCGAACGCTGCGAGGCGTTCTGCCGGCACCCCTCCCGTTCCTGCGGGGGATCCGCCGGGCGACCTCTGGCACGCCCTGGCCCAGCTCCACCACACCCATCCCGACCCCGTGGGCCGCGTCGGACAGCTCGCCCGCCCGACCGGGCTGCTGTCCTTCACCGCGGCGGCCGACACCATGCTCGCGGCCCGGGTGCAGCTGTCCGGCGCGGAGACGGTGTACGACGTGAACGACACGCTCCGCGCGATGGCCGGTGACCTCCCGCACGCTCACTTCACCGGCCCTGGCGTCGCCCTGCAGGTCACGCTTGGCAGACGGCAGGAACTCCCGGTCCAGGCGGCGCACACCATCGGCCTCACCCGGCTCTTCCGGCACGCCGCCGGCACCATCAGGGCCCGCAGCACGCCGGGAGGCGGTCGGTGTTTCCATTGTGACGGGACGGGACGTGCCCGCCCGCCGTGGGAGCCGGCCGGGCACGCGTGAGCGGAACGCAAGGAGAACGCCCGCGCCCTGGGCCGCCACGTGAACCCGCCCTGCAGGGGAGCAGGGGGAACGATGCCGCGAACCTGATGAACACCAGAACCATGAAGGCCCAAGCGTTCTGCGTACGATGCGGCAGCGCAGATGACGACATCCGTGATCCGCTCCATCCCAGGCTCGCAAGACGGCCTTCGGCCAGGGGCCGGTTCAGGATGCTGGAGCCGATCCGGTGCCATGGAGGGCGGTCGGGGGCGGTGACGGGCGGGTCTGAGCGGGAGCGCGGCTGGGGCTGGTGAGGCGGCGAGTTCGCCGGCCGGTGTCGACGTCTCGGTGCGCGGAGATGACGGGCCCGGTCATCCGGGGCGGCGGGGCGCGGTGCAGGTGGGGGTTCCTCCTGGCAGCCGGTGGCGGTGGGCCGCGATGAGCCGGTAGATGCCCCGGGCGGCCCAACGCATGCCGGGCAACAGGAGCACCGCACCCAGAGGTGTCCAGACGCCACCCGCGCTCAGAAGGGCCTTCGCCACGGCCCGGGGCCCGCCGTCCACCGCTCCCGAAGGCGTCACCCACAACACCTCGTACGCGGCACGCTCGGGCGTGACGCCGAGAGCGTCGAGGTCTGTGAACTGCCACGGAACGATCTCGCAGCGCGGCCGCACACGCCGTTCGGCGAAGTTCGCCGCCGTGGTGCAGAAGCCGCAGTCTCCGTCGTAAACGAGCACAGGCCGAGAGCGCATACCTCCATCATGCTGCGCCGCGCCGCCGGGATCGCGCCGACGCCTCCCTGGCCTTTCCCGCCCCCGGCGTGGAAGCGGCGTGCCGACGGTCCGCGAGGGTGGGCGTCTGTCAGGGTGGAGAGGTGACGGCTGATGCGCCAAAGCCCGCCCGCACCCCCGACGGACGGTATGTGATCATCGACGGTCGGCGCTGGCGGGCCACGGACCCCGACGTGCCCGAGGACGTGGCCGCCCGGCTGCGGTCCCACCTCATGGCCGCTCGCCGCGCCGTGGCCGCGGCCCGCCGCGCCCAGGACACGGCTGCCGAACGTACCGCCCGCGACCGCGTGCACACCGCGAAGGTCGCCCTCGGCGAACGCGGCACGCCCTGGTGGGACCAGCAGGAGCCCGAGCGCCGCGCCCGCTGGAGCGACGGGCTGGCCGCACTCGACCGGCAGGGTGACCAGGCGGACGCCGACGAAACGTGAGCGAGCCCGGGCCACGGTACAGGGGCCCCGGAATGGCCGTGCCCGAGGCATCTCCGAATCGGGCGCACCAAGATCACTTCCCCGCAGCGCCGAACCCCGTGTCCTTGAGCGTGTGAGCGAGCAGCTTGCCGACGAGCGGGCCTTGGCCGCGCCGGCGCCGGGGCAGGGGGGCGGTCGGGCGGTGATGCTGATTTCGCATCGCGAGCCGGGCGTGGAGGCGACTGTGCTTCCGTCGGACCATCACGGCACCCTCGCCGCCGTGCGGCAGGCTGCCGGGTCAGTCATGGCCCGGCAGGTCGGCGAGATGCGGCTGCGTCGTCACCAGGTCTGCTTCCGGGTGCGCACGGGCCCGCCGGCGGATGGCGTCGATCGCGGCCTGGTTCGCCGGTAGGCCCCAGCGCAGTCTCGTGGCCACCCACTCGCCGAGGCAGCGACGCCGTGGGCGGCGGCGCCATCGCGGCGACGGGGGCGGGAGTGCTGGAGGGGCGTGGCGGTGGGTGGGCGGAGGTTCCCGGCGTAGCGGGAAGGTCCCCGGCCCGGCAAGGAGGCCGTCGAGTCGGGGGTCGAGAGCACCCTTCGCCCGTACAACCTTTCGGGCGGTGGGGAGTCTTGTCAGTGCAACAGCGGTGACAAGACATGTGGGGGGCGCGGATGCGTCGTATGACGAGACGGTGGACCCGGGTGACCGGAGTGGTCTGCGGGGCCGCAGTGGCCGCCGCGACGCTCGCGGCCCCGGCCGGCGCGGAGGACAGCGACGGACCGGCGGCCGCGGCCGGCGGACCGGCGGTCGAGGTCCCTGCGTCCGGAGCTCGGGACGCAGGCGGCGCCGGCCGGCTGAGCAGTGGCGAGAGCGCCGTGCTCGACCGCGGCGCGCTGCGCGTGTCCGGAGCGGACGGCACGCCCTCGGGGCCGTACTCCTTCGCCCGCGTCGGCGGCCGGACCGAGGTCACCCCGACCGGCCGCCGCACCCCGCAGTCCACGACGCCGCTCGCGACGACCGGTACGGCGACCGGCGCGGCGCCGAGCGCGGTCACCGCGGGCGTCCAGCGGGTGAAGATCGACCTGGTCAATACGTACCACTTCGGCGGCCTCATCCACGTCTGGGACCGCAATACCTGGCAGTACCACGACGTGCGCGAGGAGCAGTTCGACGACTTCGGCACGGTCGACCTGCCCGCGGGCGACTACCTGGTCATCGGTCTCTACTCCAACTGGCAGCAGCCCAGTCACATGCTGGCGAAGACCTTCACCGTCGGCGCGACGGCGACGACCGTGACGCTGGACGCCAGGCTGTCGAAGCCCGCCCGGGTCGCCGTCGACGACCCGACCGCCACCCGGCAGTCGGCGGTCGCCTGGTACTCGCTGCCGAACAACCGCGACCTCGTCGGCTTCGCCGGCGGCGACGGCAACCCGATCTACGTCACCCCGCTGTCCCTCACCGGCCTCACCCTGAACCTGCACGAGGTCATCGGCCGCAAGGGCAGCACGGAGAACCGCCCCAGCCCCTATCGCTACGACGTGCTGCAGCGCTTCCGCAACGGTACCCCCGCGGACCCGGTGGCCCAGGTGCGCACCGCCGACCTGGCCCGGACCCGGACCACCGTCCGGGCACCCGGCGCCGGTCTCACGGCGCAGCTCAGCGTCACCCCGCGCACGGGCGAATGGACCGGAGTGTACGTCCCCGGGCCCATCCCCACCGGCGGTACCTTCACGCACTACATCACGCCCGGCCTCCCCTACGGTCGCATCCTGGCCCACGGCGGCCAGGACGCGCACCTCCCCGACCTCGCGGCGACCTCCGGGCCGACCGAGCTTCCCGCCGAGACCTACGGGCACGCCCCCTTCGGTGTCAACGGCGGCCGCTACCCCGTCTCCTCCTGGAACCGGGGCACCTTCCGGCTCCGCGAGCACGGGCCCATCAACGGCACCGGCGGTGTGTACGGCACCGACCACAACGCCCGGCACACCTTCGAGGTGACCGCCGAGGGCCGGCACCTCGGCAGCTCCGGGGTACTGAGCAGCTTCGACAGCTACCAGCTCCCCGTCGATTCCTACGCCACCTACGGCATCCGGCACACCGTCACCCGCGAGAGTTTCCCCAGCCGGCTCTCGCCGCGCGTCACGACCGACTGGCTGATCTCGTCGAGCAACCTGAACCCGTACGACTCGACCGGCCTGCCGGTCGTCGACGTCACCGTGGGCGTTCCCACGCTCGACCTCCACAACCGCGCCGCCGCCGGACCGGTCGCCGTGCACGTCGACGTCAAGAACCGCCTCGCCTCCTTGACCGCGACCCTGGGCTCCGTCGAATACTCCTTCGACGACGGGGCGACCTGGCACACCGCGCCGGTCTCCGGCGACGGCGGCGCCTCCGGCACGGCCACCGTCGACGTACCGGCCGACGCGGCCTTCGTCTCGCTGCGGGTCTCCGGCACCGACAACAACGGCGGCAGGGTCACCCAGACCCTGACGCGCGCCTTCGCCGGCCCGGCGCCCGCGACCGCGCTGCGCAGCGGCGCCCTCGCGGTCAGCGGAGTCACCGTCAACAACGGCTCGGCGCTCATCGCGCCGCAGACCGGCACAGCGACCTTCCCCGCCCGGTTCGTCGTCAACAGCGCGACGGGCATCGAGTCCGCCGCGGTCACCCTGCACCACGGCGGCTACGACCGGCCCGACGGCCTGCTCCACGCACCGGCCTCCTGCACCCGGCGATCCACCACGACGTACTACGACTGCACCACCCAATTCACCGTGAGCGGCCCGGGCCTCGGCCTGAACAAGCTGGTGGGCACCTGGTCTGCGGGCGTCTTCGTCCAGGGCACCGACCGCGCCGCCCAGTACCAGGGCCCGGCGCCGGCCGGAGGCATCCTGATCCGGCGCGCCTCCGCCCTGGCCCTGGCCTCGGTCACCCCCCAGCCGGTCACCCGCGGCGGCACGCTCACCGTCACCGGCCGGCTCACCGGCGCCGCCTGGGAGTACGGCGCGCAGAACGGCCTCGCCGGCCAGAAGGTGGAGCTGCAGTTCAAGAAGGCGGGCACCGGCACCACCTGGTCGGTCGTCGCCACCGGTCTGACCGGCTCCACCGGCTCCGTCAGCCTCAAGCGTGCCGCCTGGAACGACGGCTCCTGGCGACTGGTCTACGGCGGCAGCGCCACTTCAACCTGGGCGCCCTCGCCCGCGGACTACGTCGACGTACGCTGACGTCCTCCCAGACAGCGGAGCATCACCGGGGCCCGGCCGCACACGCGACCGGGCCCCGGCGTTCCGGGCGGCCGGGCCGCGCGTCACCGGTGATCAAGGCGGCCTCCACGTGCGGCAGCAGGTAGCTGTCCAGAGAGGCCACGCCGTCACACAACCGGGCCTTCAGCCCGTGCAGGCAGACCTCGGTGAACAGCTTCCGCGGGTCCTCCGCGGGGCGCTGCGCCTGCTCGGCCTGCCACTGGCCCCGGTGATGCCGCATCCGGTTCGTCGGCGCCCGCAGCGCCTCGTACGGAAGCGTCTCGCCCATCAGGCCCGCCACGCGATACGACAAACTCGCGGTCCGCTACGAGGCGACCGTCCTCGTCGCGGCCATCAACGAGGCTGTGACCCTCGGCCATCACACGATGGGATCCACGTTCCACGTCTCCGGCAGATCGCTGGCGCAGAAGACGCAGACGAAGTCGTCCTCGCGCACGATGTTGTGCTCCTGGTAGTCAGGACACCGGCGGAACACCACCTCGTGGGTGAAGCTGGAGGGCCGATCGAGCCCTGCGTCGTCCAGAGCACGAGCGACTGCCGACCAGGAGCCGATGTCGGGGCAGTATCCGGTGGACTGGTTGCTGATCGTGCTCACAGCCCACCGGGCCCGCTCGCGCAGGAAACCAATCTCGCCGGCACTCAAGGCCCTGGCTCCGCCGGTGCGCAGGCCACGTGCTCGCTCCGTCGCTGCGCCAGCCGAAGCACACCGTCCGTGCCGACCACGGAGGTGAACGGTTCGGTCAGTTCTGTTGCCGATCGCTCAGCGATCCAGCTGTCGAAGTCAGCCGCCGAGCCGATCGGGCATCCGCCGCTGTCACGCCGGACTGCAGCCTTTAGCTCGACCGGTCCGACGTATCGGTAACTCCAACCCCGCGCACTCACGTCAGCCAACCTAGAGCACTTCCGAGACACGCCCTAGCCGGATCGCTTCGTGCCCTCCGGGGGGTGCTCGTACGCCGTCTCGGGCATGGGGACTCCCTGGCGCCACAGCTCGCTGAGCCTGGTGTTCAGCAGCCGCTCCTCGGCGAGGTCGGCAGGAAGGGGCATGCGGAGGGCTTCCGATAGGGCGAACCGGTGCAGGTCCACGGCGGAGCGGAGGCTCTCGCCGTAGGCGACGGCGGCATGGACCGCACCGATGTAGGAAACGCGGGCGACCACTAGGGGGATCAAAGCCAGCATGAGCCACCAGCCTGAAACGGACAGAAGGCCCGCGGTCACCAGGGTTGTGGCAGTCATGGTCACCGCGAGGCGGGCGGCGGCGTCCATGCTGTCGCGCCTGTCGTCGACGATCCGCCTGGTGTCCGCAGGGAGGAGCGGGTACAGGCGCGGCCAGGTGACGACCGTGTCGAGGCCGTAGGGCTCACCCGCGCTGATCTCGGTGGCCGCCAGCACATTGCCGAGTGCGGTGGGCCGGAGTACGGCCGTGGGTGGGAACAGGCGCCGCAGCCGGGTGCCGGCCTGCCCAGCCGCCTGGATCTGGGCCTCGGTGAGCTCACCGGGCGGCAGCTCTTCATCGGCGGCCAGCCGGGCGCGGCGGCTCGCCTGCCGTCGCCGCGACAGGTCGGCCGCGCGCCGCAAAGGCCAGCCGCCCTCCAGGATACGTAGCAACGCGAGCTGCAGAGGATGCCCGAGGAATGCCAGCAGGGTCATGGCCAGTGCCAGCAGCAGGAGCTCACCGATGGCCAGGTGTCCCGCGGTGTGCCAGGCCTGGCCGAAGTCGAGCCGGCCGGGGGCGCCCGCCCACACAAGGATGAGGACCGCCAGCCCGGCTGCGTACGTGGGGAGGTATTCCACCAGCAGGAATCTCGCGCTGCCGAAGCCGGGGCTGGCCAGCGCGTCGAAGTTCATCGCGTCAGCTCCAGCACGCCGTGGCCATTCGGGCAGGTCGGCGGGTCGCGGGGATCCACATGGACCCGTCTGATCTCGGCATTGCACATGCCGCATGTGTATCGCAGCAGCCGGTAGCGCAAGGACTCGCCGGGCAGGGTCGCGCCCGCACCGTCTCCCAGCGAGCGCATGCTGGCCGCGCCGATCCGGATGAGCCACCTCCGGCTCGTGACCCCGACGGGCCGTCCGTCCACGACGACCAGCACGTACTCGACCGCTTCGGCGGCCAGCAGTGCCTCTAGCGCGCTGGCAGCGTCTTCAAGCGTCAGCCCTGCGGGGATGTCGAGCCGTACGGTGCCGTCGATCGGGGCCGACGGGTCGAAGAGCAACTTCAGGTCGTCCACACTGAACGAGACTATCGTGAGAAAGTGGCTGAAACCGGGGCATGGCAGTACTGGAATCGTTATGAGACTGGTGGTGACCTCGGGGACCTAAGCCAGGCGATCGCCGCAATGGCTGAAGAAGAAGGTCCGGAGGTACTCGCGCGCGCGCTCGACTTCCTCGACAGGCGGGTCGCGGGAAAGAGGCTGACGCTCGACCTCGAACAGGAAGAGGACCGGCGCGACTGGGCGAAGCTGCTTTACGACATGGCCAATGCGATGGCGGAGGAGCCGACGAGCCTCGAACGGGCAATCGCGGCGATGGAGTCCTCGCGGGAACTCCACGAGACCGCAGCGACAACGATCCTGCTGGGCCGCTACCTGACCATGCGGCGGGCGCCGGAGGATCTGCGTGCCGGGCTGGAGCTGCTGCGTTCGGGTCTGAAACGGCTCGAAGCCGACAACCCCCACCGGGTGTACGTCCACCGCATGCTCTGCTCGGCCGTCGCCGACCTCTACCTCGCTGACGACTCGCCGTCGGTCGGAGTGGAGCTGGCGGAGACTTTCATCGCCGCGCTGGCCGAACTCCCCGTTGGCGGACCGGACTGGACGGCCACGGCCGAACTCGGGATGGTGATGGCCGAACAGCACCTGTTCGACAGCCGTGACCCGGCGGAGGAGTACGTCCTGAGCGCGCTGGCGCTCGCGGCCAACCCGCCCGGCTCAGCCGACCGGCCCCGCGCCCTCTTCCGCCGGGCCGTCGTGTTGATGGCCAGAAGCTTCACCGACGCGTCCCTTGCGCAGGTGCAGGAAGCCGTGGCGCTCCTACAAGAAGCACTCGCACTGCCCGCCAGCCCGTTCCCCAGGGCGCTCATCCAGAGCTACCTGAGCGGGGTCCTGGGCCAGCTGGACACCATGACGGGTGATGCGGACCTCGCGGACGAGGCCGTCGAATTCGCGCGGGAGGCCCTCGCCGGCGCCCCGGACGAGCTGCTTACGTTCTGTCGGGAAAACCTCGGCTCGGCGCTGACGGCCCGCCACGAGCACCGTCACGACATCGCTGACCTGAACGAGCTGATCGAGCTTCTCGGGGGCGACGGCTCCGCGCTTACCGCGCGCGGCCACAGCCTGGCCTGCGCCGCCTTCTACAACCGCTACCTGCTTTCCGGAGTACGCGCGGACCTTGAGGAGTCCATCGAGCGTGGGCGCCGCGCCCTGAACGCCCTCGACGACGGAGCCGGATCCGCGGATGTTCTCGGCAACGTCGCCAACGCTTTGCGTCTGCGATACGCATTCCTCCACGATGCGGCCGACTTGGACGAAGCCGTCGAGCTCTGCCGGCGCGCCGTCCAGATCACTCCCCCGCAAGGCGTCGATCGGGCCCTCGTCTGCGTCAAACTCAGCAGCGCCCTGCGCGATCGCTTCCAGGACACCGGTTCGGAAGACGACCGCAAGGAGACCCTCTGGGCCGCCAGGGAAGCAATGGCAGCGGCCGGCCCCGGCACCATCGGCCTCTCCATGGCCCAGTCCGCGCTTGGCGTGTTGCTCTCGGACGAGTTCAAACGGACCGGCGACCGGGTCGCCCTCGACGAGTCTGTGCGCCTCCTGCGCGAGGCGGTCACGCAGACCCATTACGCCTCCGAAACGAACCTGCTGGGCACTGTCCTGCAGACGCGATTTGAACTGACCGGATCGACCACCGACCTGAACGAAGCAATCGACCTCCACCGCGCCGTACTCGACGCCACCGAGCCCAGCAGCCCCCTCCACGCCACGACCAGCGCGAACCTGGGCAGCGCGCTCACCCACCGGTTCTCCCTGACCCAGAACCGGGACGACATCGGCGAGGCCGTCTCCGTCCTGCGCCACGCTGAGACGCATGCGGACGCGATGACTCGGCCGATGGCCAAAATCAACCTGGCCCACGCGCTCGGCACCCGCTACCAGACCTACAACGACCCCGCCGACCTCGACGCCTGGGTCGAGGCCTCCAAGCAGGCCTATGAGACCCTGCCGCAGGGCTCCTGGCGGCGGCCTGGCTACCTCGCAACCTGGGGGGCCGCGCTCTTTCAGCGTGCCGAGCACCAGGAGAGCCCCAACGACCTGTCGGACGCCATCACCGTCCTCACGGAGGCGGTCACCACGATGTCTCCAACCGACCCGAGCCGCTCCCGCCACCTCGTCAACCTCGCAGAGGCACAGCTCACCCGCGGAACGGCGGACTCCCGACGGAAGGCCGCCGAAGTGCTCCGCGAGGCCGCGTACTCGGAGACCGGATCCGCAGGGGTGCGCGTACGAGCAGCGCAGCGATGGGCCCAGACCGCCTACCCGGACGGCGACACCGCGGCGGCGCTCGAAGCGCTGCGGCTGGCCGTGGAATTCCTTCCGCTGCTCGCCTGGCGCGGAGTCTCCCGCACCGACCAGGAGCGTGAGCTCGCCGATATCTCCGGCCTGGCCTGCGACGCCGCCGCTCTCGCGATCGACGAGGAGCAGCCGCGCCTCGCCGTCGAACTGCTGGAACACGGGCGGGGCGTGCTTTGGGCGCAACTCCTGGAGTTCAGAACCGAACTGACCGCGCTCCAGGAGGCCGAACCGGCCCTCGCCGATAGGCTCACCGAGATCCGCGCCGCGCTCGACAAGGTCGTGGACCCCGGCACGGCCGACTCCCCGACGGCGACCGACCGCGCCGCCCTGGCCGGCGAATGGGACTCCCTCATCCGCCGGGCCCGCGAGCTACCAGGATTCGCAGACTTCCTGAAGCCGCCATCCTTCGAGGCCCTTTCCCAAACCGCGTCGCAGGGCCCCGTCGTCCTGCTCAACGTGAGTGCCCTGCGCTGCGATGCCCTGATCGTGCGCCCCGGCACAGTCACCGTGCAGCCCCTGCCCGAACTGACCGCCACCGAAGTGACGGAGACCGCCAACACCTATCTAGACCTGCTTCACAGGTCGGAGAAAAGTCCGTCCGGGCACCTCACCCTCCACAAGCGGACGGACGACCTGCTGCGCTGGCTCGGACGCCACCTCACCGGCCCAGTCCTAGCCGCCCTCGGCGACACCGAGCGCCTATGGTGGTGCCCAACCGGCCCCCTGGCCGCCCTGCCGATCCACGCAGGCATCGACCCGGCCGGGGCCTGCGCCCTCGACCAGGTCGTCTCCTCGTACACCCCCACCCTGCGCGCCCTGGCCGAGGCACGGTCCCGCCCGACAGCCGACCCCGCCGACCGCCGCATCCTGGTCGTCGCCATGAAGCAGACCCCCGGCGCAGCCGACCTGAACGTCCAGCCCGAGGTTGACCTCCTTACCCGTACCTTCGGCGACCGCGCGACCCTCCTCAACGCCCCATCGATCGCCGACGTCTGCCGGGAACTACCGAGCCATGCCTGGATCCACCTCGCCTGCCACGGCCTCCAGGACCTGAACTACCCCTCCCAGAGCGGTGTGGCCCTCACCGACGGCGTCCTCACTGTCCTTGACATCGCCGCGCTCTCCCTGCCCCACGCCGAACTGGCCTTCCTCTCCGCCTGCCAGACCGCCGCCGTCGGCCCCGTCCTGACCGACGAGGCCATCCACCTGGCCGCGGCCCTGCACACCATCGGCTACCGGCACGTAGTCGCCACCCTGTGGCCCGTCCACGACGCTATCGCCCCGTTGATAGCTGACCTCGTCTACGACGACCTTGCCCACGGCGACGTGGCGACCCTCCTCAACGCCGCTGCCCGAAACCTCCGCGCCAACCCCGACACCTCACCCTCCATGTTCTGGGCCCCGTACGTACACATCGGCCCCTGACAAACGCAGGAACTGGCTGTGCAGGCGGCGGTGTCGGCGGGGCGCAGGTGTTGGAGGGCCTGCCCATGTGGCTGTGGACGCCGCTCGGTCGCTCCGCGGTAGCTGGGCTGGCGCGGGCGCGGTCAACGAGACGGCACACGACCGGGCGATCGAGACGGCGCTGCGGTGGCTGGAGGAGGAAGTCACGGAAGTCCGCTGGTCCTCCGGCCGCGAGCGAGCCAAACCACCGGGCTGGTCGTCGCGGCCTTCAACCACTTCGAGAACCGAGACGAGTGCCCCTTCTGCACACGCACTGCATGATCCTGAACCGGGCCCAGCGGCCGAACGGTTCCTGTACGCCCTGGACACCCGGCGTCTGCTGCGCAACGTTGTCGCCGCCGGCACCCTCTACACCCTGGCGATGACCACCGAGGTCTGCGAGAAGCTCGGCCCGGCGACGGTGCCCCGCGAGGTGACGCCGGGCCTGCGCCCCGTGATGAAGGTCGCCGGCGTCGACCAGGACCTCATCGTCTGGTCCTCCACCGGCCGCTCCTGATCAACCGGTGTCTCCTGGTCCCGTCCGACCGGGGGCTGCGGGTCGTGGAGGGCCGAATGCGCGTGGGCGTTCTGCGCGGCCGTCTGCGCCAAGGGCTGCATGTCGCGTCCCACCACCTGGCATGGGCCGGACGTCCCTGAGAACGCCCCCGCACCATGGCGTGCACGCCTCGAGCATCCTGCCGTTCCCTCCCTCTCCACGGAGCCGGCCGTCGTCCGCCTTGCGCTCTTGAGCCCCACTCACCACCGCACTTGCCACCGTGCTTACCAAGGGTCTTTGACCTGCAAGGGTCATCACGTGGGTCACCGACACGCGGGCACCTCGGAGACCGTTCCGCCCTTGCCCCGCTGACCTCGGCCACCGGGTCATGAACGAGGAGATGGGGTTTGTGCCAGCCGGTGCCGGTAGGGCGTGCGCGGGCGAGGTCCGGTGCCCAGCGCGCGCTTTGGGAGCAGTACCACCGGGCCGCCCCCTCCTTCCCGCTCCGCCTGCACGAGTCGGACGGGGTACGGCTGGTGAGTAGGACTCACGATGGCGAGTTGGGCCCATGACCTTGATAGGTCTGCCCCCTGTTTTCCCAGGTGAATGGGCCTGCTGATTGCAGGCACGCCTTGGACCGCACCATCAGGAGGAACCAGTGTCACATCCGCAACCGCTTACGCCCGAGGAGAAGCTCGCCGACGCGAAGAAGCTGTTGGGCCTCCCGCGTATCGTCGTGATCTGCGGCTCCACGCGCTTCATGACCGAGATGAACGAGGCCGATCTGCGGGAGACCACAGCCGGGAAGATCGTCGGCAAACCGGGCTGTGACATGAAGTCGCCGCACACGCTTTGGTCCGATCCCGTCGAGGCCGAGGCGCTGAAGGTCCGACTCGACGATCTGCACCGGGCGAAGATCCGGCTCGCCGATGAGGTGCTCGTCGTCGGCGACTACATCGGAGACAGCACCCGAGCCGAAATTACCTACGCCCGGCTTTGTATGACGGACGGCAGATGTTCACGACTTCGGGAGGCACTTCTGTCCGGTGCTGTTCGATTACGGCAGCGGCATTCGAGCTTCAGCCTCCACGGGGCGCCGCGCCGGCCGCTGCCCTCCGTGCCCTCGAACGCGGTTGCGGAAGCCAGGTGAGATCCTGCACGTGTGAACCATCTCGGCGACGAACGCCTGCGCAGCTGGACAATGCGCTTTATGACCCTCCTGGCAGCCGACACCCAGGATCAACTTGCCTGGCTGGGCAAGCGTGAGGAGGAGACGAAGGGCGTCGTTGAAGAGGTAGAGCTACTCTGCCGCGTCTCAGAAGGACTTGCGGAGCGCGGAGTCTTCACGCCTGAGGATCTGCACAACCTTCGGGCCATCGGCCGTCGCCTCGGCGAGATCGATGCCGGCGGCCGCGTCGGCCTCTGGGACAACGCCCTGGCCACAGATCCCGTGTGGGACGACATACGTTCTCTCGCCCGCCAGTTTCTCCTCACGAGACTGGGCGACTGGCGCCAGCCACTGCCACCTCCCGTCCGCCCGCACACGGGCGACCGCTGAGCCGCTGCCTGCGCGACTCTGAAGCAGTCGGCGCCGCACACACGAGATCGCGGAACGCCGCGGCTACGCCCGGATGGGTGTCGGCAGGTAGGCCCGCCGCACACCGCCTGCCATGCCTAGGCAGTCGACTCTCGGGGCGAAACTCAAGCATCGTTCGAATCCTCAGTGTGCTTCGGTGCCCCCCGAAGTCGTGAACATCGGCCGTCCGTTCTCATGAACAAAGCCATACGCCCGGTCGCTGGGCAAGCCCTTGCGGTTCACGCACTCCGAAGTCGACCCGGACGCCTGACCGCCCGCTGCCACCTCGACTACCAGGGTCGGCCTGACAGCGAGGCTCGGTGTGCGGTCTTTCGGGTTGGTGTCAGTGGTGGTGGGTGTCAGTGGCTGTGGTCGTGGGTTGTGGGTCTTCGTGGCTGGTCAGCTTGTGGTCGCTCGGTGTTTGCCACTGTCGTGGGGCTGGAGGTTGCACTGTCATGAGGCGTTGTCTCATGGGGGTGATGCTGTCTCGGGTTCGAGAGTTCTTATGCAGCGGGACGGGTGGCCCCGGTCTGATCGAGGGGTGGAGTGGGGTGTTCGTGTGTCGGGGGAGACGGCGGGGCTGCTGGAGGCTTCGGCCAGGGTTCTTCGCGGGCCGGCAGTGCGTGGGCTTCTGGCGTCGCGGCGGGTGGTGTGCTGTCGTCCCGGCATGTCGGGTTGATGGCGGAAGCGTTTCATGTGAAGGAGCGGACGGTGTGGCGGTGGCTGATCTGCTGTGGGATGACGTGAGTTCCTTCTTCGACCCGGACTTGATGGGGGCGTTGCCGGACATGCGTGTCCCGGGTGCCTCGGTGCAGGACTGGCAGGCGGTCCTCGATCTTGTCGCGGAGAAGGGCTGGAAGTGCCAGTACTCCGAGGGAGAGACGGTGCTTCCGGTGCCCCGGGCGGAGGCTGTGCTGGCCCGCCCGGCGGACGCCGGGTGCCCGAACCTGCGGGTCTGGCCGACTGCCGATGTGCTGGCGATCTTCCGGTTCCATGCCGACGACGAAGTCGACTTCGACGTCGACCTGCGGGAGTTGCAGGGCCAGGATCGACTTGATGTGTTCTGCGGCTTCCTGCGAGAGGTCGGAAGGCGGCTGAACAAGCCCGTGCTGATGGACCCGGAAGGCCACTATGGCCATCCAGTGCTCGGCTTCGATGTCGAGGCCGATCGAATCGTTCTCCTCGCAGACCCGTAGGTCAGGTGGCTGAGGCAGACGGCTGCGGTTCGTAGAAGGTTCCGTCGCGGAGCATCGCGAAGAGGACGTCGGCCCTGCGTCTGGCGAGGCAGAGCAGGGCCTGGGTGTGGTGCTTGCCCTGGGCGATCTTCTTGTCGTAGTAGGACCGCGTTGCCGGGTCGCCGAGGGCGGCGAACGCGGAGAGGAAGAAAGCCCGTTTGAGCTGCTTGTTTCCTCTCCTGGAGGGCTGTTCGCCGTGGACCGAGGACCCGGAACTGCGGGTTGCGGGGGCGAGACCGGCGGCGTATGCGGCGAGGTGGCCGGCGGTCGGGAAGTTGCTGCCGTCGCCGACCTTGATCAGGATGCGGGCTCCGGTCCTGACGCCGACTCCCGGCATCGAGGTCAGGAATTTGGAAGGAGGGTGGGCCTCCAGGACTTCCTCGATCCGCCCGGCCAGCAGTTTCCGCTGGTCAAGGACGGTGGCCAAGGATCCGGCCAGGCTCAGGACGATCAGTGCGGCCGCCTCGGTCCCGGGCACCACCACGGTCTGTTCGTCCAGGGCGGCGAAGATCTCCTCGACCAGCCGCTCGGCCATCCTCGGCGCTTTGGGCGGGAGCAGTGTGACCAGTCGACGTCTGCCGGCCTTGCGTATCTGGGCCGGAGATCGGAACCGTTCCAGCAGCGTCAGGACGGCCGGGTGCTGCAACCGCGGCCCCAGCACCCGTTCCAGCGAGGGATGGATCTGCGTCAACAGGCCGTGGAGCCGGTTCGCGACCCGGGTCGCCTCGCCGGCCAGGTCGTCATCGAAGCCGACGATCATCTCCAACTCGGCGCTCGTCTCGTCCTCTCCGTCGATCGCCCGCAGCGTGTGCGGCATCGCCCGGGACGCGTCCGTGATGATGAACGCGTCCCTCGCATCCGTGTTCGCCTCACCCGGGTAGAGGTCGGCGATCCTCCGCATCGTCAGCCCCGGCAGATAGGCGACGGGGCAGCCCATGTCTCGCGCAACGGCCAGCGGCAGGGCCCTGATCGAGGCCGGTTGATCGACCACGACCAGCACGGTCCCGTGCTTGGCCTGGAGTTTCGCGAACAGCTCGCGGAGCTTGGGTTCGGTGTTGGGCAGGCGCTTGTCGAACGCCTTCTTCCCGGCCGGTGTCACGGCGGTGGCGTGGTGCTCGCCCTTGCCGACGTCCAGGCTGAGGAAGACGTCGATGTCGCCGGTGTCGATCACGTGCAGCCCCCTCCATCACGCTATCGTCCGGCCTTGCCTGGGCACCGAGCTGCCACATCCACGTTACGGAGAGCTCTTCCGGCTCAGGTGAAGCCGGTGCTCAAGCCCCTCATCAGCGGTCCGTTGTGATGCCTCCGAGCCCGGTGACACCACCCCCCGGATCATCAACAACAAGGGGGGGAACGTGGCAGTCGTTCATCGTGCGCTCGTTGCCCGGGCCGCCGTACATCGCTTGGTGCCCATGACGATGCTCGGGGCGGCAGTGTCAAGTCCACCGGGGACTTCACGGCGCCGTCCGCACACAGCACCGCGCCCCCGGGCTCGGACAACTCGTCGCGCCGAGCGGTCCGACACTTATCGAACGCGCCCGGGAAGCGTGACGCTTGCGCGAACGCCTCCCTCCCTCCGGGCAGCATCGAGCAGCAGACTCATTCTCACGGCCTTCGGCGTGATCCGTACACCTTGGCCGGAGCACGTGATCCAACGAGAGCCGCCGCCACGTCCGGCGAACCCTCTGGCGAGCGATCCGGTTCGAGACACCGTTCGAGGCCGGTAGACACGGAGCAGGCTAAGGCTGGGCCAGTTTCTGGAAGAGCGCGCCGATCTCGGCTTGGTCGGCGATCAGCGGGAGGGTGTCGAAGTACAGCTCCCACTCACCGTCCGGGCCGAAGCGTTCCACGATCCCGAACGGGATGTCCTTGCCCTTCGGTCCGGAGAGCGTGCCGTGCCACTCCATGTAGGTGGTGGTTCTGCCGAAGGCGGCCTGGCCGGTCTTAAAGCGGACGTCCGCCGTGTCGAAGAACCGCTGGAGGTAGGCCCGCTTGCCGGTCTCCGTCGTCAGCGCAGCGTCCAGCCCTGGCCCCGACAGCCGTGCGTTTCCCCTCCGGGCGAGCAGGACGTCGACGTCCTCCCCGTTCCATGCTGCCAGGCGGTCCGGGATCTCCGCAGCCCGCAGGCGCTCAGGCGCCGGCCCCCGGGGGGCCGGGCCGAGGTCCGCGATCCCGTCGAACAGGGCCTCGGGCGCCAGCTCCGGGACCGTGTCACGGAACAGGGCGTAGCGGTCGTAGTAGCGGCGGGCCTGGAGGGTTTTGCCGTCGTCGCCCAGGACATTGCGCGCGATCTGCGGGTAGGCCACCTTGTGGCCCTTCAGCGTGATTTCGTTCCACTGGCCGAACATCATGACACTGCCGTCGGCCACTACGTCCGTGCCCCGGTAGCGCAGGTCGGGTGCCAGCCGCAGGGAGCCGGTGATAGAGGTGCCGATCACGGTGTGGCCGCGCTGGGGGGCGCTGCCCGCCTCCCAGAGGGTGGCCTCCTCGTCGAAGATGTCGAGATAGGCCTTCACCCGGGGGTGGCTCAGGTCCCCGATGGCCGGCGGGGCGCCGGTCGGCAGCTCACCGAAGGCGATCTGGCGCCGCATGAACGCGCAGGCGTTCGGGGTGATCCGGCCCTCCAGTCGCTCGACCTTGGCGCGCACCTGCGGGCAGTCGCCCTGGGCGGCGGTCTCCCCACCGCCCGGCAGCGCCGCCGCTGAGGTCGCCACCCCCGCGAGGACCGCCGCCACCGCGACTCCCACCACACCACGCCGACCCGTGAACATTTCCGTACCTCGTCTCGTTCCCGCCCGATGCGGCCCGTTACCGCTCGTGCGGGACCAACATGCCCGTCCGCCTGGGCAGGGGTCGATTACTCCTGAGGTCATGGCCAAGGTCAGAAGGGGGTGCGAGGCTTCTCCGCAGGCGGGTCAGGCGCACAGAGCCGCGGCTGGGAACCCGTCGTCGCCCGACACTGGCTGACACGACGGCCGTGCGCACCAGGAACAGCGGGATTCATCGGCACGACGGGTCACAGCCAGGCGTCGGCCCCCTGCCGCGGAGGGGCGACCTGTCGGCGGCCCGAGGGGTGTCTTGCGCACGGGAAAAGGGGCGGCGCCACGGAGGTGCCCCTGCCAGGCCGTTTCCTTCGCTCACCCTTCGGGTTCGGCGGCGACCCCGGATCCTGTGTTGATGGTGAGGCGCAGCGGCACGACGGTGCGGAGGCCGCGGTGGAGCGGCCGACGCTGACCTGCACGTAGATAGGTGCCGGCTGTCTGCACCGGCCGGTCACGGTCGCGTGGGCCGCCGATGCCCGGGCGACCGCCCGGTGGCGCCCGGTCACGCGGGTGTGGGTGGATGGGCGTCAGTGACGGCATGTCAGGTGGGTGTGGTTCTCCTGGTGGCGGTGTGTTCGGGGGAGTCAGGCAACTGACACGGGGTGGTATGGGTGGCGGGCGTGGCTGTCATGGTTTCGCTTCGAGGATCGTCTCCGGGTCCTCCTCATGGGCGGCCGCTGACCAGAGCCGCCTCGCGCCCGTCGGGACCGCGCGCAGCGTACGCCCCCGGGGGTGAGCGCGCCGACAGGCCTGTGGTGGGTGAGCCGGGCTGTAGGGCTCGCAGGGTGTTTTCCCTTGTCAGTGGGTGGGCTGTGAGGTGCTCACCACGGTCCTCGGGCAAGGCCTGGTGGTGCCCGGCCGCGCAGGCGCTCCCTGCTCGTCGTGGGCTGCGCCCCGCCTCCTGCTCGTCGTGGTGGTGCTCGGCTGCGCCCCCGTCCTCTGCTCGTCGTGGTGGTGCTCACCACGGTTCTGGGGCGCGGCTTGGTGGTGCCCGGGGTGGTGTGGCTGGGGGGTGGCGTCCGGTGGGCATGGCCCGGGGGTGCTGGTGACAGGGGAGTGGTCCGGATCCCAGGGCTTACACGCGCTCGTGTGTGATGCCGCCGGCCGGGGACAGCGAAGGGCCCCGGGCCGAACACGGCGCCCGGGGTCCGCCTGACAGTGTCAGGATGCCGCCCACTCCAGTCCGAGGCCGGCGAGCGCGGCGAGTTTGTCGGGGGTGAGTTTGCCGCGCCTGCTCTTGCTGTTGCTACCGCAACCGCGAGGACGGCGTGGTCGAGCCGGCGGAGTACCGGGTGTGGCGGGATGCCCCCGGAGAGCGGGGCGAGCGACGGCGTCGACTAGACCAGGTCCCGGTGACCCGACTCCCTAAGCCGTCCCTGGTCGAGGAGCTGATGGGCGGCCGGCGCCGGTCCGGGGGTCTTTCCGCCATGCCCGGCGGAACCCCCGGCCGGCGCGCCAGCCGACCATGATCGTTGATCGTTCTCACCAGGATTTCCCGTACACCGACTACTCACACCCGGGACCTTGGAAGCCGCCCACCGCAAGCTCACCGCCACCGCTTCTCATCTTGACGCCCGCTGGCGACGCGGCCGCCTTTGCTCACAGCGGGCTTCACCCAGCGGCTGCCTGCTCCTCGCGGCTTTCCGGTGGGGGGCCGCCTGCGGAATGGGGGGCCGCAGGCGGCCCACCATCCACCGGCCACCAGCCGTCGCCGCCGTCCACGACTCGGGGGGTTGTCCGTCGACGGCGGCGCTGCCGCCCGTCTGCCCCACAGTCCGCGCCTCACACCTCGTCTGTCCGGGTGACATGGGGCGGGCATGGTGTGCGGGCTTGGGGGCAGATGGGCGGGGAGCACATGGGGCGCTCAACCAAGGGCCTGCGGCTTCCCCCGTCCGCACGGGCCCGAAGGGTGGATGAGACCGGCCCGCACCTGTGGTGGAGTGCGGTCCGGTCGCCCCGCTTGGCGGCGACGCCGCGACGGTCGGCACGCGTTTCAGCCCGCCGGCCGGCCGCGCGTGTGGCGTCTACGTCCGGGTGGCGAAGTCCAGCAGCCCGCACAGCGCCGTCAGTTCTCCGTCCTGGATGGCGGTTCCCGGGTCGTTCGCCATCGGTTTCGGGATGCCGGCCGGGCAGTGGACGATGGCCAGGACTGCACGACCTGCGCGGCGGCACGGTCACCGACGAGGACTGGGCGCGCGTCGGTCGGCGCCTGCCCGCCATCGGCGAAGCCGCTCTCCACGCCGACGACTCGCCGAACCCGACCCTGGCCGGCATCCGCACCCTCACCCACCGCCTTGACGCCACCGGAGGCCTGGACCTGGTGATCGTGGACCACCTCCAGCTCGTGACCCCACTCGGCACCCGCCGCAACGGCAGCCGGCAGGAAGACGTCTCGGAGATGTCCCGAGGGGTGAAGCTCCTGGCCAAGACCCTGCGCGTGCCGGAGATCGCCCTGGCCCCACGCCACCACGGATCCGAGCAGCGCCAGGACAACAAGCCGATGGTTTTCCGGCCTGCGCGAGTCCGGCGCCATCGGACAGGACGCGGACATGGTCATCCGGCTGCACCGCGAGGGCGTCTACGACAAGGAGTCCCCGCGCTCCGGTGAAGCCACCATCAGCGTCGGCGAGCACCGCAACGGACCCACCGCCACCATCGGCGTCGCGTTCCAGGCCCACTGCTCCCGCTTCCTGGGCATGGCCCGCACCTGACCCAGGAGGCTGTGGGGTCTCAGATTTCGTGTCGGAATCAGAGGTGACGTCGGATCAGAGTCGGATGCGACACCGACGTGAGACGCGCAGGTGGTGACAGTCGCTTGTTCGAGTGGAGCAGTGAAGTGGTGCTCCCGTGGGTGTGTCGACAGGAGCACCAGCCTCTACCTCGACGAACACCGATCTCTGCAGCAGATCGCCGCCCTTACCGGCTTCTCCCGCTCAGTACTGGCCGACCTAGCCGAGGAGTACGGCATCCCGCTCCGCGCCGGCCCGCAGGACCACAAGCCCCGCGGAACCATCGACCGCGACTGGCTCATCGAACAGTACGTTCACCGCCGCCGGATCCTGCCCGATCCCGCCCAGGAGAAGGGCATGAGCACCGCCAGCATGGCGAGATGGGCCCACACCCACAAGATCCCCCTTCCGAGCCCGCGGCGGAGCCTCCCGCGAAGCTGCCCTCCGGGCGGCGAGGCCGCGGGCCGGCACAGGCAACGGGCTCACAGCGTGATGCTCTGACGAGCCAACCGAGGAACTGACAGGCAGTCCGTGCCCCCGCGGACGCCCTTGTTGCCTGCGCCCCCCCCATTGTTTTCCTAGGACCCCTAGGCTAAAACTAGGACCTCAAGGATCTTGGGAGGGTACATGGTGCGGGCCGGGCTGACAGCGCAGCGGGTGACGGTCGCGGGCGCAGAGCTGGCGGACGACGTCGGGCTCGACCAGGTGACCATGTCGCAAGTGGCGCGGCGGCTCGGCGTGAAGGACGCGAGCCTCTACACGCACGTCCGCAGCCTGGAAGATCTGCGCGGTCGGATCGCCCTGCTGGCGGCGGATGAGAAGACCATCCGCATCGCGGAGGCGACCGCCGGGCGAGCAGGCAAGGACGCGCTCGTCGCCTTCGCCAATGCCTGGCGGGAGTACGCCCACCAGCATCCGGGCCGCTACACGGCAACGCAGACCCCGATCCAGATCGACCCCGAGCTGGCCGCCAGGGCGCCCGGACCACGGCGGGCGGTCGAGCTGACCTACGGCATGCTGCGCGGCTACGGACTGGCCGAGCCGGACCTGACCGACGCGGTCCGGTTGCTGCGCAGCACGTTCCACGGGTTCGTCGCCCTGGAAGCGGCGGGCGGCTTCGCACACGAGCGTTCGCCGCAGCAGTCCTGGACCCGCGCGCTCGACGCCCTGCACACCCTCCTGGAGCACTGGCCCCCGTCCCGAGAAGGAGACTCCTCATGACCGCCCCGACCATCGGCAGCCTGCGTGTGAACGGTGCGACCTTGCACTACGAAGTGCGAGGCCAGGGCCCGCTCGTGCTGCTGATTCCCGGAGGGACGGGTGGCGCGGCATCCTTCGACGGCATCGCCGACGACCTGGCCGCCGCATACACAGTCGCCACCTACGACCCTCGCGGCATGTCCCGCAGCACGCTGGACGACCCTGACGCCGAGCAGCACGTGGCCGAGCACGCCGATGACGCCTTCCGGATGCTGGAACTGCTGTCGCCTGATGAGCCCGCCCTGGTATTCGGCGCCAGTTCGGGCGCCATCGCCTCCCTGCACCTGCTCACCGCCCACCCCGAACGCATCGCACGCGTGGTGGCGCACGAGCCGCCCGTAGTGGAGGTCCTGCCGGACGCGGCGGAACACCGCGCGCTCCTCGCACACGTGCGGGACACCTTCCGCACCCAAGGGCTCATGCCGGCGATGGCCGTGTTCGCCGCGGGCCTGAAGAAGGACGGCGACACCACCGAACCGAAGGCCGAGCCCCAGCTTCCGCCCCAGGCAGCGGCGCGGGCCGAGCAGACGATGACCAACCTGCCGTACTTCGTCGGGCGGATCGTGCCCGGCTTCATGTCCTACTCACCGGACATCCGTCGGCTGGAGGAGCTGTCGCACCGGCTCGTGATCGCCGGTGGCCAGGACTCACACGGCGAGCTGCCCTACCGCTCGGCAGCTTTCCTGGCCGAACGTCTCGGCACGGAGCTCCAGCACTTCCCCGGCGGGCACATCGGACTGACCACGCACCCCGCACAGTTCGGCGAGCTCCTGCAAAAGGCCCTCCGAGCCTCGATCTGAATCGCGCACGACCTGCTCAACCCCATCGGGAGGCGGCCGAAGGAAGCGACACGATCCTGAGACTCAACCCCTCCGCCACGGTCTGGAAGGAGAACAGCAGGCCACAGCACCGCCATATGACAACCGGCCGGAGAACCAACAGAGGCCGCCTGCACGGCGATCTCCGGACCGCGCACCCTGCTCCAAGTCTTTCTTCGGTCATCGGGGGTGCGGCGCCCGCGCCCTCGACCTGTCCGATGTCCCGTTCACCGACATCAGCGCCGGCACCCGCGGCCCCGCCGTGAACACCGCATTCGCCAACAGCCTCTGGTACGTCGTCGGCACACTCCCCACGATGTGGGCGCTGATGCTCCTGCTGCCCAAGCGGCTCCACAGCAACTGACGGGCCACGGGGGATCAGCCATGACGTGCCTGCGCCCCCGCCGTCACGCGGTAGCCAGCTCCGGCACTTCGAGGCACTCCGCGACCTGGCGAGCCAGTATCGGCATGATCCCTCTGCGTGAGGGAGCTTCGGCGTGAAGGCCCGCTGACACCCCCGGCGCACCGGCGGGTTCGGCCGTCAGGGCGAGGGCGTGTGGTTGTCCCGGGCGGGGTGATCTGGCCCGGACGGGAGAGCGGCGTGCAGGCCCTCGCCTAGCACGTGCACGCGGAGGGCAGGGGTGCGGGGATGCCCGGTGATTCCGGCGTACCCCTGTGGTGAGTGGGCCGGCAGGGCGTTGGTGAGTGCCTGGCCTGTGTGGCTGGCAGGGTGTTTTGCCTGGTGGGCGGGTGGGCTGTGAGGTGCTCACCACGGTCCTGGGGCATATCTCGGCGTGTTGCTCTGTGGCGCCACAGCGCTGTGTTCCGTTCTTGGTTCACTGCGTGGCGGTGTCGAGTGAGCGGGCGAGGCAGGCGGTGATGGCCGGGATGACGTTGGTCATGTCCGGCCGCCATCCGGGGACGGCGTTGACCTCGCAGACCATGAAGGTGTCGTCGGGCCTGAAGAGTAGATCCACCCCGGCGATGATCAGGCCCAGGGCTCGGGCCGCTTGTACGGCCAGTTCTTCCGCTGCCGGGTAGCGGCCGGCGCAGAGCGTGGCCTGGCCGCCCTTGGCAAGGTTGGACTGCAAGGCGCCGTTGTGCGAGGTGCGCAGTTCGGCGGCGACCGGCTCGCCGTCGACCACGACGACGCGCAGGTCCCGGCCGTGCGAGTGTTCCAGATAGTCCTGAAAGAGCAGGGGCGTCTGCTGGGAGAGGCTGCCTTGGACGTCGTGGAGCATCTGGGTGTCGGGTGCGAGGAAGACCTGCCGGCCCTTGCTGCCGCACACGGATTTGACCACGCATGGCGCCTGGAACTGTGGGCTGTGCAGGACGCCTTCCAGCGGGGCGTTGGCGTAGGAGAGGGTGTCGGGCACCGGCAGGCCGGCCAGGGCGAGCTCCTGGACTGCTGGAATTTGTTGCGGCAGGCCAGGTGCGCGGCTGTCGGATTCATCAGGGCCGCTGTTGCTGCTCGTCGAAGGATGAGCAGGGCAGGGGGTTCTGGCCTTGGTATTGCTCAATTCTGTGAGCGCAACCGGTGGCCGTGGGCTTGCCATAGGTGGTCTCGACATGCGTTGGGTGGAATCGTTCGTAGAGCCGTTTACCTGTGTTTTTAGCTTTGGTGCGACATGTGTTGCTCACTTGGAGCGGACGCTGCGCAGCCTTTCTGAGCCGCCGGTGTAGCGGTCGAGAAGGCGGTTCGGGAGACAGCTTTTGGGGCGACCGCGGCGTCTACAGTGAACGCGACCCTGGTCTACGCGTAAGGCGGCTGTTTCCCTCGTTGGCGTCACCGCCTGGGGGAGGGACAGCTCCTGCGAGAGCACCTTTCCTGGCGGCGCTGAGTCCGGTCATAGCGCTGACCCTCGCCTTCGCACCAACGGCTTCAAGCCGGATCTGTGCGCGGTGAGCCCCAAGGATCGGAGAGTGAGCCGTCCGATTCGAGCCCGTATCGACGCATCCGCTGTCCTTCTACCTCTCCGAGGAAAGCTGCCATCTCATGTCCGGCGCGCCAGTAGCCTGAGTTGACCCGCTGGAGGATCATGGCGCGGCCTGCTTCCCAGTCTGTCTTCGCGAGGCAATCGGCCAGGCCGGGGAGAAGGGTGCTGGCCTGTTCGGCATACCGGTACAGCCTCATGGCGCCCTGGAGGTCTCCGGATGCGTGACGCCACCGACGAGGCCGTCCTGCTACAACAGGCCGGCAACCCGGCTAGATAGTCGGCGGCAGCATCCCAGAAGGAGTCCGGCGGGCAGGAACGCTGACGTTCCTGCCGGCCATGTTGTTCGAGGTGGTGCTGGGGGAGGGGAGTGCACGGTGAGTGTGAACGGGTTCCTCCGCGCTTACAACGCCGAAGCCGACTACGCCGTCCGCACCATGCGCCCCCACCGCCTCGCCTCACTGGTCGACCGACTCTACAAGAGCCGGGAGACCATCGCCAGGCTCGGCGCCACCATGCGCATCCGCATCTCCGACGCCTACCACGACGCCCGCGTCCGAGAACTGCAGCTGACCGCCGACTTCCTTCAGAAGAAGGACGAGGAAAAGGAAGCCCAGCGCGAGGCCAGAGCCCGCGAACGCGAGGAGGCGGCCGCCCAGCGCGAGCTCGACCGCGAACGCGACAAACTGAACAAATAACTCAACCACTACGAAGCCGCCCTCGAACGCCTCCGCTCCCAGGGCAACCATGAAGCCGTACGTGACATGGAAGCCAAACTCGCCGAGATCCAGCAGGCACTCCAGGACGTCGACGCACGCGCCGCGAATGTCCGCACCGGCTACGTCTACGTCGTCTCCAACATCGGCGCCTTCGGAGACAGCATCGTCAAGATCGGCATGATCCGACGCCTTGAACCCCTCGACCGCGTCTACGAACTCAGCGGCGCCGCCGTCCCCTTCCGCTTCGACGTCCACGCCCTGATCTTCAGCAAGGACGCCGTCGGCCTCGAAACCCGCCTCCACCAGGAATTTGCCGACCGGCGCGTCAACCGCGTCAACAACAGGAAGGAATTCTTCTACGTCACCCCCACCGAGGTACGCACCGCACTGCAACGCTTCGCGGACGAACACCTGGTGGAGTTCACGGAGACCCCGCAAGCGCTCGAGTGGCGCGCCAGCAGGACAGGCTGACGCATCAAGGCGCAGTCACCCCCGAGGCCGGGTGAGCATGAGGCTTCTCGGCTGAGCCGGCCCGGTCACGGGGCCGAAGGCGGGGCCGGCGGCGATGGGGCTTGCGCCGATGACCGGCTGCCGCTGTCTCGGCTCGGGCGGCGAACCGCTGCCTCTGCCGGGTACGTCGCGGTGTCCCGCTCCCTACCCGTTCACGCCCCGCACACCACAGATGCCGGGACTACGGAGACCGAGATGCTCGAGTAGACGAAGTCCGACCGGAGATGGTGATGGCCCAGCATCTGGCGGAAGGCCAGTAGCCAGGCGTGTAGCAGTGCGGTCGGCGCGATCCCTGCACCGCACGGTCCGAAGATCGCGCTGTGGCGAACTGATGCAACCCCGCCCACTGCACAAGGCCATGGCCCTATCGTTCCAGTACGCCGACGAAGACGATCTGCTGCGAGCTTGCCGCGTTGAAGACCGAGGCCGCGGCGGGACCGGGACAAGTAAAACGGTAGGGGGAGAGGGATGTCGGCGCCGCTGTCGCCAGGGCCAGTCGCGCGCCTGCGCGAGCACAACGAGCGGGTTTTGGAGTGGCGTCAGCACATTCGGGACGTCCGATTCAGGCAACGCCTGATGTACAGCTTCGGTGCGGGTGGCGTGCTTTGTGTGCTCGGCGTCGCTGTCCCCACAGCGCTGACGTGGCGCCGTTTCGACATGGCTCCCATCAACACGGTGCTCACCCTCTTGGGCGTCGTATGCGTCATCGGCTTCATCGGGGCGTCGTGGATAGAAACGATCAGGCACGCTGGCCCACAGCCCGGCACACACGGCGACCGGCTCACCCGCGAGGAGCTCGAGCTGGCCCTCGAAGTCGCAATCGAGAACCGGCTCATCGATGCCGCTCCGCTCGACATCCCCATCCGCAACAGGCAGTTCGCCTACCGTGAGTCCATTCCCGAAGAGCTGGACCAGCTGCGCAAGGAGAGTCACCGCTACCGTCGGCGGCACAACTTCTTCCAGCTCCTGATCATCATCGGCTCGATCGCCAACGCCGGGGCCCAAGCGTTCAGCGACACCACGCAGCCACTCAAATCGATCATCATCGGTCTGACCATGCTGGTCGCCATCTGTGCGGGAATCACCGGCTACTACAAGTTCCGCGAACGCAGCTTCAACCTGCAGCAGACAGCAGACTCGATCGAGGAACACGCCAACGCCTTCCACCTCGCTCTCCCGCCCTACGACAGCGCAGACCCCGCAGCCAACCTCGCCCTGCTCACCGCCAGAGTCGAAACCCTCAGAGTGGAGCAAAGGCGCCGGGAACAACAACTGGACCAGCCACCGGAAGCTCGCGAGCCGGCCATCTGATACGCCGTAGAAGCAGCCGTCAAGGGCCGCCGTAAGGTGGCACTCACCTGAAGCGAGTTCCGCAATGGCGTGTCCAGCCGGGTCAGGCCAGGAACGGTTCGCGGGCGACCCATAGTTCCTCCAGCTGCCAGAGAGGTAAACGAGGCCCTCACCGGGATGATGGCGGCGATGCGAACGTCAGCACCAGCATCGACCAGAGCCGGCCGCGTTGGCGCAGGTATCGCAGAACCGTCACCCCCGCCCTTGGGCCCAACAGTCTTTCCGCACCATGCCCGTCCCGCCGCCAGCCAGACACGACAACATCGCACCCCACCGACCGCGGGAGGGGATCTTCAGGGGGCGTTACTGAGGCCCAGCGCCGCGAAAGAGGTCATCGAACGAGAACGTGAACGACCCGGTACCTCCAGCGGCCTCCGTACGGCTTTCAGCCTCGGCAGCGAGGCCAGCGATGACCTTGTCCCAGCACGACACACAGCCGCACCGGCCACCGTCACGATGCTCGGCGCCACCGCGATCGGCCGCCGCGCGCACCACACCGGCCAATGCCTCGAACGCCGCCTGCCAGCGACCAGCGGTGGCACGCCCGGCGGCGGCCGCACGGTGCGCCTGGGACGCCTCCTCCTCGGCTCGCCGCCGGGCCTGGATCATCGGCCAGTCGGGACCGCCACCATATCCGTACGACATATACGTGCCCTTCGCTCAGCCCCCGCCCCTGCAACGCCACACCACCCCCCATGGGCACGCCCCGAACGCCTTGGCACGTCACGGCGCGAGCCGCCCGCCCGCCACGAGACACCAGCACGAGCAAGCGCTGCGGCCCCGCCGATCCGGTACGCGTAGGCGACGGGGCCCAACCGAATCCAACACCTGCTCCCGTGACCGCTTCCGCGCCGACCGTGCCCCTCGCCGCAGGAGTAGTGAACGGTTCTCGTGATGGCCGGCCCCCTGTGCGACCTCGTCGACAGCCGCCGCGGAACGCGGGTCCGTTTCCCGGTGTCGCGGAGCACCTGGTGGCATACTGGCTTTGCGTTTGTGGGCGCACACCACCCCATAGGGCCACCGCCTTGGGTGAACCCGGCCGCCGCCAGGACCACACTGAGGTACTCCGGCTCGGATCTGACCCTTCACGTCCACGGCCTGCTGGATACAAAGTGCGGTGGGATGTCTCCGATCGAGCGGGCCTGATGGGATCGTGATGTCCGGTCGTACCCACCGCACGCGTCTGGCACGGGCCTTCGCCTCTGCCCAGCCCATGGCCTACCAGAAGGCCCTGAACCACGTGATCACCTGCAGCGAAGCAGGACTTCTCCCGACTCGGCTCGACGAAGCTGGCATGAAGCGCGCCCTGGCCGTCCTGCAGGAGAACCTCGGCGCACCGCTGACGAAGCGGATGCCTTCCAACACGGAGCAGCCTCCCGCCACAACGGCGACAGCCGAACCCGTACCGACCCAGCGGCCCGCACTGTCCAAGGACCCGCGCTGTCTTGCTCTGGCCGAAACACTGAGGCCGGTGCTTCAGGCCAGCTGCCCCGAAGGGGCCGGCGGCTATGGCGGGGCTCTGGAGGTCCGTCTCCACCCGGCGGATGCCCAGGCGCTGGGTGGCCTGGAACTGATCCGTGCTGCGATGCGGCGTGCGGCACGTCAACTCGGATGGCGGGTCCGCACCGTCGGCTACGCCCGAGAGCGGCTCGTCCTGGTGATCGTCCAGGATGTACGCGACGCGCCCGCCGAGTTCGCGGACGTCTTGGAGGCGGACTTCATGTCCGCATCCGTCGAGATGCACCAGCGCATGGCTGCAGTCGGCGATGAGGCAGCGCTGACCGCTCTCGGACCAGGCCCTGTTCAGCGGCAGACAGAGGCTTTCCTGCAAGCTGCTCGGGCCGCGATCAAGGCGGATCCGCGAGTATGGCGGTAGACGAGGACGAGCTCTCGAATCCAGGCGCCGCGCGGCGGTGTGCGTGAGCGCATGAGGTTTCCGCGACCGACCCGGATCCTGACGGGGACGCGCAGCCGCCGTCAGGATCCGGGCGGGTCCGGGAGATTGCTAGGGGGTGTCTTGCCGATCATCGGTCGAGCCAGATGAGGGTGCTGGCAAGGGTGAGGGCGGCAAGGTAACGGTCGGGTTGTTTGTCGTAGCGGGTGACGAGGCCGCGCCATTGCTTGAGGCGGTAGAAGCAGCGTTCGACGACGTTGCGGCGTCGGTAGGTGATCTTGTCGAACCCGCAGGGCCGTTCACGACGCCTCCTGCGGCCGGCGAGCTGGTCAACGAGTTCGGGGATCGTTGCCTTGATTCCGCGTCGCCGGAGGTAGGCCCGGAAGGCGCGGGCTGAGTAGCCCTTGTCCGCGACCACATGGTCGGGCCGGGTTCGGGGCCTTCCCGGGCCCGGACCCGGGACGCGGATGCGGCTGATGACGGCTTCGGCCTGAGTGCAGTCGTTGCGGTTGCCGGCGGTGAGGAGGAAGGCCAGGGGCCGGCCCCGTCCGTCGCAGGCGAGGTGGATTTTGCTGGTCAGCCCACCGCGGGAGCGACCGAGCCCGCGTTCTTCGAGCCCCCTTTGGCAGCCGCGTGCTGATGCGCGCGGACGATGGTGGAGTCGATCGCGACCAGCCAGTCGACCTCCGCCCGGGACTGGGCGGAGGCCAGGAGGCGGTCGAAGGTGCCGTCGGCGGCCCAGCGGGCGAACCGCCCGTGGACGGTCTGCCAGGGTCCGAACCGCTCGGGCAGGTCCCTCCGGGCAGACCGGTGCGGAACTTGAACACGATGCCCTCGAGCACTTGCCGGTGATCACGCCACCGGCCACGGGCTCGGCCCGGGGGGCGGCAGCAACGGTTCGATCACCGCCCACGCGGCGTCAGAAATCTCTCCATCCCTCATGACCGGACCAACGATCCGATGATCGGCAAGACACCCCCTAGGTAGCCGTGGCCGGCCGGTTCAGGATCGGGTTCCAGGCGAACCAGCCCAGGACCTCGGCCCCCAGCTCCCAGGAAGACTCCAGCAGAAGCCTGCCCGCCGTATCGAGGTCTTCGGTGACGCTGTCCGGGGCCGGTCCGACACGTTCCATCAGCTCGCCCCATTGACGCCAGAACTCCTCGTCCCCGCCACGCAACCGGAGCAGAGCCGCGTCCACGCAGGCGGGCCACAGCGGCATCCCGTAGTGATCGACAATGCGTACCGATCTGAGGCGCGCCGGCGAAGACCAGGAAGTCTTCCCGCCCCACTTCTTCCTCGATGTAGGCGAGTTGGTCGGTGCGCTTCTTCACATGCTTCTGGATCTCCCCGAGGAATCCCCACCCGAAGTCGGTGAGCGTCCCCCCGCATCCCGGCCAGACAGCATCACGGTCCAGGATTAGGTCCTCCAGCTTGTACAGCCGGTAGCGGTCATCCGACCCGAGTACGTCGAATGCCTGCCGCGTGAGCCATGTGTCCCGGGCGAACATCGCCCCGTCGGAGAGACTCTTGCGGCGGCTGGTCGGCCGTGCGGCGTGCGCGTCCTCGACCGGCCCGTTACGCCAGACCGACAGAACCAGCCCATGAGCAGCCCATCGCAGACCGTCCTCGGCCGAGAAGACTCCCATCTCCTCCAGCCTCTGCCGTCCCCAGGCCACCGCTTCCCGCAGCTGCTCCTCCATCGACCGCGTCTCCCCGTGTTCCCCAGGAATCCGCCCCCCTTTTCCTCGTGATGTGTGAGCCTCGTGGGGCCTCACGAGAATCAGCAGAGCCTGCGCTTCCGCACTGACACCACGACCAGCAGACCGATGGCGCGCGATCCGGGCCCGGGCGGCCGGCGATGCGGTGGGCAGACTTGGCATGTTCTGCGGGCTGCGGCGGAGCCGTGCTGCATACCGCGGTCAGCCTGCATACGGCCGCGCCGACTACCCGGCTGGTGCATCCGTTCACCGCCCCGGGGCCGCCAAGGACACCAGCCACAGGCCGTAGCCGGCGAACAGGACCAATCCTCAACACCGACGCGCACAGCATCAGGCGAGTGCATTAGGGACGACGGGTGAGGGACGGCGTCTGGTCACGGACCAACGATCCCTGGATCGTTCTCCTGCCCTCCTCAAGGCCGACCTTTCCCCTCGCGGTGACAGGCCGGCTCTCCGCGCGCGCCCGTAGCGCGTAATCGTACTCGGCATGGCTCACCGCCATCACGTAGTCGGTCTCCCGCACGTGCAGCACAAGGAAGTAGGGACTCTCGCCGCGGGCCGTGTTCCGGTCGTCCACACCGATAGCGACCACTGTGCCGGTGAGGTCCTGAACAGGGCGTGCTGGGGTGGTGGTGAGAACAGGACGCCGTATGGTCCTTTCCGCCGGCTGTGGATCCTGGGTGCTGCGCGGCGCCCGGGCGCTTTGCGGGGCCCGCTGTGCCTCCCCGACGAGCGCGCGTACGGCGGAGAGACCGAAGGCGAGGGGGCGGTCGGGGACACTGGGCGCGGTGAGGGGAGTGGGGGCCCAGCGGAACGACAGCTCCAGCGACAGGTCCTCGGCCCGTGCGAGAGGGCGCAGTGAACGGGCGATGGCGGCGTCGAACAGGGGCAGGTCCTCCGCTTCGTCGGCGCCGTGGCCGGCCCATGTGTGGACACGGCCGAGCGCTTCGGCGAGGTGCACCATGACGCGCCGCCCGAACGGCTGCTGGGCCCCGTGCCGCGGGCCGATGCGTGACATGACGGGGAAAACGAAGCTGCCTTGCCGGGTGTGGCCGAGACGTACTCCGTCGCGCAGATAGCCCGTCACGCCGGAGCTGGGGCGGCCGCCCCAGCCAGTGCGGTGGGGATTGTCGGTGTAGAGGGCCGAGAGCCGCAGCATCTCCAGGCCGACATTGAGCAGGCTCGCAGCCTCGGTGAGCGGCACGGACTGCCGTGGACCGGCATGATTCACACGGAACAGCAGGGTGTCCCAGCCGACGGCTGTGATCCGCTGCTCGAGCTGCGAGGCGTCGTCATCGAAGTAATCGGCCAGAGCCGCCAGCAGCTCTACGAGCCTGCGGTCGTAGTCGCGCATCTGCTCGTCCAACGGCAGCAGAACAGCCTCGTCTTCCGCTTCCTCCGCCCGGGTGCCGGGAGCCGCCCAGTACTCCGCAAGTCCCTCACGCTCGTCGGCCAGCAGCCATCCGGACGCACGCAGGAATTCCGAGATCATGGAAGCGGAGACGGCCGGGACAAGGGACCGCAGAGCCCGGGTATCCACCTTGTCCGACTTCACCGCGCACCTCCATCGCCCAGGTACTTGATCAGATCGCTGATGTACGTCGGGGTGAACTCGTTCTCCCGCGCCAGAGTCACCGTGCCGAACTTCCTGCCGGGCTGCAGCGGGAGCCACTGCGCCGGATCGGACCACAGCATGAAGCCGTCCAGAGACCACGCATCTCCGTCGCTTCTGACCTGAGGAATCTCCACTCCTTCAGGAAGGATCATCACGACCAGCCTCACCGGCACGTAGCCCGGCGCCCGAAGCTTCGTGTACTGGTCGGCCGGCAGCTTCACCGTGTAGCCGCCCCCTGCGCGCGGCCGGGCCGTGTGGACACTGCTGGTGCACTTCAGCTGGACGTCGAACCGAGGACTGCGCCGACGGTGCGACCCCGATCCCATCACCGTCGTGTCGACACAGTCGTAGTCGAGACACGGATCCTGCAGCTGACAGCGCGCACTATTGGCCAGCAACCCCAGAACGTAATAGCTCGCCCGCTCCTTGTGCGCACTCGACGGAATACCCACCCCGCGAAACTCCGCCTCGTCCACCCGCCAACCACGCTTCCGCTCCCGCCGTGCCATCACACCGCGCCCGACACCCGCAACACCCTACGCCCCGATCACCACCGCAAGCTCCCGCAGCTCTCGTACGCAACGAGGTCCGCTCATCGACTGACGAACCGGCCGCGCCGGGCCCCTCGGGCCGCTTCGGCACCACCAGGCCGGCCGGGAGCGAGAAGCGACAATCGATTTGCGGACCTCGGACGGTGGTGGCCCCCGAGCTCCCGGAAAGGGACGAGCACGGCCCCTCAGCAGCACAGTCTCAAGCACGAGGCGCCGCGCCCGGCGACCCTGGCGGGGGGCGGATCGGACATCGCGTACAAGGACGCGGCAGAGACGACGATCCAGACGGGCGCCGGTTCGCAGGTTTCGCATCCGGCCGCGGTGACACTTCGGCCGCAACGGATTCCGTCGGCTGAGGCTGTCCTGCCTCGGTACTGCTGTGGGCGAGGACGGGGGAGCATTGCTGGAGCAGACTGGAATGCCGCTGCTTTCCATCTCCTGCTTCACCACGGCCGCAGAAACGCACGGCCGGCACACTCGGTGAGACTGGCGATGCACCCCGGACCGCGGCTCAGCTCACCCAGATGCCTTCAGGTACGAGCCTGCGCGCGAGCTGCCGGCCAGGCTCGCTGACCGGAGAGGACCACGACACCTCGCTCACGGAGATGCCGGCGTCGCGCACGCAGGCTCTCCGTCCACGCGCATGTCATCGCAGATGGCGGCGCCCGTCGCCCGTGGGTGGGGAGGCTTCGCTCCGGAGCCGGTCGTGCAGCCTGTCGAACCGGCTCCCGATTGCGGGCAAGCCCCGCCACGCACCCGTGACAAGTTCAAGCACCGGAGCCTGCGTTCTTGCCGGGCCAAAGCGTCGAGCCCGGCAGACGGGTCAGGCGGCGGACGGCGCGTGGTCGAAGAATCGGTTGCCGGCGTCGAGATGGATCTCCCTGACTTCGGGGTAGTCACGGGGGAGGGGATCGTTGGTGGCCGCGATGATCTGGCAGCCGTATCCGTCCGTGGCGGGATCGGCCGCGATAGAGATCAGCGTGTCGATCAAGCGCAGGCTCGTCTCCTGGTCCAGGCCCGTCGAGCCGAGACCCGACAACGGCGAGTCGATGATCAGCAGCGGCGGCACGCGAACCTGGGCATCAACGCGTCCGAGGTCACGCAGCGCCAGGAGCAGCGCGATGTTGGTCACGGCCTTCGGGTTGCCGCCCACGGAGCTGTCGTCGAACGACTTGTCCGCCTCGTTGCGCTCCTTGACCCGGGTGGTGAAGTCGGCCGGGTCGATGAACGCCGCCTCCACAGCCGGGTTGATCTGCTGCAGACGCCGCAGGAAGAACTCCGACCACCGGCCGGTGACCTCCTTGCGGCGCACCTCGTCAGCAGCCTTCGCCGCGTCCCTGGCAGCCTGCGCGGCCTTCATCCGCTCCTTGGCCGCGGTGATGGCCAGGGCCTGCGCCTTGATGTAGTCGGCGTTGTCGATCTGCTTCTTCAGCTGCGCGACGTCCCGGCTCAGACCGAAGGCTTCCTTCTCCGCCTGCTGTGCCGCCTGGCGGGCGGGAGCCAGATGGTCCCGCTCGTAGGCGTCGCGCTGCGCGAGCGCGTGCGCGGCCGCCTCCTCAGCGGCCCCCGAAGCCCGCTCCGCGCCGGCCACGGCCTCCTGCAGACCCTTCAGGTCCAGCCGCAGACGGTCCGCCTTCGCCCGCGCCGCCGCGACCTGCTTCTCCCTCCGGTCCTCAGCACCGTGAACCGCCTGGCCGCACTGCCGGCACTGCCCCGGCTCCCGCTCAGGAAGCCCCTGGCCACACCCCGCACACTCCATCGGGGGCGTCGAGAGCAGCCCGGAGATCACACCCTCGGCCCGAGCGAGATCCGCTGTGGTCCTGTTGAACCGGGCCCGCGCGTCCTCGGCCTGCTTTGAAGCCTTCCGCCGCTGCTGCTCTGCCGCCTTGTGCAGGGCCACCAGCCGGCCGTGCTCACCCACAGCGGTCGACAGCGCCGCAGCCGTGGCCTGGGCGCCTTCCGCGGCCGCCTTGTGCTCACGTTCCTTCTGGCGGTGTTCCTGACGTGTCGCCTCCGGGTCTGTGAGGGCTCCCGTATCACGCAGCCGCTTGAACTGGGTCAGAGCCGTCTGCGCCGCACGGTGCTGAGACTCGGCTTCCGAGGCATGCTTCTCCAGGCTCGCGAGGGCTTCGCTCCACAGACCCAGAATCACCTCCAGGGTCAGGATCCGTTCCTGCGCCTTCACCCCTCCGAGGAACTCGGAGGCGATCGTGGTCTGACGCAGGGCCATGACCGTGCCGTACAGGGTGTCCAGCGTGAGACGGGCGGTGCCGCGTGAGGCGGCCGGCAGACCCAGGAGGTCTTGGATGAACGCGCCGGCGGTTGTCTCCCCGGATGAGGAGGTGATGGGCAGTGGACGGCCGATGTCCTTCTCGTCGTCCAGGTTCTTGATCAGGACCCGGGCCTGCGCCTCCGCGCCCCTGCGTGTGGCCTGCCAGCGGGTGCCGGCCACGCGGAACGTCAGACGGATCTCCTGACAGCCGCGGACCTCCGGCATGACCCTCGCGGTGGTCAGCCCCAGCGGGTACAGCAGCGCCTCGACTGCTGTCGACTTACCCGCCTTCGAGTGTCCCACCAGGAAAGTCACCAGACTGGTGAAAAGGCGGACCCGCCAGACCCCATCCCTCAAGAACTCAAGCCGCTCCACCACCAACGACGGTCCCACCGGACCTCCCTCACCGCAGACGCTGATACCTGCCCCCAGGAACGATCTGCCGCCAGATGGGTGACGCCTGGAACAAGCCTTCTACGTTCGGCCAACCCGCGTCGGCGTCAGACGGGCTCCGCCCGGCAAGGCGCCCTCGGAGCCAGCGGCTTCAGATCCCCACGTCACCATCCCGAGAGGCCCCCCGCGCCCGACACCGCGCTGCCTGCCGTCCGGCAGCGTCCATCTCACCGGCGGTACACACGCCCCGGCGAAACAGGGGACGAATTGCCGTGTCGTTGCCGCCCCCTATTCCGCCGCGCGTCCCTCGGCCGTCTCCCGTGCCCGGCCCCGCCTCCCCTGACCGCCCTATACAGCGGTCACGCCGCAGAACCGGTGGCGTCATCGACGAACCGGCGCACCAGGGCATCGACGTCGTGCACCGGAACCAGGACGGACCATTCGAGGGCTGGTTCGTGCTCAAAGCACTGGAACCGGGCGAGGACCGCTCCGTCCTCCTCGACGTGGAACCTCCGCCAGGACGGGGCGTGTGTGCAGGCCGGGTGCGGATCGAAGTCGGCCAAGCGGCGTACGACATCGGCGTGATGCTGCGAGGGAAGGATCCGCCCACTGCGACACGCAGTGCACTGGAGCAGGTGATCGACGGCCCCGGCGAGCTTAAGGAATCCCGGGCCGCCCTCGGCGTTGTTGCACTTCACGCACAAAGGGCCCCGGATCAGCCCGTGAGCATGGCAGTGGTCCCAGTACAGGGCCCGCCGCGGCTCGGGACACACCGCGCACAGGAAGGCATCAGCACGGGACTGCTTGGCGAACGCCTTCGTGTACGTACGCCCGCGCAGATGCCCCGTGTACGGCCTGGCCGCCTCCGCGGAACACACCGGACACAGGACAACGAAGCCGGCGGCGCTCGAGGTGCGCCACTGTTCGGTCTCCGCTCGCGTTCCACAACCAGTGCACACCGCAGCCTGCGCGGTCAGCTCCGCTTCAGCCTTCTCGGCCCGGTCCAGCAGCGCGGCGTACGCGCGGGGAATCAGCCACGTCCGGCCCGACCAGGTCATCAGCGGCAGCGGCCTGGTGCTCGCGACGGTCCGCCGGATGAACTCCTCCGGCAGGTGCTGCCCGGCGAAGCCCTCCGGCAGAGCACCGCCGTCTGGCGCGTGCAGCCAGGTGGCCTCACCCACCCAGCTTGCGACGCGCGAGCGCCAGCTGCCCGGTTCACCGCGGTCCAGGCGGGCATCGATCAGGTCACCGGGGTCGATGCCAAGCTCCACGAGCTGCTTGCCGGCCTTTTGGACCTCCCGGTCGACAAACTTCCACAGCTGGCTGCGCTTGTGTCCGAGCACAGCCACCTCCCCGACGAAGACGTGGCTGGAGGCGGCGAACGTGTAGCGGTTCACGTGGTCCAGGTACGCGGGGACCGTCGTGTGGTGAGTGAGGTCGACAAGCCGTTGATGCGCTGCTTGAGGCGAAACCCACATGATGTTCACGCTCCTTGATCTTGATTCCTTGCGAGGACCGGCCGAGTGGCCGGGGGACACCACGACAGGGGACCGTGCCGGTCGCACGGCAAGCCGCTCGCCCTGTCACCCCGCGAACCCCCAAGAGGAGGACCGGGGCATTGCTCTGTCATCGGCTGCTGTGATGCTGACCGGCCGGTGAAGGTCCATGAGGGACCGGTTCCCATCCGCCGGTCAGAAAGGCGGCCTTGGCACCGTCAATGACCTCGCGAACCCGAAGGTCGGTGAGGAAAGTGAGACGGTCGCCGTAATGCACCGGGCGGGCCAGACTGCCCGGCACGCCCCACAAGTCACCTGGGAGGGTTCGGGCCGGTGAGCTGCTCGAGCCACCACTGCAGCGGATCACGTTCCTCCGCGCCTGGGCGACGAGTACGGGCCTCGGCGGTCAGCCAGTCCACCAGCCACGGCCGCCCGATCCGTCGGCGATGTCCTCCAGCGCCATCGCCTTCGCCGCACGCAGGCCATCGTCCGATGCCGACTGACGCAGCCGCTGCTGCCACTGGGGTTTGCTCAGCAGCGCGGCCACGCTGATCGTTGCCGGGTAGGCGATCAGCGCGTGGGCCGCAACACTGACGGCCGGGCAACCCGTCAGTGACGCAAGAGCGGCCGCTCGCCGCGACCACAGCGCCCTGCATTGCAGCCCACCGGCGCCCGCGCGACAGCCAGGCCCGGCTGTCGCCCTCACTCCATCCCACAAGGAACGGCACAGGAGGGCCTGCACGGCACGTGTGGCATGCGGCCGCACGCCACCGGCCTTGCGTTCATGCAGCCGGCGTCATCACGCCCGTTTCACGATCCGCAGCCGCCGCGTCTGGAACGTCACCACACCTACCGATCAGCTTGAAGGAAAGACCCGTGGGATTTGGAAAGTTGGGCGCGCAGGGCGTGGAAGGAGGGCGCGCACTGTTTGCGAGCCTGGACCAGCGCGTCTTCGACGACGTCGCCTGGGTACGCAGCGACGAGGAACGTCTCCACCAGGCACTGGCCTACCTGACGGCAAGGAAGTCCGCACCGGCCGCACTTGCCGCCCACGGCGTCACCGCCGATGCCCGCACCCTTGCCGCCTGGCGGTCGAGCACCCGTACTCCCACAGCCCGGAAGCAAGCCCTTCTGCAGACGGCTTTCCGCTCACTGCGCCGCCTCTTGAGGACACGGCGTCGACGTACCCGTCACGATCGAGCTCGACCCTGGCGTACCAACGATGCGCCCGGATACGGATCTTCCGGCAGCGCCAGTCACGCGGATCGGTATCGAGGTGGACGGTCCGCTCGCTCATCAGCTGCTCCTTGTCCTGCTGTCTTTTCACGCACTCTCCGCGGCACTGCCCGCAGGGCACAGGCTGCGCGAAGCGCTACGCGGGGATGTCCGGCTTGCTCAGGGCAGGATTTCAGGCGAACCACTCAAGGACGTCGGCGCCCAGCTCCCAGGGCGACTCCAGCAGAAGCCGGCCCGCCGCATCGATGTCCGCGGTGACGCGGTCGGGCGCCGGCCTGATGCGCTCCATCAAGTCGCCCCACTCGCGCAGGAACTCTTCGTCCTCACCGCGCAGCCGGCGCAGGGCCGCTTCCACGCAGGAGGACCACTGCGGCATGCCGTAGTGCTCGGTGTGAGTGCCGATCTGGGGAGCTGCGGCGAAGACGAGGAAGTCGTCCGGCTTCAGCATGTCCTCGAAGTACGCGAACTGGTCGATGCGCTTCTTCACGTGCTTCTGGATGTCTAAGAGGAAACCCCGGCCGAAGTCCGTGAGCGTTCCACCGCACCCCGGTCACTCGGTGTCGCGGTCCAGGATCAGACGCTCCAGCCCATACAGGCGGTACTGACGCGTCGATCCCAGGACGTCGAACGCCTGCCGCGTGAGCCATGTGTTCCGGGCGAACATCACCCCGTCGGGCATCCCCTTGCGCCGGTTGGTCGGCCGAGCGGCGTGCGCGTCCTCGATCGGCCCGCTGCGCCACACCGACAGAAGCAGCCCGTGAGCAGCAGCCCATCGCAGACCGTCCTGCGCAGCGAACACCCCCATCTCCTCGAGTCTCTGCCGCCCCCAGGCCACCGCTTCCTGAAGATGTGCCTCCACCGCCGCTCCTCCCCGTGTCCCCCGGCCCTGCCGGCCAGCCCTTTTTCGCGCGGTTGCAGGGTTCTGGGCGCCTCGCGTGAGGATCGGCAGATCTTACGTTTCCCCACGGACAACCCGGCCGGCGTCGCGATGGGGGCGCCATGCGAGCGGGGTCGACGGGGACGGAGTTCCGCTCCGGCACCCGCCTCGTGAGATGGAGACTTTGGCAGGGGCCGGACCGCTGCCAGTTCCCTGGGCTGCATCCCCGTCGTTACACCTCATGTCCGCACGAGGGCAGAGATCAGACGGAACAAGAGAGCGGACTTCTATGGCACCGACAGCAGGACGCGATGTGCGACCCGATCCGTGGGCAAGCTACGACTGGGTGGTCTGGTGGATCACGGTCGACGACCCGGAGGCCATGATCAGCGAGTCGTACCACTCCGGGGGAATCGGGTTCCTGCTGGCGCAGGACAGCCGGAAGGTGATGGCTGACCTCGCCGTTGCGCTGGGGTGTGTGTATGAGGGCTGCAAGGACGACGGAACCTTCGGCAGCGACAATGACGCTTGCTACACCTGGTGGTTCAAGGTTCCGCAGGCCGAGCACGCCAACCGCAGCCCGCGGGGATGGCCGGTAGTCGTGGAGGAATGCCGGAAGCATCTCGAGCGTACGCTCCACTTGGGGTTCCACCACTGGCACGGCTTCGTCGACGAGCGACGCACTCGGGCGACTGTGACGGGCGAGCACGTACCGGCCCTGCGCTGACAGGCTGGGGCTGGTCTGCGAACCCAGCCCCACGCGCTGAGGCCAGGCGGCAGCCACGGCCTGCCGCAAGAGGCACCGCCACTGTTGCTCAGGACAACGGGGAGCGGGCGCGGTCCTCCCGGGCCGGCCCCGGAAGCAGTCCCGAGGGACTCGACCACGGGCGGCGTCCGGGTAGGACACGGCATGCTGCGAGCCCCCGCCCGGTCGTGTCCGGTCCCGGGCGAACGCGTGGTTCCTCGACTGAGCGGCGGGGCCCCTCCCCGCAGGAAGCCCGCCCGGGCCCGAACGACGCCAGGCCCCCGGCTCCGAGGACGTGACACTGTGAGGGAGCCCCATCACTCTCCCACGTCGACCATGACACCCGCGACGTGCCTGCTCACACCTGAGGCGCTTCGCCGGCGGGACCAAGGACCGGGCTGCGGGTGGTGTTGCAGGGCTGCGCGCAGCGTCGGCAGTGCCGTCCGTGCACCCAGTGCGCGGAGGAAGCCTGGGACGGTCAGGTGGTCTGAGGGAGAGGAGGAGAGCGAGAACAGGCCAGTCACGCGCGGCCCGACGCTCGAATGGCGCGACGTCGACGTATGGACCAGCAGGCTTTTTCAATACCGGGAGTCGTTGTCATCCCCGTGATGCAGGATGAGCGAGAGCTCTCGGCCCCGGGGACGGCGAGGGAGAGCTGAGAGGTCAGGAGGCTTTGCGCGTGTTCCAGCAGCATCTTCACCGCCACGACGATGTCAACCTCGTGATGTCCGCGCTCGGCGGTGATCCGAAGGCTCTGCCCGTTCTGATCACACTCGGAACGGCCTTGCGCCACGACGTGGCATCGGCCCTGCGGGAGATCATTGCGACCGGCGCCTGGACGGCAGACGCTGTGGTGCGAAGGGCGGCAGTCAACTGGAAACAGCAACCTCGATTCGACAGCTTCTTCGACAGAGATTTTGAAAGGCGCCGGGACCGCGGGCCGAAGCGCGAGCACCTGGACGCCGCTTTGTCGACAGCCCCGGAGACACGGGCCGCGCTCTACCGGGTCTGGGCCGCCGAGTGCCCCCAGCACTGCCGCACACAGACCGGCGACTACGACGAAGAGCGCCACCTGCAGAACTACAGGCAGGCCCTGTTCGGCTGGTACGCCGCCATCCAGCACGCCCACGAGGCGGTGGTCACGGCTGCACACTGGTTCAACGACGCCGATGGCCGGGACCCACGCCGTCCCCACCTGTTCGGCGACTGGCTCGTCGGCGCATCCTCACACACCTCCCCGCACAGCCGTGGCGTCGCTGGCCCGTCCGAGGCCGACCGCCAGGCCGCTGCGCGAGAACTCCTGCTGATGCTCGACGCGTGGAGCCCGCACACCTTCAGGGCCATCGATGTCGCCTTCAGCAAGGCGGACGGCGAGAAGGCGTTCCATTCCTGGGGCGCGGCGTTCGAGCCCGCCGGCCGGCAGGAGGCGCAGGACGCCGCCGAGGCCCTCGCTCACGTCCTCACACCGGATGAGCGACACATGATCCGCGATCTCATCACCGGCATCGAGGCCGACCAGGACGACCGCGGCTCTGACCTCGCCAAGAACGCCACCATGCCCTGCACCAGCGCCCTGCACCACACCTACCGAAGCACCGACGGCGACGGCAAAGAACGCGAGGAATGCGCCAAGGCCCGCGTCCGCGTCTACCAGGAAGCCACGCAGCCCTGGACGCAGGACATCGACCGAGCCGCGGACGCCAGACACCTGGCACGCTTCCTCCTCGGCACCCAGGCCGAGCGCATCGCCACCGCTCTGGCCCAAGCCCGCTCCGGCGTCCCCAAGGACTTCGCCGAGCAAGGCCCCCAGCTCTGGCACGACAACGCCAAGACCCTCGCCGACACCCGTGCTCAGGCCGGCCTCGACCAGAACACCACCGCCCGGATCCTCGGCATCAAACCCGCCACACTCAACCGCTTCGAACAGAGCCAAGGCAAGCTCCCCGGACGCCCCGCCGCGCTCCGCTATCTCCAACTGATCGTGCTCACCTGCATCCACAACGACCTCCCGGTACCCGACTGCCTGCCTGTGGCTATCTCACAGCCCGTCACCGCCCTCCCCACCACTCCGTAAGCCACTCGCCGTCCCTTGGCACCAGACACCCCTCAAGGAATCGGAATGCTCGACGACGTGCACATGCGTCCCTGCGGACGTCCGACCAAGACAGGCAAGCCCTGCCGCGCCCAGTTCTCCGGACGTGGCTTCGCCTGCAAGCTCCACACCACCGACCACGAGAAGCAGCTCGTCGACGCCTACGAGCAGGGGCTCCGTGCCGGCCGGGAGCAGGCGAAGCGTTGGGAACAGCAGAGTGCAGACGTCCGCGTCGAGAACCTCGAGCGGCAGGTGCGCATGCTCAAGGAGAAGCTCGACGCCCAGAACCGTCGGTATGAGATAGACGGCCATCAGGCCGTCACCGTCGGCCGCTACGCCTACGTGTGGACCGGACCGGGACGGCTCGAGGTAGGCGACCGCGTCCTGCTGCCCGAGAACTACGTCAGCGCCCTGCGCCAGGGCTCCGGCCCCCAGCCCGGTACCGTCACCGCGCTCGGAAGCACGTACACCGGCCTTCACAGCAAGATCCTCTCTCGCCTCCCTAGCAGCGGCTGACACCCCACCGCTGTGAGTGCCCTCGCAGTCCGAGCGCTCCAAAGGGGCGAAGGCTGTACGGAGCGAGGGCGAGGGCAGTGCCCGGCATCGCGACGCCCCACATCCCCTGGGGCGCGGGGACGCAGGGCGCCCGAGGCTGCGAAGGGCCGAAACCACCGGGCCCAGCAGGGATAGGTGCGGGGGAGGGGGGCGTTGGTGGGCTGCGATGACCTGGCAGCCGTATCCGTCCGCGGCGGGATCGGCGGCGATGGTGTGTCGATCAGACGCAGACTCGTCTCGTGGTCCAGGTCTGTGGAGCCGAGGCCGGAGAGCGGCGAGCCGGTTCCACGACAGCTCGCACTGGGGACAGGTGTATCGTTCCAGCCTGCCGCTCCGAGCTGACGGGATCGAACGCGGCGGGTCATGGTGGTCTCACTCTCGTCTCCGGATGCCTCTCGCCGTTGATCTACCACCACTCACAGACCAGTGCCGCGCATCCGCTGCAGCACTGCCGGACGCCGTGATGCGTTACGCCACGCCCTCACCGATCCAGCACTTGCCCCACCGTCCGCCACCACGCATCCGCGCGTCGCGTCAGCGTCCGTGAGCCGGCCGTAAGCCCACTGAAGCGTCTCGCACTCACGACCCACGGGCACGCAGAGATGGCATCTGAGCTGCCGAAACATGGTCCAGTTCTGAGGAGTTGAAGCGTTACGCCACCGCCGCTGCAAGGACTGCCACTGGCGTCACCAGTCACCGCTGCCGGGCCGCCGACGCTGTCGTGAAGCGTCTTGCGACACCTGCCCCAGCGAGCACCGAGAACGTCTTCCCGGCGGCTCATCCCGACACCTGGAAGACGCGCTCACCACTTCACAGAACAGGCTGGGCATGGGTGGTGAGGCGGGGAGCGAGGGACGGGAGGGATATGGAGGCGCCCGGCCGTCCCGCGAGGCACGAATGCAGGCATGGCGGCGGTCACGGCCCTGACTTTGGGGGATCGGCCTGGCAAGCCGGTCGGCATACAGAGAGGAGCCTTCCGTTGACGACCCGTTCGCCCTCCGGTCACAGGACACGGCCGAGCCGCCGCAGGCACCGGTCTGGCGCCGAAACGGACGGGGAGCGGCAGGCGGCCGGTGCGAGTGGATCCAGAGCCGACGGCCCGCTACGGTAGATGCGTCATCAAATATATGAGTCGGCATGTTCGAGGGAGGGGCCGTGCTTCTGACGACAAGCCAGGCGGCTGAGGAGCTCGGCTGCGCTGTCACCACCTACCGACAGCTCATCCAAGCCGGCCTTCTGCCAGGGCTGGAACGCCGCGGGAACCGGGTCATGACCCCCCTCGAAGCCGTACAAACCCTCAGCGCCCGCCCGCGCGCACCGCTGCACCGGCTCGACGTGCCTGAGATCGCCGTCCTGCGAGTGAACGCGGCCCAGGCCCCGCCAGCGCACGGCCGTGACGGGACCGGTTTCCACACCGGGCTTCCCGCCCAAGACATTCTCGAGACACTCAGGGGCTGGTGGCGATGCGACGCTGCCAGCGTCGCCGCCGGGCGAGTGCTGCCCGTAACCGTCTCCGGATACGTCGTGGCCGCACTCACGGGCCTTGCACCGTGGCAGAGAAACGACCAAGGCCGCTACGCCTTCCCCGACGCCCGGCTGGCCGGCTTGGTCACCGACCTGATCACCCCCCGGATCACCTACACCTCCCGAGCCGACGGCGACCGTTCCGTCGCCGACCTTCTGCTCGGCACACGCCTGCCCTCCGACTCGGGCGGACCCTTCGCCTACGTCCCCGCCCGCAACCCCGATCTGACCGAGGCATCGTGATGGACGCCAAGACCTACAACGCCACCCTCGCCGAACTCCGGGCGGACCGGGACGAGATCAAGAAGGCGAGGACCGCACTGGCCAAGCTCGAAGCCAGCCGTGACAAGAAGATCCGCGCACTGGCCGACTACGAGAAGGCGACCGCCGAGCGCATCGCTCCCGCAGCCGGCCTGAGCCTCGCAGACATCGTCCAGCTCGCTCCTGCACTTGCCCCTGAAAGCCTCGTGGGGGAAACCACCGCCGCACCCGAGGAAGCGCCGCGCACACCCGAAGCGCCCTCCGCCGACACCAACCAGCCGGACGGCACCCCCGCCGCGCTCCCCACAGCCCAAGCTGACAGGCCCGTCACGCCCACGCTGTCGACAGCACCCACCTCCCCACCCGCCTCAACGGCGACGACCGCTTCCCCGGACGCGTCAAGCTCCGCAGTCGGCACAGCTCGCCACCTGCCGTCGATCCCTCAGGGCTCCGACGGCGACCGCTGGCTCGCCCACACACCGAACCTGGCCTCCACTCATCCGAACTTCACCCAGCAGGCCCGCTCCACTGTCTTCCTCGACACCGCCACCGGCGTCCTGGTCCATCGCGACCAGACCCTGCGCCTGACCCTGACCGACACCACGGCCGCGACCATCCTCAAGGCCGTCTTTCACGCCATCCCGGAGGGCACCGAGAGGATCTTCATCACCGCGGGAGATCCCTGGCACCATCAGGCCGACCAGCACGCCTTCCTCAAGGACGCGGTCGCCGCCTGGCTGGGCGCCCCCATCCCGGGTTGGCGCACGGATACCGGCCACGGCAAGGACAAGATGGCCGGCCACTTCGTCCACCCCCGCAACCCGGTCGGCCGCTACCAGAGCGACAACGGCCAGCACCACGTCGAGATCCGCTCGGTGGGGGAGTGGTTCGACCCCGAAGGCGCCGACCCCACCACCGTCCGCGACGCCTTCGTCCTCCTGTGGAAGGCCCTGCGCACGCACTGGAACGACGCCGTTCTGATGGGCTCGCCCTCGCAGACCGGACGGGACCTGTGGACCCGTACCATTCCCACCCGCGGGCAGCACGCGGAGGGTTACCCTGTCCTGTCCGAGGAACTCCGGGGCCTGCTGCATGCCACCGCCGGCCAGGGTCGCACCGAACTGATCACTCCGCCCCGCGTGCCCGAGCAGTTGCCTGCTCTTGTCGAGTACGACCGCACCTTCGCCTACGCCAAGCACACCTGGAAGTCACCCGTCGGCACTCCCCGCCGCGTCACCGCGACCACGTTCGCCTCCTGGAGTGAGAAAGAACAGATCAAGGCCCTGTACGGCTGCGGTCACTGGCAGGTGCGCGTCACCGTCCCCGACACCTGGAACCACGTCGGCCTCCTGCCCGCACCCGCCCCCGGCGACCGCGCCTGGCACTACCCCGCCACCCCCGGCAGCACCTTCACCACCTGGGCCGGTGGCCCCGAAATCCACACCGCGTTGACCAATCCGATCCAGCCCTGGCGCGTCGAAATCCTCGACGGCCTGCTGTGGGATGACGGCAAGCCGCTGGACGACTGGTCGAAGAAGCTCAAGGAAGCCTGGTCCTCCCTCGCCGCCCAGGCCGACCTCCACGGAGACCCCCACCAGCGCCAAGCCGCCCGCCTCGCCTCCCGTGCCGTCCGCTCCCTCCTCCTGTACGGCATCGGCTCCTTCGCCCAGCGCCCCCGCATGGTCACCGGCACCACCCCCCGCACCCACGAGCGCGAGGTCCCCGCCGACGCCGAGATCATCAGCTTCACCGACGAGACGATCACCTGGCAGCGCCCCACCGGCTTCGCCCGCGACCCCAACGCCCACCCTGAATGGGCCGCCGCGATCTGGTCCGGAGCCCGCGCCGCCCTGCTCAACCAACGCCACCGCGACGACAACGCCTACGCCGGCGCCCTGCACACCCCACCCGGCAGCGTCGTCGCCTTCCGCACCGACGCCGTCTACCTCACCACCCCGCAGCCCTGGCCCTACCACGGCCAGCCCGGCGACTACCTCAACAAAGGCCACCTCACCGGCCCCGTCCCCGCTCCCGCCACCGAGGATGAACTCCTCGCCCTGCGCGACGCCGGCCGCGCCGCCCTGAAGCCGACGACCACCCATGGGGAGTCCTGATGCCGCCCCGCAACCGCCGCCGCGCCCCGGCCCCACATCTCCACGAGGCCGCCCAACTCGCCGACCAGCTCCAGGCCGCCGGGTTCACCAAGCGCGACATCGCCCGCATCATCGACCGCGACCCCTCCCTGGTCTCCCAGTTCTACACACGCCACAAAGGCGCCGCCTACGTCCCTGCCCTCACCCACGTCCTCGCCGCCGTCCAGACCGCCGGCATCACCGACACGGCGGAACTCGCCGCCCTCGCAGCCCCCCACATCACCCGCCGCACCACCAGTTCCGGCGCCCGCGCCCGCGTGCGCACCAAAGCCGTCCTCATCACCCCCACCGGGACCGGAACCGGTCGCGCCGGCGCCCAAGCCATCGCCTCCGGCGCCACGCGCCTACGCCCCCTGATCGCTGAAGCAGCCCGCCAGGACCTTCGCCTCGCCTTCACCGTCCGCATGGCCAAGTCCGGCTACACCCTCGCCTCGGGCAGCCGAACCGACTCACCAGGCATTCGCCGTGACGTCGTCCAGCGGGCCGACCACACCGAGGAGCGCTCTTACGGATCCGCTGCCACGGGAGGCTTCGACGCCGCCGATTTCGCCCGCCGCGTCGATGCAGCAGGCGGCGACGTCACTGCGGCCGTCCACGGGTGGCTCCTCGAAACCGGCCGCATTCACGAAGACGCCCACATCACACACCTCGAAGTTCGAACGTGGCGCCCTCGCTGACCGCTCACCCCTAGAAGGATGAGTCGGATGTCTCCGAGTGACCGTTCGCGATCAGACAAGGCATGGCGGGCTGCGCGCACGGGGGATGCGACGGGGCCGGTCAGAGCCAGTGGTCGCGACATCACCCGGGGTGCGGTCGCCGAGTGCCGCCGCCACCGCACCTGCTCCCGGTGCCGTTGCGCAGCGGGGTGAGCTCCGGCCAGGCCATGGCATGTGCACGTGCCCGGTGCGCACTCCCGAGATACATCGGTCCAGGTCCACAGGTCCACTTGCGGCGGCGCTTCGAGACGTGTGGCGTGGTGGGCGGCGAGGTGTGGTAAGTGGCGAGGCTGTGAGCCTCATAGGTCTTTTTCCCTGGTGGTTGGGCATGCTGTGCGCTGTGAGGCGCTCTTGCAGCGGGTGTCGGTGACCACTCGAGGCGAGTGGCAAGTCCGAGGCGACAGGCCGGTACACGGACCCAGGATCGCGTGAGGGATCAGAAAGCCTGTCGGGAGAGCGTGCGGGGCCTGATCTGCCGGCAGGGTGGAGAAAGCGCGCATCCACGGTGAATCCCAGCCATCAAGGGTGTGCGGAGCTGTCGACCCAGTGGGTCTGCAGCAGTCGCTGGTTCAGGTTCCCGGGGGCGCAGAGGAAGCCAGGTGCGCGGTTGCCCGCGCGGTGGTCGAATCCAAGCCGACGAGACTCCCCCAGAGCATCGATCGCGCGTGCGATTTCTGGATTTCGAATGCGCTCGCACCCCTGAAGGGGATGCGGTTGCGGGGTCAGTGAGCCGCGAAGCTACTGACTGGTTCAAGTGGCCCAAAACGTACTGCAGTTGTTCAACAGCACTTAATATGACGGCCTGTGCCAGTGGCACAGGTGCCTCGTCAGCATCCGTGCTCACCGCACGCCACGCCTCCGTCCGCTCTGGACGGGGAGATACGGAGCAGCTCCTCCCGTGTATCTCGACAGCTACTCCGCGTGCGGGTTCCGCTCCTTGGCGCAGGTCGCGGACATTCCCGTCAGCCGGCCCACCGTTCTGGCCGGCCGCAACGACGGTGGAAAGAGCGCCGTACTGACCGCGCTGGCCTTCCTCCTCGGCACCCACCGACTGACCGACGAGGACCGCACCTACGTCCAGGACGAGGAAGACTGCAACGGACGGCGATGCGCCGAAACCTGGGTGGAAGGCCAGTTCCGGCTGGACACCGAGGAACAGGAACGCAGCGGTCTCGGCGAACACGTGCGCATCCGCCGGCGCTCACGACTGGGCGAGGCGGCCGGCCTGGAGTACTTCGGCAGCCAGCCCGCCGACCCGAAGCTGCGTGACCTGAGCCAGCTGCTCAAGCCGGCACTGGCGAAGCTCGTCGCCGAGTACGGCCTCTCCCCTGCAGGAAATCTCAAAGAGGACCTGCTCGCGGAACTCACGGCACACGCCAAGACCCTTCCCCAGGAGCAGGGGTGGCAGCTGCTGCCCAAGGCGCTCGAAGAGCGACTCCCGCGGCTTTTGTCGTTCGGCGGGAAGGACGAGAGCCCCGATGACGCCGTGCGCATGGCTTTGAGCAGCAGCTACAAGACGCACCTGGAGGACGAGACTCTTCAGGGCCGTGTCCGGGAGATCGAGGGAGAGATCACCCAGCGGCTGGAGAAGGAAGCCGACTCCCTGTGCCACCACATCCGGCGGCACTGCGCCGAATACGTCAGCGTCAACGTCAAGCCCATGGTCTCCTTCAAAGGGGGCTTCCAGGGCGCACCTCTCCACGTCTCTAGAGCAGACGGCGAACCCGTCGACCTGACACGCGCAGGGCAGGGGAGCACCCGCCGTATCGCCCTGGCGGTATGGGAGTGGACCAGCAACCTCCTGGAGAACGCCGAACTGGCCGCCTCGACGGAACAGGGATGTACCCAGCCCACGCAGACCATCGTGGTCTACGACGAACCAGACACCCACCTTGACTACCGCCACCAGCGCACGGTCATGGACATCATCCGCAAGCAGTGCACCCTGCCCCACGTCAGCGTCATGGTCGCCACCCACTCGATGAACCTCATCGACGGCGTCGACATCGCCGACGTCGTCCACCTGAGCCTCGGACCCGGCGGGCGCACCGTCGTCGAACAGCTCAATGACGACCAGCACGACGGCATCGATTTCCACCTCGGCCAGATCGCTGCATCACTGGGGCTGCGCAACTCCGTTCTCCTGCACGAACGCTGCTTCCTGGCCGTCGAGGGCGACACAGAGCAAAAGAGCCTGCCGTTGTTGTTCCGCCTGGCCCAGAACATGTCCCTCCAGGCAGCGGGCATCGCGCTGTGGGGCTGCGAAAACAATGAGGGAGCCCTTCACCTGGCCCGCTACCTTGTCAAACACCGGCGTACGGTCATGCTGATGGTGGACGCCGACAGCCGTACCAACAAACTCTTCAAAGACGAACGCCTCCGCCGCGCCGGTCTCGACCTCAAAAAGCACGTCTCCTATGTCGGAGAGGCCGACGGCTACAACGAGCTCGAAGAACTCTTCAGCGACGAGCAGTGGGCCACTGCCGTCAACATCCATTGGCCCCGGCCGTCCCCGCAGACCTGGCAAGCCGACGACTTCACGGCTCACCGCGACGGCAAGAAATTCAGCTCCCGAATCCTCGACATGGTCCAAAACCAGGCCCGAGACAACAGCCCCAACGGCAAACCCGCCATGGTCTACGGGCTGGTCAGCACCCTCACTACGGCCCAGGACGTGCCCCGACAGCTACGGGACATCTTCGCCCACCTGCAAGAACTCGCTCACTGATCCGATGCCGACCGCCGCGCACGACGCGCCCGCATTCGCTCTTTGCGCTGTTCGTCGGTCGGCGTTTCCCACACATGCCAACCAACCGATTCCACCCATTGACGGGCATGGATCCGAGCATCGATTCCGCACCACCTGCACCCGCCCGGCGAGGGAACGCAGGCAGCACGAGCAGACCTTGGAGAGGACATCTCTCCTCCTTCCCACGCTCTTCATCTTCCCTGCCGACACTGACAATCACGCTGAGTGACAAAGCCGAGGTGTATGCGCATGAGGTTTCTCCACACATCCGACTGGCACCTGGGCCGCCGGTTCCACGGAGAAGACCTGATCCCCGCCCAGCGTGCCTTCCTCGACCACATGGTCGACACAGCCCGCACCCAGGCCGTCGACGCCATCCTCGTGGCCGGCGACATCTACGACCGTGCCATCCCCAGCCTGGACGCCGTGCGCCTGTTCAACCGCGCCCTGCACCAGCTCGCCGACCTCGCAGTGCCGATCATCATGATCAGCGGAAACCATGACTCGGCCCACCGTCTCGGCGTCGGATCCGGCCTCTTCGCCCGCGCCGGCATCCACCTGCGTACCGACCCGGACACCTGCGACGTCCCCGTCGTCCTCAACGATCCCGACGGGCCCGTCGCCGTGTACGGCATCCCCTACCTCGAGCCGACGATGGTCCGCACCCAGCTCGAGGCGGAAGCCGCCTCCCATCGCGCGGTCCTGACCGCCGCCCTGCAAAAAATTCACGCCGATCTCACCACCCGCCAGCCAGCCGGGACCCGCTCAGTGGTCCTCGCCCACGCCTTCGTCACCCCCGGCACCGGCCAGAGCGAAGAACCCCGTGTGGAGGAATCGACCAGCGAACGCGACATCAGCGTCGGCGGCGTCGCCCACGTCGGCGCGGACGTCTTCGACGGCATCGACTACGTCGCCCTCGGCCACCTCCACGGCCCCCAGAAGATCACCGACCGCGCCCACTACAGCGGCTCCCCCCTGCCCTACTCCTTCTCCGAGGCCGCCCACACCAAGTCTTTCACCCTCGTCGACCTCGCCCCCGGCACGGCCCCCACCATCATCCGCTTGCCCTGCCCGACCCCCCACCGCCTGGAACGCATCCAAGGCCTCCTCGAAGACCTCCTCAACGCCCCCGCCCACGAATCGCTCAAGGATGCCTGGCTCGAGGTCACCCTCACCGACCCGGCCCTGCCCTTCGAAGCCATGGCGCGCCTGCGCCGCCGCTTCCCCCACACGCTCAGCCTCAAGCACCAGCGCGCTCTCATCCCCGCCCAGGCCACCGACACCCCCACCTACACCCAACGCCTCCAAGGCCGCAGCGAACTCGATATCGCCCGCGACTTCATCACCGACCTGCGCGGCAGCGCACCCACGCCCGACGAACACGCCCTGCTCCAGCAGGCCGTCGACGCCGCCCGCGTGAACGAACTGCAGAAGGAAACCGTCTGATGCGCCTGCACCGCCTCACCCTGCAGGCCTTCGGGCCCTTCGCCGGCACCCACACCGTCGACTTCGACGCCCTGTCCGCCGACAGCCTGTTCCTCCTGCACGGCGACACCGGCGCCGGGAAAAGCACCCTTTTCACCGCCATCTGCGTCGCCCTGTACGGCGAACCACCGGTCGACCGCGACCTGCTGCTGCGCAGCCACCACGCTCCAGCCGACCTGCTCACCCAGGTCACCCTCGACGTCACCATCTCCGGCCACCGGCTGCTCATCGACCGCGTCCCCCAGCAGATGCGTCCCAAGAAGAACGGCACGGGCGAGACCCTCCAGAAGGCCGAGACCCGGCTCAGCCGGTGGACCACCGATTCGGCGGGAAAAGGCCACTGGGAGGCTTCCAGCAAGTCCCACCAGGAGACAGGCAAGGAGATCAAGGACCTGCTCGGCATGAGCCGGACCCAGTTCTGCCAGGTCGTTCTCCTGCCCCAGAACGAGTTCACCAAGTTCCTCTACGCCGACGCCGGCAAGCGCCGCGAACTCCTTGGCAAACTCTTCCACACCGACCGATACGCCTTCATCGAACGCTGGCTGAGCGACCACAGCCGCAACACCCAGAAGAACCGTGACGCCGCCCGCGACGAGGTGCTGCACCTGGCGGCCCGCATCCACCAGGCCGCCGGCCCTGTCCTGAAATCCCAGTACGACGCTCCCAGCCCCGACGCCACGCATGCCCTGACCTGGGCAGGCGACCTCATTCAGACCAGCCAGACCGACGCCCTCACCGCCCAGGCCGATGCCGAGAAGGCAAAGGAAAGGCAACTCGCCCACCAGAAGCTGGAAGCAGCCACCCGCGAACTGCACAGGCAGCAGACCACCTACGCCACCGCCCGCGCACAACTGGACCGGCTGGACGAGCAGACCCCGCACCAAGAAGCCCTCGGGCGGCGCCGGGAACAGGCTCGGCGGGCCCAGCAGCTGGCACCGCTGCTGCACGCCCTCAGTACCGCCCGCACCGACCACACCCGCGCACAGAGCAGTGAGAGGGACGCCCGCAGCCGACTCCTTCCCGAGCATGCCGCACTTGAGGCCGCCGACCTCGCCGCGGCCGGACAACGCCTCCGCGACGACATCGCCGTGCTGAACACCCTCCTCCCTGAGGAAACCCGGCTTCACCAGCTCACTACCGAACTGGAGCGGATCGACGCCGAGCGGCAGGACTTTGCCCTCCAGCAGCGCACCGCACGCGACTGGCTCGAGAAGGAGACCGCTCAGCGAGCCGCCCTGGAGATCCGCCGGGAGACTGCCCGCGAGGCCGAGGAAGAAAGCCGGCGCCAACAGGACCAGCTAGAGAGCCTCAGCAGCCGCCTGGCGGCTGCCAAACGCCGCGACGCCCACCGTGCACAGATCAACGCCACCGAGCAGCACCTGGCCGCCGCCCAGAAGGAAACCGATCAGGCCGCCAAAGCCCACATCGACATCCGCCGCCGACGCACCGAGGGAATGGCCGCCGAACTCGCCACCGGCCTCACCGACGGCGCACCGTGCCCGGTATGCGGCTCCTGCTCCCACCCCAATCCCGCCCAGGCACCAGACGGGCATCCCACGCGCGAGGACGAACAAGCCGCCGAAAAGACCCACCAGCACCTCCAGCAACAGCGCGACAAGATTGCGGCCGAACTGCAGCAACTGCGCGAGAACGCCGCCGCGGCCACAGGCGAAGCCGGCGACACCCCGCTGGCCAGCCTCAGAGCTGACCACGAGACACTCACCAAGCAGCTGGCCGACTCCCTCCAGCAAGCCGCCGACCGCAGGAGTGTCGAGGACGAACTCCTCGCGCTCGCCCGCGAACACACCGCCATGACCGAGCAGGACAGCACCGCAACCGCAGGTCTGTCCGACCGCAATGCCAACTACGACAACCTGTTCCAGCGGCACGCAGAGCTCACCACTACACTAGACGCCGCCCGCGGCGCCGCCACCACCCTCGCAACCCGCATCGACGACCTCACCCGCACCGCCGACCACCTCGAGCAGGCAGCCGAGGCATCCCGCACCGCAGACATCGCTTCCCTGACCCTGAACACGCGCACCAGCGAAACCACTGACGCTGCCACGACCCAGGGGTTCGGCACGCTCACCGAAGCTGAACAGGCCCTGCTCAGCGAGCAGGACCTGACCGACCTCGAGGAAAAGATCAACAAGTGGCGCGAGGCCCGCGCCTCCCACCAGGCCGTTCTCGACGACCCTGTCCTTCAGGAAGCAGCAGCACAGCCTGCCGCCGACATCGAAACGGCGACAGCCCGGCGCGCCGCAGCAGACGACCAGCACGCCCAAGCGGTCACCGCCTCCAGCACCGCCCAGACCCGCACCACCGAACTCACCACGCTCACCAGAGCTCTGGCAGAAGTCGTCGAGCGCCTGAAGGAACTCGAGCAGGCCCACAGCACCGCCCGCCACCTCGCCGACCTCGCCACCGGCAACGCATCCGGCACCCGCGTCCGCATGCAACTGGAGGCCTACGTCCTGGCCGCCCGCCTCGAACAGGTCGTCACCGCCGCCAACACCCGCCTGCACCTGATGTCCGAAGGTCGCTACACCCTGCGCCACTCCGACCACCAAGCCGCCCACGGCGCCCGCTCAGGCCTCGGCCTGGAAATCACCGACTCCTGGACCGGCCACCCCCGCAAGACCGACACCCTCTCCGGCGGCGAATCCTTCTTCGCCTCCCTCTCCCTCGCCCTTGGCCTGGCCGACGTCGTCACCCACGAAGCCGGCGGCAACCCCCTGGACACCCTCTTCATCGACGAAGGCTTCGGCACCCTCGACGACGACACCCTCCACAACGTCCTCGACGTCCTGGACTCCCTACGGGCCCACGACCGCACCGTCGGAGTCATCAGCCACATCCCCGAACTACGCCGCCGCATCACCCAGCGCCTCCACGTCCGAAAAGGCCCCACCGGCTCCACCCTCGCCCACCTGACCGAGGCAGCCCAATAGCCTGACACCCCCAGCTAGAGGGACCGGGAAACCCGTTCCCTCTGCGCCCGACCGACCCCGTTGGAGCGGTACCCCCATGGCCGACATCGAGCTGCGACCGCATCAGCAGGAAGCCGTCACAGCTGCTGTGAAGGCACTGCGTGCCCGCTCCCGGGCCACCGTGGTCGCCGCCTGCGGCACCGGGAAAACCCTGATCGCCGCCCGCACCACAGGCCGCCTCACCCCGCGAGGCAGGACCCTGGTTCTGTTGCCCACCCTGGACCTGCTGTCCCAGACGGCCCGCTCCTGGCACACAGCGGGCCGTAAGGGCACAACGGTCGCTGTCTGCTCGGCACGGCAAGCCGTCGATCATACCCCAGCCGGCGACCTACCCATGACCACCAACCCTGCCGAACTCGCCGCTCTGACCACCAGCAGCGCGGGGGAGCCGGTGACTGTCTACGCCACCTACGCCTCCCTGCCCTCCGTCGTTACCGCCCACCAGACCCATGCCCTGCCTCCCTGGGACCTGGCGGTCATCGACGAAGCCCACCGCACCGCCGGCCGCCTTGGAAAGGCATGGGCAGCCATCCACCACGACGACCAGGTCCCCGCCCGTCACCGGCTCTACCTCACCGCCACACCCCGGATCTGGGACGCCGACGCAGACGCCGACCGCGACGGGGACGCCGAGACGGTCGCCTCCATGGACGACGAAACACTCTTCGGCCCCGTCGCCTACCGTCTCACCCTCTCCGACGCCATCGACCTCGGCCTGCTTGCCGACTACCAGATCCTCGTCCCTGTCATCGACGACACCACCTTGCGCGACTGGCTCGCCACAGGCCCCGGCGCCGGCGTCGACGGCCTGCGCCTGGCCGGCCGCCAGGTTGCCGTCCTCAAAGCCATCCGCGACCACAAACTGCGCCGCGTCCTGACCTTCCACCACCGCGTCCAAGACGCCCGCGCCTTCGCCACCACCCTCCCCGACACCGCGGCCGCCCTCCCAGCCGCCCTGCAGCCCGAGGGCCTGTGGTCACAGTGGATCAGCGGCACCCATCCACCCAGGGTCCGCCGCCGCATCCTCCTCGACTTCGCCGCCCACACCCACCCTGAGCAACCTGCCGTTCTTGCCAACGCCCGCGTCCTCGGCGAAGGCATCGACGTCCCCGCCATTGATGCCGTCGTCTTCGCCGACCCCAAGAACAGCCCCGTCGACACCGTTCAGGCCGTCGGCCGCGCCCTGCGCCAGCAACCCGGCGCAGGCAAGAAAGCCACCCTCGTCGTCCCCGTCTACCTCACCCCCGACGAAAACCCCGACGACCTTCTCAGCGCCGACGCCTACACCCCCCTGTGGCGCACCATTCAGGCCCTCCGCGCTCACGACAGCCGCCTCGAAGCACGCCTCGCCGACCCCCGCACCCACCGACCCACCCTCACCAACGAACCCGGCACATGGCTCCACTTCGAACGCCCCACCCAAGCTGACGAAGTCGCCCTCGCCCTTACCCTGCGCGTCCTCAAACCAAAGAGCGCCGAATGGCGCCGCGGCCTGGCCTCAGCCCGCCGCTACCACCGCACCCACCACCACCTCGACATCCCCCAGACATACGAGGACCCGACAGGCTACGCCCTGGGGCGCTGGCTCACCTGGCAACGCCACCTCCACAACCAAAACGCCCTCGATGCCACCCGCACCCACGCCCTCGAACAACTCGGCATCATCTGGAACCCCCGCCAGCAAGCCTGGGACCGCGGCCTCACCCATGCAGCTGCCTACGCCACCACCCACGGACACCTCGCCGTCCCCGTCGGTTACCACGACCCCGAAACCGACTTTGCCCTCGGCCGCTGGCTTGCCACCCAACGCAAACGAGCCGACCAGCTCACCAATGCCCGTACCCAAGCCCTGGAAGACCTTGATCCGCATTGGAACCCGGCCTGGCCTCTGACCTGGCAACGCACCTACCACGCCGCCCGCCATCACCGGAAAGCCGGCCACAACCTCGCCAATGTCCCGCGGGCCTTCGTCACCCGCGAAGGCATCCGCCTAGGGGAGTGGCTCCGTACCCAGCGCAGCACACCACCCGCCCACCCCGGTCAACTTCTCCTCCTGCAAGACCTGGGGCTGCACACCGCCGCACCCCCCTCCACGCAGCAGCCTTCGCTCTCAGCACGAGAACGGTCCTTCCAGCGTGGCCTGGAGGCAGCGGCTGCCTTCCTCGCCAGAGAAGGCCACCTGAAGGTGCCCCAGCGCCACATCGAACAACTTGACACCGGGCCAGTACGGCTTGGGCAGTGGCTCACCAACATCCGGCGACGATGGGATCGCCTCCCACCAGAACACCGCCGGGCACTGACACGACTGGGCATCCAGACGCCCGCGCCTGGCACGGTGACCCACCAGTGAATCGAGCGTTGGCAGAAGTGCGCGGGTCGGGGAGCTGACGGAGTTCAGCTCCCCGGGGCACATGCGTCGATCAGCACGCGCAACTGGACCACGACATGCGGACCGGCCCCGCCGCCGCCCCGGACGTCAGCAGCGGGGCGAGCACCTCGATGAGATGGCCCGACCGCACTGCCGCAGGCGCATGGCGCAGACAGGGCCGGAAGAGCGCCTCGCCCCACTGGCCATGGCCAACGTCTCCGGCGAGCTTCGGCTCGGCCCGATCCGGCACTCATCGGCCTTCCTCGTACTGCTCCAGCAACGCGGCGGCATCCCGGCGCAGCACCTTTGCGAATGCCTCCGTCATCATGCCCCGGTTCAACGACACGGTACGTGTGACCGGCACGCTCCGGTCAACCTGAGACGCACAGACAGCGCAGTCGTCCTCGACCAGACGACGCGTTGCCGGCGGGCACGGCATGCCGGATGACCGGCGGCCTTGATCACGGGACCACAGAGAGTCTCCTCTGCGCAGAGGCGGTGTCCTGGCGGTTACCTCCGGGGAAGGTCGTGAAGGTGAGGCCGAACATGAGCCGGTTCATCTCCTCGGTGGTCAGCCCGAGCTCTGCCGCGACGCTGGAAGGCCTGATGTGCTTCGTGCGCAGGGCGGTGAAGACCTTCGTGAGCACCTGGGACGTCTCTCGCTGGTCCATGCCCTCGGGCTCGTCGGACCGATATCCCAGGCGGCTGAGTTCCGCGCATGTGGAGCGGTACTGCCAGTCGGTGAGCAGACCCAGGTCGTGCATGCGGTAGGTCAGGGCCATGGCCGACACGTTCCAGATCCGTTTGCCTCGGATGATCTGGTCGACGTGGGCACCGGAGGGCATGTGGCCGAGGACGCTTGCCCTGGGCATCAGGAAGGCGGAGGCGAAGTCGTTGGCCTGCCGTTCGGCTTCCGGACCGAAGCAGGCATGCTCGCTGCCGTGCATGACGAGGTGCCCGAGTTCGTGGGCGGCGTCGAAGCGGCCGCGCTCGGCGGATTTGAGGGTGTTGAGGAACACGAAGGGCACGCCGTCACGCCACACGGCGAACGCATCGACCTCGGCGTGGTCGGGATCGAGGGAAAAGACGCGCACCCCATGAGCTTCCAGGAGATGGACCATGTTCGGCGCCGGCGCATCCCCCAGACCCCAGCGGGTGCGGACCATGCCGGCGGCGGTCTCAGGGTCCGGCTTGCCCAGTGAGGGGACGTCCACGGCGGGGAGCTGGAACCTTTCGTCGATCCAGTCGTAGAGCATCGCACCGAGAACCCCCGCCGCCCGGGCAGCGTCCAGCACCCGCGCCGAGGTCTTGCTGCGCGCCCGCCAGGAGATCCCTTCGGAAGGGAGATCGTCCAGCGCCGGACCTTCGAAGAAGGCCGCGGGAAAGTCCAGTGCCGAGGCGATCTTGTCCACGGTGACGGGACGAGGCGAGGTGCGGCCGGTCTCGTAGTTGGACAGGCTCTGCAGCGACACCCGGGACCGTGCCGACAGCTCAGCGAGAGTCAGGCCCCTGCGCCTGCGGGCCAGTGCGATACGGGAGGGGGTCACCATGGGGCTGCCTCAGTTATCGATGGTGCATGGTGGGGCGACGAGGTTCGCCGCCCCACCGGCGGGCTCAGCGGAAGTCGACGGCGATGTCGATCACTCCGGGCCCATCATCGTTCAAAGGTTCGATTCCGTCCATCTGGAGCGGAGGAAGCGGAATCCGCCGCCCCCATTCGACCACGAACCCGTCCTCGAACCGCTTAGGCTGCGACAACTCGCAGTCGATCCGCACCGCGTCCCCCACCTCGGTGCGGAAGGAGACCAAGAACCACGTCTTCAGGGCGAAGGCCTCCTCCTCGCTCAGCGCCACACCCTTCGGTCCGGCGTCGGCCACGAAGAGGGCCGTCTGCACATGTGAAGCCCCCTCGCCCGCATTGGCCCGCGTGACCTGCTCCGTCGCCAGACCCCGCCGACGCGCGTTTTTCGGGACCAGCGGCGCCTGCCCTGTGGCGGCATTGCCGACCATCACGCCGATCGCAATTGACCGATCGGCGCGGCACACCAGCTCAAGGCGACCGTGGACGAGCTTCGCCCAGCCCTCGTGCTCGATCTGGAGCTCCCGAAGAGTCCGGACCTGCGCCTCGTATGCCCGCCGGCCCGCCGTTCCCGTCGGATCATTGGGCACAGCGGTGCGCCTTGCCGCTTCGCCCGCACGCAGGACGCGGTGCAGGAACTCCAGCCTGGTCCCCACACTCCCCAGCTGTACCCGCACATCATCAGGCTCAGGGGACGGTGTAACGAGGGGCACGGCCAATGAGACCTCCGCGAGTTCGACAGCAAACTTATGAGAACTCTACCGCAGATGAGGTGCCGCCTTTATAAGAAATTGGAAGCTGGCACCCCGTCATACCCCACACCAGCAAGGGTGTTGCCCTCACACGGGTCGACGCAGCAGGAACACTTCCACGTCCACCTGCGTGCTCGCCTAGACGCTGTGGTTCGGGATCAGGCTGAGGTCGTCGCGGACTGTGTGACTGCCACCCGCACGCTTTCTGTTCCGCACGGTGTGGCCGCCCCGCCTCGCCGCCAGCCTGCGCAGAACCCGTCACCCCTCAGAACGCGCTCCAGGCAGGCCGAATGGAGTGCTCCTCGCTCGGCTGTCAGAGCCTGCCCGTAACGTGCGCAGCCGGGCTAGGCAGGAGAGCAGAGGATGTCCAGGACGATAGATCGAGGCGGCAGGAATGATCAGGATGTCTCGGTCTGGCTGATGGTGCTCACAGCTCATCGGGGCCTGTGTGTCTACTGCGGTCGATCGCCCTCCACCACGATCGACCACGAGATGCCCGTTGCTACCAACGGCGCCGACATCTGGTGGAACTTCATGCCGTCCTGCGAAGGCTGCAACCGATGGAAGAACGGGCGCAGCGCGAGGATCTGGGTCCGAGACATGGATCTCCACACCCGCTACCCGGAGCTCCGATTCTCGAAGAGAGCCATGCCTGCCCGCGTGTACGCCGGCATCACCCGGCGCGTCGAGCGAACCCAGCGCGAGATAGCCGACCCAGATCGGCGCGACTGGTTTCGGCATCACTACGACCTCGGCCGACACAAGAAGAAAGCCGAGACACTCAAGGCCCTCAAGCGGTGCAAGGAAGAGCTACGGGGATACCCCCACTACCCATGGCGGACGCCGAACGTCCGGGACGCACGAGCCGACGTGTGCGTCCGCTTGATGTGCTGTGGACCCATGCACCCCGACAGCCAGTGGATGAACGCCATTGTGACGGACGAGGAGTACAAGGCGTTCCGACGTGCCGCTTATCGGGAGCGCCTTTCCCCCGGGGAGCTGCTCGGCAAAGCCGTTCGACAGTACCTCGCTGACACCGCGCACGATTCCGGAGCAACTCTCACGAACGAAGGCGACACCGCGACTCTGACGCCTTTGATTCGAAGGACCTTCCCGGGGTTTATATGAGAGAAGTCAGGCTGCGCCGACGCTTCCACGTGCTGGCGAACGTGGCGAGGACTCGTCGAGAGGCACGGCGCGGCGGAACTGGTGGAGCGGGACAACGCACGAGTCGCGCCAGCTACGCCACGGTCTGCAACGCGTCGGTGGCGGGAGTACCGAAGACATCATCGAACCCTAAGGCGCGCGTGGCGGGGACGAGGAGGTAAGGCGTCCCGGAGCCGGCAGTAGTCCGGGGGCCTTCCTGCCCGAGGCCGAGGGCGTCGTGCGGGGTCAGGAGGTCGAGGGTGTCGAAGACGTAGTAGAGGGGGAGCTGGGTCCAGGCGACGAGCTGGAGGTGGGCGGTGACGGCGGCCCGTTCGATGGCGTGCCGCCGGCTGGTCTGGCTGGTCATGCGGCTCTTGCAGTCGATCAGGACGACCCGTCGGCCCTGTGCGGCGATGAGGTCGGGTGTCCAGCGCAGGGAGCTGGTGGTGTGGTGCAGGGCGAGCCGTACGGGTTCGCCCATGACTCCTTGTCCCCAGGGGCTGACGTGCCAGCCGCGTTGCTTGAGTTCCTGGGTGACGCGCTGTTCGTGGGCGTCACCGATCGCCTTCCTTCTGTGAAAGCTCGGCATACGGGGGAGTGTGACGCACACCGGCCGCGGTGAAACAGCAGCCGCTCCCCGGGCCCCAAGGTTCGGCCACACCCTCCCGACGTTCGTGGACGTTCGTGGTTGTCCGCAGGTGTCCGGGCACGTCCCCCTGTGTCTCACTGCGTCCGGCTGTCACCGGCTGGAACTTGGCCGGATCCCCACCCCCAGAGCGCCCCGGGAACACCCGCCCGGGCTCAGGCAGCCTTCACCGTCCCGCCCTTCCCTCCGGGATGCAGCAAGCCGTCCAGGCGCGCCGCCAGGGCGTCGGCGTCATCGGCCATCCGGCGCAGCCGCATGGCGAACGCCCGGGTCTGGGCGGCGTCCAGATCGGCGGTGAGCCCGGGACTGTGGAACGAGACGAACGGCACGCACGACGGACTGTCCCCCCAGAACAACTGCGCCGTCAGTGCCCCAGAGCTGTCACCCGGAGCCTGGGCGACGTGCTCCTGGCCGAGGAACCCAGCCCCCCATTCCACGCTCCGCATCGGGTCGGCACCCGCCTGCGCGTCGGCCAGCCGCCCGGCCAGGGGGGCCAGCCCCTGGAGAAAAGCGTGTACCCGCTCCTGCAGCACAGCGACGTCACCAGCCGTCTTCAACTCAAGACAAGAGTCGGCGATGTCCACCCAGACCTCCCACGCCTGCGGGTACCCCTCCTCGGTCCAGCTCCACCAGCTCCGCACCCACCCGGGTCAGGGAGTCGCGCTCATCCAGACGCACCGAGAACTCGAACGCGCTGTGAGCAGTCCCCGGGAACCTCACATGATCAACCGTGCAGGCGCCCTCCAGCCCTGCACACCCCCGGCCCGCCTCGCCGCTCACACACCCACCCCCCGGTACACACGCCGTGCCTGGGCAAGCCGCTCACACAGGTTCTCCAGCACATCCAGGTGCGCCCGCACGGTCTGGATGACGTCAGCGAGCTCGCTAGGGCCGAGGCACTCCATCCACTCGTCCTGGAACACCTCCAGGCTCACATAGGGGGCCCTGCGTGCGGCCACACTTGAGTGGGGTTCGACCCGGATCGCGCCCGACAGCACCGGCGTGTCCACAGTCCCTTTTTCGGCGTCCCAGACAGGCAGTTCCAGGTTCGCACCGGCACCGATGTCGTGGGAGACGTCCTCCAGCATGGTCCCCTCCCGCGTGTCCCTGGTGTGGTCGCTCACGCACCCCGGGGGGCACCAGGTGAGAAACGGCCCCTTGAAGTTTCGGTCCCGCCGCAGGACGACCAGGGGACGCTCGGAAGCGATGCCGAGCTCCTGAGCGAAGAGAGCCGAGACGATCCGCTCATGTTCGGTCAAGGCGGCCAGCTCCGCCGGAAGGACGATCACCCACTGACCGTCGTCGATGTGCAGCACCCTGCCCACAGCGCCGTCAGCCAGAGGTACTTCCCGGGCCAGATGGACACCCAGAGCGGTCAGACGAGGCAGGAGAGGCAGCCCGTCCTCGTAGGCAGCCCGTCGGGCAGCAGACAACCGCGAAAGGCAGACAGAGGGACCGACCGCTTCGGACAGGGCAACGCTCATGACGATCCTCCAAACCAGAGAGGGAACACACGCCAGCCGGCATGCAGGCACACCACTCGAGACATCCGGCAGCACGGACGAGTCCGCCAGGATGAGGAGACGACAAACGACAAGGGACAGCCCGGGCAGCAGCAACCCGGCCCCTCAAGCGTGAGCCCACCACACCCCGCTACGACGTGGGCCGTCCCCATCACCACCCATAAGACGGAAACCACACACCACGGTGTTTGAAGCAACCGCCCCCCGACCAACCCCCACCCACCTCCCCGCCAGGAGAGACACCACCAAACCAAATCACTGCCCAACAAACCCTTATGACATCAAGGCGCCGGCAGGCGCCCCAGACAACACCCCTTCCCGCCAGGGAAGGGGAACCACCAACAACCCGTCATGCCGCCAGGCATGACACACCACCAACTACCGGCCGCCAGGCCGGAACTGCCACAAACCCACGTTGGGCCGCCAGGCCCAACCCCAAACCCCCCATCGCCCCGTCAGGGGCGAGCTCACACCCCCGTCATGCCGTCAGGCATGACGCCGCGTCACTCTCCGGCCGTCAGGCCGGAGTTGGGCCGTCAGGCCCAACTTAAGAGCCGACAGGCTCTCCGCCCC
>NZ_JBIBCP010000010.1:0-138663 GCF_042901205.1 Streptomyces sp. NPDC012769 | reverse complement strand
CGCCCGGTTACATTCCGAACCCGGAAGCTAAGCCTTTCAGCGCCGATGGTACTGCAGGGGGGACCCTGTGGGAGAGTAGGACACCGCCGAACAATTTTTAGCCTCAACCCCTGGACCTTGTCCGGGGGTTGAGGCATTTTTGCGTTCATGTGTGTTTCCACGGCGCCGGCCGAGTTCACCGGTACGACCCTGTACGCGGGGCGACTCACCCACGCCGAACACGGGCTGATCCACGTACTCGGCTACCAGAACACGGCCGTGAACCGGGCCGACGGGCCGAATGCGATGCTGCTGCATCTGCCGGCCGTCCGGATCACTCCCGACCACTTCGTCTCCGTGGGCCAGGAACACGATCTGCTGGAGCGGATGGTCGAGGCCGTCAGGCCCGCCGCCGCCTCCGACGACGAGGACCCGATTGCCTGGATGGGATGGACCGAGCCGCCGGCCGTGCACGTCTTCGAGCACGACGTCTACACCGTCGTCCTCGCCGAGGACCCGGCGCTCGTCCCCGCGGCCCTCGCCCGTGTGCCCTGGCGGAAGCGGCCCGTCCTCTCCGACGAACTGTTCGCGTTCTATGCGGAGAAGTACCCCGGGCACGCCATCGCCGTCTGCTGCTTCGACAACGCCCAGGCCGCGCAGGCCAAGCCGCTGCTGCTCTGGTACGAGCCCCACGACCCCGACGAGTTGAGGCTCCCCGCACTGGACTGCCACACCGGCGGGGCGCCCGACCTCGACGCGGAGGTCGCCACCGACCACTGGGTGGTCTTCGGGACGGACGAGGCCCCCGAGGGCTGGGGCGAGCCGGTGCGGTATCCGGCGAAGATGCGGCATGCGCTGCGGGCGTTCCTGCCGGAGCGGGTGGTGGGCGACCACTACGGGGAGCCGCTGCCCAACGGAGACTTCGTCCTCCGGCACGAGGACCTGCTCGCCGAGGCCCTTGACCGGGTGCGGCGCCAGGGGCCCGGCGCGCGAGGCAGCCTCGTAGGGTGAGGCCCATGGGTTATGACCTGGTGCTCTTCGACAACGACGGGGTGCTCGTGGACAGCGAGCCGATCTCCAATCGACTGCTCGCCGCCTACCTCACGGAGCTCGGGCACCCCACCACGTACGAGGAGTCGGTGCGGGACTACATGGGATCCGCGATGCACCGGATCCACGAGCTGATCGAGGAGCGCAGCGGGCGGCGGTTGCCGGCGGAGTTCGACGAGACGTTCCACGCGCGGGTGTTCGCGGCCTTCGAGCGGGAGCTGGAGGCCGTGGCCGGGGCCGCGGACGTGCTCAAGCGGCTGGCAGCCGAAGGCGTTCCGTACTGCGTGGCGTCCTCCGGCAGTCATCAGCGGATCCGGGTCGGGCACCGGAAGACCGGGCTCGACGTGTGGTTCCCGGACGAGATCGTGTTCAGTGCCGAGGACGTCGGACGGGGAAAGCCGGCGCCCGATCTCTTCCTCCACGCGGCCGAGCGCATGGGAGTGGCGCCCGAGCGCTGTGTCGTCGTCGAGGACAGCCGGCTCGGCGTCCAGGCGGCCGTCGCGGCCGGGATGGACGTGTACGGGTTCACCGCGATGACGCCGGAGGCGAAGCTGAGCGGGGCCAAGGGGTTCTTCGGGTCCATGGACGGGCTGCCGGCGATTTTGGGCCTGTGATCCATCTACCCCTCGGTAGGGTGCGGGCCTACGCTGTGCCGCCATGACGGATGCGCGGTTGCGGCGTGGGCGGGGATCCCTGGGGCTGAGCTTCTTCGTACAGGGGGTCACCTTCGCCCTGCTCGTGACCCGGATACCGGCGATCCAGGACCGGTACGGGATATCCGACGCACTGTTGCCGGTGTTCCTGGCGGCCGTGCCGGTGCTCGCCGGGGTGGCCAGCGTCCTCACGGAGAAGCTCGTCGTACGGGTGGGGCCGGCGGTGGTGCTGCGCTGGTCGCAGCCGGTGGTGCTGCTCGCGCTCCTGGGCGTCGGGGCCGGTACGGAGTTGTGGGCGGTGGCCGTCGCGCTTGGCCTGTTCGGGCTCGCCGTCGGGGCCCTGGACGCGTCCATGAACATGCTGGGGGTGAGCCTCCAGCGGGCGTACGGGCGGAGCATCATGCTCGGTTTCCACGCCTCGTACAGCCTCGGTGGCATCGCCGGTGCCTCGCTGGCCTGGGCGGGGGCGCACTGGGACCTGTCGCTGTTCGTTTCCTATCTGCCGGTGGTGGCGGTGCTGCTGCCGGCCGCGTTCGTGGGCGGCAGCTGGTACGTGGTGGGGGAGCCGAAGTCCGGGCCGGGGACGGCGGAGGCGGGGGCGGCTTCCGGCGGGGTCCCGTTCCGGCTGCTGCTGCCGCTCTGTCTGGTGATGACCTTCGCGTACATCGGGGACTCGACGGTCTCCAACTGGTCGGCGAAGTACCTCCAGGACGTCCTGCACAGCTCGGAGGAGCTGGCGACCGTGCCGTACAACGCGTACATGGTGACGACGCTGCTCGGGCGGGCCGTGGGGGATCTCGGGGTGCGGCGCCTCGGGGCCGCCCTGGTGGTGCGGGGCGGGGCGGTGCTGGCGGCGCTGGGGTTCGCGGTGGTCGCGGTGGCGCCGGGGGCGTGGGTGGGGATGGCCGGGTTCACGCTCCTGGGGCTCGGGCTGAGTGTGATCGTGCCGCAGACCTTCGCGGCGGCGGGGCGGCTGGCTTTCGAACGTCACGGTCCGGGGGCGAGCGACGCGGCGGTGGCGCGGCTCAACGTCTTCAACTACGTCGGGTTCCTGATCGGCTCGCCGCTGGTGGGGGCGCTCGGGGACGCCTGGTCGTACCGGGGGGCGATGCTGGTGCCGATGGTGCTGGTGCTCGTCACGGTGGTGTATGCCACGTCGTTCGGTTCTCCGGGGGCCCGATACGGTGGCGGGCATGAGCGGCCGCGCACTGTTGATGTGGGATGAAGCTGTCACCGGCTACGACTTCGGGCCGGAGCACCCGATGGACCCGGTGCGGCTCGCGCTGACCATGGGTCTGGTGCGGGCGTACGGGCTCGACCGGGCGGTGGACGTGGTGGCCGGCAGGCCGGTCGGGGAGTCGACGCTGCGGCTCGTGCACCGCGAGGACTACGTGGCGGCGGTGCGGGCGGCCTCGGCCGATCCGAAGGCCGCGGACCAGGCGTACGGGCTCGGGACGGTGGACGACCCGGCGTTCGCGGGGATGCACGAGGTGTCGGCGCTGATCGCGGGGCAGTCGGTGGGCGCGGCGGAGGCGGTGTGGCGCGGGGAGGCGGCGCACGCGGTGAACTTCGCGGGCGGGCTGCACCACGCGATGCCCGGGGCGGCCTCCGGCTTCTGCGTCTACAACGACGCGGCGCTGGCGATCGCCCGGCTGCTGGAGCTGGGTGCGGAGCGGGTCGCGTACGTGGACGTGGACGTGCACCACGGGGACGGGGTGCAGGCGGCGTTCTGGGAGGACCCGCGGGTTCTGACGATCTCGCTGCACGAGCATCCGCGGACGCTGTTCCCGCAGACGGGCTGGCCGGAGGAGACGGGCGCGGCCGGCGCGGGCGAGGGCGGGGCGGTGAACGTGGCGCTGCCGGCGGGGACCGGTGACGCGGGCTGGCTGCGGGCCTTCCACGCGGTGGTGCCGGAGCTGCTGGCCGACTTCCGGCCGCAGGTGCTGATCACCCAGCACGGGGCGGACACGCACTTCGAGGACCCGCTGGCGCATCTGGCGGTGTCGCTGGACGCGCAGCGGGCGGTGCAGGAGGCGTGTCACGAGCTGGCGCACGCGCATGTCGAGGGCGGCAGGTGGCTGGCGCTCGGCGGTGGCGGGTACGCGGTGGTGGACGTCGTTCCGCGGTCGTGGACGCATCTGGTGGGGATCGCGGCGCACGCGCCGGTGGACCCCGCTTCGGTGATCCCGTCCTCGTGGCGGGACGAGGTGTACGCGCGGACGCGGCAGCTGGGTCCGGCGCGGATGACGGACGGGCGGTGGCCGGTCGAGTGGCGTGACTGGGCGGAGGGGTACGACCCGGCGGACCGGCTGGACCAGGCGGTCCTGGCGACGCGTCGGGCGGTGTTCCCGCTGCGGGGGCTGCTCGCCTGAGCCGTACGCCGGGGCGGGCCGGGGGCTTCGGCGCGTTACGCCAACTGTGCGGTGTGCGGCCGGTTTTGACTCTGTCCCGGGTGTGGTCCGGCAGCATCGGTCGGGTGCTGAGTACCGGGGCGCTGCGGGCGCATCTGTTGGCGGCCGGGCTGGCCGGGACCGTGGCGACGTCGCGGGAGGTGAGCCTGCGGAGCTATCGGCTGTTCGCCGCGAGGGATCCCCGGGTGACCCTCGGTCTCGACCCGGCCCGGTGGTGGGACGAGGCCGATCTGCTGCGTCTGATGGCGGACCGGTGCGGGGTGTCGGGTGATCCGGCGCACCGCTCGGGGCTCGACGTGATCGATCCGGAGCGGACCCTCGGGGCGCTGGGGGCGTTCGCGGAGCGGCTCGGGGAGGCGGCGGCGCGGCGGGCTCCGGTGCTCTTGGGGACGGGGCATCCGCATCGGCTGCTGGGTTTCTACGTCGCTCTCGCAGACGCTTTGTCGGCGGCGGGATGTCTTGTTCTCACCCCGGCGCAGGGGAGATGTGTCGACATAACGACCCGGTTCGGCGTACGCACGTATCTCCTGGACTACGTACGGGGTGTCGCGCTGGTGCGGGAACCGGACCTGCCGACTGCGGGGCGCGAGCCGGGGGCGCACACGCACTCGCCGCTGCCGGTCAGGGTGGCGCTGGAAGGGGCGGTCGAGAGCGGCGGGCCGCTTCCGGAGCTGGTGGTGGGGGACCACGGCTGGGTCTGCGGGGCAGGTCAGCTGGGTATCGAGGCCATCGGGCTGGCCGATACGGACGATCCCGCGCTGTTTGTCGGTGAGGCGGAGGGGCAGGTGTCCGTGGCCGTTCCGCTGGATGACGGGGTCCGTTCGGACTACTACCGTCCACTCACTCGCTATGTACTCAATCGAGCGTGTCTGTCACGGTAAACGGCCGATGGCAGCTCCTCTTCCCCACTCGTACCACCCGCCCCTACTCTGGGCGTGAGCGCTCAGCGACGAAGAGTCACCGGAGGGGAAGCCGGTGAGCGTCGTGTGCGGAAGGTACAGGTGGGTCATGGCTGCTGGCGACAGGCCTCTCAACGAGGTGAAGTTCCTGACCGTGGCGGAGGTCGCCTCGGTGATGCGCGTCTCGAAGATGACCGTGTACCGCTTGGTGCACAGCGGTCATCTGCCGGCGATCCGGGTGGGAAGGTCCTTCCGGGTGCCGGAACAAGCGGTGCACGAGTACCTGAGGGAGTCCTTCGTGGGGGTGGCGACCGCGTAGCGAGCGCGCGGCCGGAAGCCCGGATCCGCCCTCGGATTACAAGCGGGTCGCTCGGGGCGGTAGGCTAGCCCCTCGTAGGTCGTGTGGGCCCAGACGCCCCGCACCGATCCCCGCTGGCGCGGGGATGTTCCGAGAAGTGAGCGAGGGTAGTCGTGGGCTCTGTTATCAAGAAGCGGCGTAAGCGGATGGCCAAGAAGAAGCACCGCAAGCTGCTCAAGCGCACCCGCGTTCAGCGTCGCAACAAGAAGTAAGCGTCGCTGTAACGACGGCGTTCCGCGTCGGGCGTGGCCCTTCACCGTTCTGCGGTGGAGGGCCACGCTTTTTATTGCGCCACGATGCGGAGGCGCTACGGTGGCGGTCGACGGAACACCGACGGAAGGCGCTGATCTTGGGCAAGGTCGTGCTCGTCACCGGTGCGGCCCGGCACCTCGGCGCCCGCTTCGTACGGCGGGTCCAGCGGGACCCGGAGGTCGAGCGGGTGATCGCCGTGGACGCGGTCGACTCACCGCACCCCCTCGGCGCGGCCCTGTTCGTCCGGGCGGACATCCGCCGGCCCGCCATCGCCAAGGTCCTGGCCCAGCACGACGTCGACACGGTCGTCCATATGGACGTCACCGGAACGGCGCTCGGCTCCGGCGGCCGGACGTCGGTCAAGGAGACCAACGTCATCGGCACCATGCAGCTGCTCGGCGCCTGCCAGAAGTCGCCCCGGATCACCCGGCTCGTGGTGAAGTCCAGCACCAGCGTGTACGGCTCCGCGCCCCGGGACCCGGCCGTCTTCACCGAGACGACGGCGGCGAAGTCGCTGCCGAGCGGCGGCTTCGCCAAGGACGCGGTCGAGGTCGAGGGATACGTACGCGGCTTCGCCCGGCGCCGGCCGGACGTGGCGGTGTGCGTGCTGCGGTTCGCGAACATCCTCGGGCCGCGGGTGGACTCCCCGCTCGCCGAGTACCTGGCGCTGCCGGTCCTGCCGACCGTCTTCGGCTACGACCCGCGCCTGCAGTTCGTCCACGAGGACGACGTCATGGACGTCCTGGAGGTCGCGGCGGGCGAGCCGCGCCGGGCCACCCTGAACAGCGGCACGTTCAACGTGGCGGGGGACGGGGTGCTGCTGCTCTCCCAGTGCGCGCGGCGGCTCGGCCGGCCGACGGTGCCGGTGCTGCTGCCCGCGGTCACCTGGGTGGGGCAGGCGCTGCGTACGGTCGGGGTGACGGACTTCTCGCCGGAACAGATCCGGCTGCTGACGCACGGTCGGGTGGTGTCCACCGTACAGATGCGCGAGACCCTCGGTTTTGAACCCCGCTACACGACCGCGGAGGCCTTCGCGGACTTCGCCGCGAGCCGCGGGCCGGGTCTGCTGCCGCCCGAGCGGCTCGCGGGGGCCGTGGACCGCGTCGCCGCGCGACTGACCTCCCCGCCTCCCGAATAGCCGAAGAGCGAAGAGCGAAGAGAACAGCGAAGAGTCGAAGAGGAGCCCAGATCGCGATGGCGGACGCCAAGGTCATTCCGTTCGACGACGACCGGTCACGGGCGCGCCGCAGGCCCCCGGCACGCGGCGGCGCGGAGGCCGCCGTACGGGCCCTGCCGGCCCAGCCGGCGCCCGAGGCGGCGCCCGAGGACGCACGGCGGGCCGCCGCGCCCCCGGCCGAGCCGCCGGCGCGGGGCGACTGGGAGCGGAGACTGGCCGGCGGACTCGCCTTCCTGCGGCGGCGGGTGACGGGGGACTACGAGGTCGACGAGTTCGGTTACGACGAGGAGCTCACCGACCAGGTCCTGATGTCGCTGCTCCGCCCGCTGTACGAGAAGTACTTCCGGGTGGAGGTGAAGGGCGTCGAGAACATCCCGAAGGAGGGCGGCGCCCTGGTGGTGGCCAACCACTCGGGGACGCTGCCGCTGGACGGCCTGATGATGCAGGTCGCCGTCCACGACCATCACCCGGCCGGCCGCCATCTGCGGCTGCTCGCCGCCGACCTGGTCTTCATGCTGCCGGTGGTCAACGAGCTCGCCCGCAAGGCGGGCCACACCCTGGCGTGCGCGGAGGACGCGGAGCGGCTGCTGCGGGCCGGCGAGGTCGTCGGGGTGATGCCGGAGGGCTTCAAGGGCATCGGGAAGCCGTTCGCCGAGCGGTACAAGCTGCAGCGCTTCGGGCGGGGCGGCTTCGTGTCGACGGCCCTGCGGGCCGGGGTGCCGATCGTGCCGTGCTCGATCGTGGGCGCGGAGGAGATCTATCCGATGCTGGGCAACGCCAAGACGCTGGCGCGGGTGCTCGGCCTGCCGTACTTCCCGCTGACCCCCACCTTCCCGTGGCTGGGGCCGCTGGGCGTGCTGCCGCTGCCGACGAAGTGGACGATCCAGTTCGGCGAGCCGATCCCGACGGACGGCTATCCGCTGGAGGCGGCGGAGGACCCGATGCTGATGTTCAACCTGACCGACCAGGTGCGGGAACAGATCCAGCACGCGCTCTACAAGCTGCTGGTCCAGCGGAGGTCGGTGTTCTTCTGAGCGTACGGGGTGGTGGGCGCCGTCCCGACGGACGGCGCCCACCACCCCGTATCGCTTCCCCGAATCGCCGCTACTGCGCGTCGCTGCTGTCGATGCCGAGGCCCGGCAGCAGGCCCGGGAGGATGGGCGGGATCTCCACATCCGGGACCGGGGCGGTGGGGTCCTGGGACGACGGCGTGCTCGGGCCCATGTGCGGCGGGTCGAGCAGTCCGCCCGTGCTGCCGCCCAGGAGGCCGTCGTCCTTCGGTGCGCCCGTGCCCGGGCCGGAGCCGGAGGGGTGGGGCTGGGTGGTGTCGCCGCCCGTGGAGGGGGCGGCGGGCGAGGTGTGCGACTGCCGGGGGTCGGCGGCCGGGGTGTTTCGCGGCGCGCTCGGGTCGCCGGAACCGATGGAGCCGCGCTCGGGGGTGCGCGGGAGCACGGACTGCAGCGGCTCGACCTCTTCGTCTATGGCGTCGAAGACGTCGCTCACCTCGTTGCCGACGTCCGTCAGCTGGACGGGGAGCCGGTCGCGCAGCCCGTCCCAGGTGGCCCGGTGGGCCTGGGCGAAGGAGTTCAGCCGGGCCATGGGGCCGATCTCCCCGTCCCGCTCGTAGGCCCGGCGGAGCAGGCGGTGGCCCTCGGAGGCGTCGTGCTTCATGCCGCCGAGGACGCGACGGATCTCGCTGAGCGACTCGTGGTCGAGGTCGCCGGAGCGGCCGCGCTCCATCAGTCTGCGGGCCTCGCTCAGGCGGGTGGACGCCTGGTCGAGGTAGATCCCGCCCCGGTCGGCGTCGTCGTCCGCCATCCCGAGCTTGATGTCCTCCATGCCGCGCTTCAGCCCGTAGAGCGAGTCACCGGGGAGGGCGTCGGAGCTGGCAGCGGCCACTCCGCTGAACGCTCCCGCGGCCACACCGACGGTGAGACCGCCCGCGGCGAGTCCCTTGGACCAGCGGGATCGGGGCCGCAACTTCCGGAGCGGGGAGGCCCGGTGGGCTCCCCGGCCGGCGGTCCGCTGCTCCGGCACCGTAGGGCCCGCGCTCGCGCTCCCTTCCGCGAGCATCGCTTCCATGGCGGCGACGAGCTGCGCCCGCTGCACCACCTTGACCTCGGGGTCCATCTGCGGCTTCGGCAACTCGCCGAGACCGTTCGCCAGGGCCAACAGCCGTCCGTGATCGGCCGGTTCGGCCGATACCTCGGGCTGCTCGGCCGCCGCGCCCTCGGACGTCCGATCCTCCAGGGCCTGGGCGAAGGCGTTCGCCCGCCGGTGCGCCGAAACGTTCGCGATCACTGGCGGCACCTCCTCTCGTCATGACGGTCGACTCCCCGGGGGGTTCGGAAGGTTGCACACCTTGAGCGCATCCACACGAAAGAGTGAGTGGAAGTGGACATGGCGTGACCACAGGGAGCCTGCATTTCGCACAACGAGCGGCGCGGCACTTGGGTTACGCGCGAAAGATGATCGGACCAGTGCGTCATCGGGGCGTCACCGACTGTGAGTTGGGCAGGGGTCGTGGTGGCGTGGGGGGCTGGGACGGGCGGGGGCGGCGGGACGGGCCGATGAGGGGCGTGTGGGGGGCGCGGAGCGCTCAGCGGGCGTCGTCCGGAAGGAGGCGGGCCAGGGTGCGGACGGCCCGGTACTGGAGGGTCTTGATCGCGCCCTCGTTCTTCCCCATGACCCGGGCGGTCTCGGCGACCGAGAGGCCCTGGAGGAAGCGGAGGGTCACGCACTCCTGCTGCTGTGGGTTGAGGCGGCGGACGGCGTCGAGGAGGGCGGCGTTGGAGAGGGACTCGAGGACGGAGTCCTCCGGGCTGCGCTCGACCTCGTTGGCGTCGAGCATCTCGCCGGTGGTGACCTCGAGGCGGAAGCGGCTCGACTTGAAGTGGTCGGCCACGAGGTTGCGGGCGATGGTGACGAGCCAGGCGCCGAAGTCGCGGCCCTGCCAGGTGAAGGTGGAGATCCGGCGCAGGGCGCGCAGGAACGTCTCGCTGGTGAGGTCCTCCGCCGTCGCCTTCCCGCCGACGCGGTAGTAGATGTAGCGGTAGACGGTGTCGCTGTACTGGTCGTAGAGCCGGCCGAAGGCCTCGGCCTCGCCCGCCTGGGCGCGCTCGACCAGGTCCATCATGCGGGCGCTGTCGCTGTCGGCGGTGGGCCTGCGGGCGGCGGTCGAGGTTCCGTTGCCGCCCCGGGTGCCGCGTCTGCCGACAGCGGCACCGCTCTCGGCGAGGGCGTAACAGGGACCGGCGGGTGCCGGCCCTGCGAAGGCGGGCCCGCTGAAGGCGGGTGCGAGGCCGGCGTACGCGGTGGGGACGAAGCCGCGCAAGTGGTCGAGGACCGTTGCGCGCAGCGTAGCCAGGCCCGAGGCGTCAACCCCGACGTGTGGGTACACGGGACTCCCAGAGGCAGAGCTTCCATCACGTGCAGTGCGGGACCGTTCACTCGTCGTGGCGACGTGAGGGTTCCGGTGTGCGTCTGAGGAGAATAACGCTTCGTACAGGCGGCGCTACACCCAGTTGCTCAAATCATCGATTCAGTCGTATCCGTAACCGGTTGCTGACGGAATGAGGTGGGATTGATGACTGATTGTTGATCGGTTTGCTTCCGAGTGTGATCAATGGCGCGGTCGGTTGTGCTCAAGTGCGGTACGCGTGAGTGATCCGGGCCGCTGCCGGGTAGGGAGTGCGGAATGCCCGGGGGTCGACCTGTGCGGGGCTGTTCGACCACGTACGGGTGAGGGCCGCCGGTCCCGGGTTGTCGTAGATGATCGCGGCCGAAACGTATCGGCATGGAGTGCCGCGATCCGGCGGCGGCTCAGCGGCGGCGGCGGTGCAGGGCGAGCGCGGCGGCGGTGCCGCCGGCGAGGGCGCCGACGCCCGCGGCGGCCGGGATGCCGACCTTGGCCGCCTTGCGGCCCGTCCGGTAGTCACGCAGCCGCCAGTCGCGTTCCTTGGCGTACCTGCGCAGCTTGGTGTCCGGGTTGATGGCGTAGGGGTGACCGACCAGCGAGAGCATCGGGATGTCGTTGTGCGAGTCGCTGTACGCGGCGCAGCGCGCGAGGTCCAGGCCCTCGGCGGCGGCCAGGGCCCGCACCGCCTCGGCCTTGGCCGGGCCGTGCAGGGGCTCGCCGACCAGCTTGCCGGTGTAGACGCCGTCGACGGACTCGGCGACCGTGCCGAGCGCGCCGGTGAGGCCGAGGCGGCGGGCGATGATCGTGGCGGTCTCGACGGGGGCGGCGGTGACCAGCCAGACCTTCTGGCCGGCGTCCAGGTGCGCCTGGGCGAGGGCGCGGGTGCCGGGCCAGATGCGGTCGGCCATGTACTCGTCGTAGATCTCCTCGCCGATCGACATCAGCTCGGAGACGCGGTGGCCCTTGACGATGGACAGGGCGCTGTCGCGGGCGTCCTGCATGTGCTCGGGGTCCTCGACGCCGGCGAGCCGGAACCAGGCCTGCTGCCAGGCGAAGCGGGCCAGTTCGCGGCGCTGGAAGAACTTCCGCTTGTACAGGCCGCGGCCGAAGTGGAAGATCGCGGCGCCCTGCATGACGGTGTTGTCGAGGTCGAAGAAGGCCGCGGCCTCGACGTCGCCCGAGACCGGGAACTCGGGCTCGGCGGGCGCGGCCTGGGCGGCGGCGGTCGCCTCGCGCTCCAGTTCCAGCTGTTGCGAGGTCTTGCGCGCCGCCTCGGCGGCGGCCTCGCCTGCCAGGACGCTGCGCGCGGTGGCGGAGCGCCTACGGGTGGTGAGCCATCCCAGAGCGGCCATGGCCCGAGCATAGCCAGTCTGTTCGGTGCTTCCCGACGCGCGAGGACGCCGTCGTGTGAACAGTGGGGGACGCCCCTGTCGCCGGCCGCGCAGAATGGACGGCATGTTCGGTCGTACGAAGAAGAAGAGCGGTCCGCGCACGGTGACGCTGATCGGCAAGCCGGGGTGCCATCTGTGCGACGACGCCAGGGCGGTGATCGAGTCCGTCTGCGCGGAGACGGGGGCACTCTGGGAGGAGAAGGACATCACACAGGACGAGGAGCTGCACCGGGCGTACTGGGAGCAGATCCCCGTCGTTCTGGTCGACGGAGAGCAGCACACCTTCTGGCGTGTCGACGCCGGGCGGCTTCGGCGCGAACTGGGTGCGTGACCGAAAGACGGCTACCATCGTGGACGTTTTGTTGGGTTCCGGGGGCGGCGTCGTAAGGAGAGTGTGCGGTTTTGCCCCCTTCGGGTTCTCAACGCATCGTCGCCGCCCGCGGTTCCGTACCGACGCGAACCGGCCGCGTGACCCCGGTCACTTTGGCCGGACAAAACGGACACCATCTTTGTGCACGCGTTCACAAAGACATAGCCTGCATTCGACGGGGCGGTCCTGGGACACACGGCCGCCTGCAGCCCCGCTCATCCCGCAGGAGCACCGTGGCAACTGGCCGAACTCACCGACCGGCGACCCGTAGCCGAGGAATTCCCGAGGCCACCGTCGCCCGCCTTCCGCTGTATCTGCGTGCCCTCACGGCACTGTCGGAGCGCTCCGTGCCCACGGTCTCCTCCGAGGAGCTCGCCGCCGCCGCGGGAGTCAACTCCGCGAAGCTGCGCAAGGACTTCAGCTACCTCGGCTCGTACGGGACGCGCGGCGTCGGCTACGACGTCGAGTACCTCGTCTACCAGATCTCCCGCGAGCTCGGGCTCACCCAGGACTGGCCCGTGGTCATCGTCGGCATCGGTAACCTCGGTGCCGCCCTCGCCGGCTACGGCGGTTTCGCCTCCCGCGGCTTCCGCGTCGCCGCGCTGATCGACGCCGACCCCGCCATGACCGGCAAGCCGGTCGCCGGGATCCCCGTCCAGCACAGCGACGACCTCGAGAAGATCATCGACGAGGACGGCGTCTCCATCGGCGTCATCGCCACCCCGGCCGGCGTCGCCCAGCAGGTCTGCGACCGGCTCGTGGCCGCCGGCGTCACCTCCATCCTGAACTTCGCCCCGACCGTGCTGTCCGTGCCCGACGGCGTCGACGTGCGCAAGGTCGACCTCTCCATCGAGCTGCAGATCCTCGCCTTCCACGAGCAGCGCAAGGCCGGCGAGGAGCCGGGCGTCGAGGCCGGCGCCGAGCCGACCGCCGAGCCCGGCACCGACACCGCCGCCGTGCCTCCCGCCGCCCGTGCCGCGGAGGACACCGGCCGCAAGGGACCTGACGGGGACATGCCCGCCGTGATGCCGGCATGAGCCTCCTCGTCGTCGGCCTCAGCCACCGCAGCGCCCCCGTCAGCGTCCTGGAGCGGGCCGCCCTCTCCCCGGACGCCCGGACCAAGCTGCTCCACGACACCCTCGCCGCCGAACCGGCCGCCGAGGGCGCCGTCCTCGCCACCTGCAACCGCATCGAGCTCTACGCCGACGTGGACAAGTTCCACGCCGGTGTCGCCGAGCTGTCCACGCTGCTCGCCCAGCACAGCGGCGTCGGCCTCGAAGAGCTCACCCCTTATCTCTATGTGCACTACGAGGACCGGGCCGTCCACCACCTCTTCTCGGTGGCCTGCGGCCTCGACTCCATGGTCGTCGGCGAGGGCCAGATCCTCGGCCAGATCAAGGACGCCCTCGCCACCGGCCAGGAGCTGCACACCGCCGGCCGCCTCCTGAACGACCTGTTCCAGCAGGCGCTGAGGGTCGGCAAGCGCGCCCACAGCGAGACCGGCATCGACCGGGCCGGGCAGTCGCTCGTCACCTTCGGGCTCGAGCAGCTCGCCGACGGCACCGACGTCGACACCTGGGCCAAGGGCAAGCGCGCCCTGGTCATCGGCGCCGGCTCGATGTCCTCGCTGGCCGCCGCGACCCTCGCCCGGGCCGGCGTCGCCGAGATCGTCATCGCCAACCGGACCATGGAGCGCGCCCAGCGGCTCGCGGAGATCCTCACCGAGCCCGGCAGCACCGGAGTCGCCGCACGCGCGGCCGAGATGGTTGCCGTCGGCGACGAACTGGCCCGTGCCGACATCGTCGTCTCCTGCACCGGCGCCACCGGACTCGTCCTCACCGGCGAGGCCGTCGAGACCGCCCTGCGCGGCCGCACCACCCCCCTCTACCTGCTCGACCTGGCCATGCCCCGCGACATCGACGCCGCCGCCCACCGCATGCCGGGCGTCCGTCTCGTCGACATCGAGTCCCTGGCCGAGGCCTCCGCCGACGCGCCCATGGCCGCCGACGTCGACCAGGTGCGCACCATCGTCGCCGACGAGGTCGCCGCCTTCGGCGCCGCCCAGCGCGCCGCGCACATCACGCCGACCGTGGTCGCCCTGCGCGCCATGGCCGCCGACGTGGTGGCCGGCGAGGTCGCCCGCCTCGAGGGCCGGCTGCCCGGCCTCGACGACAAGCAGCGCGCCGAGATCACCCAGACCGTGCGGCGCGTGGTCGACAAGCTGCTGCACGCGCCCACCGTGCGTGTCAAGCAGCTCGCCAGCGAGCCCGGCGGCGCCGGGTACGCCGACGCGCTGCGCACACTCTTCGACCTCGACCCGGAGACGGTTGCCTCTGTCAGCCGGGCCGACCTGAACGACGGCGACGTCAAGAACCGAGGGCGAGTATGACCGAGAGGGCACTGAGGCTCGGGACCAGGCGCAGCAAGCTCGCCATGGCCCAGTCCGGACATGTGGCCGACGCCGTCCGGCAGCTGACCGGCCGGCCCGTCGAGCTCGTGGAGATCACGACGTACGGGGACACCTCCCGCGAGCACCTCGCGCAGATCGGCGGCACCGGCGTGTTCGTCGCCGCGCTGCGCGACGCGCTGCTCGCCGACGAGGTCGACTTCGCCGTGCACTCCCTCAAGGACCTGCCGACCGCCCAGCACCCCGACCTGGTGCTGGCGGCGATCCCGCAGCGCGAGGACCCGCGCGACGTCCTCGTCGCCCGGCCCGGCGTCACCCTGGAGACGCTGCCGGACGGCGCGCGCGTCGGCACCGGCTCCCCGCGCCGCATGGCCCAGCTCAACGCGTACGCGCGCAGCCACGGCCTGACCATCGAGACCGTACCGATCCGGGGCAACATCGACACCCGCGTCGGCTATGTACGCAGCGGAGAACTGGACGCGGTGGTACTCGCCGCGGCCGGACTCAACCGCATCGGCGGAACCGAGGAGCTCACCGGCTCCCTGTCGGTCGACCACCTGTCGGTCGACACGGTCCTGCCCGCCCCTGGCCAGGGGGCCCTGGCCGTCGAGTGCGCGGCGGTCAACGCCGACCTCGTCGCCACGCTCGCCGAGCTCGACGACCCGTACACCCGGGCCGCCGTGACCGCCGAGCGATCCCTGCTCGCCGCCCTGGAGGCCGGCTGCTCCGCACCCGTGGGTGCGCTGGCCGACCTGCTGGCCGACGGCCCCGGTCACGGGCAGGTTGTCACCGAAATGCGCCTGCGCGGCGTCGTCGGCACCACCGACGGCTCCACGCTGGTGCAGCTGTCCACCACCGGTTCCGTACCCACCTCCTACGACGAGGCGGTGGCACTCGGACGCGAACTCGCGGACGAGATGCTCGCCAAGGGTGCGGCCGGTCTTATGGGGGAGCGAGCACTTTGAGCCCCACCAGCCCGACCACCAGCCCCGCGTCCGCCGCCTTCACCGGCCACGGTCACGTCACCTTCCTCGGCGCCGGACCCGGCGACCCGGGTCTGCTGACGCTCCGGGCCGTCGACGCCCTGGCCGGCGCGGACGTCCTGATCGCCGAGCCGGAGGTGCTCGAAGTCGTCCGCGGCCACGCCCGCCCGGGCGTGAGCACGCCTGAGCTGACGGTTGTCGACGAAGCGTCAACAACCGTCGGTGTCCCCGTGTTGAGGGATGCGACCAATCTTGTCATGGAGGCCGCGCGCGGCGGCAAGCGGGTCGTCCGTGCGGTGACCGGCGACCCCGGCCTCGACGGCAACGCGGGCCAGGAGATGCTCGCCTGCGCCGCCGAGGGCATCCCCTTCGAGGTCGTGCCCGGCGTGGCGACCGCGGTGGGCGTGCCCGCGTACGCCGGTGTGCCCCTGCGCGACGCGCAGGGCACCGACGTCCGCTTCGTCGACGCCCGCACCGCCGACGACCGCTGCTGGGCCGAGGTCGGAGCCTCCGACGGGACCGTCGTCGTCTCCACCTCCCTCGACGCGGTGGCGGCGGCCGCCGGTGAACTGGTGGCGGCGGGCCGTAAGCCGGACACCCCGCTCACCGTCACCATCGCCGGTACGACCACGCGGCAGCGCACCTGGACCGCGACGCTCGGCACCATCGCCCAGGTCTTCAAGCAGGGCAAGGTGCTCCCCTCGCCTGAGGGCCACCGGCCGGCGATAGCCGTGGTCGGCGAGCGCAGCGCCCCGGCGCAGCGGGACCAGCTGGCGTGGTTCGAGTCCAAGCCGCTCTTCGGCTGGCGGGTCCTCGTGCCGCGCACCAAGGAGCAGGCCGCGTCGCTCTCCGACCAGCTGCGCTCGTACGGCGCCGTGCCGCACGAGGTGCCGACCATCGCCGTCGAGCCGCCGCGCACCCCGCAGCAGATGGAGCGGGCCGTCAAGGGTCTCGTCACCGGCCGCTACGAGTGGATCGCCTTCACCTCGGTCAACGCCGTCAAGGCGGTCCGGGAGAAGTTCGAGGAGTACGGGCTCGACGCCCGCGCCTTCGCCGGGATCAAGGTCGCGGCGGTGGGCGAACAGACCGCGAAGGCCCTGGTCGACTTCGGTGTGAAGCCGGACCTGGTGCCCAGCGGCGAGCAGTCCGCGGCCGGGCTCCTGGAGGACTGGCCGCCGTACGACCCGGTCTTCGACCCGATCGACCGCGTCTTCCTGCCGCGCGCCGACATCGCCACCGAGACGCTGGTCGCGGGCCTGATCGAGCTCGGCTGGGAGGTCGACGACGTCACCGCCTACCGGACCGTCCGGGCCTCGCCGCCGCCGGCGGACACCCGCGAGGCGATCAAGGGCGGCGGCTTCGACGCGGTGCTCTTCACCTCGTCGTCCACCGTGCGGAACCTGGTCGGCATCGCCGGCAAGCCGCACAACGTGACCGTCATCGCCTGCATCGGCCCCGCCACCGCGAAGACCGCGGAGGAGCACGGGCTGCGGGTCGACGTGCTCTCGCCGGAGCCGTCCGTCCACAAGCTGGCGGAGGCGCTGGCGGACTTCGGCATGCGGCGGCGCGAGGCGGCCCTGGAGGCGGGCGATCCGGTGACGCGGCCGAGCGAGCGGCGACCGGGGGCGCGGAGGCGTCGGACGACGTAGTCGTCTCTGGCGACGTTGCACGGGGCGCGGGTTCCTTCGGGGACCCGCGCCCCGCGTGCGTTACGGGCCGGTGCCCTGCCGGGCCTTCGCCCCCGCCCCGTGCCACGTGTGCGTCCGGGCTTGCGGTCCCCGCACGGCGAGGACCCGTCGCCCCACGGCCGTGTGGGCCTCCGTCCCACCCCCGTGTGGGCAATCGTCCCGCTTGGGGGTCCCCCCAGGGCGAAGCCCTAGGGGGAGGGACGGGTGGGCACACGGGACGGCGCCCCATGCGGGCGCGTTCCGCACCTGCACCTAGCCGCACCACGAGCACGGCGCACTTTCGGTGCGGGTCAGAGCAACAGGAGCCTAGGCCCGGCAAGGGGCGCCGTTCCGTTGTGCCCACCCGTTCCGCCTGGGGGCACCCCCGGACGAAGTCTGGGGGAGGAACGAATGCCCACAACGGAGGGGTGGGCGACGGCGGGCGGGCACCGCCCCGGCGGGGCGGCAGGGCCACAACGGGGCGCCCCGCGCCCCGAGGCGGGCGGGCAGTGGTACGGCGGAGGCAAAGGCCGCAACGGGGGAGGAGGTCGGCCCTCAGGGAGGCGAAGGTCCACGACGGGGCGGCCCCGCGCCCGGCGGTGGCCGAAGGCCGATGGGGCGGTGCAGGGCGGCAACACGGTGTCGGCAAGTGCATGGGGCAGGCGGGCGTAGCCTCGATGGCATGAACTCGTACGGAAGCTTTCCCGGGGCGCGGCCGCGGCGGCTGCGGACCTGTCCTGCCATGCGTCGGATGGTGGCCGAGACGCGCCTGCACCCGGCCGATCTGATCCTGCCCGCCTTCGTGCGGGAGGGCGTGAGCGAGCCCGTGCCGATCACCGCGATGCCCGGCGTCGTCCAGCACTCGCGGGACACCCTGCGCAAGGCCGCCGTGGAGGCGGTGGAGGCCGGGGTCTCCGGGATCATGCTGTTCGGCGTGCCGGAGGACGCGAAGAAGGACGCGGCCGGCACGGCGGGCACCGACCCCGACGGCATCCTCCAGGTCGCCATCAGGGACGTGAAGGCCGAGGTCGGCGACGACCTGGTGATCATGTCGGACCTGTGCCTCGACGAGTACACCGACCACGGCCACTGCGGCGTCCTCGACGCCGACGGGCGGGTCGACAACGACGCCACCCTGGAGCGCTACGCCGAGATGGCCCAGGTACAGGCCGACGCCGGCGTCCACGTCGTCGGCCCCTCCGGGATGATGGACGGCCAGGTCGGCGTCATCCGCGACGCCCTGGACACCATCGGCAAGGAGGACGTGTCCATCCTCGCGTACACCGCGAAGTACTCCTCCGCCTTCTACGGCCCCTTCCGCGAGGCCGTCGGCTCCTCCCTGACCGGCGACCGCAAGACGTACCAGCAGGACCCCGCCAACGTGCGCGAGTCGATGCGCGAGCTGGCGCTCGACCTCGAAGAGGGCGCCGACATGGTCATGGTGAAGCCGGCCGGCCCGTACCTGGACATCCTCGCCAAGGTCGCCGCCTCGGTGGACGTGCCCGTCGCCGCGTACCAGATCAGCGGGGAGTACGCGATGGTCGAGGCCGCGGCGGAGAAGGGCTGGATCGACCGGGACAAGGCGATCCTGGAGACCCTGACCGGCATCCGGCGGGCCGGCGCCCAGATGATCCTCACCTACTGGGCGACCGAGGTCGCCCAGAAGCTGGCCCGGGGGCTCTGAGCCGCTCCGCGAGCGGGGTGCGGGTGCCGGGATGCACTCTGGAGTAGTACCGCTCTGGAGGTGGTCCTCATGACGCACATGAACACGCTGGTCGGCTGGCACGTCGAGATGGAGTTCAAGGAGGAGGGTGACCGGACGCGGGCGGCGGCGATGGTGCGGCTCGGCGACGGCACCGAGTTCCGCGCCCACGGCAATGCCAACCGTCACCCTTCCGACCCGGAGCAACTGCGGGTCGGCGAGGAGATCGCGGGCGCCCGCGCGCTCATGGATCTCGCCTCGCAGCTGCTGCAGAAGGCCCACACCGAGATCGACGAGGCGTCGGGGCGGACGTCCCACCCCATCCGCCGCTAGAACCCGCGGGCGTCAGTACGTCAGGGCGTCTTCCAGGGTCTGCTGCCAGTACGACACGGCGGCGCCGTCATCGGCGTAGGTGCCGCTCGGCGCCGCCACCGTCGTGCTGCTCTCGGGGGTGAGGTGCACCCGGATCGTGCGCACGGTCGTCCCGTGGGTGTCCGGGCCCGGCTCGCCGGTGAGGATCAGGGACGCGTACGCGGACTCGCCGGGCGCCAGACCCAGCACCGACTGCGGCTTGCTCTCCTCCACGATCCTGATGGGCGCCTGGCTGTGGTCGAAGCCGACGAGGGGCGCGTAGGGCGCGTCGCAGGGGCGGCTGCCCACGTTGGTGACGGTGAGCACCAGGTGGTTGACGGGGCGGCTCACCTTGCTCGCCACGACCTTGGTGTTCGCGGCCGTGCAGGGGACGCGGGTGGCGTCGCCACCGCCCGGCTCGGTGGCGGGCTTGGCGGGGCGGGTGCTCGGCCGGGCGGTGGGCTCGGTGCTCGGGCGCGCGGTGTCCCCCTTGGTGGGCGTGTCGGTAGGTGTCGCCTCGGTGGGCGTGGCCTCGCTCGTACGGTCCGCCGACGTGGTCGGCGCCGTCGGTGCCTTCGGCGCCGCGTTCGGCGTGTCCTCCGACTGGCAGGCGGTGAGGGCGAGGGCCGCGGTGAGGGCGGCGGCGGGCAGGGCGAGACGGCGGGCGAGAGTGCGCATGTGGATTCCCCGTGCGAAGCAGAGTCAGTGGTGGTTCAGCAGTGCGATCACGACCGCGGTGCAGACGATCAGCACCGCGAGTGCCAAGGCGTCGGTGACGCGGCTGTTCGGCATGGCCACCACCCTGCGCGTCGGCGTGATCGCACCGCAATCGGCACGGGACAATGGGGGAAGCTGGAACGCCGGCACATGCCGTGACCTGGGGAGATGACCACTCCCTGGAATGCGTTCCTGGGATGCGGAAACGGGCGACGGGGGACGCGGATGAACGCGGCGGACGGCTTCGCGCAGCGGATGCGCGCATTGAAGGACCGGTCCGGGCTCAGTTACGGCGCGCTCGCGAGCCGGCTGCACGTCAGCACCTCCACGCTCCACCGCTACTGCAACGGTGACGCCGTACCGACCGAGTTCGCGCCCGTGGAGCGGCTCGGGCGGCTGTGCGGCGCCTCCCGCGAGGAACTCGTCGAGCTGCACCGCGCCTGGATCCTCGCCGACGAGGCCCGCAGGCGGGGCAGGACCGAGCCGCCACCGGAGCCCGCGCCCGAGGCCGGGCCCGCCCTCGGGCCCGAGGCCGCGACCGCGCCCTTGTCCGTGTCCGTGTACGAGGGCATGTCCGAGCCCGAGCTCGCGGCCGGAACCGTCGTGCTCGGCGCCGAGAAGCCCGTCGACCCCTCCGCCCGACGGCACCGGGGCCGCCGGGGTGCCCTCGCCGTCGCCGCCGTCATCGCCCTCGCCGTGCCCACCGCCTACCTCGTCGGACGCACCGGCGACAACCCCGCCACTCCCGCGGCCGGCGCCCCCGCGTCGCCCGCGCCCCTGAGCGCCGGCATCAGCTCGTACAACTGGGCCGAGCCCTGCGGCCAGTACTACGTGCTCGACCAGCAGCCCGGCCACGTGCCGCCGCCGCCCCCGCCGCAGGACACCCGCGGCTGGGCCCGGGCGCTCGGCGGGATCGACGGCGGCCACATGCAGCTCCAGCTCACCGTCACCGGCCGCACCCAGGCCCCGGTCGTCCTGACCGCCCTGCACGTACGGGTCGTGGAGCGCGGCACACCGCTGGACCGGCCGGCGTACTCCATGGGCGACGGCTGCGGCAGCGGGATCACCCCGCAGACCTTCGACGTCGACCTCGACGCACCCCGGCCGTACCTGAAGCCGGTCGCCGGACAGGACGGGGACCGGGTCGTGCCCGCGAAGGACTTCCCTTACAAGGTCGCCACCGGAGACCCCCAGGTCCTCAACCTCGACGTGCACACCGAGGAGTACGCCGCTTCCTGGTACCTGGAGCTCCACTGGAGCAGCGGCGCGAAGAAGGGCGTAGTACGCGTCGACGACGGCGGGCAGCCGTTCCGTACCAGCGCGATCGAGGGGCGGCCGACGTACGGCTACTGGCCCGACAAGGGCGAGTGGGTCACGCAGTGACCCACTCGCCGCCGGGCGTCAGAGACGCTCGGGGGTCCGGATGCCCAGCAGGGCCATGCCCTGGTGCAGGGTCCGGGCGGTCAGGTCGCACAGGAAGAGACGGTTCTCGACCTGCTCCGGAGTGTCCGCCTTGAGGACCGGGCACTCCGAGTAGAACGTCGTGTAGAGCGACGCCAGCTGGTAGAGATACGCGGCCAGCTTGTGCGGCGCGTACTCCTCCGCCGTCTCCTGGACCTGCTCGCCGAACGAGTCCAGGTGCAGACCGAGCGCCCGCTCCGAGGCCGCGAGGGCCAGCTCGGGGTGCGCCGCCGGCTTCGCCCCGCCCGCCTTGCGCAGGATCGACTGGATACGGGCGTACGCGTACTGGAGGTACACCGAGGTGTCACCGTTGAGCGACACCATCTGGTCGAGGTCGAACTTGTAGTCACGGGCCGCCGACGTCGACAGGTCCGCGTACTTCACCGCGCCGATGCCCACCTGGGCACCACGCTCGGCGATCTCCTCCTCGGACAGGTCCTGAGCCTTCTCGCGGACCACGGCGGAGGCGCGCTCGATCGCCTCGTCCAGCAGGTCCACCAGCCGCACCGTCTCGCCCTCACGGGTCTTGAACGGCTTGCCGTCCTTGCCGAGGACCGTGCCGAACGCCAGCTGGACGGCCTTCACCTCGTCGTTCAGCCAGCCCGCCCGGCGGGCCGTCTCGAAGACCATCTTGAAGTGCAGCGACTGACGGGCGTCCACCACGTACAGCAGCGTCGACGCCTTCAGGTTCCGCACCCGGTCACGGATCGCCGAGAGGTCCGTCGCCGCGTACCCGAAGCCGCCGTCGGACTTCTGCACGATCAGCGGCGTCGGGTTGCCGTCCGGGCCCTTCACGTCGTCGAAGAACACGCACAGAGCGCCCTCGGAGCGGACCGCGACGCCCGACTCCTCGAGGAGCCGGCAGGTCTCCTGGAGCATGTCGTTGTAACCGGACTCGCCGACGATGTCGGGGTCGCGGATGTCCATGTCCAGCTTCTCGAAGACCGAGTAGAAGTAGATCTTCGACTCGTCGACGAACCGCTGCCACAGCGCCAGCGTCTCCTCGTGACCCGCCTGCAGCTCGACGACCCGCGCCCGCGCCCGCGTCTTGAACTCCTCGTCGGAGTCGAACAGCGCCCGCGAGGCCTTGTAGAGCCGGTTCAGGTTGGACATGGCCTCCTCGCCGGAGACCTCCACGTCCGCGCCCTCGGCCTTGTGGTCCAGCTCGTGCGGGTGCTCGATCAGATACTGGATGAGCATGCCGAACTGGGTGCCCCAGTCGCCGATGTGGTGGCGCCGCACCACCTTCTCGCCCGTGAACTCCAGGATCTCGACCATCGCCGCGCCGATGACCGCCGACCGCAGATGGCCGACGTGCATCTCCTTCGCCACGTTCGGCTGGGCGTAGTCGATCACCGTCGTGCCGGCCGCCGGGTTGAACGGCACACCGAGCCGGTCGTCGGCGGCACGGGCCGCCAGGGTGTCGATGATCGCCGCGTCGGACACGGTGATGTTGAGGAAGCCGGGGCCCGAGACCTCGATCTCCTTCAGGACGTCGTTCGCCGGAATGGCCTCGACGACCTTCGTCGCCAGCTCACGCGGGTTGCCCTTGAGCTGCTTGGCGAGGGCCAGGATGCCGTTGGCCTGGAAATCGGCCCGGTCGCTTCGTCGCAGCAGCGGGTCGGCGGAACCGGCCTCCGGCAGGGCTGCCGAGAGGCCTTCCGCGAGGCGCTGCTGCACGGTCGAAGCGAGGGAAGGGACCGAGGCCATGAGCTTCCGTTCCTGTTGTGTCGAGTCCGGGTGTCCCGGTGGTCTATTTCGCCCGTCAAGTGTCCCATGGCAGAGCAACGAGTTTTCTCCCCCTGTGGACAAACCCCCGGCCCACAGCCGCGAGAGATCCCGGCCTGTGGACAACCTCGGAGCGCCTCCTTCCGTCTGGGAGAATGGCTCACGTAGGGCTGTAAGGCTTTGAGGGAAATCAAGGAAGAAGGACGTACCGACCGTGGCTCAGAGCAGCACCGAGACCGACTGGGTCTCCCGTTTCGCGGACGAGGTCATTGCCGAGTCGGAGCGACGTGCGCCTGGCAAACCGGTCGTCGTCGCCTCCGGCCTCTCCCCGTCCGGCCCCATCCACCTGGGCAACCTGCGCGAGGTCATGACCCCGCACCTGGTCGCCGACGAGATCCGCCGCCGCGGCCACCAGGTCCGGCACCTCATCTCCTGGGACGACTACGACCGCTACCGCAAGGTGCCGAACGGCGTCGCGGGCGTCAACGAGTCCTGGGCCGAGCACATCGGCAAGCCGCTCACCTCCGTCCCCGCGCCGGCCGGCTCCCCGCACCCCAACTGGGCCGAGCACTTCAAGGCCGCCATGGTCGAGGCGCTCGCCGAGCTCGGCGTCGAGTACGACCCCATCAGCCAGACCGAGCAGTACACCTCCGGCGTCTACCGCGAGCAGATCCTGCACGCCATGCGCCACCGCGGCGACATCGACGCCATCCTCGACCAGTACCGGACGAAGAAGGCACCGAAGAAGCAGTCCCAGAAGCCGGTCGACGCGGCCGAGCAGGAGGCCGAGGAAGGCTCCGGCGCGGCCAACGAGGACGACGGCTCCGGCGGCGGCGCCGGCTACTTCCCGTACAAGCCCTACTGCGGGCAGTGCGAGAAGGACCTCACCACCGTCACCTCCTACGACGACGAGACCACCGAGCTCGCCTACACCTGCACCGCCTGCGGCTTCGCCGAGACCGTCAAGCTCAGCGAGTTCAACCGCGGCAAGCTGGTGTGGAAGGTCGACTGGCCCATGCGCTGGGCCTACGAGGGCGTCATCTTCGAGCCCTCCGGCGTCGACCACTCCTCGCCCGGCTCGTCCTTCCAGGTCGGCGGCCAGATCGTCGGCATCTTCGACGGCGTGCAGCCCATCGGCCCCATGTACGCCTTCGTCGGCATCAGCGGCATGGCCAAGATGTCCTCGTCCCGCGGCGGCGTCCCGACCCCGGCCGACGCCCTCCAGATCATGGAGCCCCAGCTCCTGCGCTGGCTCTACGCCCGCCGCCGCCCCAACCAGTCGTTCAAGATCGCCTTCGACCAGGAGATCCAGCGGCTCTACGACGAGTGGGACAAGCTCGAGGCCAAGGTCGCCGACGGCACCGTCCTCCCCGCCGACGCCGCCGCCCACGCCCGCGCCGTCCGCACCGCCGTAGGCGAACTGCCCCGCACCCCGCGCCCGCTGCCGTACCGGACGCTCGCCTCCGTCATGGACATCACCGCCGGACACGACGAGCAGACCCTCCGCATCCTCAGCGAGCTCGACCCGGAGAACCCCGTCGCCTCCCTCGACGAGGTCCGGCCGCGCCTCGACCGCGCCGAGAACTGGATCACCACCCAGGTCCCGGCCGACCAGCGCACCATCGTCCGGGACGAGCCCGACACCGCACTCCTGGGCTCCCTCGACGACCAGGGCCGCGAGTCGCTGCGCCTGCTCCTGGAAGGCCTCGACACCCACTGGTCCCTCGACGGCCTCACCACCCTGGTCTACGGCGTCCCCAAGGTCATGGCCGGCCTCACCCCCGAGGCCAAGCCCACCCCGGAGCTGAAGCTGGCGCAGCGCTCCTTCTTCGCCCTGCTCTACAAGCTCCTCGTCAGCCGCGAGACCGGCCCCCGCCTGCCCACCCTGCTCCTCGCGGTCGGCGCCGACCGGGTGCGCAAGCTCCTCGGCGCGTAAGCGTCACCGGACGGTGTCGGCACCGTCCGGCGCCGCCACCGTCCGGGACGGACGAGAGACCGCCCTCCTCTGCATCGTTCGGAGGAGGGCGGTTTCCGTCGTGCGCACGACGAAACGGGGCGCCGCGCGGGAGACCGTGGAGACATGACCAAGCACGCCATCGCCCGCGAAACCCTCACCGTCATCGGCTGGATCGCCCTCGTCCAAGGCGGACTCGGCGCCGGCGGAAAGTTCTCGGGAAACGGCCCCTGGGGCCTGCTCCACAGATGGTGGGACATCCCCACCGCCGGCTACGTCGCCCTCCTCGCCGCGGGAATCGCCCTCGTCGTATGGGGCGAGACCACCAAGCAGAAGGCGAAGGAGACCAAGGCCTGACCGGCCTTATCCCATCAAGGCGTGTGGTTCTCCGCCCACTCCTGCTGGATCCGCTCCCGCAGCTGCGGCGTGAGCTCACGCAGAAGCGACGCACTGCGCGGATGCCGGATCTTGTACATGTCGCTCAGCCATATGTCGAGCTGCTCCGCGTTGGGGAAGTCCTGCTTCTCCTCCACGTAGTCCCACATCGCCTTGTACGCGGCCGCCGCGAAATCCTCCGTCGACAGAGCCTCGTCCACATACTCCGGATACGGCTGGAACTCCTCAGGACCCGGCGGAGGCACATCCTCCGGGCCATGCGGAACCGCGACCGGCGTCGGCTCCAGACCCTCCACGATGCTCGGGTTGTACGTGCCCTCGTACGCCTCCGGAGAGACCTGCGGAGCATCGAACCACGGACTCTCGTGGTTCACCGGCGCCACCTGCGGCAACGGCTGGCCCTGCCCCGGCACCGCACCCTGCTGCGCCACCGCACCCTGCTGTGCGGTGACCGCCTGCGGCTGCGCGGCACCCTGCTGCTCCGGCACCTGGGCGACCCGCGACTGCTCGAGCGCCGGAGCGGCCACCGCCGTCGCCGTCACCGGAGCCGGCGGCAACAACACCGGCTCCACACCCGCCGCGGCGAGACCCGCCGCCGCCGTCTCCGCCAGCGGCACCCCGTACTTCGCCAGCCGCAGCGGCATCAACGCCTCCACCGGCGCCTTCCGCCGCCACGCCCGCCCGAAACGCGCCTGCAGCCGTGCCTGGTAGATCAGCCGGTCCTGCTCCAGCTTGATCACCTGCTCGTACGACCGCAGCTCCCACAGCTTCATCCGACGCCACAACCGGAACGTGGGAATCGGCGACAGCAGCCAACGCGTCAGCCGCACGCCCTCCATGTGCTTGTCGGCCGTGATGTCGGCGATCCGCCCCACCGCGTGCCGCGCCGCCTCCACCGCGACCACGAACAGCACCGGAATCACCGCGTGCATGCCCACACCCAGCGGGTCCGGCCAGGCCGCCGCGCCGTTGAACGCGATCGTCGCCGCCGTCAACAGCCACGCCGTCTGCCGCAGCAACGGGAACGGAATCCGGATCCACGTCAACAGCAGATCGAGCGCCAGCAGCACACAGATGCCCGCGTCGATGCCGATCGGGAAGAAGTACGAGAAGGTGCCGAAGCCCTTGTCGACGGCGAGCTCGCGCACCGCCGCGTACGAGCCGGCGAAACCGATGCCCGCGATGATCACCGCACCGGCGACGACCAGGCCGATGAGTATCCGGTGCGTACGTGTCAGCTGCATCGCGGCCACCCGCGATCCCTCCCGTCAATCGACATCTCGCGGGCACAGACTGGCACATGCGCGCGGAGCCCGGCCCTCTGGGGAGGGACGGGCTCCGAACGAAAACGTACAAACACCTACAGGACGGCGGCCGGTCGGCCGTCCGACGGTTACTTGTTCGCCGCCGCGACCGAAACGACGGCCTCCTTCGCCGCCTTCAGCGCACCATCCGAGATCCACTTCGTGGACGGCGTCGTCGCACCCGCGTAACCGGCCCCGTTGAAGGACAGCAGCACCACGACATTGCCCGTGCGCGCCACGACCGACGCGTACGTGAAGTCCTCGTCGGTCTTGCGCAGCTGGAACGTCACCGTGTCCGCCTGGTCACCGACGCCCGGCGTCGCCGTCGTCTTCAGCTGCTTGGCGCCCTGCGTCGCCTGGACCTTCGCCAGCTCCTTGGCGTAGTTCTCCGCCGCGCGCTCCTGACCGCTGCCGAGCGTCGCGTCCGACTCGTAGCGGTAGTACGACACATCGAGCCAGCGGTACTGCGAACCCTTGACGCCCTTGTCCTCCAGGCCGTTCCAGGAGCAGCCGCCACGGCTGGTGACATCGCTGGAGACGGCGGCGGTGCCGTTCTTGTTCTTCGCCTTCGGCACCAGGGTGTCGATCGTCTTCGCCGAGATCGCCTTGCAGACATCGGGCAGCTTCGCGTACCGCGCCGGCTCGACCGCCTTCGTCGACTGCGTGGCCTTGGGCGTCGCCGAAGCCGACGACGACGTGTCCGGCGAACCGGAACCCTTGTCGCCGGAATCCGATCCGGAGGAGCAGCCGGCGGCCACGAGCATCACCGGGACGGCGGCGCAGGCGAGTATGCGGGAGAGTCGCGGGGCTGATCGCTGCATGGTTCCTTCAGTCGCTTGGGCGGCGCACGGCCGGGCGGCCGGGGGTACGCCGACACGTTACGCGCTCCGGCGCGCCGACCGGCGGCGCTCACGGAACGGCTCCGGACGGCTACTCCTCCAGCCGCTCGGCGAGCAGCCGGGCCAGATTCCTGGCCTTTTCCTGCAGTTCCTTGCTGTCGGGAGCCTCGGCCGGCGCGGCCGTCCGCTCCTCGTACTGGACGGTCACGATGACGTTCGATGTGCGGAACACCACGCTCACGAGACGCTTCGCGCCGGACGGACCGGTGGTCTCGAGCGTGTCGTCGAGGAAGGCGACCTCGCCGAGACCTTCGAGGACGCGAGACTCCAGACCGGTGGGCGGAGCGGTGGGCGTGGTGGCGGGCCCGGTGGTGGCGGTGGCGGTCGTGCGAGGCGCCTGGGGCGCCTGGGGTGCGTGAGCCGGCTGGTGGCCGGCAGGCGGGGCGACCGGGCCCGTGGACGAACCGGAGGACGAGGGGGCCACAGGAGGCGTCGTCGTCGCCGCCGGGGTGACGCCGGCGGCGGCCTGCTTCCGGCCGTACACCTCCTGCGCCCGGGCGTCGTCGCTGACCGACGGGTCGTAGGAGACGACCCGCTCGATGTCGAGGGTCAGGCGGTGGGTGGTGTCCGGGGCGTCCGACTTCCAGCTGCAGCCCACCCGGCGGTCGGTGTCGAAGGTGGCGGCCGCGGTGCCGCGATAGGTCCGGGCGCGCTCGGCGTCGGGCAGCGCGGCGGCCCCCGGCAGCAGGTCCATCAAGGTGGGCCCGGGCACCGCGCCACAGGGCTCGAAGAGCGTGCGGTAGCGACCGGGTGGCGCGGCGGGGGCGGCGGGGCCCGCCTTGGAGTCGACGGTTTCGGTGTCCGCGGCCGTGCCGGAGGAGCAGCCCGACAGACCGATCCCGAGACCGAGGGCGAGAGCGGCCGCGGAGAGGACCGCGGGCCCGGACCGACCGGAGGCGTACGCCTTGCGCTGCACGATCCCAGGCTCCCTTCTCCCGGAGGAATCCCCCGAAAACTGTTTGCCGCCCCGTGGGGCGCGGTGAACACAATGTGTATCGCACGCGCAGCCGTTGATGCCGGTCCGCAGTCACCTGTACGGGCTTTGGCTCCGGTTTTTGCGTTATCAGACTTTCCGGGGGAAGTGAGTAGATATGTCGTACGTGGAGGTACCGGGCGCGAAGGTGCCCATCCGTATGTGGGCGGACCCGTCCTCCGTCGAGGGCGGCGCCATGCAGCAGCTGCAGAACGTGGCGACGCTGCCGTGGATCAAGGGCCTCGCCGTGATGCCGGACGTGCATTACGGCAAGGGCGCGACGGTCGGCTCGGTGATCGCGATGCAGGGTGCGGTGTGCCCGGCGGCGGTCGGCGTGGACATCGGCTGCGGCATGTCGGCGGTCAGGACGTCGCTGACGGCGAACGACCTTCCGGGTGATCTGTCGCGGCTGCGGTCCAAGATCGAGCAGGCGATTCCGGTGGGGCGGGGGATGCACCGGGAGATGGTCGATCCGGGCCGGCTGTACCAGTTCGCTACCGCGGGGTGGGGGGACCTGTGGTCGCGCTTCGACACGGTCGCCGATCCGGTGAAGTTCCGCCGGGAGCGGGCCGAGAAGCAGATCGGCACGCTCGGCAGCGGCAACCACTTCGTTGAATTTTGTACGGATGAGAGTGGAAGCATCTGGCTCATGCTGCACTCCGGCTCGCGGAACATCGGCAAAGAACTCGCCGAGTACCACATCGGCGAGGCGCAGAAGCTGCCGCACAACCAGGGCCTGGTCGACCGCGACCTCGCGGTGTTCGTCGCGGACACCCCGCAGATGGCGGCCTACCGCAACGACCTCTTCTGGGCGCAGGAGTACGCGAAGTACAACCGCGCGATCATGATGGCGCTGTTCCAGGAGGTCGTCCGCCGGGAGTTCCGCAAGGCGAAGGTCAGCTTCGACCAGGTCATCTCCTGCCACCACAACTACGTGGCCGAGGAGCGGTACGAAGGCATGGACATGCTCGTCACCCGCAAGGGCGCGATCCGGGCCGGCTCCGGCGAGTACGGGATCATCCCGGGCTCCATGGGTACCGGCTCGTACATCGTGAAGGGCCTCGGGAACGCGGCCTCCTTCAACTCCGCCTCGCACGGCGCGGGCCGCCGGATGAGCCGCAGCGCGGCGAAGCGGCGGTTCTCGACCCGGGACCTGGAGGAGCAGACCCGGGGCGTGGAGTGCCGGAAGGACTCGGGCGTGGTGGACGAGATCCCCGGCGCCTACAAGCCGATCGAGCAGGTGATGGAACAGCAGCGTGACCTGGTCGAGGTGGTCGCGAAGCTGAAGCAGCTCATCTGCGTCAAGGGCTGAGGCGGGCGCCGGGGACTTCCCGGTCAGAGCTCGCGGTGGACCTTGGTGTTGCTGGCCTGGGCGCGGGGGCGGACGACCAGGAGGTCGATGTTGACGTGCGGGGGGCGGGTGCAGGCCCAGGTGATGGTGTCGGCGACGTCGTCGGCGGTGAGGGGTTCGGCCACGCCGGCGTAGACCTTGGCGGCCTTGTCGGTGTCGCCGCGGAAGCGGGTGGTGGCGAACTCCTCGGTCTTGACCATGCCGGGGGCGATCTCGATGACGCGGACCGGGGTGCCGACGATCTCCAGGCGGAGGGTCTCGGCGAGGACGCGGGCGCCGTTCTTGGCGGCGACGTAGCCGGCGCCGCCCTCGTAGGTGGCGTGGCCGGCGGTGGAGGAGAGGACGACGACGGTGCCGTCGCCGCTCGCGGTGAGGGCGGGGAGCAGGGCCTGGGTGACGTTGAGGGTGCCGATGACGTTGACCTCGTACATGCGGCGCCAGTCGTCGGGGTCGCCGGTCGCGACGGGGTCGGCGCCGATGGCGCCGCCGGCGTTGTTGACGAGGACGGCGAGGGTGCGGAAGGCCGTGGCGAACTCGTCGACCGCGGCGCGGTCGGTGACGTCGAGGGCGTAGGCGGTGGCCTGGTGGCCGGCCTCGTTGATCTCGGCGGCGAGGGCTTCGATGCGGTCCTTGCGGCGGGCGGTGAGGACCACGCGGTAGCCGGCGGCGGCGAGCTGCCGGGCGGTGGCCGCGCCGATGCCGCTGCTCGCTCCGGTGACGACGGCGATGGGGGTACCGGCGGCAGTCATGACGTGCTCCTCGCGCGTGCGGTCGGGGGTGGGGATCGCGTGGTCAGGATAGGGCGGGACGGATTCAGCGGCCGCGCGGGGCGTACATGATGACCGCCATGCCGGCGAGGCAGATCAGGGCCCCGATGACGTCCCAGCGATCGGGGCGGTAGCCGTCGGCGACCATGCCCCAGGCGAGGGAGCCGGCGACGAAGACGCCGCCGTAGGCGGCGAGGATGCGGCCGAACTCGGCGTCGGGCTGGAGCGTGGCCACGAAGCCGTAGACACCGAGGGCGAGGACGCCGGCGCCGATCCAGATCCAGCCGCGGTGTTCCCGTACGCCTTGCCAGACGAGCCAGGCGCCGCCGATCTCGAAGAGGGCGGCGAGGGCGAACAGGGCGGCGGAGCGGGCGATGAGCATGGGGGCAGGGTGGCACATCGAGACACGCGGCTGACGGTTAGTCAGAACATATGGGTTGTCATGGGTATCTTCTGGGCATGACTGCGATGCGCAAGGCGCTGCTCGGCGCGGCCCTGACGGCTGCCCTGGTGACCGGCACGACCTCGGCCGCCGCCGCGCCGCCGGAGGCGGATCTGGCCCACCACGGCCATGTCTCGCTCTGGGACGGGCGGATCGGTGTGTGGCTGGTCAGTGAGAACCACGGGCCGTCGAACGTCTCCCAGGCGACCGTCCGGCTCGCGTTCTCCGAGCCCATGGCGGGCGGCCAGGAGCTTCCCCCGAGCTGTCTGTGGAGCAGTGACCGGGTGGTCTCCTGTCGTACGGGTGAGCTGCGGGCGGCCGGTGCGGTCGGTGAGCTGGCGCTCGATCTGCGGACCGCGGGGCGGCCGCAGGAGCTGACCGTGGACATCGGCACCGTGTGGCGGGACGGGGTGTCCGACGGCAATCCCCGTAACGACCTCCACCGTGTGCTGGTCCTGGCGACCGGCGACCCGTACGTCTTCTGAGCGCGGCGAGGGCCGGGGGATCGCCGCCTAGGCGCCGAGCGGGGCCGTGTAGCCGTCGGGGCGGACCAGGAGCGTGTCGCGGCGGGTCGGGTCGGCCCAGGTGGCCCGTATCGCGCGGTCGGGGGCGACCGGAGCCGTACGGGGCAGGGCCGGGGTGGTGCCCTCGGGGGCGATCAGGACGAACTCGCCCTTGCGGAGCAGCTCGTAGAGCCGGCCCTCGCGCAGCTCCAGGTCCGGGACGCGGCGCGTTTCGGGGCCGTAGGAGAGGCCGATGCCGCTGATCTGGCCCACGGCGCGGTCCGCGGCGGGCCGGACGACGCCGAGGATCCGGGTGGCGAGGGCGCGGGCGGCCCGCTGGAGCGGGGAGTGGCCGATGGCGAGCCGGATGAGGGTGCCGCTGCTGCGCAGCACCAGCTTGCCGATCGGGTGTCGCTCGGCCTGGTAGCTGTCGAGGAGGGCCTCGGGGTCGGGGGCTTCGCCGCGCAGGACGGCGGTGAGCTTCCATGAGAGGTTGGCGGCGTCCTGGAGGCCGGTGTTCATGCCCTGGCCGCCGGCGGGGGAGTGGACGTGGGCGGCGTCGCCGGCGAGGAAGACCCGGCCGGAGCGGTAGGCGGGGGCCTGCCGTTCGTCGCTGTGGAAGCGGGAGACCCAGCGGGCTTCGTGCATGCCGAAGTCGCTGCCGAGGGCGCGGCGGGTGATGTCCCGGACCTCGTCGAAGGTCACCGGCTCGCTGTCGGGGACCTGGCGGTCGCGGTCCCAGCCCATCACCCGGTACCAGCCGTCGCCGAAGGGGGCGATGAAGGCGAGGGCGCCGCCGGAGGCGGTGACGGTGAGCAGCCGGCCCCCCGGCTCCTCGGTGAGGCGGACGTCCGCGAGCACCATGGAGCGGATCACCGAGGCGCCGGGGAAGGGCAGGCCGATGGCGCCGCGGACGGCGCTGCGCACGCCGTCGGCGCCGACCAGGTAGCGGGCGCGGAGGGTGGTCGGCCCGTCGGGGCCGGCGAGTTCGGCCGTGACGGTGTCGGCGTCCTGGCGCAGGCCGCGCAGCTCCGTGTCGTAGCGGAAGTCCACGCCGGAGGACAGCGCGCGCCGCTCGAGGAGCTGCTCGACCTCGTACTGCGGGGTGGTCAGGAGGAAGGGGAAGCGGGAGGGCAGGCGGGAGAGGTCGAGGTCGAGTCCGCCGAAGATGCGCAGGCCGGTGATCCGGCTGCCGGTGGTGAGGAGCTCGTCGGCGAGGCCGCGGGCGTCGAGCTGCTCCAGGGTGCGGGCGTGGACGCTGAAGGCGCGGGTGAGGTTGCTGAGGCCCTGGGGCCGGCGCTCGACGAGGGTGACGCGCCGGCCGGCGGCGGCGAGGTCGCCGGCGAGCAGGAGTCCGGTCGGTCCGGCGCCGACGACGAGGACGTCGGCGTCGGCGTCGGGGGTCGGGTGAGGGGTCTTGTTCGTGGTGCCCGTGGTGCTCATCGCTGCCTCCAGGGGTGCCAGGCCCAGGTCCCGGCCTGGGTCCACGCCCGTTGGCCAACAGGTGTTGGTCAACGCTTGTTGGCAAATGTAGGTCCGCGCCATGGCGTTGTCAACGCCTGTGGGCCTACACTTGTTGGCATGAAGTCTCCACGTCGCTCCGACGCCACCCGGACCGCGATCCTCGACGCCGCCCGCGAGCGCTTCGCCGCCGACGGCTACGAGCGCGCGACGATCCGGGCCATCGCCCGTGACGCCGGGATCGACCCCTCGATGGTCATGCGCTACTACGGCAACAAGGAGGGCCTCTTCGCCGCGGCCTCCACCTTCGAGCTGGAGCTCCCGGAGCTCGGCGCACTGCCGGCCCGGCACGCCGGCGCCGCGCTCGTCGCCCACTTCCTCGACCGCTGGGAGCGCGACGACGTCCTGACCGGGCTGCTGCGGGTCGGGGTCACCAACGAGGCCGGGGCGGAGCGGATGCGGTCGGTCTTCGCCGAGCAGCTCGGGCCCATCACGGCCGGCGTCTGCCCCGACCCCGCCGACGCGCCCCGCCGGGCCGGTCTCGTCGCCTCCCAGATCCTCGGCATGGCGCTCACCCGCTACGTGCTGCGTCTCCCACCCCTCGTGGACATGTCCCGCGAGGACGTCGAGGCGTGGCTGGGGCCGACCGTGCAGCGCTATCTGACCGCCGAGGCGCCCTGAGCCGGCGGAGTGCGACGCCGAACGACTCGGCGACCGCGCCCCGGCCGGAGTGCGTCAGCGCGCGGCCGCGCCGCCGAACTCGCGCACCGCGTCCGTGACGATCGCCTCCAGGCGGGCGTGGTGGGCGCCCCGCCAGTACACCCGGCCGCAGTCCACGCACCGCGCGAAGACGTCGTACGTGTTCTCCGTGCCCTTCTCCAACTGCTCGCGCACCGCCTCCTTGTCGGCGTCCGCGAGCGACCCGTTGCACGCCGTGCAGCGCGTCCAGGGCGCAAGCGGCGGCGCGAACCGTTCGAGGACGTCACGGAGCTGTTCGTCGGGCCGGTCGCTGTAGACGTACGCGCCGGCCCACAGCTCCCGGCGGCGCAGCAGCCCGCGGTCCCGGGAGAGCATCACCCGGCGCTCCTTCGCGGACAGCGCGGCCAGGGCCGGGTCGCCGATGTCCTCGCTCTCGTACGCGGCGTCGACGCCGAGCAGCCGGAGCCGCCGGGCCAGCGTCCCGAGGTGCACGTCCAGCAGGAACCGCAGCGGGGCGCCCGGGACCGGCTGGGGGCGCAGGACGCCCTCCACCTCGACCGTCTCGCCGGCCACCGGGACGTGCGAGGGGTCCACCGGGCGTCCGTCCACCAGCAGCCGCCCCGCCTCGGTCAGCGGCACGCCCAGCGACTCGACCACATGGCCGAGGGAGGAGACGCCGTCGGTCGCCACGGGCGTCCGGCCCGAACGACGGTCGGCCGCGACGAAGAGCCGCAGGCCGGGGGCGAAGCTGATCTGGATCTCCGGTCCGTTCACGCAGACAGGATGGCATCGGGTGTGGTGGGGCGGCCAGGCAATTCCCCACCGACCGAGCTGACCGGGCCGGCCCGACGACCGCCTCCCGGTTCCGCCTCCACCCCGCCCTCGGACTCCGCGCCGACCGCGCGGTACGGTCCCGCCATGAAGATCATCGACCTCGAGCCCGGCGATCCCCGCCTGGAGAGCGAGCTCCTGCCGGTCCTGCGCGAGCTGCGCCCCCACCTCACCCCGGAACTCTTCCGCGACGTCTACGAGAACGGGTACCGGCAGGGCCTGCGCTTCAGCGCGGCATTCGCCGAAGACGGGCCCAGGGGCGGTGCCTGCGTCGGCGTGGCCGGCTGGCGGATCGTCATCAACACCAGCTCGGTGAAGAAGCTGTACGTGGACGACCTGGTGACCAGGGAGACCGCCCGCTCCACCGGCGTCGGACACGCCCTGATCGCCCACCTGGAGGCGCACGCCCGCGCGGCCGGCTGCTACGAGCTCAACCTGGACTCCGGCACCCACCGCACCGGAGCCCACCGCTTCTACCTGCGCGAGCGCTTCGACATCGTGGCCTTCCACTTCACCCGCGAGCTCAAGGCCCTGGGGGAGTAGCCGGAGCGTTCGCCACGCCCGCGAGATCGAGCCGCCAGTCGTTGCAGCGCATCGGCCGGCCCGGCGGGTACTCGAAGTCCCGCTCCCCGAGGAGGGTGAAGCCGGCCTTGCGGCACACCGCGTTCGAGGAGCCGTTGTCCGTCGACGGGAAAGCGTGCAGGTGACGGAACCGGCCCTCGGCGCGCGCCCGTTCCACCACCGCGCGCGTGGCCGCGGTCGCCACGCCCCGGCCCTGGAAGCCGGGCAGCACCGTCCACCCCGTCTCGTACGCCGGCTCGCCCTCCCAGGAGGTCTCCCAGAAGCCGATGCTGCCCGCGGCCGTGCCCTCGGGCAGCAGCACGATCCGGAACATGCCGCCCGGCCGGTCGGCGTCGGCGCTCAGCGCCTCGTACCGCGACTGCCGCGCGGCCAGCTGCTCCTCGGTCTCCGGGCCGCCCAGATACGCCGTCAACTCCGGTGCGTTCACCGCCCGCAACAGGTCGAAGTCGCCTTTCGACCACGCTTCCAGCCTGACGGTCGTGCTCTCGGTGTCCATGACCGCACCCTAGGCGGGAGGTCTGACAACGGGCGGCGGCAGGCCCTCTTGTGCGGGTCGGGGAAGCGCTCCAAGGTGGGGACCGGGAGAGGGAGATTTCCGGCCGGGGAGGGAGCAGCCGCATGTCGGACGCCAGGGGCACGGGCGGTGCGCGGGAGTGGGGATTCACGGACGATCTGGGTGCGGCCCTGACGGCCGCGCGCCGACCGGAACGGGTGGTCGCGTACGTACGGGCCGGGGCCGCCCTGCTCGACCTGGGGGTGCGGCCGGTCGCGGTCTACGGGTCCGGGCACGACGCCGATCGGCTCGATCCGGTCAAGGCGGGCGGTCTCGCGGCGGCGGGAGTGCCCTACCTGGGGCCCGGGCGGGCCCTGGACGAGGCGCGGATACGGGGGCTCGGCGGCGTCGACCTGGTGGTGGACGTGACGTACGACGGCAAGAGCCCGTACGCGGTGGACGGGGCGCTCGCCGAGCGGCTCGGGGTGCCGCTCGCCGCGCTGGCCGTCGGCAACGAGCTGACGTTGGGGGCGATCGTCGACCGTTTCGCCGCGCTCGCCGGGGCGCTGGGGGCGGAGGCCGACGCGGGCGCGAGGAGCACCGGACGGCTGGGCGACGCGGAGGCCGCGGTGCGGGCCGCGGCGGCCCGTACCGGGGCGACCGTTCTCGCGCTGTCCGGCGCCGGTCCGGAGCAGGTGCACCTGGCGCGACCGCACGCCTGGCCGGAGCTGGCGCGGCTCGCGGAGCTGGGCGTCCGGTTCGTCGACCCGGGGCCGGGACCCGGGGCGAGCTGGCTGACCACCGACTGGGAGCACGCCGTCGGGCTCGGCCCGGACCTGGTGCTCTTCGACAGCCGGGCCAACGCGGTGCCACCGCACGCGGTCCCGCCGGGTGCCCGGCTGGCCCCCTGGAACCCGGAGACCCCGCCCAGCCCGGCCGCCTGCGCCCGGTTCTTCCAGGACCTGGCGGCGGCGCTGGGGGACGGGGACGGGGGCGGCGAGCCGTAGTCCGTACGCCGACGGGTCCCGGGTGGGGCTACGGCAGTCGGGCCCGCAGCGAGTTCGCGAACTCCTCCGCCCGCGCCAGCTGGGCGCGGAGTTCCGCGACGCGCTCGGCCGCGGCCTGCTCGTAGCCACGGACGCGGGCGACGAGGGCGGCCCGGACGGCGGGGTCGAGCTCGCCCGGGGTGTCGGGCACGTCGGCGGCGAGGCGGTCCACGGCGGTGAGGAGGTCGCGGGTCTCGTCGAGGGTGAAGCCGAGGGGTTTCATCCGGCGGATCACCATCAGGCGGGCCACGTCGGCGTCCGTGTACAGCGGGAAACCGCCTTCGGAGGCCGCGGACGGGACGACGAGGCCGCTGTCCTCGTACTGGCGGATGGTGCGCAGGGACAGTTCCGTCCGTGCCGCGACCTCGCCGATCTGCATGGGGCGCACAGTGCTGGTGCTCACCGCATGTCCTTCCCTCGTACCGCACATCACATCCGATTTGTCCTCACTTCATCACTTATGAGGACCGGAAGTGTGGTGAAACGCCTGGGGAGGTGGCGGAGGGCCCCGTTCAGCAGTCGTCCCGTACCCCCTCAGCCGTCCTTCGAGCAGGAGTCGACGGGGGTCGCGCTCACCGCCTGAGTGCCCCAGTCAAGCCGCCGCAGGGCGTCCTTCCCGTCCTTGCCGTCCTTCTCGCCCTTGGATTCCTTGGCGTCCTTGCCGCCGGCCGGCTTCACCTTCACGGTGATGCCCTCGGCGTCCAGTTCCACCAGCTCGCCGCACACCACCCCGTCACGCGTGTGCACCGACACCGACGCGCCGCCGCCCTTGTCGGCGGACGGCGCCACCCAGGTCGTCATCACACCGGCGGCGGTCGCGAGGACGCCGGCCACGGCGAGCCAGCGCGCCCGGTTCACCAGGACGGCCACCCGTGCGCTCTCCTCCGACTCCCACGCGAGGAGTTGCTCGCCGTCGGCGGCCTTCAGCTCGTCGCCCGGGCGCCCGTGGGCCGCCGAGGCGGCCGTGAACGCCGAGAACAGCAGGGCCAGCAGCCCGCAGGCCATCATCACGACGACCGCCGTGCGGTAACCGGTGGGCAGTTCGGCCACGTTCTCGCGCCCCTTGAGCACGAGGACGGCGGCCAGCAGCGCGGTCGCGGTGGCGAGGAAGTTGCGCCAGCCCTCGGCCTGGTGCCGGGCGATCCCCAGCTGCGACTGGAGCATCTCGAACAGGCGCTGCTGCGCCGCGTCCCGGGCGGCACGGGCCGTCAGACGCGGCGGAGGGGGAGGCGGGGGCAGGGGCGGGGTAGAGGGAGGAGGCGTGCTCATCAGAGAGCACCCTCCTCGGGGAGCCGCACCGTCCAGCAGGCCCCGCACCCGTTGCGCTCGTCCGCTTCCCTGTGCGTGATCCGGCACTCGCAGTCGACCGTCCGGTCCCGGTTCGCCTGCGGCTTCTTCCGGCCCCAGGGCAGACCCTTGGTGACGGTGCCGGGCACGATGTCGACCAGCGACTTGTCCGTGCGATGCCCGCAGACCGGGCAGGTGCCCGTGGCCACGAGGAATCCGCCGTCCCGGTGCCAGGCGAGGTCCCCGGGCGGAGCGACCCGCTGCTCCCGGTACGGCTTGTCGTCGTCGGGGGTCGTCATGCGGGGGCCTCCAGATCGGTACGGGCGGGGTGGGGCGGCGGCGGCATGTGCAGGCCGAACAGCGGGGCGTAGAAGGTGAGCCGTTCCCGTACCTGCGCGGGCGTCAGCTCGGTCTCCTCCGACGACAGCTGTACGTGGTCCTCCGACACCTCGCCCGCGACGGCCGGCTCCCGGCCGGTCAGATGCCGGCTGAGGAGGATCACGTCCTGCCAGTCCGGCTCGTAGCTGTCGTCCTCGGGCTCGGGGCAGGCCAGGGTGAGGCCGTAGCGGGTGTAGGGGGCGAGGGCCCGATAGGTGGAGCGCAGGCCCTTCTCCAGACGGACGGCGGTGGTGACGAGCGCGAGCGGGGTGACGGTGCCTTCGCTGAGGGGCGCGTAGAAGAGCAGGCGCTCGAGGACGGGGTCGCGGTCGGCCGGTTCGGCGCCGATGTCCTCCCGGTAGGGGACGTGGGGGGCGCCGAGGGATTCGTACGCGCGGAGGCGGGTTGCGGCGGTGTCGAGGGAGTAGTCGAGGTCGATGGCGTAGCGCACGATCTGCCGGTGGGTGAGTTCGGTGCGCCACTGGCACGAGCTGTCGGTGAACAGTGCCATGAAATCCGCGAGCTCCGGTTTCAGGTCACGTGCTTCGGCGGGGACGTCGTCGACGCTGATGCCGTACGGCTCGGCTTCGGCGCGCAGCTGGTCGGCGAGCTCGCCGACGGAGGACCGGCGGGCAGCGGCGAACGTGATCAGGAAGCGGCCGTCCACCCGGTCGGACGTGTCGGGGAACGGGGCCTGGAAACCCCAGCTCTGACCTTCCCGTCCTTCGACGTTCCTGTCCGGCTGGACCAGGAGTCGCAGGGGTGGCACCTCGCCCTCCAGCCGGGCACGGACCGCGCTCGGGGCGTTCACGACCACGCCCCCGGCCTCGGCGAGTGCGGTCAGCGCACTTGCCTCGGAATCCGCCGACCCCGAGTCCAGCCGGTGCTGAAGGGCGCGCAGCACGCTCCACACGCTGAGAGGTCCGTGTGGCGGTTGTAGGCCGGCTCCGAGGAACTGCCACCAGGAGGGCGCCTTCACGGACGCCAGCGGTCCGGGTGAGACCTCGGGCAGGCCGAGCCGCCTGAGGGTGTCCCGCATGATCGCGGCCGTCGTCCCCACATCGGGGTCCGCGCGTTCGGCGGAGAGACGGACCAGGTCCAGCAGACCGAAGGGGTTGTGGAGACCGCTGAGGGGGAGGTGCAGGTGGCGCACGTCGTCGTCCGACAGGAAGGCATCGTCGAACGTCCCGCTGAGCTCGTAGCCGAGGGCCGCGTACGTCTTGCCGACGGCGGCGACCTCCGTGGTCACCGAGCGCGTGCGCTTGGCCGCGTAGGCGGCGACGGTCGGGGTGATCAGACGAGGAAGGCTGTCGAGTCCCGGCACGGATTTGCCGGTCACGATCCTGTGTTCGTGCGGGGTCGGGATGTGAGAACCGAGCTCCCCGAGGACGGGCGGCTCGGGTAGAAGGGCGTCGAAGTCCCCCAATCGCCCGAGGCGTTCGGCCAGCTGTCCGAGCGGCATGCCGGTGGCGACGCCGACGTCGATCAGATCTGCCTGTACAGGCGCCTGGGTCGGGTCGTCCGTCGCGTACTTCGGCTGGCCGTCGTGGATGTACGCCGAGTACAGCATGGTCGCGAGGCCGTCGCCGGTCATGTGGTCCAGGGCCCGGATGTCCGCTGCTTCCGGGATGTGTACCCCTGCGACGGCGTACCGGCGCAGACCCCGCAGAGTCGCGCGGAGGCTCAGCCCACTGGATGCCGAGGCGCGGAGTGCGGCTGTTCCGGGACACCACCGGCTGTATCCCTCCGCCGAAAGGAACACCAGGGCGTCCAGGGGCGCCGGTGTGGGATAGCCCTGGGGGCGGCCGATGCCGGGGCTGAACGCGTTCTTGTACGGGGTCTCCGTCCCCACCAGGCTGTTCCGCCACTGCAGGAACAGCTGTGAGCCCTGGTGCAGTTCGTCGACTTCGTAGATCGAGACGTCGACGTAGGTGTCGGCGTCCATCGGAAGACACCCCAGGGCCGAGAGGGGCTGCAGGCGCTGCGCGGAGTACACCGGCTTCTGGAACCACTGGTTCACGTCCATGGACGCCTCCGTGTCCAGCAGCCGGCGCACCACCAGCTCGGTCGCGTGTGTGTCGCTCTCAGCGAGCTTCCACAGCCAGTCCAGCGGCATCGGATCCCACAGCAGAAGGTCGTCGACGGCGGCCCGCAGGTCCTCGGCGGCCGCGCCGCGGTCGAAATACTGCAGACGGTTGCGGTCGGCGGTGAGCTTCGCCCCGTGCCGGCGCCGCAGGTTGATGACGTAGCCGTACGGATGGTCGTCGTGCCGGACGCGGACGCCGTCCACGAGCCGCGCGCCCTGCGCAGGTACCCACCACACGTTGCCGTCCTCCTGGCGGCGGGGCAGCGGGACTGCGCCCGGGACCCGTAGCTGGCCGGCCGGCCAGTGGGCCTCTTCGCCCTCACCGGACAGGCCGTCGACCACGGCGATGTTCACGTCGCTGTACCAGACCTCGTCCCGCAGCACCTTCACCAGCGACGGCGGATCCGCGCAGAACTCGGGGCGCAGGTACAGGCGGACGCGGGTGCCCAGTCCGATGTCGTCGGTGCGGGTGATGTGCATGAGGCCGGAGTCCGCGACGACGTCGACGCGGTGGCCGCTCTCGCCGGCGGCGGCGACGCCGTTCGCGCTGGCCGGGCGGGTGGAGACCTGGATCGCCTCGGCCAGCATGAAGTAGCTGAAGACGCCGATGCCGAAGCGGCTGTTCTGTTCGGGGACGATGCCCCTGCGGCGCCAGCGGCGCATCTCGCGGATGCGGGCCGGGGACTGTTCGTAGCGGCGGCCGGCGCGGGCGAAGAGGTCGCGGAGCTCCTCGACGGTCATGCCGATGCCGGCGTCCTGGCACTCGATGTAGAGCCGGCCGTCGGCGGTGTCGCGGCCCAGGGTGAAGATGATGGTGTAGTCCGCGAGCGGCTTGATGTGTGAGGGGTCGATCTCGTGCACGGCCGCCGCGTAGTCCTGGCGGGCCTGGCGGCGGCGGCAGGCGTCCAGCGCGTTCTGGTAGAGCTCGCGGACGGCGAGGGTGCGGTCGCCGTAGAGCTGGGTGCCCATGATCAGGGGTTTGACGCCGTCCTCGGAGAGCTGGAAGCGCGGGGGCGGGGCGTCGTAGGCGCTGAGCCGGGCGGGGGCGAGGGAGTCGGTGCTGACGTGCTGGGGCAGCGCCGCGTACAGGTCCTCGTTGGGGGTCGCCTTCGTCAGGCTCCGTACGGCGGCGACGACGGAGTCGACCTGGCGCTCCAGGGCCACGTGGAGCGCGGCGTTCTCGCAGGCGGAGTACAGGGTCAGGTCGGTGGGGTTGCCGGCCTCCATGAAGTCGCTGTTCGCCACCTGCCGGACCACGGCCTCCGGTTCCACGCGCAGGTGGGTCACCCCGAGGTGGTCGATGACGATGCCGTCCAGCAAACGGGGGTCGATGGCGAGGAGTTCGGCGATGTGCAGCAGTCCGGCCAGCTGGCGGGGCCGCCACTTGCAGGCGAACAGGCCCAGGCGGGTGGACAGCTGGTCGTCCCAGTCCTTGCCGTCGGGTGCGACGGGCCCGGGGCGGCTGCGCATCTGCATGACGACCTGCTGGAGGGCCGTGCCCAGCTGCTCGGAGGCGTGCCGCGGGGCCTTGCGGCCCTGGTAGGCGGCGAGCACGGCCGCGTCCGTCAGCAGCCTCATGACCGTGGACAGGCTCTGCAGCGCCCCGACGGTCTCCTGGGTGCCGGTGGAGGCGTCCCACAGCTGGTCCCAGTCGGCGAGCAGCTGGTGCCGCAGCCACTGTTCGGTGGCCCGGGCGGCGCCCGGGTCCGCCGGGTCGTCGGGGTCGGGGCGGGTGCGCAGCCGTTCGCGCTTCTCGTCGATCTGCTGGTACGCCCTGCGGACGTCGGTCATGTCCTCGGCGAGGTTGCCGCGGAAGGTGCCGGATGTGAGGTCCACGGTGCCCTCGGGCACGCCGTACGGATCGTAGAGCTCGGCCAGCGCCCGGCGCCCGCACGCGATCGCCGCCTCGCGGACGAAGGGGGCGGCGAGGAGCGTGACGGTCTCCAGCGGACTCAGCCTGCCGCCCTGGTCGGTGGCGGGGACGAGGCGGTCGAGCTGGGCGAGGACACGGCTGGGGAAGGCGCGGTCCTCCCAGGGGTCGCGGCCGGCCTTCTTCGGCTGCCCGGCGTCGGCGCGGATCTTGAGGACCTCGTCGATCAGCCGGTCCAGGAGGTCCTGGAGGGCGCCCTTGTCCAGGCCGTCGGCCGTCACCCGCCGCCACAGGCCCGAGGCGCGGACGTCCGCCTTCCACCGGTCGAGGGCGGGATCGAAGGCGCAGATCCGGTGCCCGGCCCGGGGGGAGTCGCCGGGTGCGGGACCCAGCCAGCGGAACTCCGGCCGGTGGTCGTGGCCGTGGGCCTCGGCGATCTCCCGGGCCCGCACGCGCACGTGGTGGATGACCTCGGCGACCGTGCTCACCGAGGAGTCCGGGGACAGGGCTTCGGCGAGCGCGCGGCCCATGAAGCTGCCCGCCTCGGTGCCCATGGCCTCCTGGCCGACGGCGCAGGCGTGGACCAGGACGACGTGGTCGAGCGGCATGTCCGCGGTGGCGGGTTCGAGGGGCGTCCGCCAGGTGGTCCCGAGACCCTCGTCCGCCTCGTCGCGGCACGCGTCCAGGCACACCATCACCGTGGCCCGGCTCCTGAGCTGCTCCAGCAGATAGTCCGGCCTCGTGTGCACGAGCTGCTGGCCACCGGAGGCGCGGTCGGCGCCGCTCGGTACGAGGTGGTCGCCGCCGCGGCGCCGTACGCCGTGCCCGGAGAAGTAGACGAGGGCGAAGTCCTCGTCCTCGCTCTTCTGCAGCAGGTCGTTGATCGCGGCGTAGATCCGGTCCCGGGTCGTCGCCTCCGGCGTGTCGAGGACCGTCACGTCCGACTCGGCGTAACCCGAGCCGAGCAGCGCGTCCCTGATCCGCTCCACGTCCCCGGCGGTGAAGCCGAGGTCCTCCTCCGGCACGGCGATCAGCAGTGCCCGTAACGCGCCCATAGTGGAGCAGTCCCCCCGGTTCCCCCGGTCCGTCGTCAGCAGAGGGGAATTATGGCAGGCGCCGCCGCCGGGTCAGGGCCAGACGAGGCAGTACGGCTGGTGGCCGGCCTCGTGCAGGCGATGGCTGAAGTCCTGCCATTCGTGGAGCAGTTGGTACACGTTGAAGGCGTCCTGCGGGCCGCCGCGGTCAGGGACCGTGGACCAGATGAAGGCGGCGGCACCGACCGATTCCTCGCCGATGCCGCGGAGCGGGTCGACCACGGTCATGGGGAGCTTCACCACGGCGTAGTCGGGGTGGAGGACGACCAGTTCCAGCGGGGGGACCTTGTGCAGGGGCATGCCCTGGATGCCGGTGAGGACCATCGCGGCTATGGTTTCCGGCTTGATCTTGGTGAACATGCCGCCCATGCCGAGTTCGTCGCCGCCGAGTTCCTCGGGGCGCATCGAGATCGGGACACGGGCCGCCGTCGCGCCGTCGGGCGCGCCGAAGTACTTGTACGTCACCCCCAACCGGCCACTCCCGCCACTTGCGCCGTTCTCGCCGCTTGCCCCGCTGGGGCTGCTCAGACCGTTCAGGCCGCCGAGGCCGCTGAGCCCGCTCAGACTGCTTCCGCTGATGCTTCCGGGACCGCTGATGCTTCCGGGGCCGGTCACGCCTCCGGTGCCGGTTCCGCCCTCCTGCGCCGGGCCCTCGATCGGCCCGCCGTCGCGGGCGCGGGCACGGCGGGCCCGGGACCTGGCCACCCGGGACGACTCGTCCAGGCCCCGGTCACGGTCCTGCGCCGGCTCGCTGGTCGGTGCTCCGGCCGGTGTGCCGGTGGCCCGGGGATCGACGGCCCGGGAATCGGGGGCCACGGACTCGGCAGGCCGCGGGTCGGCGGCGCGGGGCTCCGGAGCGCGTGACTCGGCCCGGGGGTCGGCCGGCTTCGGCTCCCCGCCCGCCCTGGGCTCACCCGTCCTCGGCTCGTTCGCCCTCGGCTCCTCCGTCCTCCGGCGCCGGTGCCTCCCTCGCCGGACAGGCTCGGGACCCAGGTCGTCAGTCCCCTCGCCCGGTCCGCCACCGCGATGCATATCTCCACCCGACTGCTGTTCCAGACCGCACGTCCGCGCCACGCGGCCCGATCATCGTGACAGTGACCTCCCCCGCGCTCGTGCGGTGAAACACCTGTCCGCAAGATCGCCGTGGCCTCTGACACCATGGATTCCGTGAGCCATCCCTATGACGCCCCAGTTTCGCAGACGCGGAGGACAGACGCCCTGGTGTAGTTCACAGGATGCCCACACCGTCCCCACCCGTCTCAGCCGTTCCCCGTCCCTCTTCGTCCCTCCCCAGCCGTTCCCCGTCCGCTCCTCCGTACCCGACGTCGTACTCGCAGGTCAGGATCACAGTGCCGTATTCATACGAAGCCCCAGTCTCACAGACGCTTTTCGACCGCGCCTCCCTTGTGACGCCCGGCGGCGTGAACTCTCCGGTGCGAGCCTTCCGGGCCGTGGGCGGTACGCCCCGGTTCATGGTGTCCGGTACCGGTCCGTACCTCACCGACGCGGACGGTCGCGAGTACGTCGACCTGGTCTGCTCGTGGGGTCCGATGATCGTCGGGCACGCGCACCCGGAGGTGACCGCGGCGGTGCAGGCGGCCGTGTCGCGCGGGACCTCCTTCGGAACGCCCGGCGAGGGCGAGGTCGCGCTCGCCGAGGAGATCGTCGCGCGGATCGAGCCGGTCGAGCAGGTGCGCCTGGTGTCCTCCGGCACCGAGGCGACGATGTCGGCGATCCGGCTCGCCCGCGGGTTCACCGGCCGCGCCAAGGTGATCAAGTTCGCCGGCTGCTACCACGGGCACGTGGACGCGCTGCTCGCCGCGGCCGGCTCCGGTGTGGCCACCTTCGGGCTGCCCGACACGCCCGGCGTGACGGGCGCGCAGGCCGGCGACACCATCGTGCTGCCGTACAACGACCTGGAGGCGGTGCAGGAGGCGTTCCACCGCCACCCGGGCGAGATCGCCTGTGTGATCACCGAGGCCTCGCCGGGCAACATGGGCGTCGTCCCGCCGCTGCCGGGCTTCAACCAGGGCCTGAAGGACGCCTGCGCCAAGAACGGCGCGCTGTTCATCTCCGACGAGGTCATGACCGGTTTCCGCACCTCGCGGGCCGGCTGGTACGGCGTCGACGGCGTGAAGCCGGACCTGATGACCTTCGGCAAGGTCATGGGCGGCGGCTTCCCGGCCGCGGCCTTCGGCGGCCGTGCCGACGTGATGGGCCACCTCGCCCCGGCCGGCCCGGTCTACCAGGCGGGCACCCTGTCCGGGAACCCGGTCGCGACCGCCGCCGGGCTCGCGCAGCTGCGGCTGCTCGACGAGGCCGCGTACGACAAGGTGAACGCGGTGTCGAAGGAGATCCAGGGCCTGGTCACGGAGGCGCTGTCCAAGGAGGGCGTGGCGCACCGGCTGCAGACCGCGTCCAACATGTTCTCGGTCTTCTTCACCTCCACCGAGGTGCGCGACTACGAGGACGCGAAGAAGCAGGAGGCGTTCCGCTTCAACGCCTTCTTCCACTCGATGCTGGCGGACGGCGTGTACCTGCCGCCGTCGGCCTTCGAGTCGTGGTTCGTGTCGACCGCGCACGACGAGCGGGCCGTGGAGCGCATCGCCGCCGCGCTGCCCGCCGCCGCCCGCGCGGCCGCGGAGGCGACCGCATGAGCGGCGCGAAGGGCGACATCACCGTCGTCCACCTGATGCGGCACGGCGAGGTGCACAACCCGGACGGGATCCTCTACGGCCGCCGCTCCGGCTACCACCTGTCCGAGCTCGGCCGGCAGATGGCCGACCGGGTCGCCGAGCACCTGGCGGGCCGGGACATCACCCGGGTCGTCGCCTCCCCGCTGGAGCGGGCGCAGGAGACGGCGGCGCCCATCGCCAAGACGCACGGCCTGGGCCTGGTCACCGACGAGCGGCTGATCGAGGCGGGCAACGTCTTCGAGGGCAAGACCTTCGGCGTGGGTGACGGGGCGCTGCGCAAGCCGGGCAACTGGAAGCACCTGACCAACCCGTTCCGGCCGTCCTGGGGCGAGCCGTACATCGAGCAGGTCGTGCGGATGATGGCCGCGCTGGACGCGGCGAAGGACGCGGCCCGCGGGCACGAGGCGGTCTGCGTGAGCCACCAGCTGCCGATCTGGATCGTGCGCAGCTTCGTGGAGCGGCGCCGGCTGTGGCACGACCCGCGGCGCCGGCAGTGCACGCTGGCCTCGCTGACCACGTTCACGTACCGGGGCGACAGGATCGTGTCGGTCGGATACAGCGAGCCGGCCCTGGACCTCGTGCCGGAGCACCTGCGCGCGGGCGCCAAGCCGGTCAAGGGCAGGGCCAAGGCCTTCGGGGCGTAGGCGCGACCGCCCGGTCCGGGCGGAGGCGGCGAATCCGGTCCGGGGCGTAGACGCCGGGACCGGACCGGGAGTAGAAGACCCTCAGGGGCGGTCGGACGACCGTGAGTCGTCCGACCGCCCCTGAAATTTTTGTGCTATTCCCCGGAACCTCCGTGTTCCTCCCCGCATCTCACTCAATGTCGGTTTGGATGACGTTCAGGTCATGTGTCAGTACGAATGGGGATGTCATGCGCGGGATCAACCGAAGGGGTCTGCTCGGGGCGGGCGTTGGTGCCGCCGCGGCCATGGGACTGGCCGCCTGCACCGGAGGAAACCAGGACAAAGGCGGGCCTTCCGGTCCCGGTAAGGGTGGTGACGCCACGGGCGGTCCGAGCACCCCCGCCACCCCCACCCAGGACGACGGCCGGCCGATCGGCGACGGTTCCACCGCCGACACCGGCAAGCAGCCGAACCAGCCCGACGCGCCCGTGCCGCTCGAACCGGGCCAGACCCCGCCGCAGTTCGTGATCTTCTCCTGGGACGGCGCCGGCGAGGTCGGCAACGGCCTCTTCCCGCGCTTCCTCCAGCTCGCCAAGGACCACGACGCGGCGATGACCTTCTTCCTCTCCGGGCTCTACCTCCTGCCCGAGTCGAAGAAGCACCTCTACCGCCCGCCGAACAACCGCACCGGCGCCTCCGACATCGGCTACCTCACCGACGACCACATCAAGGACACCCTCAAGTACGTCCGCCAGGCCTGGCTCGAAGGCCACGAGATCGGCACCCACTTCAACGGCCACTTCTGCGGCGGCTCCGGCTCCGTCGCCCACTGGACCCCCGCCGACTGGCAGAACGAGATCGACCAGGCCGTCGGCTTCGTCACCAAGTGGAAGACCCACAGCGGCTGGACCGACCTCGACCCGCTGCCCTTCGACTACACCAAGGAGCTCGTCGGCGGCCGCACGCCCTGCCTGCTCGGCCAGGACAACCTGCTGCCCACCGCCAAGCGCCTCGGCTGGCGCTACGACGCCAGCTCGCCCGGCGGCCGTCAGATGTGGCCGGTCAAGCGCCAGGGCGTCTGGGACCTGCCGCTGCAGGCCGTGCCCTTCCCCGGGCGCTCCTTCGAGGTCCTGTCCATGGACTACAACATGCTCGCCAACCAGTCGAAGAACTCGACCAAGGGCATGCCCTCGCGTTATCCGGGCTGGCGCAAGCAGGCCACCGGGGCCTACCTGTCCGGCTTCCGGCGCGCGTACGAGTCCAACCGCGCCCCCTTCTACATCGGCAACCACTTCGAGCAGTGGAACGGCGGCATCTACATGGACGCCGTCGAGGAGGCCCTGAAGGGCATGGCCGGCAAGAAGGACGTCCGGCTGGTCTCCTTCCGGCAGTTCGTGGACTGGCTGGACGTCCAGGACCCGAAGATCCTCGCCAGGCTCCGTACCCTCGAGGTCGGCCAGTCCCCGGCGGGCGGCTGGAACGCTTTTCTCAAGCCGGCGTGACCACCCGCGTGACCACTCGCGCGATCACCCGCGTGACCGCCTTCGGCTTAACCGATCTTGACAAGGGGCGTTACGGGCACGTAGGGGGGTGCCCAAGATCCGCGAAACGCCCATGCGAAACTTTTCACATGAGTCCTCGCCGCGCACCCCGCCGCGCCCTGCTGACGGCCGGAGCCCTCGCCGCCGCGCTCGCGCTGACCGCCTGCAGCTCCGACTCCAAGGGCAAGTCGGGAGGCGGCGGTGACACCAACTTCGTGACCAACACGGGCGGTATCGCGACCGTCGCGAAGGGCGAGCGCCGCCCGGTGAACAAGATCGCGGGCGAGACCCTCGACGGCAAGCAGCTGGACGTCGCCGGCCTCAAGGGCAAGGTCGTCGTCCTCAACGTCTGGGGCTCCTGGTGCAGTCCGTGCCGAGCCGAGGCCCCCCACTTCGCGAAGGTCTCCGAGGAGTACAAGGCGAAGGGCGTCGAGTTCGTCGGCCTCAACACCCGCGACTTCAAGAAGCAGGACGCGGTCAACTTCGAGGCCGACTACGGCGTCACGTACCCGAGCCTCTACGACCCGGCCGGGAAGATCATCCTCAGCGGCTTCCCCAAGGGCTCGCTGCCGCCCCAGGCCATCCCCTCCACCATCGTCCTCGACAAGGACGGGAAGATCGCCGCGCGTTCCCTCATGGCGCTCGACGAGGCGAAGCTGAAGTCCATGATCGACCCGCTGGTCGCGGAGAAGTGACGTGAACGAGACGGTCTTCAGCGGAGCGCTCCTGCTCGCCCTGCCCATCGCCGTGCTCGGAGGACTCGTCTCCTTCTTCTCGCCCTGCGTGCTGCCGCTCGTCCCCGGCTACCTGAGTTACGTGACCGGCGTCACCGGCACCGACCTCGCCGAGGCCCGCCGGGGCCGGATGGTCGCCGGGGCCGGCCTCTTCGTGCTCGGCTTCTCCGCGGTCTTCGTCTCCGGCGGCGCCCTCTTCGGTTACTTCGGCTGGACCCTCCAGGCGCACCGCGAGATCCTCACCACCGTCCTCGGCATCCTCATGATCGTCATGGGTGTCTTCTTCCTCGGCCTCATGCCCTGGTTCACCCAGCGCGAGTTCCGCTTCCACAAGAAGCCCGTCACCGGCCTCGTCGGCGCGCCCGTGCTCGGCGCGCTCTTCGGCATCGGCTGGACCCCGTGCATCGGCCCCACCCTCGCCTCCGTGCAGGCGCTCGCCGCCGAACAGGCCAGCGCCGGCCGCGGCGCGCTGCTGACCGTCGCGTACTGTCTCGGTCTCGGGCTGCCGTTCGTGCTCACCGCCGTCGCCTTCCGCAAGGCGCTCGGCGCGTTCGCCTGGGTCAAGAAGCACTACACCTGGGTGATGCGGATCGGCGGCGGGATGATGATCCTCACCGGCGTTCTGCTCCTCACAGGTGCGTGGGACAGCATGGTGTCCACGATGCAGGGCTGGTCCAGCGGTTTCACGGTGGGGATCTGAGAGTTCCGAGATGAGCAAGACCGAGACTGACAGGCACGAGCCGCACGAGCCGCGCGAGCCGCACGAGCCGCGCGAGTCGCACGAGATCGGCGAGGCCGGCGCGCAGCTGTCCACCGCGCCCCGCGAGGACACCTCCGACGGCGGCGTCATCGGCGGCCCCACCCTCGGGGTCGTCGGCTGGATCCGCTGGTTCTGGCGACAGCTGACCTCCATGCGGGTCGCCCTGATCCTGCTGTTCCTGCTCTCCCTCGGCGCGATCCCCGGCTCGCTCATCCCGCAGACCAGCGCGGACGAGCTGAAGGTGCAGCAGTTCAAGGACGCGCACGAGACCCTCACGCCGCTCTACGAGAAGCTCCAGCTCTTCGACGTCTACGGCTCGGTGTGGTTCTCCGCGATCTACATCCTGCTGTTCGTCTCGCTCATCGGCTGCATCGTGCCCCGCACCTGGCAGTTCGTCGGCCAGCTCCGCGGCCGCCCGCCGGGCGCCCCCGCGCGCCTGACCCGGCTGCCCGCGTACACGACCTGGCGCACCGAGACCGAGCCCGAGCAGGTCCGCGAGGCCGCGCTCGCCCTGCTCAAGGGCCGCCGCTTCCGCGCCCATGTCGCCGGGGACGCCGTCGCCGCCGAGAAGGGCTATCTGCGCGAGACCGGCAACCTGCTCTTCCACGTCGCGCTGATCGTCATCCTCGTGGCCTTCGCCGTCGGCCAGCTCTACAAGTCCGAGGGCGGCAAGCTGATCGTCGAGGGCGACGGCTTCTCCAACACCCTCACCCAGTACGACGACTTCAAGTCCGGCTCGCAGTTCTCCACCGACGAGCTGGCGCCGTTCAGCTTCAGCCTGGACAGCTTCACCGGCACGTACGAGAAGAACGGCCCCCAGCGCGGCACCCCCCGCACCTTCGAGGCGGCCGTCTCCTACTCCGAGGGCGGCGGTCCGGACAAGAAGGCCGTCATCCGCGTCAACGAGCCGCTCCAGGTCGGCGGCTCCAAGGTCTATCTGATCGCCCACGGCTACGCGCCCGTCATCACCGTCCGCGACGGCCGCGGCAAGATCGTCACCAGCGGTCCCGTACCGCTGCTGCCCATCGACAACAACATCACCTCCACCGGCGCGATCAAGGTGATGGACGGCTACCGCGACAGGAACGGCAAGAAGGAGCAGCTGGGCTTCCAGGCCTTCTTCGTGCCGACCTTCGCGGGCGCCGGCAAGGGAACGATGTTCTCCCAGTTCCCCGCCCTCGACTTCCCCGTCATGGCGCTCACCGGCTACCACGGCGACCTGCGCGTCGACTCCGGTCTGCCGCAGAACGTGTACCAGCTCGACACCTCCAAGATGAAGCAGTTCAAGGTGACGGGCGGCACCGGAAGCGCCAATCGGCTGCTGCCGGGCGAGACCATGACGCTGCCCGACGGCGCCGGCTCGATCACCTTCGAGAAGGAGATCAAGGAGTGGGCGAGCTTCCAGATCTCCCAGCAGCCCGGCAACGGTCTCGCCCTCGCCGGTGCGATCGCCGCCATCGCCGGGCTGGCCGCCTCGCTGTTCATCCAGCGGCGCCGCGTCTGGGTCCGGGCCGTACGGGGAGCCGACGGCGTCACCGTCGTCGAGATGGCCGGCCTCGGCCGCAGCGAGTCCGCCCGGCTGCCCGAAGAGCTGACCGAGCTCGCGCTCACGCTCAACACCGAGGCGCCGACCGCGCCGGAACCCGCAGAAGAACCTGCCGAAGCTGGAGAGGCTGACAAGTGATCCTCGCCGCCGAGACCAACGAGAGCCTGGCGCAGATGAGCAACACGCTCATCTACTCCTCGATGGCCGTCTACACGCTGGCCTTCCTGGCCCACATCGCCGAGTGGGTGTTCGGCAGCCGCAGCAAGGTCGGCCGCACCGCCGCCGCGCTCACACAGACCAGGACCGCCGCGGCCCCCGCCGTGACCGTGCGGGGCACGTCGGCGAGCGGCGGCACCGCCGTCCTCGACAAGCCGAAGGTCGTCACCCGCTCCACGGCCGGCGCCCGGGACGTCCCGGACGGCCCCGGCGCGGCCGGCGGCACCGTCAAGGGCGACCTGTACGGCCGGATCGCCGTCTCCCTGACCACGCTCGCCTTCCTCGTCGAGGCGGCCGGTGTGGTCACGCGCGCGCTGTCGGTGCAGCGGGCGCCGTGGGGCAACATGTACGAGTTCTCCACCACCTTCTCCACCGTGGCGGTCGGCGCGTACCTCGGCTTCCTCGTCGCGAAGAAGAACGTCCGCTGGCTCGGCCTGCCGCTGGTGACGACCGTCCTGCTCGACCTCGGCGTGGCCACCACCTGGCTCTACACCGACAGCGACCAGCTGGTCCCGGCGCTCCACTCGTACTGGCTGTGGATCCACGTCTCCACCGCGATCTTCTGCGGCGCCGTCTTCTACCTGGGCGCGGTCGCCACCCTGCTCTACCTCTTCCGCGACTCGTACGAGAGCAAGCTCGAGACCGGCGGCGAGCCGGGCGCCTTCGCCCGCTCGGTGATGGAGCGGCTGCCGTCGGCGGCCTCCCTGGACAAGTTCTCCTACCGGGTCAACGCGGCGATCTTCCCGCTGTGGACCTTCACGATCATCGCGGGCGCGATCTGGGCCGGCGACGCGTGGGGCCGCTACTGGGGCTGGGACGCCAAGGAGGTCTGGTCCTTCATCACCTGGGTCGGTTACGCCGCGTACCTGCACGCCCGGGCCACGGCCGGCTGGAAGGGCCGCAAGGCGGCGTACATCGCGCTCATCGCCTTCGGCTGCTTCCTCTTCAACTACTACGGCGTGAACATCTTCGTGAGCAGCAAGCACTCCTACGCCGGGGTGTGAGCCGCAAGCCCTGCCGGCGCCCGCGCTGGCAGGGCTCCCGCCCCCGGGCCACGCTGGAGGTATGAGCGAGATACCCCGGGGCAGGTGCGAGACCCACGACGGCGACGCGCACCTGCTGCGGTACGTGGTCGAGCTGCCGCACCCGATGGTGCGCGTGTGGGCCGCCGTCGCCACGCCCGAGGGCCTGCCGCAGTGGCTGTGCGCGGCGGACCCCCTGGAGCCCCGCCTGGGCGGGCGCGTCACGCTGCGCTGGTTCACCAGCGACACGGTCGTCTCCGGGCGGGTGACCGCCTGGGACCCCGAGTACGTGGCCGAGTACACGGTCGATCCGCCGCACGGCCGGATCCGCTTCCACCTGGAACCGGGCCGGCCGGACGCGGCCGGGTCGACCGTGCTGCGTTTCACGGCGGAGTTCCACGGCCCCCGGGAGGCGAGGCCGGCCACGCTGGCGGCCTGGCACGAGCACCTGGAACGGCTGCGGGACGCGCTGGACGGGCGGCCCACGGACTGGCTCGACTGGACCGCCGACCGGCTGGAAGAGCTGCGGGAACGCTACGAGCGGGACGAGGCGCCCTGGCCGAAGTGGGTGCCGTAGGGGATATAAGGGTGCCCCTACGGCCTCCCCTCCTCAGCCCCGCTTCGGCGGCAGGCAGCTCGCCGCGGGCGGCTCGCCCTCGGGCCAGGCGATGGCGACGAAGCGCTGCGAGCCGTCCTGCGCCAGCTCCACGATCGGCACCGCCTTGTTGTACGGGTTGCCGAAGTTGTCCAGGCAGATCCAGCCGCTCGCGCCCTGCACCCGCAGCGAGCCCTTGACCTGCGGCCACTGGGTGGCCACGTCGGCGAGCTCCGGGTGGGCCGCGCCCGCCGGGGTGGCCTGGCGGATCGCGTGGACGGCGGTCGCCATCGCGTCGTACGCGACGATCGCCTGCCCGTCGGCGAGCGCGACCGGCTCCTTGGAGGCGCGGGCGATGTCCGTCACGAAGGTCTCGTACGCGACGGTGGAACCGCCCGTCGCCGGCACCGTGCGGCCGGGGCCGGGCCGCCAGGCGTCCGGGTGCGCGAGGGAGGCGTAGCGGACGGTCAGCCGGGCCTTGAGGGCCTGGCGGTTGAGCTTGCGGTCGGCGCCCAGGTAGGAGCCCTCGTCACCGGTCAGGACGGTGAAGGAGCGCTCGGCGCAGCCGCGGGCGCCGAGGGCGTTGATGAACTGGCGCAGCTGGGTGTGGCGGCCGGCGAAGAAGACGGTCTCGGCGCGGGTGTCGCAGATGAGGTGGGTGATCTGCCGGAAGGTGTTGGCGGTGGTGCCCTCCTCGGTGGGGTCGGGCGGCGAGGTGAACAGCTGCGGCTCGTAGGGCGCGCCCTCCAGGGAGGTGGCGAAGGCCGACTTGAGGGTGTCGGTGTAGTGGTCGCCGGTGCGGGTGTCCTGGACGAGGATGGCCTTGGCGGCGTCGACCTTGCCGAAGTGGGCGAGTGCCTTGGCCTCGTCGCCGTTGGTGGGCGAGACGCGGGCGAGGCCCGGATAGCGGTTGTGGCCGGGGCCCGGGCCGTTGGCGATGTCGTCGGCGGTGATGGTGGTGCCGACGACGGCGATGCCCGCGCCGGTGAGGGCGGCGACGGCCTGCCGCACCTCGGCGGAGGAGGTGGCGACGCCGGTGACGGCGCGCAGCCGCTGCGGGGCGGCGGTCATCGTCGTCAGCTGGTCGACGGTGGTCTTCCAGTGGGCGTTGCCCTTGCCGGTGTTGGCGAGGACGAGCCGGATCCTGGGGGTCTCGCTGTTGGACTCGTGGTTGGCCCGGTACTGGCGGGCGTAGGCGCCCTGCACCTCGTGCAGGACCTTGACGCGCATGCCGGGGTCGGGGGAGGTGAGCGGGAGGAGGACGGCGACGGTGGCGTACTCGTCGGGCCCCAGGGCGGCGTTCTCGCGGCCTATGAGCCCGGCGACCTCGGTGAGTTCGGGGACGCCGAAGGCGTAGCCGTCGCCGTTGACGCCGATGCACTCGTCGGAGCCCTGGGGGCGTGCGACGCCCGCCGCGCAGGAACGGTCCTCGGGCGTGGTCCAGGTCCTGATCCCGTAGCCCAGCGGCACGCCCAGCACGACGAGGGCGATCAGGGCGGCGAAGAGCTTCTGCCTCGGGGTGTAGAGATAGCGGTTGCGCAGCCGGTTGGCCATCGGCTCAGACTCCGTCCTCGTGGTCGCGGCCCGGCGGCAGCGAGGGCCGGCGCCAGGCGTGGATGTCCCTCGGCCAGTGGGTGGCCGCGTCCCACAGGGGGCTGTTGCCCGTCAGATGGCGGCCCGAGAGCTGGCGCAGCTCGTGCGCCAGCTTCTCGGTCACCTCGCCGTCGGGCAGGGCGAGTGGATCGGTGAGCAGCCATACGGCGTGCAGCAGGCGCCGTACGGACAGATGGAGGGCGATCTCCTCGGCGTCGAGCCCGGCGGGCAGGTCGGACGCCTGCCGGCCGAGCGCGACGGCCCGGCGCGGGTCGGGGCCGTCGGGGCCGTCGGGCCCGCCGCCGTGCGGGTCACGGGGGTAGGGGGCGGAGGCGATGAAGCGGAGCCGGCCGAGCCAGCCGACCACGTCGGGCTCGGGGAAGGTGGTCCGCAGATGGCTCACGGCGTCGTCGACCCGGCCCAGGGCCAGCTCGTGGTACAGCCGGTAGGGGATGTTCGGGGTCTGCCCGTAGTGCCGGTGGAGGGTCTCGTGGACGGCGCGCCAGGCGGCGTGGCGCGGGTGGTCGGCGTCCTCGAAGCGCAGCCGGTGCAGGAGCAGGGCGCGCAGCAGAGGGTCGGCGACGAAGTGCTCGGGGCCCTCGGGCCAGTCCTCGGCGCGCAGCTCGTCGCGCACGAGGAGTGCCATGTCGCCGTCGCGGGACTCGGTGTGCAGCCGGGTGCGGGCGAGCAGCCGGGCCGACTCCTCGTCGTGGGCGGCGGCAAGCACGGTGAAGGGCTCCAGGCGGGGCTGCGGGAGCAGCGCGCCGAGCAGGGCGGGGGCGACGGGCACGGGCCGGGCGTCCTCGCGGAGCTCCACGGTCAGGTCGAGCAGGGCGCCGGGGGTGAGCCCGGGCCGGGCGGTGCGCGGGGCCTCGGCGGCGGCCTGGCCGAGCAGCATCACGCCGAGCGGCCGGCCGCCGGTGAGCCGGTGGACGCCGCGGGCGAGGTCGGCGGGGGTGCGCCCGGAGGGGTCGAGGCGGTCGAAGGCGGCCTGGGCCTGGGCGGGGGAGAGCGGGGTGAGTTCGACGGCGAGGATGCCGGAGGTGATGTCCGCGCCGCGCGGGGCGGGTGCCCGGTGGGCGGTCTCGGGCAGCCGCAGCCGGTGGGCGTGGCGCATGCCCTCGTGTTCGCGGACCCGTGAGGTGGCGAGGACGACGACCTTGTCGCGCCGGCCGTCGTGGCGGGCGCGCAGGACCGGTTCGACCAGGCGGCGGCCGAGCTCGCCGTGGGCGTTGTCGAGGAGCAGGACGGGCCGGCCGCGGCGGGTGCCGACGCGGGTGATGCCCTTGTAGGCCTGGCCGAGGTCCTCCAGGAGCGCGCCGACGAGGAAGTCCTCGGCCTCCTGGCGGCGCCGGCCGCCCTGCTGGAAGTCGACGGCGAGCTGCTGGAGCCCGGCCTTGCCGCGGCCGCCGGCGTTGCGGTAGCTGCCGTAGAAGCCCTCCGAGCGCTGCTGGACGCGGCCGAAGACCTCTTCGAGGACGGTCTCGACGGTGGCCTCCGCGAGGAGTCCGGCGAGCGGTGCGGTGGCCTCGGCGAACCGGGCGGCGAGCTTGGTGAGGACCTTGGTGACCCAGTTGGCGGCGGCGCCCTTGGTGGCGTCGACGGTGGACAGCACGGGGCCGAGTCGTTGCAGGTCGCGCTGGGCCCGCTCCTCGTCCTCCTGCGTCCAGCTGGTGGAGGCGACGGCGACCAGGCCGAGCGAGAGCCGCGGGAACTGTACGGGCTTCGCCCCGGTCACCCGCGGCGAGAGCTGCACGGCGAGCTCGGCGAGCGCCCCGGTGACCTCGGTCCAGCCGGGCCCGTGGTCGGCGGGCGGCTCGATGTGCGCGCAGTCGAGCAGCGCGAGCGGGGTGGCGCCCTTGTAGGTGTTGCGGAGCTGTTTGAGCAGGGCGGTCTTGCCGAGCCCGCGTCCGCCGGTGAAGACGACGACGGGCGGGTCGTCACCGTGCTCGTACGGCACGCGCGCGAGCCCCTCGCCGCCGAGCCCGACCAGTCGCGCGGCGAGTCCCGTGCGATGGAGCACCGCCTCGCGGCCGTAAAGGACTCTGTCCACCCGCTACCCCCCGCATCCCACCAGACGTGCCCCGTCACATCTCAAGTGAAGGATATCGACAGGGTGTTGGGATGAGGTCAGAGTTGACGAGGTCAATCCGGGGCCGATCCGGGGCAGGTCCGGGGGCGCTCGGCGGGCGGTGGCGGGCTGTGACCGAAACGGGGCGAGCGCGCCTGATCGAACTGGACAAGTGTGCACAGGCTGGCTGATGATGTGCCGCCGGTCGAATCTTAAGGAAATAATCATGCCTCGCGGTTTCGTGCTGCCCTGGTCACGCGGGACCGTGGCCGAGTTGTTCACCGGCCGCGACAACAGTCTCGGCTTCCTGAGGCTCGCCCTGGCCACCGCCGTCGTCGTCTCGCACGCCCGCATCCTCGGCTACGGCGGCAAGGAACACCTGCTGGGCTTCAGCCACGGGCAGCTGACCCTCGGCACCATCTCCGTCTACGGCTTCTTCGTGCTCTCCGGAATCCTCGTCTCCCGCAGCGGCGCCCGGCTGCCCGTGGGCCGCTACTTCTGGCACCGGGTGCTGCGGATCCTGCCCGGGTTCTGGGTGTGCCTGCTGTTCACGGCCTTCGTCGCGGCGCCGTTCCTGCACTGGTACGTACGCGGTGACCTGGGCGGATTCAGCGGCCCCGCGGGCCCGTTGGACTACGTCCAGGCCAACTGGTCGCTGGCCATGCGGCAGTACGACATTTCCGGCATACTCACCGAACTGCGTGGATCCGGCGCACAGGTGTACAACAGTGCCTTCGACGGCGCCCTGTGGTCCCTGCGCTACGAGTTCCTCTGCTACGTCGGCGTCGCCGTCCTCGCCGTGACCGGCGTCCTGACCCGCGCCCGCCGCGCGGTCCTGCTCGTCACCGCCGTGCTGTTCTGGCTCGTCGCCCGCCAGGCGCTCGACAAGCCCTTCTGGCACGGCCCGAGCGAGGCCCGCTACTTCGAGGCCGTCGAGCTGCCGCTGCTCGGCGTCGTGACCCCGGCGTACACCATCTACCTCGGCCTGGCCTTCTGCCTCGGCGTGCTCATCGAGCTCTACCGCGACCGCATCCCGGTCAGCGACTGGCTCGGCGCCGCCTCACTCGCCGTGGTCGCCGGCAGCCTCCACTACGGCTACTTCTTCGTCTTCGGCATCCCCGCCTTCGCGTACGCCCTGGTCTGGCTGGCGATCCGCCTTCCCGCGCCGTTCCGCCGCATCGGCGCCCGCAACGACTACTCGTACGGCATCTACATCTACGGGTTCGTCGTCCAGCAGGTCCTCGCCGTGATCGGCTGGACCCGCTGGGGCATGCCGGCCTACCTCGGCCTCACCATGGTCTTCACCCTGATCCTGGCGGCGGCTTCCTGGCACCTCGTCGAGCGCCCCGCCCTGCGCATGAAGGACCTCTGGCGCCGCCCGCCGGCCCCACGCCTGCCCCAGCCCGCCAAGGCACCGGCCGAGCCGGAGGCTCCCGTACCGGTCGCCGCCGGACGCTGACCCGCGCGGGCGGTCATCCGGCGGTGATCGCGTCGAGCTGCGCCCGCAGATACGCGTGGGACTCGATGCCGTTCACCGTGGTCCCGGGGTCGCACTCGTAGAAGTAGACCAGCGACATCAGCTCCTCGGCGGGTGCGTCGGCCGGGGGCGGGAGGACCCGGTGGCGGCCCGAGCGCCAGCGGCCGGCCGTCCAGCCCGCCATGAGGTCGCCGATGTTGACGGTGAAGGCCTCCGGGTCGTACGGGGCGTCCTGCCAGCCCTCCGCGTCCGTGTGGAGCTGCAGTCCGCCCTTCCCCGCCTGCCGGTCGAGGATCGTGACCGTGCCGAAGTCGGTGTGCGGGCCGATGCGGAACTGGCCCGGCGCCGGGTCTCCGACCCGCTCCCGCCCCGGGTACCAGTTGATGTTGAAGCCGAAGGTGGGGTGGCCGGTGTGCCGGGTGAAGAAGTCGGCCTCCTCGCCGAGCGCCGGGCCCAGCAGGCCCAGGACACGGTCCGACAGCGACCGCATCAGGCGCAGGTACTCCTCGACGAGGGGCCTGAGCTCCGGCACCTCGGCGGGCCAGGTGTTCGGCACGAACCACTCGGCGTCCACGGCCGGGTCCCCGGTCGGCTCCTCCGCGGCGAAGGAGAGCGACTCCTTCAGGTCGGGCGGGGTGGCGGTGCCCTCCGCGTAGCCGTTGGCCTCCGCCCCGGGGCCGAGCCAGCCGCGCCCGCCGACCTTCACCGCGTACCGCTCCTTCACGGCCGCGGGGAGGTGGAAGAAGCGCCGGGCGGCGGCCCGGATCTCCTTGCGCAGCTCCGGCTCGACGCCGTGCCCGGTGACGAGCAGGAAGCCCGCCTGCCGCAGGGCGCGGTCGACGGCGGGCAGCTGAACGGCCGGATCCCGGCGGAGGTCGATCGTCGGAAGGCTCGCCTCAGTCATCGCCGATGTCCTCGTTCCACAGGGCCGGATGCTTCTCGATGAACTCCCGCATCAGGGCGGCACACTCGGGATCGTCGAGCACCAGGACCTCGACCCCGTGCGCGGCCAGCCAGTCGTGCCCGCCGTGGAAGGTCTCCGCCTCCCCGACCACCACCCGCGAGATCCCGAACTGCCGCACCAGACCCGAGCAGTACCAGCACGGCGACAGGGTCGTCACCATCGTCGTCCCCCGGTACGAACGCTGACGCCCGGCCGCCCGGAACGCGTCCGTCTCCGCATGCGCCGAGGGGTCCCCGTCCTGCACCCGCCGGTTGCGCCCCCGCCCGAGCAGCGCGCCGTCCGCCCCGTACAGCGCGGCGCCGATGGGGATGCCGCCCTCGGCGACACCTGCACGGGCCTCGTCGAGGGCGGTGCGGAGGAGGAGGCGGGCGTGTTCGTCGTCCATGGGGGGACTGTTCCCCGGTGTGGAGTCGGGATCACGCGGAGGGCTATTCCTGCTCTGGGTCCAGGGGCGTGACGTAGGAGCCCTTGCCGCGAACGGTGATCACGAGCCCCCGGTCCCGGAGCTCCTGTGTGGCGCGGCGGGCCGTGAGGCGCGCGACGCCGTACTCCTCGGCCAGGCGGTTCTCGGACGGGATCGGTCGGTCGGGGGCGAGGGCGCCCGAGGCGATCTGCTTGCTGATGATCTCGGCCAGCTGAATGTAGAGCGGTGTGGCGCTCTGCGGGTCTAGGGGCGCGCTCGGTGAGGACGAATCGCTCATGTGTCCAACGTAGAGCGCTGCACCCTGACACGATCGAGTGGATCCCTCTGTACTTGTATACAGAGGGCTATAGCTCGACCTAGATTCTGGACAGTGAAGACCCCGGCGAGGTGGCTAGACCTCCCGGGGCATGGCCACCAACTACAACGGAGTTGATGACGTGCGGAACCCTATCGCGCACCTACTGATGTGGTTGCTCATCCTGACCCTGCCACCCACCGGCAGGCACCGGCCCCGCCCGGTCACCCCCGCGCCCCGCCCACGGCCACGCGTCCCCGCCCAACGGTCTCCCTACGCCAGGGAGCAGGCGATGCTCCTCGACGGGTCCCGATCGCCCCTGGAGCGCCCCTACCTGGCAGCCGCCTCGGCGCGGGCGGAGCAGCGCAGGCGGCGGCGGGCGTTGTGGCTGGCCACCGTCGGGGTGGACGTCGACCACCGGAACATCCATGCCGGGGCCGCCCGATGAGCCGCTGTGGGGCCCGGCGGCCCGTGGTCGCCGTCGTCGAGGTGATGCGGCCGGTGTGTGCGGGCTCGGTCTGTGTGCTCGCCGTCGGGCATGACGGTCCCCATCGCGACCGTGCCGGGGATGCGTGGTGGGTGACGCCGGAGATCGCCGACGCGGTGAGCGTGTCTCTGCTGACCCAGGCTCTGACCGCCGCGCCCGAGCCGGAGCTCCGGTCACCACGCTGCGTCGTCGGCCGCCACGACCGCTGCCGGGACCACGTGCCCCGGGACAGCGGCGTACAGGGCGTCCGTCATCTGGTGTGCGGGTGCGCCTGTCATCCGGCGGCCCCGGCCTGACCGACGGCGGCCTCACACGCCGACGGCGGCCTCCTCGTACGGGAAGCGGGCGAGCGGCGGCTCGTGGTGGAAGAAGGTCTCCGCGCGGGTCATCGCCGCCGTGTCCGCCCGGACCCGGCCCGGGCGGGAGCCGGTGCCGGTCAGGACGCCGCCGAAGCGCATCCGCAGATAGGCCGCCGAGTGGCTCAGGGAGGTCACCAGGCCGTCCGCGACGACGTGCTCGTCGTGGGCCAGCGCGGTCACGCCCCACAGCGTGCCGCCCGCCATGCGCTGCTTGAAGTCCGAGCCGGGCACGTTCAGCCAGCCCGACCAGTAGTCCAGGAAGCGCTTGGCCTGCGCGGAGAGGGTGTACCAGTACAGGGGCGAGACGATGACGACGTCCGTGGCCTCCGTCGTGGCGTCCATCAGCATCCGCTCGGTCTCGCCGGTCGGCGGGCCGGTGAGCTCGTGCCGCCCGTCCTGGAAGTCGGGCAGGTCCAGTCGGTTCAGGTCCACCCAGCGCTGCGGGACACCGGCCGGGAGCCCGGCGGCGGCCGCGCGGGCCAGGATCTCGGAGTTGCCGTCCGGGCGGGAGCTGCCGAGGACGAAGAGGAACGAGCGGTCCGAGAAGTCCGGGCCGTGCGGTGCGTGCGGGGCGTCGAGGGTCATGTCATCTGCTCCGTCCGGTGGGTGGTTCCCCGGTGCCAACCCCACCGGCCCGCACGGGTATTCCGTCGGGGTGACCGGGCCCCGCCGGCCGGTGTCGCGGACCCCATCGACACGGCCGATGGCCCCATCGGCAGGACGCCCCACTGACCCGTGGACCGCCCCCGGCCCGGCTCCGTAGCGTCGGCGGCATGAGAAACGAGACCAGGGGAACTCTCGAACTGACCCTCGCCATGGTGCTTTCCGGCACCCTCGGCGTCTTCGTCGTCGAGGCGGGCGCCTCGCCGTTCGTGGTGGTGTTCTTCCGGTGCCTGTTCGGGGCGCTCGCCCTCGGCGCCTACAGCCTGGCCCGGGGTTTCCTCACCGGGCACGGACTCACCCCGCGGACGTTCGGGCTCGCCGCGCTCGGCGGTGCGCTGATCGTCTTCAACTGGGTGTTCCTCTTCGAGGCGTACGAGGCCACCTCGATCTCCCTGGCCACCGTCGTCTACCACACCCAGCCGTTCTTCCTGGTGCTGTTCGGGGCGGTGGTGCTGCGGGAGCGGATCGCGGCGGCGAAGGTGGGGTGGCTGGTGGTCGCCTTCGCCGGGCTGGTGCTCGTCTCCGGGGTGCGCCCCGGAGACACCGCCTCCCTCGCGGGGCTCGGCTACGCGCTCGCGGCCGCCGTGCTCTACGCCCTGTCCACCCTCGTCACCAAGCGGATCACCGGCGTCCGCCCGCATCTGATCGCGCTCGTCCAGGTCACCACCGGGATCCCGCTGCTGCTCCCCTTCGCGGACTTCGGCGAGGTGTCGGGCCTCGGCGCCGGCTGGGGCTGGCTCGCCGGGCTCGGACTGCTCCACACCGGCGTGATGTACGTCCTGATGTACGCCGCTTACCAGAAGCTGCCCACCGCGAAGATCGCCGTCCTCGCCTTCACCTACCCGGCCGTCGCCATGCTCGTCGACTGGCTGGTCTACGGGCACCACATCGGGCTCGTGCAGGCGCTCGGCGTCCCGCTGATCGTGCTCGCCAGCCTCAAGGTGACTCTTGGACGAGCCGCCGCGCCTGCTCCACGAACAGCCGCACGTGTCCCGGCAGCCGCTTCCCCCGCCGCCACGCGATCTGGGTGAAGAGCCGGAACGACGGCTCCCAGTCCAGCGCCACCAGCGCCCCGGACGCCAGCTCCTCGCGGACGGCGATCCGGGGCAGCAGCGCGATCCCGAGGCCCGCGGCCACCCCGCGCTTGCTCGCCTCGATCGTGCCGTACTCGGTGAACACCGGCCCGTACGGCTTCAGCTCCGCCTCGAAGAGGTCGCGGTAGGGGCAGCCCGGCTCGGTGCCCACCAGGCCCGCCGCCGCCAGGTCCCCGGCCGTGAGGCCGCTTCGCCCGGCCAGCGGATGCCTCGGCCCGGCGACCAGGACCAGCGGCTCCTCGGTGAGGACCTCGCTCTCCAGGCCCTCGTGCTCGGTCTCCGCCTCCATCAGGAACCCGATGTCGTACGTCCCGGCGCGCAGCGCCTGCCGGGTCGCGTCGCCCAGCGTCGGGCGCAGCGCGAGCCGCACCCCCGGGTAGCGGTGGTGGAAGAGTTCAAGCAGCGGCGGCAGCCGGTAGGAGGTGAGCGACTCCATGGTGCCGACGGCGATCGACCCGGCCGGTTCGCCGCCCGCCGTCACCGCCGCCCTGGCCTCCTCGGTCAGGGCGATGATCTGGCGGGCGTACGGAAGCAGCCGCTCGCCCGCCTCGGTGAGGCGGATGCGGGAGCCGAGGCGCTCGAAGAGCTCGGTGCCGAGCGAGGACTCCAGGGAGCGGATCTGACCGGTGACGCTGGACTGGGCGTACGCGAGCTCGGTGGCGGCCCGGGTGAAGGACAGCACGGTCGCGACCTTCTCGAAGGTGACCAGGAGCCGCAGCTCCATCACTGGTCCTTGTCGCCGTCCTGCTCGCGCTTCTTCAGCTCCTCCTCGCGGCGGCGCAGGTCGGCCTCCCAGTCCTTGAGGAGGGACTCGTCCTTCTGGTTCTCCTCGCGCAGCGACTTCAGGAACTCGGGGTTGTCGTCGGGGGCGACCCACTCGTGGCGGTGGTTGCGGTGCCATTCGCTCGGCGTGCGGCCTCCGGCCGGAGCCTTGCGCATCTTGCCGGCGGCGAACCAGACGATCGGTCCGACGATCCAGAACAGCAGGATGATGATGACCCAGACGACCTTCGGCAGGTGCTTGACCTCGTCCTCGGGGGTGTTGAGGCAGTCGATCAGCGAGTAGATGACCAGCGCCAGCGGCAGGATGAACATCAGTGCCCTGAGCATGTGGGACAGCCCCCTGGATGCGATGGCGGACCGTTCAGTACGGCCCCGGTGAGGCTTCCAGGTTATCGGGTGACCGATACTTGCCCCTATGGCTTACGACGATCTCCGCTCGCTGCTCAGGGCGCTGGAGCGCGAAGGCGACCTCAAGCGCATCAAGGCCGAAGTCGATCCGTACCTGGAGGTCGGGGAGATCGTCGACCGGGTCCAGAAGTCGGGGGGCCCGGCGCTGCTCTTCGAGAACGTCAAGGGCTCCTCGATGCCCCTGGCGATGAACGTCTTCGGCACGGACCGGCGCCTCCTCAAGGCCCTGGGCCTGAAGTCGTACGACGAGATCAGCGAGAAGGTCGCCGGTCTGCTCAAGCCGGAGCTGCCCAAGGGCTTCATCGGTGTCCGGGAGGCCTTCGGCAAGCTCGGCTCGATGGTCCACGTCCCGCCGAAGATGGTGAAGGACGCCCCGGTGCAGGAGGTCGTCCTCACCGGCGACGACGTCGACCTCGACAAGCTGCCCGCGCTGTTCACCTGGCCCAAGGACGGCGGCTCCTTCTTCAACCTGGGCCTCACCCACACCAAGCACCCCGAGAACGGCATCCGCAACCTCGGGCTCTACCGCCTCCAGCGCCACGACAAGCGCACCATCGGCATGCACTGGCAGATCCACAAGGACAGCCGCAACCACTACCAGGTGGCCGCCCGGCGCGGCGAGAAGCTGCCGATCGCCATCGCCTTCGGCGCGCCCCCGGCCGTCACGTACGCCTCGACGGCGCCGCTGCCGGAGGACATCGACGAGTACCTGTTCGCGGGCTTCCTCCAGGGCAAGCGGGTCGAGATGGTCGACTGCAAGACGGTGCCGCTCCAGGTCCCGGCGGACGCCGAGGTGGTCCTGGAGGGCTGGCTGGAGCCCGGCGAGATGCTGCCGGAGGGCCCGTTCGGCGACCACACCGGCTTCTACACGCCGCAGGAGCCCTTCCCGGCCCTGAAGATCGACTGCGTCACCATGCGGAAGCGTCCGCTGCTCCAGTCGATCGTGGTCGGCCGCCCGCCCACCGAGGACGGCCCGCTCGGCCGCGCCACGGAGCGCTTCTTCCTGCCGCTGCTCAAGATCATCGTCCCGGACATCGTGGACTACCACCTGCCCGAGTCCGGCGGCTTCCACAACTGCATCATCGTGGCGATCGACAAGAAGTACCCGAAGCACGCCCAGAAGGTCATGAACGCCATCTGGGGCGCCCACATGCTCTCGCTGGAGAAGCTGATCGTGGTCGTCGACGCCGACTGCGACGTGCACGACTACCACGAGGTCTCCTGGCGGGCGCTCGGCAACGTGGACTACTCCCGTGACGTGCTGATCACCGAGGGCCCCGTCGACCACCTCGACCACGCCTCCTACCAGCAGTTCTGGGGCGGCAAGATGGGCATCGACGCGACGCGCAAGCTGCCCGAGGAGGGCTACACCCGGGACGGCGGCTGGCCGGACATGGTCGAGTCGGACCCTGCGACGGCGGCCCTGGTGGACCGGCGCTGGAAGGAGTACGGGCTGTGACGACCGCGGCCGTTCCCGGCGCGCAGCCGGGCCGCACGAAGGCCTTCCTGCGGCTGGTGATGATCGAGCACTCGGTGTTCGCCCTGCCCTTCGCGTACATCGCCGCGCTCACCGCGATGTACGAGGAGGACCGCAGCGTCCACTGGGTGCGGCTGCTGCTTGTCACCGTCTGCATGGTGGGCCTGCGGACCTTCGCGATGGCGGTCAACCGGATCATCGACCGCGAGATGGACGCCCGGAACCCCCGGACGGCGCAGCGCGAGCTGGTCACCGGCGCGATGTCGGTGCGGCACGCCTGGGTCGGCGCGCTGATCGCCCTGGTCGTGTTCCTGGGCGCGGCGGCGCTGCTGAACCCGCTGTGTCTGGCGCTGGCGCCGGTCGCGGTGGTGCCGATGGTGGTCTATCCGTACGGCAAGCGGTTCACGAACTTCCCGCAGGCCATCCTGGGCCTGGCGCAGGCGATGGGGCCGGTCGGCGGCTGGCTCGCGATCTCCGGGGCCTGGTCGTGGGAGGCGGTGGTCCTCGGCCTCGCGGTCGGTGTGTGGATCGGCGGCTTCGACCTCATCTACGCCTGCCAGGACGTCGACAGCGACCGCGAGACCGGGGTCGGCTCGGTGCCGGCCAGGTTCGGCGTGCCGGCGGCCGTGTGGGGCGCGCGGGTCTGCCACGTGGTGACGACGGCCCTGCTGGTCTGGTACGCGCTGCTGACGGACGCGGGCGCGTTCTTCTGGGTGGGTCTGGTGATCGTGGCGGCGGCGTTCTGCTACGAGCACGCGATCGTGAAGCCGCGCGATCTGTCGCGGCTGAACCGGGCGTTCTTCACGGTGAACGGCTTCATCGGCATCGCGCTGTTCGTGTGCGCCCTGCTTGACCTGCTGGTGCGCGGGCTCACCCCGTAGGTGGCCGGATAGGCTCGTCGGCGTGGAGCCGGTAGAGAAGCAGCAGCGTCGTCCCTGGGTGGTCGGGGTGTCCGGGGCGTCGGGGACCCCGTACGCCGCCTCCGTGCTGCGGGGGCTGCTCGCGGCGGGGGAGAGCGTGGATCTCGTGGTGTCGCGGGCCTCGCGGCTGACGCTGCTCGACGAGACGGGGGTCTCCTTCCGGGACGCGCACTGGCGCGAGGACCTGGCGACCTGGCTGGCGCGGGGCGCCGACGGGAAGCCGGACACCTTCGCGGTGGACCCGGAGCGGCTGGCCGACGTGCGGTACTGGGCGGCCGGGGACCTGGCCGCGGGGCCGTCCTCGGGGTCGTACCCGGTGAAGGGGATGCTGATCGTGCCGGCGTCGACGGCCGCCGTGGCGGGGGTCGCGCTCGGTCTGTCGAAGGATCTGCTCCAGCGGGCCGCGAGCGTGATGCTCAAGGAGCGGCGTCCGCTGGTCGTCGCCGTGCGGGAGACCCCGCTGAACGGGCAGACGCTGCGGCACATGGTGGCGCTGGACGAGGCGGGCGCCGTGGTGCTGCCCGCCTCTCCGGCGTTCTACGCGGGGGCGACGCACATCCAGGATCTGGTGGACTTCGTCGCCGGGCGGGTGCTCGACGCGGCAGGGGTGCCGCACGGGCTGTACCGCCGGTGGGAGGGAGAGCTCGGTGGAGCCCTGCCCGGTGATTAGCGCTTCTTGGCGGCGCGCTTGCGCGCGGCGCGCTCCGAGGCGGCGGACGGCTGGTGGGCACGCGAGCGGTTGGCCAGCTCCTGCAGCTCTCGCATACGGGCGTAGGCCATCTCGATCGTGTACACGGTGAACACCACTCCTGAAGATCGTCTTTGATCTGAATGAACGATTCACAGGGTGTCGGACCCTGTGTACCTTAGATTCTATACCTAAACTCGCGGTATCGCTGGACAATGGAAGGCTTCATACCTATGGACGCCGTGGACAGGCAGCTCATCCAGGCCCTGCGCGAGAACGGCCGCGCCTCGTACGCCGAGCTCGGCCGGCTCGTCGGGCTCTCCGGCCCCTCCGTCACCGACCGCATCAACCGTCTGGAGGCGGCCGGCGTCATCACCGGCTACCGCGCCACCGTCGACGCCGCCTCCCTCGGTCTCGGCGTCACCGCCCTCATCGGCATCTCGCTCTCCGACGCCGCCGACCACGAGGACGTGGCCCGCCGGCTCAAGGACCTGGCCGAGATCGAGGACTGCTGGTTCATCGCCGGCGACGACTCGTACATGCTCAAGGTCCGCGCCAACGACGTCGACGGCCTGGAGAAGACCATCCGCCGGCTCAGCGGCACGAAGGGCGTCTCCCGCACCCGTACGACGATCGTGCTCTCCACCAAGTGGGAGAACCGGGTCGGGGATCTGCCGGAAGAGGGCTGACCCGCAGCGAGTACGGTGGTGGGGCCTGATTCACGGGGATCGACGGAAGAGAACGGAAGGCGGCCGGAGATGGACGCTGGGCTCAAGCGCGAGCTGGAGCAGAAGGTGCTGGCCGGGGAGCGGCTGAGCCGCGAGGACGGCATCGCCCTCTACGACTCCGACGACCTCGCCTGGCTCGGCGGCCTGGCCCACGAGGTCAGGACCCGCAAGAACGGCGACGTGGTCCACTTCAATGTCAACCGGCATCTGAACATGACCAACGTCTGCACCGCCTCCTGCGCCTACTGCTCCTTCCAGCGCAAGCCGGGTGAGAAGGACGCGTACACCATGCGCATCGAGGAGGCCGTGCGCCTCGCGAAGGCGATGGAGAACGAGAACCTCACCGAGCTGCACATCGTCAACGGGCTCCACCCCAACCTGCCGTGGCGCTACTACCCGCGCTCGCTCTCCGAGCTGAAGAAGGCGCTGCCGAACGTCTCGCTCAAGGCCTTCACCGCCACCGAGATCCACCACTTCGAGACCATCTCGGGCCTGACCGCCTCCGAGATCCTCGACGAGCTGATCGAGGCCGGTCTGGAGTCGCTGACCGGCGGCGGCGCCGAGATCTTCGACTGGGAGGTCCGGCAGCACATCGTGGACCACCGCACCCATTGGGAGGACTGGTCCCGGATCCACCGCCTCGCGCACGAGAAGGGTCTGAAGACCCCGTGCACGATGCTGTACGGCCACATCGAGGAGCCGCGCCACCGCGTGGACCACGTGCTGCGGCTGCGCGAGCTCCAGGACGAGACCGGCGGCTTCCAGGTCTTCATCCCGCTGCGCTACCAGCACGACTTCGTGGACATGCAGGACGGCAAGATCCGCAACAAGCTCCAGGCGCGGACGCAGATGGCGACCGGCGCCGAGGCGCTGAAGACCTTCGCCGTCTCGCGGCTGCTCTTCGACAACGTCCCGCACGTCAAGGTCTTCTGGGTGATGCACGGCGTCCAGACCGCTCAGCTGGCGCTCCAGCACGGCGCGGACGACATGGACGGCTCGGTCGTCGAGTACAAGATCACCCACGACGCCGACAACTACGGCACCCCGAACAAGCTGACCCGGGACGACCTCCTGGAGCTCATCCGGGACGCCGGCTTCCGGCCGGTGGAGCGCAACACGCGCTACGAGGTGATCCGCGAGTACCCGGGGCCGGACGCGGAGCGCCGCGAGTCGCCGCAGCCGATGCGCGTCTGACGCGCCGGATTCTGTTCCTGGACGCGCCGGACTTCGTTCCTATCGGAGCGGAAGCAACATGATGATGTCGTCGCGGTCGTCGCCCGGGGCCACCCGGATGGCGGCCGGGACGCGTCCGACCTCCTTGTAGCCGGCCCGCGCGTAGAACGCGTCGACGCCGGTGCCGCCGCGGCAGGTGAGCCGGATCGCCTCGATGTGCTCGAAGCCCTCGGCGGTGCGGGCCGCCTCCTCGACCGCCGCCATCAGGTCGAGTCCGTAGCCCTTGCCCTGGTGCCCGGGGTGCACCATCACCGTGTACAGCCACACCCAGTGCGTCATCAGGGGGTGGCTGTTGTACGTGAAGAAGGCGGTGGCGGCGACTTCGCCGGCCTCGTCGCGGCCGACGAGCAGGCGCGTGGTGCCCTCGGCCATGGCGACCAGGTGCCGGAGCAGGGCGGGCCGGATCTCCTCCGGTGTCACCGGGGGGACGAACCCGACGGCGCCGCCCGCGTTGGAGACGTCCGCCCAGAGGGCGAGGACGCCGTCGCGGAGGGCGGGGTCGACGGCCGGGTCCAGCTCGAACGTAAGGGTCATAGGTCAAGAGTATCCATTACTTTGCCTGCGGCTCAAGGGTCGGCGACCGGGCACGGCGGGGGCCGTGCTTCACTGGAGGGACGCTTGTCCTGTACGGGAGGGACTCACATGCTTCGCTACAGCCTGATGCGCCTCGGTATCTTCGCCGGCAGCTTCCTCGCGCTCTGGGGCCTGGTCTACATCGGCGTGCTGCCGCGCGGCCTCGGCGACTCCAACCTGCTGTGGGTCCTCCTGCTCTCCGTCGTCGTCTCGGCGCCGCTGAGCTTCGTGCTGCTGCGCAGGCAGCGCGACGAGCTGAGCGAGCGGATCGTGGCGAAGGTCGACCGGGCCAAGGGCCGCCTCGAGGCGAACCGCTCGGCCGAGGACGCCGCGTAAGCGGCGCGAGGGCCGTGTAAGGCTCGCGTAAGTTACGTCACAACCTCATACATCCCGGACACCCCGGGCTGGAGCTTCGAAGGCTCCTGCCTGGGGTGTTCTGCGTTTCGGAGGCCTTCGGGGCCGTAGAAGCCTCAAAGAATGGCTTTGAGGTTCTCAAAGTTCAAGTGTTAACGTGTCGGGCATGAAGACAGCAGTGCGCCTCCTCGATGCCGCGAGCACCCCGCTCGTGGCGCGCCTGCATGTCGATCTGTGCCGCTGTATGTCCGCGGTCTGTTGCCGCGCGCTCTGACCCGGCATCATGCAGCGGCCCGCGTGTTTCGCGCGAGTGTGCCGCACCCCCGTCCCCGTATTTCCCCGATACGCACCCGTGGAGTGTGTCTGTGTCCGCGTCCGCGTCCGCGCCCGTGACGAAGTCCCCGTCCCGCATACCCAAGGTCCCGTTCTGGGCCCAGATCGTCGCCGGTCTCGTCATCGGCGTCCTGCTCGGCTGGCTCGCCCGCAGCCAGGACATCGGCTGGCTCAAGGAGACCCTGACCCAGGTCGGCGGCATCTTCGTCCAGCTGCTCAAGCTGGCCGTCGCCCCGCTCGTCTTCTTCGCGATCCTGGTCTCGATCACCAACCTCCGCAAGGTCAACAACGCGGCCCGCCTGGCCGCCCAGACGCTGGTCTGGTTCATGATCACGTCGCTGATCGCGGTCGGCATCGGCCTCGCCATCGGCCTGATCACGAATCCGGGCTCCGGCACCGGCCTGACGCCGGCGGACGGCAAGCGCCCCGAGCACCAGGGCAGCTGGATCGACTTCCTCACCGGCATCGTCCCCACCGACGTCATCACGCCCTTCACCGAGCTGAACGTCCTCCAGATCGTCTTCATGGCCGCCGTCGCCGGCATCGCCGCCCTCAAGCTCGGCGACAAGGCCCAGCCGATCCTGTCCCTCTCCGAGTCGGTCCTCGAACTGCTGCAGAAGGCCCTGTGGTGGGTCATCCGACTGGCCCCCATCGGCACCGCCGGCCTCATCGGCAAGGCCATCGTCACCTACGGCTGGGACCTGATCGGCAAGTACGCCACCTTCACCGCCGACGTCTACATCGGCTGCGCCCTGGTCCTCTTCGGCGTCTACCCGCTGCTGCTCGCGACGGTCGCCAAGCTCAACCCGCTCCAGTTCTTCAAGGGCGCCTGGCCGGCCATCCAGCTCGCCTTCGTCTCCCGCTCCTCGGTCGGCACCATGCCGGTCACCCAGCGGGTCACCGAGCGCCTCGGCGTCCCGAAGGAGTACGCCTCCTTCTCCGTGCCGTTCGGCGCCACCACGAAGATGGACGGCTGCGCCGCGATCTACCCGGCGCTCGCCGCGATCTTCATCGCGCAGATCTTCGACGTGCAGCTGGGCATCAAGGAGTACCTGCTCATCGCCTTCGTCTCGGTGATCGGCTCGGCGGCCACCGCCGGTCTCACCGGCGCGACGGTCATGCTCACCCTGACCCTGTCCACGCTCGGCCTCCCGCTGGAGGGCGTCGGCCTCCTCATGGCGATCGACCCGATCCTGGACATGATGCGCACCGCCACCAATGTCGCCGGCCAGGCCCTGGTCCCGGTGATCGTCTCGGCCCGCGAGAAGATCCTGGACGTCGACGCGTACAACTCGGCGTCGGCGTCGCCGGTGGACGACTCGCGCGACGAGCGCGAGGTCGCGGTGCCGGCCGCCGCCTGACCCGTACGCCGGCCTGTCGGCCGACCCGCACCACGCACCGCGCCCCGGACCGCCGAATGGTCCGGGGCGCGGATCTGTCCAAACGGCGTACGGCACCCTAGATTTACTCGGAAGTAAGGTTACTGACCGGTTCTCGACGTCCGAGGAGCCGCACGTGCCCGTCTCCGAGTTCCAGCCCGAACCGCCCGAGCTGACCGTCGTCGACGGGACCGTACGCGAGGCCGCCGTACCCGCGCTCGTCCCACCCGTGCGACGCGGCTCCCTCGCCGACCTGCCGTACGACACCGCCCGCGAGGAACCGGCGGCGGCGCTCTTCTCCCGCAAGCGGCCCGACGGCACCTGGGCGGATGTCACCGCCTCCGCCTTCGCCGCCGAGGTGCACTCCGTCGCCAAGGGGCTCATCGCCCAGGGGCTGCGGCCCGGCGACCGGCTCGCGCTGATGTCCCGCACCCGCTACGAGTGGACCCTGCTCGACTTCGCCGCCTGGGCCGCCGGGCTGATCACCGTCCCCCTCTACCCGACCTCCTCCGCCTACCAGACCCGCTGGATCCTCCAGGACTCCGGCGCCGTGGCCTGCGTCGTGGAGGACGCCGCCCAGGCCCGGCTCGTCTCCACCGAACGGCGCCAACTGCCCGCCCTCGGACACCTGTGGGCCCTCGACACCGGCGCCGTCGACCAACTGCGGCGGGCCGGCGCCCGGGTGGCCGACCAGGCCGTCACCGCACGGCGCGGACTGCTCACCCCGCAGACCCTCGCCACCCTCGTCTACACCTCGGGCACCACCGGCCGCCCCAAGGGCTGCGCCCTGACCCACGCCAACTTCTTCGCGGAGGTCGACAACGCCGTCGCACTCCTCCATCCCGTTTTCCGCTCGGTGAGCAAAGAACCCGCCTCCACCCTGCTCTTCCTGCCGCTCTCGCACGTCTTCGGGCGGATGGTCGCCATCGGCTGCGTCCGCGCCCGGGTCCGGGTCGGACACGCGCCGTCCGTCGAGAGCGACGAACTCCTCGCCGACCTCGCCTCCTTCCGGCCGACCTTCCTGCTCGCCCTGCCCTACGTCCTGGAGAAGGTCTTCCACACCGCCCGCGCCACCGCCGAACGCTCCGGCCGCGCCGGGACCTTCGACCGCGCGGCCCGGGTCGCCGAACGCTACGGGCACCAGCCCCGGCCCTCACTCGGCCTGCGCGCCGCCCACGCGCTGTACGAGCCGCTCGTCTACAAACGGATCCGGGCCGTGCTCGGCGGCCGCGTCCGCCACGTCATCAGCGGCGGCTCGCCGCTCGGCGCGCGCCTCGCGGAGTTCTTCGCCGGCGCCGGCGTCGAGGTGTACGAGGGATACGGCCTGACGGAGACCACCGCCGCCGCCACCGTCACCCCGCTCGCCGGGCCCCGCCCCGGCACCGTCGGCCGGCCCCTGCCCGGCACCGCCGTACGGATCGCCGCCGACGGCGAGGTCTGGCTCAGGGGCGGCCACGTCTTCGCCGGCTACTGGGACGCCCAGCGCGGGGCCGCCCTGCCCCACACCGACGACGGCTGGTTCCCCACCGGGGACCTCGGCGCCCTCGACGACGAGGGCCATCTGCGGATCACCGGCCGCAAGAAGGAGATGATCGTCACCTCCGCCGGCAAGAACGTCGCTCCCGCCCCGCTCGAGGACTGGCTGCGCGCCCACCCCCTGGTCGCCCAGTGCATGGTGCTCGGAGACCGCCGCCCGTACGTCACCGCCCTGATCACCCTGGACCACGAGGCACTGCTGCACTGGCGGCGGATGCGGCACAAGGACCACCTCGCGCTGTGGGAGCTCGCCCGCGACGAGGACCTGCTCGCCGTCGTCCAGCGGGCCGTGGACGACGCCAACCGGCTGGTGTCGCGGGCCGAGTCGATCCGCGCCTTCCGGGTCCTCACCACCGAGTGGTCCGAGGCCGGCGGACACCTCACGCCCTCCCTGAAGCTCAAGAGGAGGGCGGTGCTGCGGGACTTCGCCCGGGAGATCGACGCGATGTACGCGGAGCGCCCGCCTCCGGGAACGTGACCCGGACGGTCAGCCCGCCGCCCTCCGCCCCGGTCCCGGCCGTCGCGGTCACCTCCGCCCCATGGGCGCGGGCGATCGCGTCGACGATCGAGAGCCCCAGGCCCGCGCCCTCCCCGGGGCCGTGGGTGCGCTCGTTCAGACGGCGGAACGGCTCGAAGAGCAGCGGGACCGTGCCGGGCGGCACCACCGGCCCGGTGTTGGTCACCTCGATTCCTTCCGCTCCGACACGAATGACCACCCGGCCGTCCGGCACGTTGTGCCGCATCCCGTTCGCGAGCAGGTTGTGCAGCAGCCGGTCCAGCAGCACCGGGTCCCCCTCGACGGCCAGCGGACCGGCCCGTACGACCATGGCCACCCCGCGCCGTTCCGCCTCGCCCGCCAGCGCGGCCGCCGCCTGCCGGGCCAGCTCGTCCACCGCCACCCGGCGCCGCTCCCGCAGCCCCTGCTCGGACGTCGCCAGGAGCAGCAGCCCCTCGATGATCCGCTCGCTGGAGTCGGCGACCTCGATCAGCTTCGACCGGATCCGCGCCACCCGCTCCGGGGACGGCTCGCCCGCGAGGCCGATCTCCGCCGCCGCCCGCTGCACGGCCACCGGTGTGCGCAGCTCGTGCGCCGCGTTCGCCGCGAACCGCTGCTGGGCGGCGACCAGCCGCTCCATCCGCCCGAGCATCTCGTCGAAGGTGTCCGCCAGCCGCTTGAGCTCTCCCGGCGGGCCGGCGAGGGCGATCCTCTCGTGCAGGTTCTCGCCGGACAGGCGGCGCGCCGTGTCGGTGATCACGGCGACCGGGCGCAGCACCCGGCCCGCCACCCACCAGGCGACGATCACCGACAGCAGCGCGTACACGAGGAAGACGGTCACCGAGACCGTCAGGAGCCGCTCGAGGGCGGCGGACTCGGCGGCGTCGCTGACGGACCGGGTGATCGCCAGCGCCGCCCGGGGCACGGTGCCGGGCGGCACCGGACCGGGGCTCGCGGGCACGGCGCTCGGGTAGTCCGTCGGGAAGGCGGTGGGGTACGCGGTCGGCAGGTCCTCGAGCCGCCGCGCCGGTACGGCGGTGGTGACGGCCATGCTGATCGACGAGTACAGGCCCTCCTTCACCAGCACGTACACCACCCCCGTGAGCAGCGCGCCGGCGATCACCAGCAGCCCGCCGTACAGCGCGGTCAGGCGGGTTCGTTCCCCTCCGAGCGGAACGAAGGCGGACGGGCCTTCCGCGCGCGGGCGGGGTCGGCCGGGCCGGCGGGGTCGGCGGCTCATGACGCGATCCGGTAGCCCGTGCCCGGGACCGTCTCCACCACCGGAGGCTCGCCCAGCTTCGCCCGCAGCTTGCTCAGGGTCACCCGGACCGCGTTGGTGCGGTAGCTGGTGTGCTCCTCCCACACCTGCTCGATCAGGTCCTCGCCGCTGACCACCGCGCCCTCGGCCCGCAGCAGCGCCTCGAGGACCCCGAACTCCTTGCGGGACAGGTGGAGATGGCGGCCGTCGCGACTGGCCTGCCGGCGGGCGGTGTCCAGGACGATCCCGGCCCGTTCCAGGACGGGCGGCAGCGCGGGCCGGGCGCGCCGCCCCAGGGCCAGGACGCGGGCGAGCAGCTCGTCGTACGCGAAGGGTTTGGCCAGGTAGTCGTCGGCGCCGAGCCCGAGGCCCTCCACCCGGTCGCGTACCGTCCCGGCGGCCGTCAGCATCAGGACCCGGGTCATCAGCCGCTGCTCGACCACCCGTCGGCACACGTCGTCGCCGTGCATCCCCGGCAGGTCCCGGTCCAGGACGAGCACGTCGTACTCGCCGAGCCGCAGCTTCCGCAGCGCCTCCAGACCGTCGGCCGCCACGTCCACGGCCAGCGCGGCGCGGCGCAGCCCCTCGGCGATCATCTCCGCGAGGAAGGCCTCGTCCTCCACCACCAGTACGCGCATGGCCCCTGTGTATCCGAAAGGGACCTTTCGCCGGTGTAAACGAAACCGCTGAGAGAAGCGAAACATCCCTTCGCGGCACCCTCCTCGCCATGACCATTCGACGGATCACCCGCGCGGCCGCCGCCGCTTCCCTGGCCGCCGCCCTCTCCCTTCTCGCCACCGCCTGCTCGGGCTCCGACCCTGGTTCCTCCGGGAGCGGAACGAAAGACGGCGGTGTGACGGAGGAGGGCAAGAAGGCCGACCAGGCCTTCGAGCACCGCAAGTGCCTGCGCGAGCAGGGCCTCGACGTGCCCGAGCCCAAGCCGGGCGAGAAGGGCGTCGGACTCACCATCGGCGGCGACGGCATGTCGAAGGAGAAGATGGAGAAGGCGTTCAAGGCCTGCCAGAGCAAGTCCGGCGGCTCCGGGTTCGGCAAGGAGCCGACGCAGGCCGACAAGGACAAGGCGCTGGCGTACGCGAAGTGCATGCGCGAGAACGGCTTCAACATGCCGGACCCGTCGTTCGACGGCGGCGCGCAGAAGGCCATGCCGATGCCGCAGGGCGCCGAGAAGGACAAGATGGAGAAGGCCGCCAAGGCGTGCGAGGGCGTGGTCCGATGAGCGACCGCGCGACCCGCGAGCGGACGCTGGGCCGGCGCCGGCTGGTGATCGCCCTCGTGACGATCGCCGCCGTCGCGGGCGTCGGCGTCGCCGTCACCGCCCTCGCCGCCCCCGAGGCGCCGCGCTCCACCGCCACCGGCGCGCGCGGCCTTCCGCCGGACACCGCTCCCGTCACCCGCGGCGACCTCAGCGACAGCTCCCAGCAGGACGGCACCCTCGGCCACCTCGGCGAACGGCGGATCAACGCGGGCGGTCCGGGCGGAACCCTGACCTGGCTCGCCCCGACCGGCTCGGTGGTCGAGCGGGACGAACGGCTCTACGAGGTCGACGGCGAGCCGGTGCTGCTGATGTACGGGGACGCCCCCATGTACCGGACGCTCAAGACCGGCGACAAGGGCAAGGACGTGCGGCAGCTGGAGGAGAACCTGGCCGCCCTCGGCCACACCGGCTTCGACGTCGACGAGGAGTACACGGAGAAGACGGCCGTCGCCGTCAAGCGCTGGCAGAAGTCCCACGACCTGAAGCGGACCGGCACCGTCGGCCCGGAGCGGATTGCGTTCGCGGGCAGCGCCGTACGGGTCAAGGAGGCGGGCGGCGGGGGCACCGACGGCACCCGGGTCGCGGCCGGCGACCGGGTCGCACCGGGCTCCCCGGTCCTCACGGTGACCGGCTCCGAGCGGGTGGTGAGCTTCAAGGTGCCGGCGTCGGAGGCCGGTTCGGCGAAGGTCGGCACCCGGGTCACGGTCACGCTGCCCGACGGCACGCGGCTGCCGGGCAAGGTGTCGGTCGCCGGGAAGACCGCGTCGACGGGCGACGACCCGCAGGACAGGACCCCGAAGATCGACATCACGGTCTCCTTCGACGATCCGGAGAAGGTCAGGGGCGTCGACCAGTCGCCCGTCACCGTCGACCTCGTCGGCGAGACCCGGCGCGACGTCCTGTCCGTCCCGGTCAACGCCCTGCTCGCGCTGCCCGGGGGCGGCTTCGGCGTCCAGGTCGTCGACAACGGCAGGACCAGGGACGTGAAGGTCGAGCTCGGCATGTTCGCCCAGGGCAGGGTCGAGGTCAGCGGCGCGGGGCTGCGCGAGGGCATGAAGGTCGGGGTGCCGTCCGTATGACCGCCGCCCGTATGACCGCCGCCCGTATGACCGCCGTCGGGGAACTCAGGAACGTCGTGGAACTCAAGGGCGTCGTCAAGGAGTACGCGGGCGGGGTCCGCGCCCTCGACGGTGTCGATCTCAGCGTCGGCGAGGGGGAGTTGCTCGGCATCGTCGGGCCCTCCGGCTCCGGCAAGTCGACCCTGCTGCACATCGTCGGCACCCTGGACCGGCCGACCTCCGGCACGGTCGGGATCGCCGGGCACGACATCGCCTCCCTCACCGACCGGCGGCTGTCCGCCCTGCGCGCCCGCCACATCGGCTTCGTCTTCCAGGCCTTCCACCTCGTGCCCGGCGTCGGGGCGGTGGAGAACGTCGCCGAGGGGCTGCTCTACTCCGGGCTGCCCCGGGTCCGGCGCCGGCGGATGGCCGCCGAGGCGCTGGCCCGGGTCGGGCTCGCCGACCGCATGCACCACCGGCCGCACGAGCTGTCCGGCGGCCAGAAGCAGCGCGTCGCGATCGCCCGGGCGGTGGTGGGGCAGCCCGACCTGCTGCTGGCCGACGAGCCGACGGGGGCCCTGGACTCGGCGTCCGGCGAGGCGGTCATGGACCTGCTGCACACCCTGAACGAGGAGGGGGCGACGATCGCCGTCATCACCCACGACACCGAGATCGCGGGCCGGCTGCCGCGCCAGGTCCGGATCCGTGACGGCCGGGTCGTCGCGGACACGGCCCGGGGAAAGGTCGCCGTCTGATGTCCCGTGCGCGCACCCTGAAGGCCGCCCGGCTCGGGCCGCGTGACGTCCTGCACGTCGGCTCGGCCGGGCTGCGCAGCCGGCCCGTACGCGTGGTGCTGTCCGCGCTCGGCATCGCCATCGGCATCGCGACCATGATCGCGGTGGTCGGCATCTCGGCGTCCAGTCAGGCGCAGTTGCTGCGGCAGCTCGACGCGCTCGGCACGAACATGCTGGTCGCCAAGCCGGGCGAGGGGATGTTCAGCGGGCAGGAGGTCAAGCTGCCCAAGGACGCGGTCGGCATGGTCGGCCGCATCGAGGGCGTCGAGAAGGCCGGCGGGACGGGCGACCTCGACCGTTCGGTACGGCGCTCGGAGAAGATCCCGGAGGGAGAGACGGGCGGCATCGCGGTGAAGGCGGCCACGGAGGGGCTCCTCGGTGTGCTGCGCGGCACGATGGCGTCCGGCACCTGGCTCAACGCCGCCAACGGCCGCTATCCCTCGGTGGTGTTGGGGCATGTCGCCGCCGATCGGCTCGGCATCGACCGGCCGGGACGCCAGGTCTGGATCGACGACCGCTACTTCACCGTCGTCGGCATCCTCGACCCACTGCCGCTCGCCCCGGAGATCGAGCGCTCCGCGCTGGTCGGCTGGGACGGCGCCCAGCGGCTGCTGGGCTTCGACGGACATCCGACGGCGGTATACGAGCGGTCCACGGACGCGTCCGTACGGGAGGTCCAGCGGCTGCTCGCGCCGACGATCGACCCGCGGAACCCGCAGAACGTGGCCGTCGGCGACCCGTCCTCGGCGCTGAAGGCGAAGGCGGCCACGGAGGGCGCGTTCTCCACCCTGCTCCTCGGGCTCGGCGGGATCGCGCTGCTGGTCGGCGGTGTAGGCGTCGCCAACACCATGATCATCTCAGTTCTGGAGCGACGCCACGAGATCGGCCTGCGCCGCTCGCTGGGCGCGACCCGGGGGCAGATCCGCCTCCAGTTCGTCACCGAGTCCCTGATGCTCTCCGGCCTCGGCGGCCTGGCGGGCGTGGCCCTGGGCGCGGCGGCGACGGCGGTGTACGCGACCACGGGCGGCCTGCCCTGGGTCGTCCCGCCCTGGTCGGCGGCGGGCGGCTTCGCCGCGACGCTGGCGATCGGCACCGTGGCGGGGCTGTATCCGGCGGTGAGGGCGTCGCGCCAGTCGCCGACGCTGGCGCTGGCGGCGGTGTAGGAGGAGCCGGAGCCGGGTGGGGGGCCTGCCGGTGGGCAGGCCCCCTCGCTCGCTTACGCCTACGGGGTGTCTCGCCGATCAGCACGGCAGGATCGGCGAGACACCCCCTACGGCCAGAGCAGCTCGCGGACCCAGCCGTCGCCCTGCCGCGGCCGCCGGTAGAGGAGCCGTACGTGCCGGCGGTCCTGGTCGCCCTGGAAGAACTCCACCTCCGCCGGCTCCACCACGTACAGCGTCCAGCTCGGCGCGTGCGCCTCCGGATCCTGCCGGGCCCGTTCCCACGCCGCCGCGCTCGCCCGTTCCAGCTCGTCGAGCGAGCCGAGCACCTCGCTCTGCCGGCTGACCAGCGCCGAGGCCAGGGCCCCGGTGGTCCGGGCGTGCAGATCCGCGTAGGCCTCCTCGGGCGGCGCGGTGACCACCCGGCCCCGCACCCGCACCTGGCGGCCCTGCCCTGCCCAGTAGAAGTGGAGCGCCGCCTCGGGCCGGGCGGCGAGCTGGCGGCCCTTGGCGCTGCCCGCGTGCGAGGCGAAGTGCCAGCCGCGCGCGTCCACCTCGTGCAGGATCACCGTCCGCACGTCGGGTCGCCCGTCCGCGTCCGCCGTGGCGACCGCCATCGTGTTCGGCTCCACGACCCCGGCCGCCACCGCGTCGGCGAACCACGCGTGGAAGAGCGCGACCGGATCCTCCGGCACGTCCGCCGGATCGAAGCCGGGCAGCTCGGTGTCCCAGACCCGCACGGACCGCAGGGCCTCCTGAAAACGCCGTTCGTCGTCCATGGCGTCCATCATGAGGCCCTGCGGTGGGGTGGCGCGGTACCGGCGCCGGTGGGTCAGCCGGTGTAGTAGCCGGCGATGTCGGCGAGGAGGTCGACGCTGCCGGCGTGGTTGTAGAAGGTGATCTTGCCGTCCTTGACGGGGACGATCACCAGGTTGGGCACGGACTGGCCGGCGGTGAAGTTGAGGTTGGAGACCGGCGGTCGGGCCGTGCCGTACGGGTAGACGGACACGTAGCTGGTCGCCGTCGGGTTGGTCGCCGTCACGTTGAGGACGACGGCCGAGTACTTCGTGCCGACCTCGAGCGTCACCGTCCTGCCCGCGCCGACCTTGCCCCTCGGCGCCCCCTCCCCGGCGATGGTGTTGAGGATCCGCTTGGGCTGCATGCCGGTGAAGACCGACCCGGTCCCGTCCTTGAAGTAGCCGGTGACGTCGGCGAGGAGGTCGACGTTGCCCGCGTGGTTGTAGAGGGTGACCTTGCCGTCCTTGACGGGGACGATCACCAGGTTGGGGACGCTCTTCCCGGCGGTGAAGTTGAGGTTGGAGACCGGCGGGCGGGCCGTGCCGTACGGGTAGACGGACACGTAGCTCGTCGCCGTCGGGTTCGTCGCCGTCACGTTCATCGCGACGGCGCTGACCCCCGGCTCGTCGATCGTCAGCGTGACGGTCCCCTTCGGACCGACCTTCGCCTTCGGGGCGCCCACCCCGCCGATGGTGTTGAGGATCCGCTTCGGCGCGACCGGCTGGTACTCCGCGCCGGAGGTGCCCTCGGTGTAGTAGCCGGCGATGTCCGCGAGCAGGTCGACGGAGCCGGCGTGGTTGTAGACCTCGACCCAGCCGTCGACGACGGGCACGGTCACCAGATTGGCGACGGACTGCCCGGCGGTGAAGTTGAGGTTCGACGTCGGGGTACGGCGCGTGTCGTGCGGGTACACGGAGACGTAGCCGTTCGCCGTCGGGTTGGTCGCCGTCACGTTGAGGACGACGGCGGTGAGCCCCTCCGTGGGCACGCCGGCCTGGCCGGCCACCTTCAGCGCGACGGTGCCGCGCGGGCCCACCTTCCCCTGCCGGACACCGGTGCCGGCGAGGGTGTTCATGAGTCGGGTCGGGGTCACGGGGGTGTAGGTGCCCGGGAGGGTGGTCAGGGAACTGCCGACGACGTCGAAGGCCCCGGCCTGGCCGTCAATGGAGCCGTCACCGCCGCCCAGGGGTCGGGCGAGCAGCTCCCAGCGGTACTGACCGGGCTCGATGCCCCGGCCCTGGGCGTCCTTGCCGTCCCAGGTCACGCGGACCGAGGCGTTGACACCCTGCGCGCCTTCGAAGGTGCGCACGACCTCGCCGTTGCCCTTCAGCACGCGCAGTTGCCAGGAGCCGACGGGCCGGGAGTAGCGCCATACCGGGGACCAGGTGGCCGTGGGCTCGGCACCTTCGCCGTCGAAGACCAGCTCCGGTACGGTGTGGTCGATCGGTGCGAGGCCGTCGGGGACCAGGCCGACCCGCTTGACGTGGATGTCGTTCCCGGCACCGATGTACGCGACACCGCCGCCGAACTTGTCCACGGTCCAGGTCGTGTTGCGGCCGGAGCCGGTCGGAGCGCCCGGGAGAGCGGCGAAGTCCGAGGTCACGCCGGAGGTCGTGTTCGTCAGCTGGAGCTTGTCGCCCACGTGCCGGACCACGAAGCCGTCGCCGAGGAGAGCCTCGCCGGTGGGCACCGGGACGCTCTTCTGCCAGATCTGGTCGTAGACGCCCGCCTTGGTGGTGCCGCAGGCCCAGTAGACCCAGCGGCCCACGGCCTGGAGCTCGCTGGGCCGGCAGCCGGACCCGAGGTCGACGGGATTCGTGGTCGTCCTGGTCTTCAGGTCGTACGTGTTGACCTTGTCGCCGGTGGCGGCGGCGAGCTTCCAGACCCGGTCGCCCCACACCGAGGCCGCCGAGTTCACGGTGTAAGCGAGGCCCGTTCCCTGACCGCTGTCGAGATCCATGACGTGGTAGCTGCCGCCGTCGCCCTGAGTGACCACGTAGCGGCCGGCGGCGTCGGTCTTTCCGGGCCGGGTGGGCGGGGTCACGGCGCGGAAGGACGAGGTGTCCGTGGGGGAGATGAGCGTCTCATGGTGCGGGCCGACGAGGACCGAGTCGCCGTCGCCGAGGGACCGAAGCTCGCTCTGGACGCCGTGTTCGGTGGCGAGCATGCGGTGGCGCAGCCGGGGCGCGCTCGCCGACGGGGTGCCCGTCAGGTCGGTGTCGACATCGTAGAGCGCGGGGTTGTTGCCCGCCCAGGAGTCGCTGACGTAGCTCAGCCGCCCGGCGCCGAGGGCGAGGCCGGTGTACGCGGCGGGGACGTGCGGGACCTTGCGCACGGTGCTCAGGACGGGCAGGCCGTCGCCGTCGGGGGTGATGCGGCGCACGGCCCAGTCGGTGGAGCCGGTGCCGCCGACGGCGAGGACGCTGCCGTCGGGGGCGACGCGGACCGTCGCGGTCGCGGCGGGCAGCAGTTCCTTGGCAGGGCCGCCGCCGAGGGGGACTGCCAGGAGCTTCTCGCCGAGGACGTGTGGCGCCTTCCAGACGATGGGCTCCGTGGCCGCGATCACCCAGTTCCCGCTCACGGTGAAGTCCATGGCGACCGGGCCCGCTTCGGAGCCCACGACGGTGGTCGTCACGGGTTCGGCCGCGGGGGTGGAGCGGGGCACGGTTCTCACGACGCCGGATCGACTGTTCCAGGCGACGATGTGCTCGCCGGACAGACGGTAGTGGGAGGCCGCGCCGATCCGGTCCGACAGCCTGGTCAGCGTAGCACCGGCGTAGTCGAGGTAGTAGGCGGTGGCGTCGTCCAGCAGGATCGCGCCGCGGCTGTCCTGGATGTCCACGTACAGGTTCGCGCCGGCCTCGGGGAGGCCGGTGACCGGGCGCTCGACGGGGGTGCCGTTCTCGGACGAGATCAGCCAGTAGGCCTGGACCTTCGTGTTCGTGTCCGGCCTGATCGTACCGGCGAGCACAGTGTCGGCGGTGAAGCCGTCGGCCCAGAACCGCTGGGCGGGAAGGGTGAGAAGCGTTTCCTTGCCCGTCGCGAGGTCGGTGACCGTCACCCCTCCGTTGCGCCAGTCGGCGGAGAGTCCGGAGTGGCCCGCCTCGGCGTACGCCGGGATCGTCCTCGTCTCGCCCGTGGCCGCATCCGTCCAGAGGGTGCCTGTCGTGCCCTCCTGGCGGTGGACGTAACCCGTGGTTCCGGCCTGGTAGAGGGTGTCGTTGCGAGGCTTGAAGCGCCCCGGGTCCCTGATGACGACCTCGTCGGAGGCCGCCGGTGTGTCGGCGGCGACGGCCGGGGTGGTGCTGAGTGCGGTGGCGAGGCCGGTCGTGATGCCGACGGCGGTCGCGACGGCGAGCGCTCCGCGCGTACGCGCGCGGACGCGTGCGGGTCCGTACAAGGAATTCCCCTCCGAAAGACCGATCAGGCGGAGGTCGGATGGCCGTTGTTCGCGCGTGTCCCGCGCGGCCCCCTCGGCGCTTCCCGTACCGCACCGCCTGTCTGAGGCCGTGATCGTAACAGCGGCACCTCTACAGGGGAACTGGTTTCGAACTCGTTCAAGCGGCGGTCGTCCGGAGCGTCTTGGACGCCTCGTAGTCCTTCAGCGGCACCGCGTTGGCCGCCTTCTGGATGTCGTCGCGGATCTTCTTCGCGATCAGGTTCTTCCAGGGGGTCTTCGGCAGCGTCCGCACCATGAACATGCGCAGGGCGATCTTCCACTTCGTGTCCAGGGTCATCTCCTTCACGAAGCCCTCGGCCATCCGCTGGTTCTGCTCGACTCCCGGCCGCATCACGCGCTCGTACTCCTCGAACGCCACGCGGTGGTCCCCTTGGGCCGCCGCGAGTTCGCCCGCCAGGACGTACGCGCCGGTGAGGGCGAGGCCGGTGCCCTGGCCGGAGGCGGGGGAGGCGCAGTGGGCGGCGTCGCCGAGGAGGACGACGCGGCCGCTCGACCAGCGGTCCATCTCGATCAGGCTGATCGAGTCGAGGTAGAAGTCGGTGGCGTCGGCCGCGTGGCCGATCAGCCGGGGGATCTCCCAGCCGTCGCCCGCGAACGCTTCGGAGAGCACACGCTTCTGGGCGCCGAAGTCCCGGTGGTGGTAAGGGAGTTCCTCGGGCGAGCGGAAGACGAAGGAGTTCTTCGCGGAGGTCTCGCCGGCCGAGCTGTAGACGCACACCAGCTTGCCGGGGAGGGCGTGGTACGTCTCCCAGCGCTTCAGGCCCAGGTGGTTGGGGGCGGTGAAGATCGAGATGTACGCGCCCAGGTACCGCTTGAACCGCCGCTCGTCGCCGAAGGCGAGGCGCCGGGTGTGGGAGTGCATCCCGTCCGCGCCGACCACCAGGTCGAAGCGGCGCCGGGTGCCGCTCTCGAAGGTGACGTCGACGCCGTCGCCGTCGTCGTGCAGGGCGGCGACGGAGTCGTCGAAGAGGTACTCGACGTCGTCGCGGGTCCGCTCGTACAGGATCCGGGCGAGTTCGCCGCGCATGATCTCGTCGTCCCCGTCGGCCCGGCCGCCGAAGATTTCGGCGGGCAGTTCGCCGATGGTGCGGCCGCCGGCGTCGACATACGAACCGCCTTCCATGTCCGTGGAGTTGGCGCGGATCTCATCGAGGATCCCCATCCGCCGGCAGACCTCGATCGCGGTGCCGCGGATGTCGACCTTGTAGCCGCCGGTGCGCAGTTCGGGGGCGCGCTCGACGACGGTGGGGGTGAAGCCGTGGCGGTGCAGCTGGAGGGCCAGGGCGGGTCCGGCGATCGAGGCGCCGGAGATCAGGACGGTCTTGGCAGCGGGCTTGGCAGTGGTCATGGCGGGGCGTGCGGCGTGCGACATGGCGGACTCCTCGTCGTGGGTGGGCGCGGGGCCTTCCGGCCCCGCACAGACGACTATACGGATGTCCTACACGACTGTCTATGACGCTTGTATAGATTCTTGGGAGTGGCCCGCGCCCCGCCTCAGCCCCGGCCCAGCACCACCGTCCCCGAGGAGCAGAACCAGCCCCCCGTACCCGACGCCACCGCCAGCTCCGGCAGCGAGCCGTCCGGGCGCAGGACCTGGCGGCCCGGAGCCTCGCCGCGCAGCTGCCGCACCGCCTCGACCAGCAGGAACAGGCCACGCATGCCGGGGTGGCAGGCCGAGAGTCCGCCGCCGTCCGTGTTCACCGGCAGCCGGTCCTTCTCCGCGAAGAACGCGCCGCCCTCGCCCTTGGCGCAGAACCCCAGGTCCTCCAGGGTCACCAGCGTCATATAGGTGAACGCGTCGTAGATCTCGGCGAGTTCGACGTCCTCGGGGCGCACTCCCGCCCGCTCGAAGGCGAGCCGCCCGCTGACCGCCGCCGGGGAGACCGTGAAGTCCTCCCACTCCGACATCGTGGTGTGCGAGACGTACTCGCCCGTGCCGAGCACCCACACCGGCGCCTTCGCGGTGTCGGGGACGTACTCCTCGGCCGCGAGCAGCACCGCGCAGCCCCCGTCGCTGCGGATGCAGCAGTGCAGCTTCGTGAACGGGTCCGCGATCATCGGGCCGTCGAGCACGTCGTCGACCGTGATCGGCTCCCGGAACATCGCCTCCGGGTTGAGCGCCGCGGCGGCCCGCGCCTGGACGGCCACCTCGGCCAGCTGCTCCAGCGTCGTGCCGTACTCGTGCATATGGCGGCGGGCCGCCATCGCGTACTTGGCGATCAGGCTGTGGCCGTACGGCACCTCGAACTGCAGCGGGCCGCGCGCGCCGAAGGAGAGGTTTCCGGTGCGCCGCCCGGCCCTGATGTCGGCGCGGGCGGTGGAGCCGTAGACCAGCAGGACGGCGTTCGCGCGGCCGGCCGCGATCGCGTCGGCGGCGTGCGCGGCCATGACCTCCCAGGTGGCGCCGCCGACGGCGGTGGAGTCCACCCAGCGGGGGCGCAGCCCCAGGTACTCGGCGACCTCGACCGGGGCGAGGGTGCCGAGGCCGGCCGAGGCGAGGCCGTCGATGACGGAGCGGTCGAGGCCGCTGTCCGCGAGGGCGCGGCGGGCGGCCTGGGCGTGCAGGGCGTAGGGGGTGGCCTCGTCGACCCGGCCGCAGTCGGAGAGGGAGACGCCGACGACGGCGACGCGACGCCGACGCGCGGGCGAGGGTGAGGGTGAGGGTGAGGGTGAGGGTGATCGGCGGTCCCATGGGGTGGTGGACATAAATCTGACGGTACATCAGATCAATCGGATCGGGAGGTCCGTCGGGGTGGGCATCTGCCGTGCGCGGCCCTAGCATGACGCCCCGTCAGATACGGAGGGGAGACCCATGCGTACCGCCGCCGTCACCGAAGAACAGCAGGAGATCCGCCGCACCCTGCGCGAACTCCTCGCCCAGCGCGCCGGACCGGCCGCGACCCGCGCCGCCGTCACCACCCCCGAGGGCTACGACACCGCGCTCTGGGCCACCCTGGCCGGCACCCTCGGACTGCCCGGACTCGCCCTGTCCGAGGAGTACGGGGGAGTCGGCTGCGGCACCGCCGAACTCGCCCTCGCCTGCGAGGAGACCGGCCGCGTCCTGCTGCCCTCGCCGCTGCTCGCCACCGGCGTCCTCGCCGCCCCGCTGATCGCCTCCCTCGGCACCGCCCGGCAGCGCGCCGAGCTGCTGCCGCGGATCGCCGACGGCACCCTCACCTGCGCCCTCGCCCTCCCCGGCGGCTCCCTTCCGCTCGCCCTCGGCCTCACCGGCGACAACACCGCCGAAGCCTGGGCCGGCGGCGGGCGCTCCGGCGGCGTCCAGGCCACCCGGCCCGCCGAGGGTGTGCACTGGTCCCTGTACGGGCAGGCCGACCACGTCCTCGACGGGCACAGCGCGGGGCTCCTCCTGGTCGCCGCGCACACCGGCGGCTTCCCGCGCAGCCGCACCCTGCTCTTCCTGGTCCGAGAGGACGCTCCCGGGCTCGTACGGCACCGTGAACCCACCCTGGACATCACCCGCTCCCAGGCCACCATCCAACTCCGCGACGCCGAGGCCGAATTGCTCGGCGAGGAGCCGGTCGACGCGCTTGCCGCCCTCGCCGCCGCCGGGCGGGACGCGGCCGTGACGCTCGCCGCCGAGGCGGTCGGAGCCGCCCGCGGCGCCCTCGACCGCACGGTCGAACACGCCCTGACACGTGAGCAGTTCGGTCGTCCTATCGGCTCCTTCCAGGCGGTCAGGCACCGCCTCGCCGACCTCCTCGTCCAGATCGAGTCCGCCCGCTCCCTCACCCTCTGCGCCGCCGGCGAGGAGGACCGCGTCTCCGCCGGGCTCGCCCTCGCCCAGGCCCTGGAGGCCCAGCGCGCAGCCGCCGCCGAGACCGTCCAGCTGCACGGCGGCCTCGGCATCACCTGGGAACACGACGCTCACCTCTACTTCAAGCGCGCCGCCGCCGACGAGCTCCTCTTCGGCCCCGCCCCGCGTCTGCGCGCCCACGCCGCCGCACGGGCCGGACTCTTCGACGGCCCGCTCCCCGGGGAGGTGGCCTAGGTGCCGAATACGCCGGATACGCCGAATCCGCCGGATACGCCGAATACATCCGATGCGCCGGATACGCCGAGGACGCCCAGGACACCCAGGACGCCCATCGGACTGCGCCTGATGCAGAAGGTCTCCGCCACCCGCGCCTTCGCCAGGGTCGCCCCGCACGTCGTCCCCGCCATGGACCGGGCCGTCCACCGGCTCACCCGGGGCAGGGTGATGCTGAGCGCCCGCATGCTGCCCGGCCTGATCCTCACCGCCAGGGGCGCCAGGACCGGGCAGCCGCGTGTGACGCCGCTCGCCTGCGTGCCGGAGCCCGACGGGACCTGGCTGCTGATCGGCTCCAACTTCGGCCGTCCGGGGCATCCCGCCTGGACCGCGAACCTGCTCGCCCACCCGGAGGCCGAGGTCAGCTGGCGCGGCGAGAGCTTTCCCGTACGGGCCCGGCGGCTCACCGGGGAGGAGCGGGCCGAGGCCTGGCGGGCGGCGCTGGCGTTCTGGCCGCCCTACGCCACGTACCAGGCGCGGATCGAGCGGGAGATCCGGCTCTTCCGGCTGAGCCGTCTTCCGTAGCCGAAGGGGAAGAGCACGAAAACGCCGGCGGCGGTCTCCCGTACGGATACGGGACCGCCGCCGGCGCGACAGGACGGATGAAGGAGCCAGTGGGCTCGCGGGGATTACTTCGTCGGCTTCTTCCCCGTGATTCCCAGGTGGACCAACAGGGCGAGGTTGGGCTTGAGTTCGGCCTGCTTCACGCCCCAGGTCTGGAAGCCCTTCTGGTGGCCGGCGACCGCCGCGAGCATCGCCACCAGCGAGCCGGCCATCGCCGCCGGGCTGATGTCCTTGTCGACCTTGTTCTTCGACTGGAGCTCCTTCACCGCGTCCGTCAGGGAGTTGGTGACCGAGTTCAGGATCTTCATGCGGATCTTGTAGAAGCGCTTGTCGCCCTCCGCGGCCCCGAGGTCCACCACCCTCAGGATCGCGTCGTGCTTGCGCCAGAAGTCCAGGAATCCCTCGACCAGTTCCTCGGAGGTCTGCCAGCCGGCCTTGCCGACCCAGGAGCGTCCGGAGACCAGATCGGTCAACCCGGCGCCCTCCTTGGCCATTTCCTCCGCGATCTCGAGGACGGCGCCCTCGACGTCAGGGAAGTACTGGTAGAACGTCGCGGGTGAAGTACCCGCCTTCCGGGCCACGTCGATGACCTTGACGTCCCGGTAAGGCGAGGAGCTGAGCATCTCGCCGAGGCAGTCGAGCAGCTTCTGCCGCGTCGCCTGGCCGCGTCGTCCGGCCACGCGGCCGTCGACGGTGCGTACTTGTCCTGTCATGCCGTCAGCTTACCGAGGGGTGATCGGCGCGCGATTCGGCCGACTGCAAATGGGGTGCACCCCCCTCGGAGGGCCTCCCGGGAGCCGCTCGCGCACAGATCCCACTCGCCGCGATCTCGCCCCGATCTCGTCCCGATCCCCGATGGGCTTATTAACAGCCTGTGGACAACTTCGGTGGACAACCCAGGCGGGACAAGGGCTCTCGCCCCCCTAAAGGCGTATATGTTCGATTTTCGAGGGGTGCGGAACGGCGCACCGGACCCCATTCTGGAGCCATGGCCGTACGCACACAGGGCACCCCGTGCTGGGTGGACGCGCAGCTTCCCGACCTCGAGGCCGGCAAGCGCTTCTACGGCGAGCTCTTCGGCTGGACCTTCGACCCCGACCGTGACGAGGCGCTCCTCCGGGGCCGCCGCGTCGCCGGGCTGCTGCCCAAGCGCGACGGCCGGATGCCGACCACCTGGACCGTCTACCTCACCACCGGCGACGCCGGCACCGTCGCCGCCCGCATCAAGGCGGCCGGCGGCCGGATGGTGATGGACCCCTATCCCGTGGGCCCCTTCGGGGTCCTGGCCCTGGCCGCCGACCCCGGCGGCGCCGTCTTCGGCCTGCGCCAGTCCGGCGACGACGACGGCTTCGAGGTCACGAACGAGCCGGGCGCCTTCTGCTGGATGGAGGTCTACACGCGGGAGCCCGAGGCGGTCGACACCTTCTACGCCACCGTCTTCGGCTGGCTCGGCCGTCAGACCGACCCCGCCGAGGAGGGCCGCAGCGGGGGCTACGACTACCGCGTCTGGTCCCCGCCCGGCTCCCGTCCCGGCGACGACACCGCCTTCGGCGGCCGGGCGGTGATCTCCGACGACTTCCCCGTCGAGATGCCGGGCCACGTCCTCGTCTACTTCGCCGTCCGCGACTGCGACGAGACCTGCGCCACCGCCGTACGCCTCGGCGGCCGTGTCACCACCGACCCCTTCGACACCCCGCACGGCCGCATCGCCGTCCTCCACGACAACCAGGGCGCCCGCTTCGCGGTCCTGGCCGAGCCGAAGGGCCGTCCGGAGCGCCCGGAGCCCAGTGGAGCCATGGAGCCCGCCGGGGCCGAGGAGCGCACAGGAGCCACGGAGCCCGACGGGGCCACGGAGCCCGCCGGGCGACCGGGGGAGCGCGCCCCGGAGCGCTGAATCGTTCCTTCCGACCCTTCCGATATGACCGGTGACACCCCGATCCGCCCCCGGGTTCGCAACCACCGCCCCGGACAGGAACAATCAGGGTCCACGGGGCCGTACCCTCATGGCCCTACGGGGAGGTGGCAGGCAAGTGGAGCAGCTGACGCAGCACGACCCGAGAAGGATCGGGCCCTTCGAGGTGCTGGGCCGGCTCGGTGCGGGCGGAATGGGGCTCGTCTATCTCGCGCGCTCGGCGTCCGGGCGGCGCGTGGCGATCAAGACCGTGCGGACCGAGCTCGCCGAGGACCAGCTGTTCCGCGTCCGCTTCACCCGTGAGGTGGAGGCCGCCCGGGCGGTCTCGGGCTTCTACACCGCGGCCGTCGTCGACGCCGACCCGCGCGCCGCCGTGCCGTGGCTCGCCACCGCGTACGTCCCCGCGCCCTCCCTCGAGGAGATAGTGAACGAGTGCGGGCCGCTCCCGGCCCAGGCGGTGCGCTGGCTCGCGGCCGGCGTCGCCGAGGCCCTGCAGTCCATCCACGGCGCCGGCCTCGTCCACCGCGACCTCAAGCCGTCCAACGTCCTCGTCGTCGAGGACGGCCCCCGGGTGATCGACTTCGGCATCGCGTCCGGCGTGTCCAACACGCGCCTGACCATGACCAATGTCGCCGTCGGCACCCCGGCCTACATGTCCCCCGAGCAGGCCCGCGACTCGCGCAGCGTCACGGGCGCCAGCGACGTGTTCTCGCTCGGCTCGATGCTGGTCTTCGCCGCGACCGGCCACGCCCCGTACCACGGAGCCAACCCCGTCGAGACCGTCTTCATGCTGCTCCGGGAGGGCCCCGACCTCGAAGGGCTGCCCGACGAGCTGCGGCCGCTCATCGATTCCTGCATGCAGATGGACGTCGCCAAGCGCCCCACCCCGGCCGACCTCCAGGCGCAGCTCGCCCCGCACCTCTTCGGGTCGGGCGAGGACGACAGCGGTACGGCCGCGGCCTGGCTGCCGCAGCGCGCCACGGCCATGATCGAGGCCCGGCGCGGCGGGCGGCCCAACCCGCCGCCCCCGGCCGCGCCGCCGATGCCGCCGCGCCCGCCGCGCGAGCCCGCGGACTGGGGCGGCGACCCGCGCGGCGGCGGCCGGCACGCCGGTCCCGCCGCCGGGCCCTCCTCGGCCTCGTCCCCTGTCTCGGTCTCCTCCCCGGCCTCGGCCGCCTCGGGCGCGTCCCCGGCTTCCGTCGCCGAGTCGGTGCCCGACGCCGGACCCGTACGCCTCGCCGGCGCCGCCGTGCCGATCGGCCCCGGCCCCCGGGTCGCCGACACCCGCGCCGCCGTGGCCCTTGCCCCGGGCGCCGCGGCCGGCACCGCCACCGGCTGGATCCGCCCGCCCGGCGGCGGTCCCCACGGCGCCGAGCCCGGCCCGCCGCCCGGCTCCCGCCCGCTGCCGGGACCGGCCCGCGCCCCGGAGGCGCAGCAGACGCCCTCCGCACCGGACGCGCCCGCGCCCGGCCACTGGCGGCCCTGGCGTTTCCGCATGTCGAACGATGTGTGGGGCACCCCGGTCGTCGACGGCGACCTGCTCTACGTCACCTCCTTCGAGGTGCACGCCCTGGACACGGCGAGCGGCCGGCGTCAGTTCAAGACCCGGGACGTGGCCTGGTCGATGGCGGTGGCCGGCGGCCGTATCCACGCTTCGGACGGGCCCACGCTCTACGCGCTCGACGCCCTCGACGGCACCGAGCGCTGGCGGCTGCACACGGACGCCTGGGTGTACTCCCTTCAGGTGGAGCGCGGCACCGTCGTCACCGGCACCCGCGGCGGCGGGGTGCAGGCCTGGGAGGCGTCCAACGGGGCCAAGCTGTGGGAGATCACCGGAGCCCAGAGCGACTTCGAGACGCCCGAGGGCGGGCCCGCCGTGCACGGTGACACCGTGTACGTGTGGCGGGACGCCCGGCTCCAGGCGCTCGACGCCCGTACGGGCGTGGAGCGCTGGTCGTACCCGATCGGCGACGCCGCCTCCTGCGCCCATGTGCCGGTGCGGGTGGCCGCGGCCGAGGACGGCTGTGTGTACGTGGCGGCCGGCACCCGGGTGCTGTCCGTCGACATCGCGAGCGGGCACGTCCGCTGGCACTTCGAGGCGCCGGCCGTCTTCCTGTCGCCGCCGGCGTTCGCGCCGGGGCCCGCGGTGACCGGTGGCGGGGTCTACCTCGCGGACCACCTGGGCACGGTGTACGCGATCGACGCCACCACCGGCAAGGACCGCTGGCGGATCGCGACCGAGCCCCGCCAGTCGGTCGAGCCGGTGCTCGTCGCGGCGGGCCACGTCCACGTCGGCAGCGGCAGCGCGCTCTACACCCTGGACGCCGTCACCGGCACGCCGAAGTGGCGGTTCGCGGCGGGCGGCGAACTGATCGGCACCCCGGTCGTCGCCGACGGCCGGGTGCACTTCGGCTCGGCCGACCACGTGCTCTACACCCTCGACGCGAGCGGCGGCCAGCTGCGCTGGAAACTCGCGACGGGCGGCGAGATCACCGGTTCGCCGGTGGCGCGGAACGGCGTCGTGTACGCGTGCAGCAAGGACCGCTGCGTGTACGCGCTGGACGCGGTGAAGGGCACGGCGACGAACCGGGGCGCGTAGCGCCGGGGGGGAGACGGGACGAGGCGAGGCCGGCACCCAGGGCGGGTGCCGGCCTCGGGGCCCGGAGCGGTGTGCGTACGGACTACGGGTGGGGGTGCGGGTCGCTCAGGCGACCGGCACGGGCTCGTTCGCGGCTCAGGCCCGGTGCTCCGGGGGCGGCGGGTTCTCGTCGCGGCCCGGGTCCCAGGGGACGTCCGAGGACGGCGGCGGTGCGGACCGGGGCGGACCGGACTCCCGCCCGTCGTACCCGGCCGGCCCCTCGTGTCCGCCGTGCCCCCGCCCGTATCCCTGGTCGTCCCCCCGGTCGTATCCCTGGTCGTGCCCCCGGTCGTATCCCTCGTCGTGACCCCGGTCGTCGTCGTGTCCCCAGTCCCTGGGGCGGTCCACCCGGGTGGCGTGGCGGCGGGTCCGGCCGGACATCACGAGCGCGCCGATGAGCAGCAGCAGCCCGCCGCCCAGGGCGTTGGCGACGCCGTCGCCGAGCCCCTGGCCGTCGGACCCGACGGAGAGGCCGTCCTCGACCTGGCCGACCCGGACCATCCACAGGACGGTGAAGCCGAGCACGACGACGCCGGCCACGGCGACGAGCACGCGGGAGCGCAGCACGACCCCGATCAGGGTGAGCAGCGCGGCGAAGGCGAACGGCAGGAGGATCGAACCGATGATCTCGGCCTTGGCGTCCGTGACGCCGGTGAAGAGCTCGTCGATCCGGTAGTCGCGCCCGTGACGGCCGTCGTACCAGGCACGGAAGGGGCTCCAGACGGCGGCCGTCGCTCCGGCGAGCGCCAGGACCGAACCGACGACGTTGCGGATCATCGCACGGCCTCCTTAGGGTCCGGCTCTCGGTCTCGACGCTACGCCGGGTCCGGGGCCCTCGCCACGCGGCGGTGCGGCGGCGCTATGGTGACGCGAACACGGCGAAACGACAGGGAGGGCGGGGTTCATGGTCCGCACCAGGCTGAAGCTCGCGGCGACGCTCACGGTGGTGGTCCTCGCCCTGACCGGCTTCCAGACGAGCTCGGGCGGCAAGGGCGGTGGCAGCAAGTCGGGCAAGAGCAAGAGCAGCCGCGGTGGCGGCTGCTCCAGCTCCGAGAAGAAGAACGACGACTACGACTACGAGGGTGCGGGGACCGCGTCCGGCGGCTCCGGCAACGGTTCCACGTACACGCCGTCGCCCACCTCGTCCCCGACCTCGGACGTCGAGGTCTTCGTCGTCGACTGCGTCGAGCCCGCCCAGAAGAAGCGCAAGGGCAAGCCGGCCCGCAAGGCCGACACCACCGCCACGCTGAAGCTCACCTCGCGGAGCGCGTACCCGAAGACCTACAAGGTGGTGCTGGAGTTCAAGGGGACGGGCGGCTCGGCGGTGGACCGGGCCGAGACGGTGGTCTCCGTCGACGGCAACGCCTCGAAGACCTTCGACGTCCGGATGCGGAAGCCGAAGGCCGTCGGCCAGGTGAAGGACTGCTACGTGTACGACGTCCGCGAGCTCGCGCCGACCACTCCCGCCCCGTCGGCCACCGCTAGCGCGTCCTGAACCCCTTTTTCCTTCCTCTCCCGGAGAAAAGCTCGGCCTGCCGCTCCGGCGGCAGGTTCCCGAGCGCCACCAGGTGCGGCGCGTGGGCGAGGGCCTGGGCGCGGGCGGCCTCCTTGACCGACCACAGGGCCCGTACGGTCCCCTGCACGGCCTCCGTCGGGCAGGCGGCGATCTCGGCGGCCGCCTCCCGGGCCGCGGCCAGCGCCCCGCCGCGCGGGGTCAGCTCGCTGACCAGGCCCGTCTCGTACGCCCGCCGGGCCGAGATCCGCTCGGCGGCCCCCATCAGCGCCATCCGGGCGACCTCGCCGAACGGCATCCGCTGGGCCATGTGGACGGTCTCGAAGGCGCTGACCATGCCGTAGGTGGTGTGCGGGTCGAAGAACTCGGCCCCCTCGCCCGCGATCAGGAACTCGGCCTCGCCGAGGAGGTAGAAGGCACCGCCGCAGGCCATGCCCTCGACGGCCGCGATCACCGGTTTCCACAGGTCGTTGGCCTTGGGGCCGATCCGGAGCAGCGGATCGTCGATCGTGTACGGGGAGGAGGGCTGCGGCACCCGTCCGGCGTCCTCCCGGTCGATCCCGGTGCAGAAGGACCGCCCCCCGGCCCCGGTGACGACGATCGCCCGGACCTCGTCCTCGTGGCGGAAGCCCCGCCACACCTCGCCCAGCGCCCGGGCCATCTCCAGCGTGATCGCGTTGTGCTTCCCGGCCCGGTCGAGGGTGACGACGGCGACGCCGGTCTCCTTGTCCCGCTCCACCGCGATCGTCATCCGCGCTCCAGGAGCCAGCGGGGGACGGTGACGCCGTCGATCTCGGCGAAGGCGACCCGCACGGCGGCGCCGATGCGCAGCCGGGCCGGGTCGACGGAGTTCAGGGGGGCGTCGGGGGCGCTGACGACGTTGCCGGCGAGGCGGATGCGGGGGGCGTCGGCGAGTTCGACGAGGACCGCGTTGTAGGGGGCCTGGGCGGCGTAGTCGGGCAGCAGCGGGGGGTGCGGGACGACGAAGGACCAGATCCGGCCGCGGCCGGACATCAGGCGCCACTCGCTGTCGAAGGACTGGCAGTGGGGGCAGCAGGGGCGGGGCGGGAAGCGCAGGTGCCCGCAGTCCTCGCACGCCTGGACGCGCAGCTCGCCCCGGGCGGCGTACTCCCAGAAGGGCGCGCCGTCCTCGTCGACGACGGGGGTCAGCATGACGGATCAACTCCTCAGCAGGATCGCGGACGTGGGGACGCCTTCTCCGGCGGTGACGAGGCAGGTGGCGGCGTCGGGGACCTGGGCGGTGGAGACGCCGCGGAGCTGTTTGACGCCCTCGTTGATGAGGTTGAAGCCGTGGACGTAGGCCTCGCTCAGTCCGCCGCCGCCGGTGTTGAGGGGCAGCCGGCCGCCGATCTCCAGGGCGCCGCCCTCGGTGAAGGCCGCCCCTTCCCCCCGGCCGCAGAAGCCGTAGCCCTCCAGGGAGAGGGGGACGAGGGGGGTGAAGGCGTCGTAGATCTGGGCCACGTCGACGTCGGCGGGGCCGAAGTCGGCCTGCTTCCACAGGTGGCGGGCGGCGGTCCAGGCGGGGCCGGAGAGCGGGTCGTCGTTCCAGTAGTTGACCATGCCGTGGTGCTGGGCGGGCAGGCCCTGGGCGGCGGCGTGGACGTAGACGGGGCGGTGGCGGCAGTCGCGGGCCCGCTCGGCGGAGACGATCACGCAGGCCAGCGCACCGTCCGTCTCCAGGCAGTTGTCGAAGAGGCAGAGGGGTTCGCTGATCCAGCGCGAGGTCATGTACATCTCGCGGGTCAGCGGGCGTTCGTACATGATCGCGGCCGGGTTCTGGTTGGCCCGGTTGCGGCAGGCGAGGGCGACGTTGAAGAGGTGGTCGCGGGTGGCCCCGTACTCGTGCATGTAGCGGCGGGCGAGCATGCCGATCTCGTCGGCGGGCCGGACGAGTCCGAAGGGGCGGGTCCACTGGCCGGGGGTGGGCAGCTGGACGGCCGTGTTCTTCCAGGGGCGGGGGCCGGAGCCGCGCTTGCGGGAGCGCCAGGCGACGCCGACGCCTGCCTGCCCGGTGGCGACGGCGGCGGCGAGGTGTCCGACGGTGGCGCAGGAGCCGCCCCCGCCGTAGCCGACCTTGGAGAAGAAGGTGACGTCGCCGGCGCCGATGGCCTTGGCGACCTCGACCTCGTCGGTCTCCTCCATCGTGTACGAGGCGAAGGCGTCGACCTCGGAGGGCGCGATGCCGGCGTCGTCGAGGGCGGCGAGGATCGCCCGGCAGGCGAGGGTCTTCTCGCTCTCCGGGAGGTGCTTGGCGAAGGGTGTCTGGCCTATCCCGACGATGGCCGTGGCGTCCTTGAGCACGGCGACCTCCCCGATCGCTGGCTGGGGGCTGGCTGCTGACAGGGCGTCAGGCTACAGCTAATCTGACGGATAGTCAGCTAAGTCGTTCGCGCGGGCTAGGCCGTTCCGTACGGCTCGGGAGGGGTGGGCGCTGTGGAGTGGGGCTCGATACCGGAGTTGGTACGCTGGGCCGCGAAGCGGTACGGGGAGCGGGAGGCGGTCGTCGAGGGCCGCACCCGGATCTCGTACGCCGAACTCGGCGCCCGCGTCGAACGGGCGGCGGCCGCGTGCCTGGCCGGTGGCGTACGCGCCGGTGACCGGGTGGCGATCTGGGCGCCCAACACCCTCGACTGGATCGTCTCCGCGCTCGGCGCGGTCACGGCGGGCGCGGTCCTCGTTCCCCTGAACACCCGCTTCAAGGGCACGGAGGCGGCGGACGTCCTGGCCCGCTCCCGGGCCCGGCTGCTCTTCGTCACCGGCACCTTCCTGGGCACCTCGTACGTGGCGTCGCTGCGCCGCGCCGGTGTCGAACTCCCGGATCTGGAGCAGGTGGTGGTGTTCGGTGACACGGCGCCGGACGACGCGGGCTACACGACCTGGAAATCGTTCCTCTCGGAGGGGAACGAAGTCGGGGCGGAGGAGGTGCGGGCTCGCGCGGCCTGCGTCGCGCCGTCGGACCCCTCGGACATCATCTACACCTCGGGCACCACGGGCCGCCCCAAGGGCGCGGTGATCACCCATGAACAGACCCTGCGCTGCTACGCGGTGTGGAGCGAGCTCGCGGGTCTGCGCGAGGGCGACCGCTATCTGATCGTGAACCCCTTCTTCCACACCTTCGGCTACAAGGCCGGGATCATCGCCTGCCTGCAGCGCGGCGCGGTGATGGTCCCGCAGCCCGTCTTCAACGTGGACACCGTGCTCGCCAACATCGCCGCCGAACGGATCTCCGTCCTGCCCGGCCCGCCCACCCTGCACCAGTCGCTCCTCGACCACCCTTCCCGCGCCGCGCACGACCTCTCCACCCTCCGCCTCGTCGTCACCGGCGCCGCCGTCGTCCCGCTCCGGCTCGTCGAACGCCTGCGGTCGGAGCTACGCGTGGGCACGGTCCTCACGGCGTACGGCCTCTCCGAGGCGAGCGGCATCGTCACCATGTGCCGCCGGGGCGACCCGGCCGAGGTGATCGCGACGACGTCCGGGCGCGCGATCCCCGGCACGGAGGTCCGCCTGTCCGCCTCGGGCGAGATCCTGGTGCGGGGCTTTCACGTGATGCGCGGCTACTTCGAGGACGAGGCGGCGACGGCGGAGGCGATCGACGAGGACGGCTGGCTGCACACCGGCGACGTGGGGGTCCTGGACGAGGCGGGCAACCTGCGGATCACCGACCGGATCAAGGACATGTTCATCGTCGGCGGCTTCAACGCCTACCCCGCCGAGATCGAACAGCTCCTCGGCCTCCACCCCGACATCGCCGACGTCGCGGTCATCGGCATTCCGGACCCGAGGCTCGGCGAGGTCGGCAAGGCCTTCGCGGTCCGCCGCCCCGGGGCGGGCGTCACGGCGGACGACCTGATCGCCTGGTCGCGCCGCGAGATGGCCAACTACAAGGTCCCGCGCGAGGTCGAGTTCGTGACGGAGCTGCCGCGGAACGCGAGCGGGAAGGTGCTGAAGGGGGCGTTGCGGGGCCGCCAGCGGAGGGTTCACTGAGGAGGTCGGGCGCCGGTGGGCTCCGGCGTCGGTCGGTCGACCATCCGGTCAGGTGCCGGTGGGCTCCGGCGCCGGCCGGTCGACCATCCTCGCCCAGTGCCAGCAGCCGAGCACCAGCGCTGCCGTCAGCCACACCACGCCCAGCCAGGGGTAGGCGGCCTCGCCGGCGCAGTCCGCCAGGTCCGCCTCGCCGGCCGCGTGCAGGCGGTGGCACAGGCGCGGCGTCCCGACGGCCGTCTGCACCGGCCACGCCAGCACCATCGTGGTGACCAGGCCGCCGACGGCCCCGAACCCGGCCGCAGCGACGGCCCGTTGCCCCCGGTCGTCACGCCCGTGGCGTGTCGGCCGGTAGAAGACGGCGATCTGGAGCGCCAGCGTCACTCCGAGCGCGAAGCTGAGCCAGTCGTACCGCCCTTCGCCCAGCGACAACGTGATCACCGCGGCGAGCGAGGCCGACCACAGCGCGGCTTGGTCGACGACCCCCCTGGTCCCCTGGTCCATGCCCCGAGGCCAGAAGCGGCGCGCCGCCGACGACCGGGAAGCGGGCGGACGTCCCCCGATGGTGTGGCAGGGGCGCACGCCCCCCTCCTGCGGGGGCGCCCGGCACGCAAAGGGCCCGGACCGGTGTTCCCGGCCCGGGCCCTCCCCCCTGCGCGCGCGTGGCGTGCCTCGCCCCGCACGGCCTGCGGTCCCCACCGCCCGCCGTGCCGGACGTGATCGATCATCACCCACATCGAACGCGGGTGCGAGGCTGGCTGGCCGAATCCGTCAGGTCGCCCTGGCGCGATCCGAACGTGCCGGAACCTTGATCATCACCGTCGTACGTGATCACCTGAGGCGGACCGAAACGCATCCCCCGACCCCGGAAAGGCGTTGCCCCATGCGCGTCAAAGCCTTCGACCACCTCGTGCTCAACGTGACCGACGTCGACCGGGCCCTGGAGTTCTACACCGGCCCCCTCGGCCTCGCCCCCGAGCGGGTGGAGGAGTGGCGCGCCGGCAAGGTGCCCTTCCCCTCCGTCCGCATCGACGACAGCACGGTCATCGACCTCTTCTCCCGCCCCCGCGGCGAGTCCAACGTGGACCACATCTGCCTGGTCGTGGACCCCCTGGACTGGCAGGAGGTCATCGACTCCGGCACCTTCGACGTCCTCGAGGGCCCCGTCCCCCGCTGGGGCGCCCGCGGCTCGGCCCAGTCCGTCTACGTCAAGGACCCGGACGGCAACACGGTCGAACTGCGCTGGTACCCGGAGGACGTCGAGAACGTCGAGGACTAGGACCCGGCCGTGGGGCGGCGACGGGCGCGCATCAGGCGAACGCCCTTCACCGCGTGGACGGCGGTCACGAGGGCGAAGCCGGCGGGGACGATCCAGAAGAAGGATTCCGCCACGAACAGGCTCAGCAGCACGCCACCGAACAACAGCATCGAACCGACGGCCTCCAGCAGGTCGAATCGCGCCTTCGACCGCAGGGCGGGGTCGGGCCCGCGCATCCGGCGGGCGAGGGGGACGAGGGCGAGGGCCTGCAGGACGATCAGGCCGAGGGCGACCCACACGAACCAATCGGGTATGTCCACGGCCGCACTGTAGCGTCCGCCGGGGACACGGGAGCGACGTTTCAGGGGCGCGGGAACAGGCCGGAGGGGCCGGGCGGCTCAGCCCGGCCCCTCCTCTGCGGGCCTGTGCGGCACGCGTGGGCCCTGCCCCAGGGGCTCCCCCCGGATCCCTCGGGCGTCCCCCGAGCCCCGCGTTCCGTACGGCCCCGCCCGGCCCCGGCGACTCCCCCGATGGCGTCGCCGGAACCGTCCCCGTGTGGTGCGGTCTACTTGGCCGGCTCGGTGGTGACGTGGATGTTGCCGAGCGGGGCGGCCGTCCCGCTGTCGGCGGTCGGCTCACCGGTGACGTGGATGTTCTTGATGCCGATCTTCTCGGCGATCGCGTCGGTGACCGGCTCGTCGGTGACGTGGATGTTCTTCGCCTCGACGTCGGCCAGCGCCGGCTCGCCCGTGACGTGGATGTTCGTCGGCTTGATGGTCGACTCGTCGCTCATCGCAATCTCCCGTTGTGACGCTGTCAGATAGGTCGCGAGGCCCGCCCGGCTGTTCCCCCGTGGACGGCCGGACGGGCCCCCCTGTGCAGGGCCGTTCACCCTAGTGCGTCGGAGCGACGGCCTCACCGGCGACCCGTCTGCCCCCCGACGCGACGGATCGATGAGATGAGCATGGCGGGCGGCGATAAACGAATGATGAACGCCCAAGTCCGGGCGGTCGGACCGTCAGGCGGCGGCGATCGGCCGCAGCAGCGCGCGGACCTCACCGGCTTCGGGGGACCCCAGTCCGTCGTAGATCTCCAGGGCCTCCCGCCAGCAGACCTGGGCGCGGCCCACCTGGCCTATGCCGGTCAGAGCGCGGCCCAGCACCGTCAGTACGTTGCCCCGCCGCCACTCGCCGCCGATGTCCCGCAGCACCGTGAGCGCCATCTCGGCACTGGCCGCCGCCTGGGCGTACCGGCGTGCGGCGACGTCCACCTCCGCGATGCGGAACAACGTCATCCCCTCCCAGAGACGCTGCCGGCTGTCGCGGAAGACGTCGAGCGCTTCGGTCAGGCTCGCGGAGGCCTCCGTGAGCTGACCGCTCTGGGTGAGGGCGACTCCCATCGCGTAACGGCCGTTGGCGCCCTTGAGGGCGTGTCCCATGCGGTCGTACATGTCCGCGCCCCGGCGCGCGAGGGAGACGGCGCTGGCGGTCCGTCCGGTGAGGAGGTGGATACGGGAGAGGTTGCACAACGCGCTGGCCTCACCGGGACCGTCCTGGCAGTCCCGGAAGGCCTCGATGGCCTCGTTGAGGAAGTCCTCGCCCTCCTCGTACCGATTGCGGTAGACCGCCATCACGCCGAGCGTGTTGGCGGCCCAGCAGTGCGGAAGCCGGTCGTCGACACCGTTCGCCAGGCGCATGGCCTCCCTGGCCTCCCCGTCGGCCTGGTCGAACCGGCCCGAGACGTGGTGCACGTACGCCAGCGTGATGGACGCCCGGCACTCCGCCCGCACGTCCCCCGCGCCCCGCGCCGCCTCCCGGAGGCCCGCGGCCACCGCCTCGTACTCCTTGGAGTTGGCGCCGGACTCCGCGAGGTCGAGGGCCGCCCACAACAGGTCCACCGCGCGGCGCAGGGTGTCCGGGGTCGTGGCGGACTGGCGGACGCAGGCGAGGAGGCAGTTGGCCTCCGCGTAGAGCCAGTCCTGGGCCGTGTGGCGGTCGGTGAAGGTGAGGCCCTCGTAGTGGGTGGGCTCCAGGTGGTCGACCAGGCGGTCGCCGGGGCGCTCGATGGCGTAGACGCGGCTCGCCGTCGACAGGTAGAAGTCGAGGAGGCGGGAGAGCGCCCGCTCCCGTTCGACCGGCGGCTGCTCGTCCCGCTCCGCGCACGCACGCGCGTAGAGGCGGACCAGGTCGTGGTAGCGGTAGCGGCCCGGGGCCGCGGATTCGACCAGCGAGGTGTCGACCAGCGCCTCCAGCAGGTCCTCCGTCTCCCACTCCGGGAGGTCCAGGACCGCGGCCGCCGCGGCCAGGGAGATGTCCGGGCCGTCGGCGAGGCCGAGCAGGCGGAAGGCGCGGGCCTGGGCCGGTTCCAGCTGGCCGTAGCCGAGTTCGAAGGTCGCCTTGACCGCGAGGTCGCCCGCCTGGAGCTCGTCGAGGCGGCGGCGTTCGTCGGCCAGCTTGGCCGCCAGGACGGAGACCGTCCAGGTGCGGCGGGCCGCCAGCCGGGACGCGGCGATCCGGATGGCGAGCGGCAGGAACCCGCACGCGGCGACCACGTCGAGCGCGGCCTCCCGCTCCGCCCGCACCCGCTCCTCGCCGACGATCCGGGTGAACAGCTGGAGCGCCTCCTCGGGGGACATGACGTCCAGGTCCACGAGGTGCGCCCCGGCCAGGTCGACCATGCGGATACGGCTGGTCACCAGCGCCGCGCAGCCCGCCGTGCCCGGCAGCAGCGGGCGGATCTGGGCGGCGTCACGCGCGTTGTCGAGCAGCACCAGGACCCGGCGGCCGTCGAGCGTGGAGCGGTAGAGCGCGGCCCGCTCGTCGAGCGAGTCCGGCATCGCCGAATCGGGTGTGCCGAGCGCCCTGAGGAAGGCGCCCAGCACCGTCTCCGGCGCCGCCGCCCGGGAACCCGCGCCCTGGAGGTCGACGTACAGCTGGCCGTCGGGGAAGTGCGGGCGGGCCTCGTGGGCGACGTGCACGGCCAGGGTGGTCTTGCCGACGCCGCCGATGCCGGCGAGGGCCGAGACCGCCATCACGGAACCCTCCGCGGTGGCGAGCCGGTCGCCCAGCTCCCGTACGAAGGCACTGCGGCCCGTGAAGTCAGGCACCGTCGCCGGCAGCTGGGCGGGCCGGGCCACCGGCGCGGCGGCCGGGGCCTGCTCCTCGACCGGGCGGGCGAGCTCGGCGTCGGCCTGGAGGATGCGCTGCTGGAGCCGGGAGAGTTCGGGCGTCGGGTCGACGCCGAGCTCGTCGGCGAGCAGGCGGCGGGTGTCGGCGTAGACGGCGAGCGCCTCCGCCTGCCGGCCACTGCGGTACAGGGCCAGCATGAGGAGTTCCCGGAGCCGCTCGCGCAGGGGATGCGCCGCCGTCAGCGCGGTCAGCTCGGAGACGGCCTCGGCGTGGGCGCCGACCTCCAGGTCCAGGTCGAGCCGGGTCTCCAGGAGCTGGAGCCGCCACTCCTCCAGTCGGGTGCGCTGGTTCTCGGCGTACGGTCCCGGCACGGAGGCCAGGGCCTCGCCGTCCCACAGGGCGAGGGCCTCGTTCAGACGGTCGCGGGCGTCGCCGCGCCGGCCGGCGGCGCGCAGCTTCTCGGCCTCGGCGGCGAGCTCGTGGGCGGTGGTGAGGTCGAGGGCGAGGCCGGCGCGGCTGGTGCGCAGGGCGTAGCCGCCGGAGTCGCTGACCAGGACGCCGGCGTCGAGGACCTTGCGCAGCCGGGAGGCGTACGTGCGGACGGCGGCGAGGGCCTGGGAGGGCGGTTCCTCGCCCCAGATGGCGTCGATGAGTTCGGCGGCGGTGGCGGTCCGGCCGTCGCGCAGCAGCAGCGCGGCGAGCAGGGCGCGCTGCTGGGGCGATCCGGTGGGCAGCGCCTGGTCGCCCCGGGCGGCGCGGACGGGGCCGAGCACGCGGAACCGCAGGTCGGGGCCGGCGGCCGAGTCGGAGCCGGTGTCAGAGCCGGAGGCGGTGGAGGCGGCTGTGACGGCGCCGGCCCCCGGCCTCGCGGCGCCGCCCCTGGAGGCGCCCCGCATGGGTGTGCCGGAGCGCGGGTCGTCGGCCGGCCCGGTGACGTTCCCGGTGCCGGTTCCGTCGGAACCCGTCGCCGGAGTCCGCTGCTCCGGAACTCGCGGCCCGTTCTCACGGTCCATTAGCTCCCCCTGCCCGTACCGCTGGTTTCGCCCAAGACAGTCTGCCTTGTCCGGAGGGCGCGCGTCAGCATCGGGTCGGCCGTTCCCAGGCTGTGACAGAGGGCCGCGTCAAGGGCCCGCGGGCGCAGTTTACTGACGGATCGTCAGATCAGCGCTACCGTGAACGGCATGGAGAGCTTCCCGAAGATCATCTCGGTGGACGACCACACCGTGGAGCCCCCGCACGTCTGGCAGGACCGGCTCCCGTCCCGCTACCGCGACACCGGACCCCGGATCGTCCGCGCGCCACTGAAGGAAATGACCTTTCTGGGCGGAAAGTTCGCGCCCGTGATGGGGGCCAAGGGGGACGAAGGCCCCATCGGCGACTGGTGGGTCTACGAGGACCTGCACCGGCCCCTCACCCGGCTCGACACCGCCGTCGGCTACGACCGCGACGAGATCCGCCTGGAGGTCATCACCTACGAGCAGATGCGGCCCGGCTCCTACTCGGTGCCCGAGCGGCTCGCCGACATGGACGTCAACCACGTCCAGTCGGCCCTCTGCTTCCCCACCTTCCCCCGGTTCTGTGGACAGACCTTCACCGAAGCCGCCGATCGTGAACTCGGCCTCCTCGGCGTCCGCGCCTACAACGACTGGATGGTCGAGGAGTGGTGCGGCCCCGAGGCGCACGGCCGGCTCATACCCCTCACCCTGATCCCGCTCTGGGACCCCGAGCTCGCCGCCGCCGAGGTCCGCCGCAACGCGGCCCGGGGCGTGCGGGCCGTCGCCTTCTCCGAGATCCCGCCGCACCTCGGGCTCCCCTCCGTCCACACCGACCACTGGGACCCGTTCCTGCGCGCCTGCGACGAGACCGGCACCGTGATCGCCATGCACATCGGCTCCTCCAGTCGCATGCCGTCCACCTCCGCCGACGCCCCGCCCGCCGTCGGCTCCACCATCACCTTCGCCAACTGCTGCTTCTCGATGGTCGACTGGCTGATGAGCGGTAAGTTCGAGCGCTTCCCGGGTCTGCGGATCATGTACGCCGAGGGGCAGATCGGCTGGATCCCGTACATCCTGGAACGCGCCGACGTCGTCTGGGAGGAGAACCGCGGCTGGGGCGGCGTGGCCGAAAAGGTGCTGCGTCCGCCGTCCGAGCTCTTCGCCGAGCACGTCCACGGCTGCTTCTTCGACGACGCCTTCGGGCTGCGCAACCTCGACGCGATCGGGGTGGGCAACGTGCTGTACGAGACGGACTACCCGCACTCGGACTCCACCTGGCCCAAGTCCCGCGAGGTCGGCGAGGCTCAGATGGGCCACCTCGCCCCGGACGTCGTCGAGCGGATCGTGCGCGGCAACGCGATCGACCTGCTGGGCCTCACCCCGGACGGCCTCTGGCGGCCGTGAGGGCGGCCGGTGCGCCACGGCCCGGCCGGCCTCGCACCCCTTGTCTGATGGAGCGGCAGCCGCCAGCATGGCCCCCACATCACAACTGACGCTCCGTCAGATCGAGGGAGTCCCCATGGTGGTCTACGGCATCCAGCTGCCCGTCCAGTCCCAGAGCACCCTCTACGCCGAGCCCTGGGAGGCCGCCGCCGGGCCCGCCGAGCTGCTCGCCGTGGCCCGCGCCGCCGACGTCCACGGCTTCGACTACGTCGCCTGCTGCGACCACGTCGCCATCCCGCGCCGGCTGGCCGGGGCGATGAGCACCGTCTGGTACGACCCGGTGGCCACCCTCTCCTTCCTGGCCGCCGCGACCGAACGGGTCCGGCTGCTCTCCCATGTCGCCGTCGTCGGCCTCCGCCACCCGCTGGTCACGGCCAAGGCGTACGCGACGCTCGACCACCTCTGCGGCGGCCGGCTCGTGCTCGGGGTGGGGGCGGGGCACGTCCAGGAGGAGTTCGAGGCGGTCGGCGCCGACTTCGCCGGGCGCGGCGCCGTGCTCGACGAGACGATCGACGCGCTGCGGGCCGCGCTCGGGACCGAGGAGTACCCGGAGCACAGCGGCGAGCGCTTCTCCTTCCGGGACCTCGGGCAGCGGCCGCGGCCCGCGCAGGACCGCGTCCCGGTCTGGGTGGGCGGCTCGTCCCCGGCCGCCGTGCGCCGGGCCGCGCTCAAGGGCGACGGCTGGCTGCCGCAGGGCGATCCGCGCGGGCGGCTCGCCGAGCAGATCGCGAGGCTGCGGCGGCTGCGCGAGGAGGCCGGGATCGAGCAGCCGATCACCGTCGGCGCGATCACCGAGGCGCTGTACGTCGGCGAGCCGGGCTGGGACGTCGGGCGGCGCACGCTCGCCGGCAAGCCCGAGGCCCTCGCGAGCTCCCTGCGCGCCTACGGGGAGATGGGCGTGCACCAGATCCAGGTGCGGTTCCGCTCCCGGAGCCGCGCCGAACTCACCGACCAGATGGCCGCCTTCGCGGCCGAGGTCGCACCCCACCTCTAGAGGCGAGGAGTCAGGGCATGGGCAAGCTGGACGGGCGGGTCGTCGTCATCACGGGCGCGGCGCGCGGGCAGGGCGAGCAGGAGGCGCGGCTCTTCGCCGCCGAGGGGGCGCGGGTCGTCCTCGGGGACGTGCTGGACGACCCCGGCGAGGCGCTCGCCAAGGAGCTGGGGGAGGAGCGGGCCGCCTACGTCCACCTCGACGTGACGAAGGAGGAGGACTGGGCGGGCGCGGTCACCGCCGCCAGGGAGCGCTTCGGGCGGATCGACGGACTGGTGAACAACGCCGGCATCCTGCGCTTCAACGAGCTGGTGTCGACGCCGCTGGACGAATTCCAGGCGATCGTCCAGGTCAACCAGGTCGGCTGCTTCCTGGGGATGCGGACGGTCGCGCCGGAGATCGAGGCGGCCGGCGGCGGGACGATCGTCAACACCGCCTCGTACACGGGTCTGACGGGCATGGCGGGCGTCGGGGCCTATGCCGCCACCAAGCACGCGGTCCTCGGGCTGACCCGGGTCGCGGCCCTGGAGCTGGCCGGGAAGGGGATCCGGGTCAACGCGGTCTGCCCGGGCGCCGTCGACACACCCATGAGCAACCCGGAGGGCGTGGACCCGGAGGCGACGGCCGAGCTGTACCGCAAGCTCGTGCCGCTGGGGCGGATCGGGCGGCCGGAGGAGGTGGCGGCGCTCGCGCTCTTCCTGACCGGGGACGACTCCGCGTACATCACCGGGCAGCCGTTCGTGATCGACGGCGGATGGCTGGCCGGAGTCAGCCTCTTCTGACGCTTCGTCAGCTATTGACAGGCACCGGCGCATCACACAATCTGACGGAACGTCAGAAACTCACGAGGACGGTGAACCCCCTTGGAATTCGGGATCTTCGTACAGGGATACGTCGGCAAGCGCGCCGAGACCGATCCCGAAGCCGAGCACAAGGCGCTCATGGAGGAGACCGAGTACGTCATCCAGGCCGACGAGTCCGGCTTCAAGTACGCCTGGGCCTCCGAGCACCACTTCCTGGAGGAGTACTCCCACCTCTCCGCCAACGACGTCTACCTCGGGTACCTCGCCCACGCCACCGAGCGCATCCACCTCGGCTCCGGCATCTTCAACCCGCTCGCCCCCGTCAACCACCCGGTCAAGGTCGCCGAGAAGGTCGCCATGCTCGACCACCTCTCCGGCGGGCGCTTCGAGTTCGGGTCGGGGCGCGGCGCCGGCTCCCACGAGATCCTCGGGTTCATGCCGGGCATCACCGACATGAACCACACCAAGGAGATCTGGGAGGAGACGATCGCCGAGTTCCCCAAGATGTGGCTCCAGGACGAGTACGTCGGCTTCCAGGGCAAGCACTGGTCGCTCCCGCCGCGCAAGGTCCTGCCCAAGCCGTACGGCAAGTCCCACCCCGCCATGTGGTACGCCGCCGGCTCCCCGACCTCGTACGCCATGGCGGGCAGGATGGGGCTCGGCGTCCTCGGCTTCAGCGTGCAGAAGGTCTCCGACATGGAGTGGGTCGTCGAGTCGTACAAGAACGCGATCAAGGAGGCCAGGGCGGTCGGCGACTTCGTCAACGACAACGTCATGGTCACCTCGACCGCGATCTGCGCCGAGACCCACGACAAGGCCGTCGAGATCGCCGTCGGCGGCGGCCTCAACTACCTCCAGTCGCTGCTCTTCCGTTACCACGACACCTTCCCCCGGCCCGAGGGCATCCCGGAGTGGCCCGAGCTGCTCCCCGAGTACTCGGCCGAGATCATCGAGCTCCTCATCCAGGAGGAACTGATGATCTGCGGCGACCCGTCGGAGGTCCTGGCGCAGTGCAAGCGCTGGGAGCAGGCCGGTGCCGACCAGCTGTCCTTCGGGCTGCCGATCGGGATCTCGTACGAGGACACGATGAACACGATCAAGCTGATCGGCGAGCACGTGATCCCGAAGATCGACACGGACCCGGTCCACCGCACCACCCGCTTCCGGCAGGCCGCCGGCACCTGACGGGCCCCACCCAGCGCGGGGCGGTGTCTTCCCGGACCGTCGCCCCGTACCGGCCCCGGCCGGCGGCCGTTCCGCGGCGGCCCCGGTCCGGGGCACACCCGCGCCCACGTGCAGAGAGGGGAACGTCATGCTCGATCACCTGATCAAGGGCGCCACCGTCGTGGACGGCACCGGCGCCCCCGCCTTCACCGCAGACGTCGGGACACGCGACGGGCGGATCGTCTTCGCGGAGGCGGGCGAGGCCGCCCGCACCAGCGAGGACGCCGGCGGTCTCGTCCTCGCCCCCGGCTTCGTCGACCCGCACACCCACTACGACGCCCAGCTGTTCTGGGACCCGTACGCCACACCCTCCATGAACCACGGCGTCACCACCGTCGCCGGCGGCAACTGCGGCTTCACCCTCGCCCCGCTCCACCCCGACCGGCCCGAGGACGCCGACTACACCCGCCGCATGATGTCCAAGGTCGAGGGCATGTCCCTCAAGGCCCTGGAGGAGGGCGTCGACTGGAGCTGGTCGTCGTTCGGGGAGTACCTCGACGCCCTGGAGGGGCGGATCGCGGTCAACGCCGGGTTCATGGTCGGCCACTGCGCCCTGCGGCGGTACGTGATGGGTCCGGACGCCGTCGGCGGGCAGCCCACCGACGCACAGCTGCGGCGGATGGTCGACCTCCTCCACGATGCCATGGCGGCCGGCGCCTGGGGCCTTTCCACCACCCAGTCCTCCACCCACTCCGACGGCGACGGCGCCCCCGTCGCCTCCCGGCACGCCACCCCCGCCGAGCTGATCGCCCTGTCGCGGGCGGTCGGCGAGCACGAGGGCACCCAGATCGAGGCGATCCTCGCGGGCTGCCTCGACCAGTTCTCCGACGCCGAGATCGACCTCTTCGTGGAGATGACCGCCGCCGCCGGGCGCCCGCTCAACTGGAACGTGCTGACCATCGACGCCACCGTCCCCGAGCGCGTCCCCCGCCAGCTCCTCGCCTCCGAGCGGGCCCGCAAGTCCGGCGGCCGGATCGTCGCCCTCACCATGCCGATCCTCACCCCCATGAACATGTCGCTCGGCACCTTCTGCGCCCTCAACCTCATCCCCGGCTGGGGCGAGATCCTCTCCCTCCCCGTGCCCGAGCGGATCGCGAAGCTCCGCGACCCCGCCGTACGGGCCGGGATGCTGCAGCGCGCCGACTCCAGGGAGGCCGGCGTCTTCCGGCGCCTCGCGCACTTCGGCCGCTACGTCATCGGCGACACCTACAGCCGCGAGAACGAGGGCCTGACCGGCCGGGTGGTCCAGGACATCGCCGCCGAACGCGGCCAGGACGCCTTCCAGTGCCTGGTCGAGATCTGCGCCAACGACGACCTGCGCACCGTCCTGTGGCCGATGCCCACCGACAACGACCCGGCCTCCTGGGCGCTGCGCGCCGAGACCTGGCAGCACGAGGACGTCCTGCTCGGCGGCTCCGACGCGGGCGCCCACCTGGACCGGATGTGCGGGGCGCCGTACACCACCCGCTTCCTCGGCGACTGCCTGCGCGGCCGGAAGCTGGTGCCGCTGGAGCAGGCCGTGAAGATGCTGAGCGACGACCCGGCGCGGCTCTTCGGGCTGCGCGGGCGCGGCCGGATCACCGAGGGCCACCACGCCGACCTGGTCCTCTTCGACCCCGAGCGGATCGACGCGGGCCCGGCGACCCTGGTGCACGACCTGCCCGGCGACAGCCCGCGCCTGGACTCGCGCGCGACCGGGATCGTGTCGGTGCGGGTCAACGGCGTGGAGACGGTCAGGGACGACGAGGTGACCGGCGCGGTCCCGGGCCGGGTGCTGCGCTCGGGCCGCGACACGAGGACGGTGAGCACCCGGTGACGTACGAGCCGAGGACCGAGCGCCTCTATATAGGAGGGGAGTGGGTCGAGCCCGACGGCGGGCACTACGAGGTGATCGACCCCGCCACCGAGCAGCTCGTCGGCCTCGCCCCCGAGGCCTCCCGCGCCCAGGTGTACGAGGCGGCCGAGGCGGCCCGCGCGGCCTTCGCGACCTGGTCCCGTACGAAGCCGGAGGAGCGGGCCGCGATCCTGGACCGGGCCGCCGCCCTGATGGACCGCGACGCCGGTCCGAACACCCTGCTCGCCCGGGCCGAGACCGGCGCGACCACCGCCACCGCCCGCGGGATGCAGGTCGCCGTCGGCGCCTCCCGCTTCCGCCGCTACGCCCGGGGCGCCCTGGAACCGGTCGAGCGGGCCCTGCCGCCGCAGATCAACGAGGCCGGTCCCATGGGGAGGGCCGGGGTCTTCGGCGCGGTGGCCGTACGGCGCCCGGTCGGCGTCGTCACCTGCGTCACCTCGTACAACAACCCCTGGGCCAACCCGGCAGGCAAGATCGCCCCGGCGCTCGCGATGGGCAACACGGTCGTGGTGAAGCCCGCCCCGCAGGACCCGCTGTCCGTGTACGCGATGACCCGGGCGCTCGAGGAGGCCGGGGTCCCGGCCGGGGTGGTGAACGTGGTCACCGGCTCCGCGCCCGCCGTGGGCGAGGCGGCCGTGGACTCCCCGGCGGTCGACATGGTCTCCTTCACCGGCTCCACGGCCGTCGGGCAGGCGATCGGCGAGGTGTGCGGCCGGCAGCTGAAGCGGCAGCTGATGGAGCTGGGCGGCAAGGGGGCGGCCCTGGTCTTCGACGACGCGGACCTGGAGGCCGCGGTGACGGGGATCGGGACGACCTTCTCCTTCTACAGCGGGCAGATCTGCACGGCCCCGACCCGGGTGCTGGCCCAGCGCGGGATCCACGACCGGCTGGTCGCCGGGCTCGCCGCGTACGCCGGCCGGCTGACGGTGGGGGATCCGGCGGCGCCCGGCACGGTGGTCGGGCCGGTGATCTCGGCGGCGCACCGCGACCGGGTGGAGTCCTATGTGGAGCTGGGCCGCAAGGAGGGCGCGCGGGTCGTCGTGGGGGGCGAGCGGCCGTCCGTCGGCGACGGACGCGGTTTCTACGTGGCCCCGACGCTCCTCGCGGACTGCGCGCCCGAGATGCGGGTGGTGCGGGAGGAGATCTTCGGACCGGTGGTCGTGGTGGTGCCCTTCGACGACGAGGAGGAGGGGATCGCGCTCGCGAACGACAGCGACTACGGCCTGATCGACTACGTGTGGTCGGGGGACGTGGCCCGCGCATTCCGTATCGCGGGGCGGCTGAGGGCCGGCGGGGTCGGGGTCAACACCATCGGACGGAACATGGAGGCTCCGTTCGGCGGCTTCAAGAAGAGCGGTGTGGGCCGGGATGTGGGCTCGTACGCACTGCACGCGTACAGCGAGCTACAGGCTGTGGTCTGGCCGGGGTGAAATGGCGATCCGAGGGCCTCCGCGAAAATTCCTCGGGAAAATTTGAAAACGGACATTTGGGGTACGGCTGCGGTTCCCGCATATCGGACGGCCGGGGAATCGCCTACCGGTTGGTCGGTCCCGTCCGGTCGTCGATCTTTCAATCATTGGCGAGCGTCCGCGTTTGACCTCGCAATGAAAGGCATTGATCGTCCCGACCGGCGGACTTCGATCTTCCGGATGTGGAAACCGCAGCACTTAACGTCCTGTTCATGACTCAGGTGGAAGCACGGCCCCAGGCCGGAGACACGGTAAGGGGCGTCACTCCGGGCGACGGTCACGGAGTACGCACCAAGGGCCTCGGCGGCAACTCCGTAGGCCTCCTCGGCAGTGCCGTCATCGGCATCTCCACTGTCGCCCCCGTTTACTGCCTCACCTCGACGCTCGGCTCCACGGCCGGCGAGGTGGGCCTGCAGATGCCCGCGATCTTCCTCGCCGGGTTCCTGCCGATGCTCCTCGTCGCGTTCGCGTACCGGGAGCTCAACAAGGTGATGCCGGACTGCGGCACCTCCTTCACCTGGACGGTGAAGGCCTTCGGCCCCAAGATCGGCTGGATGTGCGGCTGGGGCCTCGTCATCGCGACGATCATCGTCCTTTCCAACCTGGCCGGCGTCGCGACCTCCTACTTCTGGCTTCTGGCCGGTGAGATCAGCGGCAGCGAATCGATCGCCGCCCTGGACGAGAACAAGGCCGTCCACATCCTCACCTGCCTCACCCTGATCGCCGTCGCCACCGCGATCAGCTACCGCGGCATGACCGCGACCAAGGGCGTGCAGTACGCCCTCGTCGGCCTCCAGCTCGTCGTCCTCGGCCTCTTCGTGGCCATGGCGCTGTCGAAGGCCGGCTCCTTCGAGACCTCGGTCGACTTCTCCTGGTCCTGGATGAACCCCTTCGCGGTGCAGTCGTTCGCCGCGTTCACCGCCGGACTGTCCCTGTCGATCTTCATGTACTGGGGCTGGGACGCCTGCATGGCGACCAACGAGGAGACCACCGGCAGCAGCAAGACGCCCGGCCGCGCCGCGCTGATCGCCATGGTCGTCCTGGTCGCCTCCTACATGGCCACCGGCATCGCCGCCCAGATGGCCGTCGGCTCCGGCGACCAGGGCCTCGGCCTCGCCAACCCGGAGACCTCCGACAACGTCTTCGCCGCCCTGGCCGGCCCCGTCATGGGCCCCGCCCTCGGCATCCTGCTCTTCGTCGCGGTCCTCGCCTCCGCCGCCGCGAGCCTGCAGACGACCTTCATCCCGGTCGCCCGCACGGTCCTCGCGATGTCGACCTACGAGGCCCTGCCGAAGTCCTTCACCAAGGTCCACCCGGTCTTCAAGACCCCCGGCAAGGCCACCGTCGTCGCCGGTGTCGCGACCGGCGTCTTCTACACCGTCATGACCCTGGTCAGCGAGAACGTCCTGGTCGACACGATCTACGCGCTCGGCCTGATGATCTGCTTCTACTACGCCCTGACGGCCTTCGCCTGCGTCTGGTACTTCCGCGCCGAGCTCTTCCGCTCCGGCCGCGACTTCGCCTACAAGGGCCTGATGCCGCTGCTCGGCGGCCTGATGCTGACCGCCGTCTTCGGCAAGACGCTCTACGACATGTGGGACCCGGCCTACGGCTCCGGCTCCGCGGTCCTCGGCGTCGGCTCCGTCTTCGTCATCGGCGTCGGACTGCTGCTGCTCGGCGTGGTGATCATGCTGGTGATGCAGCGCCGCAGCCCCGCCTTCTTCCGGGGCGAGGTGCTCACCAAGGAGACCCCGTCGCTGGTCGTCGAGGACTGATGGACTCCTCGACGGACCGGTAGCGGAAAACGGCGAGGTGGCGGGCCCGTGGGGGGTCCCGCCACCTCGCTGTTTTCCGCTACGGATCAGTGCTGCCCCGGAAGCAGCCCCTCCACCAGCCTGTTGGCGGCGGGCATCTCCGCCGGGGCCGCCGGCTTCTCCGCGGGGTCCAGCAGGCCGCTCAGCGGGAGCGACGGGGGCAGGCTGTTGCCGGCGCTCTCGGCGGCGGCGGTGTGGGCGGCACAGAGCCCGCCGGCCAGGGCGAGCGAGGTCAGGGCGGCGGCGGTGAGGATCTTCTTCATGCCGCACCCAACGGCGACCGGCCGCGAGGGGTTACGTCACGCTCCCTACGATGCCCCCATGCCGTACGCACCCACCGAGACGAACTGGTCGCTGCGCCCCGGCCGGGCCCAGGACGTGGAACCCATCGCCGAACTGCGGGCCGAGGTCCTGCGCGCCGACCTGCTGCGCCTCGGGCGCTACGACGAGCACCGGGTCCGCCAGCGCCTGCGGGACGGCTTCTCAGCCGCGTACACCTCGGTCGTCGAGACCGACGGGACCTTCGCCGGCTGCGTGACCCTCCGCCCGGACGAGACGGGGCAGGGCTTCCACCTGGAGCACTTCTACCTGGCCCCCGCCACCCAGGGCCGCGGCCTCGGCACCGCGGTCCTGCGCACCCTCCTCGCCCGCGCCGACACGGCCGGCCTCCCCGTCCGCCTCACCGTCCTCCAGGGCAGCCCGGCCCGCCGCCTCTACGAGCGCGAGGGATTCCGGGTCGAGTCCGAGGACGCGATCGACGTGGCGATGGTCCGGGAACCGGCGGCGGGCCGCTGAGGGCGGGCCGCCGCCGGGGGCGTCAGCCGGCCTGTTCCGCCTGTTCCGCGATCAGGGCGGTGGCGACCGTGCGGAAGCCCAGGCGGGCGTAGAGGCGGGCCACCGTCTCGTCGGTGGCGGTGAGGAAGACGGTCTCGGCGCCGCGGGTCCGGGCGTCCGTGACGAGGGTGGCCGTGACCGCGAGGCCGAGGCCGCGACGGCGGGAGCCGGGGCGGGTGCCGACGCCGACGACCTCGGTGACCGGGCCGACCGGCTGGTGCTGGCCGGCGGCGAGGGCCGTGCCGGTGGGGTCGAGGGCGGCCGCGAGGCGGGTCAGGCCGGCCTCGATCCTGGCCGCGACCTGGGCGGCGGCGCCGGGCGCGGGGGTGGCGCCGAAGGCCGCGTACGGGGCCGCGACCGCGCTCTCGAAGGCCGGATCGCCGGCGCCGACCATGCGCACGGTGACGTCCTTCGGCGGCGCGGGCAGCTCCTCGGCGGTCTCGGTGAGCACCATCAGCGGATGCTCGTGCACCACGAGCCCGCTCGCCTCGACCGCCGCCCGCAGCCCCGGCGTGGTCTCCGCCACCCACTCGAAGGCCTCCGGCACGCCCAGCTCCCGCTGCCGCGCCCGCACCTTCTCCACCGCCTCGACGGCGACGGCGCCCGTGTGCCCGAGAGCGGGCCGCGCGTAATAGGGCCAGCCCTCCCCCTCCCGTACGAAGAGGGTCAGCGCACCGAAGTCCTCGGCGCGGGCGGCGGACCGGGGGACGGCGTCGTAATAGGCCTCGAGTCGCTTCAGCACCCGGCCACCGTAGAGGCGGCGAAGGGCGGCCGCAGGTGGATTTCCGGCGGACGGCCGGCCACGCGCGATGATGGATCCATGACCGAGATCCTCACACCCCGCCTCCTCCTGCGCCGCTGGACCGACGACGACCTCGTCCCCATGGCCGAGATCAACGCCGACCCCGAGGTCATGCGGTGGATCGGTGACGGCTCGGTGCGCGACCTGGAGCAGACCGCCGAGGGGATCGAGCGGATCGAGGAGATGTGGGACGAGGAGGGCTTCGGCCTGTTCGCCGTCGAACTCCTCGGATCCGGCGAACTGGTCGGCTTCACCGGCCTCTCCGTGCCGGAGTTCCTTCCTGAAGTCCTTCCCGACGTGGAGATCGGCTGGCGGCTCGGGCGGCCCTTCTGGGGACAGGGTTACGCCTCCGAAGCCGCGCACGCGGCCCTGGAGTTCGCCTTGGAGGACCGCGGCCTCGACCGGGTCATCAGCATCGCCAGGATCGGGAACACCGCCTCCGAGAACGTGATGCGCAAGCTCGGCATGGCCCCGGAACGGGAGACCGTCGACCCGAAGTACGGCCACCCGCTGCGCGTCCACGCCATCGACCTCACGGAGTACCGGGGCTGACGCCTCCCGTCGCGTCCCGGGAGCGCCGTGTTCCTGTCACGGCCCTCGGAATCTCGCGCCCCACCCCCTACCGTGCCCCCATGCGGATCTCGACCACGATCTTCCTGACCGACGAGACCATCACCCCCGTGCGGCTCGCCCGCGAGCTCGAGCAGCGTGGCTTCGCCGGGCTCTACCTGCCCGAGCACACCCACATCCCCGTCGAGCGCGTCACCCCCTACCCGGCCGGCGGCCCGCTGCCGCCCGAGTACGGGCGCACGCTCGATCCCTTCGTGGCCCTCGGCCAGGCCGCGGCCGTCACCGAACGCCTCGGCCTGGGCACCGGGATCACCCTGGTCGCCCAGCACGACCCGATCGCCCTCGCCAAGCAGATCGCGACCCTCGACCACCTCTCCGGCGGCCGCTTCACGCTCGGCGTCGGCTTCGGCTGGAACAAGGAGGAGGCCGCCGACCACGGCGTCGACTGGGGCACCCGCCGGGCCCGCACCCGTGAGGCGATGCACCTGATGCGGGCCCTGTGGGCCGCCGAGCCCACGGCGTACGAGGGCGAGACCTCCGGCCTGTCCGTCCGCGCCTCCCACGCCTGGCCGAAGCCCGTCGCCGGCGGCACCCCCCGCACCCTCGTCGGCGGCGCCGCGGGACCCGGGCTCTTCTCCCACGTCGCCGACTACGCCGACGGCTGGATGCCCATCGGCGGCCGCGGCCTGACCCAGGCCCTTCCCGCGCTGCGGGAGGTCTGGGAGGGGGCCGGTCGTGACCCGAAGGCGCTTCAGGTCGTCCCCTACGCGGTCCTCCCCAGCCCCGGAAAGCTCGCCCACTACGAGGAACTGGGCTGCGAGGAGGTCGTGCTCCAGCTCCCTCCGGGCGGCGAACGGGAGGTCCTCGCCGTACTCGACGACTACGCCCGGTACCTGTGACCCGCTCGTATGCTCGGTCCATGACCGATCAGCAGGCACCCCGCACCCCAGGACCCACCGAGAACGCCATGCGCCGTGCGCTCAAGCGGGCCAGGGACGGGGTCGCGCTCGATCTCGCCGAGGCCGCCGTGCTGTTGCAGGCCCGGGGGGACGACCTGGACGACCTGGTGGCCACGGCCGGCCGGGTGCGTGACGCGGGGCTCGCGGCGGCCGGGCGGCCCGGGGTCATCACGTACTCGAAGAGCGTGTTCATACCGCTGACCCGGCTGTGCCGGGACAAGTGCCACTACTGCACCTTCGCGACCGTGCCGGGGAAACTGCGCCGCGAGGGACACGGGATGTTCATGTCGCCGGACGAGGTCCTCGACATCGCCCGCAAGGGCGCCGAACTCGGCTGCAAGGAGGCCCTGATCACCCTCGGCGACAAGCCCGAGGACCGCTGGCCCGAGGCCCGCGAGTGGCTGGACGCCCACGGCTACGACGACACCCTCGCGTACGTACGGGCCATGGCCATCCGCATCCTGGAGGAGACCGGGCTGCTGCCCCACCTCAACCCCGGGGTGATGTCGTGGACGGACTTCCAGCGGCTCAAGCCCGTCGCCGCCTCCATGGGGATGATGCTGGAGACGACCTCGCGGCGGCTGTGGGAGGAGCCCGGGCAGCCGCACTACGGCTCGCCCGACAAGGAACCGGCCGTGCGCCTGCGGGTCCTGGAGGACGCGGGGCGGTCCTCCGTGCCCTTCACCTCCGGGCTGCTGCTCGGCATCGGGGAGACCTACGAGGAGCGGGCCGAGTCGCTGTTCGCGCTGCGCCGGATCGCCCGCGCCTACCACGGCATCCAGGAGCTGATCATCCAGAACTTCCGCGCCAAGCCCGACACGGCGATGCGCGGCATGCCGGACGCCGAACTGGACGACCTGGTCGCGACCGTGGCGGTGGCCCGGCTCATCATGGGGCCCGCCGCCTGCCTCCAGGCCCCGCCGAACCTGGTCGACGCCGAGTACGGGCGGCTGATCGCCGCCGGCATCGACGACTGGGGCGGGGTGTCCCCGCTCACGATCGACCACGTCAACCCCGAGCGGCCCTGGCCCCGGATCGAGGAGCTCGCCGAGAAGTCCGCCGCCGCCGGCTTCTCCTTGCGCGAACGGCTCTGCGTCTACCCGGAGTTCGTCACCCGCGGCGAGCCCTGGCTCGACCCGAGGCTGATGCCGCACGTGCGCGCGCTCGCCGACCCGGAGACCGGACTCGCCGACCCGGACGCGCCGGTGCGCGGGCTGCCCTGGCAGGAGCCCGACGAGACCTTCGCCGCCGCGGGCGGCACCGGCCGCACCGATCTGCACCGCACCATCGACACCACCGGCCGCACCGGCGACCGCCGCGAGGACTTCGACCACGTCTACGGCGACTGGGAGGCGCTGCGGGAGGCCGCGGCGCCCGGCATGGTGCCCGAGCGGATCGACGCCGACGTGCGGGAGGCGCTGGCCGTCGCCGCCGACGACCCGACCCGGCTCACCGACCCGCAGGCCCTCGCCCTGCTGCACGCCGACGGCCCTGCCCTGGACGCCCTGTGCGCGGTCGCCGACGACCTGCGGAAGTCGGTGACCGGCGACGAGGTGACGTACATCGTCACGCGCAACATCAACTTCACCAACGTCTGCTACACCGGCTGCCGCTTCTGCGCCTTCGCCCAGCGGCGCACCGACGCCGACGCGTACACCCTCTCCCTCGACCAGGTCGCCGACCGGGCCCGGCAGGCGTGGGACGTCGGCGCCGTCGAGGTCTGCATGCAGGGCGGCATCCACCCGGACCTGCCCGGCACCGCCTACTTCGACATCGCGCGGGCCGTGAAGGAACGCGTCCCCGGCATGCACGTGCACGCCTTCTCCCCGATGGAGGTCGTCAACGGCGCCTCCCGCACGGGTCTTTCGATCCGCGAGTGGCTGACCGCCGCCAAGGAGGCCGGGCTCGACTCGATCCCGGGGACGGCCGCCGAGATCCTCGACGACGAGGTCCGCTGGGTGCTCACCAAGGGCAAGCTGCCCACGGCCACCTGGATCGAGGTGATCACCACCGCGCACGAGCTGGGCATCCGCTCCAGCTCCACGATGATGTACGGGCACGTGGACCAGCCCCGCCACTGGCTCGGCCACTTCCGCACGCTGTCCCGGATCCAGCAGGAGACCGGGGGATTCACCGAGTTCGTGACGCTGCCGTTCATCCACACCAACGCCCCCGTCTACCTCGCGGGCATCGCGCGGCCGGGCCCGACCGTGCGGGACAACCGGGCCGTCACCGCCATGGCCCGGCTGCTGCTGCACCCGTACATCCCGAACATCCAGACCAGCTGGGTCAAGCTGGGCGCGGAGGGCGCCGCCGAGATGCTCCGCTCGGGCGCCAACGACCTGGGCGGCACGCTGATGGAGGAGACCATCTCGCGGATGGCCGGGTCGAGTTACGGCTCGTACCGCTCGATCCGCGATCTGGAGGCCATCGCCGAGGCGGCCGGCCGCCCCTCCCGGCCGCGGACCACCCTCTACGGCGAGGTGCCGGAGGAGCGGCAGCGCGCGGCCCGCGCCTCCGACGGGCACCTGCCGGAGCTGCTGCCGATCGTCCAGGAGGACTGAGACAGGAGGGGACGGAGACGAGAGGGGACTGAGACAGGACCGGGAACACTGCGGTCAAAAGCGGACTGAAGGGCGTCGGATCACATAACGTTCCGGCCCCCGAACGAGCGCATCCGGTCTATTACAGTGCTCGGCAGACCGGTGTACGGGGACCTCGTACGGGGGAGGGCACGTCGTGACCACCACAGCCGCGGCCGTGTGGGGCCGCACCGAGCAGCAGGACTTCCGGGCCCGGGTCCGGGGCTGTCTGCTCGGCGGGGCGGTCGGCGACGCCTTCGGCGCCGGGGCGGCCGGGCGCTCGCTCGAGGAGCTCCGGACGGCCCACGGGCCCGAGGGCCTGACCGAACCGGTCCCCGCCCACGGCCGCAGGGGAGCCGTCACCGCCGCCACCCAGATGTCGCTGTTCACCGTCGACGGCCTCATCCGCGCCCACGTCCGCCGCGACACCGGCGCCTGGCACCCGCCCACCGACGTCCACCGGGCGCACCTGCGCTGGGCGGCGACCCAGCGCGACTGGGGCCCCGACGAGCGGCGGGCCGACCTGGGCTGGCTGGCCCGCGAGGAGTGGCTGTACGCGCGCCGGGACCCGGCCAGGGCCTGTCTGACCGGTCTCGGCGACGAGATCCTCGGCACGGTGGACCGGCCCAAGAACCCGCAGGCCGCGGACAGCGGCGCCCTGGTGCGCTCGGCGCCCTTCGGCCTGCTCGTCGGCTGGGAGCCGCAGCTGGTGTGCCAGCTCGCGGTGGAGTGCGCGGCGCAGACCCACGGAGACCCGGCCGCGTATCTGTCGGCCGGCGCCTTCGCCGTCGTGGTGCACGGCCTGGCCCGTGGCGACAGCGTCGACGGCGCGGTGCGCACGGCGGTGGAGCAGGTGGCGCCGCGACCCGGCCACGGGCCGGTCACCGAGGCCCTGGAGGCCGCGCTGGCCGCCGTACGGCAGGGGATGCCGGACGCGGAGCGGGTGACGGCGCTCGGGGCGGCGGAGGACCGGGCCGAGGGGCAGCTGGCGGCGGCCGTGTACTGCGCGCTGGTCGGCGAGGACATCCGGCACGGGCTGCGCCTGGCGGTCAACCACGACGGCCCGTCGGCGGCGACCGGAGCCCTCACCGGGGCGCTGCTCGGGGTCATGCACGGCGAGACGGCCCTCCCGCCGGCCTGGGTGGCCGAGCTGGAGGGCCGGGGCACGGTCCTGGAGCTCGCGGACGACTTCGCGATGGAGATGACCCAGGGGGCCGCCCTGCACGGTCCCGGTGTCGCGGAGTGGGCGTCGGGCTGGCTGGCCCGCTATCCGAGGGCCTGATCAGGGCCTGATCAGGGGCTGAGCGGCGGCTGATCGAGGTCAGGTCGAGGGCTGGTCAGGTCAGGGTTTGATCAGGTCAGGGTTTGATCAGGTCAGGGGCTGACCGGTCCGCTCGTCCGTGGCCTGGCCGGGGACGGCGGCCGCGGTGCCGTCGTCGCTGTGCAGCCGGTCGAGGAGGGCGTCCCGCTCCGGGGTGGCCTCGGGCTTCACGTATCCGATGAGGACGTACAGGACCAGCGAGGTGGCGAGCGGCGAGACGATCTGGATCTGCAGCTCGATGCCGTCGAGGCCGTAGTTGGTGAGCCAGAAGGCGAAGAGTCCGGCCGCCCAGGACACGAGCGCCGCCGTGGGGCCCGACTTACGGAAGGCGCGCAGCAGGCCGAGCATGAACGGGATGGCGATCGGCCCCATGAGTCCGGCGACCCACTTGATGACGACGGTGATGATGTCCTTGAAGGTGGGGGAGTTGACCTGGGTGGCGACGGCCATCGACAGGGCGAGGAAGGCGATCGTCGACCAGCGGGCGGCGAGCAGCCCGGCCGCCTGCGACCAGGTGCGGGCGGACTTGCTGAGCACGGGCGCGATGTCCCGGGTGAAGACGGCCGCGATGGCGTTGGCGTCCGAGGAGCACATGGCCATGGTGTGCGAGAAGAAGCCGACGATGACCAGGCCGAGCAGTCCGTGCGGCAGGAGCTGCTCGGTCATCAGGGCGTACGAGTCGGAGGCGTCGGGCTTCTTCGGGTCGACCAGCAGCGGCGCGACCCACATGGGGAAGAAGAGGACCAGCGGCCAGACGAACCACAGGACGGCGGAGAGCCGGCCGGAGCGGGTGGCCTCGCGGGCGGTCGGGGTGGCCATGTAGCGCTGGGCCTGGTTCCACATGCCGCCGCTGTACTCGAAGGTCTTGATGAAGAGGTACGCGAGGAGGAACGTCAGCGTGTACGGGCCGGCCGTCGGCGCCGTGTGCCCCTGGAGCTCGGGCCGGTCCCACACGGTCCACAGGGCGCTGATCCCGCCGAGCTCGGCGAGGACGGCGACGAGCATGGCGATGCCGGCGAAGAACTGGATGACGAACTGCCCGAGTTCGGTGAGCGCGTCGGCCCACAGGCCGCCGACCGTGCAGTAGATGCCCGTGATGACACCGGTGATGAGGATGCCCTGGTTGAGGGAGATCCCGGTGAAGACGGACAGGAGGGTGGCGATGGCGGCCCATTTGGCGCCCACGTCCACGATCTTCAGCAGGACGCCGGACCAGGCGAGGGCCTGCTGGGTGGGCAGGTCGTAGCGGTTCTTCAGGTACTCCAGGGGCGAGGCGACGTGCAGCCGGGAGCGGAGCCTGTTGAGGCGCGGCGCGAAGAGGTGGGCGCCCACGGCGATGCCGATGGCGATGGGGAAGGACCAGGTGACGTAGGAGGTGACGCCGTAGGTGTAGGCGATGCCGGCGTATCCGGTGAACATCACGGCGCTGTAGCCGGACATGTGGTGGGAGATGCCGGACAGCCACCAGGGCATGCGGCCGCCGGCGGTGAAGAAGTCGGAGACGTCGTCCACGCGCTTGTGGGACCAGACGCCGATCGCGACCATGACGCCGAAGTAGCCGATGAGCACGGCCCAGTCGAGACTGTTCATTGCGCCCCTCCATGAGATCCGGTCCGCCTTGTGAACGCGGTTCATGGTGTGGGGAGTTGTCAGGCAGGGACAAGGCGAGGAAGGGTCAAGGGACAGTAAAATCGTTCTGTTTGCTGACCCTTGTTCATGTCTATGAACATGTGGCGATGGTGCGGACGGTGCCGGTGCCGGTGGCCGGACAGGAGCTGATCGGGGGCCCCTCAGCGCATCAGCTCTCCCGCGTTGACCAGCAGCGACTGCCCCGTGATCGCGCGCGCCCGGTCCGAGGCGAGAAAGGCCGCCGCCTCGGCCACGTCCCCGTCCGTCGCGAGCTCCGGCAGCGCCATCCGCTCGGCGAGACGGGCGAGCACCTCGGCCTCCGGCACCCGCTCGGTGTGCGCCGTGAACTGGACGTACGCCTGGACCGGCGGTCCCCACATCCAGCCCGGCAGCACCGTGTTGACCCGGATCCGGTGCGGGCCGAGCTCGCGGGCGAGCGAGTACATGGCCGAGGTCAGCGCGCCCTTGGAGGCCGCGTACGCCGCCTGCCGCACCTGAGAGGGCGCGGCGACCGCCGACTGGGTGCCGATCAGGACCACCGAGCCGCCCCGCTCCTTCAGGGCCGGCAGGCAGGCGCGGGTCATCTTGAGGGTCCCGAGCAGGTTGACGTCCAGGACGCCCTGCCAGGTGGCGAAGTCCGCGTCCTCCAGGCCGCCGAAGTGCGAGTCCCAGGCGGCCACGTGGACCACCGCGTCGATCCCGCCGAAGCGCTCGACCGCGAGCGCGGCGAGGGCCTCGCACTGGGCCTCGTCGGTGATGTCGGTGGCCCGGAAGGCGGTTTTCTTCCCCTCCGGATCGATCTCCGCGGCCGACGCGGCGAGATTCGCCTCGGTGCGCGCGCCGAGGACCGCCCGGCCCCCGTCCCGTACCACCGTCTCCGCGACCCGGTGGCCGAGCCCGGCGCCGACGCCCGACACGACGACCGTCTTTCCCTGGAGCAGCATCCGGGACCTCCCTGGGCCTGTTCATCGATCTGACGGCCCGTCAGAGTAGGGCTGACCCGCCCACAAGGGAAGAGGAGCGATGATGAGCGAGGACACCAGGAGCGAGACCTACGCCGAGCTGGCGTCGACCGGCCCGTACGGGGTGCGCCCCGGCCACGCCCTGATCACCATGGTCGAACCGCACCCGGGCCACGAGCACGCCTACAACCGCTGGTACGAGGACGACCACTACTACGCCGGCGCCATGGCCATGCCCTGGATGTTCGCCGGCCGCCGCTGGGTCGCCACCCGCGCGCTCCAGGAGCTGCGCGCCCCCGAGAAGTCCGCGGTCGCCGAGCCCGTCACCGCGGGCTGCTACCTCTCCACGTACTGGATCACCGACGGCCGCTACGACGACCACATGAAGTGGACCGTCGCCATCAACAAGCGCCTGAACCGCGACGGCCGGGTCCACCACGACCGGACCCACGTCTTCACCTCGTTCCAGGACCACGAGGCGACGGTCTACCGCGACGGGACGGCCGGGCCGCGGGACTTCCACGCGCTCGACCACCCGTACGCCGGACTGGTCCTCCAGGTGATCGACACCGAGGGCCCCGAGCGGCGGGCGGAACTGCTGGAGCGGCTGTGCTCGCGCGAACTGCCGCGGCGGCTGGCCGGCTCGCCCACGGCGATGGTGACGGTCTTCCGGCCCACGCCGCTGCCCGGCGACCGGATGACCTATGTGAAGCAGGTCGAGGGCGTGGACACCCGGCTGACCCTGCTGTGGTTCCTCGAGCGCGATCCGCGCGACTGCTGGGCGGACCACTTCGCCGACCTGGCGGCGGTGGGGGATGCGGCGGGGGGCGTCGCGGGGGAGTGGGGAGGCGGTCGGGTCGAGCTGCTGGCGCCGTTCATCCCGACGGTGCCGGGCACCGACCGCTACGTGGACGAGCTGCGCTAGGGACGCCCCGGGACCCGGGGCAAGGCCGAGCCCCCTCGGCCAGGACGGCGGACCGGTCGAGAGGGCTCATTCCTTGACGTTCCGCGAAGGGCGCGCGGGGTCACAGGGCCCCGGCGCTCACCTCGCCCACGAACGCGTTCCACGAACCCGGTCCGAAAGAGAGGGCGGGACCCTCGGGAGCCTTGGAGTCGCGCACCGCGATCGCGTGCACGACCGGCGACTTGACCTCGACGCAGGCTCCGTTGCCACCGGAATACGACGACTTCGTCCAGGTGTCCGTAGCGCCCTGAATAATGGCCATGTTTCTCACTCCGGTTCTGCCAGTGCTGCCAGTAGATGTCGCGCCAACGTCTTGCCTTGGCGTGATCGACGCTACAAGCCCGGCCCCCTCGCGCGGGACCGTCGTTCACCCGACCGGATGGCATATTCCATGTGCGCTTCCGCCGGAGCGAGTCGGGGGTGTACCGTACCTGCCTCTTCCCCCGCGCCCCCGCCGAATGACGGCATTCAGCCCGGCCCGCCCCTATTTTCCGTCGGCGTACTCCTTCGCGATGCTCGTGAGGAACTCCCGGGTGTCCTCCACATTCAGTGCCTGTGCCCGCAAGTGCTCGTACATCACGCTGTACTTCGCGACATCCTGCGCCTTCTCCAGATACAGGTCGCTCGTCACGCCCTCGATGTAGACCACCGAGGAGTCGGACGTGTCCGGGAATTCCAGAATCGCGTAATGCCCGCTGATGCCGGGATGCGCGCCCATGTGGAACGGCAACACCTGCACGGTCACATGCGGCAGGTGCGACTGCTCGACCAGGTGCTCCAGCTGCTCCACCATCAGCTGCCGGCCGCCGACCACCCGGCGCAGCGCGCCCTCGTCGATGACCGCCCACAGCCGCAGCGGACGCTCGTCGTCCTTGATGCGGTCCTGGCGACGGGTGCGCACCGTGACCCGCTTGTCGATGTCGGCCGGCGTGGACTCGGGCAGCGCGCCGCTGATCACCGCCTCCGCGTACGCGTGCGTCTGCAGCAGACCCGGGATGATCTGCGGCTCGTACACCCGCAGGCTCTCCGCGTCCGTCTCCAGACCGATGTAGACGCTGTACGGGATGTCGCCGAAGGCGTGCCACCAGCCCTGCTGGCGCGAGTCCTTGGCCATCTGCATGAGCGAGTCGACCACCCGGTCGTCCTCGACCTCGTACACCCCGCACAGATCGCGGACGTCACGCTGGCTGATCGAGCGGCGGCCGTTCTCGAGGCGGCTGATCTTGGACTGGGAGACGAGCAGGCGGTCGGCGACCTGCTCGGCCGTCATGCCCTTCGCCTCCCGGAGCCGGCGCAGCTCCTGGCCCAATCGGCGTCGCCTGACGGTGGGGTTGACACTGGACGCCACGGAAACTGCACCTCCGGCTGTCGGCTGCGTAGCTGTGAGTATCTACTGCTTGGCAGACTGCCACCAAAGGTGTGGTGTGCGCTGGGAAATCAGCACAACGCACGTGTGCGGGACGGCCGTGACGACGGCCGTCCCGCACACGTATGCGGCTCCCGGTGGTCCTGTTGGTCCCGGTGGTCCCGGTGGTCCGGTTGGCCCGGTGGTCCGGGTGGGCGGTGCGGATGGTGCGGATGGCGCTGGTGGTGCGGATGGTGCTGGTAGTGCGGATGGTGCTGGTAGTGCGGACGGGTCACATGGCGGCGCGCGCCATGGTCCCGCGACGCGGCTGGGGCGGCACGCCGCCCGCCGCCGCGTTACGACGGGGCTGGGCGCCCACGCCGTTCTGGACGTCCATCACGGCGTGCGCCACGAGGCCGCCCATCGGGTCGTGCCGGATCAGGTCGCGCAGCCGGGACCGCGACGACCGTCCTTCGTTGCCCGGGTACAGGTGCTTGCCGAGCCCGACCGCGTGGGCCAGGGCGGCGAGCGCCGCGGTCCGCGGGTCCGGCGGTACGCCGGTGCGGATCGCACTGTCCAGCCGGGCTCTGATCTCCCGGCTGATCGCCGTGTCCGTCGCCTGATAGCGAGTCGTCGGCAGCACCCCGCACATCTGGGTCTCCACGGCATGGACCATGCCGCATCGCTCCAGATGCGAGAGATACGTCTGGCGAAGCCCCAGTCGGGGCCCGCCGATCCAGTGGACGGCCCGAACCGGGCTGCCGCGCCTGCGCAGCAGCTCCAGTGCGGAGTCCAGAGTCGGATCTCCGGTCGGCCGTGGCATCACCACGGCGATACGATCCCCGTCAGGGGCTATCCGTCCCGCCAGAGCCAGCTCCACTAGCTGTGCTCCGGCGAGGCCCAGGTCGAGCGACTGCGGCTGCGCTGTGGTACCCGTGGCCGGGTCCAGAGCGAGCAGCAGAAGCTCCTCCGGAAGTGTTCTGCGGCTCCTGCCCATCCATGCCTCCCCGCGTGGATGAATGACAGGGTGACCCCTCTCACATTCATCTGTCGAGAGTGCCTGGGTGGTTCGTACGGGAACCGGCAGGTATGTCGTTCTCGTCTAGCACGGGGGCCAAGGGGTTCACACAGGACACTGGTAGATGGTTCGGACGTACGCATGAGCGATGGAGGAGGCACGGTGGCGGGCGAGTCCCCCGACAAGGCGGAGCAGCGGGAGAGCGCGGTCGGCGGCGACGGCAAGGATCCGCGACTGTCCGTTCTCCAGGACCGTGTGGACGAGCCGACGGCCGTCTTCAAGGCCCTGGCTCCGCGCACGGCACCGGAGGACGAGCCTTCGGCATCCGAGCCTTCGGTGACGGAGGACGCGGACGAGGGTGAGGACGCCGGCGAGGGCGCGACGGTTGCGGAGGCGCCGGAGTCGGAGCCCGAGAAGCCTGAGGCGGCCGAGGAGCCTGAGGCGGCCGAGGGGCCTGAGGCGGCCGAGGGGCCGACCGGGGCCGCTGCGGACGGCGAGCCCGGTGACGAGGGCGAGGAGCGCCTGCGTAACGCCGTGGCGGCGTGGGTGTCGACGGCCGGTGAGGCCGAGGAGCCCGAGACGGAGTCCGAGGTGAAGTCCGAGGTGGCGCCGGACGAGCCGTCAGCGGACTCGTCGGGCGAGTCGTCCGACCAGCCGACGGACCGGCCGACCGACGAGCGGACCGAAGGGTCCGGCACGGACGGCGACCGCGACGGCGGCGCGTCGTGGTTCGCCACGCGCAAGCCGGCCGAGCCCGAGGCGGAGGCCGAGGCGGAGGCCGAGCCTGAGCCGGACGCGCAGCCCGAGCCCGAGCCGCGGCCCGTCGACCAGCCGACCGCGGTCTTCAAGGCGATCAAGCCGCCGACCTCGTCGACCTCGTCGACCCCGTCGACCCCGCCCGCCGAGGAAGCCGCGCCCGTCGCGCCGCCCGTCGACCAGCCGACGACCGCCCTCAAGCTGCCCCCGTCCACCTTCCGGCCGCTCCGGGGCGACATCACGCAGGAGCAGCCGAAGCCCGCACCCGCCCCCGCACCGGCGCCCGGGTCCACGCCCGAGCCGGCCCCCCGGCCCGCGGCCGCCGCCGCTACCCCCGTAACGCCGTCCCTCAGTGAGCCCGAGCGGACCAGACAGCAGCCGCTGCCGCCCCGCCCGCCGCTGGAGATCCTGGCGGAGCTGACGAACACCCCGCCGCCGCCGGAGACGCCGCTGCGCAACACGGTCCGGCGGCTGAAGATCTGGACCCCGCTGGTCCTGCTCCTGCTCGTCGTGTTTGCGGTCGTACAGGTCGTGCGTCCGCTCCCGGAGCCCAAGCTCGTGCTGTCGGCCGCCCCCACGTACACCTTCGAAGGCGGCCGGCTCGAGCTGCCGTGGCCGTCCGAGGGCCAGGGCGCGGCCGAGGTCGAGGGCGTCGGTTCGCTCGGTACGTACGGGTCGCAGAAGCCGGCCCCGATCGCCAGCGTCGCGAAGACCATGACGGCGTACGTGATCCTCCGCGACCACCCCATCAAGGGGAACCAGACGGGTCCGGAGATCGAGGTCGACAAGATCGCCGGCGAGCAGGCGAAGGCGAAGGACGAGTCGACCGCTCAGATCAAGGAGGGGCAGAAGTACACGGAGAAGCAGCTCCTGCAGCTGCTCATGATCCCCTCGGGGAACAACGTGGCGCGTCTGCTCGCCCGCTGGGACGCGGGAACGGAGGCCGCGTTCGTCGAGAAGATGAACGCCGCCGCCAAGGAGCTCGGGATGACCGACTCGACGTACACGGACCCGTCCGGCCTCCAGTCGACGACCGTGTCGACCCCGCTCGACCAGCTGAAGCTGGGGAAGGCGGTCATGCAGTACGACGTGTTCCGCCAGATCGTCGACACGCCGGACATCATGATCGACGGCATCCCCAACAAGATCATCAACAACAACTCGATCCTGCTGGAGCCGGGCGTCACCGGCATCAAGACGGGCTCCTCCACCCCGGCCGGCGGCAACCTGCTGTGGGCGGCGAACACGGTGGTGGACGGCCAGAAGCGCCGCATCCTCGGCATCGTGATGGGCGCCAAGGACGCCCCCGAGCTCTGGCAGAAGCTGGAGCTGGCCATCCAGAACAGCCTGAAGATCATCCAGAAGGCCCAGCAGGACGTCACGTCCGCCGCCGTGGTCAAGAAGGACCAGGTCGTCGGCTACATCGACGACGGCCTCGGCGGCCGCGCGCCGGTCGTGGCGACCAAGGACCTCAAGGCGGTCGGCTGGCCGGGCCTGAAGGTGGACCTGGAGCTCGGCGCCGGCGGCAAGCCCGTACCGCACGCCGGCAAGGCCGGGGACGTGGTCGGCCAGGTGTCGATCGGCACCGGCACCGGCCGGGTCAGCGTCCCGGTGGCCCTGCAGAAGGACCTGGCGGAGCCCGGTCTCGACCGGAAGCTGACCCGACTGGGCTGATCCGGACGGGCGCCCGGGGGCTCCCCGGGCGCCCAGCTGTTAGCGTTCCGAAGGGGACGGAGAAGGGCAGTCGAGGGCGCACGGGAAAGGGCCGCAGTTGACCACCGCCGAGCCGAAACGCGCCACCGCGTCTCCACCGGAGCCCGCACCCGAGGCCGCCCCCATGGACTCTTCCTCACCCTCTTCCTCATCGTCGTCTTCGCCCTCGCGAATAGAACTCCCGGCCCCCCGCCTCTCGGCGGAACAGGCCGCCCCCGCCCGTCCCCGGCGGCGGCGCCGCCGCGTTCCGGTGCTCGTCGCGACCGGCGTGGCCGCGCTCACCCACGTCCTGTGGTTCTTCCTCTTCGCGAACAGCGGCGGCGATCTGGCCGCGCAGGACGCGTGGGCGGAGTTCGTCGGACGGCACCCCGACTCGGCGTACAACCTCGCCTGGTACGGAGGGATGCACCCGGTCTCGTACAGCGTGGTGTCCCCGTACGTCATGTCCCTGATCGGGGTCCGCTCGACGATGATGATCGCCGGGACGGTCTCGGCCGGTCTGACGGCGCTGATCCTGGTGCGGGTGCGCGCGGTGCGCAATCCGATGGCGTGCGCGCTCGCCGGGGTCTTCGCGTTCCTGTGCAACGCGCTGTCGGGGCGGGTCACCTTCGGCCTCGGCATGATGTTCGCGCTCGGGGCGGTCGCGGCCGTGTTCTGCTGGCCGTACCGCTGGCGGTACCGGCGCTGGGCGAAGGCGGCCGTCGCGGCCCCGCTGGCCGGCCTCGCGACCGCGTGCAGCCCGGTCGCCGGGCTGTTCCTGGGCGTGGTCGCGGCGGCGCTGTTCCTCAACAAGCGGCGGCCGGGCGCGTACGCCCTCGGCCTCGCCCCGGTCGTCGTGGTGGCGCTGTCGGCGTGGCTGTTCCCCTTCTCCGGTACGCAGCCGATGTCGCTGATGTCGACCTCGTTGCCGTTCCTCTTCGGCGTCCTGGTCCTCGTCCTCGTCCCGCGGGACTGGCGCACGGTGCGCACGGCCGCGGCGGTCTACGCCGCGGGCACGCTGCTGACGTGGATGATCGACTCCCAGATCGGCTCGAACGTCAGCCGGCTGGCCATGCTCTTCGCCGGAGTCGTCCTCCTGGCCGCCCTTCCCTACGCCCGCCCGCGCTCCCGCCGCTGGTACGCGGTCGTGCTGGCCTTCGTCGGCCTGAACGTCTGGATCGGCTTCAAGGGCGTCGACGACGTGATCCGTACCGCCCCGGACGCCTCCTGGGCCCGCGAGGTCGCGCCGCTGATCAACCAGCTCCAGGTGCGCGGCGCCGAGAAGGCCCGCGTCGAGGTCGTCCCGGCCTCCAGCCACCGCGAGTCCTCCGCCCTCGCGCCGTACATCAACCTCGCCCGGGGCTGGAACCGGCAGGCGGACATGGAGCGCAACCCGCTCTTCTACGACGACACCCTGAACGCCGCGAACTACCACGACTGGCTCGGCCGCTGGGCCGTCCACTACGTCGTCCTCCCGACCGGCGCGCCGGACTCGGGCGCGGAGCGGGAGGCGGAGCTGGTCGGCGACGGCCTGCCCTATCTGAAGCAGGTCTGGTCCGACGCGAACTGGCGCCTCTTCGAGGTCACGAACCCGACCCCGCTCGCCGACCCGCCCGCCGAGGTCCAGCGCGCGGAGGCCAACGAGGTCGTCATCCGCCTGGACGCCCCCGGCCGCGTCCGCATCCGCGTCCCCTACTCCCCGTGGCTCGCCCTCCTCGACGAGAACGGCGCCAAGATCGAACCCCCGCAGGAGACGGAGGCCTCGAAGAAGGCCCGTGAGGAGTCCGAGACCGAACTCCCGAAGGTCTTCGCCAACCTCCACGGCTGCCTCCTGAAGGCCGAACCCGACGTGGAGGGCGACGAATGGACCGAACTCCTCGCCCCCCGCCCCGGCACCTACCGCCTGGGCGCCCCCTACAAGCTCTTCCCCCGCGGCACCACCTGCCCGGAAGAACTCCGCTGACCCCGGCCACGCCGGCGCGGTGGGCCGTCAGCCAAGTCAACAAGGCTGCGCATGGTTGGCCGCGGTCGCCGCAGTCCGCCGGCGTGGGTGTCAGCCGGCGTTGATGTCAGCCGGAGCTGTCAGCGCGCCCAGGGCGTTGCCCACCATCGACGGCCGGTTCTTCGCTCTCCAGAGCCAAGATGGCGCGCTGCCGCCACCTGACGGTCAGGACAACGACGAGCGCGCACGCCAGCAGGGCAACGGCCACTCCGCCCCACAACAGAGCGGCGAAAGCGTACCCGAGCGACTCCACGGCCCTCACTCGCCTTCTTCATCGCTTTCGCCGCTACTCATGGTTTCCAGCAAACGCCGTCTCGCCTGCTCAAGACGGTCGGCGTAGTCGGGCATGAATACGTCGGGCAGTGTCGTCTCCAGAGTCCCGGAGATCGCGTAGATGCCCGACCAGACCGCTCGGTCCGGCACGATCGCATCCAACTGGTCGGACCGCATCATGACTTCGTAGAGCCAGTCAGACAGGACGAACGCCTGATCACGCGTGAGCTCGATTGTCACCAGTTCTCCGTCCACGGGGCCACCGTACAGCGCAGCGACTGCGAACGAGGGTGACAGAACAGCGGCCATCTCTTCACTAGGCGTAGCGGTCGACCAGCTGCGGCGGAACACCTGTCGCTCGTCCACTCCCGTCGGCGTCGATGTCAGGCGTAGATGCCAAAGGCACCTAGGAACGTTCCTAGGTGCCCTTTGCACTGGTGCCCCCGGCGAAATTCGAACCTGCGACCCTCGCTCTAGGAGTTCGGTCGGGGTGTCGTGAGTGGAGGCGGGCTGCTACTCGCGGCTGCCGTGCGTGGCCGTGGTGGACTGCTGTCATCCACCATCGTTGATGTCAGCTGTGGATGTCGGCGTTCGGTGGCTGGTGAACGGCCGGTGATAGTCCGAGGCCTCCCCAATCGGGGGGTAGTCCCTGCCGAAGAGCACGTAGACGGGGTGCTCGGGATACCCGGCTTCGATCTGCGCGAAGATGTCCACGTCGTGGTTCGCGAACCGATGCAGGTACTGGATGAAGAGCTTTAGCTCGTCGTCCGACAGAGGCTCGTCGTGCCGGTCGTTGTGCATGCCACCCCCCACCTATCGGTTGATCGGAATCTCGTAGACGATCTCGCACAGAGCCGCCGGGACGACGATGTCCGCCGTCTCGACGGGCCGACCCTCGTCGCTGTAGTACGTCCGCCGAATGTGCGTGACGAGAGCGGCCTTCTGGATCCCGAGCAGTGACGCCTCTTCGGTGGTCGCCTGCCGTGGCTCTGGCTGTTCAACGGCGTGGCTGACGGTGACGCCGATCTGAGCCATCCGGTTCACGACGCCGGCGCCGGCGTGCGGCCCGCCTTCGGGAAGGACGACGAGAGTCCCGCCGGTGAGGTCGTACGGCTCCCAGCTCGTCGACAGCTGCACGGGTCGCCCGTCGGCGAGGAACTCGTACACGGTCCGGACGCACAGCTCGCCCTCGCCGATCCCGAGCCGCGCAGCGATCTCCGCTGGCGCGGGCACCTTCGCATCGGTCCGGCTCTCCCAGCCACCGTTACGCCCAACGGCCTTCATGTCGGCCCGGAAGGGCGACCCGTCGGGCTGCTCGCGCGCCGCGGACCGAACCATCCGCACCCGTTGCCGGGGCTCGGCTACGTATGTCCCCGACCCGGCCCGCCCTTCCAGCACTCCTTGGGAGATCAACAGCTCCTGGGCGCGGCGGACGACGTTCTCGCCCACCCCGCACTCCTGGCCGATCTGGGCCCGAGAGGGCAGGCGGTCTCCAGGAGTCCACTCGTGCTCCGCGATCCGCCGCCGCAGTTCGTCGGCGATGCGGAGGTAAGGCGGCTGCTCAGGCATATGGAAAATCTAGTCCACTAGCTCTAATCTAGTTAACTAGCTTCACTGAAAGTGATCGCCGGTAACGGAGGCTGCCCTGTGCCTGCTCCCGAAGTAAGCGCGGAGGCCATCGCCGCCCGGCTGTCCGCCGTCGGGCTCACCACGCGCACGCAGGAGCACGCCCGACACACGTCGATCGAAGCGGAGGTACCGGAAGCCCTCCCCGCCGAGACATGGCGGGAGGTCCTGGAAGTCGTGGCGACGGCAGACCGGTTCGGGCTCCTCGCCACCAGCCTGGGCGGCCGCACCCTTTGGGCCGTCGTACGCAAAGCGGTCCCCGCGACGGGCGATGTCCGGGGACCTGGCCATCAGCGATAGGAGCTGATCGGCGTGCTCAACCGTATCCGCCGCGCCCTCGCGCGCACCAGGGAGCGTAACTCCCGAACGCCCCGCCACTGCGCGCCCTTACCGCCCTCCGCCGCGAGCCGCGCGGACACAATCCGGGGAGAGGCGACCGTCCTGGTCCGCCCGTATGTGCCCGCCATCGAACACCTCCTGATGCCCGCGGAGGTCTTCTGATGCCGCCAACTCAGGCCGCGCCGTACCGCTCGACTTCCTGCCGGATCGGCACGCACCACGAGTGCGCCCACTCCGCCCCGGCGACGGCCCCGGTCGACGTCCCCGTCATCTACGAGGCGTGCGCCTGCCCCTGCCACGAGTCGGCTGGGCAGCCCGTCCCCGCGGAGGCAACGGCATGAAGACCTGGACCCCGAACGGAGCCGTGGCCGGCCCCGTCGAGATCACCTCGACCAACGTGCAGCGCGGCGACGTCATCCAGATCGGCGGCCAGCCTTGCCGAGTGGCCGACCTCCGCCAACTACCCCTCGGCGCCAAACGCCTCCTCTTCGAGTCGGGCGAGCAGCTGACCATGCACTCCCGAACCCGACTCGTCGCACTCCGAGTCCTCAGAAGGTGGTGATCCAACCCGTGCCGTCCCTCCGCGACTCCATCGCCGAAGACCTCCGCACCCAGATCACCACCGGCCACCTCAAGCCCGGCGAACGCCTCCCATCGGAACCTCAACTGGCCGCCCGCTACAAGGTCAGCACCCCGACCCTGCGCAACGCCCTGGCGCTCCTCCACGCAGAGGGCCTGATCAACAAACTCCACGGCAAGGGCAACTACGTCCGCCGGCCCCTCAGCCAGCTCACATACGAGGGCGGCGTCCTCACGCCCACCCTCCACCTGACCGTCCGCACGACCCAACTCCGCGCCCAAGGTGTGCTGGCGACCCTTCTCAAGGTCCCGTCGCGCACCCCGCTGACGGAGTTCCTCTGCATCGGCCACGAGGGCGAATCCCCGCACAGTCTGGCCCGCATCTACGTCCCCCGTGACCTCGCCGCCGCCGAGCCGCCCTGGTACCGCCAGCAGCCGGCGGAAGTCCAAGACAGAGTCACCGCCCGCCTCCCAACCCCGGAGGAAGCCGCAACCCTCCGCATCACCCCGACCCTGGCCATCCTCGCCATCACCCGCATCTCGACCGACCCCACCGGCCGCGTCATCGAGGCGGCCCACCTGGTCCTCCCCGGCGACCGCGCCGAAGCCCTCTTCACCACCCAGCACACGACCGAGGAAGGAGGTGCAGAGGGATGACAGCCCACAACGGCCTCCGCCTCCTCCCGTGGACAACCCCCGAGGGCAACCCCTGCTACCTGAGCACCGACGACCCCAACAGCCACCTGTCCCGCCTGGCTGACCACCTGGAAGTCGAACAGCTCGCCCTGGCGTCCGTCCTCGTGGATGTAGCGGCTGGCGTGCTCGGCGATGAGAAGACGGATCTGGGCGCCCTTCGAGCACTGTCCGCGGACCTAGTCGAAGTCCTGCGGGACACTCTTCGCGTCGCGACAAGCCGCGGTCGCAGACTGACGTTTCCGGTGCTTACCGCTCACGAGGGCCAGGACAGCCCCCGGCTACCAGGTGCCCACCACCAATAGTGACGACGCAACCCAACAGAGGCCCCGGGACACCCGGGGCCTCTGCGTGCAGCAGCCAAGTTCAAGCATCGGGCATCTTCTGATCCACCCACGCATCCTCACAGGGCTGCTGCTCTCCTGGGATGCCTGTCGCACCCGAACGCCTCGTCTCCATGCGCATACCAACTGCAACTGTCAGCGACTACATATCGTTCTGACACGGCCGTCGACGTCGCCAGTGATTGTAAATTTGAAGCGCCAGGACGGAAGACCTGAGTGGCCCTGGGGCTACAGAGGGGCGCCGCAGCCGGTCGGTTCGGCCGTGGGCTCTTGCATGGCAAGACGCCTGTGACATCATCAACTTGCGCCAACATGTTGGCCAATCAGTGAGAGCAGACGGCACCGGGGAGGCACCGAGCGATGTCGAGCGAAGCCATCATGATCACGCCCGACGAACGCGATGCTGCCGAGAAACAGATCGCCGATCAGACGAAGCGCATCGATTTCTACATCACCGAATATTCGGTTGAAATCCTTGCGAACAAGATGAACAGTGGCGAGTATGTCGTGCCCGACTATCAGCGCGAGTTCACGTGGGAGCACGAGCGGAAGTCAAAGTTCATCGAATCTCTGATCATGGGCTTGCCGATTCCATTCATCTTTTTCTGGGAGATGGAAGATGGCAAGCTGGAGATCGTTGACGGTTCCCAGCGGCTCAGGACTCTCGAAGAGTTCCTGCTGAAGGGATACCGCCTTGGTGAGCTTGATCAGCTCACCAACGTGTCTTACTTCACCTTCGAAGATCTCCCTGAATCGCGACAGCGAAAGATTCGTAACCGTTCCATCCGCGGCATTGTGCTTAACGAACACGCTGACGAGGCCGCACGATTGGACATGTTCGAGCGGATTAACACGGGCAGCAAGAATGCCAATACTGCGGAGATTCGTCGCGGCGCATTGGCTGGCCCGTTCATGAGGCTTGTAATAGAACTCGCAACAGATACTCGGTTCGCTGAACTCGCTCCGATGAGCGCCAAGAGTAAGAGTGAACGGGGCTACGAAGAACTGGTGACCCGTTTCTTCGCGTACGGAGATGGGCTCGAAAAGTATAGAGACCGTCCCGCTGACTTCATCTTCGACTATGTGAAGAAGAAAAACGTCGTTTTCGGTGAGCGACCGACGCTCCTGGACGAGTATAGGCGGCGTTTCCAGGAGATGCTGGATTTCGTGGAACGAGCGTTCCCGTACGGATTCCGCAAGGCGCCCACTGGAAAGGCTACGCCGCGGGCTCGTTTCGAGGCCATCGCAATTGGGTCTCACCTTGCGCTGCAGGAAAAGCCCGAGCTTCGTGAAATCGGTGCCGATCAACTGAACGTGCGCTCGTGGCTGGAAGGCGCCGATTTTACACGGGTCACAGGGTCTGACGGCGCTAACGCGCGCTCTCGTCTTGAAGGGCGCATCAACTTCGTGCGCGACAAGCTGGTGCGGGAATGAACGCCGGCGACCTTCTCTCATTCTTCGAAGAAAGATTCGAAGAGGTTGACGCCTATGTGGGTTTACTCGAAGAGCTAGAGAAAGCCGCCCAGGATGGTGCCCCCCGCCTCCACGGAACTGCTTACAAAATCTCTGCTACGCAGCAGAAGATCTTGTACTCCAGCCTGTACCTCCAGCTATACAATCTCGTCGAAGCAACGGTTTCGCGATGCGTAGAGGCAATAACCCAGGCTGCGGCTCACGATGGCCGGTGGCAGCCTCACCAGCTTAATACCGAGCTTCAACGCGAATGGATTCGCTCCATCGCGCGAACTCATACAGATATGAGCCCCGAGAATCGCTTGAAGCACGCTGTGCAGCTCAGCGAACACATCATCCAGCAGCTACCCGTTAGGGAATTCAGCGTTGAAGCCGGCGGCGGCGGTAACTGGGACGATGAAGCAATCTTCGTGATGGGCAAGCGCCTGGGGTGCGTGATCTCCATCACGCCTGAGACCCGACGAGACGTCAAGGCCAACATGCGAGACGACCTCGGACCCCTGAAGCTCGTCAAGGATCGTCGGAACAGCCTGGCTCACGGCTCCGTCTCGTTTGCCGATTGCGCGGACGGGGTGGCCGTCGAGGAGCTGCGACGGATGGCCTCCAGTGTCGAAGGCTACTTGCGTGAAGTGATAGACTGCTTCATTCGGCATATCGAATCCCACAATTTTCTCCGGCCGGATTGCAGGCCAAGCGGCGGTGCACCATGACGAGTACGTACCCGACTATTTCTGCAGTCGATCTCTTCTGTGGGGTCGGCGGACTCACTCATGGTTTGGTCCGGAGTGGCATCAACGTTACGGCTGGCGTTGATCTCGACGCCTCATGCCGCTACCCGTACGAAGCTAACAACGATGCCAAGTTCATTGAGCGGGATGTCAATGAGTTGACGCCTGAGGAGATTCTCCCTCACTTGAGCGGGGGTGAGTTTTCGCTTCTCGCCGGATGTGCGCCGTGCCAGCCGTTCTCGTCTTATAGCCAAAGTGGACGCGGTAAGAAGAGTGGCAAGGATTGGCAGCTGGTCTCCAGTTTTGGAGATCTGGTGGCAGATCTCCAGCCAGATCTGGTAACTATGGAGAACGTTTCTCAGCTCGCGTCACATAGCGTGTTCAAACGCTTTCTGAAAAGCCTCACGGGCTACTACGTTCATTGGTCGATTGTTGAGTGCACCAAGATTGGGGTTCCTCAATCAAGGAAGCGGCTGGTCCTTCTCGCGTCAAAGCTGGGCGATCTTGGCCTGGATCGTATCGATCGGATGAATTCACCCGTTCGTACAGTCCGGGATGAGATCTCTGATCTCCCTAAGATTCGTGCGGGCGAGCAACATCCTCGGGATCCACTCCATGCAGCCTGCTCTCTCAGTGAAATGAACATGAGGCGAATCAAGGCCTCGAAACCTGGTGGCACTTGGCGCGACTGGGATCCAGAGCTACTTGCCGCATGTCATCGGAAGAGCACTGGTGCTACTTATCCCAGCGTATATGGTCGCATGGAGTGGGATATGCCGGCCCCCACAATGACGACTCAGTGCTTCGGGTACGGGAATGGTCGCTTCGGCCATCCGTCGCAAGATCGAGCCATTTCCTTGCGGGAAGCGGCTATGATTCAGACCTTTCCTCGCTCCTATAAGTTTCTGGAGGAAGGGGAAGCTGTGCGCTTCAATCGCCTGGGGAGGCTGATCGGTAATGCTGTCCCCGTGCGGTTGGGCGAAGTAATCGGAGAGACCCTGAAGCAGCATGTCGCGGATGTGACGAGGGCGGATGGTTCGGAAACGATGCGTTCCGGGCGACTCTTCTAGTCATTTGGGCGCCGGCGTTGATGCGGGCGATGCTCACGAGGTCGGCGGAGCGGCTTTGGGCTGGAGCTGCTTTGGGGCGAGTGATCATGGCCCCGTAAGCTTCCGGCGCGTCGGGCAGTCTGTGGACCTGCCCGGTAAAGCACGACGTTGGGGCCATGATCTTGGCGGCTCGCCCCAAAGTGGCTGCCTAAAGCCGTGGAGCCGGCCGCCCCAGCCACAGAGGGGTTCACTACCCATCAACCCGAACCGTTAGGCGTGCGGCCGGCGGTCGGGCTGGAGCGGGGCGGAGACAGGAGCGCAGGCCCGGGCGACGGGCCGCGCGCGCCGCGCCGGGCGCGGCGGGTGCCTTGATGAAGTTGGGAAACTCTTACCGCATCTGTGGTGTGGGGGTCACAGGGCGATTGGGGTCCGCCATAGCTGTGTCTACGACTTGCTCGGCGGTCAGCTCGGCGCGGTCCTAGAAGACGTAGTCGCTGAGGCGAGGGCAGGCCAGGCCGCGTTCAAGGGCTTCCAGGACCTCGTCCTGCTCTGCCTCGCCGATCCGTCGGTGGTCAAGCGTTGCCAGGGCGATTGCTTCCTCGCGGCTCGTCGTCCGCACCAGTTTCATGCCCATCGCTGTGGGGTGAGCGAGTGGCCGTCCTGGCTGCAGACGTGCGGGCCTGGCTCGTACAGTGCGTCCAAGAGGCGGATCGCGTAGGGCTCGGTCATGCGCTCGGTGGTCCCCTCCGGTGTGGGCCACTCGACCGCGGTCGACTCGGCGGACCTCTGCTCTGTGCCGCCGGCCAGCCCACGTCGTCGTATCGGGCGGCCTCCGCGTGATCCAGCTCTACGATGCTCGGCACGGGAGCGGAGACACTACTGACCGCTGCTGGCCTCGCACCCCGGGTAGTGATGGAGATCCTCGGCCACAGTCAGATCGGCATCACGATGGACGTGTGCACGGACGTCGTCCAGGACACCCAGCGTGAGGCGATCAGTCACATGGACCGGCCGCTCAGGAGGCGGCCGGCCGTGAGTGCCGCTGCCGTTGATGTCAGCCGTGGATGTCAGAGGCCCCCTGCCGAGATCGGCAGGGGGCCTCTGCGCTGGTGCCCCCGGCAGGATTCGAACCTGCGACACCCGCTTTAGGAGAGCGGCTATGTCACCGGGCCTGACCTGCTGAGCCGCACCTAACGAAGATCGT
>NZ_JBIBCP010000009.1:0-170691 GCF_042901205.1 Streptomyces sp. NPDC012769 | reverse complement strand
CCTTTCCAGGCGAAGACGGGGATGCCGGCGGCGGCGATCGCGGCGGCGGCGTGGTCCTGGGTGGAGTAGATGTTGCAGGACACCCAGCGGACCTGGGCGCCGAGGGCGACGAGGGTCTCGATGAGGACGGCGGTCTGCACGGTCATGTGGAGGGAGCCGGTGATGCGGGCGCCGGCCAGGGGCTGGGTGGCGGCGTATTCACGGCGGATCGCCATCAGGCCCGGCATCTCGTGCTCGGCGAGGGTGATCTCCTTACGGCCGAATTCCGCCAGACCGATGTCGGCAACCTTGAAGTCGGTGAACTCAGGCATGGACAAGACTCCTTGACGCTTGAATCGTTCTGTGGATTTCCAGGGCCGCGGTGGACCTGTTGAGCGTGATGTAGTGCAGCCCCGGCGCTCCCTCGGCGAGCAGCCGCAGCCCCATCGCCGTCGCGTGCTCGACACCGATCCGGTAGGCGGCGGCCGGATCGTCCTTCGCCGCCTCCAGGCGGTGCGCCAGGTCCTCGGGGAACGCCGCGTCCGACAGCTCGGCGAACCGGCGGATCTGGCGCACGTCGGTGGCGGGCATGATCTCCGGGATGATCGGGGTGCCGCAGCCGGCCGCCGCGACCCGGTCGCGCAGCCGCAGATAGTCCTCCGGGTCGAAGAACATCTGCGTGATGGCGTAGTCGGCGCCCGCCCGGCACTTGGCGACGAAGTGCGCCAGGTCGCCCGCGGGGCTCTCGGACCTCGGATGCCCCTCCGGGAAGGCCGCCACGCCGATCCGGAACTCGCCCAATGACCGTACGAGCTCGACGAGTTCGTACGCGTAGGTGAACCCGTCCGGATGCGGGGTCCAGGCGCCGCGGGGATCGCCCGGCGGGTCGCCGCGCAGGACGAGGACGTCACGGACGCCCGCGTCGGCGTAGGCGCCGATGATCGCCCGGAGCTCGGCGACCGAGTGGCCGACGGCCGTCAGATGGGCGACGGGACGGAGGGTCGTCTCGGTGACGATCCTCTGGGTGACGTCAATGGTGCGGTCCCTGGAGGAGCCGCCCGCGCCGTACGTCACGGACACGAAGTCCGGCGCGAGCGCCTCCACGCGCCGGATCGCGTCCCACAGCGCCTGCTCGCCCTTGTCGGTCTTCGGCGGGAAGAACTCGAACGAGAAGGTGGGCGTGGGCGTGGGGTTCACGGGCGTCGTGCTCATCGTCGCCCTCCGGCGTTGAAGTAGCTGGCCTCGGGGTGGTGGACGACGAAGGCGTCCGTCGACTGCTCGGGGTGGAGCTGGTACTCCTCCGACAGCACGACCCCGATCCGCTCCGGACCGAGCAGCTCGGCGATCTTGGCGCGGTCCTCCAGGTCGGGGCAGGCGGGGTAGCCCAGGGAGTAGCGGCAGCCCTGGTATTCCGTCCGCAGCATGCCCTCGATGCCGGTCGGCTCCGAGGCTCCGGCGATGCCCCACTCGGCGCGGACCCGGCCGTGCCAGTACTCCGCCAGCGCCTCCGCCAACTGCACGGAAAGTCCGTGCAGTTCGAGGTAGTCACGGTAGGAGTCGGCGGCGAACAGCTTCGCCGTCTCCTCCCCGACTCTGGACCCGACGGTGACGATCTGGAGGCCGAGCACGTCGACCTCCCCCGAGTCCTCGGCACGGAAGAAGTCGGCCAGACAGAGGCGGCGGCCCCGCTCCTGGCGGGGGAAGGTGAAGCGGGTCCGCTCGCCTCCGTCCTCGTCCAGGACGATCAGGTCGTCGCCCTTGGACACACAGGGGAAGTAGCCGTACACCACGGCCGCTTCTAGGAGGTGGTCCGTCTGGAGCCGGTCCAGCCAGCCCCGCAGCCGCGGCCGGCCCTCCGACTCGATGGTCTCCTTGTCCTTCAGACCCCACTGGCCCTTGAACAGCGCACTCTCGTCGAGCCAGGACGCGTACTCGGCGAGCTGAATGCCCTTGACGACCCTCGTCCCGAGGAACGGCGGCTCGGGAACGGCGTTGTCCACGGCCACGTCGCTGCGGCCGGCCGGCTCCGACTCCCGCACTTCCAGGACCGGCGTCTCCCGCTTCGGCACCCGCCGCTGCTTCAACTCCGGCAGGCTCGCCCCCGGCACCCCCCGCTTCACCGCCATCAACGCATCCATCAGGCGCAGACCCTCGAACGCGTCCCGGGCGTAGCGGACCTCACCCTGGTAGATCTCGTGCAGGTCCTGCTCGACATACGCCCTGGTCAGAGCCGCACCACCGAGGATCACCGGATACTTCTCCGCAAGGCCCCGGCCGTTCAGCTCCTCCAGGTTCTCCTTCATGATCACCGTCGACTTCACCAGCAGACCGGACATGCCGATCACGTCGGCGGAGTGCTGTTCCGCAGCTTCCAGGATCGCGGAGACGGGCTGCTTGATCCCGATGTTGACCACGTTGTAGCCGTTGTTGGAGAGGATGATGTCGACCAGGTTCTTGCCGATGTCGTGGACATCGCCCCGGACGGTCGCCAGGACGATCGTTCCCTTGCCCTCGGCGTCCGATTTCTCCATGTGGGGTTCGAGATACGCCACCGCCGTCTTCATGACCTCGGCCGACTGGAGGACGAACGGCAGCTGCATCCGGCCGGAGCCGAACAGCTCGCCGACCGTCTTCATCCCGTCCAGCAGGATCCGGTTGACAATGTCCAGCGCCGAGGTCGTGCTCAGCGCCTCGTCGAGGTCGGCCTCCAGGCCGTTCTTCTCGCCGTCGATGATCCGCCGCTTCAGACGCTCCTCCAGCGGCAGCGCGAGCAGCTCCTCCGCCTTGCCGGCCTTCAGCGACTTCGCCGTCGCGCCCTCGAAGAGCTCCAGGAGCCGCTGCAGCGGGTCATAGCCCTCCCGCCTCCGGTCGTGGATCAGGTCGAGCGCGACCTCGACCTGCTCCGGTTCCAGGCGCGCGATCGGCAGGATCTTCGACGCGTGCACGATCGCCGAGTCCAGACCCGCCTTCACGCACTCGTCCAGGAACACCGAGTTCAGGACGATCCGGGCGGCCGGGTTGAGGCCGAAGGAGATGTTCGACAGACCCAGCGTCGTCTGCACGTCCGGATGGCGCCGCTTCAGCTCACGGATCGCCTCGATCGTCGCGATGCCGTCCTTCCGCGACTCCTCCTGACCGGTGCAGATCGTGAAGGTGAGGGTGTCGATCAGGATGTCCGACTCGCGGATGCCCCACTTCCCCGTCAGGTCGGCGATCAGCCGCTCGGCGATGGCGACCTTCTTCTCCGCCGTCCGCGCCTGCCCCTCCTCGTCGATCGTGAGGGCCATCAGCGCGGCCCCGTGCTCCTTGGCCAGCGTCGTGACCTGCGCGAACCGCGACTCGGGCCCGTCCCCGTCCTCGTAGTTGACCGAGTTGACGACGGCCCGGCCGCCCAGCTTCTCCAGGCCGGCGCGCAGCACACCCACCTCGGTCGAATCGAGCACGATCGGCAGCGTCGAGGCCGTCGCGAAGCGGCCCGCGAGCTCCTCCATGTCGGCGACGCCGTCACGGCCCACGTAGTCCACGCACAGGTCGAGCATGTGCGCGCCCTCGCGGATCTGGTCCCGGGCCATCTCCACACAGTCGTCCCAGCGGCCCTCCAGCATCGCCTCACGGAACTTCTTCGACCCGTTCGCGTTCGTCCGCTCACCGATCGCCAGGTACGCCGTGTCCTGCCGGAACGGCACGTGGCTGTAGAGGGAGGACGCGCCCGGCTCCGGCTGCACCGTCCGCGCCGGCACGGCCGCGCCCCGCACCCGCTCCACGATCTCCCGCAGGTGCTCGGGGGTGGTGCCGCAGCAGCCGCCGACGAGGGCGGGGCCGTAGTCCCGTACGAACGCCTCCTGGGCGTCGGCCAGTTCGGCCGGGGACAGTGGGTAGTGGGCGCCGTCGGACGTCAGCACGGGCAGGCCCGCGTTCGGCATCACGGACACGGGGATCCGGGCGTGCCTCGACAGATAGCGCAGGTGCTCGGCCATCTCGGCCGGGCCGGTCGCGCAGTTCAGGCCGATCATGTCGATGCCCAGCGGCTCCAGCGCCGTCAGCGCCGCACCGATCTCCGAGCCGAGCAGCATCGTGCCGGTCGTCTCGACGGTCACCTGGACGATCAGCGGCAGGTCGCCGGCCCCGCACCAGTCCAGGGCCCGGCGGGCGCCGATGACGGCCGCCTTCGTCTGGAGCAGGTCCTGTGAGGTCTCGACGAGCAGGGCGTCGGCGCCGCCGCGGATCAGGCCCTCGGCGTTCTGCTGATAGGCGTCGCGCAGGGGCTCGTAGGTGACGTGGCCGAGGGTGGGCAGCTTGGTGCCGGGGCCCATGGAGCCCAGCACCCAGCGGGGGCGGCCGTCGGCGGCGGTGTGGGCGTCGGCGACGCCGCGGGCGATGCGGGCGCCCGCCTCCGACAGCTCGTAGACGCGGTTCTCGATGCCGTACTCGGCGAGCGCGGCGAGGTTGGCGCCGAAGGTGTTGGTCTCCACGCAGTCCACGCCGACGGAGAAGTAGGCGTCGTGGACGGAGGCGACGATGTCGGGCCGGGTGAGGTTGAGGATCTCGTTGCAGCCCTCCAGACCGGTGAAGTCGTCCATCGTCGGGTCGGCGGCTTGGAGCATGGTGCCCATCGCCCCGTCGGCCACCACGACCCGCGTGGCGAACTCGTCCCGTAGCGACCTGCGTACGACGCTCACGTCAGCCCCCTCAGATGCGTCAGCAGTTCGGCCGTACAGCCCATGCCGTAGGCGGTCCTGATCCGGTCCAGGAGCGGCTCCCGGTGCAGCCGGTACTCCTGCGTCCCCACGTAGTCGAGGACGGTCGCGGCGACCGCGCAGCCCAGCTGGGCGGCGCAGCGCTCGGGCACGCCCCACAGCGTCGCGGCGAGGAATCCGGCCCGGAAGGCGTCCCCGACGCCGGTCGGGTCGACCACGCCCGCGACGGGGACGGCCGGCACGGCGAGCGGGGCCCGGCCCTCGCCGCGGACGCGGACGCCGGCCTCGCCGTGGGTGGTGACCCAGGTGCCGACGCGGCGCAGCACGTCCGCCTCGGCCCAGCCGGTCTTCTCCAGGAGCAGGGCGGTCTCGTACTCGTTGGTGAACAGGAAGCGGGCCCCGTCCACCAGTGCCCGCACCTGGCCGCCGTCGAGCCGCGCCAGCTGCTGCGACGGGTCGGCGGCGAAGGGGACGCCGAGCTCGCGGCAGGTGCGGGTGTGCCGCAGCATGGCCTCGGGGTCGTCCGGGGACACCAGGACGAGTTCGAGGCGGCCGGTCCGGGCGACGACCTCCCGCAGGTCGATCTCGCGGGCCTCGGCCATCGCTCCGGCGTAGAAGGTGGCGATCTGGTTCTGCGCCCGGTCGGTGGTGCAGACGAACCGGGCGGTGTGGAGCGACTCGCTGACGCGCACCGAGTCGGTGTCCACACCGTGGTCCTTCAGCCAGATCCGGTACGGCTCGAAGTCGGCGCCGACCGCGCCCACGAGGACGGGACGCAGTCCGAGCACGCCGAGCCCGAAGGCGATGTTCGCTGCCACTCCGCCGCGCCTGACCTCCAGGTTGTCGGCGAGGAACGACAGGGAGACCCGGTCGAGGCGGTCGGCGATCAGCTGTTCGCTGAACCATCCCGGGAAGGTCATCAGATGGTCGGTCGCGATGGATCCGGTGACAGCGATACGCATGTCGACTCCCTCAGCTCCCTTGGCTTCCTCAGCGCCCCGCGGCCGTCTTCAGGGCTTCGACGCGGTCGGTGCGCTCCCAGGTGAAGTCCGGGAGCTCGCGTCCGAAGTGGCCGTAGGCGGCGGTGGCCGCGTAGACGGGCCGCTTGAGGTCGAGGTCCCGGATGATCGCGGCCGGCCGGAGGTCGAAGACCTCGCTCACGGCCTCCTGGATCCGCTCGTCCGGCAGCGTGCCCGTGCCGAAGGTCTCGACGAAGAGGCCGACCGGCTCGGCCTTGCCGATGGCGTACGCGACCTGCACCTCGCAGCGCCGGGCGAGACCGGCGGCGACGACGTTCTTCGCGACCCAGCGCATGGCGTAGGCGGCCGAGCGGTCGACCTTGGACGGGTCCTTGCCGGAGAACGCGCCGCCGCCGTGCCGGGCCATGCCGCCGTACGTGTCGATGATGATCTTGCGGCCGGTGAGGCCGGCGTCACCCATCGGGCCGCCGACCTCGAAGCGGCCGGTCGGGTTCACCAGGAGCCGGTAGCCGTCGGACTCCAGGCTCACGCCCTCCTCGACGAGCTCCTTGAGGACGTGCTCGACGACGTACTCGCGGATGTCGGGGGCCAGCAGGCCCTCGACGGAGATGTCGGCGGCGTGCTGGGAGGACACGACCACCGTGTCGAGCCGGACCGGCTTGTCACCGTCGTACTCGATGGTGACCTGCGTCTTCCCGTCCGGCCGCAGATAGGGGACGGTGCCGTTCTTGCGGACCTCGGTCAGCCGGCGCGACAGACGGTGGGCCAGCGCGATCGGCAGCGGCATCAGCTCGGCGGTGTCGTCGCAGGCGTAGCCGAACATCAGGCCCTGGTCGCCGGCGCCCTGCGCGGCGAGCTCGTCGCCCGCGCCCTCGACGCGGGACTCGTAGGCGGTGTCGACGCCCTGCGCGATGTCCGGCGACTGGGCACCGATGGACACCGACACGCCACAGGAGGCGCCGTCGAAGCCCTTCGCGGAGGAGTCGTAGCCGATGTCGAGGATCGCGTCGCGCACCAGCTGGGCGATCGGCGCGTACGCGGTGGTGGTGACCTCGCCGGCGATGTGGACCTGACCGGTGGTGATCAGCGTCTCCACGGCCACCCGGGAGTGCGGGTCCTGGGCGAGCAGCGCGTCCAGGACGGTGTCGCTGATCCGGTCGGCGATCTTGTCGGGATGGCCCTCGGTCACCGACTCCGAGGTGAACAGGCGGCGGCTCATGCCTGGACCTCCACCGGGGCCACGAAGAAGTGCTGCTCGATGGCGCCGAGGGTCCGGATGGAGTCGACCTCCAGGGTCTCCATCTGGATGGCGGTGCCGCTCTCCTGCTCCAGGAGGAAGACGAACTCGACGAAGGACAGCGAGTCGATGAGCCGGTTCTCGATCAGGTCGAGGTCGGGCGCGATGTCGTCGCGCTCCGGGTGACGCTCGAGGATCCAGTTCTTCACCGTCTGCAGGCCGTCGGCCATGATTGCTCTCCTTTAGCTACTGCTGGGATACGTAAGGGGTGGGGGCGATGATCGGCGCGGCGACCGCGACCGCGTAGTCCACGTCGTGGCTGATGGACACGGTGATCTCGGAGATGCCGGACTCCTGGGCCATCTCGGCCGCGGGTCCACGCAGCTCCACCAGCGGCCAGCCGCCCTCGGAGCGCCGTACGACGATGTCCGGCCAGGGCAGGAACCTGCCGCGGACCCGCAACGTCTTGAAGGCCGCCTCCTTGGCCGCGATCCGTCCGCACAGGCTCAGGACGTCGAGCCCGTCGGCGGTGCGGCAGTCGGCGAGTTCGCCGGGGGTGAGCATCCGCTCGAAGAACTTCTCCCCGTACTGGGCGAGAAGCCTGCGGACACGGTTGACGGACACGATGTCCATGCCGAGGTTCGCCCAGCCCAGGCCGCCCGCCGGCGGGGCGACGGGACGGGCCGGCACGTCAGATCACCGGCCCGGCCGCGCCGCTCGCACCGGCCCGCAGGCGGGCGTTCGCGTCGAGGACCGCCTGTGTGGCGGCGTCCCAGCCGCCGTGCCGGCGGGTGAGCGCCGACAGCCACCGCTCCAGGCCGAAGGCGACACAGCTGGTGAAGGCGGGGCCGCCGGTGGACTCCAGGGTGATGGCGCAGCGGTCGCCGAAGAAGTTCCGGTGCGTGTTGACCGAGGCGATCGCCAGGTCCTCGTACAGGAACTCGTGCTTCACCGGGGTGAGCCGCTGGAGCAGGGCCTTCGAGCCGCCCTTGTCGAAGAACGGGTCGCAGGCGGCCTCCTTGCGCAGCGGCAGGTCGAGCGCCTCGGCGAAGGCGTGGACGCGGGTGGTGAAGGCCGCGAGGTGGTTCTCGGCGTGCTCGCGGCCGCCGATGGCGACGATCTCCCGCATGCGGAAGCCGAGCTGGCGCCGCATGCCCTCGTAGTGGGTCTCCTTGCGAAAGCACCAGGAGCAGATCGTGACGAGGGTGTCGTCGGCGACCCGGGTGCCCTGGTGGGTGAGGTAGACGGCGTAGCAGGACGCCGAGGGCAGTCCGAGCGCGGCGGGTTCGAGCGCGGCGGTCGGAAAGCGGCCGGTGTCGGTGTCGAAGGGCGTGGTCGCGCGGCGCTCCAGGTCGAGCGGGGCGGCGACGACGGCCTGGTGGGGGAAGTTGTCGTAGTAGTCGAGCCTGGCCAGGTCGGCGGCCGGGAGCAGCGGGGGCATGGTCATCGGGCGGGCGCCCGCGGCCACCCCCCAGCCCTCGAAGGTGTCGTCGAGGAGCCGCAGCAGGCGGGTCGCCTCGGGGCCGAGCGTGGGCAGGCCCCTGGTGTCCCCGACGGACTCGGGGGTCGTGAGGGTCATGGTCGGTGCACCTCTCGGGTGGGGGCTGTCGCTCAGACGACGGGCAGCGTGTCGTCGGAGAAGATCCCGGTCTTCAGGAAGAAGGACAGCGGCTTGCGGATCGCCTTGCGCTCGTGCGGGCGGCGGCGCTCGTCGGCGACGAGGCTGTTGCGCAGCGCGAGCGGGTCGGGGATGCCGGCGTCGCGGTACACGTGGGGGTTGTAGAGGGAGTTGATGCTGTAGACGACGTACCGCTTGAGGTACGCCTCGACCTCACGGACCCGCTCGGCGCCGACGGCCTGGCACATCCGCTGGTAGAGGAGGGAGACCAGCTCGCGGCCGAAGGCGATGTGGCGGGACTCGTCCTGGTGGTGGATGCGGTTGACCTCGCGGATGGTGTGGCACAGGGTCGCGTCCTTGGCCATCCGGGAGTTGTAGTGGTCGACCAGCTCCTCGAAGAACAGGATGCGGGTGAAGACCAGGAAGTTCTCGACCTCGGGCTCCCAGGCGGCGTCGGCGCGCATGGCGGTGGAGCCGTAAATCTTGTTGCCGTAGCGGCGGCAGAACTCGGAGAAGAACCACATGTGTTCGTTCTCCTCGCCGATGAAGTGGTGGAAGAAGTCCGAGGGGACCTCGAAGCCCGGCATGTGGATGCGGCCGACGACCTCGATGAGGAGCTCGCGGATGCCGTGCACGTTGAGGCTGTAGAAGTTGATGGACTCCCACTTCGACAGGCGCTGGAGCGCCTCCTCGCCGAGGCTGTCGAAGTGCTCGGTGCCGTAGACGGTGAGCAGCTCCGGAGTCATCCAGAAACGGTTCTCCTCCAGCGTCTCGGGCCACTGGAAGGTCTGGTACGGGTTGTAGTAGTCCTCGACGGAACGCTCGCTGAGCCGCTCCAGGACTTCCATGAACCGGTCGGTGACCGGCAGGGGGGCGGTGACGCCCATGACGTGGCTCCTCAGGAAGGTGGGGTCAGGGGCGGACTTCGTAGACCGCGTTGACCGGGGTCTCGGTAGCGCGGCGCCAGCGGGTGAAGCCGGCCTCCTCGGCGATGGCGCGGAAGGCCTTCTCGCCGGAGTGGTTGCCGAGCGCGTGCGGGCCGCGCTGGGCGACGGCGACGGGCAGGCACATCACGGCGGACAGGGCCATGAACATGCGGGCGGCGGGGGTCTGGGTGTCGATGTCGGCGGGCGAGACGTTCGACTCGACCAGCATCCAGGTGCCGTCCGCGTCCAGCGACTTGTGCACGTGCTGGGCGGCGGCGACCGGGTCGCCCATGTCGTGCAGGGCGTTGAAGAAGCACACCAGGTCGTAGCCGCTGCCCGGGTAGTCGTCGGCGGAGGCGACCTCGAAGACGACCCGGTCGGACAGACCGGCCTCCTCGGCGAGCTGCCGGGCGATCGAGATGGCCTCTTCCGAGTAGTCGAAGCCGTGGACGGTGGCGTTCGGGAACGCCTTCGCGATGAGCAGCGTGGTGTGGCCGACGCCGCAGCCGACGTCGGCGACGGTGCCGCCGGCGGCCAGCTTGTCGGTGACCTCGTGCAGCGCGGGCAGCCAGTCGGGGACGAGCTTGTGCTCGTACGTCGGCTGGAAGAAGGAGCCCATGCCGGTGTCGAGCGCCGGGTCGTGCTCGGCCCAGCCGACGCCGTCGCCGCTGCGGTACGCCTCGACGAGCGAGTCCTCGGTGGCGTAAAGCGCCTTCAGGGCGGTGAAGAAACCGGCGGCGAAGGTGACCGCGGTCGGGTCGGCGAGGACCTCGACGTGGTCGGCGGGCAGCGTGTACGTGAGCGAGCTGGGGTGCCGCTCCACGTAGCCGGCGGAGAGCTGGGCGTGCAGCCACTCCTCGATGTACCGCTCGCTGGTGCCGGTCTTCTCGGCGAGCTGGGCGGCGGTGAGCGGCCCGTTCGCCGCGAGGGCCTTGTAGAGGCCGAGGCGCTCGCCGAGGGCGACGGTCAGGCCGCGGACGGCCGCGCCGGCGTCGCTGATGACCTGCTGGTGGAAGTCGTGGGCGCTCATGCGGCCTTCTCCTCCTGGTAGCCGTTCGTGGTCGGGAGCTCGCACGTGAACAGGAAGGACCGCGGCACGCGCGGGACGGAGCGCGGCGGGACCGGGTAGGGCCAGCGGTCGAAGTCGGCGCCGGGCTCGCCCGGCTGCCTGACCTCGCGCACGTCCCAGCCGCAGGCGTCGAGCAGCGCCTCGGGCTCCTCGGTGCCGAAGAGCCACGGGTTGCCGTCCTCCTTCAGGGCACTGAGGAAGCCGCGGGCCAGCGGGTTCTCCAGGGCGGCCTTGGAGATGACGTCGCCGAGCAGCACGGAGCCGGGCGCCGCGTGCGCGGACAGCGTCGAGATGAGGGTGCGCACGGCCTCCTCCGGCAGGAAGAACAGCAGGCCCTCGACCACCCACAGGACGGGCTCGTCGCTCTTCCAGCCCGCCTCCTTCAGGGGGCCGGTCCAGTCCTGGGTGAGGTCGACCGGAACGGTGATCCGGGTGCGGCCGGCCGGCTGCGGCTCGTTCGCCAGCATCTCGGCCTTGGCCTGAAGGAGGGCCGGGCGGTCGAGCTCGTAGACGGTGACGCCGTCGGGCCAGGGCAGCCGGAAGAACCGGGTGTCCATGCCGGCGGCGAGGAAGACCACCTGGCGGATGCCCCGCTCCTCCACCGCCTTGACGATGGCGCGGTCCAGGTAGGTGGTGCGGATGGCGAGGAACGGCACGGTGCCGCCCCCGGCGTAGCGCTCGAGCAGTTCGAAGCCGATCCGGTCGGCGACGGTGCGCGCGTAGGGATCGGCGAACAGCCGGTCCTCGCGCTCGGTCTCCAGGGCGCGCGCGGCGGCGGTCCACTGGGCGGTGCGGGATACGGCCTCCACAGGAGGTCCCCCTTCACTGGTGGTGTGGGTGATTCGGACGGCCGTGCTCAGCCGGACACCGGGACAGCGGGCGTCCTCGCGGTCTTCTGCGAGGCGCTCTTCGCCTGGCGCGAGCAGCACCCGGCGGGGTCCGCGGCCGCGGGCATCGACGACAGACGCGCGGCCTCGGATCCGGCGGGACGGCGCCGGAAGATGCTGTGCAGGATCATGCTGAACACGGCCGTCCCGTCGGCGGCCACCAGCGTGCAGCGCGGCTTGACGGTGCCGCTGGTGGGGTTGAACGGCGACGGCGTGGCGCCAAGGATCTCCACCCGCGCCCTGAGGACGTCGCCGGGGCGCACGGGCCGCAGATAGCGGACCTCGTCGATGCCGGGCGAGCCCATGCAGGCGCTGTAGGCGAGCAGTCCGTCGACGTAGCGGCGCATGAACATCGACTGGGTGTGGAAGCCGCTGGCGATCAGCCCGCCGAACTGGGAGTCCTTGGCGAGCTCGGGGTCCGTGTGGAAGGGCTGCGGGTCGAAGCGCTTTCCGAACTCCAGCACCTCCTCCGCCGTGACGGTGACGGTGCCCAGCTCGTGGACGTCGCCGGGCCGGAAGTCCTCGAAGTAGCGCATCACGCGCCCCCCTTGACCTAGGAGTGGTCGTTCCCTGGCATCACCCAATCTACGAATCAGTCATTTATTTTGTCAACCCAAAAGAAGCGTCCGAGGGGCTGATTGTTGACCCGATCGGACTCGCCAACAGGCCTCAGCTCAGGGCCTGTTCGACGTCCGCCCACAGGTCCTCGACCGACTCGATCCCGACCGACATCCGCACGAGCCCCGGCGCGATCCCCGCGGCGGCCAGCGCCGCCGAGTCCAGCTCGCGGTGCGAGGTGGACGCCGGGTGGGTCACCAGGGACTCGACGCCGCCGAGCGACAGTGCGAGCCGGGCGACCCGCACCCGCTCGACGAAGGCCCGGCCGGCCTCCCGGCCGCCCGCCGGCTCGAAGGAGAGCAGCCCGCCGCCGCCCGAGAGGACCTTGCGGGCGGTGTCGTACGAGGGATGGCCGGGGAGCATCGGGTAGTGGACGGCCGTGACGTCGGGACGGGCGGCGAGCCGTTCGGCGAGCACGGCCGCGTTCAGGCAGTGCTCGCGCATCCGCAGCGGCAGCGTGGGGATCCCGCGCAGGGTCAGCCAGGCGGCGAACGGGTCAGCGCAGGCGCCCAGTTCGACCGTGCGGGGCCACACGGCGCGGCGCAGGGCGTCGTCGGCGAAGACGGCGGCGCCGCCGAGGACGTCGGAGTGGCCGGAGAGGTATTTGGTGGTCGAGTGGACGACGACGTCCGCGCCGAGCTCGATCGGCCGGCACAGCACGGGCGAGGCGAGCGAGTTGTCGACCAGGCTCGTCACCCCCATCCTGCGGGCGGCGGCGAGCAGTCCGGGCAGGTCGGGCACCTGCCCGGTGGGGTTGGCGACGGTCTCCAGGACCAGGAGCCGGGTGGCGGGGTGCTGGGCCGCCGCCTCGAACTCGGCGGTGTCGTCGCCGGACACGTAGGTGACCCGGATGCCGTAGCGGGCGGCGAGGTCGGACAGGACGGCATAGGTCCCGCCGTACAGACAGCGCTGCGCCACCACCCGGTCACCGGGCTTCAGGAGCGCGAGCAGCACCCCGCTGATCGCGCCCATGCCGGAGGCGAAGGCGATGGCCCCGGCACCGCCCTCCAGGCCGGCGAGGGTCTGCTCCAGGGCCCGTACGGTCGGGTTGCCGCGGCGACTGTAGACGTACTGCCCGTCGGGCCCGGCCATCGCCTCGGCGAGCGCGTCGGCCGAGTCGAAGGCGAAGGCGGAGGACTGCACGAGGGGCACGGACAGCGGCCGGCTGCCTTCCGGAAGGGGCGGATGGGCGACGTGCACGGCGCGGGTGTTCAGGTCCCGGGTGTTCAGGTCCATGGGGCGGGTTTCCTCTCGGAGCGGAAGTAATGCCGTACGGAAAGGGGGCGCCGTACGGAAAGGGGCGGCGCACGGAAGGGGGCGGCGCACGGAAGGGGGCGGCGTACGGGCGATGCGGTACGAGCAGGGGCGGCGTACGAAAAGGGGGCCGCCCGACGGCCGGTGAACGGACATCGGGCGGCCCCTGGGAATCGGGGTCACGGCGGCGGGTCAGACGGCGACCTTGTCGCCCTGCTGGTCGGCGGCCGCGGGGGCGGGGGCCCCGGCGGCGAGCGCCTTGTCGCTCTTCATCACCAGGAGGGTGATCACACCGCCGACGGCGGCGATGATCGCGGCGCCGATGAAGGCGGACGAGAATCCCTCGGTCAGCTTCGGCAGGTTGCCGAGCTGGTCGGCGCCCTGCGACATGGCGACCGCGGTGAGGGCGGCGAGGCCGAGCGCGGAGCCGACGTTGTAGGTGGTGTTGACGATGCCGGAGGCCAGACCGGCCTGCTCCTGCGGGGCGCCGGACATCGCGGCGATCATCGCCGGGATGTAGGCGAGGGACATGCCGAGCGCGGCGACCAGCGAGGCCGGCAGGACGTCGACGACGAAGGTGCCGGTGGGCTCGACGGCGGCCAGCCAGAACAGGCCCGCGGCGAGGACGAGCAGACCGACGCCGATGAGCGGCTTGGCGCCGACCTTCGCCATGAGCTTGGCGGTGATGGCCGTCATGAAGATCATCAGCAGGCCGGTCATCGGCAGCAGGGCCGCACCGGAGGCGAAGGCGCCGTAGCCGAGCACCTGCTGAAGGTAGAGGTTGAGGAAGTACCACATCGGGATCCAGGCGGCGCCGAGCAGCGTCATCGCCAGGTTGGCCGAGCCCAGGCGCGGGACCCGCCACACGCTGAGCGGCATGAGGGGCTCGCGGACGGCCTTCTGGATCACGAAGAAGAGGATGATGAGGGCTGCGGCGCCGGCCAGCTCCAGGACGGTGGCGGTGGAGCCCCAGCCGACCTCGGGGGCGCGGACGACCGCGAAGACGCCGAGCGCGAGACCGGCGGTGACGGCGACGGCGCCGAGGACGTCGACGGAGCCGCGGCGGGACTCGACGTTCGGGAGGAGCTTGGTCGCGGCGAGGGTCGCGATGCCGATCGGGACGTAGATGATGAAGCACCACTGCCAGGCGGCCCACTCGGTGAAGACGCCGCCGAGGAACACGCCCGCGGTGCCGCCGGCCGGGGCCGCGGCGCCGTAGAGCGCCATCGCCTTGCCGAGCTCCTTCGGGTCGTGCATGAAGAGCATCATGAGCAGGGTCATGGCGGAGGGCGCGATGAGCGCACCGCCGACGCCCTGGACGGCGCGGCCGGCGATCTCGACCCACGCGGTCTGCGCGGCGGCGGCGAGGATCGAGCCGGCGATCATGATCGCCCAGCCGGAGACGAAGATCTTGCGGGCTCCGACCAGGTCGGAGAGGCGTCCGCCGAGGAGCAGCAGACCGCCGAAGACGATGACGTAGGCGTTGAAGACCCACTGGAGCTCGCCCTGGGAGAAGCCGAGCTCCTTCTGCATCTCGGGGAGCGCGACTCCGATGATCGAGGTGTCCATGATGACCATGAACTGTGCGGCGGCGAGCACGACAAGTGCCCACCAGCGCCGGGGATTGACGGTTGACATTGCCCTGACCCTTCGCTCGCGGTGACATACCCCTGGGGGGTACCTGCGTGGAGCACCGTAGCATACCCGTGGGGGGTATGTAAGGGCGAAATGAAGGCGTACGGGAACGCGCGCCTCCGCCCGCCGGAGGCCCCTTCCGGGCGGCAGAATGCCCCCATGACCGCAGCCCAGGACCCCGCGCTGCTCCAGCGCTGGAACGCCACCCTGCTCGCCGCCCGCGCCGGCCGCGAGGGCCCGGACCCGCTCCCGTACGGGGAGAACCTCCTCGCCCGCTGGAGCGAACCGCAGCGCCGCTACCACACCGTCGACCACCTGCGGGCGGTCCTCGACCGCATCGACGAACTGGCCGATCAGGGCGGCGAGGGCGGGGAGTTGGAGCTCGTCCGGCTCGCCGCCTGGTTCCACGACGCGGTCTACCGCCCGGACCGCTCGGAGAACGAGGAACGCTCCGCGGCCCTCGCCGAGAAGGCCCTGACGGAGGCCGGCCTGACCGAACGCGAGGTCACCGAGGTCGCCCGCCTGGTCCGCCTCACCGTCACCCACGACCCGGCCCCGGGCGACCTGAACGGCGAGACCCTCTGCGACGCGGACCTCGCCGTCCTCGCCACCGACCCTGATACCTACGGGGGGTATACGGCGGCGGTCCGCGAGGAGTACGCCTTCGTCCCCGACGAGGCCTTCCGCGAGGGCCGCGCGGCCGTCCTCCGTCAACTCCTCGCCCTGCCCCGGCTGTTCCGCACCCCCTACGGCGCGGCGGTCTGGGAGGAGAAGGCGCGGGAGAACCTCGAGAAGGAACTCGCGGAACTGGCCGGGGACTGAGGCCGAAAGGCTCCGTTCACCCTCGTGGGCCCGGTTCAGGCGCCGCTGATGAAGTTCTCCCATGCCGGCCCCGTCGTCGCGACGACGACGGCGGCCTCCCGTCCCGGCTCGGGAAGGTGGGCCCGGTCCCCCTCCTCGCGGATGACCGCCGGCCGGTCCATCGGAAGCACGCTCGCACCGAGCCGGTCCACCAGTTCGGCCAGGATGCCGAAGAACCGGCCGGGCGGGAACCGGTTGACGGCGACGCAGAGCTCGTTGATGTCGAACTCGACCTCGCGGTCGTCGGGCGTCCGGATCAGCGCGCCCTCGAACCCCTCGTCGGCGGATACGAGGTACGGCGCCAGAACCTCGCGCACGAGATTCATGTCCAAGGGCTCCGGTTCCCCGTTCCTGTATCGGAGCACGAACATGGTGCGACTCATTCTTCGATCCTCACAGGACTGTTCGTTTCCGAGAACCCGGGGCGGGGCCATGAGCCCCCCAGTCGGACGCCTCCCGGCGTGAGGAACCGCCGGGGAAGGTGACCGTCTCGCATACCGAGACCATTAAGAACGCGGGGAATGACAGGCACAAACCGTCGGTTGACCCATGTCATGCCGTCTTCCTCCGCCGAGCCGCACGAGACCGACCAGCCCGCCGAGCACGCCGCGCACCCAGCCGCCCCCGCCCCCGCCCGTATGCCCCTGGCCGTGTACATCCTCGGCCTGTCCGTCTTCGCGCTCGGGACGAGCGAGTTCATGCTCTCCGGGCTGCTGCAGCCCATCGCGGCGGACATGGACGTCTCCATCCCCCGCGCGGGCCTGCTCATATCGGCCTTCGCCATCGGCATGGTCGTCGGCGCGCCGCTGCTCGCCGTCGCCACCCTCCGGCTGCCACGGAAGACCACCCTGGTCGCGCTGATCACCGTCTTCGGACTCGGCCAGGTCGCCGGCGCGCTCGCGCCGAACTACGCCGTCCTCTTCGCCTCGCGCGTGGTGAGCGCCCTCGCCTGCGCCGGGTTCTGGGCCGTCGGCGCCGCCGTCGCCATCGCCATGGTGCCGGTCGGAGCACGGGCCCGGGCCATGGCCGTCATGATCGGCGGGCTGTCGATCGCCAACGTGCTCGGCGTCCCCGCCGGCGCCTTCCTCGGCGAGCACCTCGGCTGGCGCTCCGCCTTCTGGGCGGTGGGCGCGGCCTCCGCGATCGCCCTCGTCGGCGTGATCACCCGCATCCCGCACATCCCCCTGCCCGAGACCCGGCCCCGCCTCAAGAACGAGCTGGTGATCTACCGCGACCGCCAGGTGCTGCTGGCCGTCGCCATCACCGCCCTCGCCGCCGGCGGCGTCTTCTGTGCCTTCTCCTACCTGGCCCCGCTGCTCACCGACGTCTCCGGCCTCGACGACGGCTGGGTCTCCGGCGTCCTCGCCCTTTTCGGCATCGGCGCACTGATCGGCACGTACATCGGCGGCCGGGTCGCCGACGCCCACCTCTTCGGCGTCCTCCTCAGCGGCATCACCGCCTCCACCGTCTTCCTCGTGGCGCTCGCCCTGTTCGCGTCCAGCCCCGTCGCCACGATCGCGCTGACCTTCCTCCTGGGCGTCTCGGCCTTCTACACGGCCCCCGCCCTCAACGCCCGCATGTTCAACGTCGCCGGCGCCGCCCCCACCCTCGCCGGCGCCACCACCACCGCCGCCTTCAACCTCGGCAACACCGGCGGCCCCTGGCTCGGCGGCACCGTCATCGACGCCGACCTCGGCTACGCCTCCCCCGCCTGGGCCGGCGCGGCCATGACGCTCCTCGCCCTCGCCACGGTCGCGGTCGCCCTGCGACTGACGCGGTCCCGCTCGCGGGTGGTGACCAGGTCCTCCACCACCAAGCAGCCGGAGGAGTCCCGCGTATCGTCGCGCTGACATCGACAGCACGAGAGCAGGGGAGCTCAGCAGTGCGACTCAACACGATCCGCACCGCCGTCGCGGCGGCCGGGGCGCTCGTCGTGACCCTCGCGGGCGCGGTCTTCGGGACCGCGCCCGCGAGCGCCGTCTCGGCCGACTTCGAGTACGAGGTGGGGGTGAACGCCGGCCCGTACGTGGACGTGCCGGGCACCGCGATCACCTTCGACGCCGCGGCCGGGGAGCGCTCGTTCCTCTGGTCCCGTTACTTCTCCACCGAACCGGTCGACGCCCTGTCCGCAGGCGACAACATCGGCAACACCTTCGCCATCCGCTGTCAGGGCGCCGACGGCACCGCCCTGCCCTCCGGCACCGAGACCGGCGCCTACTGGGCCGCCAACCTGGTGCCCCCGGGCGAGACCCGGCTGACCACGGCCCTGCGCTGGGTGTTCATCGCCCCCGCGGACGGCAGCTACACCTGCCGCCTGTCGATCGTCTCGTACTCCTCGATCATCAAGAACGGCCGTACGGTCACCATGCGCGTCCCGGCCGGCGCCGAGCTCGCCCGCAAGACCTACGCGGCCACCGCCCGCTGGACCCTCCCGGCCGACAAGGGCACCACCGTCGCCCGCGGCATCACGGCCACCACTCTCGGCTACACCTACACGCCGTCGGCCACCGACAGCGACTTCGTGGTCTACCAGGACGCCGCGCTGACGACCTGCGTCTACAACTCCTCCATCTGCTCCGGCGGCACGAGCGCCCACACCGGCACCGTCGTCGACACCTGGGTCGAGGCCCAGCCCCAGAACGCCTCCGGCGTCGCCTGCGGCGGCCCGATCGCGGGCCCGGTCTCGCGCTGGAACATCACCGACGACAAGCACCACCAGACGGCCGCCAACACCCTCAAGCTGACCAAGGCCCAGCTCGGCGGCTGCACCCAGGTGCGGACCACCCTGAAGGTCCGCAACGTCAGCGGCAACCCCGTCAACATCCACGACGGCCACGCCTCCCAGACCATCGCCGCCACCCACGGCGCGGGCATCAGCTACACGCCGTAGCGCGGCAGGCCCCCGCCCTGCGCCGGCGGCCAGTCCTCCGGGCGCCCCTTCGGCCGGCGCAGGCCCGCCTTCGTCAGGAGGCGGACGATCTCCTTCGAGCCGACCTCGACCGCGCCGGCCGCCACCGCGGAGGCGTAGCGGTCGGACGGGATGTCGTAGTGGTCGCGCTCGAAGGCGCGGGGCGGGCAGCCGATGGCGGCGGCGAAGGCGTGCAGTTCGTCGAACGAGACGTCGCTGACCAGGTGCGACCACATGCGGCCGTGGCCCGGCCAGGTGGGCGGGTCGATGTAGAGGGTCACGCCCGCACCTCCGCCGACACGGCCCCCCGTGACACAGCTCGCGTCCGGCCCCCCGCAGCGGCCCTCCCGGCTGCCGCCCCCGTCACGTCAGTCCGCCCACGGGTGCCACTCTCACTCCCTGCTTGCCGCAGACCCAGTGCGGGTCCGGGCCCATCTCCGGTTCGACGTCGAGGGCGTGCGGGTCGCCGGAGGAGCAGACCGGGCACAGGGGCCAGCGGCCGTACCGTTCGAGCAGGGCGTCCTGGACGTCCTGGGCGACCAGACCCGCCACGAAGGCCCGGCCCTCGGGCCACTGCTCCACCCACCAGCGGCGGTGGGCGACGGCGTCCTCCACCATCGAGACGACCTCGGCCATGCCGACCTCGCGCGCCGCCAGGTCGGCGAGGATCCGGGCCCGGGCGGCATGAAGGGCCTGTTCTACGGGGTCGATCTCGTCCATGTTCACATTCTGCGCCCGGGCCCCTCCCGGGACCAACGGCCTGCTCCGATCCGGGGGCCGACGGGGGCTTGACGCTCCCCGTAGCCGAAAATATCTTTCAATCGTGACCAATGACGTGAAGGAAAGTTTCACCGGCGCGGCCCCGCCCGCCCCCGCCGCCCTCGCGGCCAAGGTGCGGACCCTCGCCCCCTCCATGACCCGCTCCATGCAGCGGGTCGCCGAGGCCGTCGCCGGAGACCCGGCCGGCTGCGCCGCCCTCACGGTCACCGGTCTCGCCGAGCTCACCGGCACCAGCGAGGCGACCGTCGTGCGCACCGCCCGCCTCCTCGGCTACCCCGGCTACCGCGACCTGCGGCTCGCCCTCGCCGGCCTCGCCGCCCAGCAGCAGTCCGGCCGCGCCCCCTCCGTCACCGCCGACATCGCCGTCGACGACCCCGTCGCCGACGTCGTCGCCAAGCTCGCCTACGACGAGCAGCAGACCCTCGCCGACACCGCCGCCGGACTCGACACCGTCCAGCTCGGCGCCGCCGTCGCCGCCCTCGCCGCCGCCCGCCGCATCGACATCTACGGCATCGGCGCCTCCGGCCTCGTCGCCCAGGACCTCGGCCAGAAACTGCTCCGCATCGGCCTGATCGCCCACGCCCACAGCGACCCGCACCTGGCCGTCACCAACGCCGTACAGCTCCGCTCCGGCGACGTCGCCATCGCCATCACCCACTCCGGCTCCACCGGCGACGTCATAGAACCGCTGCGGGTCGCCTTCGACCACGGCGCCACCACCGTCGCCATCACCGGCCGCCCGGACGGGCCCGTGACGCAGTACGCCGACCACGTCCTGACCACCTCCACCGCCCGCGAGAGCGAACTGCGCCCGGCCGCGATGTCCTCCCGGACCAGCCAACTCCTGGTGGTGGACTGCCTGTTCACCTGCGTCACCCAACGGACGTACGAGACGGCGGCCCCTGCCCTCGCGGCCTCGTACGAAGCCCTCGCGCACCGCCACGCCCCCCGCACGCGCCAGCACTAGCACCGAAAGAGCCGCCCCGTGCCCACGCACTCCACGCCTGCCGGCGACTCCGCGCCGTCCACCTACTCCGCGCTGCGCGCCCAGCTCGCCACCCTCACCACCGAGGCCTTCCGCCCCGAGCTCGCCGAGATCGACCGGCTGCCCACCACCGAGATCGCCGCGCTCATGAACCGGGAGGACCAGACCGTCCCCGCCGCCGTGGCCCGGCAGCTCCCAGCGATCGCCGCCGCCATCGACGCCACGGCCGAGCGGATGGCCCGCGGCGGACGGCTCGTCTACATGGGCGCCGGCACCGCCGGCCGGCTCGGCGTCCTGGACGCCAGCGAATGCCCGCCCACCTTCAACACCGACCCCTCCGAGGTCGTCGGCCTCATCGCGGGCGGCCCCTCCGCCCTGGTCAGGTCGGTCGAAGGCGCCGAGGACTCCAGGGAGCTCGCCGTCGCGGACCTCACCGCGCTCGGCCTCACCGCCGACGACACCGTGGTCGGCGTCTCCGCCTCCGGCCGCACCCCGTACGCCGTCGGCGCCGTCGCACACGCCCGCGCCCTCGGCGCGCTCACCATCGGCCTGTCCTGCAACGCGGACAGCGCGCTCGCCGCGGCCGCCGAGCACGGCATCGAGGTCGTGACCGGGCCCGAACTGCTCACCGGCTCCACCCGGTTGAAGGCGGGCACGGCCCAGAAGCTCGTCCTCAACATGATCTCGACGATCACCATGATCCGGCTCGGCAAGACCTACGGAAACCTGATGGTCGACGTCCGCGCCTCCAACGACAAGCTCCAGGCCCGCTCCCGTCGGATCGTCGCCCTGGCCACCGGCGCGACCGACGAGCGGATCGAGACCGCGTTGCGTTCCGCCGACGGAGAGGTGAAGACCGCCATCCTGATGATCCTGGCCGACATCGACGCCAAGACCGCCGAGCGGCGGCTGCAGGACTCCCGGGGCCACCTGCGCGCCGCGCTGCACGCGACGACGACCTGAGGCCCGTCTCGTACCCCTCAGCCCTCACCCCTCACAGCGAGGCACCACCGCACCATGAGCACAGACGACAAGAACCGCGCCGTCGCCGCCGCGATCCTCCCGCTCGTCGGCGGCGCCGGAAACATCACCTCCGTGGCCCACTGCATGACCCGTCTGCGGCTCGGTCTGCGCGACCGCTCACTCGTCCGGGACGAGGCCCTCAGGGCGCTGCCGTCCGTGCTGGGCGTGGTGGAGGACGACACGTACCAGATCGTCCTCGGCCCCGGCGCGGTCGCCCGGGTGACCCCTGAGTTCGAGGCCCTGGTGGCGGCCGCCGCACCACTTCTCCACGTACACGGCGAGGCCGCCGCACCGAAGGTCACCGCCCCGAAGCACACCGCCGAGGACCTCGCGGCGGCGGGCGCCGCGATCAGGGCCGCCCGGAAGGCGCGGAACGCGACGCCGTTCAAGCTGTTCCTGCGCAGGATCGCGAACATCTTCGTCCCGCTGATCCCCGCCCTCATCGGCTGCGGCATCATCGCCGGCCTCAACGGCCTGCTGGTCAACCTCGGATGGCTGCCCGGCGTCACCCCGGCACTCGCCGCCGTCGCGAGCGGCTTCATGGCCCTCATCGCCGTCTTCGTCGGCTACAACACGGCCAAGGAGTTCGGCGGCACGCCCATCCTCGGCGGCGCGGTGGCCTCCGTCATCGTCTTCGCGGGCGTCCAGAAGATCGAGGTCTTCGGCCGGCCCCTCTCCCCCGGCCAGGGCGGCGTCCTCGGCGCACTCGGCGCGGCGGTCCTCGCCGTGTACGTGGAGAAGTGGTGCCGCCGCCGGGTGCCGGAGGCCCTGGACGTGCTGGTCACCCCGGCCCTCACGGTGCTCGTCTCCGGCCTGGTCACCGTCTTCGGCCTGATGTTCGTGGCCGGCGAGGTCTCCCGGGCGATCGGCGACTTCGCCGACTGGCTGCTCGCGAACGCGGGCGCCGGCGCCGGCTTCGTCCTCGGCGGGCTGTTCCTGCCGCTGGTGATGCTCGGCCTCCACCAGGCCCTCATCCCCATCCACACCACCCTCATCGAGCAGCAGACCTACACGGTGCTCCTGCCGATCCTGGCGATGGCGGGCGCGGGCCAGGTCGGCGCGGCCATGGCCGTGTACGTGAGGCTGTCCCGCAACGGCTCGCTGCGCCGCACCATCCGCTCCGCCCTCCCGGCCGGTCTCCTCGGCGTCGGCGAGCCCCTCATCTACGGCGTCTCCCTGCCCCTCGGCCGCCCCTTCGTCACCGCCTGCGTCGGCGGCGCCTTCGGCGGCGGCTTCGTCGGCCTCTTCACCATGCTCGGCGCCAAGGTCGGCTCCACCGCCATCGGCCCCTCCGGCTGGGCCCTCTTCCCGCTCCTCGACGGCAACAAGGGCATGGGCGAGACCGTCGCGATCTACGCGGGCGGGCTGCTCGTCGGCTACGCGACGGGCTTCCTGGCCACGTACTTCTTCGGCCTCGGCCGGGCGCTGATCGAGGAGTACGACGTGGCGACGGAGGCCGCCGGGACGGAGGCACTCACGGGACCGCCGGCCTCCCCGGGTCCGGGGCCGGCTCCGGCCCCGGGCGCCGCCCCGGCGAAGGCCTGAACTAGCAGCCGACGTCGGTCGCCGGGCGCTCCCCCGTCAGCAGGAAGCGGGTGACCGCGCGGTCGCCGCACGCGTTGCCGTTGCCCAGGTACATGCCGTGGCCGCCGCGGTCGACGGAGACCAGGCGGGCGCGGTCGCCGAGGGCCGCGCGCATCTTGAGGCCGCTGGCGTGGGGGGTGTTGGGGTCGCGGAGTCCCTGGATCATGAGGATGTTGGACGGGCCGTCGTCGGTGAGGCGGACCGGCTTCTCGACCGGACCGCCCTTCCAGAAGGCGCAGGGAGTCATGTTCACCGGCATGCCCGCCGTCAGCGGGTGCGCGGCGCGGTCGGCGGCGACGGCCCGCTCGTGGTCGCGCACGGAGCCGCGCCACTTCACGTCGTTGCAGACGACGCCGACGATCACGGTCGTGTCGGGGCCGGACATGGGGCCGGCCAGCATGGCCGGCAGGACGGGGGTCGCGGTGGGCGTGCGGGCCTCCTGGACCAGGCGGGCGAAGCCCTCGAAGGCAGTGTCGGAGACGAGGGCGTTCTGCAGGGCCTGGCGGAGCAGGTTGCCGGTGAGCGGCACACCGGGCGTGTTCGAGGGCCGGGGCGCGCGGTCCAGGCGGGCGGCCAGGTCGAGGACCAGGGGCCGGACGTCCTCGGGGCGTTCGGCGAGCCGCAGCCCGGCCTTCGCCCGGTCGGGGTGCGCCGCCCAGGCCGCGAAGTCGGGGAAGCGGTCGTCCACGCCCCGCGCCATGTCCCGCAGCCAGCCCTGGGCGACGGACCGCGGGTTCGGGTCGGCGCTGCTGTCGAGGACGACCCGGTCGGTGCGGTGGGGGTACTTCTGGGCGTACCGGGCGGTGACGTAGGTCCCGTACGAGTTGGCCCAGGCGGACACCTTGTCCTCGCCGAGCGCCGCCCGCAGCCGGTCCATGTCCCGGACCTGGTTCGCGGTGGTGAGGCCGCGCAGCTCGGCGCCGCCGTTTCGGGCACAGGCCTCGGCGACCCGCCGCGACCGCTCGACGTTCTCGTCGATGGAGCCGTCGGCGGCCGGCCAGGCCCGCAGGTTCACCAGGTGGCGGTCCCCGTCGGCGAGCCCGCAGTCCGCCTTCATGCTGTCGCCGACCCCGCGCGGGTCGAAGGCCACCAGGTCGTACGCGCCGCCCAGCTCCTTCACCAGCGCCGCGCCCTTCTGGCTCAGCCGCTGCACGCCCGAGCCGCCGGGGCCGCCCGGCAGGACGAGGAGGGTGCCGCGCCGAGCGGCCGGGTCGGTGCTGCGGATCCGGGACACGGCCAGTTCGACCTGTCGGCCGCCGGGGTCGGCGTAATCCAGTGGGACGGTGAGCTTCGCGCACTCCTGGCCGAGGCCGGCGGGGCCGCACGCGGCCCAGCCGAGAGGAGCGGGCGCGGCGGAAGCGGCCGGGGCGGCGGCGAGTCCGGCCGCGACGACGACGGAACCGAGGCCGAGCAGAACGGTGTTGCGCAGGTAGGAGGTCATGGGGAAACCTTCGTCGATCACGTGCGCCTCACCCATCCCGCAGGCAGGCCACTCCGGAGTAGGGCCAACCCCCGCCCCGTACAAGGGAGATCACCCTCGCATGACCACGGACACGCATGCCCACACCCCCGCCACCACCTCTGCCGCCGCCACCGCCTCCGGGACCTGGACGCTGGGCGACCTGACCGTGCGCCGCATCGGCTTCGGCGCGATGCGCCTCCCCCAGACCGGGGAGGCGCTCGTCGAGAACGCCGTCCCGAGGGACCGGGACCAGGCGATCGCGGTCCTCCGCAGGGCCGTCGAGCTCGGCGTCAATCACATAGATACCGCCGCTTTCTATTTCTCCCCGCTTCGCTCGGCCAACGAGCTCATCAACAGCGCCCTCGCCCCCTCCGGCCGCTACCCCGACGACCTCGTCATCGCCACCAAGGTCGGCCCGGCGCGCGACGCGTCCGGCGCCTGGGCCGCCCACGCCCGGACGCCCGAGGCGCTGCGCGGCCAGGTCGAGGAGAATCTGCGCCAGCTGGGCCGCGACCACCTCGACGTCGTCAACCTCCGGGTCCTCGGCACCGATTCCGTCGCCGAACGCTTCGGCGCCCTCGCCGAACTCCGCGAGGCCGGCCTCATCCGCCACCTCGGCCTCTCCAACGTCACCCCGGAGCAGTTGGAGGAGGCGCGGCGGATCGCGCCGGTGGTGTGCGTGCAGAACATGTACGGGATCGGAGTGCGCCCCGAGTACGCGGAGTTCGTCCGCCACTGCGGGGAGCTGGGCATCGCCTTCGTACCGTTCTACGCGATCGCGGCGGCCGGCCGGGAGAGCGGAGCCACCGCCGCCGAGCCCGACGAGGTGCTGGCCGTGGCCGCCGCCCACGGCGCGAGCCCGGCCCAGGTCCGCCTCGGCTGGACCCTTCACCAGGGCCCGCACCTGCTGGCCATCCCCGGCACCGGCGACCTCGGCCACCTGGAGGCGAACGTCGCGGCCGGGGCGCTGGAGCTGACCACCGAGGAACTGGGGCTGCTGGACTCCGCGCACCACGGCGCCGCGTAGGGACAGCGGGCCCGCCGACCGGGGGGTGGTGTCCCTAGACTCCGCCCATGACGACCCCGCACCCCGCCTCGGTCCCCGACCCCGCCGCCGCCCCGCACGCCGACGCCGCGGCCCGCGCCGCCGTGGCAGCCGACCTGGCCCCGACCGGGACCCTGCGCGCGTCCATCAACCTCGGCAACCCGGTCCTCGCCCAGGGCACGCCGGACGCCCCCGCCGGCGTCACGGTGGACCTCGCCCGCGAGATCGGCGCCCGGCTCGGCGTGCCCGTGGAGCTGCTCTGCTTCGACGCGGCCCGCGCGTCGTACGAGGCGATGGCGACCGGCCGGGCCGACCTCTGCTTCCTCGCGGTCGACCCGGCGCGGGAGGCGGAGGTCGCCTTCACGGCCCCGTACGCGGTCATCGAGGGCGTGTACGTGGTGCCGCGCGACTCCGCCCTGAAGACCCCCGAGGACGTGGACGCCCCGGGCGTCCGCGTCGGCGTGAAGGCGGGCTCCGCCTACGACCTCCACCTCACCCGCACGCTGCGGCACGCGACACCGGTGCGGGGCGCGGAGGGCGTCGACACCTTCGTCGAGCAGGGCCTGGAGGCGGGCGCGGGCATCCGCCAGCCGATGACGGCCTACGCGGCCGCCCACCCCGAGGTACGGCTGCTCGACGAGCGGTTCATGGAGATCCGGCAGGCGGTCGGCACGACCGTCGGCCGGTCGGCCGAGACGGTCTCCTTCCTGCGCGCCACGGTGGAGGAACTGAAGGCGAACGGCTTCGTCGCCGCCTCCCTGACCCGCTCGGGCCAGGACCCGGCCCTCCTGGCCCCGCCCGCCCACTCCCCGCGAAACCCGTAGGGAAACCCTCTCCGGCCCCGCCCGGAAACGCCCCGGGAGGGCCCCTGGCGCCCCTGCTCCCCGCCCCCGGACCCGGGGGCGAAGGGGCGGGGCCGGGCCTTCGCGAACGGTCGGCACGGCCCCGCACCGCGCCTCACCAAACTACCTCTGACCTGGGCTTTTACCTCTCCCTGCCGTAGCGTTCCACCGACACGGAAGGGGATCCGCATGGACCGTACGACCCGCACCACCGAGGACGTCCTCCAGCTCCTGGACGGCCTGTTCGCCCAGGACACCGACAAGTGGAACGGCTTCTACGACGACCGCTCCCGGCCCGTCCCCTTCTTCGTCCCGAAGCCCGACGAGAACCTCGTCGGCCACCTCGACCAAGGCCTGATCCCCACCGCGGGCCGCGCCCTCGACCTCGGCTGCGGCCCGGGCCGCAACGCCCTGCACCTCGCCGCGCGCGGCTTCCGGGTCGACGCGGTGGACCTGTCGACGGGCGCCCTGACATGGGCGAGGGAGCGGGCGGACGAAGCCGGCCTCGACGTCCGCTTCCTGCACGGCGACGTGTTCGCGCTCGACCGGGAGGGCCGGCTCGACGGCGGCCCGTACGACCTGATCTACGACTCCGGTTGCTTCCACCACCTCCCGCCCCACCGCCGCGCCACCTACCTCGCCCTCCTCACCCGCCACCTCGCCCCCGGCGGCCACTTCGCCCTCACCTGCTTCGCCGCCGGACCCGACGGCATGGGCTCCGAACTCCCCGACCCCGCCTTCTACCGCGACGCCTCCCTCCACGGCGGCCTCGCCTACACCGCGGACTCCCTGCGCGCGCTCTTCTCCGACCTGACAGAAGTCGAACTCCGCCGCATGCACGACGAACCGTCCGACTCCCCCCACTTCGGCGAGCCCTTCCTCTGGACGGGCCTGTTCCGCCGGCCCTGAAAACCACACGGGCTCTGCCCGTCCCCGCTGTTAGCCTCCAGCACGTCGAGCCGCCACACGGCGGACTCGCGTGACAGGGGAGGGGAAGACGTCCATGAGGGGACGATGGGGAAGACGGCGGCTGCTGCTCGGCAGCTGCCTCGCCGCGGTCATGGGGGTGGCCGCGCCGGGCACGGCGTACGCGGTGGACAACCTGCCGCCGAAGCAGCCGCTCGTCGGCGATCTGCAGAACAACTTCAAGCCGTGCGCCACCGGTGCGGAGCCGCTGTACGTCACCCGGCCCGAGGTGCTCACGGCCGTGTTGTCGGACCCGGCCGAGGACGACCGACTCGGCTACCCGGACCGTCTCACCGGCGAGTTCGAGCTCTGGTGGACCGACGCGGCGGGCATCGAGCAGCGCCGCTCCCTGACCACCTCATCGCAGTACTCGGGCCAACTCCACCGGGTCAGCACCCCGGCGGACATCCCGGCGGACACCGTCATCTCCTGGCACGTCCGCGCCGACGACGGCACCACGAAGGGCGCCTGGAGCTCCGAAGCTCCCGGCGCGGCCTGCCGCTTCGTCTGGGACGACGACCCCCCGGCGGCACCGACCGTCAGCTCGCCGGAGTATCCGAAAGACACCTTCCGGGTCGGCGGGGTCGGCGTCTACGGCAGCTTCACCATGGACTCCGCGTCACCGGACGTCGTCGCGTACCGGTACAGCTTCTCCGGAGGCCCGTACGGCGCCACCGCCCGGCCCAGCGAGCCGGGCGGAGCCGCCACCATTCGTTTCGTGCCGCTGAACATGGGCCCGCAGACCCTCACCGTGGAGGCCCGTGACCGGTCGGGGTGGCTGAGCGCGACCACGAACTACACGTTCTACCCGAACCCGCCGAGCGCGCCGGTCTCCCGGTGGACGCTCGCCGACGCGACCGGATCCACCACCGCCGTCGCCGAGACGGGCAAGCCGGCTCAGGCCGGCAAGGGTGTGACCTTCGGCGGCCCCGCCCCCTCGGGCACCCCGCTCACCGCCACCGCGACCCTCGACGGCAGCAGCCACGCCTACCTCACCACGGACACCCCGGCCGTCGACACCGGCGGCACCTTCGCCGTGGGAGCCTGGGTACGCCCGGCCGAGACCGGCCGACCCATGACCGTGGCCGGCCAGGACGCCACGGCCGGAGCGGTCTACGCCCTCGGCCTCGACGCCCCGGAGACCGGAGCGCCGGCGTGGAGCTTCTCCATCGGCGACGCGACGGTCCGGGGTGGCGCCCCCGAGACCGGCGAATGGGCCTACCTGCTCGGGCTCTACGACGCCGAGACCGGCCGCGCCCGGCTGTACGTCAACGGCCACGAGGTCGGCAGCGCGGTCGAGGCCACGCCCGCCGCGGCGAGCGGCGCGTTCCAGATCGGCCGGATCCTCACGGAGCACGGCTACAAGCACCGCTGGAACGGAGACATCGGCGACGTCCGCGCCTACGACCGGCTCGTCGTCCCGGACGAGGTGACCGAACTCCCCCACCGCAAGGGGTGGCAGCTCGGCCACTGGTCCTTCAGCACCGCGACCGACGGCCTCACGCCCGAGAACAACGGTGGCGCGCCGCTGAGGCTATCGGCCGGGGCGTCGATCTTCCCGGTGCCGGACAACTCCTGCGTCCCCGAACCGGACATCGACCCCGACTGCCGGTGGAAGCCCTATCCGCTGGCCGGTGACGGGAACCTCGCCCTCGACGGCGAGAGCGGCCACGCGGCCCTCGACGGCCCCCTGGTCGACACCGGTGACAGCTTCACCATCGGCGTGGTGGCCCGCATCCAGGAAGCCGATGCCACACGGCCGATGACCGTGCTTTCACAGGCCGGTGAGCACACCGACGGGTTCAGGCTGCGCTACGAGCCGTCGACGTACGCCTGGCAACTGGTCGTGCCCGAGCGCGACGAGGCGGGCGCGCCCGAGAAGGTCGTCGCCCAGATCGCGGGACCGGCCGGGGACAGCGGCAACGGCATCCGACTGGTCATCGTCTACGACGACGCCACCGACACGATCCGGCTGTACGCCGACGGGAACACCAACGCCCAGGCCACCGCTCACCTCCCCAACGGCTGGCAGAGCACCGGCCCGTTCCAGGTGGGCCGCGGTCACACCGCCGACGGCTGGGGCGAGTATTTCAAGGGCGACATCGACGAGATCCACGCGTTCTCGGGCGCCCTGCGAGAGCGCGACATCCCGCAGCTCGGCCACGAGAGCGACCCCTGCCTGTGCTATTGACCCACTGAGCCAGGACTAGGCGTGTCTCGCCGCCGCACCAGGCAGAACGGGTGACCGGCCGGGTCGAGGAGCACCACGAAACGCTCCTCGTCCGGCTGGAAGTCCGGCTTCCGGGCGCCCAGGGCGAGGAGCCGGGACTCGGCCTCGGGCAGGTCGTCGACGGCGAAGTCCAGGTGCAGCTGCTGGGGGACGCCCTGGCCGGGCCAGTCCGGGGCGCGGTAGTCGTCGACGCGCTGGAAGCCGAGGAGGAGGCCGCCGTCGCGCTGGAGGCCGGCGAAGTCGGCGTGGTTCCCCGGGTGGAGCGGCAGGCCGGTGGCCCGGTGGTAGAAGTCGGCGAGCGCCGGCGGGTCGGCGCAGTCGAGGGTGATCGCGGAGAGCTCCATGATCCCCAGCCTAGGAACGTACGACCGGCCCGGGAACGTCCGGACCGCACCGGCACCGGAATTCGCTTGCCGCCCGCCGGGCCCGGGCCCGTACGCTCCTCCCATGAGCCACGGCAAGACCTCCTACGTGTGCCTGCCGTGCCGGGCCTCGTACAAGCAGTTCCACGGACCCGAGCGCGAGCGGCGCTGTCCGCGCTGCGCGCGGGTGATGATCCATGCCGGGTCGGCGTTCGCGGCGCCGCGGCGCCGTGACACGAACGCCTGGCGGGCGCTGTCCGTCGTCCTGAACGCGGGGATCGGCTTCCACAAGAGCTGCTGCGGCGGGCCCGGCTGGCGCCCCCGCACCCTGCGCGAGGTCAAGGCCCGCACCGCCCACGCCCGCCGCACCGGCGAGCCCCTCGCCCGGGCGCTGCTCCGCTACCAGGTCTAGCCAAGGGCGGTCGGCTCGTCACATGGCGCGCAGGTGCTCCGCGAGCCGGTCGTACTGTTCGCGCACGCCCGACTCCATGCCCGCCGCCAGCGCCTGGTCGCGGATCTCCGTCGAGGGCCAGAAGGACGTGCTGGTCAGGGCGGTGCCGCCGTCGGGGGTGGCGTCGAAGGCGAGGATCACGCGGACCGGTTCCCCGCCCGGCATCTGCTCGAAGACCTCGGTGTAGACGAGGCGTTCGGCCGGGACGATCTCCTCGTACGTGCCGGAGAAGACGATCTCCTGGCCGTCCGGGGTCCGCTGGCCCCAGCGCCAGCGGCCGCCCGGCCGCAGATCGATCTCGCAGACGGACATGGTCAGCGCCGAGACGCCGTACCACTCGCGCACGTGCTCCGGCCGCGTCCACGCCTCCCACACCCGCCCGACGGGCGCGTCGAAGGTGCGGGTGATGACGAGCTCGCGGTCCGCCGGTGTGGTCAGCAGCGTGATCATGGCGCTCTCCCGCCGATCAGGTCCCGGACCTCCCTGCCCCTCCAGGATCACCCCGCCCACGAACCCGGTCCAGTCCGCGGCCGCGGCCGGGCCGGCTCATGACGGAAGGGCGGCACCCCCCTGGGGGGGTGCCGCCCTTCGTCGTTCAGCGATGAACCGCCGATCCTCTGGGAGACGAGGATCAGAAGTCCATGTCACCGCCCGGCATGCCGCCGCCGGCCGGCGCGGCGGCCTTCTCCGGCTTGTCGGCGATGACGGCCTCGGTGGTGAGGAACAGGGCCGCGATGGAGGACGCGTTCTGCAGCGCGGAACGGGTCACCTTCGCCGGGTCGATGATGCCCTCGGCGATCATGTCGACGTACTCACCGGTCGCGGCGTTCAGGCCGTGGCCGACGGGCAGGTTGCGCACCTTCTCGACGATGACGCCACCCTCGAGACCACCGTTGACGGCGATCTGCTTGAGCGGGGCCTCCAGGGCCAGCTTGACGATGTTGGCGCCGGTCGCCTCGTCACCGTCGAGGTCGAGCTTCTCGAAGACCGAGGAGGCCTGCAGCAGGGCCACGCCACCACCGGCGACGATGCCCTCCTCGACGGCCGCCTTCGCGTTGCGGACGGCGTCCTCGATGCGGTGCTTGCGCTCCTTGAGCTCGACCTCGGTCGCGGCACCGGCCTTGATGACGGCGACGCCACCGGCGAGCTTGGCCAGGCGCTCCTGGAGCTTCTCGCGGTCGTAGTCCGAGTCGCTGTTCTCGATCTCGGCGCGGATCTGGTTCACGCGACCGGCGACCTGCTCGCTGTCACCGGCACCGTCGACGATGGTGGTCTCGTCCTTGGTGATGACGACCTTGCGGGCGCGGCCCAGCAGGTCGAGGCCCGCGTTCTCCAGCTTGAGGCCGACCTCCTCGGAGATGACCGTGCCGCCGGTGAGGATGGCGATGTCGTTCAGCATGGCCTTGCGACGGTCGCCGAAGCCCGGGGCCTTGACGGCGACGGACTTGAAGGTGCCACGGATCTTGTTGACGACCAGGGTCGACAGGGCCTCGCCCTCGACGTCCTCGGCGATGATCAGCAGCGGCTTGCCCGACTGCATGACCTTCTCGAGGAGCGGGAGCAGGTCCTTCACCGAGGAGACCTTGGAGTTGACGATCAGGATGTACGGGTCGTCCAGGGACGCCTCCATACGCTCCATGTCGGTGGCGAAGTACGCCGAGATGTAGCCCTTGTCGAAGCGCATACCCTCGGTGAGCTCCAGCTCCAGACCGAAGGTCTGGGACTCCTCGACGGTGATGACGCCTTCCTTGCCGACCTTGTCCATGGCCTCGGCGATGAGCTCGCCGATCTGGGTGTCGGCGGCGGAGATGGAGGCCGTGGAGGCGATCTGCTCCTTGGTCTCGACGTCCTTCGCCTGCTCGAGCAGGGCGCCGGAGACGGCCTCGACGGCCTTCTCGATGCCGCGCTTCAGAGCCATCGGGTTGGCGCCGGCGGCGACGTTGCGCAGGCCCTCGCGGACCAGCGCCTGGGCGAGAACGGTCGCGGTGGTCGTACCGTCGCCGGCGACGTCGTCCGTCTTCTTGGCGACTTCCTTGACCAGCTCGGCGCCGATCTTCTCGTACGGGTCCTCGAGCTCGATCTCCTTGGCGATGGAGACACCATCGTTGGTGATCGTGGGGGCGCCCCACTTCTTCTCGAGGACGACGTTGCGACCCTTGGGGCCGAGGGTGACCTTGACGGCGTCAGCGAGCTGGTTCATGCCGCGCTCGAGACCGCGCCGGGCCTCCTCGTCGAACGCGATGATCTTGGCCATGTGAAGTGGTCCTCCCGGACATGGGGTGGATAACGCTCCTGGACCGCGCCGACGCCCGCGACGGACGGCCCGCGAGCCTCGTGGTTCCTTGCCCCACGCGGCCTGCGACCTCGTCTGCCCGATCCTCGTAAGCACTCTCACCTTCAGAGTGCTAACGCCAATGATTAGCACTCGCCCTAGGAGAGTGCAAGCGACTCCCGCAGATCGAGAGCCTCCGAGGTACGTCGTGACGCCCCTCGTGACGTAGGTGAGGGGGGCAGGCGCGAGGGCCCCGATCCGGACACGTGCGAGGGGCCCGCATCCCGGTCAGGATGCGGGCCCCTCGACGGAAGTGCGTCGGTGGCCGATCGCGCCGCGCTCAGACGGCGAGCTTGACCATGTCCGCCTGCGGACCCTTCTGGCCCTGCGAGATCTCGAACTCGACCCGCTGACCCTCTTCGAGGGTGCGGTATCCGTCCATCTGGATCGCGCTGTAGTGGACGAAAACATCCGCACCACCGTCGACCGCGATGAAGCCGTAGCCCTTCTCCGCGTTGAACCACTTGACGGTGCCCTGAGCCATGCCTAACTCCCCTATTACTGGCCCTTGCGCGGGACCGCACTTCGCGGACCCGGGTCAGACCCTGCGCCGGAACGCGTCGACCGCGGCTGAATGTATCTGCCCAACTGCCCTCTGCAACAGGTCAATCGGACGAGAATTCTGGGCACGCCGGAAAGGGGAATTGGGGAGAATCCCTTGAATTCCGGGGCAAGTCGGGCCCGGCAAAGCGCGCAGAAGGTACACAAGGCACGGGCACTTTGGCTGCATCTTGTCGAGCGGCGACGCATTCTCATATGCGCCTGGCATGAGCAGCTGAGGGGACTTCCCCAACTCTACCGCGCTCAACCATGCAGAATTGCCCCTTCCGCTTCTAGAAGCGGAAGGGGCAATTCTATAAAACGGAGATCACCGGGACCGGGCCCGACGGGGCTCAGCAGCCGCCGGCGACCGCCGGGATGATCGAGACGCCCGCGCCGTCCGGCGTCGCCGTCTCCAGGCCCTGCTCGAAGCGCACGTCGTCGTCGTTCACGTACACGTTGACGAAGCGGCGCAGCTTGCCCTGGTCGTCCAGGACGCGGGCGGCGATGCCGGTGTGGTTCTTCTCCAGGTCGGCGATGACCTCGGCGAGGGTCGCGCCCTCGGCCGGGACCTCGGCCTGGCCGCCCGTGTAGGTGCGGAGGATGGTGGGGATGCGGACGTTCACGGCCATGTCTACGTAACCTTTCGGCGCGCTAGGGCGGGTCTCAGTGGGCCAGGCCGGCGTCGCGGAACGCGTCGAGGCTCGGGCGGATGGTGGCGGTCGCCTGAGAGGTGTCGGCAACGGCGTCGAGGGTCTTGAGCCCGTCGCCGGTGTTCAGCACCACGGTGGTGAGCGAGGGGTCGATGAGGCCGGCCTCGACGAGCTTCCTCGTCACACCGACGGTCACCCCGCCCGCCGTCTCGGCGAAGATGCCCTCGGTGCGGGCCAGGACCTTGATCGCGTCGACGACCTGCTCGTCGTTCACGTCCTCCACGGCGCCGCCGGTGCGGCGGGCGATGTCGAGGACGTACGGGCCGTCCGCCGGGTTGCCGATCGCCAGCGACTTGGCGATGGTGTTCGGCTTCTGCGGGCGGACCACGTCGTGACCGGCCTTGAACGCGGCGGAGACCGGGGAGCAGCCCTCGGCCTGGGCGCCGAAGATCTTGTACGGCTTGTCCTCGACCAGGCCGAGCTTGATGAGCTCCTGGAGACCCTTGTCGATCTTCGTGAGCTGCGAGCCCGAGGCGATCGGGATGACCAGCTGGTCCGGGATGACCCAGCCGAGCTGCTCGCAGATCTCGTACGCGAGCGTCTTGGAGCCCTCGCCGTAGTACGGGCGGAGGTTGACGTTCACGAAGCCCCAGCCCTCGCCGAGCGGGTCGCCGATGAGCTCCGAGCAGAAGCGGTTGACGTCGTCGTAGTTGCCCTCGATGGCGACGAGGTCACCGCCGTAGACACCGGCCATGACGACCTTGCCCTGCTCCAGGTCGTGCGGGATGAACACGCAGGAGCGGAAGCCGGCCCGGGCGGCGGCGGCGCCGACGGCGCCGGCCAGGTTGCCCGTGGAGGAGCAGGAGAGGGTGGTGAAGCCGAAGGCGCGGGCGGCCTCGATGGCCTGGGCGACGACCCGGTCCTTGAAGGAGTGGGTCGGGTTGCCGGAGTCGTCCTTGACGAACAGCTTGCCGGGCTCGACGCCGATCTCGCGGGCCAGGTTGTCGGCCTGGACGAGCTTGGTCCAGCCGGGGTTCAGGTTGGGCTTCTCGGCGACGTCGGCGGGGACGGGCAGGAGCGGGGCGTAGCGCCAGATGTTGGCGGGCCCGGCCTCGATCTGCTTGCGCAGGGCCTCGGGGTCACCGGTGGGCAGGTCGTAGGCGACCTCGAGCGGGCCGAAACAGAGCTCACAGGCGAAGATCGGGCCGAGCGCGAAGGTCTCACCGCATTCGCGGCAGGAGAGTCCGGACGCGGGACCGAGGTCGACCGGGGTCTGGGGGGTGGCGGTGGTTGCAACCGTCTGTACAGCCATGGAGGCGAGGCCCTTTCTCCTCATCTTCCTCATGACGCATTTCGCCATGAGACGGATTTGGCACCTTCCCTAGCCGGGAGCCTCGCTGGAGGACGAGTAACCGACTGGAGGGTTGCCGGGGCTTCAACGGGCCGTTTCCCTCTGCCCCTCTGGATGAGCGGTATTCGATTGTGGAACGCGGTCGGCACCCCGACATGCATCGGGCATCCGCGTTGTTCAAGACTGTAACCGAAGCCTTCCGAGGTGGAGACGGTCGTCCGATCCGCGAGATGGAGATCACGTTGCTGGAAGAAGTGGAGCGCTGGCTGGCCCGGCGGTCCTGGTCGGTGGCCGACCGTCCGCTGGAGCGGATCCTCGCCGCCAAGCGGGGCACGAAGGTCAGCGTCGTGCTGCCGGCGCTGAACGAGGAGGCGACGGTCGGCGCGATCGTCTCCGTGATCCGCCGCGAGCTGATGACCGGCGCGGTGCCGCTGGTGGACGAGCTGGTGGTGATCGACTCGGGCTCCACGGACCGTACGGCGCAGGTGGCCGCGGCGGCCGGGGCGCGGGTGGTGGCGCGGGACGCGATCCTGCCGCGGATACCGGCGGTGCCCGGCAAGGGCGAGGTGCTGTGGCGGTCGCTGATGGTGACGAGCGGGGACGTGGTCTGCTTCGTCGACGCCGACCTGCGCGACTTCTCGGCGGACTTCGTCTCGGGGATCGTCGGCCCGCTGCTGACCGACCCGGACGTGGCCTTCGTGAAGGCGATGTACGACCGTCCCCTCGGCGACGCCCCCGGTCAGGGCGGCCGGGTGACGGAGCTGGTGGCCCGGCCGCTGCTGAACCTGCACTGGCCGCAGCTGGCCGGTTTCGTCCAGCCGCTGGGCGGTGAGTACGCGGCGCGGCGCTCGCTCCTCGAGCGGCTGCCGTTCCCGGTCGGTTACGGGGTGGAGCTCGGCCTGCTGGTGGACGCGCTCCACACGGTGGGTCTGGACGCGCTCGCACAGGTGGACGTAGGGGTGCGCAAGCACCGGCACCAGGACGGACAGGCGCTGGGCCGGATGGCGGCGGCGATCTACCGGACGGCGCAGCTGCGGCTCTCGCGGGGCCACCTGGTGCGGCCGCGGCTGACCCAGTTCGAGCGGAGCGGCGAGGGCGGCTTCGCGCCACGGACGTACGCGGTGGACACGGAGGAGCGGCCGCCGATGGCGGAGATCGCGGAGTACGCGCGCCGACGCGTGGCGTGACAGCCCGACGCGTGGCGTAACACCGGATGATGATCCTTTCTGCCTAGATTTCCGTTTCATGCGGTGGAGACACGGAATCGGAACGGGAATCCTGCTGGCAGTCCTCGGCCTCGCCGCCGGGGCGCTCTCCCTCACCGGGGCCGCCCCGGCCGAGGCGGCCCGGGAGCTGCCCTTGGCCGCTCGGGAGCCGGGGAAGCCGGCGGCGGGCCGGACGGCGGAGGAGCGGCTGTGGCTGCTCGGCGGCCTCGGGCTCGCGCTCGGGGCGACCGGCGTGGTGGCCGGGGCCGCCGTACGGAGTCACCGGGAACCCCCCGGGAACACCGAGCCTGGCTCGAATCCGTACGTTTGAGCGTTTACCGGACGGGCTAGGTTCGCCATATGGCTTCAGTCCTCGTGGCATCGAACCGCGGTCCGGTCTCCTACACCGTGCGCGACGACGGAGCGCTGGACTTCCGGCGGGGCGGCGGCGGGCTCGTCTCGGGCCTGAGCGCCGTCTTCTCGGAGGACTCGGCGGGCGACGGGCTGTGGGTGTGCGCGGCCCTCGGTGACGGCGACCGCGAGGCGGTGCGGCGCGGGGTCGCCGAGCCGGGCGTGCGGATGCTGGACATCGACCCGGAGGTGTACGCCGACGCGTACAACGGCATCGCGAACTCGGTGCTGTGGTTCCTCCACCACCACCTCTACGACATCCCGCGCGAGCCCGTCTTCGACGCGGCCTTCCGCCGCCGCTGGGACTCCTACCGCGCCTACAACCGGGCCTTCGCCGAGGCCCTCGCCGAGGCCGCCGACGAGGGCGCGGCGGTGCTGGTGCAGGACTACCACCTGGCGCTCGTCCCGGGGCAGCTGCGCGCGCTCCGGCCCGATCTGCGGATCGCGCACTTCACCCACACCCCGTGGGCCTCCCCCGCCTATCTGGCGATGCTGCCGGACGACATCCACCAGGAGCTGGTCGAGGGCATGCTCGGTGCCGACGAGATCGGCTTCCACACCGGGGCCTGGGCGGACGCCTTCCGCGCCGACCCGCCCGTCGCGCGCGCGGCCGGCGGCTCCCGGGTGGCGGTCCATCCGCTCGGCGTCGACGGCGACGAGCTGCGGGCCCTGGCCCACCGTCCCGAGGTCGACGAGCGGCTCGCGGCCCTGCGCGCCGAGGTGGGCGACCGGAAGACGATCGTCCGGGTCGACCGCACGGAGCTGTCCAAGAACATCCTGCGCGGCCTGCTGGCCTACCGGGAGCTGCTCACGGAGCATCCCGAGTGGCGCGGCCGGGTCGTCCACCTCGCCTCCGCCTACCCCTCCCGCCAGGACCTGGAGAGCTACCGCTCCTACACGGCCGCGGTAGCCGCGCTCGCCGAGCGGATCAACGAGGAGTTCGGCACTCCGGACTGGCGGCCCGTCCTGGTCTCCGTCCAGGACGACTTCACCCGCTCCCTCGCCGCGTACCGGATGGCCGACGTGGCCCTGGTCAACCCGGTCAGGGACGGCATGAACCTGGTCGCCAAGGAGATCCCGGTGGTGTCCGACGAGGGCTGCGCGCTGGTGCTGTCCCGGGAGGCGGGGGCGTACGAGGAGCTTCGCGGCGACGCGCTGACGGTGAACCCCTTCGACGTGACCGAGACCGCCGAGGCCCTCCACGAGGCCCTGTCGATGCCCGCCCCGGACCGCGCCGAGCGCACCAAGCGGCTCGCGGCGGCGGCCACCGCCCTGCCGCCCCGACGCTGGTTCCTGGACCAGCTGGACGCCCTCGGCGGGGCGCCTTCCTAGGGTTCCTCCCGGGGGCCGCCGTCACGGCGGTCCCGTTCCCTGCGCTCGCCGCCCCACCGGGCGAGCGGTTCGAGCGCGTCGTTGAGCCGGACGCCGTCCTTGGTGAGGGCGTACTCGACGCGCGGCGGGACCTCGTCGTAGGAGACGCGGTCCACGATGCCGTCGGCCTCCATCTCGCGCAGATGGGAGGTGAGCACCTTCTCGGTGATCCCCGGCACCATCCGGCGCAGTTCGCCGAAGCGACGGTGCGGCTGCTCGTGGAGCGCCCACAGGATGAGCACCTTCCACTTGCCCCCGATGATGTCCATCGCGGTGTCGATCCCGCAGACGTGCTCCCCGTCGTCGGCCCCCGGCCGGTTCAGCGTCGCCATGCCCCACCCTCCTGACCTGCTCGCTCACCTCAGGGTAACCACCCACTTCCAAGTGGGTACTTGAGCGATCAACCGCCCCGGAAGCAGCCTGGTCACATGACCGACACGACCCCGCAGAAGACCGCGCAGAAGACCCCCCTCACCCTCCTCGGCCTCGGCGCGATGGGCACGGCCCTCGCCCGCACCTGGCTCGCCGCGGGCCACCCGCTCACCGTCTGGAACCGCACCCCCGCCCGTACCGCCGTACTCGCCGCCGAGGGCGCGACCGCCGCCGCCGACGTCGCCGAGGCGGTCGCCGCGAGCACCCTCGTCGTGGTCTGCCTCCTCGACGACGCCTCGGTCAGCGAGGCGCTCGCCGACGCCGACCTGACCGGCAAGGACCTGGTCAACCTGACGACCACCACGCCCGCCCAGGCCCGGGCCCGCGCCGCGTGGGCCCGCGAGCGGGGCGCCCGCTATCTGGACGGCGGGATCATGGCCGTCCCGCCGATGATCGGGGTGCCCGAGGCCGGCGGCTATGTCTTCTACAGCGGCGCGCGGGAGCTGTTCGAGCTCCACCAGGAGACCCTCGCGGTCCCGGCCGGCACCGTCCACGTCGGCGAGGACGCGGGCTTCGCCGCGCTGCACGACGTGGCCCTGCTCAGCGCCATGTACGGGATGTTCGCCGGGATCACGCACGCCTTCGCCCTGATCCGCAAGGAGGACATCGACCCGGTCGCCTTCGCCCCGCTGCTCTCCGCCTGGATCACGGCGATGACCGGCCCCGCCGTGCAGCAGACCGCCCGGCATCTGAAGGACGGCGACTACACCACGGACGTGGTCTCCAACCTGGCGATGCAGGTGGCGGGCACGCCGACCTTCCTGGCCACGGCCGAGCAGCAGGGCGTGAGCGCGGAGCTGATCAACCCGTACTTCGAGCTGATGCGCCGCTGTCTCGAGCAGGCCCGCGGCGAGGAGGACCTGACGGGCGTGGTGGACCTGCTGCTGCGGTGAGGCGGGTTTCGAAAACCGGTTCCGCAAATCCGTTCCGTTAATCGGAGACGACCCCTCCTCGCGAGGGGTCGTCCCGTGCCAGACTCTGCCGCGATCGTTCCCCCAGGCGATCCTTCCCCCAGGCCCTGCGGGCCTGGGGAGACCCCAATCCCCCCAGAGGCAAGCGGAAGGATCGCGACAGACGTGAAGAAGATTGTCGTGAGCATGACCCTCGGGTCCGCGCTCACCGCACTCCTCGCCGCGGGGCTCACCCCCGCCGCCGCGCAGCAGGCCAGGGACGGCGCACCCGCCGGCGCCCAGGCGCACCGGAGCGACAACCGCCCCGGCCCGCTCACCAAGCAGCGCACCGAACTGCGCGAGAAGGCGATCGACCTGGTCGCCAAGGGCAAGGCCAAGGCGAACGCCCGCGGCGTCGTCGAGGTGGCGCCCGGCAAGTTCGCGGAGACGAAGACCACCACCGCCGTGCGCCAGGAGAAGATCCTCACGATCCTCTCCGAGTTCGGCACCGAGGCCAGCGGCAGGTACGGCACCATCCCCGGCCCGCTCCACAACGAGATACCCCGGCCCGACCGGAGCGTGGACAACTCCAACGCCTGGACCGCCGACTTCGACAAGGCGTACTACGAGAACCTCTTCAACGGCTCCGGCGAGTCCATGAAGACGTACTACGAGAAGCTGTCGAACGGCGCCTACTCGGTCACCAACACCGTCGAGGACTGGGTCAGGGTCCCCCACAACGCCTCCTTCTACGGCGACAACGCCATCGAGGACAACGGCGGTTCGTGGGCCTTCGTCCAGGACACCGGCGACGCCTGGTGGAACGCCCAGATCGCGGCCGGCAAGACCCCGGCCGAGATCGACGCGTACCTCGCCCAGTTCGACGTCTGGGACCGCAACGACTGGGACCACGACGGGAACTTCGACGAGGCCGACGGCTACATCGACCACTTCCAGGCCGTCCACGCCGGCATGGGCGAGGACGCCGGCGGCGGCGCGCAGGGCGAGGACGCGATCTGGTCGCACCGCTGGTACGTCAACGGCGACGACTTCGGTCTCACCGGACCCGAGGTCGCCGGCACCCAGAACAAGGCGGGCGGCGCCCGCATCGGCCAGTCGAAGTACTGGCTCGGCGACTACACCACCGAGGGCGAGAACGGCGGCCTCGGCGTCTTCTGCCACGAGTTCGGCCACGACCTCGGCCTGCCGGACTACTACGACACGAACGGCGGCGAGAACTCCACCGCCTTCTGGACCCTGATGAGCTCCGGCTCCTGGCTGGGCCACGGCGCCGCCGCGAACGAGGGCATCGGCACCCACCCGGGCCTGATGGGCGCCGAGGAGAAGCTCTTCCTCGGCTGGCTGGACGTCGCCGACGCGCCGCTCGGCGCCACCGGCACGTACACCCTCAACCCCGCGCAGCTCCAGGTCACCGGCAAGGAGCAGGCCGTCCGCGTCGCGCTCCCGGACAAGACCGCGAGCACCTCGTACACCACCCCCTCCTCGGGCACGCACGCCTGGTGGACCGGCTCGGCCGACGGCCTGAACCAGTCCCTCACCCGCTCCGTCCCGGCCGCCTCCCGCGTCACCGTGAAGGCGAACGCCTGGTACGAGATCGAGGCGGACTTCGACTACCTCTTCGCCGAGTACTCCCTCGACGGCGGGGCCACCTGGGCGCGCGCCGGCGCGGCCGTCGACGGCTCCTCCGCCGGCCGCTGGACCACCCTGCGGTACGCGTACGACGCCGCCGGCAAGGACTCCCTCTTCCGCTTCCGCTACCAGACCGACGGCGGCGTGCACTTCGCCGGCGCGTTCCTCGACGACATCACCATCGGCGCGGGCAGCACCACCGTGCTCACCGACGACGTCGAGCAGGGCGCGAACGGCTGGACGGCCCAGGGCCGCTGGAAGATCTCCACGGGCACGGAGACCGCCACCTTCCCGCGCTACTACCTCCTGGAGAACCGCGAGTACGTCGGCTCCGACGCACTGCTCGCCGAGGGCCCGTACCAGTACAGCAAGGGCATCACCGCCCCGGACTGGGTGGAGTTCTTCACGTACCAGAACGGCATGCTGGTCTGGTACGTGGACCGGTCCCACGACGACAACAACGTCAGCGACCACCCGGGCGCCGGCTCGGCGATGGCCGTCGACGCCCGCCCCACCCCGTTCCGCTACGACGACGGCACGGCCCCCAGCAACCGCCGCCAGCCCTTCGACGCCACCTTCGGCCTGGAGCCCACCGACGCCACCTGCCTCCACAAGGAGGTCCTGGTCGGCAAGGGCGGCAACCAGACCGTCGCGACGAAGGCGGCCTGCGCCCCGTCCGTCCCCGGCCTCCCGGTCTTCGACGACACCGACCCGAACGCCTACTACGACCCGACGGCCCCCCAGGCCAGCGTGAAGGTCGCGGGCCACGGCGTGAAGGTCACCGTCACCGGCGACGCGGGCGACGACCTGACGATCACGGTGACCAACCCGGCCCCGTGACGTCGCAGGTGACATGAGGGGCGCCCCGGCCAACCGGGGCGCCCCTTCCTGCTGTTACCCTCCGCTCCACCTGCGGTGGGGGGCACGGCAGGGTCTCAGGGGAGGGGCTTCCTGGTGTTTCGTCATGCCTTGACGCGGGGGGCGTACGCCGCCGCGACGGCGATCGCGCTGACAGTGGGCGGCGGCCTGACGCCACTGGCGGGGACGGCGGCGGCGGAGGAGCCAGTTCCGGTGCCGGTGCCGCAGGAGGTGGTGGTTCCGGCCGCACCCGTCTCGTACCCGCTCAGTGCGCGCCTTCACCTACAAGGGCAGTCCCGATGGAATCAGGCGGACGCCATCGGCGCCGAAGGCGTGTTCCACACTCAAGAAGGGCACGAAGGCGTTCTGTGGACCCGGTTCTCGGACGGGCGGAGCACCGCCGTGCCGGTGCCCGCCGAGGCCGGGACCACTGTTCAGGGCACGGGTTCCGACACCCTCGCGTTCGTTCGCCCCGGTGAGGTCGAACTGCGCGACACCGACGGCACCTCGCGGAAGGTCGCCCTTCCGGAGGACTACGCGGTGCCGGCGGCCTTCGGTTCGATCGTGACGGCGGCCAAGACCGTCGCCCACACCGACGGCACCCGGAGAGCCGTGTCGTGGCACCTGCTCTCGCCTCGACCGGACGGCACGACGCAGGACGTGACGGTGACCGGGCCGGACGACGGCACCCGTGTGGGCCGGATCCTCGCCGGTGACGCATCGGGCCTGCTGATGTGGACGCCGGTGCAGAACGACCAGCTGCGCGTCGGCGTGGTGTCGACGGAGACGGGGCGGTTCGCAGAGCTGACCCCCGAGGTGCCCAGGTCCTACTCCCACGCGAAGCTCTCACCGAAGTACATCGCGCTCTTCAACGAGCTCTCGACCTCTGTGAACACGGTGCTCGTCACCTCACGGACCGCCCCGTCGACTCCTTTCACCACGGTCGATCTGAACAACTACGACTCCAGCGGCACCTCGAACCACCAGTTCGCCATCGTCGGCGACTGGCTGGTCTACAAGTCGTCACGGAACACCCTGGACGCCGTACCGATCGCGGGCGGCCCCGCCCTCACTCTGCTCCCCAAGATCGCCGGAGGGCCCTCCGCGGGCCCCGACGGCACCGCTGCCGTCATCGGCGGCTCGAACTCCGTCGACTGGGCCCTCCGGCGTATCACCCCGGACGCCTCCGGCAAGCCGGTGGTGACCGTGGTGAAGCGGCTGCCGAAGCCTGCCCGCATCAAGGGCATCGCCCTGGCGCAGGGACGCCTGTCCGTGGTCGACAACAGCGAGTACGGGGATTGGGAGTGGGCCCGCGACATCAGCACATCCGGCGCCCTCACCTTCGGGGACCGGACGAAACTGACAGGCATCCCGATGGACTGGTGCGCGCCGAACGACTCCGCGTGCGCCGCGTACCGGGCCCTCGGGGACGGACGGTTCATGCGCCGCGTGGCGGCGGACGACACGAACTGGCGTTACTACGTCAATGGTCCCGGCGACGGCGACTTCCGAGACCTGGGCCTGCCGGCCGGCGGCAGGATCGACGACGTCTCCGCCGACTACCTGGTCCACACCGTCCCCGGCGCGCCCGGCAAGCAGATCGTCATCACCACCTGGGGGCAGTTCCTGGAGCAGCGGGCTCCCGTCGCCTCCGCCTTGTGGGGCACCTGGCTGTGGAGCGCCGGTACGGAGGAGGGGACCGTCACCGCCAAGGACCTGAAGGCGGGCAAGACCGTCGATTCGGTGAACACCGGCGCCCCGTGCGTGCCCACGGAGCTCCAGGCGGCCGGCCGCTGGCTCTACTGGTCCTGCGGCGAGGACGGCCCCGCCGGGGTCTACGACCGTACGGCCAAGACCTCGCGGTCCGTCCCGTCCGGCGAGGCCCTGCTCGGCGACGGCTACGTCGTCACCCACGACAAGACCGCCGGCAAACTCGTCCTCACCGGCGCCGCCGCAGACGGCCCGGCGAGCCGTGTCGTCGGCGCACTGCCCGACACCGGCGTCTCCCAGCGCCATGTCCGCTGGAGCGTCGACCGGTTCGGCGGCCACCTCGCCTACGTCGACGCCGAGGAGCAGGTCCACGTCGTCCCGACCGGCGTCGCCGCACAGCCGCCCGCCGTGCTGGGCCGGACCCCGGACTCCCCGGTGATCAAAGCCGATAGCGGTCACACCCTCCTCACGCGCCTGTACAGCAAGCCGGTCTCCTGGACCCTGACGGCCCGCCATGTCCGGACGGGCCTGACCAGCGAGCTGGCCGCCGGGGCGAACGTCCGTGGAGAGCTGTCGATCGGCTGGAACGGGCGCGACAAGGCCGGCACCCTGCTGCCGAACGGCGCGTACCTGTGGACTCTGACCGCGCGTCCCGCCGACGGCGTGGGAGCCGAGGTGCAGGAGAGCGGCAGCGTCACCCTCTTCAACGGTTCCTCGTCCGCCTCCAGCCGGTTCGTGGCGGTGACGCCCTTCTCCGGCGCGCCGGCCCGGATCCTCGACACGCGCAGCGGACTCGGCGCCCGCAAGGGCAGGGTCGGGGCGGGAGGCTCGATCACCCTCCAGGCCGCCGGCCACGGACACGTACCGGCGACGGGGGTCACTGCCGTGGCATTGAACGTGGCCGCCGTGCTGCCGACCGCGTCGACGTACGTCACGGTCCACCCGTACGGCACGGCGCGCCCGGCCACGTCGAGCCTCAACGTGCCCGCGGGACGGATCCTGGCCAACATGGTGGTCGTCCCCGTCAAGGACGGCAAGGTCACCCTGTACAACCACGCCGGCAGCGTCGACCTCGTCGCCGACGTGACCGGCTACTACACGACGGCCACCTCGGGCACCCTCTTCCAGCCGCTCACGCCGACCCGGATCGTCAACTCCCTCAGCGGGCTCGGGGTCCCCAAGGGCAAGGTGCAGGGGGGCATCATCGCAACGGCTCCGGTCCTGGGCCGTGGCGGAGTGCCGGGGAGCGGTGTCTCGGCCGTGGTCCTCCACCTGACCGTCACCAACGCGACCGCATCGACGCATGTCTCCGTCTACGGAACCCGTTTCCTGGATTCGTGGCAGCACTCCCACGTCCACGCGGCGGCCGGTCGGACCGCGTCCAACCTGGTCGTCGTGCCGATGGGTGCGGATCTCAACTTCCACAACGCCTTCGGCGCGGTCGACGTGCTCGCCGACGTCGTCGGCTACTATCCGGACGGCCATGAAGGCTCCCTCTTCGAGCCCCTCCCGCCCACCCGCGCCCTCAACACCCTCAGCGGCACCGGCGCCCCCAAGGCCAAGGTCGGGGCCCGGGGGACGGTGACCCTTCAGGTCGCCGGGCGGAACGGGGTGCCCGCCACCGGCGTCACCGCGGTCGTCATGAACGTGACGGCGACCAACGCGACAGCCGCCACGTACGTCTCCGTCTACCCGTACGGGACGAGTCGGCCGAACACGTCGAACCTGAACGTGACGGCCGGGCGCCCGGTGGCCAATCTCGTCGTCGTCCCGGTCAAGGACGGCAAGGTCACCCTCTACAACCACGCGGGCAGCGTCGACCTCCTCGCCGACGTGCAGGGCTTCTACGCCCCCTGATCCACCGCCTCCGCCAGCCCCGCAAGCAGGCCCACCACCGCCGCCGGGCCCGGGACCGTGAGGTCGGCGTGGGTGGCGAGCTCGGGGACGGCCTCGGCCTCGGCGGCGGAGCAGACGAGGAGGCCGGGGACGCCGTCGGAGCGGAGCTTGTCGACGGCGGCGTAGGCGGGCAGGTCGCCCAGGTCGTCGCCCGCGTAGAGGACGGACCCGGCGCCGGTCTCGCGGACGTAGTCGGAGAGGGCGACGCCCTTGTCCATGCCCGGGGGCCGGAGTTCCAGGACCATGCGGCCCGGTTCGAGGACCAGGCCGTGGCGGGCGGCCAGGTCGGCGAGGGGGTCCTTCAGGGCCTCGAAGGCGCCCTGGGGGTCGACCGCCCGGCGGGTGTGGACCGCCACCGCGCGGCCCTTCTCCTCGATCCAGGTGCCGGGCCAGGCGCCGACGCGGTCGAGGAAGCCGGGAAGCTCGGCGCGGACCGAGGCGACGCCCGGGTGCGGGGCGGCGGCCCGGACGGTGCCGGTGACCGCGTCCCAGCGCTCGGCGCCGTAGTGGCCGAGCACGACCAGGCGCTCCAGGCCGGGGACGCCGGCGAAGCCCCCGTACCGTACGGCCACGCCGGCGGGGCGGCCGGTGATCACGGCGACGGAGGCCACGTGCGGCGCGAGGGCCGCCAGGGCGGCGACGGCGCCGGGGTGGGCGCGGGCCTGTTCCGGGTCCGGGACGATCTCGGCGAGCGTCCCGTCGAAGTCGAGGGCGACGACGGCCTTCTCGGGGCGCGCCAGGAGCGCGGCCAGACCGTCGCGGCCGGCGGAGGTGGTCGGGTGCGGAAGGCTGCTGACCATGTCCCTGACCCTACCCAGCTACGGGCGTCCTCGTCAGCGGCGCTGTGCCTTCTCGGCCCGGACCCGGCGGAGCCGGTTCACGGTGACCGGGTCGTGGGCGAGGGCCCTGGGGTCGTCGAGGAGGGCGTTGAGCAGCTGGTAGTAGCGGGTGGCGGAGAGGCCGAGCCGCTCGCGCACGGCCCGCTCCTTGGCGCCGGGGCCCGGCCAGGAGCGGCGTTCCAGGGCGAGGACGGCCTGTTCCCGCTCGCCGAGCTCGCCGGGCTCCCCGGCCGCCCCCGCCTTCCCGATTTCACTGGTCATACAGACCAACTTATTCCGCCCCGCTTGTTCCGCCCCACTTGTTCCGCGCTCCGCGTCTACTCCGCGCTCTCCGCCGCCGTCGCCTCGCGCGCGATCCGGCCGAGGACCTCCGAGGGCTTGCCGCCCGGGGCGACCGCCTTGCCGATGTCCTTCTTGACCGTGCCGCTGACCTGGGCCCAGGAGGTCTTGCCGACGGGCGGCAGCTGGGAGTCGGGCAGCGCCTCCAGGAATTCGCGCAGGTCGGCGTGGGCCGGGTCGGCCTGCATGGTGGCGGAGGCGGTGACGGTGGCGGGCAGCAGGTCGTTGTCGCCCGCGAACTTCAGCACGTTCGCGTCACTGAAGACGAAGTCGAGGAAGGCGCCGATCTCCTTGCGGTGGCCGTTCTGCTTGAAGCCCATGATCCAGTCGGCGACGCCCATGGCGGCCCTGTCCCCGCCGTCGGCGCCGGGCAGGGCGACCTTGCCGACCTTGACGCCCTTCTTGGCGGCCTCCTGCATCAGCGACGGGTGGCCGTTGAGCATGCCGACCTCACCGCGTGCGAAGGCGGCGAACGCCTCCTTGCGGTCGAGCTTCGCGGGTGCGACGGGACCGGTGAGGCCCTTGGCGACGAGGTTGTCGCGCAGCCAGGTGAGGGTGCGGATGTTCGCGTCGGAGTCGACCTTGTAGTGGCCCGTCGCGTCGAGGTAGCCGCCGCCCCCGCTGAGCAGCCACATCATCGTCTCCGCCTGGGCCTCCTCGGGCCCGAGCGGCAGCGCGAAGGGGTAGGGGACGTTCTTCTTCCTCAGCTTCTCGGCGGCCGCGGCGAGCTCGTCCCAGGTGGTCGGGGGCTCGTCGACGCCGGCCTTGTCGAAGAGCTCCTGGTTGAAGAAGAGCAGCCGGGTGGAGGCGACGAACGGCATGCCGTACTGGGTCTGCTTGTACTCGCCGGCGTCGACGAGCGGGGCCAGGAAGTTGGCCTGGACGGGGATGGAGAGCAGCTCGTCGGCGGCGTAGAGCTGGTCGGCGGCCGCATAGTCGGCGTAGGCGCCGATCTGGGCGATGTCGGGGGCCCGGCCGGCCTTGACGAGCTCGGCGACCTTGCGGTCGACGTCGTTCCAGGACTCGATCTGGACCTGGATCTTCACGCCGGGGTTCTTGTCCTCGAAGGCGGCGACGAGCCCGGCCCAGTACTTCTTGGTGGAGTCCCCGCCGGTGAGGTCGTAGTCGGCGGCCACCAGGGTGAGGGTGACGTCCCCGTCGTCGCCGCCGAGCGTGCCGCAGCCGGAGAGGGCGGCGGTCAGACCGAGTGTGGTGGCCGCCGCGGCCAGTCCAAGAAATCGTCGCCGCTGCACAGCCGTGACCCACCCTTTTGCTCGTCGTCGAGATGTCGGAAGTCGTCAGTTTCTCCCGAAGAGCGACAGGAGGTCTACACCACTCGCATATCGCTTCTGCAACGCATCGGCCCGCGGGCCACCCGCCCGCGACCCGGGCGCCACAAGCCCGCGCGCCCCTCGGCCGCCATTTGTATCCGACCGCAACAATCCGTCACAGTGGACTAGACCTTTTCGGGGTGGACACGGGAGACTGTCCCCGTGAGACACGTCATCGCCCTCGATGTGGGCGGCACCGGCATGAAGGCCGCCCTCGTCGGGGCGGACGGCACCCTGCTCCACGAGGCCCGCCGCGCCACCGGCCGCGAGCGCGGCCCCGAGGCCGTCGTCGAGACGATCCTCGGCTTCGCCGAGGAGCTGCGCGCCCTCGGCCAGGAGCGGTACGGACAGCCCGCCGCGGCCGCCGGAGTCGCCGTCCCGGGAATCGTCGACGCCGTGGACGGCATCGCCGTCTACGCGGCCAACCTCGGCTGGCGCGACGTCCCCATGCGCGCCCTGCTCAGCGAACGCCTCGGCGGCATCCCCGTCGCCCTCGGCCATGACGTGCGCACCGGCGGCCTCGCCGAGGGCCGGATCGGCGCGGGCAACGGCGCCGACCGCTTCCTCTTCGTCCCCCTCGGCACCGGCATCGCGGGCGCCATCGGCATCGGCGGCGCCATCGAGGCCGGCGCGCACGGCTACGCGGGCGAGATCGGCCACATCGTCGTCCGCCCCGGCGGCACCGAGTGCGGCTGCGGCCAGCGGGGCTGCCTGGAGCGGTACGCCTCCGCCTCCGCCGTCTCCCTCGCCTGGGCCGCGGCCTCCGGCGACCCCGAGGCGGACGCCGCCGACTGCGCCAAGGCGGTCGAGTCCGGCGACCCGGCCGCCACGAAGGTCTGGCAGGACGCCGTCGACGCGCTCGCCGACGGCCTGGTCACCGCGCTCACCCTGCTGGACCCGCGCACGCTCATCATCGGTGGCGGTCTCGCCGAGGCGGGGGAAACCTTGTTCACACCCCTTCGGGTCGCCGTGGAGGAGCGCGTCACCTTCCAGAAGCTGCCCGCCATCGTCCCGGCGGCCCTCGGGGACACCGCCGGATGCCTGGGCGCGGGCCTCCTCGCCTGGGACCTGCTCGCCGACCCCGCCCACGACGCCGACCAGCGCCCCACCGACTCGGAGGTATCCGCCTGATGGCCGTTTCCACAGTTCTCGCCGGGGCCCGCGTGGTGCTGCCGACCGGGATCGTCGAGAACGGACGAGTGATCGTCGAGAACGGCCGCATCACCGGAGCCGCCCACGAGGACACCCCCGCCCTCGACCTCACCGGCCACTGGCTGGTGCCCGGATTCGTGGACATGCACAACCACGGCGGCGGCGGCGCCTCCTTCACCTCCGGCACCGTGGACGAGATCCTCACCGGCGTCCACACCCACCGGCTGCACGGCACCACCACCGTCGTCGCCTCCTTCGTCACCGGCGACACCGACTTCCTCGGCCGGCGCGCCGGCCTCCTCTCCGAGCTGGCCGAGCAGGGCGACATCGCCGGCATCCACTTCGAGGGCCCGTTCATCTCCCCCTGCCGCAAGGGCGCCCACGACGAGGCGCTGCTGCGCGACCCCGAGCCCGCCGAGGTGCGCAAGCTGATCGACGCCGCGCGCGGCCAGGCCCGCATGGTCACCCTCGCCACCGAGTTGCCCGGCGGCATCGACTCCGTACGGCTGCTCGCCGAGCACGGCGTGATCGCCGCGATCGGACACACGGACGCCACGTACGAGCAGACCGTCGAGGCCATCGACGCGGGCGCCACCGTCGCCACCCACCTCTTCAACGCGATGCCCGGCCTCGGTCACCGCGCGCCCGGCCCGATCGCCGCCCTCCTGGAGGACGAGCGGATCACCGTCGAGCTCATCAACGACGGCACCCACCTGCACCCGGCCGCCCTGGAGCTGGCCTTCCACCACGCCGGCCCCGAGCGGGTCGCCTTCATCACCGACGCCATGGACGCGGCCGGCTTCGGCGACGGCACGTACGCCCTGGGCTCGCTCGCCGTCGAGGTGAAGGACGGCGTGGCCCGGCTCGTCGAGGGCGGCTCCATCGCCGGCTCGACCCTCACCCTCGACCGGGCGTTCCAGCGCGCCGTGACCGTCGACCGACTGCCCGTCGAGTCGGTCGTCCAGGCCGTCTCCGCCAACCCGGCGAAGCTGCTCGGCGTGTACGACCGGGTGGGCTCCCTGGAGCCGGGCAAGGACGCCGACCTCGTCGTCCTCGACGCGGACTTCGAGCTCAAGGGCGTGATGCGCAAGGGCAGCTGGGTGGTCGATCCCCAAGTGGGCTGATTTCACCGCATGGTTGCCCCGCGGTCGTCCAGCGGTCGTCCCACGGCGATCGGTCCGGGGTCTGGGCCGATCGCCGTCTCTTTGGCATGATCAGGACGCTGAAGGCGGTGACACGAGCACACGAGACGACGGGGGCGGTACGGATGATCCTCACGGTCACCCTCAACACGGCCCTGGACCTGACCTACAAGGTCGACGCTCTCACCCCGCACACCTCGCACCGGGTCGCCCAGGTCGTCGAACGCCCCGGCGGCAAGGGCCTCAACGTCGCCCGCGTGCTCGGCGCCCTCGGCCACGAGACGGTCGTCACGGGCTTCGCGGGCGGCACGACCGGCGAGACCGTCCGCGCCCTGCTCGCCGCCGGCACCGCCGGACAGCCGGTCCACGACGCCCTCGTCCCGACCGCGGGCGCCACCCGCCGCACCGTCGCGGTCGTCGACGCCACGAGCGGTGACACCACCCAGCTCAACGAACCCGGGCCCGCCATCACCCCCGACGAGTGGTCCGCCCTCACCACCCGCTTCACCGAACTCCTCGGCGACGCCCGGGCGGTGGCCCTGTGCGGCAGCCTGCCGCCGGGCATCCACGTCGGCGCCTACGCCGAACTCGTCCGGCTCGCCCGGGCCGCCGGCGTCCCGGTCCTCCTCGACACCAGCGGCGAACCCCTGCGCCGGGGCATCGCCGCCCGCCCCGACGTGATCAAGCCGAACGCGGAGGAGCTGGCCCAGCTCACCGGCTCCCGCGAACCGCACCGCGCCGCCCGCGACGCCCGGCGCCGCGGCGCCCACGCGGTGGTCGCCTCCCTCGGCCCCGACGGCCTGCTCGCCGCCACCCCGGACGGCCACTGGCAGGCGGCCCCGCCCGCGCCCGTACGGGGCAATCCGACCGGCGCGGGCGACTCGGCCGTCGCGGCCCTGCTTGCCGGCCTGGTCGACGGCACCGACTGGCCCGACCGCCTGGCCCATGCCGTCGCCCTCTCGGCGGCGACGGTCCTCTCCCCGGTGGCCGGCGAGTTCGACGCGGGCGCCTACGAGGCGCTGCTCCCCCGCGTCACGGTCCACGCCCCGGCCACGGCGGCGTAGGGGATGTCTCGCCGATCCTGCCGGGCTCGCCCCTGATCCGACCTGATCGACAAGACACCCCCTAGGGCCCCCAGACGAAGAAGAACGGGGCCCCGAAGGACCCCGCTCCCCTGCCACCGGCCTCGCCCGGTCGCTCGCTCAGCCGCTGAGCTTCGTCTTGCTGATCTTCAGCCAGTCGAAGACGGCATCGCACTGGTTGCCCGTCTCACACGACAGCTTGATCGTGTTCTGCCCCTCCTTGAGGGTCACCGGCGCCCAGGTGGTCTGCCAGTTCTTCTCCAGGTTCGGGTCCGAGGAGCCGATGAAGTTCTTGAGGCCTATCGGGTTGCTGTTCGCCGTGTCGTTGACGGTCAGCGTCGCGTTCGCGTCCTTCGCCGGGATCGCGTAGCGCACGTAGAGGTAGTAGCTCCCGGCCGAGGGCACCTCCGCCTGCCAGGTCACCGACGAGCCGATCGCGTTGAACCCGGTCACGTACGCGCCGTCGGCGCCCTCCGCACCCTTGATGTCCTTGGCGAGCGCCGCCGAGCCGCCCAGCTTCAGCGTCGCCGCGTCCTGCTGCGGCAGCTCCAGCGGGGGCTCCGAGGACGAGCTCGGGTCGACGGACGGCGACTCGGAGACCTGGGTGGGCGCGCCCGTCGGCTTCCCTCCGCCGCCGGCGTTGTCGGAGTCGTCGCCGGCGTTGGTGATCACGGCGGCGGTGATGCCGAGCACGACGACCGCGACGACCGCCACGGCGCCGATCAGCAGCCCCTTGGTGTTGGGGCCGCGTCCGCCGCCGGAGCCGCGCGGCGCGGGCTGCGACGGGCCGGGGCGGTGCTGGCCGCCGCCGGGATAGGTCTCGGGCGCCGCGTACTGCGGGTGCGGCTGGCCGTAGCCCTGCTGCTGGCCGTACGGGGCCTGCTGTGGCACCTGTGCCTGGCCGTGACCGCCGTACTGGCGCTCGCCGACCGTGCGGACCTGGTTGTACGAGGTGCGGGGGACGCCCGGCTGAGCCGCCGGACCCGGGTAGCCGTAGCCGCCGCCCTGGGGCGCCCTGGCCCCCGCCGCCTGCCCGTCCGCGTACAGGTAGCCGAACGGATCGTCGTCCTCGGGCGTCTTCGCGCCGTCGTTACCGGCAGCCATCCGGGTCACTCCTTTTCCCTGCTCGCCAGCCGTCGCCGACCGGCCGAGCCTACCTCGTACGGCCCTGTCAAGGTTTCGGCGATGTGTGTACGACCGGTGAACGAACCGGCGGACCGGGCCCTATCCGGCCCTGCGGTGCACCTTCGACCGGGACCGCTTCTCGATGTACATCCGCTGGTCGGCGCTGTTCAGGACCTCTTCGACGGTCATGCCGCACTCGGCCCAGCCGATGCCGAAGCTCGCACCGACCCGCACGGCCCGTCCGTCCACCCGGATCGGCGGAATGATCGCGTTCCGCAGCCGGACGGCGAGGTCGGCGGCGTCGGCGGCGCCCAGGCCGTCGGCGAGGACGACGAACTCGTCACCGCCGAGGCGCGCGACGGTGTCCCCGTCCCGTACGCCCGTGGTGAGCCGGCGGGCGACCTCGATGAGGACGGCGTCGCCGGTGTGGTGCCCGAAGCGGTCGTTGATCGACTTGAAGCCGTCCAGGTCGCAGAAGAGGACGGCGAGCCCTTTGGTGCCGTCGTCGGTCTCTCCGCCGGTGGGGGCGACGGTGTGGACGTGGTGGTCGTACGGCCCGGCGCCGGCGACCGGCGAGAAACCGAAGCCGTGCTCGTGCTCGTAGTCGTACTCGTACGGCGGCTCGAAGCCGTCGGCGGGGACGGGCGCGGAGCCCGCGGCGGGCGGCTCGGTGGCGAAAGGGCGCTCGCAGATGCGGGCGGAGAGCCGGGAGCGGAGTTCGGCGCTGTTGGGGAGGCCGGTGAGCGCGTCGTGCGAGGCGCGGTGCGCGAGCTGCAGCTCGTGGCGCTTGCGCTCCTCGATGTCCTCGACGTGGGTGAGGAGGAAGCGGGGGCCGTCGGCGGTGTCGGCGACGACGGAGTTGCGCAGGGAGACCCAGACATAGGTGCCGTCGCGGCGGCCGAGGCGCAGCTCGGCGCGGCCGCCCTCGGCGGAGGTGCGCAGCAGGGTGCCTATGTCCTCGGGGTGGACGAGGTCGGCGAAGGAGTAGCGCCGCATCACGGAGGCGGGCCGGCCGAGCAGCCGGCACAGGGCGTCGTTGGTGCGCAGCAGCCTCCCGTGCTGGTCGCCGCCCATCTCGGCGATGGCCATGCCGGAGGGCGCGTACTCGAAGGCCTGCCGGAAGGACTCCTCGCTGGCGCGCAGGGCCTGCTGCTCGCGCTCCAGGCGGACCAGGGCGCGCTGCATGTTGGAGCGGAGGCGGGCGTTGCTGATCGCGATGGCGGCCTGGGAGGCGTACATCTGGAGGGCCTCGCGGCCCCAGGGGCCGGGGTGCCGTCCGTTGCGCGGGCGGTCGACGGAGATCACGCCGAGCAGCTCGCGGCCGGAGCCGGGGGGTCCTCCGGGATAGGCGGAGCGCACGCCGGGGGCGTACATCGGCGCGTACAGCCGGTCGTGGGGGTGCCACTCGTCCTCGAAGCGGGGGGCGGGGCCCTCGGTGTGCCACTGGGGCACGTCGTCCTCGATCAGCACCCAGCCCTCGGTGTGCGGGATGAAGACGAGGTCGCCCCAGGTCTCACCCATGGCGAGGCGGCGCTCCCAGGAGGCGCGGGAGCCGACCCGGCCGGTGATCAGTGCCTCGGCGGCGGGGCTGCCGGCGAAGGCGGCGACGACCAGATCGCCGTCGGGGCGCACGAGGTTGACGCAGGCCAGCTCATAGTTGAGGCCCGCGACGATGCCGTCGGCGACGGCCTGCAGGGTGTCCGCAAGGCTTCGGGCGGTGTTGAGGTCCGCCACGACCTGATGCAGCTGCCGCAGGGTCGCAAGACGGACGTACGGCTCCGACTCGGTCTCCATCGCTCGCTCTCCCCGAGACCTCGACAGCTGACTCCAGGGTTCTCATCGGCTTCATCGGCTTCGTGGTGCACTGTCCCCGCCACTGAATCACAGCGAGCTGTGCACCCGGTACACAGGGTCAACAATTACTGCACTCTGTGACTCAAGTCACAAAGACTCTCGGGGGTTTGAGAACCCGGCGTGAACAGCGCCGGACGGGAGCGGAAAGAGGGTCCTAGGACCGTCGGGGGAAGCCGGCCTGGTCCCGGCGCCCGATGTGAGGCGGCGCGGGTCCGGATTAGCGTGCGAGGGTGCTGCAGAAGACGCCCGCCACCGGGACCACCGCCGTCGACCTGGCCATCCCTCATGCTGAGGGAGTGAGCAACGACGAGTTCAAGGCCGCCATGGCCCGGCTGGCGGCGGGCGTGGTCCTGGTCACGGCCCACGACCCGGAGGACGGCCCGCACGGCGAGGACGTCGGCATGACGGCCACCGCCTTCCTGTCCGTCTCCCTCGACCCGCCCCTGGTCATGGTCAGCCTCCGCAACGACTCCCGCATGGACGACCTGCTCGCGGAGGTGCCGGTGTGGGCGGTGTCGCTGCTCTCCGAGAGCCAGCGACACGTCGCCGGACGCTTCGCGATGAAGGGCCGGGTCAGCGACCGCCTCCTCTTCGCCGACCTCCCCTACACGCGCGGCCCCCACAGCGGCGCCCCGCTGATGGGCGGCGCGCTCGCCACCCTCGAATGCCGTACGGAGAACCGTGTGGTCGCCGGCGACCACACGCTCGTCATCGGCCGCGTGCTCGCCACGAACCTGCCCTCGGCGGAGGGCGGCCCGCTCACCTACTTCCGCGGGAAGTACCGCACGCTGGGCTGAGGCCCGGCGGAGGTGCGACGGAGGCCGCCCGGCCGAGGGCCGGCATGGCCCGGCGCAGGCCCGGCGCCGCCCGGCCGAGGGCCGGCATGGCCCGGCGCAGGCCCGGCGCCGCCCGGCCGAGGGCCGGCATGGCCCGGCACAGGCGCGGGCGGAGGGCCGGCGCAGGCCCGCCGGAGAACCGGCGGAGGCCCGCCGGAGAGCCGCCGGAGGCCCCGGCCCTCGGCCGGCTCAGCCCCAGTCGCGGCCCTGGCGGCCCCGCTTGGTCTCCGCGCGCTGCTTCTTCTCCCGCAGCCGGCGCTCGTTGATGCCGCGCGGGATCCTCGTCGCGCGGCGCGGCTTCGGCGGCGGCGCCGTCGCCTCGGCGAGCAGCGCGGCCAGGCGCACGGCGGCGGTCTCGCGGTTGCGCCACTGGGAGCGGTGCTCCGAGGAGCGGACGGTGACCACACCGTTCACCAGTCGGCCGGCGAGCCGCTCCAGGGCCCGCGCCTTCCACACCTCCGGCAGGGCCTCGGTCGCCGCCAGGTCGAAGCGGAGCTCCACCTGAGAGTCGCTGGTGTTGACGTGCTGGCCGCCCGGCCCGGACGACCGCGAGAAACGCCACAGGAGCTCGGCCTCGGGCAGGGAGACGGAGCCGCGGATCGGATAGGGACCGGACATGCCTTCCATGTTCCCCGCGAAGGCTCCCGCACGTCATCCTGTTTTCGCGAGGGAACCGCCGCACCCCCTGACGCGTTATTGGGTGCGAAGACACCGCGATGAAAGGGACATCCCATGGCTGTAAGCCTCTCCAAGGGCGGCAACGTCTCCCTGACCAAGGAGGCCCCGGGCCTCACCGCCGTCACCGTGGGCCTCGGCTGGGACGTCCGTACGACCACGGGCACCGACTTCGACCTCGACGCGTCCGCCATCGGCGTCGACGCCGCCGGCAAGGTCGTCTCCGACGGCCACTTCGTCTTCTTCAACAACAAGTCGACGCCGGACCAGACCATCGTCCACACCGGTGACAACCGCACCGGCGAGGGCGGCGGCGACGACGAGCAGATCAACGTCAACCTGGCGGGCCTCCCGGCCGGCGTCGACAAGATCGTCTTCCCGGTCTCCATCTACGACGCGGTCAACCGCGGCCAGAACTTCGGCCAGGTCCGCAACGCCTACATCCGCATCGTCAACCAGGCCGGCGGCGCCGAGATCGCCCGCTACGACCTGTCGGAGGACGCCGCCGTCGAGACCGCCATGGTCTTCGGCGAGCTGTACCGCAACGGCGCCGAGTGGAAGTTCCGCGCCGTCGGCCAGGGTTACGCCTCCGGCCTCGAGGGCATCGCCCGCGACTTCGGCGTCAACCTCTGACCCGTACGCGTCCAGGGCCCCGGCGCACCGCGCCGGGGCCCTTGCCTTACCCGGTCAGTCGGTCGCCTCGGCGGGCTTCCCCTCGCCGTACAGCCACACGTCCCACAGCCCGCCCAGGTCCCGGCCCGCCACCGACTCCACGTACCGGGTGAAGTCCTCGGTGCTCGCGGTGCCGTGCCGGTGCTTCGCCGGCCAGCCCGCGAGGATCTCGTAGAAGGTGTCGTCGCCGACCTCCTGCCGGATCCGGTGCAGCACCATCGCGCCCCGTTGGTACACGGGCGTGGCGAACAGCTCCTCGGCGCTCGGCGGTTCGGCCGGCGGGAAGGCCCAGGCGGCATCGTTCGCGAAGGCCTTCTCGAAGTTCTCCTGCGCGGGGGTGTCCTCGAAGTCCTCCGCGTAGAGCCACTCCGCGTACGTCGCGAAGCTCTCGTTCAGCCAGATGTCCTTCCAGGTCGCGGGCGACACGGAGTTGCCGTACCACTGGTGGGCCAGCTCGTGGACGAGGGTGGCGGTGTCGAAGGAGGCCGCGGAGAAGACGGGCCGGGTCTGGGTCTCCAGGGCGTAGCCGAGGTCCTCGTCGCGTTCGACGATCGCGCCGGTCGCGGTGAAGGGGTACGGGCCGAAGTTCTCCGTCTGCCACTCCAACAGTTCCGGGAGCCGGGCCCGCAGCGCCGCGGTCTGCCGGGCGACGACCGGATCGACGGCGGTGAGGACGGGCACGGTGCCGAGGGCGGTGGTGGTCGTGGTGTCGTAGCGGCCGATCGCGAGGGTGGCGAGATAGCTCGCCATCGGCTCGGCCGCCCGCCAGACGGAGGTGGTGCGGCCGTCGGCCGTCTTCCTCTCCGAGGCGAGCACGCCGTTGGAGACGGCCTTGAGGCCGGCCGGGACGGTGACGGTGATGTCGTACGCGGCCTTGTCGAAGGGGTGGTGGTTGCCGGGGAACCAGGCCATGGAGCCGGCCGGCTGGCCGACCGCGAGGGCCCCGTCGGCGGTCTTCAGCCAGCCCTCCTCGGAGCCGTCCGCGTCGGTGACGGTCTCGGGCACCCCTTCGTACGTGACGGTGGCGCGGAACTCGTCCCCGTCGTCGATGTCCTCGCGCGGCCGCAGGGTCAGTTCGCTCCCGGCCCGGTTGACCGCGGCGGGCGCCCCGTCGACGGTGGCGCCGCGGACGGTGAGCCCCGTGAGGTCCAGGTTGAAGGCGCTGAGGTCCTTGGTGGCCTTGGCGGTGATCTCGGCGCGCCCGTCGAGGCGGCCGGTGGCGGGGTCGTAGGACAGCGTGAGCGCGTAACGGCTCACGTCGTAGCCGCCGTTGCCGAGCCTGGGGAAGAGCGGGTCGCGCAGCCCCGCGGCGCCCGGGGTGCCCCGCACCCCGCCACCGGCACCCGAGCCGGTGCACCCGGCGGCGAGCAGGGCGACGGTGAGCGCCACGGCTCCGGCACAAACTCGCCTACGTCTGTTCACGAACCGATCCTAAACAGACGTACGAATACGGACCCGAAGCAAAACGGCCCCGAAGCAAAACGGCCCCGGCGCGAAACGGACCCTACGCAGAACGAACCCGGCGAAAGGACGACGGCGCCCGGCGGGGGATCCGGGCGCCGTCGGGCATCGGGGGCGGGGGCCGTCAGTCGTCGAGGGACGCCACGCCCGCCTGGGCGAACTTCTCGTCGAGGTCGCCGGAGGGGGCACCGGCCACGCCGATGCCGGCGATCGGGCCGCCGTTCGCGGTCACCGGGGCGCCGCCCGCGAGGAAGAGGGTGCCGGGGATGTCCTTCAGGTTGGGGGCCTGGGCGAGACGGCCGGCGAGGACCGAGGTGGGGGCGTTCCAGGAGACGGCGGTGTACGCCTTCTTCACGGCCGACTCGTAGGACTGCGGGCCCGCGCCGTCGCCGCGCAGGGTCACGAGGGTGGTGCCGTTGCGGTCGACGACGGCGACGGAGACCCGCTGGTTCTCCTTCTCGGCGGCCTTCAGGGCGGCCTGCGCGGCCTCGGTCGCGGCAGCGATCGTCAGGTGGGTGGTCTGGCGCAGGTTGTCGCCGTCCGCGTCGGCCTTCTTGGCGGCGGCCGCGGCCGGGGCGGCCTGCGGGGCGGTGGCGTTCGCGGAGACGGCGCCGAAGGTGCCGGCGGCGAGGACGACGGCGGCGGTGGTGCCGAGGAGGAACTTCTTCTTCATGGCGGGCTCCAGGATGTCGAGGCGGCGGCGGTGTTCCGTTCGCTCTGCATCGATCCTCGGCCCGGAACCGGCCCCGTCCGGTCCACGTTCCGGCTGCCCTCGCCGAGCGGGACGGTGGACGCGGGGGTCAGCCGATCGGTTGATGCCGGCATGGTCCCCCTGGGTCAGGATGGATGCGTATACCCAGGTCGGAAGCACTGTGGATGAGGTGGAAGGACGATGGACCGGGACCCGGACGCCCGCTGGCTGGCGCGGGTCATGCACGTCGCCTTCTTCCTCCTGCTCGGCGCCTCCCTCGCCCGCTTCCTGCTGCGCCACCCCTGGGAGGACCGCAGCCCCTGGATCGTGGCGCTGTCCGGCGCGCTCGCCTCGCTCTACCTCCTCGGTCCGGTCCTCGGCACCCGCGCCACGCCCCGCCGGATCGCCTGGCTGGGCACGGTCGTCGCCGTGTGGATGGTCCTAGTGGTGCTGGCGCCGAGCTTCGCGTGGTGCGCGGTGCCGCTGTTCTACACGGGTCTTCGCACCCTCCCGCCGCGCGCCGCGCTCGGCCTCGTCACCCTCCTGACGCTGTTCGTCGTGACCGCCCAGGTGCAGCTGTCGCACGGCGGCTTCGACCCGAACCTGGTGATCGCCCCACCGGCCGTCGCGGCCATCGCGACCGCCGTCTTCGTACACGCGGAGCGGCAGGCCGACCGGCAGCGGGCGCTCATCGAGGACCTCATCCGCACCCGCCGCGAGCTGGCCGCGACCGAGCGCCGGGAGGGCACGCTGGCGGAGCGGCAGCGGTTGTCGATGGAGATCCACGACACGCTCGCCCAGGGCCTGTCCAGCCAGCAGATGCTGCTCCAGGCCGCCGACCGCACCTGGGACAGCGACCAGGCGACCGCCCGCCGGCACGTCCGTACGGCCGAGTCGATCGCCGAACGCAACCTCGCCGAGGCCCGCCGCTTCGTCCATGACCTGGCCCCCGCCGACCTCGCCGAGGGCGGCGGCCTGGAGGAGGCGCTGCGCGGTCTGGCCACCCGCGAGTCGGCCGCCTTCCGGGTGGACGGGGCGGCGGTGCCGCTGCCGGACCGGGTGCAGTCGGCGCTGCTGCGGATCGCGCAGGGCGGCCTCGCCAACATCCGGGAGCACGCCGGGGCGGGCTCGGCGGCGATCACCCTGACCTATCTGGACGACCAGGTGGTCCTCGACGTCGCCGACGACGGGCGTGGCTTCGACCCGGCCGCGGTGCGGGACGCGGGAGGCGTGCGCGGGCACGGGCTGCCCGCGATGCGGGTGCGGGCCCGGCAGCTGGGCGGCACGCTGACGATCGAGTCCACCCCGGGCGAGGGCACCGTGCTCTCCGCCGCGATCCCTCTGGAGGTACGACCGTGAGCGCGCCCGTACGGATCCTGCTCTGCGACGACCACGCCGTGGTCCGGGCCGGGCTGCTCGCCCTGCTCGGCAGCGCGCCCGACATCGAGGTGGTCGGCGAGGCGGGCAGCGGCGAGGAGGCGGTCGCGATGGCGGCCCATCTGCGGCCGGACGTGGTCCTGATGGACCTCCAGCTGGGCGCGGGCATCGACGGCGTGGAGGCCACCCGCCGGATCGCCCCGACCGGGGTGCACGTCCTGGTCCTCACCACGTACGACACGGACGCGGACATCACGCGGGCGATCGAGGCGGGCGCCACCGGCTATCTCCTGAAGGCCGAGCGCCCCGAGGAGCTGTTCGCCGCGATCCACTCCGCCGCCCAGGGCCGTACGACGCTGTCGCCGCCGGTCGCCAGCCGGGTCATGGACCGGATGCGGGGCGCCGCGGGCCCCTCGCTCACCGACCGGGAGCGCGACATCCTGGGCCAGCTCGCCCACGGTCTGGGCAACCGCGAGATCGCCCGCGCGCTGTTCATCAGCGAGGCGACGGTCAAGACCCATCTGGGCCGGATCTACGCGAAGCTCGGCGTCGACACGCGCGCGGGCGCGGTGGCGGTGGCGAAGGAGCAGCGCCTGCTGCCGTAGCGGCCGCCGGGTGCTCCAGGGGCGGGCCCGTCCCCGACGGGCGGCGCCGGACGCTCACCCGGGCGTGCGGACCGGACCCGTGTTCCCCTTCCCGCGCCGCCCCCACTGCTACCCTGCGTTGCCACCCAGGCGCACACCGTCATGTCCTCGTGGGAGCGCATGTGAAGATCACCATCGTCGGCGGCGGGCCCGGCGGCCTGTACTTCTCGATCCTGATGAAGCGCCAGGACCCGTCCCACGAGATCACCGTGTACGAGCGCAACCCGGCCGGTTCCACGTACGGCTGGGGCGTCACGTACTGGGCGGGGCTCCTCGACAAGCTGCGCGCGGGTGATCCGGAGTCCGCCGGGGCGATCGCCGCCGCGTCGGTGACCTGGACCGACGGTGTGGCGATCGTCCGCGACCGGCGGACCGTGCACCGCGGCGACGCGGGCTTCGGCATCGGCCGGCGCCGGATGCTGGCGCTGCTCGCCGACCGGGCGAGGGAGCTCGGCGTACGGGTCGAGTTCGAGCACCCCGTCGGCGGCGCCGATGCCCCCGAGCTCGCCGGCGCCGACCTGGTCGTCGCCGCCGACGGGGTGAACAGCCTGCTGCGCGAGGCACATCCGGACCGCTTCGGCGCGGAGGTCCGCAGCGGCCGCAACCCGTACGTCTGGCTGGGGACGACGAAGGTCTTCGACTCCTTCAGCTTCGCGTTCAAGGAGACCGGGCACGGCTGGATCTGGTGTTACGCGTACGGCTTCAGCGGCGAGCAGTCGACCTGCGTGGTCGAGTGCTCGCCGGAGACGTGGAAGGGCCTCGAACTCGACCGCACGAACGAGGCCGACAGCCTGCGCCTGCTGGAGAAGCTGTTCGCGGACCTCCTCGACGGCGAGCCGCTGATCGGCCGGGAGCAGCACGGCGACGGCGCCCCCGCCCAGTGGCTCACCTTCCGCACCCTGACCAACCGGGCCTGGCACCACGGCAACCTGGTGCTGCTGGGCGACGCCGCCCACACCACCCACTACTCGATCGGCGCCGGCACGACCCTGGCCCTGGAGGACGCCCTCGCCCTGGCCGCCGCCCTGCGCGATCCCTCCACACCCCTGGACGCGGCCCTCACCGCGTACGGCCGCAGACGCCGCTCCGAGCTCGTCTCCTCGCAGAGCGCGGCCCGCTACAGCGCCCGATGGTACGAGAACCTGCCGCGCTACATGGGTCTGGAGCCGGCCCGGATGTTCGCCCTGCTCGGCCAGCGGCACTCCCCGCTGCTCCCGTACGTCCCGCCCCAGCTCTACTACCGGCTGGACCGCGCCGCCGGGCAGATGGAGGCCCTGCGCCGACTCAAGCGCTGGCTGGGCCCACGACTGGCCCGCGCGGCCCACCGGGCATGACCGGCCCACCGGGCATGACACCATCAGGGCGTGCTCGACATCGGCTACTCCCTCTCCCGCCGCTTCCCCGACCCGCCGCAGACCGACTACCGCCACGCGGACGTCCACGCGCTGCGGCACGACCTGTTCTGCGGTGACGTGTACCTCGCGGACACCGAGAAGGACCAGGAGCTGTCCACAGCCTGGGGATGGGTGCCGGTGCTCGACTTCGCGTGGGCGCTGTGCGACATCGTCGAGCAGCTCGACCGCGACCCGCGCGGCAGTCGCGCCGCGCAGCCGCAGTACGCGGAGCTCGACTTCACCGAGTCCTCCGACCGCATGCTGTTCGAGCGCCGCTTCGGCTGGGTGGACGTCGAGGCCGACTGGATGCCGGGCGACGAACCGCCGCTCACCTTCAACCACGGCGTACTGCGCCGCGAGGCCCGCGACTTCCTGCACGACCTGATCGCCGACCTCACGGACATGCACGAGGGCCTCGCGGACAACCCGGTGGTGTGGGCCCTCCAGGCCCGCTTCCCCCGGCTGCCGTAGGCACGCTCCGCCGCGCCGCGCCCGCCGGCCCCGTACCGCTCAGTCCTCCACCCGCACCCCCAACTGCGCCGCGAACACCGGCGCCAGGTCGAGCAGCTGCGCCGTGGAGATCACCGCCCCCGCCAGGGCGTCCACCCCGCGGGCGATCTCCAGGCGCTGGACGGTCCGCAGGTCGACGTCCTTCAGCCGCGCCCCGCCGAAGTCCGCCCCGACCAGCACGCAGTCCCGGAACTCCACCCTCTCCAGCGCCGCGCCCCCGAAGTCCGGCTCGCCGAGCACGCACCCCTCGAACACGACGTCCTTGAGGCTCGCCGCCCGCAGGTTCACATAGTCGATCTTCCCGCCCCGGACCCACACCCTCTCCAGCACCGCCCCGTGCAGCTGCGCCCCACCGAGCCGCGCCTCCCGCACCTCCACGTCCCGCAACTGCGCCCCGGCCAGGTCCGTCCCCACACCCCGTACGCCGTCGAGGACCGAGTCGAGGAAGCGGGCGGACGTCAGCCGCGCCTCGTCGAGCCCGCAGTCGCGCACCGCGCAGTCCAGGAACCGGGCCCCCGCCCCGTCCTGTCCGGCCAGGTCCAGGCCGGCGAGCTCCCGGCCGTCGTAGTCGCCGTCCGGCTCCAGACCGCCCCCGTACGGCTCCAGCGGCGGCAGCCGCACCTCGGGCCGACGCGCCTCGCGCACCGGCCGCGCCCGCCCCGCCCGCCCCGCGCCACCGGCCCGGCTCGCCGGGCTGTCCTTCGACACCGTCCTCTTCCTCATGCCGGCCATCGTGACGCACGCCACTGACAATCCCCCGGCCCCGATGTCACGAACGGGGCCCCGCCGCCCGTCCCCTTCGTGAATCCGACACAAGGAGCCAGAGAGATGCGGAAGATCACGATCGTCGGCGGCGGCTTCGCCGGGCTCACCGCGGCCGTCACCGCGGCGGAGGCGGGCGCCGAGGTGACCCTGTACGAGGCCCATCACACCCTCGGCGGCCGGGCCCGCACGGCCGCCGGCCCGTACCGGACCAACGAGGGCCCGCACGCCCTCTACAACGGCGGCCCGCACTGGACCTGGCTGAAGCAGCGCGGTCTGCTCGGCGAACTCGCCCCGCTGCCGCCGCTGGAAGCCGCGACGCTCCGCTTCCACCACCGGGGCGCGCTGCGCCGCATCCCGCCGCTCGGCTTCCTGCGGCAGGCCCTGCGCGGGGCCGACCGGGCGCCCGTGGACGTCGACTTCCGCACCTGGGCCACCCGGCTCGCCGGTCCGGACGCGGCCCGCGCCGCCGCCGCGTACAGCGGGGTCGCGCTCTACCACCACGACCCCGGCGCGCTCTCGGCCCGCTTCGTGCAGGAACGACTGCACCGCGCCGCGGCGGTCCCGCCGGAGGCTCACTTCATCAAGGGCGGCTGGGGCCGGCTGATCGAACGGATGGCGGCGCGCGCCCGGGAGCTCGGCGTGCGGATCGAGACCTCGTCGCGGGTCGACGCCCTCGACGCGCTGCCGCTCGCCCACGGCCCGGTGATCGTCGCGACCGCCCTGCCGTCCGCCGCCCGGCTCCTGGGCGACCCGTCGCTGACCTGGGAGTCCGGCCGTACGGTGCTGTTCGACCTGGCCCTGCGGACCCGTAAGGGCGACCCGTTCGCGATCTCGGACCTGGACGCGCCCGGCTGGGTCGAGCGGTTCACCACCCAGGACCCGGGTCTGGCCCCGGCCGGTGAACAGCTGATCCAGGCGCAGCTGCCGATCGCTCCGGGGGAGTCGAAGGCGGACGGCGTCGCGCACGCGGAGCGGCTGCTCGATCTGGGCTTCCGGGACTGGCGCGACCGTACGGTGTGGCGGCGCGAGGCCGTCTCCCAGGGCCGTACGGGCGCGGTGGACCGCCCCGGGACCACCTGGCGCGACCGGCCGGCGATCGACCAGGGCGGCGGGATCTACCTGGTCGGGGACCAGGTGGCGGCGCCGGGCGTGCTGGCCGAGGTGTCGTTCACGAGCGCGGTGGAGGCGGTGTCGATGGCGCTGCGCAAGGAGACACTTGACCTCAAGTCCGCTCGAGGTTGAAAGCTGGGCACGGTCACCGAGCGAAACCGAAGCCTCGGCCACGCACGTCGCCGCGAACGAACGGCGAACGAACAGGGGAGCCCCGCATGCACGCCATCCGCCTCCACGCCTTCGGCCCCGCCGAGAACCTCACGTACGAGGAGACCGACGACCCCGTCCCGGGCCCCGGCCAGGTCCGCATCAAGGTCGCGGCGGCCGGCGTGCACCTCCTCGACACGGTGCTCCGCGAGGGCGAGACCGGCCCCTTCCCCGCCCCGGCCGAGCTCCCGACCGTCCCCGGCCGCGAGGTCGCCGGCACGGTGGACGCGCTCGGCGAGGGCACCGACCCCACCTGGCTGGGCCGGCGGGTCGTCGCCCACCTGGGCATGGCGCCCGGCGGCTACGCCGAACTCGCCGTCACCGACGCCGCCCGGCTGCACGCCCTGCCCGACCACCTCGGCGAGGCGGAGGCCGTCGCCATGATCGGCACCGGCCGCACCACCTTCGGCATCCTTCAGTTCACCGAGCTCGGCCCCGAGTCGATCGCGATCGTCCCGGCCGCGGCGGGCGGCATCGGCACGCTCCTCGTGCAGTACGCGAAGAACGCCGGCGCGACCGTGATCGGCCTTGCGGGCGGCCCGGAGAAGGTGGCCCGGGTGGCGGAGAACGGCGCGGACCTCGCGGTCGACTACAAGGAACCGACCTGGCCGGAACAGGTCCGCGCGTATCTCGGCGAGCGCCGGGCGACGATCGTCTTCGACTCGGTGGGCGGCGACACGGCCCGCGCCGCCGTCGACCTCCTGGGCAAGGGCGGGCAGCACCTCGTCTTCGGCTGGTCGGGCGGCGCCGAACTCGTCCTCACGGAGGAGGAGCTGACCACCCGTGGCATCACCTCCGAGTCCGTCCTCGGCCCCGTGATGCTCCAGAAGGCCGGCGGTGACGTCCGCAACCTCGAACTCGCCGCCCTCGCCGCGGCCGGCGACGGCACCCTGCGCCCCGCGGTCCAGCCCTTCCCCCTGTCGGAGGCGGCCGCGGCCCACCGCACCCTGGAGACCAGGGGCACGATGGGCAAGGTCGTCCTGGTCCCCTGAAAAACCCCTCAGGGGACCCCTGAGGGCCCCCTGGGATGCCCCTGAGACCCCGTCAGGCCCCCAGCACGTCCCAGGAGTGCCCCTTGAACTCCTTCAGGAAATCGGGGTGGTCCTCCCACATCCGGGCGACGGAGCGCAGCACGTCCCAGTTGTGCTCCAACGCCTGGTCCACCACCTGCCGCAGCTCGGGCGCCGACTCCCGCTTCTCCACGAGCCCGTTCACGGCCGAGGCCGCCTGCACGGTGTACCGCAGCGCCCGCAGCGCCCGGGAGGTGTCGTCCATCCCGAAGCCGTGGTCGCTGCCGTTCTCGGGGTCGAAGAGCGGCGTGAGCCGCGCCTCGATGAAGGCGGTGATCCGCTCGAACCGCTGCTGAATGTCCATGTCCATGCCCCCTTCCTACCCTCTCGCGGAGCGTCCTGCCGAACCCAGGTCCTTCAGCGCCCCGTCCGTCAGGCGGTACACCGTCCACTCGTCCTGCGGGCGGGCGCCGAGGGACTCGTAGAAGGCGATCGAGGGGGCGTTCCAGTTCAGGACCGACCACTCCAGGCGCTCGTAGCCGCGCTCCACGCAGATCCGGGCGAGTTCGGCGAGCAGGGCCTTGCCGTGACCGCCGCCTCGGAGGTCGGGGCGGACGTAGAGGTCCTCCAGGTAGATGCCGTGGACTCCGCGCCAGGTCGAGAAGTTGAGGAACCACAGGGCGAAGCCGGCGACCTCGCCGTCGGAGGTCTCGGCGATGTGGGCGTAGGCGGCGGGGCGGTCGCCGAAGAGGGCCTCGTGGAGCTGCTCCGGCGTGGCGCGGGCCTCGTCGAGGGCCTTCTCGTAGTCCGCGAGGTCACGGATCATCCGGTGGATGACGGGCACGTCGGCAGGCGTGGCGGTACGGATCATGGGGCCAGACTGCACCGGATCAGGCCCGCCTGGCCAGCAGGTTCCGCGCGATGGACACCTGGTCGGGGTCGAGCGCCGGCTCGCCGTCCTCGACGTCCCACAGACCGTTCTGCAGCACCCGCGCCAGCGTCCAGGCCCGGGCCCGCCCGCGGTCGAGCCCGAGGTGCTCGGTGAGGAGGTCGAAGCGCCACAGGGTCTCCGCCGGATCCGGGCCGCCGTCGTCGTCCCATAGGTCCGTGAGCGCCGGGAGCAGTTCGAAGCCCGGGTCGCCGGCCAGCGGCTTCGGGTCGATGGCCAGCCAGGGCTCGCGCTCGGCGGCCAGGATGTTGTCGTAGTGCAGGTCCCAGTGCAGCAGCCGGTCGCCCGGCTCGGCCACGACCTCCCGTACCGCCGCCGCGCAGTCCCGCAGCAGCGCCGCGTCCTCGGCGCCCAGCCGGGCCGCGGCCGCCGGGGTCGCCGCGAGCATGTCCGCCGCGATGTCGCCGAGCCGCCGCAGCCCGGGCGGCGCCGGGACCGCCACCAGCCGGCCCAGCAGGCAGGCCAGGATCCGCACCGCCTCCCGGGCGTCCCCGGAGTGCCCGGAGTCCCCCAGCGTCGACAGGTGCCGCGTCTCGTCGGCGCGTTCCAGGAGCATGGTGCCGGTCTCGGCGTCGTGCTCCAGGAGCCGTACCGCCCCCTCCCCGCCCCACGTCCGCAACGCGACCGGCTCGCCCTCGCTCTCCTCGTCCAGGAGCTGGAGCTTGAGCGCGGCGGGGACACCGCCCCGCGTCACCGGCAGCACCAGCGAGGCGACGCCGTGCATCGAAGGACCGGTCAGCCGCAGGCCCCACCGGTCCAGGAACTCCTCCGCCCGGCCCGGCAGCGCCTCGACGAACGCCCGCCCCGCCTCGCCGTTGTACTTCGCCTGCGACGCGGCCAGTTCCTCGGGTACCCGGATGGATGCGTGGGTCATCCTCCGACCGTAGCCACCCGCGCCCCGCGGCGCCTTCGAAAAACGTGCCGATCACCCGCGAAGCGCGCGGGAGAAGGCGGCACGGGCGGGCGGCCGTGGGCGGTCCCGCACGACGGAATCCGCAGCCCCGGCCCCGGGCGCGTCCCCGCCCCAGGACCGCCGCCGGGCGACCCGTATCCACGCGGCCGGGGCCCCGGTAACCTCCCGCGCACGGACCCGGAAGAGGGATGGACATGAGCACGAGCAGCACGGTCAACGGCGGCATTTCGTTCTGGTACGCGCAGGAGGGCGCCTCCGCGCCCCGCGAACCGCTGCCCGGCGACCGGACCGCCGACGTCTGCATCGTCGGCGGCGGCTACACCGGCCTGTGGACCGCCTACTACCTCAAGAAGGCCGTCCCCTTCCTCGACATCACCGTCCTCGAGGCCAACTTCTGCGGCTACGGCGCCTCCGGCCGCAACGGCGGCTGGCTCTACAACGGCATCGCCGGCCGCGACCGCTACGCCCGGCTGCACGGCCACGAGGCCGCCGTACGCCTCCAGCACGCCATGAACGACACCGTCACCGAGGTCATCGACGTCTGCGCCGCCGAGGGCATCGACGCCGACCTCCACCGCGGCGGCGTCCTGGAGGTCGCCCACTCCCCCGCCCAGCTCGCCCGCCTCAAGGACTTCCACGCCGTCGAGCTCGCCTTCGGCGAGAAGGACCGCGAGCTGTTCGGCGCCCGCCAGACCGCCGAACGCATCCGGATCACCGGCGCCGTCGGCTCCACCTGGACCCCGCACGGCGCCCGCCTCCACCCGGTCAAGCTGGTCAAGGGCCTCGCCGACGCCGTCGAGGCGCTCGGCGTCACGATCCACGAGTCCACCCCGGTCACCGAGATCCGCCCGAAGCACGCCGTCACCCCGTACGGCACGGTCCGCGCGCCCTACGTGCTGCGCTGCACCGAGGGCTTCACCGCCTCCCTCGCCGGCCAGCGCCGCACCTGGCTCCCGATGAACTCCTCCATGATCGCCACCGAGCCGCTCACCGACGCGCAGTGGGAGTCCATCGGCTGGGAGGGCCTGGAAACCCTCGGCGACATGGCCCACGCCTACATGTACGCCCAGCGCACCGCCGACGGCCGCATCGCGCTCGGCGGCCGGGGCGTCCCGTACCGCTTCGGCTCCAAGACCGACAACGACGGCCGCACCCAGCCGCAGACGATCGAGGCCCTGCGCGAGATCCTGGTCCGCTTCTTCCCGCAGCTCGCCGGCGTCGGCATCGCCCACGCCTGGTCCGGCGTCCTCGGCGTGCCCCGCGACTGGTGCGCCACCGTCACCCTCGACCGCTCCACCGGCCTGGGCTGGGCGGGCGGTTACGTCGGCTCCGGCGTCGCCACCACCAATCTCGCCGCCCGCACCCTGCGCGACCTCATCCAGCAGGACTCCGGCCAGTCCGGCCCGACGGACCTGACCACCCTGCCCTGGGTCGACCACCGGGTCCGCAAGTGGGAGCCGGAGCCGCTGCGCTGGCTCGGCGTGCAGACCATGTACGCGGCCTTCCGCGGCGCCGACCGCCGGGAGTCCACCGCCCGCACGGCCGCCACCGACCGCGTCGCGGTCCTCGCCAACCGCCTCAGCGGCCGCTGAGGCGCGGCCGGGGCACCATCGGGCCCTCTCCTCCCCCTCAGCGGCCGCTGGGCGCGCCGGGAGGGGGCACCACCGGCCCCCTCCTCCCCCGCCTCCTCCCGCGGGCCGTCCTAACGCACCTCGATCCCGAAATCCCCCACCAGCTCGGCGAGCCCGCCCCGGTAGCCCTTCCCGCCGAGGACGAAGTCCCAGTCGCCGTCCTCCCGACGGCGGAACGACCCGAGCACGAGCGCCGTCTCGCCGGCCCGCCCCTCCGACACCACCAGCCGGTCCAGCTCGACCCCCGAGTCGTCCCGCAGCACGATCCCCGCCTCCACGAACCCCGCCAGGTCCGCCTCCGGGTTCACCTCCGGGTCCACCGCCGCCACCAGCACAAGCCGGTCCGCCCGCCGCGGCAGAGCGTCGAAGCCCACCCGTACAGCCGCCTTGTCGCCCGCCGGGGCCGTCACCATCGCCACGGAACCGTCCGGCGTCGCCGGGTTGTTGAAGAACACGAACCACTCGTCCGCCAGCACCCGGCCGCCCTCACACACCAGCGCGCACACGTCGAGCGCCACCGACCCCGACCACACCATGCCGAGCAGATTGAAGCCCTCGTCCTCCTCGACCGACGCCTCGGCCACCGCCACCGGCGCCACGGCCCCCGACCCGAGCCGCCCCCGAAGACCGTGCTGATGCAGCAGGTCGACCAGCTCCGTCCCCGAGATCAAGGTCAGCGGCTTGCCGTTGGCGAAGGCGTACGACCCCGGGCCGAACTTCGACGTCGTGACGAGGACCCCCTTGTTCGCCCCCGCGTCCTGCACCGTCCCGAAGAGGTCCCGCACCGCACTCGGCGGCACCGTGTTCCGATACCGCTTCACCTGCACGACGATCGACCCACCGCTGATCGGATCCGGATCCAGCGCCTGCACGTCCACCCCGCCGTCGTTCGACCGCCGCGTCGTCACCGCCTGCAGACCCCGCGCCCGGAACAACTCGGCCACAAGACCCTCGAAGGCGATCGGATCGATCGCCAGCAGATCCGGCTCCTCACCGTCCCCGTGCGACACCACCCCCGAACCCACCTGCTCCGGCACCGCCAACGGCTGCACGGCCACCCGCTCGTCCGGCTTCGCCGACAGACGACCCGACAACGCGCCCGTCACGCACTCGACCGCGCTCACCAGCTCCAGGTTCAGCTCCTCGAAGACCGACCGCCCCACCGCCACCGACGCGACACACACCCGCCCGGCCAACCCGGTCGCCGGATCCACACCGCCGACGAAACCGTTCAGCGTCACCCTGTCCAAGGCCCCGAAGCGGTCCGCGGCGAAGAGCTCCCGCAGCGCGAGCAGCACACTCTGCGCCAGCACGTCCCGGTACAGCGCCCGGCGCTGCGTAGCCGGCCGCGCGACCTCCTTCTCCTGGTCCGTGCTCGGCAGGTACTTGACCCCCTTCGCCGCCGGCACCACCTCGAACCCCGGCAGCTCCCAGTCGAGCACCAACCCGCGCGCCCCCTGGTCGTAGGCCGCCGACACCTCCCGCGGAAAGCCCTCCGGCCACGCCGTCGACGCGTACAGGACCGCCGTGAAGAACTCGACCGCCGTCCCCGGCTCGCCGGCCCTCAGCGCCTCCGCCATCGCGGCGATGCCCCCGTTGTGCCGGCGGACCTCCGCGAGCCGCGCGGCCGCCCACTCGTCGTACTGCCGCCGATACTCCGCCAGCTGCTCGACCCGACGCGCCTCGGCCGCCTGCGCCGCGTACCAGTCCCGCTCGAACGCGGCCCGCGCCTCCTGCTCCTCCTGCGCCCGCCCCGCGGCCGTCCACGCCGCCCCCCGAGGCCGGTAGAAACGCTGATCCGGCATCGCCACCGGCTCCCCGAGCCGCCCCGGCGCGAAAGGCTCCACCTCCTCCGGCTGCCGCAACGACTCCACACCGAACGGCGCGTGCCGACACCCCGCCGCCAGCAACCCCTCCAGCGCCGCCACCCGCTCGTCCAGCTCCCGCGTCCGCCGCAACGCGTCGGCCTCCCGGTGCCGCCGGTACTCCGCGCGCTGCTCACGCTGCATCCGCGCCACATCACGCTCGTACGACCGCTGTGCCCGCTCGACCTCCCGCTGCTGACGCAACCCCGCCTGCAGCTGCCCCTCCCGCTCCCGCTGCGCCACTCGCTGCGCCTCTGCCCAAGCCCCGATCAACCCACTGGAACGCCGGCCCATCCGCCGCACCCCTCCCCGGAAACACCCCTCGCGCACACGCCCCCGTAACGCACAAGTGTCCCGGACCTGAGAGGTCCGGGACACGAGTTTGGTGGAGCCGCCTGTCGGAATCGAACCGACGACCCCGGCTGTGCAGAAGTGGAGGCTTGGTGCGCCCCAAGCTCCGCTCCACCATGGGCCGTTGCTGCCGAGCCCGAGCCCCGCCGACGCCTCTCCTTCCCCGTGAGTCCCCGCACGAGCCGGCACGGATGTGGCACGGCCTTCGCCCCGCCGTCTGTCAGTGCCTCGCGATAGCGTCCACCTGCGCGCGGTCGGCTTCCGAGGTGTCCAGCTCTGTAGTGCAGCTGCATCCCTGGCTTTGTCCGGGGGCGGCCCGGTGCAAGCCCGGGACCCAACCGACGGCCAGGCTCCGCCGATGGCCAAGAGTGACCTGCCAGAGCCGACCGCGCGCGTCCTCGGCGGTTTCGAGCACTTGGCGTAGAGGTCGAGGCTGTCGCTCGTCTCGCTGCTATGGCCCTGGTGCTTTCCATCGTCTTGGTGACGACGAAGCGGCCGAGCTGAGGTCGGCCAGGCCACCTGGCTGGCGATCCTGAAAACCGTCGAGGCAGCGATGTCTCCCTGAATTCAAATGCCGCACCACCGCAGGTGAACGGTCCCTGACCAGGTAGATCGTTCAGGCGCCGTCGTGTTGTTCGGTGCCCGCGACCGAACGTTGTTCCCTGATACTCCCCGCTCGATCGGGCACGCCAGCGGCGCGTGCCCATGAGGGCTACTCGTAGATTCGAGCGGCAGTCAGGGCACGAGCGAAGAACGTCCAGTCACCTTCGCGGGGCAGATCAAGGCCGAAGTTTCGGTACCACCCCGGGGAGGCATCGGTCCAGGCTCGCAGGGCCTCCAGGAACCCTTCCAGCGTTGCGTTCTCCCACTGCTGACTGTTGGCGGCGTGGTCTTCGCGAAGACGCACCAGGAAGGCGCTGAAGGCCTCCCGATCGCCAAGGTGATCGTCGGGTGCCAAGGGGCTCGTCATGGCACCCGATTCTAAAGAGGGGCGTCCCAACGACACGCTCCTTCGCCACGGTGATACCGGTACCGACGCGGAGCGACCACACCGGCCTCCGCCGCATCGCGGCAGCTGCTGCTCCCCGCCCGCCCATTCCCGGTGGCGCGGTCACCTCACGCTCTCGTCATCCGTGACGGCGGGGGGTACGGCGCCCGGCCCTCCTCCCGGCAGTCGGCCGAAATCTGCAACGCCGGGCTGGCACTCATCGTCTGCTTCAAAGCCGTTGCCTTGAGCCGCGTCGGCAGCAGATGGACGCGGTGCCTGAGCGTCCCTTCTATGACGGCTTGCCGGTCGATGGGGTTCGGCGGGCGTCGGCGACCATGCCTCGCGGCTTCTATGCGGTTGACCCTGATCCGACCGGTGCGCCATTCGTGGCCAGCGATGATCAGGACAGTATTGTCCCGGCATATCCGGGTGGGCCGTCGATGAGCGACGAGGGTGTCGAGGTGGTCTCTGGAGGGCCACGCAACACTCTGCTGCTCCATCCTGAGGACATGCCCGGCCTGGCTCTGTTGAGCACAGGGGAAGTGGGCTGCTGCGGCGCTCCTGGCGACAAGGGGCCGAATCGAGGGTGCAGATGTGGTGCCCCGATCGGCACCGAGATGTCCGAGTGCTACACCCCGTACGAACTCCACCTCGTCCCGGGCGCGGTAGTCGAGGGATAGGCCTTGCGCAGTGGTGAGCACCTCGGCGATGGCGTGCATGTCCTCGGAAATGACGTCGGCCTGCGCTTCGGAGAATAGGACCTCCTTGTGGGGCTTGTTGGCGTAGCCGGTGGCGGGGCCCTGGGTGGTGGAGGGGCGCTGCTGACGGCTGCTGCGGGCAGTCGGGTAGGACCGCCCCCGTCCGCTGTCGTTGATGTCAGCCGTGGATGTCAGACCGGCCTGACATCCTGCGCCCGTGAGAGTGACATGGGCTGACTTCTGGGCGCTGATAGCCAACCTGAACGGCGAAGCGACTGAAGAGAGCTGCCGGCGTCTTGCCGAGGAGCTGAGCCGCCGCCCCGTCTCCGACATCGTCGGCTTCGCGGAACGGCATGCCGAGGCGCTCTACCGCCTGGATCAAGAGAAGTTCGGCACTCTGCCGGTGGTCGATCTGACGGCCCGGTTCGGCAGCCCGTTCCCGCAGTCGTCCGACGTGTTCCTCTACGCGCGCTGCGCTGTGGTGGCCGCGGGTCAGGCCGTGTGGGAGAGCGTCTTCTTCGACGTCGACAAGTTCATCCCGTACACCTCAAGCGAGTGCGACGGCGAATGGCTGCTGTACGTGCCGGACAAGGCGTACGAGCTGGCCACCGGCGAGGAGTGGGACCGCTCCACCCGGTACTGCTTCGAGAGCTACTCCAACCGGGACGGCTGGCCAGACCTGCGGAGCTGAGGCGAGCTACCGCTTGATCGGGGTAGCCGCATCTTCTGGCTTGCCGGAGGCACGCCGTGCAGTCACTAGGTAGCCCGCGAAGCCATCCGGCATGCACACCCGTACGCGCCTGATCGCCGTACGCGTGCTCAGAAGGTGGTGACCGACCCCATGCCGTCCCTCCGCCATACCATCGTCGACGCCCTCCGGACAAGCGGAAGCGCCCCGATCGCCACCGTTGACGTGACGCTGCATGCCAAGACCCTCGACCAGCATCGGTTGGGGGTCTTCGTGTCCCCCCTGGCGCCTCTCCCCGGATCAGGGCGTTGTGCGTCTGACCGCATCTGCGAGGCGAGACCCGACAGGACGGCGCTCTCTGTCATAGGTGCCTGACAGGATCCCGAACGTGATAGCCATCGAAGATCTCGTTCCCCGCGTAGCGGCGAAGGCCAAGGCCACTTCTCCGACCTTGCCTCCCGCCGCCACTGCCGAGGATGTCGCCAAGGCGGAGGCAGTTCTCGGCTTCACCCTCCCGCCCCTGCTGGCGAGCCTGTACCGGGAGGTGGCCAACGGTGGCTACGGCCCCGATTACCAGCTTCTTCCGCTGGTCGGACCAGGACGTACGGCGCTGAGCGAGTACCAGTCCGAACGATCCGCCTCGGCCGAGGATGAAACGCCGTATTGGCCGGCGGGCGTGCTGCCGATTCTCGACTGGGGCTGTGCCATGTACGCCGCGGTGGACTGCCTCAGCGAGACCGCCACAGTCCTCCTCTTCGAACCGAACGCCATGACGGACGACGGAGCCGCCGCCTGGTTCGTCGACGCCGGAAGTCTGGCCGAATGGCTCGAAACCTGGCTTGCCGGAACAGGGTGGTACCGGGAAGACGCCGACGAGTACGAAGACGTCGCGGAGCCGACCCCGTGGGAGATGGCCGCCTCCCGGATCGCGGAGTGAACGAACCGCGGGATGGCCGCTGAGCTCGCTCGGTGGAGCGGCCCCTCACACGACGGCATCCAAGGCCCGACCGCCCCTGACCGCCCCCGTTGATGTCACCCGTGGATGTCGAAGACCCCCGACCAAGATCGGTCGGGGGTCTTCGCGTTTCCTACCTGGAGCCCCCTGTCGGGTTCGAACCGACGACCCCCGCTTTACAAGAGCGGTGCTCTGGCCAGCTGAGCTAAGGAGGCAGCGAGTGCAGTGTAACGAACGACCGCGCGGCGAAGGTCGGAAATCTCACGGCCGCCGGAGTGCTGACAGATCCGGCGGCGCCGGGTAGCGTCACCCGGAGTTCACCCAGGTGGACTACACCACATCCTTCCTTTACTCGGATCGTCCGGCACGTTCCTGCCGGTGAAGGGACACATCACCATGGCTTCCGTCACCTACGACAAGGCGACCCTGGTCTACCCGGGCGCCGAAAAGCCCTCCGTCAACGAGCTGGAGATCGAGATCGCCGACGGCGAGTTCCTCGTTCTCGTCGGCCCCTCCGGCTGTGGCAAGTCGACCTCGCTGCGCATGCTGGCCGGCCTGGAGGACGTCACCTCCGGTGCCATCCGCATCGGCGACCGCGACGTCACGCACCTGCCGCCGAAGGACCGGGACATCGCCATGGTGTTCCAGAACTACGCGCTCTACCCGCACATGACCGTCGCCGACAACATGGGCTTCGCGCTCAAGATCGCCGGCGTCAACAAGAGCGAGATCCGCGCCAAGGTCGAGGAAGCCGCCAAGATCCTCGACCTCACCGAGTACCTGGACCGCAAGCCGAAGGCGCTCTCCGGCGGTCAGCGCCAGCGCGTCGCCATGGGCCGCGCGATCGTCCGCGAGCCGCAGGTCTTCCTCATGGACGAGCCGCTGTCCAACCTCGACGCCAAGCTCCGCGTCTCGACCCGTACGCAGATCGCGAGCCTCCAGCGCCGCCTGGGCATCACCACGGTGTACGTGACGCACGACCAGACCGAGGCCCTCACCATGGGCGACCGGGTCGCTGTCCTCAAGGACGGTCTGCTCCAGCAGGTCGACACCCCGCGCAACATGTACGACAAGCCCGCCAACCTCTTCGTCGCCGGCTTCATCGGCTCCCCGGCCATGAACCTGATCGAGGTCCCGATCACCGACGGCGGCGTGAAGTTCGGCGCGAGCATCGTCCCGGTCTCCCGCGACGCCATCGCCGCCGCCTCCGCCAAGGGCGACACCACCGTGACCGTCGGCGTCCGCCCCGAGCACTTCGACGTGTCGGGCCCGACGAGCAAGGACGGCCTGGCGGTGACCGTGAACGTGGTCGAGGAGCTCGGCTCCGACGGCTTCGTGTACGGCTCCACCCGCGTCGGCGGCGAGGACAAGGACGTCGTGGTCCGCGTCGGCGGCCGCGAGGTCCCCGCCAAGGGCTCCACGCTGCACGTCGTGCCGCGCTCCGCCGAGCTGCACGTCTTCTCGACCTCGACCGGCGAGCGCCTCTCCGGCTGACGCCGGGACGGTTTCCGTCCGGCCCCGTTCCCGCTTGCGGGGGCGGGGCCGTTCGCGTACAGGGGGCATGAAAACCCGAGTCGGCGAAAACCCCGGCACAACTGGGCATTCGGGCCCGGAAGCACTCCCCCGCGTCAACACGGAATTCGAAAAGCCGCCTCGAACCATCCCTCGCGAGAGTGACTAAATGTCGCCATATCACTACCGCCCGCTACGCTCGCCTGCGTGACCCACACTGCCCGCCGAATCGGCCGCTCTCTCGCCCTCGTCCTGCCCGTCGTCCTGGTGCTCTCCGGAACGCTCGCGGTGTCCGCCGTTCCGTGGGCCGGCCAGGGCTCCGGGACCCAGATGCTGACCGCGTCGTCCACCGACGTCTCGGTCCGGGCCAAGTCCCGCGCACCGCAGGATATTCTCCGCGACCAGCTCCTCGCCGAGCTTCAGGAGAAGGACCCCGGCACGGCCCTCACCCACCTCCAGCGCGAGGTGGAGAACCGGCCGTCGCTCGCCCGGCACTGCATGTCCATCGCCAAGGCCCTCGGTGCCGCCGCCGTCCGCCACTACGGCCCCACGCGCGCCCAGTCCTACGCGCGCCCGGTCTGCGACACCTCCTTCGCGTACGGCGTCCTGCACGCCGCCGGCTGAGCCGGGCGAGCACCGCCCGGTAGGCCTGCCGTACACCGCATATCGTTCCCGGTATGCATACCTCCCCGACGCAGGCCGTGGTCCTGGCGGGCGGCCAGGGCTCGCGGCTGCGCCCGTACACCGACGACCGCCCCAAGCCGATGGTCGAGATCCCGGGCACCGGGACCCCGATCATCGGCCATCAGCTGTCCTGGCTCGCCGCGGAGGGCGTGACGCATGCCGTCGTCTCCTGCGGTCATCTGGCGGAAGTGCTCCAGGACTGGCTGGACACCGCGAAGCTGCCCCTCGACGTGACCACGGTCGTCGAGTCGGAGCCGCTGGGCCGCGGCGGCGGCCTCAAGTACGCCGCCGCGCACCTGCCCGAGCCCGGGCAGCCCTGGTACGCCACCAACGGTGACATCTGGACCCGCTTCTCGCTGCGGGAGATGGCCGACTTCCACGCCGAGCGCGACGCCACCGCCACCCTCGCGCTGGCCCGGCCGCGGATCCCCTGGGGCGCCGTCGAGACCGACGCGTTCGGGCACATCACCGACTTCATCGAGTCGCCGCCGTCGCCGTACCTCATCAACGCGGGCGTGTACGTCTTCTCCGCGGCCTTCACCGAGCTGCTGCCGGAGCGCGGCGACCACGAGCGCACCACCTTCCCCCGACTGGCCCGGGAGCGGCGCCTCGCCGGCTTCCCGCTGCCGCAGGGGGCCTACTGGCGGGCCATCGACACCGCCAAGGACCTCACCGAGGCGGCCAAGGAGCTCGCCACCCAGGCCTGACACGAGACAGGCCTGAGCCGACACCGGCCTGAACGCGGCACCCGAAGGGCGCGACACCGGCCCGAGCCGAGGACACCTGAAGGGGCGGCACCACGAGGACTCGTGGTGCCGCCCCTTCGTCGTACGAGCGTCGTACGAGCGTCGTACGGGGAGCCTGCCGGTCAGCCCAGCAGGCCGCCGATCGGGTTGCGCGCCCCGCCCGACGTCGAACCGCCGTCCGACGAACCGCTGCTGCTCCCGCTCGACGGCGTGCCGCTGGTGCCGCCCGAGGTCGAGTCGGAGCTGGAGGAGGACGGCGCCGTCGTACGCGACTGGCTCGGGCTGCGCGTCCCGCTGGTCGCGCTCGGGCTGCGCTGCTCGCTGCGCCGGCTCTCCCTCGCCGACTCCTTCGGCGCCGCCTCCTCGTCCTCCTCGCGCTCGCCGCTCGCCCCGGTCGTCGCCGACGGCTTCGGGCTCTTCGAGGCCTTGCGGGACGGGCTGTTCGCACCCGGCTCCTTCGGCAGCGGCTGCCCCGGCAGGTGGTTGACCGGGTCGTCGTTCGGACCCGGGACCGTGACCATCTCGGTGGAACGCACCGCACCGCCGAGCATCGAGCCGACCAGCAGCGTGAGTCCGACGACCACCGCCGCGACGACCGTGCCGCGCCGCAGCACCCGGCGGCGCAGCTCCCACAGCTCGGCGCGCGGTCCGAGGCGCCGCCAGGCCTCGCCGGCGAGCCGGCCGTCGATCGAGTAGACCGGGGCGCCCGCGATGATCAGCGGCGACCAGGCGGCCAGGAAGATGATGTCCGGCGCGTCGTAGACCGGGACGGTCTTCCAGCTCACGGTGAGGATGAGCGCGGCCGAGAGCAGCGCGCCGACCACGGCCGCCACCCGCTGCCACAGGCCCAGGACCGTGAGGACGCCCACGACGACCTGGAGGAAGGCGACGGTGAGCCCGGCGCCCACCGGGTGCTGCAGGGCGAAGTCGCGCAGCGGCTCGGCCAGCGGCCACGGGTGCAGCGAGGTCAGCCACTTGACCATGGAGCCGCGCTCGCCGCCGTCGAAGTAGACGGGGTCGCAGAGCTTGCCCATGCCCGCGTAGATGGAGATGAAGCCGAGGAAGACCCGGAGCGGCAGGAGCACCACCCCGAGGTTCATCCGGCGGCCGGGGTAGTAGGCGTGCCGGACAGGGTCGGCGCCGTGCCGGTGCGGGGAGCGGGCGTCCGCGTCGGCACCGTCGTCGTACGCGTCGGGCTCGATCGCGTACAGGTTGTCGTACGCCCCCTCCGCGCGCCGCATCGGCGGCAGCAGCGGGGCGGCCGGCTCGGCGGGCACCACCGGGGTCGGCATGGTGTCGTCGATGCGCGGGATGGTCTGGGTGGTCGGCTCCAGCGTCGCGACGCCCGGGGCGGACGATTCGCGGACGGCCTGGAGGAGACCGGTGGCGCCGGGAGAGGACTTCCCGGTCCACACGACGGGCCTGCGGCGGGCCGCTCCGGCGCCCGCCGCACCGACGGCGGCGGCTCCGGCGAGGGCGGTGATCCGGGGGTTCGCGGCGAACTTCGGCTGTTGGGCCGGCGCGAGCCGCACACGGAAGCTGGCGTGGTTCACGATCACCTGGGCGGGATCGGAATCCACCTTGACCATGCTCAGCGCGGGCTGATCGTCGAACCCCGGCCGGGGCGTTCTGGTGTCCACACTCATCTAACCGAGTGACGCGGGGTTAGGACACTGCCTTGACGGGCCCCAAATGTCGGAGGCCCGTCAAGATCACGGCCGGGGCGCCTCCCCCGTTCGGGTCAGCGCGAGCGGTACCGCGTTCAGCCCCTGCGGCGGCGGGCCGCCTCGTAGAGCACGACGCCCGCGGCGACACCGGCGTTCAGCGACTCGGCGCCGCCCGGCATCGGGATGCGGACCAGGAAGTCGCAGGTCTCGCCGACCAGGCGGGACAGGCCCTTGCCCTCGGAGCCGACCACGATGACGACCGGCCCGGCGAGCGCCTCCAGCTCGTGCACCTCGGTGTCGCCGTCGGCGGAGAGGCCGACGACGGTGAGGCCCGCCTTCTGGTACTGCTCCAGGCAGCGGGTGAGGTTGGTGGCGCGGGCCACCGGCGTGCGGGCGGCGGTGCCGGCCGAGGTCTTCCAGGCACCGGCGGTCATGCCGGCGGCGCGGCGCTCGGGCACGACCACGCCGTGGCCGCCGAAGGCCGAGACGGAGCGGACGACGGCGCCGAGGTTGCGCGGGTCGGTGACGCCGTCGAGGGCCACGATCAGCGGGTCCTCGTGGTCGTCGAAGGCCGCCTCGGCGAGGTCCTCGGGGTGCGCGTACTCGTACGGCGGGACCTGGAGGACGAGGCCCTGGTGGTTGAGGCCGTTCGTCATCCGGTCCAGCTCGGGGCGCGGCGCCTCCATGATGTTGATGTTGCCGCGGCCGGTGGCGAGGTTCAGCGCCTCGCGCACGCGCTCGTCGTTGTCGATGAACTGCTGCACGTAGAGCGTGGTGGCGGGCACGCCGTCGCGCAGCGCCTCGAAGACCGGGTTGCGGCCGACGACCATCTCCGACTGGCCCTTGCCCCCGCGGCGGGCGATGGGCTTGCGCTTGGCCGCGTTCCGGGCCATGGCGTTGGAGACGCGATAGGCCTTGTGGCCCTTGCGGTTCTCGGCCTTGGGCGTCGGGCCCTTGCCCTCGAGGGAGCGGCGTCGCTTGCCACCGCTGCCGACCGTCGCGCCCTTCTTGTTGGACGTACGGCGGTTCCTGCGCTGGCTGTTCCCGGCCATGACTACCTGTTTCCTCTACTGCGTAAGCGAAGCCCGTGAGCCTCTGAGTGAAGCCTGTAAGTGAAGTGTGCCGCCCGGGGCCCCGGACGGCACATTCATCAGCGGTCTAGCGGTTGCCCAGCGTCCAGCGGGGGCCGTCGGGGCTGTCCTCGATGGCGAGCCCGGAGCGGGTGAGCTGGTCGCGGATGGCGTCCGCGGACGCCCAGTCCTTGCGCTCCCGGGCGGACTCGCGCTGCTCGAGCACGAGCCGTACCAGGGTGTCGACGACGCCGTGGAGCTCCTCGCCGCGGTCGCTCTCCTCGGCCCAGTGCGGGTCGAGCGGGTCGAGTCCGAGGACGCCGAGCATGGCGCGCACCTCGGCGAGGCGGGCGATGGCCTCGTCCTTGTCGTCGGCGGCCAGGGCGCTGTTGCCCTGCCGCACGGTGGTGTGGATGATCGCGAGCGCGTGCGGCACGCCCAGGTCGTCGTCCATGGCCTCGGCGAAGGCCGGCGGCACCTCGGCGGCGGGGGCGACGGGCGACCCGGCCTTCTCGGTGGCGCGCTGGACGAAGCCCTCGATGCGGGCGAACGCCGCCTCGGCCTCGCGCAGGGACTCCTCGCTGTACTCGATCATCGAGCGGTAGTGCGGGGTGCCCAGGTAGTAGCGCAGGACGATGGGGCGCCAGTTCTTCACCATCTCGGAGACGAGGACGCTGTTGCCCAGCGACTTCGACATCTTCTCGCCGCTCATGGTGACCCAGGCGTTGTGCACCCAGTAGTGGGCGAAGTCGTCGCCGAAGGCCTTGGCCTGCGCGATCTCGTTCTCGTGGTGCGGGAAGATCAGGTCGAGACCGCCGCCGTGGATGTCGAAGGCGGAGCCCAGGTACTTGTGGGCCATCGCCGAGCACTCCAGGTGCCAGCCGGGACGGCCGCGGCCCCACGGCGTCTCCCAGTCGGGCTCGCCCGGCTTGGTCGCCTTCCACATGGCGAAGTCGCGCGGGTCGCGCTTGCCGGTGATGCCCTCCTCGGCGGGCTGGCGCAGGTCGTCGATGTCCTGGTTGGACAGCGACAGGTAGCCGGGGAAGGACCGCACGTCGAAGTAGACGCTGCCGTCGGCCTCGTAGGCGTGTCCGCGCTCGATCAGGCCGCGCATCATCTCGACCATCTCGGTGACGTGGCCGGTGGCGCGCGGCTCGTAGGTCGGCGGCAGGCAGCCGAGGGCCTGGTAGCCGTCGTTGAAGGCGCGCTCGTTCTCGTAGCCGATGGACCACCAGGGGCGGCCCTGGTCGGCGGCCTTGGTGATGATCTTGTCGTCGATGTCGGTGACGTTGCGGACGAACGTGACGTCGTAGCCGCGGTACGCGAACCAGCGGCGCATGATGTCGAAGTTCAGGCCCGAACGGATGTGCCCGATGTGCGGGGCGGCCTGCACGGTCGCACCACAGAGGTAGATCGAGACACAGCCCGGCTTGATCGGGGTGAAGTCACGGATCTGCCGGGCGCTGGTGTCGTACAGGCGAATGGTCACGGGTCCAGGGTAGTGGGCGGGGGACAGTGCCCCGCGACCGATTCCCGGTCGCGGGGGCGACTTTTTCGCCGTGTGCGGCGCGCCGGGGCCGCCCGGGGGGCCGGCGCGCGGCTTCGGCGCGTCCTACGGCGCGGTGACGGGGTAGACGAGCGCGGTCGCGAGGGCGGCCAGGCCCTCGGCGCGTCCGGTGAGGCCGAGGCCGTCGGTGGTGGTGCCGGAGACGGAGACGGGCGCGCCGGCCGCCTCGCTGAGCGCCTTCTGGGCCTCGTCGCGGCGCTTGCCGATCTTGGGGCGGACGCCGACGACCTGGACGGCGATGTTGCCGATCTCGTAGCCCTCGGCGCGGACGATCCGGGCGGCCTCGGCGAGCAGGGTGACGCCGGAGGCGCCGGACCACTCGGGCCGGGAGGTGCCGAAGTGGGCGCCGAGGTCGCCGATGCCGGCGGCGGAGAAGAGCGCGTCGCAGGCGGCGTGGGCGGCGACGTCACCGTCGGAGTGCCCGGCGAGTCCGTACCCGTCGCTGTCGGAGCCCTCCCACAGGAGGCCCGCGCACCACAGCTCGCGGCCCTTTTCGAAGGCGTGGACGTCGGTGCCGATGCCGGTACGGGGGATGAGGGGCCGGTCAGAAGCCATCGTTGGCCCTCCTGCGGGCGAGCACGGCCTCGGCGAGGACGAGGTCGAGGGGGCGGGTCACCTTGAAGGCCTCTTCGTGGCCGGGCACGACGACCACGGGCGCGCCGAGCTTCTCGACCATGCCGGCGTCGTCGGTCGCGCCCTCACCGGTGAGGGCGACGGTGGCGTGGGCGTTGACGAGGGTGTCGCGGTCGAAGCCCTGCGGGGTCTGCACGGCGCGCAGGCGGGCGCGGATCGGCGTGGCGACGACCTGCTCGGGGTCGCCGTTCTTCTCGGCCGGCTCGACCTCCTTGACGGTGTCGGCGACGGGCAGCGCGGGGACGACGGCGACGGCCCCGTCCCGTACCGCCTCGATGACCGCGTCGACCGTGTCGACGGGGACGAGGGGCCGGGCGGCGTCGTGGACGAGGACGGCGGTGATGTCCTCGGGCAGCGCCTGGAGGCCGAGGCGGACGGACTCCTGGCGGGTGTCGCCGCCGGGGACGACGACGTAGTCGGTGCGCTCGGGCAGCGCGTGGGTGTCGAGGAGGTTCTTGACCTCGGTTGCCCCGTCGGAGGGGGCGACCACGACGACGAGGGAGACGGCGCGGGAGGCCGCCATCGCCCGGACGGCGTGGATGAGCATGGGGGTGCCGTTCAGCGCGCGCAGCGCCTTGGGGGCGCCCGGGCCGAGGCGCACGCCCCGGCCGGCCGCGGGGATCACCACGGCGGTACGTGGAGGACGCGCTTCGTCTGTCATCGGTTGCACTCCGGCAGGTTTGTTTCCGCGGACGAGGTGGGTATGGCGTCAGCAAGCTGATGGAGACGCCTCGACCGGGCCCTTTCCGTGACGACGGTCGGGGCGTCGCCATGCGAGGCGTCGCCGTGCGAGAGTCGCAGGTCAGGGGGTCGGGAGAAGAGAGACGAACATGCCGCAGTGCCCGGCGACGGCACTGTGGAATCAAGGGGATTCACAGCGCGCCGACGGGCACCGCGGCATGTGCTGGGCTTGGCATGGACGCCAGGCGTCAGACGGTTCGAGCAGCAGGCGTCAGGAGGCGAGCACCTCGTCGAGCAGTGCCTCGGCCTTGTCCTCGTTGGTGTTCTCCGCGAGGGCCAGCTCGCTCACCAGGATCTGGCGCGCCTTGGCGAGCATGCGCTTCTCACCGGCGGACAGTCCGCGCTCGCGCTCGCGGCGCCACAGGTCGCGCACCACTTCGGCGACCTTGATGACATCGCCCGAGGCGAGCTTCTCCAGATTTGCCTTGTAGCGACGAGACCAGTTCGTCGGCTCCTCGGCGTACGGTGCACGCAGCACCTCGAAGACCCGGTCCAGCCCGTCCTGACCGACCACGTCGCGAACACCGACGAACTCCGCATTGTCCGCCGGCACACGAACCGTCAGGTCGCCCTGCGCGACCTTGAGCACCAAGTAGGTCTTGTCCACGCCTTTGATCTGGCGAGTTTCGATGGCCTCGATCAGCGCGGCCCCGTGATGGGGATAGACCACGGTGTCGCCAACCTTGAACGTCATGTGACAGGTACCCCTTCCGTGGCTATCCAGGGTAACACGGATACGGCTTCTTCTGAATGGCGTTTTCGCAGGTCAGGGCATATCTCGGGGCTTGACAACAGCAACGCGAACGTGCTGCGACGGGCTTCCGGAAGGCGGTATTCGCAGGTGGGAGCGGCTGCGCGGACGCAGAGAAACACCCACGTTACAGGTGTGGAGAGGGGTCCGAAGGAGGGGCGATGTCCCGGTATGCCGGGTTCGGTGTGGCCTGCTTCACGTACTCCGTTCGAGGATCGCCTGCCCGATCGACCACCCGAACGGACCGATTCTCGAATTGATCACTGCCGACCGGACGGATTTTTTGGAAGGACCCGGACGGAGGAATGCGGAACCGGGCGCCGAATTGATCACGGCGGATATGTGAACGGCGGGTCAATGGGTCGTGATCCGGCCACGTCGGCGAGTTCCCGACGGCCCCCGGACGACCCCCGGACGGCCACCGGACGGCCCCGGGACGGCGACCAGGGGACGCGGGGCGGGCGAGATACCCCCCTAGGGGGCGGGTCGGGTGCGGGACGGAGAGTGCGGCTCGGTAACCTAAGCGCGCTGACACACCTTTAGTCCTTCCCTAGCCTGTCCGTACGTCCTAGGAGTTGCCGCCGCCGTGAGCCGCAGCCTTCGACGCGGCGCCCTCGCCGCCACCGCCCTCGTGATCTCGATCGCCTCGCTGTCCGCCTGCGGGGCGGGCAACGACGCTCAGACGCTCGGTGTCCGGCCGGACAACGCCGCCGTCACGGTGGAAGACGTCAAGATCCAGAACGCCGTCGTGATCACCCAGCCCGAGGCGGGCGCGGAGGGTCCCGCGGTCGTCTCCGCGACCGTCTTCAACAACGGCCGGGCCGACCAGACCCTGGAGTCCATCAGCCTGCCGGGCACCAACGCCAAGGTGACGCTGAAGGCGGCCCAGGGCAGCGGCCCGATCACCGTCCCGGCCGGCGGTTCGGTCGTCATCGGTGGCAAGGGCAACGCGTCCGCCACGATCGAGAACGGCCGTGAGGCCGCGAAGAACGGCGACGCGCAGAAGGTCGTCTTCAAGCTGAGCAAGACCGGTGACGTGGAGCTGGAGGCGTTCGTCGTCCCCGCGACCAGCTACTTCAAGGACTTCGGCCCCGCCGAGATCCCGAAGCCCCCGGCCGCCACGCCGTCCGGCACGGCCACCCCGTCCGGCACCGCGACGCCGGGCCACGGCACCGCGAGCCCGGGCCACGGCGCCGAAGGCTCGGCCACCCCGACGGGCGAGGCGAGCCACTCGGCCGGCCACTGAGCCCCGTACGTACGTGAAGGGCGCCCCCTCCTGCGAGGGGGCGCCCTTCACGTATGCCTACGGGCTTCAGGCGCGCGGCCCATGCCTACGGGCTCGCGGCCTACGGCTCGAACTTGTAACCCAGGCCCCGCACCGTCACCAGGTACCGCGGCGCGCCCGGGTCCGGCTCGAACCCCTGCACCCACCGCGCCCCTCGCACTGCTCGGCCCCAGGGGGCCTCACAGGCTTCGGCACGCCGCGCCGGACTCCGTCCGGCTGGAGTGGGTGGCAGGCCACGCTCTACGGCTCGAACTTGTAACCCAGGCCCCGCACCGTCACCAGGTACCGCGGCGCCCCCGGGTCGGGCTCGATCTTCGCGCGGAGGCGCTTCACGTGGACGTCGAGGGTCTTGGTGTCGCCCACGTAGTCCGCGCCCCAGACGCGGTCGATGAGCTGCATGCGGGTCAGGACGCGGCCCGCGTTGCGCAGCAGCATCTCCAGGAGGTCGAACTCCTTGAGGGGGAGGTCGACCTTGCCGCCGGCGACGGTGACCACGTGGCGGTCGACGTCCATGCGGACCGGGCCGGCCTCCAGGGCCGCCGGGGTGACCTCCTCCGGCTCGCCGCGGCGGCGCAGGACCGCGCGGATGCGGGCGACGAGCTCCCGCGAGGAGAAGGGCTTCGTCACGTAGTCGTCGGCTCCTATTTCGAGGCCGACGACCTTGTCGATCTCGCTGTCCTTGGCGGTCACCATGATCACCGGGACGTTGGAGCGGCCGCGCAGCTGCCGGCACACCTCCGTACCGGGCAGACCCGGCAGCATCAGGTCGAGGAGGACGAGGTCCGCCCCGTTGCGCTCGAACTCGTCGAGGCCGTCGGGCCCGGTCGCCGCCACGGCGACCTCGAAGCCCTCCTTGCGGAGCATGTACGACAGGGCGTCGCTGAAGGATTCCTCATCCTCGACGACAAGCACTCGGGTCACGGAAGGACCTCCGGGGCGGGGAGCGGTTCGGTCATGAGATCGGGGGTGGTCGAGGCGGACTCGGAGGACCGGCGGTCCCGTACGGCGCCCGCCTCGGGCAGCCGCAGGGTGAAGGTGGACCCCTGGCCCTCGGTGCTCCACACCGTGACCTCCCCGCCGTGCGAGGCGGCCACGTGCTTCACGATGGCCAGGCCCAGGCCCGTACCGCCGGTGGCACGGGAGCGGGCGGGGTCGACGCGGTAGAAGCGCTCGAAGATGCGCTCCTTGTCCTTGTCGGGGATGCCGATGCCCTGGTCGGTCACGGCTATCTCGATCATGTCGCCGCCGGGCGCCGCGACGCGGCGGGCGGCGATGCCGACCCGGGTGTGGGCCGGCGAGTAGTTGACGGCGTTCTCGACGAGGTTGCCGAGGGCGGCGGCGAGCTGCCCGCGGCTGCCCCAGACGAACAGGTCCGAGGTCCCTCCGGACGCCATCGTGATCTGCTTCGTGGACGCGGTGTGCCGGGAGCGGTCGATCGCCTCGGCGACCAGCTCGTCCACCCGCACCGGCTCGGAGTCCTCCAGCGGGTCGTCGTTCTGCACCCGGGAGAGGTCGATGAGCTCCTGTACGAGATTGGTCAGGCGGGTCGCCTCGATCTGCATCCGGCCCGCGAAGCGGGTGACCGCCTCGGGGTCGTCCGAGGCGTCCATGACGGCCTCGGAGAGCAGGGAGAGCGCGCCGACGGGCGTCTTGAGCTCGTGGCTCACGTTGGCGACGAAGTCGCGCCGTACCGCTTCGATGCGGCGGGCCTCGGTCAGGTCCTCGACGAGCAGCAGCACGAGCCGCGACCCCAGCGGGGCGACCCGGGCGGAGACGGCGAGGGCCTCGCCGCGGCCGGTGCCGCGCCGGGGCAGGTCGAGCTCCACCTGGCGTATCTCCCCGTCGCGGCGGGTGTCGCGGGCCATGTTGAGCATGGGCTCGACGGCCAGCTTGCCGCCCCGGACCAGACCGAGCGCGTACGCCGCCGAGCTGGCCTTGACCACGGAGTCGCTCTCGTCGAGGACGACCGCGGAGGAGCGCAGCACGGACAGCACGGTGTCGACGCCGGGCGGCAGCACGGCATCGGTGTGCAGGGAGGTACGGGTGGGTCGCGCCTGGTCGCGCTCGCTCCAGCGGAACGCCAGCATGGCGATCACGCCGGTGCACACGCCGGCGATAGCGGCCAATGCGGCGACCGCCGCGTTCACGTCCATGCCATCCAGGTTATGCGGGTCGGCTGACACTCTCCCAGCCGTCCGAGTGGCTCCTCGAACAGTCGTCGCCCAGAGTTCACCGAGGGGACCGGAGTGGTTCATTTGACCTGAGAGAGACTGCGGCGCAGGTCGCCCAGAGTTCACCTGGGTGAAAGTGGCGGTTCATGTGTGGGGGTGGAGCCGGACGCGTACGGGCCCGAACGTGGGAGCGTGGGAGTACCGGCCTGAGTGACGGACCCACGTGAGGGACGTAGAAACAGGCACGTAGAGCAGGAGAGAGGGACACCGATGCGGGACGCGTACCACGAGGAACTTGACTCGATCGGCGAGGGCCTGGTCGAGATGGCCCGCCTGGTCGGGTCGGCGATCGGGCGCGCCACGACGGCCATGCTCGACGCCGACCTGAAGCTCGCGGAGAGCGTGATCGCCGCCGACCAGAAGGTCGACGACCTCCAGCACGGCCTGGAGGCGCGGGCGATAGCGCTGCTCGCCCGGCAGCAGCCGGTGGCGACGGACCTGCGGATCGTGGTCACCTCGCTGCGGATGAGCGCCGACCTGGAGCGCTCGGGCGACCTGGCCCAGCACGTGGCGAAGCTGGCCCGGCTGCGCTTCCCGGACCGCGCCGTGCCGAACGACCTGCACGCCACGATCCTGCAGATGGGACAGCTCGCGCAGCGCCTGATGGCGAAGGCGGCGGAGGTCATCATCACCAAGGACGTCGACCTGGCGCTCCAGCTGGAGCAGGACGACGACGAGATGGACACGCTGCACCGCACGCTCTTCAAGCACCTGATGGACGACCGCTGGAAGCACGGCATCGAGACGGCCGTCGACGTGACGCTGCTCGGTCGCTACTACGAGCGGTTCGCGGATCACGCGGTGTCGGTGGCCAAGCGCGTGGTCTACCTGGTGACGGGTGAGCACGCGGACGAGCTCCAGCCGGCGGAGGCGCCGGTCGAGGGCGCTTAGGGCGACCGCGCGGGGGCGTAGGTCGACCGCGGGGGGGGCGGAGGGCGTGTGGTGGGGCGCAGGGCGCGTGGCGGGCGCCGGTCGACTGGTCGCACACCTGTGCGCCGTTGATGCGCCCTGCGGGTTGGGCATGCAATGGGGGGAGGCGAGGTACGCCTCTCAGGGAGGGACCCCATGGCCGAATCCGCTCCGATCACCGACCTCCAGCAGGAGACCGTGCTCCCGCGCGACGCGGAGTTCCTGCCCGTCCTCGGCGCCTGCGGGTGCGGCTCCGGCTGCGGCTGCGGCTGCCAGTCCGGCGGCCCGTGCCAGTGCGGCGGCTGCTCCGGCTGACCCTGCGCGGATGGGCGCGGGCCCCGCTCACCGGCGGGGTCCGCGCTCACGCGCTCGTGTATGCGGCCGTCTACGCGATGTCGAGGACGCCGACGATCTGGTCGCCGGCCAGCTCCCCGGTCTCGCGGAAGCCGAGCCCGCGGTAGAAGCCGCCGGGCCCGTGCTCGCCGTCGTGCCAGGACACGTACAGCTCGGTGGCCCCGCGCCGCCGCAGCTCCTCGCGCACGGCCTCGACGGCGAACCGTCCGTAGCCCTTGCCCTGGTGCTCGGCACCGATGTTCAGCCGCCACAGGCCGCTGCGCCGGTCGTCCGGGTCCTTCTCCGGGTTCCACTGGATGTCGACGAAGGCCATCAGGAAGCCGACGAGCTCGTCCCCGTCGACGATCAGCCGTGGCCAGGCGGTTTCCCCGTGCGCGTACGCCTCGGCGAGCGAGCGGACGACGGGGGCGACGTTGTCCTTCTGATGCGGGTGGACGCTCAGGTCGAGGGCGGCGTCGATGTTGGCCGGGGTGACCGGTTCCAGATGCGGTGACATGGCGCGCACCGTAAACGATCTCCGTGGCCGGGCGCGCGCGAATATGCGAAGGCGACCGTCGGAGGGGCGGCCGGGAGACCTGTTGCGGCGGCGCTTGAGGGGCCAGGATGGGGCCCGTGACGCACGTGCTCGCCCATGCCACCGTCCCCGGGGACGTCTCCCCCGCGCTCCGCGGAAGCCTGATCGACTGCTGGATCGCGGTCACCGACGCGGGCGGCGCCGCCGGCTTTCCCTTCCCGCCGGTCACCGAGGCGGACGTGGCGCCGGTCCTGGACGCTCTGGTCGACCGGCTCGGCCCGGACCGCCATCGCCTGATCACCGTGACGGTGGACGGGACGCTCGCCGGCTGGGTCGTGCTCGGCCACGACCCGAACCCGCTCGTCGCCCACTGGGGCACGGTCCACCACCTCCAGACCCACCCCGGCTTCCGCGGCCTCGGCCTCGGCACCGCCCTCATGCGCGAGCTGCACCGGGTCGCCCGTGACGAGCTCGCCCTCGACCACCTCCGCCTCGCCGCCCGCGGCGGCGAGGGCCTGGAGGGCTTCTACGCCGCCCTCGGCTGGCACGAGTCCGGCCGCTGGCCGAACGCCCTGCGCCTCGCCCCGCACGACACGCGCGACGAGGTCCTGATGCGGCTGGACCTGCACGCGTGAGCGGAGCTTGCGCGGCTTACGGCGCGAGGAAGATCACCGAGCGGAGCTTCAGGCGGGCCGTGGCGGGCCGGCCGTGCGGGCGGAGGCTCCAGGAGTCGCCGGTGCAGTCGGGCGCGGTGAGGACGATCGCGTGCGCGTCGGTGTCGTTGTGCGGCGCGAAGGCCGGCCGGGAGGCCCACGGGTCGGCGACCTCGGGGAGGTTGGCGGGGTCGGCCGCCGCCGGTCACGCCTGGAGCTCGGGCCACACGTGCGGTTCCTGGTAGACGTGCTCGCCGCGGAAGAACCAGTCGGCCAGGTCCGTCAGCCGCTCGACGCAGGAGTCGTAGTAGGCCTGCGGTTCCGGGCGGGGGAAGTTCGGGTGTGCCGTCCAGGAGGGGACGTCGGTCGCGACGTGGTGGTAGCCCTCCGCCAGCCAGCGCGGCAGCTGCTCGGCGCCCTGCATCTGTTCGCAGACCGCGCGCATGGCCTTCTCCAGCCGGGAGAACCCCTCCCGGTCCCAGACGAGCTCACACCGCAGCCTCAGCAGGAAGCTCCCCGGCTCGGCACGGAACTCGTGCTCGAGGGTCTTCGTGGCCTCGTCCATGGCCCGGCCCAAGCCCCGGTTCATCGCCTGATCGTCCATGGTCGGCAATGCTGCCAGGCGAGCTACTTGCCGGCTTCGGGGCCGTACCACTGCAGGGGCTGCCCGGTCACGGCGGCGATGCACGCGAAGTCGCGGTCGCGGTGCAGGAGGGTGAGGCCCCGCAGCTCCGCTGTCGCGGCCACCACGAGATCCACCGCGCCGGCGCTGCGGTGCCTGCCCGGAAGCCCCCGACCCCGCCGCTGAGCGGCGAAGTCGGGGGCTGTCGGCTGTCTCCTACGTCAGGGCTACTTCTTCTTGCCCTGGTTCTTCACGGCCTCGATGGCCGCCGCCGCGGCCTCCGGGTCGAGGTAGGTGCCGCCCGGGTTCAGCGGCTTGAAGTTCTCGTCGAGCTGGTAGGCGAGGGGGATGCCGGTCGGGATGTTAAGGCCCGCGATGTCGGCGTCCGAGATGCCGTCGAGGTGCTTGACCAGGGCGCGCAGGCTGTTGCCGTGGGCGGCGATCAGGACCGTGCGGCCGGCCAGCAGGTCGGGGACGATGCCGTCGTACCAGTAGGGGAGCATCCGCTCGACGACGTCCTTGAGGCACTCGGTCTGCGGGCGCAGCTCCGGCGGGATCGTCGCGTAGCGGGCGTCGTGGGCCTGGGAGAACTCGTTGTCGTCGGCGAGCGCCGGCGGCGGGGTGTCGTACGAGCGGCGCCAGAGCATGAACTGCTCCTCGCCGAACTCGGCCAGGGTCTGCGCCTTGTCCTTGCCCTGCAGCGCGCCGTAGTGGCGCTCGTTCAGGCGCCAGGAGCGGTGGACCGGGATCCAGTGGCGGTCGGCGGCCTCCAGGGCGAGCTGCGCCGTGCGGATGGCGCGCTTCTGGAGGGAGGTGTGGACCACGTCGGGGAGCAGACCGGCTTCCGTCAGCAGCTCACCGCCGCGCGCCGCCTCCTTCTCGCCCTTCGGGGTGAGGTTGACGTCCACCCAGCCGGTGAACAGGTTCTTCTCGTTCCACTCGCTCTCGCCGTGGCGGAGGAGGATCAGCTTGTACGGTGCGTCGGCCATGCGTCCGAGCCTAGACGACGGTCGACGCCTGACGCGCACCGTCAATTCGCTGGCGTCCGGCGTATGAGATGCGTAAGTTACGAGAGCCGCATGAGGGACTTACACGCACAGGGGGCCGGCCACACATGTCCATCGACTCGCTCAGACGATCAGCACGTGCGACGGTCTCGGGGCTGCCGGGCGGCTTCTGGTGGCTCTGGCTGTCGACTCTGGTCAACCGCACCGGCGCCTTCGTCCTGACGTTCCTCTCCCTCTACCTCACCCAGGAGCTCGGCCACTCCGCCTGGTTCGCCGGACTCGTCGTCGCCCTCCACGGCCTCGGCGGCGTGGCGGGCTCGCCGCTCGGCGGCATGCTCACCGACCGCTGGGGCCGCCGCCCCACCATGGTCACCATGCACCTGGCGGCCGCCTCCTGCGCCCTGCTGCTCGCCTTCGTCACCAGCGCCTGGGGCGTGGCCCTCGTCGTCCTCCTCATGGGCGTCGCCATGCAGGCCGTACGGCCCTCCATCAACGCCACCATCGCCGACATGGTCCCCGCCCACGAGGTCCGCCGGGCCTACGCCCTCAACTACTGGGCCCTCAACCTCGGCTTCGCCATCGCCGCCATCGGCGGCGGCGCCGCGATCGTCCTCGGCTACCGCACCCTCTTCGTCGTCGACGCCGCCGCCACCGCGCTGTGCGCCCTGATCGTCTTCCTCCGCCTGCCCGAGACCCGGCCGGAGGCCAAGGTCGACGAGGAGACCGGCAAAGCCGTCGCCGAGGAGAAGGTCAGCGTCCTCACCGTCCTGCGGGACGCGCCCTTCCGCACCCTGGTACTGCTCAACCTGCTCGTCTGCCTGGTCTTCACCGCGCCATGGATCGGCCTGCCGCTCACCATGGCGGCGGAGGGGCTCGCACCGTCCGCGTACGGCATGGTCATCGCGGTCAACGGTGTCGTGATCGTCGGCTTCCAGCTGCTCGTCAACAAGGTGACCGACAAGCGCTCCCCGGTGATGCTGCTGAGCGTCTCCTCCCTCCTCTTCGCCGTCGGCACCGGCGCCACCGCGCTCGCCGGCAGCTCCCTCGCCTTCGCCGCGACCGTCGTCGTCTGGACGATCGGCGAGATGGTCCACGTCCCCACCAACGCCGCCGCCACCGCCCGGCTCGCCCCCGAGCACGCCCGCGGCCGCTACCAGGGCGTCATGGGCATGTCCTGGGCGGTGGCCGGTTTCGTCGCCCCGATCCTGGCCGGCTGGGTCGTCGACGGGCCGGGGCCCGACGTCCTGTGGATCGCCTGCGCGGTGATCGGCGCCGTCGCCGCCCTCGGCTACCAGACCCGGCTGCGGTCCGCGCTCGCCGACGCCGAGGAGGACGTCCCGACGCCGGACGCCCCGACGCCGGAGGCCGTGGTGCCGGACGCCCCGGTGCCGGCGCCCCCGGCCCCGGCCCCGAACGCACCGGCACCGAACGCACCGGCACCGAGCGCCCCGGCTCCGGTCGACAAGGCCGGGAACCCGGCTCCCGCCGCCGACGCCGTCAGCTCCTCCTGAGGGTCCTGAAGCGCCGCTGCGCCTCGTAGAGGTTCCGGGGGCGTACGGCGCCGGGCGCGCCGTACGCCTCCAGACGCGCGTGGAGTTCGCCCGCGAAGTCCGGCACGTCGGTCTGGTCGAACTCCCGCACCTCGCTGATGCCCACGGTCGCGCTGTACGGGGCGACCGTGTCCAGCTTCACGAGCCCCGCCCGGCCGTTGGTCACCGTCACGTTCCAGTGGGTGAACCGCGCCCCGTAGAGCGGGCCCGCCGAGGCGTCGCCGCCGTGGCGGCCGTTGTTCTCGACCGTGATCTCGGTGCGGACATTGGCGAAGGGCATCCCCCGGTGGGTGTCGAAGGTGCCCATCTCCATCACCCCGCGCGACCAGACGTTGTGGCTGGACAGCCCCTCCACGTTGATGCCGTGGAGCTGGGTGCCGGCCGGCGCGGGGACGGTACGGGCCGCGACGTGGAAGTCCTCGACGAGGTTGTCGTGCGCGCCCTCCCGGCAGAAGTACGGGTGGTGGGAGCCGCGCCCCTCGACGCGGGTACGGCGCAGGGTGCAGGCGGAGGCGGCGACGAGCCCGAAGCCGTTGTCGACGTGGCGGACCACCACGTCCTCGGCCCAGCAGTCGTACGCGCACTGGAAGGTGACGCCGTTGAAGCCGCGGTCGAGCAGGTGCGGGGCCTGCGCGAGCAGGGGCGCCTCCAGGGTCAGGCCGACCACCCCCGAGCCGGTCAGCGGGGTGACCCCCGAGACCAGTCGGGGATCCCACTCGGGGCGGACGTCGAGGGGCAGCGGTCGTTCGAGGCGGACGCGGTGGCCCTCGATCCGGGTGATGCGTACGGGCCACTCGTAGGGGACGTACGAGGTCAGCTTGGTCTTGTCGGCCCAGGTGTAGGCCTCGGCGCCGGGGCCGCCGCCCGCCATGTGCTCCAGGAGGCCGTGCCCGGCGTCGTCGGCGAGCCGGAGGAGCACGAGCTGTCCGCGGCGCAGCCGGGAGGGGTCGTCGACGGTGACGGCGTGATCGCCCCGGCGGGCCGGGCGGACGGTGGTCAGGCTGGTCCACTCGTCGCGCCGGTTGCCGGTCCAGCCCTCGAAGGGCCAGGCCCGCTCCCGTATCGCGGCGACGAGGGAGGCGTGGCGGGCGCGCGGGGAGAGCCAGATCAGGCCGCCGGCCCAGGACCAGGCCGACTTGTCGCCGCCGTACCGGGACCCGTAGGGGCCGATCAGCTCGGTCAGGCCGCGGCCGGCGACCAGGGTGGTCCGGCCGGAGCCCGCGCCGCGCAGGACGACGCCGCTGTCGCCGATGTGGAGGTAGCCGTCGAGGCGGTACGTACCGGGCGGGAGCAGGACCGTGCCGCCGCCCCGCTCCCCCGCCGCCGCGAGGGCGCGGTTGATGGCGGGGGCGGAGTCGGCCGAGCCGTCGGGGGTGGCGCCGTGGGCGAGGGCGTTCGCGACGACGGGCGGGCGCGGGAGCCGGGCGGCGCCGCCGTGGGCGCCGGCGAAGCCCACGTAGGGGATCTGGGGGTGGGTGTAGGGGGCGTTCACGTACTCCTCCCAGAGGGAGGCGTACGGCGTGCGGGGCGCGGGCCGGAATCCCGTGGTGGTGGCGGCGGTGACCGCCGCCGCGCCGCCGACGAACTGCCTTCTGCTGAGTGCCATGAACCTGAGCCCTTCACATACATGAATGGTGTTCAGATGCGCGTTGCGCGTGAGCATGGCATCCCGCGCCCCGTACGGGAAGGGGGCGGGAAGCTCCTGAGAATCTGTGCGCGGGCGCCGGCCGGCGGTCAGTCGGTGGCGGGCTTCTGGGTCAGGTTCCTGAACGCGTCGAGGTTCCTCGTCGACTCGCCGCGCGACACCCGCCACGCGTACTCCCGGCGGATCGCCGTCGCGAAGCCCAGCTCCAGGAGCGTGTTGAAGTCGCCGTCCGCCGCCTCCAGGACGGACCCGAGGAGCCGGTCCAGTTCCTCCGGCGTGACGGCCGCCAGTGGCAGCTTGCCGGCCAGATAGATGTCGCCGAGCTGGTCGATCGCGTAACTCACCCCGTACAGCTTGAGGTTGCGCTCGAGCAGCCAGCGGTGGACGCCCGCCTCGTTCTCGTCCGGGTGGCGGACGACGAAGGCGTTGAGGGACAGGGAGTGGCGGCCCACCCGCAGGGACAGGGTCGTGAAGAGCTTGCGCGTGCCGGGCAGCTTCACCACGTAGGAGCCGGGTTCGGGGGACTCCCACTCCAGCTCGGCGTCCTTGAAGGTGTCTTCGACGATCCGCCGTACGTCCTCAGCCATGGTGCGAGCGTACGCGACGGCGGTGGTCGCGCAGCCGGTGGTCGTGGACGGCGGCGGTGTACACGTCCGCCGTGCCGGACGCCGCCGTGTCCCAGCCGAAGGACGCCGCGTGCCGGGCGGCGGCCGCGCCCATCCGGTCGGACAGCCGCGGGTCGTCGACGAAGCGCCCGAGCGCGCGGGCGTAGTCCACGGGGTCGTGGCCCTGGACGAGGAAGCCGGTCACGTCGTCGCGGACGGCCACCGGCAGACCGCCCACCGCGGCCGCGACGACCGGGGTGCCGGCCGCCTGGGCCTCGATGGCGACCAGGCCGAAGGACTCGCTGTACGAGGGCACGACGAGCACGCTGGCCGCCCGGAACCAGTCGGCGAGCCGGTCCTGGCCGACCGGCGGGTGGAAGCGGACGACGTCGGAGATGCCCAGCTTCGCCGCGAGCTTCTGCAGTCCCTCCGGCTTGGCGAGGCCACTGCCGCTGGGGCCGCCGACCACCGGCACGAGCATGCGCGAGCGCAGCGAGGGGTCGCGCTCCAGGAGCAGGGCCGCCGCCCGCAGCAGGATGTCCGGGGCCTTCAGCGGCTGGATGCGGCCGGCGAAGGCGGGGATGAAGGCGTCCCGCGGCAGCCCGAGCCGGGCCCGGGCGGCGGCGCGGCCGTCGGCGGGGCGGAAGTGGTCGAGGTTCACGCCCGGGTGGACCACGGCGATCTTGGCGGGATCGGCCTCGTAGAACCGGGCGAGCTCGTCGGCCTCCTCGGCCGTGTTGGCGATGAGCCGGTCGGCCGCCGCGACGACCTGGGTCTCGCCGATCACCCGGGCCGCGGGCTCGGGCGTGTCGCCCTCCGCGAGCGAGGCGTTCTTGACCTTGGCCATGGTGTGCATGGTGTGGACGAGCGGGACGCCCCAGCGCTCGGCGGCGAGCCAGCCGACGTGGCCGGACAGCCAGTAGTGGGAGTGGACCAGGTCGTAGTGGCCGGAGCGGTGGCCCGCCCAGGCCCGCATCACGCCGTGCGTGAAGGCGCACAGCTGGGCCGGCAGCTCCTCCTTGGCCAGGCCCTCGTACGGCCCCGCGTCCACGTGCCGCACGAGCACGCCGGGCGCGAGCTCGACGACCGGGGCGAGGCCGCCGGTGGTGGCCCGGGTGAAGATCTCCACCTCGATGTTGATCGCGGCGAGCCGCTTGGCCAGCTCCACGATGTAGACGTTCATGCCGCCGGCGTCGCCGGTGCCCGGCTGGTGCAGCGGGGAGGTGTGGACACTGAGCATGGCGACACGGCGCGGGGTGCGGGACCGGCCGGGAAGCCGGAGCCGCGGCGTCGCCGCCAGGGTGCCGGCGAACCGGGACACGTACTGGCTCACGTCGGCGGTCCTTCCGCTGTCGGGCGCTGTCGGGCATGACTCGGGCTGTCGGGCATGACGCAGAGGGGGGCGTGCGGGCTTCCTCCAGGCGCCACAACACCGGAATGCCCCCTTTCATTTCCGCCGACGGGGGCGTTTTGCCAACTCATTACCGAAGGATCCGGCGCGTCGAGCGCGCCCGGCGCACTCCGGGTCCCCTTGGGGGCGCCCCTTACGCTCGTTCCATGGCCTCCCGCACCCTCCGTCCCGTCGGCACCGTCACCCGCGGGACCACCAACCCCAACCGGCTGCGCCGCCAGGACCGCTGGATCGCCGCCGTGCACGGCCCGGCGCTGCGCCGGTCCGCCGAGCCGCCGGTGGCCGTCGACCTCGGTTACGGCGCCGCCCCCTGGACGGCGGTGGAGCTCCTGGCCCGGCTGCGCATTGCCGAGCCCCGCACCCTCCTCTACGGCATCGAGATCGAGCCCGCCCGGGTCGCCGCGGCGCGGCCGTACGAGTGCGAGGGGCTGGCCTTCCGGCACGGCGGCTTCGAGGTGCCGGTGCCCGGCGAGGTCTCCCTGATCCGGGCGGCGAACGTGCTGCGGCAGTACGACGAGGAGCAGGTCGCCGCCGTCTGGGAGCGGCTGTGCGCACGGCTCGCGCCCGAGGGCCTGCTGGTGGAAGGGACCTGCGACGAGATCGGGCGGCGGCACGTGTGGGTGGCGCTGGACCGGACGGGGCCGAGGACGGTGACCTTCGCGACCCGTCTCGGCTCGCTCGACCGGCCCTCCGACCTCGCGGAGCGGCTGCCGAAGGCGCTGATCCACCGGAACGTGCCGGGCGAGCCGGTCCACTCCTTCCTGCGGGACTTCGACCGGGCGTGGGCGGCGGCGGCCCCGTTCGCCTCGCTGGGCGCCCGCCAGCGCTGGATCCGCACCGCGCGGGACCTGGCGGCGGACTGGCCGCTGACGGACGGCCCGCGCCGGTGGCGGCAGGGCGAGCTGACGGTGCGATGGGAGGCGCTGGCCCCGCGCACATGAGGGGCGCCGGCCCGCGTACACAAGGGGCGCCGGCCCGCGCATCCGAGGGGCGGGGAAGCCGACCTGCGGAACTCTCCCTGAATTTCCGCCGAATGGGGAACGCGAGCGGCGCAACGCTCGTCCCCCGTGGGGGGATGTGACCCGACAGGACCCGCTTTCCCCTGTTGCTTTGCCGTCTGACATGGCACTATCACCAAGGTCACGACCAAGTTACTGACGGTAAATCAGATATGGGTCACTTGAGGGGGAGCCTGTGAACCGACGCCGCCATGCCATCGCCGCCGCGATCACCGTGGTCTGCGCCCTGACGGTGCTCGTCTCGCCCGCCCTTACCCTCCCGGCCTCCGCCGCCCCGCTCCCTCCGCCGCCGCCGAAGCTGCAGAAGAAGACCCTCGAAGAGGTCCGCAAGGAGATCGACGGTCTCTACCGCCAGGCCGCGGCCGCCACCGACGCCTACAACCTCGCGGAGGAGAAGGCCGAGGAGCAGTCCGAGGAGATCGTGAAGCTGGCCCGGATGATCGTGGCCGGCCGGGAGCGGATCGACGACCTCAAGGCGCGGGCCGGCGCCGCGGCCCGCGCGCAGTACCGCAACGGCGGACTGCCCGACGGCGCCCAGTTCGTCCTCACCGACGACCCCCAGCTCTTCCTCGACAACGCGGGCAGGCTCAAGGAGGGCCACAAGGCCACCAAGGACCTGCTCGGCGAAATGAACCGCACACAGGTCGAGTTGACCACGTACGCGAACGAGGCCAGCCTCAACTGGACGAAGCTGGAGGCCAACCGGCTCAAGCAGGCCAAGGCGAAGAAGGAGATCAACGCCAAGATCGACGCGGCGAAGAAGCTCGAGTCCGAGCTCGCCGCCGAGGAGCGGGCCCGGCTGCTGCACATGGAGGAGCAGGAGCGGGACCGGGCACAGACCGCCTGGCTCGGCACCGGCGTCCTCAAGGGCCTGAACGAGAAGGCGACTCCCGCGGGCAAGCGGGCGGTCCTGTTCGCGACGGCGCAGATCGGCAAGCCGTACGTGTGGGGGGCCGAGGGCCCGGGCTCGTACGACTGCTCGGGACTCACCCAGACCGCTTGGGCCAACGCCGGCCGCGACATCCCGCGCACCTCGCAGGAGCAGTGGCGGCTGCTGCCGCGCGTGGACATCAAGGACATGCGGCCCGGCGACCTGATCGTCTACTACAAGGACGCCAGCCACATCGGGATGTACATCGGCGACGGAGCGATGGTGCACGCGCCGCGGCCCGGCCGGAACATCACCGTCGCGGGCGCCGGCTCGATGGAGATCCTGGGCGTGGTCCGGCCGGACTAGCTCCGGGCGCGAGCCCGCCGGGTCCGGGATCGGGCGCGGCCCCCTCGGCCGGAGTGACGTTCCTCATCCTCCCCGAGGCCCCCGCCGGCTCCCCGAAGGCCGTCCGCGGGCCGTCCGAACGGCAGCTACCTCCCCATCCGTGGCATATGCCATACCGCCGTGGCGGTTCACAGGGTGATCGCCATTCCAATGCGGTGCGCGGTACCGCTATGGTCGGTCCCCGGCCCTCGGGGGGAGGGAAGGAAGACCAGACCGATGCCCGTACCCGTCCCGCGACAGAGAATCGATTCTGCCGCGCCGCCCGGCGCGTCCGGCACCGCGACCGATCTCACTCTGCTCGTGGTCGAGGACGACCCGGCCGGCGCCCTCGCCGTACCCGAGCTGCTCGACGCGGCCGGTACGCGAGTCCGTATCCGCACCGCCCGCAACCTCACCGAGGCCGAGCGGCTCCTCACCGACGACGTGCACTGCGTCCTCGTGGACCTCGCCCTGCCCGCACCGCGCACGGCCGAGGACGACCCGCTCGCCCCGCTCCGGCACATCCTGCGGCTCGCGCCGCGGCACGCCGTCCTCGCGCTCGCCGCGTCCGCCGACGCCGAACTCGCCGCCGAGGCCGTACGCGTCGGGGCACAGGACCACCTCTTCCGGGAGGAGCTCGACGGACGGCTGCTCAGCCGCGCCATCCGGTACGCGGTCGAGCGCAAGCGCGCCGACGCCGTCCAGGTGAAGCTCACCGAGTCACGGCTGCGCGCCCAGGAGAACGCCCGGCTGGAGCGCGGGCTGCTGCCCACGCCCCTCCTGGAGGGCTCCGACCTGCGGTTCGCCGCCCGCTATCGGCCCGGCCGGTCACGGGCGCTGCTCGGCGGCGACTTCTACGACACCGTCCGCACGCCCGACGGCACGGTCCACGTCATGATCGGCGACGTCTGCGGCCACGGGCCTGACGAGGCCGCGCTCGGCGTGGAGCTGCGGATCGCGTGGCGCGCGCTGACCTTCGCGGGGCTGTGCGGGGACGAGCTGCTCTCCACCCTCCAGCAGGTCCTGGAGCACGAGCGGGAGAGCGACGAGATCTTCGCGACCCTGTGCACGGTCGACATCGCGCCGGACGGCCGCCGGGCCGGAATGTGCCTGGCCGGCCATCCCTCGCCGCTGATCGCCCGGCACGGGCGGGCGGCGCAACTGCTGCCGTACGAGGACAGCGGACCGGCCCTCGGCCTGCTGCCGCGCGCCCGCTGGCCGCGCCGGCAGGTCGAGCTGGGCGCGACCTGGAGCCTGCTGATGTACACCGACGGCCTGATCGAGGGCCGCTCGGCGGGCCCGGACTCGCCCCGGCTCGGCCAGGACGGGATGGTCGAGATGATCAACCGGCAGCTGGCGCAGGGGCTGCGCGGCGAGGAGCTGCTGGACGCGGCCGTGACGGAGGTGCGGTCGCTGAACGGCGGGGAGCTGACGGACGACGTGGCCGTGCTGGCCCTGGAACGGGACAGGGCCCGGGGTTAGCCCCCGGGCCCCGCTCGTCTCGTCGGATCTCGTCGGATCTCGGCGGGGATCGGCCCCGCCGTCACCGGCCGCTCACGCTGTCACCGGCCGCCGTTGTACGGGCCGTACGGGCCGTCGCTGCTGGAACCGCCGCCGCGCCGGCCGCCGCCGCCCGTGACCTGGCGCAGGGCGGGCCGCACGTCGACCATGAAGACGATGGCCGCGATGAGTCCGGCGATCTGCAGGAACAGCATCGGCAGCAGCAGGTTGAGCAGCAGGTTGACGCCGAGCAGGATCAGCCAGAACTTCTTCGTCTGCTTGTCGGCGGCGCGATAGGCGTCCTCGCGCGCCGTGGCGGCGAAGGCGAACGCGGCGATGGCGAAGCCGGTGAAGACCAGGAAGGTCACCAGGGACAGGATCGAGTCGAAGCCGTTCGCCAGCATGCTGAGCACCGCCTAGGTGAGTGAGTGTTGCGCCTCGCGGCCAAGGTACCCGTTACAACGCTCCGGACACCGGGATTGGTGCCCGGACCCGCCTACTTCTCCGCGCCTTCGGCGGCGGTCGCCTTCTTGGCGGGAGCCTTGCGCGTCGTGGTCCGGCGCGCCGCGGCCTTGGCCTGGGGCTCCTCCGTCTCGGCCTTGGCCTTGGGCTCCGTCGCGACCTTCGGCTCCGGGTCGGGCTCGACGGCGATGGCGATCTCGGTGATCTCCTCGGCGGCCTCGCCCCGCCAGGTCTTGACGGCCTCCTCGCCGTGCGCGGCGAGCTCCTCGTACTTCTCGCGCGCCTTGACCGCGTACTCGGCGGCGACGCCGACCCCGCGCAGGGCCAGGTCCTGGGCCTGCTCGCCCAGCTTCTTCAGATCCGTGTCGAGGCCGCCCACCAGCTCGGCGAACTTCGCCTGCGCCTTCTCCTGCACCGCCTTCGGGTCCGTCTTCTTGACGGCCTCGATCCGCGCGGGCGCCTCGGCGGCGATCTGCTCGATCAGGCCGGGGACCTTCCTGGCCTGCTGCACGGCGAGGTCGGCGGTGCCGGCGGCGAAGTAGAGGGGGGTACGCAGTTCGTCGATGATGGCCATGGTCGTGGTCCTCCTAAGTGTCGGTGGGCTGGGCCTGCTCGGCGGCGTTCTCCTTGCGGAACGAGTCGTAGATCTGGAGCAGCACCTGCTTCTGCCGCTCGTTGATCGAGGGATCGGCCAGGATGACGGCACGCGTCTCCAGCTCCTCCCGCTCCTTCTCGTCGAGGATCCCGGCGCGCACGTACAGCGTCTCGGCGGAGATCCGCAGGGCCTTGGCGACCTGCTGCAGCACCTCGGCGCTGGGCTTGCGCAGCCCCCGCTCGATCTGACTCAGATACGGATTCGACACTCCCGCGGCCTCGGCGAGCTGCCGCAGGGACAGCTGCGCGGTGCGCCGCTGCTCGCGGAGGTACTCGCCGAGATTGCCGACGTTGAGTGAAGCCATGCCTCGACCATGCCAGCCGGTGCTAACTATTGCAAGCAGGCGCTTGCAATAGTTCTGTCACGCGAGTCGGTCACGCGCGCGGGTCCCCGGCGAGCAGCCCGTACACCTCCATGTCACGCCGCTCGCCGCCCACCTCCTGCCAGCCGCGCAGCAGGCCCTCGCGGCGAAAGCCCGCGCGCTCGGCGGTGCGGGCGGAGGCGGTGTTCCAGGGCTCGACGTGCAGTTCGAGGCGGGGCACGCGCAGCTCGTCCAGGGCCCAGGCGGTGACGGCGGTCAGGGCGGAGGCGGCGGCGCCGTGGCCGCGGGCCGATGCGGCCAGCCAGTAGCCGAGGGAGGCCCGGCCCTGCGGGAGGTCCCGCACCCAGAGGCCGATGGTGCCGAGCGGACGGCCGGCGGCGGACACGATGACGAAGGGGTAGCCCGCGCCGGTGGCCGCCCGGGACCACTGGCGCTCCACGAAGGCGACGCCCTCGGCCTCGGAGTACGGCGAGGGGACCGTCGTGATCAGGGGGATGTACGGGTCCTTCGCGGCCTCGGCGACGAGCGGAAGGTCCGTCAGACGCCAGGGCCGCAGGGTCAGCCCGCCGGACGCGGTGAGTTCGGGCACCTCAAGCTGCATCCACCCATCCTGCCCCGGTGACCGTCACGTGCGGTGCCAGCGCGGCCAGGAAGTCCGGGGCGTCGAAGAGGGCGCCCGCCGAGCGGACGCCGCCGGCCGTGCCGCGCGTGCGGCCGGTGAGGAGGCGGTCGACGGCCTCCACCGCCAAGGGGGCCGTCACGGCGTAGATGTCCCGGCCGGTCGCCACCGCACGGCGCTCCTCGGCGCCGGAGCGGACCCGCACGTCGACCAGGAAGGTCTGGTCGGACCGCCCGCTCGCGTCGGCCGGGGCCGGCGGCGGCGTGTCGGCGGCCGCCAGGTCGCCGGCCGCCTCCGTCGTCATGTACGTGCGCACCTCGGGGACGGCGAGATGGCTCGGCACCGTCACGACGTCCGCCATCGTGAACTCGCCGATCACCGTCCGCGGGCCCATCGGCGCCGGGAACGCCCACTCCAGCGTCGGCGGGGCGTCGTCCCGGTAGCTCAGGCGGCCGTCCGTGTGGACCGGGCGCCGGCCGCCGCGCCGCTCGCGTGAGACCGCCCCCGCGGCCCGCGTCCCGGCCGTCGGGTGCCAGCTGTTCAGGCCGTACGCGACATGGACCTCGTCGGCCGCCGTCCAGTCGCCCATCGCGGCCGTGGCCAGCAGGTCGCCGAGGCCGCCGTAGAAGGCCATCGCCGGGAGCACCGGCACGCCCGCGGCACGGGCCCGGTCCCCGTAGAGCGCGAAGGTGTCGGCATTGGCCTCGATCTCGGCCGCCACGTCCACATACGGGATCCCCGCCCGCAGGGCCGCCTCGATCACCGGCCCGGCCGTCGTCGCGAACGGACCCGCGCAGTTGACCACGGCCGCCGCGCCCGCAAGCGCCCGGTCGAGCGCCACCGGGTCGTCGACCGCCGCCGGGCGCACCTCGAGACCGTCGGCCGTCTCCTTCAGCTTCCGCCCGTCACGGCCCGAGAGCACCGGGACGAAGCCGCGCTCCCGCAGCTCCGCCACCACGAAACGGCCCGTGTGCCCGTACGCGCCGTACACCACCACTGTCTGCCCGGCGGTCTTTCCCGTTGTCTGCTCGATCGTCATGCGGACAGTCTCGCCACCGGCCGCGTCCCACCGTGAGTGTCGGAAACGACGTACCCCGTACAGTTTCCGACATGGTCTCCCGGGACGCACCCACCCTCGCCCTCGCCGTCACCGACGGCATGCTCCACTTCGAACTCGCCATCGCCCACGAGGTGTTCGCCCGGGACTACGACCTCACCGTCTGTGGTCCCGGCCCGGTCCGGGCCGGACGGTTCCTGCTCGAACCGGACCACGGGCTCGACCGGCTCCCCCACGCCCGTACCGTCGTCGTCCCCGGCTGGGCCGACGTCGACGCCGCCCCGCCCGCCGCGCTCGTCGACGCCGTGCGCGCCGCGCACGAGGCCGGCGCCCGCGTCGCCTCGCTCTGCACCGGCGCGTTCGTGCTCGCCGCCGCCGGGCTGCTCGACGGGCGGCGGGCCACCACGCACTGGGCGCACACCGACGTCCTGGCCGCCCGCCATCCCCGGGTGACGGTGGACCCGGACGTGCTCTACGTGGACGAGGGCAGCGTGCTCACCTCCGCCGGCAAGGCCGCCGCCCTCGACCTGTGCCTGCACCTGGTCCGGCTCGACCACGGCTCGGCGGTCGCCAACACGGTGGCCCGCCGGCTCGTCGTGCCGCCGCACCGGGACGGCGGCCAGGCCCAGTTCGTCACCACCCCCGTCCCCGAGCCCGGCAACCATCCGCTCGACGGGCTGTTCCCGTGGGTCATGGAACGGCTCGACCGGCCGCTGACCGTGGAGGACCTGGCCCGCCGGGCCGGCATGAGCTCCCGTCAGCTGGCCCGCCACTTCCATGCTGTCACCGGCACCACCCCGCTGCGCTGGCTGCTCGCCCAGCGCGTCCGGCGCGCCCAGGAGCTCCTGGAGACCACCGACGACGGCGTCGACCGCATCGCGGCGGCCACCGGCATGGGGACCGCCACGACACTGCGCCGGCACTTCGCCCGTACGGTCGGGGTGCCGCCGGACACGTACCGCCGCACCTTCCGCGTACGGACGGGGGCTCGGGGCGGCGCGTCCGGCCGGGACGGGGCTCAGGCGCCCACGTAGGCCGCGAGGTGCTCGCCGGTGAGGGTGGAGCGGGCGGCGACCAGATCGGCCGGGGTGCCCTCGAAGACGATCCGGCCGCCGTCGTGACCGGCGCCGGGACCCAGGTCGATGATCCAGTCGGCGTGCGCCATGACCGCCTGGTGGTGCTCGACGACGATGACCGACTTGCCGGAGTCCACGAGCCGGTCGAGCAGCCCGAGCAGCTGCTCCACGTCCGCCAGGTGCAGACCGGCGGTCGGCTCGTCGAGCACGTAGATCCCGCCCTTCTCGCCCATGTGCGTGGCCAGCTTCAGCCGCTGCCGCTCGCCGCCGGAGAGCGTGGTGAGCGGCTGGCCGAGGGTGAGGTAGCCGAGGCCGACGTCGGCGAGCCGCTCCAGCACGCGGTGGGCGGCCGGGGTGCGGGCGTCGCCCTCGCCGAAGAACCGCTCCGCCTCGCTCACCGGCATCGCGAGCACCTCGGCGATGTTCCGGCCGCCGAGGCGGTATTCGAGCACCGCGGCCTGGAAGCGCTGCCCCTCGCACTCCTCGCAGACGGTGGCGACCCCGGCCATCATCGCCAGGTCGGTGTAGACGACCCCGGCGCCGTTGCAGGTGGGGCAGGCGCCCTCCGAATTGGCGCTGAACAGGGCCGGCTTGACCCCGTTGGCCTTGGCGAAGGCCTTGCGGATCGGCTCCAGGAGTCCGGTGTACGTCGCCGGGTTGCTGCGCCGCGAACCGCGGATGGCGCCCTGGTCGACCGAGACGACGCCCGCGCCCGCCGGGATCGAACCGTGCACCAGCGAACTCTTGCCGGAGCCGGCGACGCCGGTGACGACGGTGAGGACGCCGAGCGGGATGTCCACGTCGACGTCCCGCAGGTTGTTCGCCGTCGCCCCGCGGATCTCCAGGACGCCGCTCGGCTCGCGCACGGACTTCTTCAGGGAGGCGCGGTCGCCGAAGTGCCGGCCGGTGACGGTGCCGCTCCTGCGCAACCCTGCGACGGTGCCCTCGAAGCAGACGCTGCCGCCCGCCGTACCGGCGCCCGGGCCGAGGTCGACGACATGGTCGGCGATCACGATCGTCTCCGGCTTGTGCTCCACCACGAGGACCGTGTTGCCCTTGTCGCGCAGCCGCAGCAGCAGGTCGTTCATGCGCTGGATGTCGTGCGGGTGCAGGCCGGTGGTCGGCTCGTCGAAGACATAGGTGACGTCGGTGAGCGAGGAGCCGAGGTGGCGGATCATCTTGACGCGCTGTGCCTCGCCGCCGGAGAGGGTGCCGGACGGCCGGTCGAGGGCGAGGTAGCCGAGGCCGATCTCGACGAAGGAGTCCAGGGTCTGCCGGAGCGTGGCCAGCAGCGGCGCGACCGACGGGTCCTCGATGCCCCGGACCCATTCGGCCAGGTCGCTGATCTGCATCGCGCAGGCGTCGGCGATGCTCACCTTGCCGATCTTGGAGGAGCGGGCCCCCTCGTTGAGCCGGGTGCCGTCGCAGTCGGGGCAGGTGGCGAAGGTGACCGCACGCTCCACGAAGGCGCGGATGTGCGGCTGGAGGGAGTCGATGTCCTTCGACAGCATCGACTTCTGGAGCTTGGGGATCAGGCCCTCGTAGGTCAGGTTGATGCCCTCGACCTTGATCTTGGTGGGTTCCCGGTGGAGCAGGTCGTTCAGCTCGCGCTTGGTGTAGCGGCGGATCGGCTTGTCCATGTCGAAGAAGCCGCTGCCGCTGAAGATCCGGCCGTACCAGCCGTCCATGGTGTAACCGGGGATGGTCAGCGCGCCCTCGGCGAGCGACTTGGAGTCGTCGTACAGCGCGCTCAGGTCGATGTCGGAGACCGAGCCACGGCCCTCGCAGCGCGGACACATGCCGCCGGTGATGCTGAAGCTGCGCCGCTCCTTCACGGTCCGGCCGCTCTTCTCGACCGTGACCGCGCCGGCGCCGCTGATGGAGGCGACGTTGAAGGAGAAGGCCTTGGGGCCGCCGATGTGCGGCTTGCCGAGCCGGCTGAAGAGGATCCGCAGCATCGCGTTGGCGTCGGTGGCGGTGCCGACGGTGGAGCGGGGGTCGCCGCCCATCCGCTGCTGGTCGACGGTGATCGCGGTCGTCAGACCGTCGAGGACGTCGACGTCGGGGCGGGCGAGGGTGGGCATGAAGCCCTGGACGAAGGCGCTGTACGTCTCGTTGATCAGCCGCTGCGACTCGGCGGCGATCGTGTCGAAGACCAGGGAGCTCTTGCCCGAGCCGGACACCCCGGTGAAGACGGTGAGCCGGCGCTTGGGGAGCTCGATGCTGACGTCCTTGAGGTTGTTCTCGCGGGCGCCGTGCACGCGGATCATGTCGTGGCTGTCGGCGGCGTGCGTCTTGCTCATGATTCTCCCTGCTCGTGTCCTCTGGCAGCCAGGCTAGGCGGGGGCGGGCGGCCGTGCTTCTCGATTCCTGACGGGCCCGTTCGCGGCGCGCCCGTGGCAGGGTGGGTGCGTGACGCCGACCCTCGACGACCTGGCCAGACTGCGCCGGGCCCGGGACATGATGGACCGCGACTACGCGGAGCCGCTGGACGTCCCTGCCCTGGCCCGGGCCGCGCTGATGTCCCCGGGGCACTTCTCGCGCAGCTTCCGGGCCGCCTACGGGGAGACGCCGTACGGCTATCTCATGACCCGGCGCATCGAGCGGGCGAAGGTGCTGCTGCGGCGCGGCGACCTGAGCGTGACGGAGGTCTGCTTCGCGGTGGGCTGTACGTCGCTGGGGTCGTTCAGCACGCGCTTCGCGGAGCTGGTCGGGGAGAGCCCGAGCGCGTACCGGGCGCGGGACCACGAGGCGGGTGCGGCGATCCCGGGGTGCGTGGCGATGTATCTGACGCGCCCGACACGGGCGTCGCGGACGGCGGGGGCGTCGCGGACGGCGGGGGCGTCGGGGGCGTCGGGGCGGGGTGCCGACGAACCGGTCAGGAACGGAGAAGCGGAAAACCCGGCCGACTCGTAGCGTCGACGGCATGAACACCAACGCCGCTCAGGCCACCAACGCCGCTCAGGCCACCAACGCCGGCACCACCATCAACCTCGCCCAGTGCTTCATCGCCGTCGACGACCACGACAAGGCGCTCACCTTCTACCGCGACGCCCTCGGGCTCGAGGTCCGCAACGACGTCTCCTTCGAGGGGATGCGCTGGGTGACCGTCGGCTCGCCCACGCAGCCGGAGGTCGAGATCGTCCTGGAGCCGCCGCTCGCCGACCCCAACGCCCCCGCCGCCGACCGGCAGGCCGCGGCCGAACTCCTCGCCAAGGGCATGCTGCGCGGAGTCATCTTCCGTACCGACGACGTGGACGCCACCTTCGAGCGGGTCCGCGCGGCGGGCGGCGAGGTGCTGCAGGAGCCGATGGACCAGCCGTACGGCGTGCGCGACTGCGCCTTCCGCGACCCGGCGGGCAACATGCTGCGGTTCAACCAGCCGCGCAAGGGCTGATCGTTCAGGCGGCCGCGTGGGCGAGCCAGGTGAGAATCCCGAGCGCGATCGGGAGGGCCACGGCGCCGATGGTGAGGAAGCGGCCGGGCATGGACATGCGCCGGACGACGGGGGTACGGGCGAGGAGTGCCAGGAGCGCGGTGGCGGCGAGCGGGACGCCGAGGCCCGCAAGGAGCAGACCGTCGACCGGCTCGCCCTCGGCCGCCAGCCAGGTCACGGTGAGGAGGAAGGCGAACGCCGGCCAGGCGAGCAGGGTGAGGACCGCCGCCCACACCAGCCCCGCCAGCACCGCGAGCACCGTCTCACCCTTGCGCCCGGCTGGCACCGGAGCCGGCCGGCCCGGTCCGTACAGGGCCGCGTACGTGTCGGGGTTCATCGGGAGGGCTCCATCCGTGGGGCGGGCGCGGGGCGCGGTCCGGCGGTCTCGGTCTCCGGTCATCCTGGCCGCGCACCGGGGGGTCGGGGATGAGCACGACCGCTCATTCCGCCTGAGCCCCGTACTCAGCCGCCCAGGCGGCGACCGTCGCGTAGTCCGCCGCCGTGAGGCCCTTGGCCGGGTCGACGCGGTGGAGGAGGGCGGGGGCGGGGTGGTGGGCGCGGACCCAGGCGCGGTCGGCGCCGGTGATCTCGTCGTCGAGCCAGACGTACGACCGCCCGGCGGCCCGGCCGGAGAGGGCGCGCGTCTTCCAGTGCAGCCGCGCCGGGCCGCCCTCGTCCCCCTCGCCCTCGTCCCCCTCGCCCTCGTCCCCCTCGTCCCCCTCGTCCTCGTCGTCCTCGTCGTCCGGCCAGTCCACGACCGGAAGCGGCGGCAGGCCGAGCCGCGGCGCGAGCACCTCGTTCGCCTCCTGGCCCCAGGTCGTGGCCCAGACGAGCTCGCAGCCGAGGGCCACGAGGCGCCGACCGTGGTCCGGGTCGACGCGGTACAGGAGCGGGTGCGCGTCCGAGGGCGGCTCGGGGGCGTACGCGGGGTGGGGCGCCGAGCCGCCGAAGGGGATCAGGGGGCCATCGACGTCCAGGAAGAGCAGCGGTCGCATGGCCCCAGGATCCCCTGCCCCGGCAGCCACCCCGGGCGGCCCCCCGCCCCCGCCCTGCCCGCCTCCAATCGTCCGCAACGGACCTTTTCTCGCTACCCTGGCCGCATGACCGCCATGGCACCCGCCCGCACCGAACCCGACCTCTCCTATCTCCTCGACCACACCAGTCATGTGCTGCGCACACAGATGGCCGCCCGGCTCGCCGAGATCGGACTGACCGCGCGCATGCACTGCGTGCTCGTGCACGCCCTGGAGGAGGAGCGGACACAGGCGCAGCTCGCCGAGATCGGCGACATGGACAAGACCACGATGGTGGTGACCGTGGACGCGCTGGAGAAGGCGGGGCTCGCCGAGCGGCGGCCGTCGAGCGCGGACCGGCGGGCGCGGATCATCGCGGTGACCGAGGAGGGCGCGAAGGTCGCCGCGCGCAGCCAGAAGATCGTCGACGAGGTGCACGAGAGCGCACTCGCCTCGCTGCCGGACGAGGAGCGCGAGGTGCTGCTGCGCGCCCTGAACCGCCTGGTGACCGGCCATCTGGAGACACCGGCCGAGGGGCCGCGCCCGGCCCGCCGGGCCCGCCAGGCCACCTAGCACGGGCCTTGAGGCATCCCGGCCGTCCACCCGAGGTCGGCATATTCAGACCGAGATAGATGGTCTGCAACAAAACTATCTGCTAGCGTCCTACCTGTCGCCCACCCGACAGGAGAAACGCTGTGCGCACCTCTCGCTGGACCGCCCTCGCCGTCTTCGCCAGTTCCATGCTCATGACGATCCTCGACGGCAGCATCGTCACCGTCGCCATGCCCGCCATCCAGGCCGACCTCGGGTTCACCCCGGCCGGCCTGAGCTGGGTCGTCAACGCCTACCTCATCGCCTTCGGCGCCCTGCTGCTGCTCTCCGGCCGCCTCGGCGACCTCCTCGGCCGCAAGCGGATGTTCCTCGCCGGCACCGGCGTCTTCACTGCCGCCTCGCTGCTCGCCGGCGTCGCCGCCTCGCCCGGGGTCCTGATCGCCGCCCGCTTCCTCCAGGGCGTCGGCAGCGCGATGGCCTCCGCCGTCAGCCTCGGCATCCTCGTCACGCTCTTCACCGAACCCCGCGAACGCGCCAAGGCCTTCGCCGTGTTCAGCTTCACCGGCGCCGCCGGCGCGTCCATCGGCCAGGTCCTCGGCGGCCTCCTCACCGACGCCCTCACCTGGCACTGGATCTTCTTCATCAACCTGCCCATCGGCGCCGCCGCCCTGCTCCTCGCCCTCCCCGCCCTGCCCGCCGACCGCCCGGCCGGAGTCCGGGGCGGCGCGGACGTCCTCGGCGCGCTGCTCGTCACCAGCGGCCTGATGACCGGCATCTACGCGGTCGTCAAGATCGAGGAGTACGGGGCCGGTTCGGCCCACACCCTCGGCCTCGGCACCCTCGCGCTCGCCCTGCTCGCCGGCTTCCTCGTCCGCCAGGCCACCGCCGCCCACCCCCTGATGCCGCTGCGCGTGCTGCGCTCCCGGGCGGTCGCCGGCGCCAACCTCGTCCAGATGCTGATGGTCGCCGCGCTGTTCTCCTTCCAGATCCTGGTCGCGCTCTACCTCCAGAAGGTCCAGGGCTACGGCGCCGCCGAGACCGGCCTCGCGATGCTGCCCGCCGCGGCCGTCATCGGCGCGGTCTCCCTCGGCCTGTCCACCCGCCTCATCGCCCGCTTCGGCGAGCGGAACGTCCTGCTCACCGGACTCGTCCTGCTGATCGGTGTGCTCGGCCTGCTCACCCGCCTCCCGGTCCACGCCTCCTACGCCGTCGACCTGCTGCCGGTGATGCTGCTCGCCGCCGGCTTCGGCCTCGCCCTGCCCGCGCTGACCGCGCTCGGCATGTCCGGCGCGAAGGAGGAGGACGCGGGCCTGGCCTCCGGGCTGTTCAACACCACCCAGCAGATCGGCATGGCCGTCGGCATCGCGGTCCTGTCCACCCTGGCCGCCGCCCGCACCGAGTCCCTCACCGCCGCGGGCCGCCCGGCCGCCGAGGCCCTCACCAGCGGCTACCACCTCGCCTTCGCCGTCGGCGCCGGCCTCCTCGTCGCCGCCTTCGCCGTCGCCTTCACCCTGCTCCGTACGCCGAAGCCGGCCCACCGGGAACAGCCGGAGACCATGGAGGCCACCGAGGCAACGGAGGCCACCAAGGTCACCATGGCGGCATGAGGGCCGATCGCCCGCTGCCCGCGCCGCCCTCCCCCGGATCGGAGAGCGGGGCGGGCAGCGGCTTGCGGTGCACCAGGTCCAGACGCGACACCGCCCGCGTGAGCACCACGTACAGCCGGTGGAGCCCGCGCGGCTCGGCCGCCACGATCTCGGCGGGTTCGGCGACGACGACATGGTCGAACTCCAGGCCCTTGGCGAGCGACGCCGGGACGACGGAGACCCGCTCCCCGAACCCGTACGAGGCGAGGGCGGCGACCGCCGGATCCGCGGCGATCACGCCCACCGAGCCCTCCTCCTTCAACGCCGCCCGCACCGCCTCGGCCACCCCTTCGGCGACGTCCGCCACCTGACGCACGGTCACCTCGCCTCCCGTGCGCAGCGAGCGGCCGGCCCAGGCCGCCGCGCCGAGCTCGGGCAGCAGCCGGTTGGCGAGGTCGACGACCGCCGCCGGGACGCGGTATCCGGTGATCAGCGGCACGATCTCGGCGTCCGGCTTGCCCAGATGGGCCAGCTGCTCGCGCCAGTCGCGGGCCGCCCACGGGGTCGCGCCCTGCGCCAGGTCGCCGAGCACGGTCAGGGAACCGCATCCGGCCCGCCGGGCGATGGCCCGGCACTGCATGGGCGAGAGGTCCTGGGCCTCGTCCACGACGACATGGGCATAGCCCTCGGGCCGCTCGATCAGCCCGGCGAGCTCGTCGAGCAGCACCAGGTCGGCGGCGCTCCAGCGGGCACTGCGGTACGAGCGCGGCGGCTTCGCCCAACGGATCGCGGCCCGCTCCTCCTCCGTCAGAAGCCCGTCCGCCGGATCGGCCGGGCCAGTCGGATCGGCCGGATCGGCCGGCGCCGCCGGGTCGGAGAGGAAGGCGGCGAGCACCTCCTCCGGGGTGACCTTCGGCCAGCAGGCGTCCACGAACTCCCTGACCGGCCGAGCCCGTTCGACCGCGCGCACCCAGGCGTTGCCCAGTGTCCCGGCCCGCCGCTCGGCCCGCTCCCGCAGCGCCCGCACCACCCGGGCGCGCACCCGCTCCCGGCCGACCGCGTAGGGCGGGGCCTCCTCCCGTACGGACGCGACGATCGCGGCGAGCTCGTGCGCGGGCACGCGCCGGCGGGAGGAGCCGTCCGGGACGGTCAGGTCCTCGGCGGGGGCCGGGTCGACCCGCGCGTACAGCGCCCGGCGCAGCACCTCGGCCATGCGGACGTCGTGCTTGACCAGGGCCGCCGCCTCGCCGTCCACCGCGCGCACCTCGTGGACGGCCAGCTCGTCCTCGACGGTCGACTGGCGCACCCCGGTCTCGCCGAGCGCGGGCAGCACCTCGGAGATGTAGGAGAGGAAGGTGCGGTTGGGGCCGAGGACGAGCAGTCCGGAGCGCTGGAGGCGCTGGGGGTGGGTGTAGAGGAGGTAGGCGGCGCGGTGCAGGCCGACGGCGGTCTTGCCGGTGCCGGGGGCGCCCTGCACGCAGATGGACTCGGCGGGCCCGGAGCGCACAAGGTCGTCCTGCTCGGGCTGGAGGGTCGCGGCGATGTCCCGCATGGGGCCGACGCGGGGGCGCTCGATCTCACCGGCGAGGATCGCGCCCACCGCAGCCCCGCCACCACCGTCCCTCAGGTGCTCGTCCTCCACGGCGGTCAGGTCCTCGGAGGCGCCGTGACTGCCCGGCGCCCAGCCGAAGCGGCGGCGCCGGACGACGCCCTGCGGGTCCTGGGGCCCCGCCTGGTAGTACGCGCGGGAGACCGGGGCCCGCCAGTCGACGACGAGCGGCGGGGCGGCCGGGTCCTCGGCGATCCGGCGGCGTCCTATGTGGTGGACCTGGCCGTCCTCGCGGTCGAGGCGGCCGAAGAAGAGGGGGCCCGGCGGCATCTCCCGGAAGGTCCTGGCGCGGCTGCGCAGGTGGCGGCCGAGGACTTCGGCGTCGGCTCCGGAGGCCGCGGTGTCCTCTCTGGTGACGACCTGCTCCTCGACGTCCTCGGTCATCCGGGCGAGGGCGGCGCGGCAGGCGTCGTGGTGGGCTCGTTCCTGGTCGAGGTCATGGTGGAGCGGCTTCATGCGTCCAGGATAGACGAAAAGCGTTACTCGGTTACATTATTTACTCAGACAGATCCTGAGACCGCGACCGGAAGCCCCTCCGCGAGCCGCCGGAACGCCAGCCGCGTCGCCGCCACCGCCCCCGGCAGCACGTCCTCCACCCGCTCCCCCGCCGAGATCCGCCGCACGTTGTCCTCCGCGAGCACCCGCAGCACCGCCACCACCTGCGCCGCCGCCAGCCGCGCCGCCAGCGGGTTGTCGCCGCCGAGCGCCTCGGCGAGCAGCTCCTCCGCACGCCGCTGGTACGCGTGCATCCGCGCGACCAGCGCCGGCGTGCCGTAGAGCAGACGCAGGAAGGCGAGCACGGCCGGCGCGTCGTTGAGTCCGGTCACCGGATCGCGCCGCTCCAGGCCCGCGAGCACGTGGTCACGCAGCGCGTCGAGCGGCGGCACGCCGGCCTCCCGCGCGGCGGCCACCACCCGGGCCGGCTCGTCCTCGTGGTCCGCGAACCGGTGCAGGACCAGGTCCTCCTTGGCCGGGAAATAGCGGAACAGCGTCGGCTTGGACACCTCGGCCGCCGCCGCGATCTCCGCGACCGACACCGCGTCGAAGCCCTTCTCCAGGAAGAGCTCCACCGCGGTCTCGGACAGGACCTGCCGCGTCCGCTCCTTCTTCAGCTCCCGCAGCCCGCCGCCCACGACACCCTCCACCCGCTCTCGATCACTCGACCACTGGACCACTCGATCACTCGATCAGAAGATGTCCATACTCCACGGCCGCAGCGGGGTCCGCAGCAGCAGGTCCGCCCGCGCCGCCGCCCCGGCCGCCGCCTCCTCGATCCGGCCGAGCGCCACGAGCCGTACCGCCGACTCGTCGCCGAACGCCAGCGGCGCCAGGTCCGCCACGTCCAGGACCAGATCGGCCGGCGCGGCCGTCGGCGTCACGGACGCCCCCTCCGGGCCGGCCTCCAGGAGATACCGCCCGCCCGCGAACCCGGCCGCGTCCCGCACGTCCAGGACGAGCACGCCCTCCGTCGCGTACGTCCGCGGCTCGAAGACCTTCGCCACGTCCAGGACCCGCAGCCACAGCATGTCGGCGTGCGTCAGCACCTGCGCCGCGCGCGGATCGGGCAGCAGCAGCGGCAGCACGTCGTCCGGCGCGCGGTTGCCCGACTTCACCCTCTGGATCCAGTCGATCGAGCACACGTACCGCCACAGCGCGCGCTCGGCGGCCGGGGTGGCCGCGACCAGATCCCGCACGCTCGCCGTGTTGACCGGCTGCTTCGCGTCGCTCCACTTGTCGTCGGCCCGGTAGGCGACATAGCCCTCGGCCTCGCCCGACTCCGAGCGGTAGACGGCGTAGAACGGCTCGGTCCACGGATCGGTGGTGTACGCGTTCCCGGTGCCGACGTCCCAGCCGCGGGCCGTGCGGTCGGTCACCCCGGCCCGCCGCGCGGCGACGCGGCGGTGCAGCTCCGGGCCCACCTTGCGGATCTCGTCGCCGTCCGACAGGTCGATCCGGCCGCCCTCGTCCCCCGCACCCGCCCCCGGGCCGGGCCGGTGACGGTCGAACCCGGCCCTCGTCACATCGATGGCCCACACGGTGGTCCAGCTCGCCACACCGAAGCCGAACCGCCCGTAGATCGGATACTCCGCGGCGATCAGCGTCGCGCAGGCGTCGCCCCGCTCCTTCGCCGCCGCGAGGTCGGCCGCCATCATCCGGCCGAGCAGCCCGCGCCTGCGGTGGGTCGGCGAGACCGTGACACCGGTGACGGCGTCGGCCACGAGGTCCGCGCCGCCGACCGTGCTCACCCGCTGCCCGTACGACTGGAAGGTGGCGATGATCCGGCCCCGGTCGAAGGCGCCGTACGTGCGGGACAGATCGGTGTGCGGCAACCGGTCCTTGATCTCCTCGTCGGGCACCACCGGTGGCAGGAGGAAGCCGATCCGCTTGGCTCGCTGCCACTCCCCGAACTCCGACTCGTCTATCGCGCGCACCTCAAAGCTCATCCTTCGAGGCTATGCGGGCGCCCACGGCCCCCGCACCCGACTTTTCGCGCGCCCGGAAGCCTCCGGAACAGCCTCCGGAACAGCCCCCGGAACGACCCCCGGGACAGCCCCGGAGCGACCCGCGGAACAGCCCCGGAGCGGCGCGGCTCACGCCAGCAGGTCGTCGACCTGCGCCTCGCCCTCCCGGTAGCGGCGGGCGATCTCCGCGCTGCAGTCGTCCGCGGTCCGCTGGAGCTGCTGCCGGCGCCGCGACACCTGCTGCTCGTAGCCCGCGAGCCGCCCCATCGCCGTGTGCAGCTCCTCGTCCGTACGGGCCGTCAGGTCCGACAGCTCGACCTCCGACAGCATCTCGGCCGCGAGCCGCCGGTACTCCTCACTGCGTGGCGTCGACAGCGTCACGTGCCGCGCCGAACGCGCCACCGCCCCGGGCCGCGACGGTGTGTCCGCCAGGATCTCCGAGAGCCGGTCGAGCACCGGCGCCTCCGGATCGCTGCGCCGCGCCAGTTCGGCCCGCAGGATGTCGATCCGCCCCTGCAGCATCCGCCGCACATAGCTCAGATCGGCCTCGTCGCCCTGTGCCTCGCGGCGCAGCGCCCGCAGCTCGGGCAGCCGCAGCGCGGCCAGGTCCGGCTGTGGCCGGTCCGACAGGCCCGGCGCGGCGGACCGCTGCACGGGCGGTCGCCCGACGCCACCTCCGACGGAGCCGCCGGCACGGATCAGCGGTACGGGACCGGACGGCGTATGCCCGGCGCCAGATGCACTCATGTGTATCGTCCCCTCGACCGGTGCGGAACCGCACCGCCTGACAGGCATGGTGCCACTCCCGCACCGGCCGACGCAGGCGCTCTGCACCCGTTCGGCCCTCCCCGTGTCGGTCCGTGGACAGCTCGGTAGGTTGGTCCGTATGCGAGCAGTGGTGCAGAGGGTCGACGGCGCGAGCGTCGTCGTCGCAGGGGAGACCGTCGGCGAGATCGTCGGCGAAGGGCTGTGCGTCCTGGTCGGGGTGACCCATGACGACACCCCCGAGAAGGCGGCGCAATTGGCCAGAAAGCTCTGGTCCGTACGGGTGCTGGAGGGCGAGAAGTCGTGCTCCGACGTGAACGCGCCGCTGCTGGTGATCTCTCAGTTCACCCTCTACGGAGACGCCCGCAAGGGCCGCCGCCCCACCTGGAACGCGGCCGCGCCCGGCCCGGTCGCCGAGCCCCTCGTCGACGAGGTCGTGGCCCGGCTGCGGGAGCTCGGCGCGCGCGTGGAGACGGGCCGGTTCGGAGCGGACATGCGCGTGTCGCTCACGAACCACGGCCCGTTCACAGTGCTGATCGAGGTCTAGCGAGAGTCCCGGAGAGGTCCTGGGAGAGGTCCGGGGCTCAGCGCCCGGGAGAGGTCGGGAGGGACGGTCAGGGCTCGACGACGGTCTCCTGCGCGGCGGCCGTCGTCCCCGCGATCAGATCGGCGTCCACCGGCACGTTCCGCTTCACCAGCGCCAGCGCGATCGGCCCCAGCTCGTGGTGGCGCACCGCGGTCGTCACGAAGCCCAGCTGGCGGCCCTCGGGGCCGTCCGCCGCAAGCCGCAGCGGGGTGCCGGGCGCGGGCAGGTGCACCTCGCTGCCGTCCAGGTGCAGGAAGACCAGGCGGCGCGGCGGCTTGCCCAGGTTCTGCACCCGGGCGACGGTCTCCTGGCCGCGGTAGCAGCCCTTCTGGAGGTGCACGGCGCTCCCGATCAGCCCGATCTCGTGCGGGATGGTCCGGTGGTCGGTCTCGCAGCCGAGCCGCGGCCGGTGCGCCTCCACCCGCAGGGCCTCGTACGCGAGGATGCCGGCGGCCGGGCCGTGCGAGCCCGCGAACGCCTCCAGGTCCTCCCGCGGCAGGAACAGGTCGCGGCCGTACGCCGTCTCCCGTACGACCACGTCCTCCGGCACCGGGGCGATGGACCCGGCCGGCAGGTGGACGACCGCGAAGTCCTCCGTACGGTCGGCGACCTCGACCCGGTAGAAGAACTTCATCGACTCCAGGTACGCGATGAGCTCGGCCTGCGTGCCCGGCTCGACGTGCGCCCAGACCGTCTCGCCGTCGTCGACGAGGTACAGCGCGTGCTCGATGTGCCCGTTCGCGGAGAGGATCAGCGCCTCGGTGGCCCGGCCGGCCGGGAGGTCGCTGACGTGCTGGGTGAGCAGCAGGTGCAGCCAGCTCAGCCGGTCGGAGCCGGAGACGGTGACGACCCCGCGGTGCGAGAGGTCGACGAAACCGGTGCCGTCGGCGAGGGTCCGCTGCTCGCGGAACAGGTCGCCGTAGTGCGCGGCGACACCTTCGTCGCGGCCTTCGGCGGGGACGGCGCCGGGCAGGGACAGCAGAGGGCTCTTCATGGGAAAAGCCTACGACTCGTCGGCGGTGTCCTTGCGGGAGCAGTCGGCGCACCGGCCGAAGATCGCGAAGTGCTTCATGTCGGTCTCGAAGCCGAAGGTCTCGCGCAGCTTCCCGGTGAACTCGGCGGCCACCTCCACGTCCGCCTCGATGACCTCCGCGCAGTCCCGGCACACCAGGTGGAGGTGGTGGTGCCGGTCGGCGAGGTGATAGGTCGGCGCCCCGTGCCCCAGGTGCGCGTGGCTGACGAGCCCGAGCTCCTCCAGGAGCTCCAGGGTCCGGTACACGGTGGAGATGTTGATCCCGGCGGCGGTCTTGCGGACCTCCACCAGGATGTCGTCCGGGGTCGCGTGCTCGAGCGCGTCCACGGCCTCCAGGACAAGCTGCCGCTGAGGGGTCAGCCGGTAGCCGCGCTGCCTCAGGTCGCTCTTCCAGTCGGTGCTCACCACGCCCCCAGTGTATGAGGGCGCGGTGGGCAGAACCGGTCCTAGCGGAAGAAGGCGATGCCGTCGTCCGGCATGTCGGGGAGGTTGCGCGCCATCTCGGCGACCTCCTCGGGCGTGACGACCTTCTTCAGGTGCGCCGACATGTACGGCCGCAGCGGGACCTCGGGGGTGGCCTTCTCGCCCACCCACATCAGGTCGCTCTTGACGTAGCCGTAGAGCCGCTTGCCGCCGCTGTACGGGCCGGAGGCGGCGGTGCGGGCCACGGCGTCCGTCGCCAGGTCGATCTGCGGCTTCTGGTCGGCGAGCTCGCCGTACCAGACCTCGACGATGCCCTGGTCGCGGACCATGACGACCTCGACCTTGCGGTCCTTGTCGACGCGCCAGTAGCCGCTCTCGCTCTCCAGCGGGCGGACCTTGTTGCCGTCGGCGTCCAGGACCCAGGAGTGCGAGTGGTACTCGATGAAGTCCCGGCCGTCGTGGCTGAAGGTCACGGACTGGCCGAAGTTGCACTTCTCGGCGCCGGGGAAGTCGGAGACGCCCGCGCCCTCCCACGTGCCGAGGAGGAACGCGAGGGGGACGAGGTCCGGATTGAGGTCGGACGGGATCTCGATCATGAGCAGCTCAGACGATCTGTGTAGGTCTGGAGACGTGGGGGGTTAGCGCTGGCCCTGGTACAGCTTCTTCACGGTCAGACCGGCGAAGGCGAGGACCGCGACGCAGACGAGCGCCAGCAGGACTTCGAAAAACACGATCACTTGGTGCTCCTCGGTGAGCGGTGAAGGCGGAACGGGCCGGACCCCAGCTTAGTGGGCGGGGGCCCGGCCCTCGCGGTGAGGTGGGTCTCGCGGCGCGCGACGGCGGCTCGGGCGCCGGCGGTCAGCCGAGCAGCTGGTTCTGCAGGGTCACCGTCTGCTGGAAGGGGACCTGGAGGGCTTCGCCCTTGCGGACCTGGGTCACGATCCCCACGGTGTCGCCCGCCTGGATGTACGCCCAGCGGGACTGCTCGGGCCCGTACGGCTGCTTCTCGCGGAAGGTGTACACCGTCGTGTCGGGTACGTCGATGACGGTGGCGAAGTCCTCGGGGACGACGGCCTCGACCCCGGCCGGCAGCACCTTCGGGTCGGAGGCCTCGCCCGCGTCCAGCGCCTCGTCCTTGAACGCCTCCGCGTACGCCACGGAGCCGAAGCGCAGCAGCTGGATCGTGGTCCGGGTGCCGTCCGGCATCGTCCAGGACCGCGCCGCGATGTGCCGCAGGGTGGAGTCGGCGAGCGCCTGCCGCAGGACGACCCGGTCCTCCTCGCCGTAGCCGGAGAGGAACGCCTCCGTGGTCGTCCAGCCGCCGTCGGCCTTGGGGTCGACCGTGGCCCCCGCGGGCGCGGGCAGCACGAGCCGGCGCAGGTCCGCGTGGTGGATCTCGCCCTCGTTGCCGGCGGTGAAGGGACGCGGGGAGCCCTCCGGCAGCGCCGGCAGGCTCAGCTTCGGGTACGCCCAGCGGCCGTCGGACTCGGTCGCGAGACCGGGCACGTCGGTGCGCTCCAGGGAGGTGATCCCGGCGGCGGTGCCGGCGCCGAGCCCGGCGCAGACGACGACGGCCGCGGTCCAGCGGGCGACGGCCCCGAGCACGCGTCGGGACCGGACGGGCGGTGCGGCGAGGACGGGCGGTGCGACGACGGGGGTCGGGGCGACGACGGGGGTCGGGGCGGGCGCGGCCTCGGGTGCGGCCTCGGGTGCCGTCTGCTGCTCGGTCATACGTACTCCCCCGGGGACTTGATGTGGTCGAGCTGCTTCTTCACGAGGTCCGCGACATCGGCCTTGTCGAACGGCACCGAGCCCGCCGCCGAGACCGAGACCAGAAGCTCGGAGTCGTACGCGGCGCAGCTCATGCCGCTCAGCGCGGAGTCCTTCTCGTCCTCGTCGTCGTCCTCCTCCCGGAAGTCCGGCATCAGGAAGCAGGACGAGTTCTTGTGGTCCTGGATCTTGGGGCCCTTGGGGAACTTCAGGATCTCGGCCAGCTCCCGCTTGACCTCGTACAGGTCGTGGATCCGCTTCTTGTTCTTCATGCGGATGATCTGGACCTCGACGATCAGGCCGTTGTCGTCCGAGGCGAAGGACCGCATGGCGATGCCCTGGACGCCCAGCTTGTCGATGCGCTTCTCGTAGTCACGTCGCTTCTTGCCGGAGAGCCCGCGGGCGTCGTTCTTCAGCAGGGCGACGGCCTCCTTCTCGCCCAGTTCGCCGTCGTTGCCGTGGGAGTCGATGTCCGGACCGAGCCGGAAGCCCACGGGCACGGGGAGCAGCAGCTTGCTCATCGGAGTGGAGGCGCGGCCCTTCTCGGCCGTGGTCGCGGCGGGGTCCTCGCCGGCCGCCTTGGGGTCCGGGGCCTCCCAGCCGACGGTCTCGGCCGAGCGGTCGGCGTTCGCCACGGTGACGGCGGTGTAGGTGACACCGCCGCCGGCGGCCACGAGGACGAGAGCGGCGGGCAGCACGGCGGTCAGGAGCCTGCGCCCCCGGCCCCGGCCCTGACTCGGCGCCTGGCTCTGCTCCTGGCTCTGCGCGGCCGGGGTGGGCGGCTCGGGAGTCGGGTGCTCGGTCACAGGCGCTCCAGCTGCTTCTCGGCCAGCGTGCGGATGTCGTTCTTGCTGATCTTCTTGGTGTCGAAGATGTGGATGTCGACCATCACGTCGCCGCGCTGGAAGATCGCGCGGGCCTGGTAGAGGTCCAGGTACCCGGCCTTCCGGTCCACCGGGTAGAGGTAGTAGCGGCCGTTGCCGCTGCCCTTGAGGGCGTCGCCGCCGTTGCCGGCGTACTTCTCCTCGTCCATGTAGCTCATCTGGTCCTCGGCGTGGTCGACCGCGCCGCGCAGATCGCTCGGGCGGAACTGAACCAGCTGGACCGTGGTCGTCCGGTGCTCGCCCGAGTCCCAGGCGCGGACGGCGATCCGGCGGACGGCGCTCTCGTTGAGGAACTCGAGCATCCAGCTCTCGTCCTTGAAGCCCGCCGCGTACGAGGCGAGGTCCTGCCAGCCGTCGTCCGGCGCGAACTCGGCCTCCCGCGCCCCGGCCGGCCGGGGCACCAGCAGCTTGCGCAGGTCACCGTCGGCCTTGGCCTGCCGGTCCTCCGCCGCCGACAGCGCCACCGGCTGCTGCCCCTTCGGCAGGGGCTTCGCCGGGTAGGCCAGACCCGGCTGGTTGAGGGCCGGGAGCGGTGTGGGCTCGCGGTCGGCCTGGATGCCGTAGCCGACGGCCGTGCCGCCGATGATGCCGAGGACGGCGGCGACGGCGATCAGCGCGACCGTACGGCCGACCCGGCGGCGCGGCGCCGCCGCCGGACCCGCCTCTGCCTCTGCGCCTACCGCTTCCGCTGCCTCTGCCTCGGAAACCGGCGTCGTTGCGGGTACCGGGGCCGGGTCCGGCGTGGGCGCCGGGGCGTTCTGAGCGGATTCCACCGCTTCTGTGGCTTCCAAAAGAGTCCCCCCACGAGACTAGAAGCGCGGATTCCGTCATCCGCGCACCCAGCTGACCCGCGAGGGGTGCATGAGGTTGCCACGCACCGCATTACAGTTCGGTATATGGCGAAGAAGCTCGTGATCAAGGTGACCGCCGGGGCGGACGCCCCCGAACGCTGCTCCCAGGCCTTCACGGTGGCCGCCGTCGCCGTCGCGAGCGGCGTCGACGTCTCGCTCTGGCTGACCGGCGAGTCCTCCTGGTTCGCCCTGCCGGGCCGCGCGGCCGAGTTCGAACTCCCGCACGCCGCACCGCTCCCCGACCTGATCGACTCGATCCTCGCCGCGGGCCGCGTCACCCTCTGCACCCAGTGCGCCGCCCGCCGCGAGATCACCGAGTCCGACGTCCTGAAGGGCGTCCGCATCGCCGGCGCGCAGGTCTTCGTCCAGGAGGCTATGGCCGACGACACCCAGGCGCTCGTCTACTGACCGGTCGACCGGGGCCCGCTCACGGCTCCCGGCGCTTCTTGCCGTCCAGCTCGTCCCACCACTCGTCCGACGTGGGGTCGCCCGACGGGTCGTCCCACCAGCGGCCCCACTCCTGACGCGCCCCTCGCACTGCTCGGCCCAGGGGGCCTCACAGGCTTCGGGCCGCTGCGCCGGACTCCGTCCGGCGACCGGTCGGCCGGGGCCCGCTCACGGCTCCCGGCGCTTCTTGCCGTCCAGCTCGTCCCACCACTCGTCCGACGTGGGGTCCCCCGACGGGTCGTCCCACCAGCGGTCCTCCGGGCCCCGGCGGTTGGCGATCATGGCGGCGACGGGCGGGATGAGCATGGCGACCACGCACATGGCGACGGCGGCCGGCACCGACCACAGGCGCACGACGGCCCAGGCGCCCACGAAGAGGGCCAGGCAGACGCCCATCATCCAGAAGTAGACGCGTCGACGCCGTGCGTACACGACTTCAGCGTACGACCGGGTCACCGCACGCGGACAGACCGAAGGGCCGTGCCTCAGGTCCTGGTGTGGCGTCCAACCCCCCAGGAGGCACGGCCCTCCGGCCGTTCGGTGGCGCGGGTGTCACACCGCGATCGCGACCTCCGCGAGGCCGCCGTGCTGGGCCACGACCTGACGGTCGGCGGTCCCGCCGGGGACCAGGGCGCGGACGGTCCACGTGCCCTCGGCCGCGTAGAAGCGGAACTGGCCGGTGGCGGAGGTCGGGACCTCGGCCGTGAACTCGCCGGTCGAGTCCAGGAGGCGGACGTAACCGGTGACGGGCTGGCCGTCCTTGGTCACGTAGCCCTGGATGGTGGTCTCACCGGGCTTGATCGTCGAGGCGTCGGGGCCGCCGGGCTGCGCTCCACACATGCTGGGAATCCTTACGGTCGAGGGGTACGGGTCGGTCGACGGGGACCCGGGGACTTACTTGGCGGGGCCGAGCTCGATCGGCACGCCGACGAGGGAGCCGTACTCGGTCCACGAGCCGTCGTAGTTCTTGACGTTCTCGACGCCGAGCAGCTCGTGCAGCACGAACCAGGTGAGCGCGGAGCGCTCGCCGATGCGGCAGTAGGCGACGGTGTCCTTCGCCAGGTCGACGTTCTCGGCCTCGTAGAGGGCCTTGAGCTCGTCGTCCGACTTGAAGGTGCCGTCGTCGTTGGCGTTCTTCGACCACGGGATGTTCTTGGCGCTCGGCACGTGACCGGGGCGCTGCGACTGCTCCTGCGGGAGGTGCGCCGGGGCGAGGAGCTTGCCGGAGAACTCGTCGGGCGAGCGGACGTCGACGAGGTTCTGGGTGCCGATCGCGGCCACGACGTCGTCGCGGAAGGCGCGGATCGAGGCGTCCTGGGCCTGGGCCTTGTACTGGGTGGCCGGGCGGCTGGGGACCTCGGAGCCGTCGACCAGGTCGCGGGAGTCGAGCTCCCACTTCTTGCGGCCGCCGTCGAGGAGCTTCACGTCCTGGTGGCCGTAGAGCTTGAAGTACCAGTAGGCGTACGACGCGAACCAGTTGTTGTTGCCGCCGTAGAGGACGACCGTGGTGTCGTTGGCGATGCCCTTCGCCGACAGGAGCTTCTCGAAGCCCTCCTGGTCGATGAAGTCACGGCGGACCGGGTCCTGGAGGTCCTTGGTCCAGTCGATCCGGATGGCGTTCTTGATGTGGTTCTTGTCGTAGGCCGAGGTGTCCTCGTCGACCTCGACGATGGCGACCTGCGGGTTGTCGAGGTTGGCCTCGACCCAGTCGGCGTCGACCAGGACGTCGCTGCGAGCCATGCTGTTCTCCTCCGGGGCAGTGTGCGGCGGTTCGTGCAGAGTGGTGCGGGTACGCGCCGTCGCGTGCGGGCGACGGTGATGCTGCTGCGCAAAGGCGGCCCCGACATCACGTCGTAGAGCCTGGGATTCCGAGGAATACGGGCGCCGGGAGCGTCCCGCTCAGATCGAGCGACAGAGCATGGCGGCGACGCGGCACAGGTCTACTGCCCGCCGCTTCGTGAGATCCGCCTGTCGCTTCATGCGGACGATCGTAGGGACGGACAGGCGGCCGTGTCACCGGTGTGTCGTATTTTGAGACGCGATCGTCCGGGATGCGAGATCGGATACGGGCACGGCTCGCCCCCGCGGGGTCCCGGACGCGGCGGACCCACCTGTGCATCTACGGATCGGACAGGCGCGTCTCAGAATGTGATCAGCTGGGCGGAGAAGGGGAGTTGGGGGGCGGTCAGCCGCCCGTCAGGACCACGTCCCGGCCGGTCACCGTCACGAGCAGACCCTCCGCGCGGGCCTCGACCTTCGTCAGCCGCATGCCCTTGGGCAGGCCCTCGATCCGGCGGTCGAAGTCGGTGCGGGCGCGCACCCTCTCCTCCAGGCCCGGGATGCCCTCGCCGGGCACCTCGTCCGCGCGCACCCGGATGGTGTCGCCGTCCACCAGGGTCACCGTGGACAGCACGCTGCGGGTCAGCGTCCGGCCGAGGATCCGCACGCCGCCGGTGACCTTCAGCTTGCCGTTGTCGCCGTACGCGACCGTGGCCTCCCGCCCCGAGGTGGCGGTCAGGTCCGCGTAGGAGATCAGCGCCGTGCCGTCGGCGCTGCCGGCCCGCTCGATCGCGTAGCCGTCGCCCAGGGTGACGTCGCGGAGGTCGGCGGTCAGCTCGCCGATGCGGACCGGACGGCCGCCGGCGGTCGCCTTGAACCCGGTCACCCGCACCTCGACCTCGTCGAGGCGCTTGCCCGCGAGCTGGGTGAGGAACGGGAAGCCCTTGATGTCCACCTCGGTGGACTCCGCCTTCGCGGTGCCGAGCCGCACGCCCTCGGCCGCCTCCGACTCCGCGTACGAGAGGGCGAGCCGGTCCGCGCCGACGAAGAGCCCACCGAGCACGACGGCCACGATCAGCACGATCCGCAGTGCTCGCATGTGCGTGGTCCCCCTAGACGAGTCCGGCCGACGAATCCGGCCCTCCGACACCAAGATCGACGTGTCGGAGGGCCGGTCGGTTCCCGGAGGTGCCGGTGCGAGCCGTTACGCGAGCGCCCGGCCCAGCAGCCAGACGGCCGGGACGGCGACGGTCAGCGGCAGCGCGACACCGGCCGTCATGTGGACGAACCGCGACGGATAGTCGTAGGCGGCGACCCGCAGCCCGATCAGGGCGCACACGCCGGCGCCCAGGCCCAGCAGCGCCCCGCCGGTGCCGAGGTCGGTGAACCCGCCGGCCGCGATGCCCGCGCCGGCGGCGGCCAGCAGGGAGACGACCACGGAGACCGGTCCGGGCAGGGGGACGGCCCGGGCGAGGGCGGCCGCGGCGACCGCGACCGCGCCGACGACCACCGCGTCCGGCTCGGCGCCGAGGTGACCGGCGGCCACGATCGCGAGGGCCGCCGAGACGACGGTCGCCGTCAGGCCGTACATGCGCTCGTCGGGGTCGGCGTGGCTGCGCAGCTGGAGCACGAGCGTGAGCAGCACCCAGACGCCGAGCGTGCCGATGATCGCGGCGGGGGCGTGCTCCCGTCCGGCGACGAGCAGCGCGACGTCGGCGGTGACGCCGCCGAGGAAGGCGAGCGCGATGCCCTGCCGGGCGGGCCACATGCCGTTGAGCCGGAACCAGCCGGCGGCGGTGACGGCCTGCAACAGCACCAGCGGCACCAGCAGCGCGTACGGGCCGACCGCCGCGCCCGCGGCGAGCAGCACGCCGAGCACGGCCGTCAGCGCGGCCGGCTGCATCCCGGGGTCGATGATCGGCGACCGGCCCTCGGCGCGGGCCCGCTGGGCGTCGGTGAGGCGGGTGTGGCCGGCGGTCGTCGGCGAGGAGTACGCGGGCCCCGCGGCGGCGACCTCGGGGGCCGGTGCCGGGGTCGGGGCCGGTGCCGCTGCCTCGTACGCGACCGGGGCCGGGGCGGGGGCCGCCGGCTCGTACGCCGGCGGGTGGGCCGTCTCCGGCGGCAGCGGCCGGCCGCCCGTGGTGGCGAACCCGGCCTCGCCGTTCCCGTACGCGTTCTCGTTCCCGTACGCGTACTGCCCCTGCGGCGGCAGGTACGCCGTGTCGTACGAGACGGGCGCCTGCGGCCGCACCGTCGGCTGGTACTGGGTGTCCCAGGTCTGACCCTCCCACGTCTGGGTGACGTTCGGGTCGTACGACTGACCGCCGGGCGGGCCGGCCTGCGGCTCGTACGGGTACTGCTGGTCACTGCTCATGGTGTGCGGTTCACCCTCCTGCGAACGGGGGGAGCACCTCGACCGTGCCGCCCTCCGCCAGCCGTACCGTCTCATGCGCGCGCGTGCCGACGGGGTCGCCGTCGATCAGGAACGAGCAGCGCTGGAGGACCCGTGCCAGCTCGCCGGGATGCCGCTCGCGCGCCGCGTCCAGCGCCTCCGCGAGGGTCTCGGCGGCGTACGGCTCCTCGGCGACTCCGGCGGCGGCCTTCGCCGCGGCCCAGTAGCGGATGGTTCCCGCTGCCATAGCGGCACTCCTCTCGTTCGTGTGCGCGCCGCCACCCATGATGGGCTATGGCCGGGCTACGGCTGGACGAGCCAGGCCCCGAGGCGGTCGAGCAGGCCGTCGGCCGCCGCGTTCTCGGCGTGGCCCATGCCCCGCTCGAGCCACAGTTCGGCGGCGCCGGCGGGGGCCGCGGCGACGAGGCTGAGCGGGTGGTCGACGGGGAAGTACGGATCGCGGTCGCCGTGGACGACGAGCAGCGGGGTCGGCGCGATCAGCGGCACCGCCTCGACCGGGGACAGCGGCACGGGGTCCCAGTCCCGGTGGTGGATGCGGGTGCCCAGGCCGTACCGGCCGACCAGACGGCCCATCGGCCGGGTGATCAGCCAGTGGACGCGCCGCATCGACGGCGTCCCCCGGTAGTACCAGCGGGCCGGGGCGGACACGGCGGCGACGGCGTCGGTGCGGGTGTCCGCGCCCCGCTCCAGGGCGGCGTGCCGCAGGACGACCGACCCGCCCATCGAGAAGCCGACCGTCACCACCCGGGCGTGGCCGAGCTCACGGGCCCAGCGGACCGCCGCCGCCAGGTCGAGGACCTCGCGGTCGCCGACGGTGGAGCGCCCGCCGGAGCGGCCGTGGCCGCGGAAGGAGAAGGTGACGACGTCCGCGTGGCGGCGCAGCACCCCGGCGGCGCGCCGCAGCGCGGGCCGGTCGACCGAACCGGTGAATCCGTGGGCCACGACGATCGCCGTGTCGGACGCCGTCAAGGACGCGGTAAGGGACGGCGCATGCGATGCCCCGCCGGACGCCGTATCGGTGACACTGGCCGTACGAGGTTCGTGAACCGCCTCGATTCGGACACCGTCATCGGTGCGCAGGATGGCCCGGCGGCGGACGGAAGTGAGCCAGGAAACATCCACCATGTGAAATCGACCCTCTGCCGCGGAAGTCATGTGGGCTATTCTGCTGTCAGAGGATCCGGGCAACGCAGCCCCCGGGTCCTTTTGTGTTTTCCGACCGTTGTTACGACCGGATGAACAAAAGCTCTCAGGGCGCGAGAGTGATACGCAGACGTCCTCGCAGGGACCGAGGAGGAACCGACGTCATGGACGACGAGCGAACGACGCACGACCGAGCGACGAACCGAGCGACGACCCGGGCAGGTGGGGCGCGATGAGTTCGCTGCTGCTCCTCACCAACGCCCTGCAGCCGTCGACCGAGGTGCTTCCCGCCCTCGGCCTGCTGCTCCACAACGTGCGCGTGGCGCCCGCCGAGGGCCCGGCCCTGGTGGACACCCCGGGCGCCGACGTGATCCTGGTCGACGGCCGGCGCGACCTGCCCCAGGTGCGCTCGCTGTGCCAGCTCCTGCGCTCCACCGGCCCCGGCTGTCCGCTGATCCTCGTCGTGACGGAGGGCGGTCTCGCGGCCGTCACCGCCGACTGGGGCATCGACGACGTGCTGCTCGACACCGCGGGACCGGCCGAGGTGGAGGCGCGGCTGCGGCTGGCCATGGGACGTCAGCAGATCACCGCCGACGACTCCCCCATGGAGATCCGCAACGGCGACCTGTCGGTGGACGAGGCCACGTACAGCGCCAAGCTGAAGGGCCGGGTCCTGGACCTGACCTTCAAGGAGTTCGAGCTCCTCAAGTACCTGGCCCAGCACCCGGGCCGGGTCTTCACCCGCGCCCAGCTGCTCCAGGAGGTCTGGGGCTACGACTACTTCGGCGGCACCCGGACGGTCGACGTCCACGTACGGCGGCTGCGGGCGAAGCTCGGGCCCGAGCACGAGTCGCTGATCGGCACCGTACGGAACGTCGGCTACCGCTTCGTCACTCCGGAGAAGGTGGAGCGGGCGGCGGAGGAGGCCCGCGCGAAGGAGGCCCGGGCGAAGGAGGGGGCGCGCGTCAAGGACGCCACGCGGGAACTCACTCCGGTGGAGGACCGCTGACGTGGCGTATGCCACAGTCCGACCTGCCGGTAGGTAGGTCCCCCCGCGTAGACTTCCGCGCGTGGCCAAGGTGACGCGGGATGACGTAGCGCGACTGGCGGGTACTTCGACCGCGGTCGTGAGTTACGTCATCAACAACGGACCCCGGCCGGTCGCCCCGGCCACGCGCGAGCGTGTCCTCGCCGCCATCAAGGAGCTGGGCTACCGGCCCGACCGGGTGGCCCAGGCGATGGCCTCGCGACGCACCGACCTCATAGGCATGGTCGTGCCGGACGCCCGCCAGCCCTTCTTCGCGGAGATGGCGCACGCGGTCGAGCAGGCCGCCGCCGAGCGCGGGAAGATGGTGCTGGTCGGCAACTCCGACTACCGGACCGAGCGCGAGATCCACTATCTGCGAGCCTTCCTCGGCATGCGGGTCTCCGGGCTGATCCTGGTCAGCCAGGGCATGAGCGAGCAGGCCGCGAGCGAGATCGAGGCCTGGGACGCGCGCGTGGTGCTGCTGCACGAGCGGCCGGAGGCGATCGACGACGTGGCCGTCGTCACCGACGACATCGGCGGCGCCCAGCTCGCCACCCGGCACCTCCTGGAGCACGGCCACCCGTACGTGGCGTGCATGGGCGGCATCCCGAACACGCCCGCGGTGGGCGACCCGGTCGCCGACCACGAGGAGGGCTGGCGCCGGGCCATGCTGGAGGCGGGCCTGTCGATCGAGGGCCGGCTCTTCCAGGCCCCGTACAACCGCTACGACGCCTACAAGGTCGCGCTCGAGGTGCTGTCGGGCCCGGACCGGCCGCCGGCCATCTTCTGCTCGACGGACGACCAGGCCTTCGGCGTGCTGCGGGCCGCCCGCGAGCTGCGGATCGACGTACCGACGGAGCTGGCGGTGGCGGGCTTCGACGACGTCAAGGAGGCGGCGCTCTCCGACCCGCCGCTGACCACGGTCTACTCGGACCGTCCGGCGATGGCCAGGGCGGCGGTGGACCTGGTGCTCGACGACTCGCTGCGGGTGGCGGGCTCGCGGCGGGAGCGGGTGAAGCAGTTCCCGTCGGCGCTGATCGTGCGCCGCTCCTGCGGCTGCGGCTGATCCTGCACGACCTTCCTTTACGAGGCCGTCCTTATTTCGGGCATACGGGCTTCTGTCGGGCTTCTCAGGCCGTCCTCAGACCGTTCTCATGTACGGCTCCGAGAGTCGTGGTCATGACGGACCACACGCAGCCCCAGCCGCAGCAGCAGCCGTACTACCCGCCGAGGCCGCCGTACGACCCGGCGCGGCCGATCAGCACGGAGCCGGGCACGACGATCTGGCCCTCGGGTGGGCACGTACCGCCGGTGGCGCCTCCCGCCGCCCCCGTCCCGCACCGCGGGGCCCGGCGCGGGGTCGGGCTCCTCGCGGCGGTGGCGATCGCCGCGGCGGCGGTCGGCGGCGGGACCGCGACGCTGGTCGAGCGGTGGACGGCCGACGGCACCACGGCCGCCTCGGGCGCCGTGAGCGGCACCAACGTGTCGGCGAGCAGCAAGGGCACGGTCGCCGGGGTGGCGCAGGCCGTGTCCCCGTCCATCGTGGAGATCTCGGCGAGCTCGAACTCCGGCAGGTCCACCGGCTCCGGCGTGATCATCACCTCCGACGGCGAGATCGTCACCAACAACCACGTCGTCTCCGGCGCCTCCACGGTCACGGTGCGGACCTCCGACGGCAAGAGCCACGAGGCGAAGGTCGTCGGCACGGACCCCGACAAGGACCTGGCGCTGATCAGGCTGGAGGGCGCCTCCGGGCTGAAGGCGGCCACGCTCGGCGACTCCTCCAAGGTGCGGGTCGGCGACGAGGTCGTGGCGATCGGCTCCCCCGAGGGCCTCACCGGCACCGTCACCAGCGGCATCGTCTCCGCCCTCGACCGCGACGTGACCGTCGCCAAGGACGACGGCCAGGGACACGGGCAGGGGCAGGACTACGACCCGCGGCAGGGCTGGCCGTTCGAATTCGGCGGGCAGCGGTTCAACGGCGACACCGGTTCGTCGAAGACCACGTACAAGGCGATCCAGACCGACGCCTCGCTGAATCCCGGTAATTCCGGCGGCGCGTTGATCAATATGAACGGCGAGATCATCGGAATCAATTCGGCGATGTACGCGCCCGGTTCTTCGAACGGCTCCGGTTCCACGGCCGGAAGCGTCGGTCTCGGATTCGCGATCCCGGTGAACACCCTCAAGGCCGACCTGGACGACCTCCGCTCCGGCGGCGACCGCTGAACCCGTGCGAGGCTGGCCCCATGACTGGCCCGGTGAACGAAGGCGAACGCATCCTCATCGTCGACGACGAGCCCGCCGTACGGGAGGCGCTGCGCCGCAGCCTCGCCTTCGAGGGGTACGCGACGCGGGACGCCGTCGACGGGCTCGACGCCCTCGCCGCGATGGAGTCGTACGCCCCCGACCTCGTCGTCCTGGACGTTCAGATGCCACGGATGGACGGCCTGACGGCGGCCCGCCGGATCAGGGCCTCGGGCTCGACCGTGCCGATCCTCATGCTGACCGCCCGCGACACGGTCGGCGACCGGGTCACCGGGCTCGACGCGGGCGCGGACGACTACCTGGTGAAGCCCTTCGAGCTGGACGAACTCTTCGCCCGGATCCGCGCGCTGCTGCGACGCAGCTCGTACGCGGCCCCGTCCGCGCCCGCCGCCGACGGCGACGTGCTCTCCTTCGAGGACCTGCGGATGGACCCCGCCACCCGCGAGGTGACCCGGGCCGGGCGGCCGGTGGAGCTGACCCGTACCGAGTTCACGCTCCTGGAGATGTTCCTGACCCATCCGCGGCAGGTGCTCACCCGCGAGCAGATCCTGAAGGCGGTGTGGGGCTTCGACTTCGAGCCGAGCTCGAACTCGCTGGACGTGTACGTGATGTATCTGCGGCGCAAGACGGAGGCGGGCGGCGAGCCGCGGCTCGTGCACACCGTCCGCGGTGTCGGGTACGTGCTGCGCGGCGGGGGCGCGGAGTGACCGGTCCCGTCTCCTGGTTCCGCTCCCGCCCGCTGCGCTCCCGCCTCGCGCTGCTCACCGCCCTCGCGGTCGCGGTCGCGGTGGCGGCGGTGTCGCTGGCCTGCTGGTTCGTGACGCGGGCGCAGCTGGAGAGCGAACTGGACTCGGGCCTGCGCAACAGCAAGGTGGACAACGGCTATCTGAACCTGGTGCTCGGCGGCTGCCGGTCGGACCGCCAGGCGCCCCCGCTGCCTCCGTACACGGTGCAGGTGACCCTGGCCGACGGCACGATCTGCGCCTCCGGTCAGGCGCCGATCCCGGCGCAGACCTCGGACCTGGCGGTGGCCCGCGGGCTGCTCGACGACACCCTGCACACGACGAAGGACGACGCCGGCCGGGAGATGCGGGTCTACACGTACGCCGACCCGAACCGGCCCGGCATGGCGGTCTCGCTCGCCCGGCCGCTGTCGGAGGTCGACAACTCGATGTCGACGCTCGGCTGGGTCCTGCTGCTGGTCTCGGGCATCGGTGTGGTCGGTGCCGGCGCGGCCGGCCTGTGGGTGGCGCGGACGGGTCTGGCGCCGGTGGACCGGCTGACCGGGGCGGTGGAGCACGTGGCGGCGACCGAGGACCTGACGGTGCGGATCCCGGTGGAGGGCGAGGACGAGATCGCCCGGCTGTCGCGGTCGTTCAACGCGATGACGGCGGCGCTCGCCACCTCCCGGGACCGGCAGGCGCGGCTGATCGCGGACGCGGGCCACGAGCTGCGCACACCGCTGACCTCGCTGCGGACGAACGTGGAGCTGCTCGCGCGCAGCGAGGAGACGGGTCGTGCGCTGCCGCCGGAGGACCGGAGGGCCCTGATGGCCTCGGTGAAGGCGCAGATGACGGAGCTGGCGGCGCTGATCGGCGATCTCCAGGAGCTGTCCCGGCCGGAGGCGGCGGCCCCCGGTCCGCTGGAGGTGGTGGCGCTGCACACGATCCTGCGGTCGGCCCTGGACCGGGCGCGGCTGCGGGGCCCGGAGCTGACCTTCGAGACGGACCTGGCGCCCTGGTACGTACGGGCGGAGCCGGCGGCCCTGGAGCGGGCGCTGGTGAACGTGCTGGACAACGCGGTGAAGTTCTCGCCGCCGCGCGGGACGGTGGAGGTGACGCTGATGCGGGGCGAGCTGACCGTACGGGATCACGGGCCGGGCATCGCGGCGGACGAGCTGCCGCACGTCTTCGAGCGGTTCTGGCGCTCGCCGTCGGCGCGCAGCCTGCCGGGTTCTGGCCTGGGTCTGTCGATCGTGGCCCGGACGGTGGGGCGGGCGGGCGGCACGGTCGCGCTGGCTCCGGCCCCCGACGGCCGTGGCGGGACGGTGGCGACGGTGCGGCTGCCGGGGGCGCCGACACCGCCGCCGGGCGTGGCCAGTGGGTCTCGCGGGTCAGTTGTGGCGGATGAGGGACTCGACGAGTCCTGAGCGGGTGTTGGGGTAGTCCATGGGGACGATCCCGAGGCCCTTCCAGCCGGCGCCCTCGCCGTCGATCAGGGAGTGGACCTGGGGGTTGAGGCGGTCGGCGTTCCAGCGGGGCGGGAGGCCGGCGGCGGTGGAGACGAAGTTGACGTAGAAGGGGCCGGGCCGTCCGGCGGCCTCGCGGAACTGGTCGCGGATCCTCGTCCACTTGGCGAAGGGCTCGGCCTGGTAGTCGTCCTGCACGTCGAAGTGGGCGCCGTCGGCCCAGCGCAGTCCGGGCAGGCCGCCGTTGTCGGCGAGGAGCACGACCTTGCCGCGGGCCTCGCCGAGGGTGGGGACGCCCGGTCCGATACGGAACAGGGGCCGCCAGCCGCGCTTGTCGAGGTAGTCGTCGAAGATCGCGCGGAAGGTGGCGTCGGACTCCGAGGAGTACTCCTGCTTGACCCGCATCAGGACGGTCTCGCTGGGGCGGGCGGCGAGGAAGTTCCAGCAGGCGACGAGGACGTCGCCGAACATCATGTTCTGGTAGAAGGCGCCGTGGTGGATCGCGAAGGAGCCTCCGGTCACCCGGCAGCGGATGTCCAGGAACCGGATGCCGCTGTCGAGTTGCTGCGCGATGGTCGTGTTCTGGCATTCGGTCCAGAGACCGCCGAAGCGGGCGCCGGAGTCGTGGGTGCCGGGGATCGTGAGCCTCTGGAGCGGGGTGGGGTCGCCGTGGGCGGCCATCCAGTCCCAGGTGCCCGTGACTGTGGCGGTGGAGGTGGCCGCCCGGGCGGAGGGGGTGCCGGCGAGCAGGGCGGCACCGGCTGCGGCGGCGCCCGCGAGGAATCGTCGTCGGTCCATGGGCCGCACTATGACAGGGTTGACGTGCCCCTGCCAGACTCGTGCTACCGCCGGGTACGACCGCGTACGACCGGCTACGAGAAGCGCGAGGGGCGGCACCCCGTCGAACGGGCGCCGCCCCTCAGGGACGTTCAGCTCACTGGGCTCGGTCGGCTCACTTGGTGTAGTAGCCGGCCACGTCGGCGAGCAGGTGCACGTAGGCGCTGTGGTTGTACAGCGACATCGTCCCCTCGTAGAGGGGGACGACCGCCTGGTTGGCCACCGTCTCTCCCGCCGCCACGTTGAGGTTCGACGTCGACGGGCGCGTCCCGAAGGGGTAGGCCGCCACGTAAGTGGCGGCCGTCGGCTGCGTGGCCGTCACGTTCATGACGACCGCGGAGACGCCGAGCGACGGCAGCTCGCCGCTGCCCGCGAGCAACAGATCCAGGCTGCGACCCGGCGCCACCTTGGCCTGCGGGGCGCCCACCCCGCCCATGGTGTTCAGCACCCGCGCCGGGGCCACCGGCTTGAAGCGGTCGCCCTTTCCGGCCACGTCCGTGAAGTACCCGAACACGTCCGCGAGGAGGTCCACCGAACCGGAGTGGTTGTAGAGCGTGATCCTGCCGTCCCTGACCGGCACGGTCACCAGGTTGGCCACCGTCTGCCCCGCGACCACGTTCAGGTTGGACGTGGCCGGACGGGTCGTCCCGTACGGGTACACCGACACGAACGAGGCCGCCGTCGGGTTCGTCGCGGTCACGTTCACCGTCACCGCTGTCACGCCGGTGGCGGGCACCCCGCCCCGGCCCGTGACCTGGAGGCTCACGGTCCTGGCCGCACCCAGCTTGGCCTTCGGCGCACCCACGCCGCCCAGCGTGTTCAGCAGCCGCGCCGGGGCCACCGGGGCGAACCGGTCGCCGTCACCGGCGAGCGTGTAGTAGCCCGCCACGTCCGCGAGCAGGTCCACCGAGCCGCTGTGGTTGTACAGCGACACCTTGCCGTCCCGGCCGACCGGCACGGTCACCAGGTTCGGCGCGGTCCGCCCCTTCGCCACGTTCAGGCTCGACGTGGCCGGGCGCGGCATCCCGTACGGGTACACCGACACGTACGTCGCCGCGGTCGGGTTCGTCGCGGTCACGTTCAGGACCACCGCCGTCACCCCGGGGCGGGTGACTCCGCCGCGCCCGGTGACCTGGAGCGTCACCGTGGCGCCGGGACCGACCTTCGTCTGCGGCGCGCCGACGCCGCCGAGCGTGTTGAGGATCCGGGCCGGGGCCACCGGCTCGAACGTGCCGAGGCCGGTGCTGGTCAGGAACACCTCACCGGCACGGCGCACCTCGGCCCCGACGCCGTCGGCGGGGACGACGGTCAGGTCCCACGCGTACGGCCCCTCGGCGAGTTCCGCACCGTTGTCGCCCTTGCCGTCCCACGCGGCCCTGACCAGGCCGCGGGTCTCACCTCCACGCAGCGTGCGCAGGGCGTTGCCCGTCCGGTCCTTGAGCGTCAGCGTCCACGACGCGGCGGGCTTGGACAGCCACCACCGGCCGGTCCAGCCGGCGGGCGCCTTCAGGTCGAGGATCTGAGGGGCGTCGGAGTCGATGACGGACAGGTCGGAGGCCGGGACGCCGGTGGGGACGGCGTGGATGCGCTCCTGGTCGTCCGTGTAGACGAGGGGGCCGCCGAAGCGGTCGATGCTCCACGCCGGCGCCTTCGCGTCTGCCGGAGTGATCACCCGCGGCCCGCTCTCTCCCCGCAACGGGGTGAGGACGGTGTCGGCCCCCTGCACGCTGAGGGCGAAGCCGTCGCCGAGCCGGGCGAAGCGGCCCGGGACGGCGGTCTTCCGCCCCGTCCTCAGGTCCTGCGCGGTGGAGGTGTCACCGCAGGACGTCAGAGCGTGCTCGCCCACGACCGACCAGCTGCCGAGCTCGCAGTCGGCGACCTTCACCGAGCGGATCACGGATCCGGAGTGCACGTCGACGGCCTTCAGCACCCCTCCGGCCGCACCCTCCCAGAGCGTGTCGCCGACGATGGCCGCGCCATGGCCGCCGTACGGGCGGCGCAGCACGACCGTGTGGGTGTCCAGGTCGAGTACCCGCGTCTCGGCGGCCGTCGCATAGGCGACGTAACGGCCCGACGCCGTGATGTCACCGGTCACGTCGTCGACGCCGGACACACGGGTCGCGGGCAGTTGCTTGCCGGGGTCGAGCACGTAGAGGCCGCCTCGGTAGCCGGCCTCGTGGAAGACGACCCGGCCGTCACCGGTCGGTACGCCGTTCCGGCAGTCGCCGCTGACCCAGCAGCCCCCTTGGAGGATGTTGGCGTCGGCGCCCAGGTCCACCCGTGGTCCGGCCGACAGCTCCCGGCCGGTGGAGAGCTCGATCGACCGCAGTCTGATGTTGCTGTACGCGACGTCGTCGACCGAGTGGACGACGCCCTGCGCCACGGCCGTGCCGTGGATGTGCGTGCGGGCGGGCGGCACCGCTCCGATCCGGGTGGCCACCGGCGCGGCGGCCGCCTCGGGCACCGCCACGGAATGCAGGGTGCGCTCCGTCCCTTCGCCCTGGCGGGCGATGACGAGCCGACCGTCGGGGCCCACCGGCGAGGCCCCGAAGACCCGGTCGAGCACCGGCAATTCGGCGGCGTCGGCAAAGGACCGTGCGACCAGGGTCTCCAGACCGTCCGAGGACGGCACCCGGGCCAGCACGTGGTCCCCGAGCACGGCGACCGGCGTGCCCCCGGACCAGGGAAGTTCCCTGACGGGCGCGGACCAGTCGCCCGTGACGTCCCAGACCTGGAGCTTGCCCTGCACCGGGTAGCGGAAGAGGAAGCGGCCCGCGGCGCTCGTCTTCCCGGACGTGTCCAGGGCGGGCAGCTTGATCGGACGGAAGGTGAAGGACCGGTCGACCCAGCCGACCGTCCCCCGGCCGTCCAGCACGTAGTGGAAGACGAACCCGTGAGGGCCGGGGTAGTACACCTGGTGCTGGGGCACCGCGCCGGCCGGAAGTCCCGCCAGCGGCCGGTCCACCACCGTCCCCTGGTCCAGGCTCAGCAGGTGGGTGCCGTAGGGCGTGGTCTTCTCCTGGGTGACGACCGCCGTCCCCAGGAACGTCAGGACGCGCTGTCCCTCGGGGACGCGGATGATCTGCGACGCGCCGCCCTTCGGGTCGCGGAACACGACCTGGAGCGAGCTCCGGTCGGCCATCAGATCGGTACCGGTCGCCTCGGGTCCGACCCAGCTGAACGGGTTGGTCCCGAACGGCTCCGTCCGCGCACCGTCGGCGTACGACACCCAGTGGTATCCCCCGCGGCGCCCGCCCTGCACGAAGCCGGTCAGGCCGGCGGCCGGCAGGCTGCCCGCCTCGGGATCCGCCGTGGACTCCGCCGGGATCACCACCTCCGTCGGTGTGTCGGCGGCCTCCGCCGCCACCGCCGTCCCCGCCCCCAGCGGGATCAGGCTCACGAGTGCCGCCGCCGTGGCGACGGCCGCCGCCACGGCGCGGCCGCGGCGTCTCTCGGAAATGCTGTGCACGTAGAGGTCCCTCCCCCTGGTGCCGGAGACCCGGAAAGGGGAGGGCCGCGCACCGCCGGAGCGGTGCGCAGCCCTCCCTATCGGAGAATCCGACTCACTTCGTGTAGTAGCCGGCCGCGTCCACGATCAGGTCCACGTAACCCGCCCGGTTGTAAAGGTCGAAGCCGCCCTCGGACGACATCGGGACCACGACCTGGTTCGCCACGGTCAGCCGCGGCACCAGGTTCAGGTTCGAGATCGTCGGTCGCTCCGTCAGCCACGGGTGGATCGCGACGTAGGTCGCGGACGTCGCGTTGGTGCCCGCCAGGTTCAGGACCAGCGAGTTCGCACCGGTCTCCGGGATGCCGCCGTAGCCGGCGACGCCGAGCGTGGCCGCGCTGTCCGGGCCGAGCTTGCCGTCCACCCCGTAGTCACGGGTGTCGAGGAGCCGGACCGGGTTCAGCGGCACGAAACGGTCGCCCTGACCGGCCGTGTTGGTGAAGTAGCCGGCGACGTCGCCGAGCAGGTCCACCGTGCCGCCGTGGTTGTACAGCGTCACCTTGCCGCTCTTCACCGGCACGGTCACCAGGTTGGCGACCACCTGGCCCTTGACCACGTTCAGGTTGGACGTGGCCGGGCGGGCCGTCCCGTACGGGAAGACCGAGACGTAGCTGGACGCGGTGACGTTGGTCGCGGTCACGTTCATGACCACCGCGGTCACGCCCGTGGACGGCACTCCGCCGCGGCCCGCGATCTGCAGGTTCACGGTCTTGCCCGCGCCCACCTTGGCCTTGGGCGCGCCGACACCGGCCAGGGTGTTGAGGATGCGGGCCGGGGTGACGGCCTTGAAGCGGTCACCGGCGCCGTCGAGGGTGTAGTAACCGGTCACGTCGACGAGCAGGTCGGCCGTGCCCCAGGCGTTGTACAGCGAGATCTTGCCGTCCTTGCCCACCGGGACCGTCACCTGGTTGGGGACGCTGCGGCCGGCCGGGACGTTCAGGTTCGAGATCATCGGCCGCGGGGTCCCGTACGGGTAGACCGCGAGCCACGTGCTGTTGCTCGGGTTGGTCACCGTCACCGTCAGCACGACCGCCGACACCCCGCTCGCCGCCACGCCGCCGCGCCCGGTGACCTGGAGGTCCACCGTGCCGCCCTGGCCGACCTTGGCCTTGGGCGCGCCGACACCGGCGAGGGTGTTGAGGATGCGGGCCGGGGGTACCGGCTTGAAGGTGGAGACGCGGCCGCGGGTCACGAAGACCGTGCCGCCGGTACGCAGGGTCTCCCCCACGCCGTCGGCCGGCGGGGCGGTGAGCTCCCAGGTGTAGCGGCCGTCGGCGACCGGGGCGCCGTTCGCGCCGTTGCCGTCCCACGCGGCCTTGACCGCGCCGCGGGTCTGGTGGCCGTCGAACGTGCGGACGACCTCGCCGGCCGGGTTCTTGAAGGTCAGCGTCCAGGACGCGACCGGCCGGGACAGCCACCACTGGCCGGACCACGCGTCGCCGCCCTCGACATCGAGGATGTCGGAGGAGACGGTCGAGTCGACGACGGACACCGGTGAGGCGGGGACGCCGCTCGGGACGACGTGGATGCGCCCGACGTTGTCGGTGAAGACGGTGTGGCCGCCGAAACGGTCCACGTTCCAGCCCGTTTCCCGCATGCCGTCCGCCGGACGGCCGATCTCGCGGGTCTGGCCGCCACCGCGCAGCGGCGTGACGTACAGGAGCTCGTCCTTCTCGTGCGTGACGAAGCCGTCGCCGAGGAGCGCCTGCGAGTGCCCGGGCAGGGCGGTGTGCACGTTCGTCCCGGTGTTCAGCACACCGGCCTTGGCGTCGCACTTCCAGTACAGGTCGGCGCCGACGGACTGCACGTCCTTGATGACGCAGTCGGCGGCCGTGACCGTACGGGTGGTGGCACCGGTGCGGACGTCGATCGCGGCGACGGCACCGGCGGTGCCGGTCGTGGTCCACAGGGTGGAGCCGTTGAGCGCGGTCGGGCCCGTGCCGAGGTTGCGGGTGAAGACGGCCTTCCTGGCGTCCAGGTCGAAGACCCTGCGCTCACCGCTCGTCAGGCGGTACGAGGCGTAGCGGCCGGAGGCCTCCAGGTCGCCCGCCACGGAGCCCGCCGCCAGGGAGGTCCCCGGCACCGACGCGCCCTCGGTGAGGACGGACAGCTCGGGGCCGGTCTTGCGGACGACCCGGCCGTCGCCGGTGGGCACCTCCCAGGACGTGTCGAAGCGGGTGTCGGTGCCGCGGTCGACGCGGTCCCCCGCGACGAGCGGCCCGCCGGCCTTCGTCTCGATGGACCGCAGCCGGTACTCGCCCGAGGGCATGTGGTCGACGGTGTGCAGGACGCCCTGCGCGGCGGAGATCCGCATCGGCTGGGCGATCTCGCCCATGATGGTGGCGATCTTCGTGGCGGCGAACTCGCCGTCCGCGCCGGCCGCGACGCGGTAGACCGGGCGGTCGGTGTTGTCGGTCTTCTGCGTCACGAGCAGATCGGACGCCGCCGCGAGCGGGGCCTCGACGAGTCCGTCGAGCACCGCCTTCTGCTCGCCGCCGGCGAAGGCGCGGGACAGCAGCGTCCGCGTGCCGTCCGCCGTGGCGGCGGTCACGCTCAGGACCCGGTCGCCGTGGAGGGCGACGGGCGTGTCGGTGCCGGACCAGTCGGTCTCGCGCAGGGGCGCGGACCAGTCCCCCTTGAGGTCCCACACCCGCAGCTTGCCGGCGGACGTGACGTGGAGCAGCACGTCGCCGTGGCGCACCGCGGTCTTGCGGTCGGCCAGCTCGGGGAGCGGCTTCAGCGCGGCGCCCGCCAGGTCGACCCATCCGAAGGCCCGGGCGCCGCCCACCTCGTAGGAGGCGAGGAAGCCGTACGCGGTCCGTGCGGAGATCTTGATGTTCGTGGCACCGGCCGGCAGGCCGGTGACCGTCCGCTCGACGGCGGAGCCGTTGTCGAGGGCGACCACGTGGAGCGTGCTGCTCGAGGTGCCGCCGACGGCGATGACGGTGCGTCCGGCCATGCCGATGACGGCCCGGTCCGCGCCGAGGGCGATCGTCTCCTGGGCGCCGCCACCGCCGTCCTGGAGGACGACCTTGCTCTGGGAGCCGTACCAGCGGGCGATGGTGTCCGTGTCGGTCGCGAAGAGGACGGCTCCGGCGTCGTCGAACGGGACGGACGTGCCGTCGGCGTAGGAGTACCAGGCGTAGTCGCCGTTCCGCCCGCCCTGCAGGAAGCCGGTCGCGCCGGGCCGTACGGCCCACGCGTACGGATCGGCCGTTCCGTCCGCCGGGATGATCAGCTCCGCCGGTGCGTCGCCTTCCGCGGCGTACGCCATACCGACGCCCACCGGCGTCAGCGAGATCAGGGCCGCGGTCGCCGCGGCCAGTGAGAGGGCGCTACGGCGCCTCGTCCCCCACCCATTTTTCACGTGTTGAACCCCTCCCCAGGCGTTCCAAGTCGAACGACTGTAACAGCAGTTCGAACCCGTTCAGAACGTAAAAAGGGGTGGTGCCCGCCGAAGCGGACACCACCCTCACCCGGGGGGTGTTACTTCACGACCGTGATCCGGTCGGCGGCCGGCACCTGCAGCGGCGCCGACGCCGAGGAGTGGGCCGCCAGGTAGGCGTTGAAGACGTCCAGGTCCGAGGCGCCGACCAGCTTGTTGGTGCCGGTCGCCAGGGCCGGGAAGCCGTCGCCGCCGCCCGAGAGGAACTCGTTCATCGCGACCCGGTAGGTCTTGGCCGGGTCGATCGGCTGGCCGTTCAGCTTGATGCTGCCGTCCACGACCCGGTCGGCGCCCGTCTTGGTCATGTCCAGGGTGTAGGTGAAGCCCTTGGAGACCTGGAGGATCTTCGGCGAGTTCAGGTTGGAGCCGCTGACCTGCTGCTTCAGCGCCGAGATCAGGTTGGCGCCGGTCAGGTCGACCACGTGCATCATGTTGGTGAACGGCTGCACGGTGAACGCCTCGCCGTAGGTCACCACGCCGTCGCCCTCGGAGCCCGAGGCCTTGTACACCAGGTCGGCGCGGATGCCGCCCGGGTTCATCAGCGCGATCTGGGCGCCGCCCTTGTCCGCCGGGGCCAGGCCCTCCAGCTGCGCGTCGGCGATCAGGTCGCCGAGCGGCTTCTCGTACGCCGTGGAGCCGCGGCCGTTGATGTCGGCGGCGATGAAGCCCTGCGGACGGTTCGCGACCGGGTCGGCGAGCACCTTCCAGTCGGCGATGAGCTTGCTCATGTCCTCGGCCTTGGGCACGTCACGGGTGACGACGTGGTTGGCCGAGCCGACCGCGGTGCGGACGATGTCCTTGGTGCGGCGGTCGTAGGTCAGCGTGGTGTCCGTGTAGAGCTTGCCGAACGCGGACGCCGAGGTGACCAGGCGCGGCTTGCCGGACGGGTCCGGCACGGTGCACACGTACGCCTGGTGGGTGTGGCCGGTGATCATGGCGTCGACCTGCGGCGAGACGTTCTTCGCGATGTCGACGATCGGGCCGGAGATGCCGTCGCCCGGGCCGGGGCTGTCGCAGTCGTAGTTGTACGCGGGGGACGCCGGGGCGCCGCCCTCGTGGACCAGGGCGACGATGGACTTGACGCCCTTGCGCTCCAGGATCTTCGTGTACTTGTTGATCGTCTCGACCTCGTCGCCGAACTTCAGGCCCTTGACGCCCTCGGCGGTGACGATGTTCGGGGTGCCCTCCAGGGTCACGCCGATGAAGCCGATCCGGACGCCGTCCTTCTCCCAGATGAAGGTCGGGTCGAGCAGCGGCTTGCCGGTCTTCTCGTTCGTCACGTTCGCCGCGAGGTACGGGAAGTCGGCGCCGCCGAAGGGCTCGAAGCCCTTCTCCGCGCCGAAGCAGCCGGCCGTCGGGTGACAGCCGCCGTTCTGCATGCGGGCCAGCTCGACCGCGCCCTCGTCGAACTCGTGGTTGCCCACCGAGGTGACGTCGAGGTCCAGCTTGTTGAGCGCGTGGACGGTCGGCTCGTCGTGGAAGAGACCCGAGAGCAGCGGCGAGCCGCCGATCAGGTCGCCGGCCGCGGCGGTGATGGAGTAACGATTCCCCTCACGGGCCTGGCGCAGGTGCGTGGCGAGGTACTCGACACCGCCCGCGTCGATCTTGGTCGTGGTGCCGTCCTCGTGGACGTGCGTGACCTGGCCGGAGGAACCGGCCGGCGGCTCCAGGTTGCCGTGGAGGTCGTTGAAGGAGAGCAGCTGGACGTCCACCATCCGGCCCCAGCCCTTGCCGTTGGTGCCGTACGCGGCGGCGTCGGCGCTGTCCTGCGACGCCCCGGCCGGCATCGCGGCGGCGAGCGCGCCCAGCGTCGCAAGTCCCGCTCCCGCGGCGAGGATCCGACGCCCCGCCTTGCTGTTCTTCCGTGTCGCTGCCATCTCTCCCCTTGATCCTGCCCCTGCGGCGGCATCGGTCATGCTTCCCCGTCTGCCGGTGCAGCCTAGAGTCAACGCGCGTAGCGCAACAGGGGGTGGCTGATTACGAGCTGGTTGCCTTTGTCCGACACCCGCCCCTCCACCGCCCGACGGCCACCCCTCCAGCGCCCGCGGGCCGTCCACCTGTCAGTCACGCCGGTGAGATCTCCCACGACCCCAGGCACCCCCGCCGTAGGCTCGTGCGCATGACTTCCGACGCGGCACCGGCCCTTGAACCCGGACGGCAGATCAACAGTTACGAAGAGCTGAGCCCCGAGCAGGTGAGGGACGTCCTCGACCTCCTCGAGGCCGCCGACCGCGCCGACGGCGTGCACGCCGTGTCCGAGCAGGGACGGCTCTACCTGCGCCACGGCCGGCGCGAGGGCGTGCGCCACTACCTGCTCACGGTCGGCTCCCACCTCTACGGCTACGCCCAGCTGGAGGAGACCGACCCGGTCGAGGCACCCGCCGCCGAGCTGGTCGTCCACCCCTCGCACCGGGGCCGGGGCCACGGCCGGGCGCTCGGCACCGCCCTGCTCGACGTGTCCGGCAAGCGGCTGCGGGTCTGGGCGCACGGCGGCAAGTCGGCTGCCCGGCACCTCGCCCAGGTCCTCGGGCTGACCCTGTTCCGCGAACTGCGCCAGCTGCGTCGCCCCTTGGTGCCGCTCGACGTGCCCGAGCCGACGCTGCCGCAGGGCGTCACCGTCCGCACCTTCGTGCCCGGCCAGGACGACACCGCCTGGCTCGCGGCCAACGCGGCCGCCTTCGCGCACCACCCCGAGCAGGGCTCGCTGACCCAGCGGGACCTGGACGACCGGATGGCGGAGCCCTGGTTCGACCCGAAGGGCTTCTTCCTCGCGGAACGGGAGGGGCGGCTCCTCGGCTTCCACTGGACCAAGGTCCACGCCGAGGAGCAGCTGGGCGAGGTGTACGTGGTCGGCGTGCTGCCCGAGGCACAGGGCAGCGGGCTCGGGAAGGCCCTGACCGCGATCGGCCTGCGCCACCTGGCGGCCCAGACGCTGCCGACGGCCATGCTGTACGTGGACGCGGACAACACGGCGGCGGTGACGGTCTACGAACGGCTGGGCTTCCGCACGCACGAGGTGGACCTGATGTACCGCACGGAGTCCTGAACCGGGCGCGAGAAGGGGGCGGTTGACACCGCCCCCTTCTTTGCACCACCCTTTCACTACTTGATTAGTGAAAGGGTGGTGAAAGCACACGTGCTCGCCTACCGCATCGACCGGCGCAGCGGGGTCGCCACCTACCTCCAGATCGTCCAGCAGACCAAACAGGCCCTCCGCATGGGCCTGCTGCAGCCCGGCGACCGGCTGCCCACGGCCCGCGAGGTCGTCGAGGCCACGGCCGTCAACCCCAACACGGTCCTCAAGGCCTATCGCGAGCTCGAACGCGAGGGGCTGGTCGAGGCCCGCCGCGGTCTCGGCACCTTCGTCCGCGCCACGCTCGGCGCCGCCCCGGCCGACTCGCCCCTGCGCGGCGAGCTCGCCGACTGGGCCCGCCGGGCCCGCGCGGAGGGGCTCGACCGGGACGACGTGGACGCGCTCTTCACATCCGTACTGAACGAATTCTTCGAGGGGGACGCATGACACGGGAGAACGCGCTGGAGGCCGAGGGCCTCGGCGTACGGTACGGAGGACGGACCAGGCCCTGGGCCCTGCGGGACTGCGACCTCGCCCTGCCCACCGGCCGGATCTGCGCCCTCGTCGGCCCCAACGGCGCCGGCAAGTCCACCCTCCTGGCCCTGGCCGCCGGACTGCTCCGGCCCACCGAGGGCCGGATCCAGGCCCCGGAGCGCGAGCGGATCGCGTACGTGGCCCAGGACAAGCCGCTCCACCCCCGGCTCACCGTCGCCGACACCCTGCGCATGGGCCGCGAGCTCAACCCCCGCCGCTGGGACGACGCCACCGCCCGGCGGGTCGTCGACGACGAGCTCGACCCGCGGGCCCTCGTCCGCGAGCTCTCCGGCGGACAGCGCACCCGCGTCGCCCTCGCGCTCGCCCTCGGCAAGCGGGCCGAACTGCTCCTCCTGGACGAGCCGATGGCCGACCTCGACCCGCTCGCCCGCCACCGGCTGATGGGCCTGCTCATGGCCGAAGCCGCCGAACACGGCACCACCGTCGTCATGTCCTCGCACATCCTCACCGAGCTGGAGGGCTCCTGCGACCACCTCCTGCTGCTCGCCGGCGGGCGGATCCGCCTCGACGGCGCCGTCGACGACCTGCTCGCCGCGCACGCCCTGCTCACCGGCCCGGTCACCGACCTCGCCCCGCACACCGTGATCGACTCCCGCACGACGGGCCGTCAGCTCACCGCCCTGATCCGCCGCGAGGGCCCCCTCGACGGCCCCTGGGACGTCAGCGCCCCCTCCCTGGAGGACCTCCTCCTCGCCCACCTGCGCCACCCCGAAGGAGCCGCCGCATGAGCACCCTCTCCCTGAAGGGCTCCTACTGGGTGACGGTCCGCCAGTACCGGCGCACCCTCTGGCTGGCGGTCGCCGCCGTCGCCGCCTCCCTCGCCGTGATCGGCGGCCTGCGGATCTGGGACGCGCAGACCCCGGACATGTGGGTGCAGGACGGGTATTGGATACCCTCCGACGGAAATCGCGGCTTCAGGACGCTGATGTGGGCGATGGAGTACGCGGGCGGGGGCCTGATCCTGCTGCCGCTGCTCGTCGCGGCCTTCGTCGCCGGCCCCCTCGTCGCCCGCGAGTACGAGTCGGGGACGTACCGGCTCTCCCTCACCCAGTCCGTGACCCCGGCCGTCTGGCTCCGCACCAAGCTCGTCGCCGCGGGCGCCGCCGCCCTCCTCGTCACCCTCGCGCTCGTGGGCGTCTTCCGGATCGGCTGGGGCCGGGTCTCCAGCCCCGGGAACCACGCCTGGGACCCGGGGCCGTACGCGGCCACCGGCATCGTCCTCTTCGCGTACCTCCTGGCCGCCGTCGCCGTGGGCGCCCTCGTCGGGCAGCTGATCCGCCGCACCCTCCTCGCCATGGCGGCCACCGGGGTCGTCCTCGGCGTGGTCCTGCTCGTCCTCGGCACGCTGCGCTGGTCCTTCCTGCCGACGCGGAGGGCCACCGGCCCGGCCTCGGAGCCCCTGTGGGCCCCGCACAACGGCCTCACGACGGACTCCGGCATGCTCACGTCCACCGGCGCCCGCTTCGACGAGGACGTCTGCTGGCGGGAGGTCGACCGCGCCACCGGTCACCTGGACGGCGCCGACCCCGACCTGTGGGAGCGGGTGCACGGCCAGTGCCTCGCCCGGAACGGCGTCACCAGCCGCTTCGTGGACTACCACCCGCCGTCCCACTTCTGGCCGACCCAGCTCATCGAGAGCGGCATCGTCCTCGCCCTCGCCGCCCTCGCCCTCTTCGCCGCCTTCCGCGTGCTGCGCGCCCGGCACCCGTAGCGGAAGCCCGGAACCCGGGGGCGGGCCCGCCACAGGCCCCGCCCCCGATTCCCTCAGGACACGTCCCCGTTACCAACCATTCAGACGCGCTTGCGACGCTCACGCAATGAAGCGCTCCGTGCCCGCGCCCACCAGGGCCCTCCCCCGAGGGAGACTTCCCAAAGGGAGACTTCCCTCCACCACGGCCCGCTCCGACGCGCCCACCGACCCCTTCGCGCGGAAGAATGGGGCCATGAACCAGCAGCCCGCCGAGGTCCCGGTCCCGTCGCCCACGCAGACCTCGCCCCAGCCGTCCCTCGGTTCCATAGCCGCGCACCGCCCGCACGTCGTCAACGGCGCGGCCGTGAGCGACCTCGAGCCCGACCTGGACTCCGACCTCGACGTCTACGAGGACGACGGCGCCGCGAGCGAGCTGCCCCAGGGCCGGTTCCTCGACCGGGAGCGCAGCTGGCTCGCGTTCAACGAGCGGGTCCTGGAGCTCGCCGAGGACCCGAACACGCCGCTGCTGGAACGGGCCAACTTCCTGGCGATCTTCGCGTCGAACCTCGACGAGTTCTTCATGGTCCGCGTCGCCGGACTCAAGCGCCGCATCGCCACCGGCGTCGCCACCCGCTCCGCCTCCGGACTGCAGCCCCGCGAGGTGCTCGACCTCATCTGGACCCGCTCGCGGGAGCTGATGGCCCGGCACGCCGCCTGCTTCCAGCAGGACGTCGCCCCGGCCCTCGCCGACGAGGGCATCCACCTCATCCGCTGGCCCGAGCTGACCGAGAAGGAGCAGGCCCGCCTCTTCACCCTGTTCCGCCAGCAGATCTTCCCGGTCCTCACCCCCCTGGCCGTCGACCCGGCCCACCCCTTCCCGTACATCTCCGGGCTCTCCCTCAACCTCGCCGTGGTCGTCCGCAACCCGGTCAGCGGCCACCGCCACTTCGCCCGCGTCAAGGTCCCGCCGCTGCTCTCCCGCTTCCTGGAGGCCTCCCCCGAGCGCTACGTCCCCCTGGAGGACGTCATCGCCGCGCACCTGGAGGAGCTCTTCCCCGGCATGGAGGTGCTCGCCCACCACATGTTCCGGGTGACCAGGAACGAGGACCTGGAGGTCGAGGAGGACGACGCCGAGAACCTGCTCCAGGCCCTGGAGAAGGAGCTCATGCGGCGCCGCTTCGGCCCGCCGGTGCGCCTGGAGGTCGAGGAGTCCATCGACCCGTACGTGCTCGACCTGCTGGTCCGCGAGCTGAAGGTCTCCGACTCCGAGGTCTATCCGCTGCCCGGCCCGCTCGACCTCACCGGCCTCTTCGGCATCGCGTCCCTGGACCGGCCCGAGCTGAAGTTCCCCAAGTTCATCGCCGGCACCCACCGGGACCTCGCCGAGGTCGAGTCCGCCTCCGCGCCCGACATCTTCGCGGCCGTACGGGAACGGGACGTGCTGCTGCACCACCCCTACGACTCGTTCTCCACCTCCGTCCAGCTCTTCCTGGAGCAGGCGGCGGCCGACCCCGACGTCCTCGCGATCAAGCAGACGCTCTACCGCACCTCCGGCGACTCCCCGATAGTGGACGCCCTCATCGACGCCGCCGAGTCCGGCAAGCAGGTCCTCGTCCTCGTCGAGATCAAGGCCCGCTTCGACGAGCAGGCCAACATCAAGTGGGCCCGCAAGCTGGAGGAGGCCGGCTGCCACGTCGTCTACGGCCTGGTCGGTCTGAAGACCCACTGCAAGCTGTCCCTGGTGGTCCGCCAGGAGGGCGAGGTGCTGCGCCGCTACAGCCACGTCGGCACCGGCAACTACCACCCCAAGACGGCCCGGCTCTACGAGGACCTCGGCCTGCTCACCGCCGACCCGCAGGTCGGCGCCGACCTCTCCGACCTGTTCAACCGGCTCTCCGGCTACTCCCGCCGCGAGACCTACCGGCGCCTGCTCACCGCGCCCAAGTCGCTGCGCGACGGCCTGGTCTCCCGGATCAACAAGGAGATCGCCCACCACCGCGCCGGCCGGCCCGCGTACGTGAAGATCAAGGTCAACTCGATGGTCGACGAGGCCGTCATCGACGCCTGCTACCGGGCCTCCCAGGCCGGTGTCCCGGTCGACGTCTGGGTCCGCGGCATCTGCGCCGTACGGCCCGGCGTCGAGGGCCTGTCCGAGAACATCCGGGTCCGCTCGATCCTCGGCCGCTTCCTGGAGCACTCCCGGATCTTCGCCTTCGGCAACGGCGGCGAACCCGAGGTCTGGCTCGGCAGCGCCGACATGATGCACCGCAACCTGGACCGCCGCATCGAGGCCCTGGTCCGGGTCGCGGACCCCGGCCACCGGGCCGCCCTCACCCGGCTCCTGGAGACCGGGATGTCCGACACCACCTCCTCCTGGCACCTCGGCCCGGACGGGAACTGGACGCGGCACGCGACCGACCCCGAGGGCCAGCCGCTCCGGCACGTCCAGGAGATGCTCATCGACGCGCGGAGGCGCCGGCGTGCACAACCCTGACATCACCTCCGAGGTCTCGGCCGGCGAGGTGCTCGCCCCCTACCTCCACGCCCGGGCCGCGGACTTCCTCCGCGGCCTGCGGCTGCACACCGAGAGCGGCGCCGACACGGCCGGCGCGGAGGAGGCCGCCCGCACCCTGCGGGCCGCCGCCCGCAGGATCAGCGGCACCCTCCACACCTTCCGGCCGCTCCTCGACGCCGCCTGGGCCGACCAGCTGCGCACCGAACTCGCCTGGCTCTCCGGCACCCTCGCCCTGGAGCACGCCTGCACCTCCCGGCTCGTCCGCCTGGTGGACGCGCTGTCCCGGCTGTCGAGCCCGGACCCCGTGCCCGCCCCGCGCGGCACGGAGAGCGGCCGGGGCCTGGCCGTCGGCGCGGCCCGCGCCGGCGCCCTGCTCGAACGCCAGCTCACCCTCGCCCGCACCCGGGCCCACTCGGCCGCGCTCCAGGCCCTCGGCTCCTCCCGCTTCCACGCCGTCGCCGACGCCGTCGCCCTGCTCGCCTCCGAGCTGCCGCTGGGCCCGGCCGGCAGCGCGCGGGCCGTCGACGTCCTGGACGCCTCCGCGTCGGTCGTCGAGCGCCGGCTCCTCGACGCGGTGGCCGCGCTCCCGCTGACCCGGGCCGCCCACCCGTACAACGCGGAAGCCCTCGCCCTGGCCGCCGGAGAGGCCCAGGACGCCCCCTGGCACCAGACCCGCAGCCTGCTGCGGCTGTACCGCTACGCGGGCGAGGTGCTGCACGGCGGGGCGAACGACGACCCCGTCCTGTACGAGGCGGGGCGGGCCCTCGACCGGCACCGGGACGCCGCCGAGGCGGCCGCCGCCGCGGCCGCGGCCGCCCGCACCCCGCGGATCGCCCCCGCCACCGCGTACGCCCTCGGCGTCCTGCACGCCGACCAGCGCCACGAGGTCGAGGCCGCCCGCTTCGCCTTCCAGCGCGCCTGGTCCCGGGCGACGGCCCCGGCGGCGGTGCCGTGACCCCGGCCGGCCCGGTCCTGGCGGCGGGCTGCGTGCTGTGGCGCCCGGCGGCGTCGGACGAGGGAATCGAGATCGCCCTCGTCCACCGCCCGAAGTGGGACGACTGGTCCCACCCGAAGGGCAAGCTGAAGGAGGGCGAGACCCTCGCCGACTGCGCCCTGCGGGAGATCCGCGAGGAGACGGGCCAGTCCTGCGTGCTCGGCGCCCGCCTCCCCACCGCCCACTACACGGTCGACGGCCGGTCGAAGCAGGTCACCTACTGGGCGGCCCGGGCCCTCGGGGGCACCTTCACCCCGACCCGGGAGATCGACGCGCTCGCCTGGCTCCCGCCCGCCCTCGCCCGCCGCCGGCTCACCCAGCCACGCGACCGCGAGCTCCTGGACGCCCTCCTCGCGACGACGCCGCGGTAGGGGTGTCTTCCGGGTGCGGGTGCGGCGTGCCGCACCCGCACCGCCACTTCCGGCACGGTTCACTTTCCGTTCACTCTCCCCCGTCGGCCGCTTCACCTGATCTGCCTAATTTCGGCCGTACAAGGTGCACAGCTCAGCGCCGCACCGGCCACTCCGACACGCGCCGCCGTAGAACGTTCAGGACAGCAAGGTCCACGCCTGGCGGCTTCTGGAAGGAACACCCGAAAGTGAAGCTTTCGCGCAAGAACGGGCTTCGCGCCTCCGCGATCGGTGCCCTCGTCGTCTCCGGCGCGCTCGTCCTCTCGGCGTGTGGTTCGGACGACAACACCGAGCCCACCAAGGACGGCGGCAAGACCTCCGCCGCCGCGTCGAACATCAAGTGCGACGGTGCCAAGGGCCAGCTGCTCGCGGCCGGCTCCAGCGCGCAGAAGAACGCCATGGACCTGTGGGTCAAGAACTTCCAGGCCGCGTGCTCCGGTGTCGAGATCAACTACCAGGCCATCGGCTCCGGCGGTGGCATCACCAAGTTCAACCAGGGCCAGGTCGCCTTCGCGGGCTCCGACTCCGCCCTGAAGGACGAAGAGGTCGCCGAGTCGCAGAAGATCTGCAAGGGCGGCAAGGGCATCAACCTGCCGATGGTCGGCGGCCCCATCGCCATCGGCTACAAGCTGGACGGCGTGGACAACCTGGTCCTGGACGCCTCCACCCTGGCCAAGATCTTCGACAACAAGATCACCAAGTGGAACGACCCGGCGATCGCCAAGCTGAACCCGGGCGCCAAGCTCCCCGACTCCAGCATCCAGGCCTTCCACCGCTCGGACGAGTCGGGCACCACCCAGAACCTCGGCAAGTACCTGTCGACCGCCGCGCCGGCCGACTGGAAGCACGACCCGAAGTCGAAGTCGTGGCCCGCCCAGGGCGGCCAGGCCGCCAACGGCTCCTCCGGCGTCGCCACCGCGGTCAAGGACGCCGAGGGCTCCATCGGCTACTTCGAGCTCTCCTACGCGACCGCCAACAAGATCTCCACGGTCAGCATCAACACCGGTGCCGCCGCCCCGGTCGCCGCGACCACGGAGAACGCCTCCAAGGCCATCGCCGCCGCCAAGGTCAAGGGCACCGGCAGCGACCTGGCCCTGTCCCTCGACTACGCCACCAAGGCCGAGGGCGCCTACCCGCTGATCCTCGTCACCTACCAGATCGCCTGCGACAAGGGCAACAAGGCGGAGACCCTGCCGACCCTGAAGGCGTTCCTGAACTACACCGCCGGCGAGGAGGGCCAGAAGGTCCTCTCCGACGCCGGCTACGCCCCGCTCCCGGCCGAGATCGCCACCAAGGTGCGCGAGATCGTCCCCACCCTGTCCTGACCCCCGGCCGGGCCCGGCCCCTCACCTCCCGTGGAGGGGCCGGCCCCCGGCATCCGGTGCACCGCCGCCAGGAGCCCGTACGACGCCGTGAGGCCCGTACCCGCTCCGCAGACCGGAGAAGAAACAGATGGCTACGACAACACCCGACATACAAGGGAGCCGGCGCCCCAAGGGCGCGTCCCGCCCCGGTGACCGCATCTTCAGCGGTCTGTCCCGCGGGTCCGGCATCACCCTCCTCGTGATCATGGCCGCGATCGCGGTCTTCCTCACCTACCGCGCCGTCCTCGCGATCTCCGAGGACAGCACCAACTTCTTCACCACCTTCGAGTGGAACCCGGCCGGCAGCCCGCCCGTCTTCGGCATCGCCGTCCTCGCCTTCGGCACGGTCGTCTCCTCGATCATCGCCATGGTCATCGCCGTGCCGGTCGCCATCGGCATCGCGCTGTTCATCTCGCACTACGCCCCGCGCAGGCTGGCCAAGCCGCTCGCGTACGTGGTCGACCTGCTCGCCGCCGTGCCCAGCATCATCTACGGCCTCTGGGGCGCGATCTTCCTGGTCCCGTACCTGGACGGCCTCAACAAGTGGCTCGACCAGTACCTGGGCTGGACGTACATCTTCGACAAGTCCAGCGACGGCGTCGCCCGCAGCCTCTTCACCGTCGGCATCCTGCTGGCGATCATGATCCTCCCGATCATCACCAACGTGACCCGCGAGGTCTTCCTCCAGGTCCCGAAGATGCACGAGGAGGCGGCCCTCGCCCTCGGCGCCACGCGCTGGGAGGTCATCCGCATGTCGGTGCTGCCCTTCGGCCGCTCCGGCATCATCTCCGCCTCCATGCTCGGCCTCGGCCGAGCCCTCGGTGAGACGATGGCGGTAGCCGTCGTCCTCTCCCCCAGCTTCGTGATCTCGGGCCACCTCCTCGACCCGGGCGGCGGCACCTTCGCCCAGAACATCGCCGCCAAGTTCAACGAGGCCAACGAGTTCGGCCGGGACGCCCTGATCGCCTCCGGTCTCGTCCTCTTCGCCATCACCCTGCTGGTCAACGGCGCCGCCCGCTGGATCATCGCGCGCCGCAAGGAGTACTCGGGGGCGAACGCATGAGCCACGCCGTCCAGGAGCGTCCCGTCACCGTGACCCCACGCCGCCCGCTCTCCCACGCGCGCCTCCCGCGCTGGACCCCCGCCGCCATCGCGGTCTTCTCGATCGCCGCGGGCTGCGGCATCGGCCTCGCCGCCGGCTGGCACAGCAAGGTCCAGTGGGGCCTGATCTCCGCGCTGGTCTTCGTCCTCACCACGTACGCCGTCACCACCAAGGTCGAGGGCTCCCGCCAGGCCAAGGACCGCGTCGCCACCAGCCTCATCTGGGTCAGCTTCGTCCTCGCCGTCGTCCCGCTGCTCTCCCTCGCCTGGGTCACGATCAGCAAGGGCATGGAAGTCCTCGACGGCTACTTCCTCACCCACTCGATGAACGGCGTCCTCGACGCCGAGGCCGGCGGCGGTGTCTACCACGCGCTGCTCGGCACGATCGAGCAGGTCGGCATCGCCACCCTGATCGCCGCCCCCATCGGCCTCCTGACCGCGGTCTACCTCGTCGAGTACGGCGGCGGAAAGCTCGCCCAGGCCGTCACCTTCTTCGTCGACGTCATGACGGGCATCCCGTCGATCGTCGCGGGTCTGTTCGTCCTCGCCACCTGGAACCTGATGCTGGGCTTCGGCCCCTCCGGTTTCGCCGGCGCGATGGCCCTCGCGATCCTGATGATGCCGGTCGTGGTCCGCTCCACCGAGGAGATGCTGAAGCTCGTCCCGAACGAGCTGCGCGAGGCCTCCCTGGCCCTCGGCGTCCCCAAGTGGCGCACGATCCTGAAGGTGGTCCTGCCCACCGCGATCGGCGGCATCACCACGGGCGTCATGCTCGCGGTCGCCCGCATCACCGGTGAGACGGCCCCCGTACTCCTCCTGGTGTTCGGTACGAAGCTCATCAACCCGAACCCCTTCGAAGGCGCCCAGTCCTCCCTGCCGCTCTACGTGTACGAGCAGTACGCGGTCGGCACCGACGCCGCCGTGGCCCGCGCCTGGGCCGCCGCGCTCGTCCTGATCGCCTTCGTCATGATCCTCAACCTGGTGGCCCGCGGCATCGCCCGCTGGAAGGCCCCGAAGACCGGCCGCTGACCGCGGCAATTGGAAGTGATTCAGATGGCCAAGCGAATCGACGTCAGCGGCCTCTCCGCCTACTACGGCAACCACAAGGCGATCGACGACATCTCCATGACCGTCGAGCCCCGCTCCGTGACGGCCTTCATCGGCCCGTCCGGCTGCGGCAAGTCCACCTTCCTGCGCACCCTGAACCGCATGCACGAGGTCACCCCCGGCGGCCGCGTCGAGGGCAAGGTGATGCTGGACGACGAGAACCTGTACGGCGCCGGCGTCGACCCGGTCGCGGTGCGCCGCACCGTCGGCATGGTGTTCCAGCGCCCGAACCCCTTCCCCACCATGTCGATCTTCGACAACGTGGCGGCGGGCCTGCGGCTCAACGGCTCGTACAAGAAGGCCGAGCTCGCCGAGATCGTCGAGCGCTCCCTCAAGGGCGCCAACCTCTGGAACGAGGTCAAGGACCGCCTGAACAAGCCGGGCTCCGGCCTCTCCGGCGGCCAGCAGCAGCGCCTGTGCATCGCCCGCGCCATCGCGGTCGAGCCGGACGTCCTGCTGATGGACGAGCCCTGCTCGGCCCTCGACCCGATCTCGACCCTCGCGATCGAGGACCTGATCGGCGAGCTGAAGGAGCGCTTCACGATCGTCATCGTGACGCACAACATGCAGCAGGCCGCCCGCGTCTCGGACCGTACGGCGTTCTTCAACCTGGCGGCCGTGGGCCAGCCCGGCAAGCTGATCGAGCTGGACGACACCGAGCGCATCTTCTCCAACCCGAGCGTCCAGGCGACCGAGGACTACATCTCCGGCCGCTTCGGATAAGAGAGTCGTACGGCGCTGCATGGCGGTGCCGCCGTACGACACGAAAGGGCCCGGCTCCCCCACAGGGGAGCCGGGCCCAACCACTTCCCGCGGCGTTCCTAACCGAAGAACAGCCGCACGATGTAGAAGCTGACCGCGGCCACCAGCGCCGCCGCCGGCATGGTGATGAACCAGCCCAGGATGATGTTCTTGGCGACGCCCCACCGCACCGCGTTGACGCGCTTGGTGGCGCCCACGCCCATGATCGCGGAGGTGATGACGTGGGTCGTGGAGATCGGCGCGTGGAAGAGGAACGCCGAGCCGAACATGATCGACGCGCCCGTGGTCTCGGCGGCGAAGCCCTGCGGCGGGTCCAGCTCGATGATCTTGCGTCCGAGGGTCCGCATGATGCGCCAGCCGCCCGCGTACGTACCGAGCGAGAGCATCACGGCACAGGCGATCTTCACCCACACCGGGATCTCGTCCCCGGCCTGCTGCACATCGGCGATGACCAGGGCCATCACCACGATGCCCATCGTCTTCTGGGCGTCCTGGAGACCGTGGCCGAGGGCCATGCCGGCCGCCGAGACGGTCTGCGCGATGCGGAAGCCGCGCTTGGCCTTGTGCGGGTTGGTCCTGCGGAAGATCCACATGATCGCGCACATGACCAGATAGCCGGCCACCAGACCGACCACCGGCGAGATGAACATCGGAATGACGATCTTCTCGAGCACACCGGACCAGATGACCTCGGTCCCGCCGGCCAGCGCCGCGCCCACCATGCCGCCGAACAGGGCGTGCGAGGAGGAGGACGGCAGGCCGAAGTACCAGGTGACCAGGTTCCAGATGATCGCGCCGACGAGCGCGGCGAAGAGGATGCCCATCCCCTTGTCGCCGGTCGGGGTCTCGATGAGCCCCTTGCTGACGGTCTTGGCGACTCCCTGCCCGAGGAAGGCACCGACGAGGTTCATGACCGCCGCCATGGCGAGCGCCGCCCGGGGGGTCAGCGCCCGGGTCGACACCGAGGTGGCGATGGCGTTGGCGGAGTCGTGGAATCCGTTCGTATACGTGAAGCCGAGCGCGACACCGATGGTGACGATCAGAGCGAAGGTGTCCACGAAGCCTCAGGACTCCTTGACCGCGATGGTCTCCACGGTGTTCGCCACGTGCTCGAAGGCGTCGGCGGCCTCCTCCAGCACATCCACGATCTGCTTGAGCTTGAGCACCTCGATGGCGTCGTACTTGCCGTTGAAGAGGTGGGCGAGCAGCTTGCGGTGGATCTGGTCGGCCTGGTTCTCGAGGCGGTTGACCTCGATCCAGTACTCGGTGAGGTTGTCCATCGTCCGCAGGTGCGGCATGGCCTCGGCGGTCAGTTCGGCCGCCCGCGCCAGGACCTCGATCTGCTGCTCGACGCCCTTGGGGAGCTCCTCGATGTTGTAGAGGACGACCAGGTCGACGGCCTCCTCCATGAAGTCCATGATGTCGTCGAGGGAGGAGGCGAGGGAGTAGATGTCCTCGCGGTCGAACGGCGTGATGAACGAGGAGTTCAGCTGGTGGAAGATCGCGTGGGTGGCGTCGTCGCCGGCGTGCTCCGCTGCCCGCATCCGCTCGGCGATCTCGGCCCGGGCGGAAGGTTCCGCTCCGAGCAGTTCCATCAGGAGCTTGGAGCCCGTGACGATGTTGTCCGCGGACGCGGCGAACATGTCGTAGAAGCTCGTCTCCCTGGGGGTCAGACGAAATCGCACGTGGGGTCCTCGGGGTGCTGGGTTTCGGTCAGGCTGATGCTAGGCGCATCATCCGGCCACGGCTAACCGGCGTCCCTTCAGTGTCGCCCATCAGGCACAGTGAACTGCACGGTACCCCGCCCCGATCGGCGGGGATCGGTACCATATACCCACGAGGGGTATACACACCCTTTCTGGACAGCGGGAGGACGCGATGACGACCACCGAGGCGGCGGCCGAGGTCACCCCCGACACCGCCGAGCCGTCGCCGGACCACGGCCACGACCACGGCGTGCACGGCTACCACAAGCAGAAGGACGAGCACCTCAAGCGGCTGCGCCGCATCGAGGGCCAGATCCGCGGGCTGCAGCGGATGGTCGACGAGGACGTGTACTGCATCGACATCCTCACCCAGGTCTCGGCGTCCACGAAGGCGCTGCAGTCCTTCGCCCTCCAGCTCCTGGAGGAGCACCTGCGCCACTGCGTGGCTGACGCCGCGACCAAGGGCGGCGACGAGATCGACGCGAAGGTCGAGGAGGCCACCAAGGCCATCGCGCGCATGATGCGCACCTGACGGGGGTACGGACGCCCTGAGCCGATGCCGGGTGCGGGCGCCGGCGCGAGTGCCTGAGGACCGGGCGCCGTCCCCGGCCGGTTCGGACCGGTCCGGCGCGGGCGTCTCGTACACCTGGCTGCGCCTCGCACGTCTCGCACGTCGCGTTCGACTAGTGCGTCTCCGCGCAGACCCGGAGCACCTCGTCGATCCGGTCGGCGCTCAGCCGCTCCTCCTCGACGGCCGAGGCCGCGATGATCAGCTCACCGCACAGTTCGATCTCGGCCAGGGCGACGCACTCGGGGTCGCTGAGCGCGGTCGGGATACCGAGCGGCGGGGCCATGCGCATTCACCTCTTCCTGCCGGCGTCGGTCTCCCAGCGTAGGGAGCGGCCTACGGACCGCACATGACACGTCCGGACCATTTGGCCCTGGCCCCTCGGCGCCCGCGCCCGGGACCCGATCAGACCTTGATCTTCCCGGCGTAGATGTCCTTCCGGTCGGGCAGCGTCACGGCGACCCGCGCCCCGAACCCGTACAGCAGCGTGGTCGAGGCGACCGCGACCGTACGGCCCTGGTTGCTGAAGCTGAACTGGTGGCGGACCTTGCGCAGCCGCCCCTCCCCGTCCAGATACGCGTCGAAGGGCACCGCGTCCGTGGTGAACCCTTTCGCCGCCGCCGCGAGCGCCCCGCGCACCTGCGGGGACGCGCGCCGGGCCGCCGCCGCGAGATCCGCGACGCCCCGATAGTGCCGGACCTTCACCCCGGCGAGGTCGACCTCGCCGACGTAGTCCACCCGCTGCGCCCCGCGCAGCAGCTCGGCCGCGGCGGCCGGGTCGGTGGCGCCGCCGGTGACCAGGTTGCCGTCGTCGAGGGCGGTGGTGTCGACCCGGACCCACTTGTCGTCGGGGACACCGGCGCCCCGGTTCTTCATGTAGAGCGCGCCGGGGGCGAGCAGCTCGGTGATGGGCCGGTGCGCGCTCTCGCCCGAGGCGGCCTTGGGGAGCACCACCTGGAGGCTGCCGGTGCGGCGGCGGAAGTCGTAGGTGCCCTCGCCCCGGATGGTGACCCGGGTGCCGCCGGACGCCATCTCCATGGAGGTGCTCGCCTTCGAGGACCCGGCGCGCGCCAGCACCTCGGCCGCGCCCCGCACGGAGGCCACGGGGTCGCCGCCCGGCTCCGCGTCCTCGCCCGGGTCCGCGCAGCCGCCGGCCGCCACCGCCCCGAGCAGCACCGCGGCGACGGCCCACGCCCCGCCCGAGCGTCCTTTCCGCACCACCATCGCCTGCCAACCCCCAACGCCGTACCGCTGCTGTCCGGATCCCGCCCGACCGGATAACGACGGTCGGGACGCCCCGTCACGCGCGCGCAGTACGGTGGTGAGTGTGCATCACACGGAGACCACGGAACGCGGCTCGTTCGCGATCGCCCGGTGCAGCTGCGGCTGGAAGGGCCCGGCCCGCCGATCCCGTGAGCGGGCCCGTGCGGACGCGGCGGAGCACAGGGCCTCGGTGACGGTGTAGCGCCGGCCCGGCGAAGCCAGGGAGCCCGGCCCTGGGGCCGGGCTCCCGACGGTCGGCGGACTAGGCCGCCAGGTCGCTCTCCCCGGACCCGTGCCGGGGCTCGGGGATGTCGACGGTCTCGGTCTCGGCGACGGCGGTCCGCTCGGCGGCGCGCCGCGAGCGCACGAGCCGGCCGGCGCGCGGGGAGCGGGCGACGGCGGAGACCACCGGGGTGAGCAGGGCCAGGGCGAGCGGGGCGAGCAGCAGGGCGACGGCGGTGCCGAGGGCGAGCCCGCCGATGACGTCGGTGGGGTAGTGGACGCCCATGTAGACCCGGCAGAAGCCCTCGGCGAGCGCGAGCCCGATGGCGGCGAGGCCGAAGCGGCGGTGGGCGACGAAGACGCCGACGGCGATGGCCATCGCCATGGTGGAGTGGTCGCTGACGAACGAGTAGTCGGTCTTGCCGGCGACGAGGACCTCAAGGCCCTGGTGGTCCTTGAACGGCCGGGGCCGTTCGACGAAGCCACGGATCGGGATGTTGACCAGGAGGGCGATACCGGCCGCGAGCGGGGCCCAGACGAGCCCGGCGAGACCGGTCACGGAGTCGCCGAGCGAACCCCTCCTGCGGATGCTCCACCAGCACCAGAGCACGACGAGGACGAGGCCGAGCATGATGCCGTACTCGCCGACGAACTCCATGACGCGGTCGAACCACGGCGGGGAGGCCTTCGCCAGCCCGTTGATGTCGTAGAGCAGGCTGACATCGGGGTTCGAACCGTCCGATGCGAGTCCAGCCATCTGCTGCGGCCCCTTGCTGTGTGTTGGTGTCCAACCCCCGTGGTCAGAGTGGTCGGATCGGGAAACGATCCGCCCGAGGGCAGCGTTCCGCTCTTCGCCCAAGATCACTACGACGTTACCGAAAGGTGACGGGCCGTCGCAGCTTCGGGCCCGAGCCTCACGGAGAGTTCCGTGACGGGGCCGGAGGTCATGGCTGCGGCAGGTGGGTCGGGAGCGCCGCCGCGCCGTCCTCGGTCACCCGGGTCGCCCCGAAGTAGTCGGGCGTGTCGATCGGGTCGAACCGGATGACGGCCCCGGTGCGCGGCGCGTCGATCATGTAGCCGCCTCCGACGTAGATGCCCACGTGCCGGATGGCCCGGGAGTTCGTCAGGTCGTCGGAGAAGAACACCAGGTCACCCGGCAGCAGTTCGTCCCGGCTGGGGTGCGGGCCCGCGTTGTACTGGTCGTTGGCCACGCGCGGCAGCTTGATGCCCACCGACTCGTACGCCGCCTGGGTGAGCCCGGAGCAGTCGAACCGGCCGTTCTGCGCCGCCGTGCCCGTACCGCCCCACAGGTACGGCGTACCGAGCTTCTGCTGCGCGTAGTAGATCGCCCCGGCGGCCTGCCGGGACGGATCGACCCGTCCGACGGGCCGGGCGAAGCTCTTCTCCAGCGACCGGATGATCCGCACGTAGTTCTGCGTCTCCCGGATCCGCGGCACCCCGCCGGACTTGATGACCCGATAGGCCCCCGCGTTGTAGGCGGCCAGCATGTTGTTCGTCGGGTCGCCCGGCACGTCCTTCACGTACCCGGCGAGCTCACAGTCGTACGAGGCGGCCGACGGGATCGCGTCCTTGGGATCCCAGACGTCCCGGTCACCGTCACCGTCACCGTCGATGCCGTGCCCCGCCCAGGTCCCGGGGATGAACTGCGCGATCCCCCGCGCGTTCGCCGGCGAGACGACGGTCGGGTTCCAGCCACTCTCCTGGTACAGCTGCGCCGCCAGCAGCGCCGGGTTGATCGCCGGACACAGGTTCCCCCACTGCTGCACGAGCCCCTGGTACGCGGCCGGCACCGCCCCCTTGGCCAGCGCCACGGTCCCGTTCTTGCCGTTCCCGGCGCCGCCGAGCAGCCCGGCGGCCGCGGAGTACGTCCCGACGACGATCAGCGCGACAAAGCTGAGGCAGACCCCGAACACCCCGCCGGCCACCAGCCACGCCCCGCGCGCCTTACGCACCGTCAACCACCCCTCGGCTCCTGGCAGTACGTCCCGCCGCGCCAGTCTAGGCGCCGCCCCAAAGGTGCCACAACGACAATCATTGCCCGGAGTCACCCTCCGTGATACACAGAGTGACCATACGCGTCCTCGCATCCAAACCGGCCACACCACCGCAGGTCAAGACGGTCAGATCGGTCAAGTGTGCGGGGATCGGGTAAAGAGAGCCGTCAAGCCGTCACACGCGAGCGGTTTCATCAGCGAAGATAGGGTCGACGACCCATGCCATCCGGCAGGGGCGACGAACTACCCAACAGGGGCGGTGAGTTACATGTACCTGGCGGCCGAGAAGGGCGACATCACCACCATCATCGGTGGAATCGCCCCGAACTGGGGGCCTTTCGGGAGCCTGGGCGCCGAGGCCAAGGTGATGATCGAGGTCGTGATGGCCGTGGCCATCCTGCTCTGCCTCGGCATCGCCATCTGGGGAGCGGCCAAGCAGCGCATCGGCGCCACGGCCCTGCGCGACACCTTCAGCGCCGAGCAGGGCAAGGGCCTGATCGTGGCCGGTCTGACCGGGGTCTTCATCATCGGGTCTCTGGGGACGCTCTTCACCATCGTGTACGGGATGGCCGTCTAACCCGTTTCTCACCACCGAGGTCGCGTTCCCTGATGTCCAGTCACCACGCCGCGCCCGCGCGGAAACCAGCACGGCTTTCGTCGTACCCGCGAACGGTTGAGGGGGCGTACCCGGCATGAGCCTCGGCGACGAACACGACGGCCAGACCCGCACCCGCCTCCCCGACCCCGGCACCCCCCGCCCCCCCGCCCGCGGTTCCCGCTCCCTCGTGGCGGTCGTCGGCGTGGTGGTCCTCCTGGTCGCCGCCATCGCCCTCACCAACCGCGGCGACGGCCCCTCCCCCTCCGACGCCACCGGCCCCGACACCAACCCCCACTCCGCCGCCCCCACGGCGGCGACCGGCGTCCGCCCGGTCACCGGCAAGAACGGCACGATCCCGTCGGGCTTCGCGAGAGACGAACAGGGGGCGCAGAGCGCGGCGGCGAATTACGCGGTGGCGCTGGGGTCGGTGGACATGTTCCAGCGCGGACCGCGCGAGAACATCGTCCGCGCCATCCACGACCCGGCCGTCGTGGATGGCCTCGTACAGCGGCTGAACGACTCCTACTCGCCCGCCTTCCTGACCACCGTGGGCCTCAACGCCGACGGCACCGCGCCCACGGGGCTGACCTTCGTGTCCCGCACGATCCCCGTCGGCACGAAGATCAAGGACCACACGGGCGACACGACCACCGTCGAGGTGTGGTGCACCGGGCTCGTCGGACTGGCGGGAGAGGGTTCGACCAAGCCGGTCACGTCGACGTGGTTCACCATCACCGAGAAGCTGCGGTGGGTCGACGGCGACTGGCGAGTGGTCAGCTCGGCGCAGGCCGAGGGACCCACACCCGTCAACGGTGACAACCGCGCCTCCGTCGCCGACGACATCGCCCAGGCCGTCGAGGGATACGGAGGCTTCACCTATGCCCGCTAGCCGACGCCCCTCCCTGCGCGCGCTGGCCCCGCTGAGCGCCGGCGTGGCCGCCCTCCCGGCCGCACTCGTACTGTTCGCCTCGCGCGCGTACGCGGCCCCCACGCCCACGCCCACGCCGCCGGCCGGCACTCCGTCACCGAGCGCCAGCAACAACCCCTGCGACCTCATCGTGGGCCAGGCCCGCGAGTACTGCGAGAACGGCCAGAACGGCGGCGGCGGATCCCGTACCCGGCTCGACGATCCCGCCACCGCCCTCGACCCCCTCTCCTCCCTCGCCAACGGCTGCGCCAAGGCCGCCGCCTGGGTCGTCGACACGCTCTCCCAGGCCGTGAAGGAGACCGCCGACGTCGACTTCACCAACCTGGAGTTCCTCGGCCGCTACGCCGTCGTCTTCGCCGCCGCCACCTTCCTCACCCTCCTCCTCTGGCTGCTCGCCGTCGCCAAGCGCGCCATCCGCGGCGTCCCGCTCACCACCGCCATCTCCGAGGCGATCGGGTTCCTCTGGCTGACCGTCCTCGCGTCCGCGTTCACGCCGCTGATCCTCTACACCGTCGTCAACGCCACCGACGCCATCACCGAGGTCATCGCCTCCGGCACCGGCCAGCAGACCGACGTCTTCTTCGGCAGCTTCAAACAGGCCCTGGAGAAGGGCGACAGCATCGGTGGCGGGCCCATCATGCTGATCATCGTGTCCCTGGTGACGATCCTCGCGGCCGGCGTGCTCTACCTCGAGCTCGTCCTGCGGGCCGTGCTGCTCTACGTCGGCGCGCTGCTCGGCGTGGTCGTCTACTCCGGGCTCGTCGACAAGAACATGTGGGGCCACGTCCGCCGCTGGGCCGGAATCATGATCGCGGTGATCCTGGTCAAGCCGGTCATCGTCATCGTCCTCGGCCTCGCCGGCGCGCTCTCCTCCGGCACCGGCCCCGACGCGTTCTCCGCCGTCGTCTCCGGCCTCGCGATCATCCTGCTCGCGATCTTCGCCTCCGCGATGATCTACCGCTTCGTCCCCGGCTTCGGCGACGAGATCGTCGCCTCCCGCAACAACCGCCTGCACCGCGCCGGCGAGAACGCCGCGGCCGCCGTCATCTCCTCCCCCGCCTCCCTCGTCTCCCAGGGCATCAAGACCCACAGCACCCGCGGCGACGGCGGAGCCCAGGGCGGCGGCCAGGGCAGCACCCCCCGCCCCGCCAACCCGCTCTCCGGCGGCGTCGCCGCCCACAGCAGCCGCGGCACCGGAGGCGGCACCGGACCCACGCCCCCGCCCGCGCCCCGCAGCGGCAGTCCCACCGCGGGAACCCCGCACACCAGCCGTAGCAGCAACAGCAGCACCAAGCACACAGGAGGTGGAGGGCGTTGACGACCCAGTCCCAGCCGGTCTCGCCCCGCCGCACGTATCTCATCGGCCGCGCCCGGCCGAACGCGATCGTCGGCAAGAACCGCGAGACCGGCGAGATCGCGCTCATCATCGCCGGCGCCTTCCTCGGCATGATGAGCGGACTGATCGTCCCCGTCCTGTCCCTGCGCATCGTGCTGCTCATGGGCTTCCCGATGATCGCCCTGGCCGCGGTCTACGTCCCGTACAAGCACCGCACCTTCTACAAGTGGTTCGAGATCAACCGCAGCTACAAGCGGATGCTCAAGCGCGGCACCGCCTACCGCTCCGGCGCCGTCGAGGCCGGCACCCGCCTCGACGGCCGCGAGGTCGAGGTCGGCCCGCCGCCCGGCATCGGCCGGATCAGCTGGCTCTCCGCCCCCTTCGGCCCCGACGAGATCGCCGTCCTCCTGCACGCCGACCGCCGCACCGTCACCGCCGCCATCGAGATCGAGGGCCCCGGCGTCGGCCTGCGCGACTCCGAGGACCAGGAAGCCCTCGTCGACCGCTTCGGCACCCTCCTCAAGCACGTCGCCAACGGAGACGGCTTCGTCACCCGCCTCCAGATGCTCGCCCGCACCCTCCCCGCCGACCCCGACGCCCACGCCAAGGACGTCGCCCAGCGCGGCGACCACCAGGCCCCGGCCTGGCTCCAGGAGTCGTACGACCAGCTCCAGTCCATGGTGTCCACCTCCAGCGAGCAGCACCGCGCCTACCTCGTCGCCTGCATGCACTACACCCGCGAGCTCGCCGCCGAGGCCAACGCCATGGCCCGCGCCGCCCGCCACGCCTCCGGCGCCCGCAAGCTCGACCGCGACGCCGGCCTCGCCGTCGTCATGGCCCGCGAGCTCACCGACATCTGCGCCCGCCTCGCCGAGGCCGACATCCGCGTCCGCCAGCCCCTCGGACAGTCCCGGCTGGCCTCCCTCGTGCACTCCATGTACGACCCGGACCACCCCATCGACCACATCCAGGCCATGACGAAACGAAACGCTTGGCCGGCCGAGCTGGACGCGATGGAGCCGACGTACCTGCAGGCCAAGACCCGCGAGTCCGCCACCCGCGCGCCCTGGTGCCACGCCACCGCCTGGATCAAGGAGTGGCCGATGACCCCCGTGGGCGTCAACTTCCTCGCCCCGCTCCTCGTCCACACCCCCGACGTCATCCGCACGGTCGCCGTCACCATGGACCTGGAGCCCACGGAGGTCGCCATCGAGCGCATGCTCACCGAGAAGACCAACGACGAGGCCGAGGCCTCCCGTCAGGCCAAGATGAACCGCACCGTCGACCCGCGCGACATCGCCGCCCACGGCCGGCTCGACCAGCGGGGTGAAGATCTCGCCAGCGGCGCGGCGGGCGTCAACCTCGTCGGGTACATCACCGTATCGTCGCGCTCCCCCGAGGCCCTCGCCCGGGACAAGCGCACGATCAGGGCCTCCGCCGGCAAGTCGTACCTGAAGCTGGAGTGGTGCGACCGCGAGCACCACCGGGCCTTTGTGAACACCTTGCCGTTCGCGACCGGCATCCGCCGCTAGGGCCGAAGGGGCACAGACCGATGCGAGATCCGCTGTCCGTCCTCACCGAAGCCTTCACCTCCTTCCTCTTCGGGAAGGTGGAGACGACCCGCCTGCCCGTCCGCACCTCCACCGGACAGGCCCAGGCCGTCTACCTCCCGACCGCGGCCCCCGGCCTCGGCGACTCCGGCGTGATCATCGGCCGCGAGGTCTACAGCGGCAAGGGCTACATCTACGACCCCTTCCAGCTGTATGGGCAGCAGCTCCCCGCCCCCCACTGGCTGGTCCTCGGCGAGTCCGGAAACGGCAAGTCGGCGCTGGAGAAGACCTACGTCCTGCGCCAGCTCCGCTTCCGCGACCGCCAGGTCGTCGTCCTCGACGCCCAGGGCGAGGACGGCGTCGGCGAATGGAACCTCATCGCCCAGGAGCTGGGGATAACCCCCATCCGCCTGGATCCCATGGTCGCCAACGACGCCGGGATCCGCCTCAACCCGCTCGACCCGTCCATCACCACCACCGGCCAGCTCGCCCTCCTGCGCACCATCATCGAGGTGGCGATGGGCCACGGCCTCGACGAGCGCTCCGGCTTCGCGCTCAAGGTCGCCCACGCGTACGTCAACGAGCACATCACCGACCGCCAGCCGATCCTCACCGACATCGTCGAGCAACTGCGCCACCCCGAGGCCGAGTCGGCCGAGGCCATGAACGTCGACATAGACGATGTACGGGCCTGGGGCCTGGACGTCGCCCTCGTCCTCGACCGGCTCGTCGACGGCGACCTGCGGGGCATGTTCGACGGCCCGACGACCGTCGGCATCGACCTCGACGCCCCGCTGATCGTCTTCGACCTCTCCCACATCGACCGCAACTCCATCGCCATGCCGATCCTCATGGCGATCGTCGGCGTGTGGCTGGAACACACCTGGATCCGCCCCGACCGGAAGAAGCGCATCTTCCTCGTCGAGGAGGCCTGGCACATCATCAACAGCCCCTTCGTGGCGCAGCTGTTCCAGCGCCTCCTGAAGTTCGGCCGCCGGCTCGGCCTGTCCTTCGTCGCCGTCGTCCACCACCTCTCCGACGTCGTCGACGGAGCGGCGGCCAAGGAGGCCGCGGCGATCCTCAAGATGGCCTCCACCCGGACCATCTACGCCCAGAAGGCCGACGAGGCCCGCAACACCGGCCGGGTCCTCGGCCTGCCCCGCTGGGCGGTCGAGATCATCCCGACCCTCACCCCGGGCATCGCGGTCTGGGACGTCAACGGCAACGTCCAGGTGGTCAAGCACCTCATCACCGAGAAGGAACGCCCCCTCGTCTACACCGACCGCGCCATGACGGAGTCGTCCCTGACCGACGAGGAACTGGAGTGGGAGGCGGAACAGCGGGCGATCCTCATCGAGCAGCAGATGAACGACTCCTCGCAGTCGACGGTGGCGTGAGGACGGACCGACATGGAGAAGGCCTGACATGGAGAAAGAGGTACGGCGGGAGGGCGGCATCCCCGACGGTCTCGTGGTCGGACTGCTCGCCCTCCTGCTGAGCGTCGCCGTCCTCGTCTGGACGGCGACCGGCCTCGCCGGCCTCCTCGCCCACGGTGCCTGGCCGGACGGCGTCACCTTCGGCCGCACCCCGCTCGCCCTGCGCTCCCTGCTGTCCGCCCCCACGGACCTCCCCGCCGCCTGGCCGGGCACCCCACCGGGCGCGCTGTCGGGCCACGGGCTGTTCTGGGGCCTGGTGATCGGCGAGGCGATGGTCCTGGTGGTCCTCGCGGTGTTCGTGCTCGGCACCCTGGCCCGCTGGCGCGCGGTCCGCGCGGGCCGACGGGCGGGCACGTACGCGAAGGGGCGTGGGCGGCGCGTTCCCGATGACGGGTACGACGGCAGGGCGTACGAGCAGACGGGGCCCTACGACCGAGCGGCACAGGCCCAGGCACAGGGCGAACCCGTCCCAGGCCCCGCCCCGCGCCTGCCCGCCCAGAGCGGCCCGCACGACTCGTACGGCCCGCACGCCCCGCACGACTCGTACGACTCGTACGACTCGTACAGCCCACCGGCACCACACGGCCCAGCCGTCCCACCCGCCCCGGCCGCCCCACCCGCCACTACCGCCCCACCCGCCCCTACCGCCCCGCGGATCGTGTACGGCCCCGCCGCCACCCGCCGTCCCCTCGCCGTGCAGGCGGTGCGGGACGCCGAGGGCGCCGTGCTCGTCGTCACCTCCGACCCGGCCCTGTGGGCCGAGACCAAGGACGCCCGCGGCAAGCTCGGTCCCGTCCTCGTCTACGATCCGGGCCACCTCTGCGACACCCCCGCCCGGCTGCACTGGAGCCCGGCCGAAGGATGCGAGGACGCGACCGTGGCCCAGGAGCGGGCGACGGCACTGCTCGCGCCCGTACGGCCCCAGGCCCGTCTCGACGCAGCACTCGCCGACACCGCGGAAACGCTCCTGCGCTGCTGGCTGCACGCCGCCGCCACGGACGGCCGCCCCTTCAAGCAGGTGCACCGCTGGGCGCAGGGCGCCGACGCCCACGATCCCGTACGGATCCTCCGCACCCACCCCAAGGCCGCCGCGGGCCACGCCGGACTTCTGGAGTCCGCGCTCACCGCCCACCCCGAACGCCGCCGGGCCGCGCAGGAACTGACGGCCCGTGCCCTGTCCTCCCTCTCGTCGATCCACATCAGGGAGGCCTGCACGACGAATCGAACGGATTCGCTCACGCTGGCATCATTCGTCGCCGAACAGGGCACTCTTTACGTGGTGGGTGAACCGATCGAGGATCCGCGCACCCACCCGGGCGCGATGCCCCTGCTGACCGCCCTCGCCGCAAGCGTGGTCGAGCACGGCCGCCGCATGGCCGCACGGTCATCCGACGGTCGGCTCGACCCACCACTGAGCCTCGTCCTCGACGACATCGCCGCCGTCGCGCCGATCCCCGGGCTCCCCGACCTCGTCGCCGAGGGCGCCGACCGCGGCCTGCCGGCCCTCGCCCTGATGCGCTCCCCGGAGCAGGCCCGCTCCCGCTGGCCCGAACCGCTCCCCCACGCCTAGCCGAGGTCCCCCCGGCAAGGTGTCAGGCCGGCCGCGGGACCTCGTACTCCAGCTCGAACTCCGTCTCGCTCCCCGGCATCGCCACCTTGTCGCCCGTCGGCACGAACCCGAAGCGCCGGTAGAAGGCCGCGGCCCGGGCGTTGTCCTCGTGGACGTACAGCCGCACCCGCCGGATCTCCGGCTCCGGCAGCGTCCACGACCACTCCACCGCCGCCCGGAACAGCGCGTCGATGACGCCTCCGCCGCGCGCCTCCGGCCGGACGAACACGCCCACCAGATGCGTCTGGTCGACCTTCGCCGGCTCCCCGAACCGCACGTCGTCCGACGGCCGCTCCACGAGCACCGTCACCGTGCCGATCCAGCGCCCGTCCGGCGTCTCCGCCACGAACTGCCGCACCCGCCCCGGACCCGTCTCGGCGCTGCCCGCCGCCCGCTCCTGCCAGAAGCCGTCGGGCCGGCCGGCGGCATCCTCGTACGTCTCCAGGAAGGCGATGGCCGCGACCGGGTCCTGAAGGGCCGCCAGCCGCAGCTCGCGCACCTTCTCCCACTCATCGGCGCGGATCATGCGTATCGAATAGTCCATGCGGGGATCCTCGCCATCCCCGCACCTCCCTGACAAGGCATTTCCTCCCGGCGTCGTACCCCGGTACTACGCCCGCCGCCCACCTCCCACCCCCGGTCCGACGCCCCGCCGCCGCCCGCTCCCTAGCGTCGACGTCATGATCCGAGCGGAAGACTCGAACGTACGAGGATGACCGGGTGAGGATGATCGAGTGACCAAGGAGACCATGGGAACGGCTACGGGGCCGGGGACCACGGGATCGACGGGGCCGAGCCGGTACGTCCAACGGGTGCTGGTCCGGGCCCGGGCCTTCGACGCGGTCCGCCCGTGGGTGTGGGACGCCGTGCTGACCGCCTGCTGGACGCTGGCCGCGCTCGTCGACGCCTCCGGCGGCTGGCGGACCATCGCACGGGACCCCTCGCTGCCGACCTGGCTGGTCGTCATGACCAGCCTCACCCTGGCCCTGCCGCTCTACTGGCGCCGCCGCCGGCCGACCGCCGCCCTCGCCGTCATGGCGTGCGGGGCCCTGGTCAGCGCGGCCTCGGGAGCCTTCCTCCAGGCCGCCTTCCTCCAGGCGATACCCGTGTTCCACATCGCCCTGAACCGGCCGCCCCGCGCCCTCCTCTGGTCCACCGCCCTGATCCTGCCACCCCTGCTGACGGGCGCGTTCCGCTTCCAGGCCGACACATGGGACCAGCACGTCGTCCCGAACCTCTGGGCCTACGCGTTGGTCGCCCTCCTCGGCATCACCGTCCGCTCCCGCCGCGAGGAACGCGACCAGGAGGTCCGCCTCGCGGCGGCGGCCGAACGCGCCCGTATCGCCCGCGAGATGCACGACATCATCGGCCACAACCTGTCGGTCATCACCGGCCTCGCCGACGGCGGGCGCTACGCGGCCGCCAAGAACCCCGAACGCGCCGTCCAGGCCCTCGACGCCATCGGCACCACCAGCCGCCAAGCCCTCTCCGAACTCCGCCGCCTCCTGGGGGTGCTCAGGGAGGAGGACGACGCCACCGAGGCGGCCGACCGCACCCCACAGCCCGGCCTCGCCGACCTGCCGGCCCTGATCGACGGCGTACGGAAGGCAGGCCTCCGCGTCCACGCCGAACTCCCCTCCGAAGAACCGGAACTGGCGCCGGGCGCCCAGCTGACGGTGTACCGCGTCCTCCAGGAAGCGCTGACGAACACGCTGAAGCACGCGGGCGCGGCGGCAGAGGCGACGGTGACGCTGACGTACGGCGCGTACGGCTCCGGGCCCCTGGTCCTCACCGTCACCGACACCGGCCCCGCCACCGACACCGGCAGCGGCCCCTCCGAACCGGCCCAAGGACAGGGCCTGGTGGGAATGCGTGAACGCGCGGCGCTCTACGACGGCACACTCGAATGCGGCCCGACACCGGCCGGCGGTGGCTGGCGGGTCCGGCTCACCCTGCCCCGTCCGACCCGGGAGGACTCCCCCTCGTGACCACGGTCCTGATCGCCGACGACCAGCCGATGCAGCGCTTCGGCTTCCGCATGCTGCTGGAGAGCCAGGACGACATGACGGTCGTCGAAGAGGCCGGCAACGGCACGGAGGCGGTCCGCATGGTCGACCGCCACCACCCGGACGTCGTCCTCATGGACATCCGCATGCCCGGCCTCGACGGCATCGAGGCCACCCGCCGCATCATCGCCACGGGCGCCCGCACCCGCGTCCTGATCGTCACGACCTTCGACCTCGACGAGTACGCGTACGCCGGGCTCCGCGCCGGGGCGAGCGGCTTCCTGGTGAAGGACGCCCAGCCCGAGGAGCTCCTCGCCGGCATCCGCGCGGTCGCGAGCGGCGACGCGGTGGTGGCCCCGAGCCTCACCCGACGGCTCCTCGACGCCTACATCCACCATCTCCCGACGTCCCCCACGGCTCCGCCGCCCACTCCTCCGGACGACTCGCGCCTGTCCTCCCTGACCGAACGCGAGCGGGAGATCCTCACGGTCATCGGCCAGGGCTGGAACAACACGGAGATCGCCACGCGTCTCCACCTCGCCGAGTCCACGGTGAAGACCCATGTCACCCGCATCCTCGCCAAGACCGGCTCCCGCGACCGCGTCCAGGCCGTCATCCTCGCCTACGACACGGGCTTGGTGACGCCGGCCTGAGGCCCCCCGGGCCCCCTTTACGGGGCGGGCCGTGAACGCAGAAAAGCCCCGCACCATAAGGTGCGGGGCTTTCCCACAATGATTGTTCGGCGGTGTCCTACTCTCCCACAGGGTCCCCCCTGCAGTAC
>NZ_JBIBCP010000008.1:0-254428 GCF_042901205.1 Streptomyces sp. NPDC012769 | reverse complement strand
TTCCTTCGTTTCCGACTCTATCAGATCTTTCCGATCCGATTTCCTCGGTGCTTTCCGGGTCCTATTCGACTTTCGTCGTTTCGGGCCCTTCGGCGTGTTCCGACTTTATCAGATTCATTTCCGCCGGCCTAATCGGTGGCTTCGTGATTCGGATAAGGAATCGGGGTGGCTCCGTCGTCATTGAATTCCGACCGGAGCGAGAAAGACTCTAACTTGTCCGCCGGGTGCTTGTCCAGCTCCCCAGGCAACCGTTTGAATCTACCTCCCCACGCCACCCGTGTCAACGGGTTTGGTGGACGCAGAGGAGACTAGCAGGTCAGCGGGGTGCTCTGCACATCAGGCGGCGGTGGGGAGCTCGGCGGTCCGGTCGGTCTCGGCGACATCGCCGGTGGCGCCGGCGCGGGCCGCGCGGCCGCCGAGCACGTAGACGTACGCGAGGAAGGCCAGCTCGGCGGCGATGCCGATGGTGATGCGGGCCCAGGTGGGCAGGCCGGAGGGGGTGACGAAGCCTTCGATCAGGCCGGCGACGAACAGCACGAGGGCGAGGCCGATGGCCATGCCGATCGCGGCGCGGCCCTGCTGGGCGAGGGCGGCGCGGCGGGTGGTGGGGCCGGGGTCGATGACGGTCCAGCCGAGGCGGAGGCCCGTGCCGGCGGCGACGAAGACGGCCGTGAGTTCGAGGAGGCCGTGCGGAAGGACCAGACCGAGGAAGACGTCGAGGCGGCCCGCGGAGGACATGAGGCCGATGCCTATGCCCAGGTTGAGCATGTTGGCGAACAGGACCAGCAGCACCGGAAGGCCGAGGAAGGCGCCGAGGACCAGGCACATCGCGGCGGCCTGGGCGTTGTTCGTCCAGACCTGGGCGGCGAAGGAGGCCGCCGGGTGGCTGGAGTAGTAGGTCTCGTACTGACCGCCGGGGCGGGTCATCTCGCGGAGCTCGGCGGGGGCGCCCATCGCGGACTGGACTTCGGGGTGGGTGCCGATCCACCAGCCGATGAGGGCCGCGAGGAGGGTGGAGAGGACGGCGGTCGGGATCCACCAGTGGCGGGAGCGGTAGACGGCGGCGGGGAAGCCGACCGTCAGGAACGCGGCCGCGTCCCGCCAGGACGCGCGGCGGGTGCCGGTGACCGTGGCGCGGGCGCGGGCGACGAGCTGGGTGAGGCGGGCCGTGAGCATCGGGTCCGGGGCGCTGGACTGGATCAGGGAGAGGTGCGTGGCCGTGCGCTGGTAGAGCGCGACGAGCTCGTCGGCCTCGGCTCCGGTGAGGCGCCGGCCGCGCCCCAGCAGGTGGTCGAGGCGGTCCCACTCGGCGCGGTGGGCGGTGACGAAGACGTCGAGGTCCATGATCGGCTGCTGCTCCAGGCACTGGATGCGTACGGGGGCGTACGGGTTCGTACTACTGCGGCGCGCTGCGGGTCAGCTTGGCAGACTGGCGTTCGGACGGGGTTCGGCTGGGCGAAGAAGGGTGGGCGCCGTGAGCGGGGTGGTGACGGGGGATGCCGTCTATCTGGGGTTGCAGCCCGCGCGGCTGCCGAGCCGGGCGCTGGCGCTGCTGCTCGATCTCGTCGTGGTGTGGGCCGGGTATCTGCTGATCAGTGTGGGGCTCGCGTTCGCCACGGCGTCGCTGGACGACGCGGCGACGATGGCGCTGTCCATCGCGTCCTTCCTGCTGGTCCTGGTCGGGGTGCCGATAGCCGTGGAGACGCTGTCCCACGGGCGGTCGCTCGGGAAGCTGGTGTGCGGTCTTCGGGTCGTGCGGGAGGACGGGGGGCCGATCCGGTTCCGGCACGCGTTGATGCGCGGGGCGATGGGGGTCGTGGAGCTGCTGATGACGTTCGGGGTGGTCGCGTGCATCGCCTCGCTGGTGTCGGAGCGGGGCCGGCGGCTGGGGGACGTGTTCGCCGGGACGCTGGTGGTGCGGGAGCGGGTGGCGCCGGCCGCGGGCAGGGTGCTGCCGCCTCCGCCGCCGTGGCTGGTGGGACGGTTCGCGGGGCTGGATCTGTCGGCGGTGCCGGACGGGCTGTGGCTGGAGATACGTCAGTACCTGACGCGGATGGGGCAGCTGGACCCGGCGATCGGGCAGCGGCTCGCGGAGCGGCTGGCCGACGAGCTGGTGGCGCGGACGGGGGCGCCGGCGCCGGCGGGGGTGCCGGCCGCCGCGTATCTGGCGGGTGTGGTGGCGGAGCGGCAGGCGCGCGAGGCGCGGCGGGCGCTCGCCCCGGCCGGGGAGACTACTCACGCACCGGTGGCTCCCGCGCCCGCCCCCGGGAGCCCTGCGGTTCCGGCGGCTCCGGTGGCTCCCGCCGCGCCTGCGGTCCCGGTGGCTCCCGTCACTCCTCCCGCCACTCCTTCTCCGGCGCCGCGGTCGACGGGGTTCGCTCCGCCGGCCTGAGGGCGGGCACAGGCGGGCGGGCCCGGGGTCAGAAGACGTTCGGCGGGGTGTCGAGCTCTTCGAGTTCGATGCCGGGGGCGGAGAGGACCACGTCGCCGGCGAGGTGGACGGTGTGCCGCTCCCCCGTGTCCAGGGCGCTGACCTGGTACTCGTCCACGATCAGGGGGCCGTTGTCAGTGGCGTGCGCTTCACTCTTCACCAGGGCCCAGGACTGGTCGACCGTCAGGGGCGCGAGGACGGGATCCGTGAAGGCGACGAGCCGGACGCGGGTCTCGGGGGAATCGGGGGTGAGGCGCAGGAGTCGGGAGATCGCGACGAGGAAGGCCGGGGACGTGCCGGTGAAGGCGTGGGCGCGCACATTGCCTTCGGTGGCGTGGGTTCCGGTGGGGTCGGTACGGACCCAGGTGACGCCGTCGAGGGCGGCGCCGCGGACCTGCCAGTGCGCGGCGTGCAGTTCGAGGCGGATGGGGCGGCCGAGGTCGTCGATGGCCAGGTCGACGGAGCCGGTGGGGTCGCCGGAGGGGGTGGTGGTCCGTGAGACGTAGCGCCAGCCGGAGGGGCCGGGCGCGCAGGTGAAGTGTTCTTCGCCGAGGGGGGTGTGATCGTGCGGATCGTGGAGCGAATAGCGGCCGCGGGGCATGGGTCCTCGGGTGCGTCCTGAAGCGGTGGTCGAAGACGGGGCAGGCCCCCGGCACGGGGGTGCGGGGGCCTGCTCGTTCCGCTGGGGGGATCCTGCGACGGGCGGGTGCCGGTGTGTGCCGTCACCCGCCGGTCGTGGGGATCAGTAGCGGTAGTGGTCCGGCTTGAACGGGCCGTCGACCTTGACGCCGATGTACTCGGCCTGCTCCGGGCGGAGGGTCGTCAGCTTGACGCCGAGGGCGTCGAGGTGGAGGCGGGCGACCTTCTCGTCGAGGTGCTTCGGGAGCACGTAGACGTCGGTCGGGTACTCCTCCGGCTTCGTGAAGAGCTCGATCTGGGCCAGGGTCTGGTCCGCGAACGAGTTCGACATGACGAAGGACGGGTGGCCGGTGGCGTTGCCCAGGTTGAGCAGACGGCCCTCGGACAGGACGATCAGGACCTTGCCGTCCTCGAACGTCCAGGTGTGGACCTGCGGCTTGACCTCGTCCTTGACGATGCCGGGGATCTTCGCCAGGCCGGCCATGTCGATCTCGTTGTCGAAGTGGCCGATGTTGCCGACGATGGCCTGGTGCTTCATCTTGGCCATGTCCGAGGCCATGATGATGTCCTTGTTGCCCGTGGTCGTGATGAAGATGTCCGCGGTCTCGACGACCTCGTCCAGCGTCGTGACCTGGTAGCCGTCCATCGCCGCCTGCAGGGCGCAGATCGGGTCGATCTCGGTGACGATGACACGGGCGCCCTGGCCGCGCAGGGACTCGGCGCAGCCCTTGCCGACGTCGCCGTAGCCGCAGACGACGGCGGTCTTGCCGCCGATGAGGACGTCGGTGGCGCGGTTGATGCCGTCGATGAGGGAGTGGCGGCAGCCGTACTTGTTGTCGAACTTCGACTTCGTCACGGCGTCGTTCACGTTGATCGCCGGGAAGAGCAGGGTGCCGGCCTGCATCATCTCGTAGAGGCGGTGGACGCCGGTGGTGGTCTCCTCGGTGACGCCGCGGATCTCGGACGCCAGCTGGGTCCACTTCTGCGGGTTCTCGGAGAGGGTGCGGTTGAGGAGCTGGAGGATGTAGGCGTACTCCTCGCTGTCCGCGGTGGACGGGTCCGGGGCGGAGCCGGCCTTCTCGAACTCGACGCCCTTGTGGACGAGGAGGGTGGCGTCACCACCGTCGTCGAGGATCATGTTCGGGCCGCCGGTGGGGGTGTTCGGCCAGGTCAGCGCCTGCTCCGTGCACCACCAGTACTCCTCCAGGGTCTCGCCCTTCCAGGCGAAGACCGGGACGCCCTGCGGGTTCTCCGGGGTGCCGTTGGGGCCGACGGCGATGGCCGCGGCGGCGTGGTCCTGGGTGGAGAAGATGTTGCAGGAGGCCCAGCGGACCTCGGCGCCGAGGGCGACCAGGGTCTCGATGAGGACGGCGGTCTGCACGGTCATGTGCAGGGAGCCGGTGATGCGGGCGCCGGCGAGCGGCTGCTGCTCGGCGTACTCGCGGCGGATCGACATCAGGCCGGGCATCTCGTGCTCGGCGAGGGTGATCTCCTTGCGGCCGAACGCGGCCAGGGAGAGGTCGGCGACCTTGAAGTCCTGCTTGGCGACAGTCGTCATGACTGGAGCTGCTCCTCGTGGATCGGGTTCGAGGGGTCGAGTGGGCACCTGGCACCGCGGCTGTGGGCGACCGGGCACACGAATGCCCGGGTGCTCCCGCGGTGCAGTCGTCGGAGGCCCTCTCTCCCTCGGCCGGTCCACGCACGGACCGCCCGACCGCCATCAGCAGCGACGTCTGGCTGGTCACGAATCTACACCGATCGGCGCAGTGGCCCACAGTGGACCTTGGTCCGGAAGTCGCCCGGACACGCGGGAGGCCCCGGACCTGGGGATCAGGTCCGGGGCCTCCCGCACGTTTCCGTCCGGCTCGGTCAGGCGCCCGGGGCGTCCGAGGCGGCGGCGGTGGTCTTCTCGCTGTAGATGTCCGGCTCCAGGTAGATGACCCGGGCGATCGGGACGGCGGCGCGGATGCGCTCCTCGGCGGCGTTGATGGCGCGGGCGACGTCGGTGGCGGAGTCGTCGTGCCGGACGGCGACCTTGGCCGCGACGAGGAGCTCCTCGGGGCCGAGGTGGAGGGTGCGCATGTGGATGAGGCGGGTGACGGTCGCGTCGTCGACGATCGCGTCCTCGATCTTCTTCACCTCGTCGACACCGGCGGACTCGCCGAGCAGCAGCGACTTGGTCTCGGCGGCGAGCACGATCGCGATGACGATGAGGAGGACACCGATGCACAGGGTGCCGATGCCGTCCCAGACGCCGTCGCCGGTCACCAGTGCCACGCTGACGCCGGCGAGGGCGAGGACGAGGCCGACGAGGGCGCCGAGGTCCTCCAGGAGGACGACCGGCAGCTCGGGGGCCTTGGCGCGCCGGACGAACTCCTTCCAGGACAGGTTGCCGCGGAGCGCGTTCGACTCCTTGATCGCGGTGCGGAAGGAGAAGGTCTCGGCGATGATCGCGAAGACGAGGACGCCGACCGGCCAGTACCAGGCCTCGATCTCGTGCGGGTGCTTGATCTTCTCGTAGCCCTCGTAGATGGCGAACATGCCACCGACGGAGAAGAGCACGATGGAGACGAGGAAGGCGTAGATGTACCGCTCGCGGCCGTAGCCGAAGGGATGCTGCGGGGTGGCCTCGCGCTGGGCCCGCTTGCCGCCGAGGAGAAGCAGACCCTGGTTGCCGGAGTCGGCGAGGGAGTGGACGCTTTCGGCCAGCATCGAGGACGAACCACTGAAGAGGAACGCCACGAACTTGGCTGCGGCGATCGCGAGGTTGGCGGCGAGTGCCGCCACGATCGCCTTGGTTCCGCCTGACGCGCTCATGGGTGAACGGGTTCCCTTCGTCGGTGATGCGGCCTGATCCAGCCTTGCCGACGGCACCCTACTGCCGTCGTACGGCCGGTCGTACGGCCGGTCATTGTCGCATCAGGCCACGACGGTGGCGCGGAAGACCGTTCCCGCACCGGACAGTTCGGTCTTTTCGCCCGCCGGTACGAAGACGGACTCGCCCGGTGCCAGCGCCGAACCGCCCACTGCGGGGCGGCCGGCGGTCGCGAGGAGGATCTGCGGCGTGGCGGCGGTGAGATCGGTGGGGGCCGCGCCCTCGGCCCGTACGAAGCGGGAGAGCCGGAACTCGTCGATCGGGGTGTCGTAGACCTCCTCGCCCGACGGGGAGGCCTCGGGGCGCAGGATGCCCGGCTCCATGGGCTCGAAGCGGACGATCCGCAGGAGTTCGGGGACGTCGACGTGCTTGGGGGTGAGGCCGCAGCGCAGCACGTTGTCGGAGTTGGCCATGATCTCGACGCCGAGGCCGTCGAGGTAGGCGTGCGGGACGCCGGCGCCCAGGAACATCGCCTCGCCGGGCTGGAGGGTCACCGGGTTGAGCAGCATGGCGGCGAGGACGCCGGGGTCGTTCGGGAAGTGGTGGGCGATCTGCGCGTACGGGGCGTGGGCGCCGCCCAGGCGGCCGGCGGCGTGCGCTGCCTCGGCGACGGTACGGGCCATCTCGGCGCGGTCGGCGGTCAGCAGCGCGGTGAGGACCTCGCGGAGGGCGGCCTCCTCGGGGTGGGCGTGGAGGAGGTCCACGTACGGCTTGAGGGAGTCCACGCCGAGCGCGGCCATCGTGTCGGCGGCCTCGACCGGGTCGCGGAAGCCGCACAGGCCGTGGAACGGCGTGAGGGCGCAGATCAGTTCGGGCTTGTGCTGGGGGTCCTTGTAGTTGCGCCGCGGGTCGTCGAAGGGGATGCCGGCGGCCTCCTCGGCGGCGAATCCGGCCCGCGCCTGGGCGAGGTCGGGGTGGACCTGGAGGGAGAGCGGGGCGCCGGCGGCGAGCACCTTGAACAGGAAGGGCAGCCGGGGGCCGAACTTCTCGACGGTGGCCGGACCGAGTTCGCGTACGGGGTCGGCGGCGACGACCTCGTCCAGGGTCCCGCGGTCGGTGCGGGACGGGGCGCCGGGGTGGGCGCCCATCCACATCTCGGCCTGGGGCTCGCCGGTGGGGGCGACGCCGAGCAGCTCCGGGATGGCCGTCGTCGATCCCCAGGCGTAGGGGCGGACGGTGTTGAGGAGGCGGTCCATGGGGCTTCCAGCTCTTCTCGGTGCGGGGGCCGGTCGGGGCGGCCGCGGGGGCTACTCGGGGGTGAGGGCCGCGGAGGCGAGGGAGAGGTACACGGCGGCGAAGTCGGTGACGGCGATGAGCTCGGCGAGGTTCTCGAGCGCGCTGCCCTCGTCCGGTTCCAGCTCGCTGATGGCCGTGCCGTGGCCCAGGGCGAGTTCGCGGGCGGCGGGGGCGGCGCTGAGCTCGTTGCCCTCGGCGGGCCGGTCGCGCAGGAGCACGACCCGGGCGCGCAGGGCCTGCGGCTCCTCGACGCGGTCGCGGAAGAAGTCCTCGGGGTCGGCGCCGGCCGCGTAGTCACCGGTGAGGAGCATCCCGTGGGCGGGCAGCGCCTCGGGCAGCTCGGCCACGAGCGCGGGCAGGCCCGCGAGTTCGGAGAGGACGGCGGCGAACCGCCGGCCGGCCGGGCCGGCCGCCTCGCCCTCGGTCCACACCAGCGGCAGCGAGTCGGCGAGTTCGGCGGCCAGCGTCTTCGCCGGGTTGCTGTACGTGGCGATGGCGGGGCCGCAGCGCTCGGCCGTACGGTCCAGGCGGTCGGCGACCTGTTCCAGGGCCTCCGGCGGGGCCTCCAGGAGGCCGACCCGGTCGAGCAGCGCCAGCAGCGGCGTGAACAGCGCCCACAGGGCGCCGGGGCTCGCGGCGAGGGTCTCGGTGTACTCCTCGGCCGTCTCGTGCGGGGCCATCGCCATGGGGACGAGCAGGCCGCGGGAGCCGCTCATGCTCTCGGCGAGCGGGGACTCCTTCGGGGCGACGGCGACGACGGTGACGCCGCGGTGGTACGCCTGCTCGGCGAGGAGCGCGAGGCCGGGCTCGGAACCGTCCGTCGTGGGCACGAGCAGCAGGTCCAGCGAACCGGCCCAGCCGGGCAGCGCCCAGCGGAGCGCGCCGGCGGCGGGGGCGACGCCGGTGGGCCGCAGCCGAATCACCGGGGCGGACGCGCCGGCGAGGGCGCCGACCAGGTCGGCGACGCCGGCCGCGGCGGTGCCGGGGCCCGCGACGAGGACGGCGCGGGGGCGGCCCTCGGGCCGGAGCTCGGCGATGCCGGCCTCGCTGGCGTGCCGGGCGGCGGTGCGGACCCGCGCGCCCGCTTCGGCGGCGCCGCGGAGCAGTCCGCGGCGGTCGGCGAGGGCGAGGGCGTCCGGTGCGTCGAGGAGCGTCTCGTCGAGCATGTGGCGGGCCTCCGGTGGTCGGAGCGGGGCCGGCCGCCGTGCGTGGGTGCGGCCGGCGGGGTCATCCCCGGGGGCTCACCCCGAAGGGCTTCCCCCTGGCGCGGGTTACGCGGGGCGGCGGGCCTCGTCGACGAGCAGGACCGGGATGCCGTCACGGACGGGGTACGCGAGGCCGCAGTCGGAGGACGTGCAGACGAGCTCCGGGGTCTCCTCCGCCGTACGGTCGTTCAGCGGTGCGTGGCAGGCCGGGCAGGCCAGGATGTCCAGGAGGCCGGCTTCGAGCGGCATGGGGCGGTCCCTTCGGACGGTACGGGCGGCACGGACGTACGGAGAGGTACGGACGTACGGCGGTCTCGGGCCAGGTCAGCCTACCGCCGGGCCGCGGGCGGCGCCCCCGGCGTGCGGCGCGTGCCGGGGCTACGGTGCGGGGCGCGCGTGGCGCGCGGGGGGACGGGGGTGGGCGGGGCGGGGAACGGGGCGGGGCGGGCGGGTGGCCGCGCCCGGCGCGGGCCGGGGCCGGGGCCTCGCGCGGGTCCTCGCCCGGTGGGGTTCGGCGCCCGGGGGCCGGGCGGGGGCCCCGACGGCCTACGGGGTTGGCCCGCACGGAACGGCGGCGCCGTCGAGGGCGCCGTAGGTGCAGGGGAGCGGAGGCGCCCGCAAGGGCGCCGTCCCGTTGTGCCCACCCGTCCCGCCCCAGCGGAACGAATACCCACCACGGGGGGCGTCCCGTCGGGGCGGCGCCGCCCACAACGAACGGCGGTGCGGGGCCCGGGGCCCCGCACCCACCACACGTCCTTACGCGCGGACCAGGGCCAGGACCTCGTCGCGGAGGGCGGTCATCGTGGAGGCGTCGCGAGCCTCGACGTTGAGGCGGAGGAGGGGCTCCGTGTTGGAGGCGCGGAGGTTGAACCACCAGTCGGCGGAGCCGACGGTGAGGCCGTCGAGCTCGTCGAGGGTGACGCCGTCGCGGTCGGCGAAGGCGGCCTTCACGGCGGCCAGGCGGGCGTTCTGGTCGGCGACCGTGGAGTTGATCTCGCCGGAGGAGGCGTAGCGGTCGTAGGCGGCGACGAGGCCGGACAGCGGGCCGTCCTGGCCGCCGAGGGCCGCGAGGACGTGGAGCGCGGCCAGCATGCCGGTGTCCGCGTTCCAGAAGTCCTTGAAGTAGTAGTGCGCGGAGTGCTCGCCGCCAAAGATCGCGCCGGTCTTCGCCATCTCCTCCTTGATGAAGGAGTGGCCGACCCGGGTGCGGACCGGCGTGCCGCCGTTCTCGCGGACGACCTCCGGGACGGACCAGGAGGTGATCAGGTTGTGGATGACGGTGCCGCCGGGGTTCTTGGCGAGTTCGCGGGCGGCGACGAGGGCGGTGATCGCCGACGGGGAGACCGGGTCGCCGTTCTCGTCGACGACGAAGCAGCGGTCGGCGTCGCCGTCGAAGGCGATGCCGAGGTCGGCGCCCTCGACGCGGACGCGGTCCTGGAGGTCGACGATGTTCTTCGGGTCGAGCGGGTTGGCCTCGTGGTTGGGGAAGGTCCCGTCGAGCTCGAAGTACATGGGGACGAGGTCGAGCGGCAGACCGCCGAAGACGGTGGGGACGGTGTGGCCGCCCATGCCGTTGCCGGCGTCGACGACGACCTTCAGGGGCCGGATCGAGGTGAGGTCGACCAGGGACTTCAGGTGGGCGGCGTAGTCCTGGAGCGTGTCGCGCTCGGTGATCGTGCCCTCGGTCGCCGCCGGCTCCGGGGCGCCCTCCTCCGTCCAGCGCTCCACGAGGGCGCGGATGTCGGCGAGGCCGGTGTCCTGGCCGACGGGGGCGGCGCCGGCGCGGCACATCTTGATGCCGTTGTACTGCGCCGGGTTGTGGGAGGCGGTGAACATCGCGCCGGGCAGGTCGAGCTGACCGGAGGCGAAGTAGAGCTGGTCGGTGGAGCAGAGCCCGATCAGGGTGACGTCGGCGCCGAGGCGGGTCGCGCCGCGCGCGAAGGCGGTGGCGAGGCCGGGCGACGAGGGGCGCATGTCATGGCCGACGACGATGGCCTCGGCCTCGGTGACGCGGACGAACGCGGCGCCGAACAGCTCGGCCAGGGTCTCGTCCCACTGATCCGGCACCACCCCGCGGACGTCGTACGCCTTCACGATCTGCGACAGATCAGCGGCCACGGTCAACCCTCCTGAAGTCTCGGCATGCGGTGCACGCGCGGATACGGCGCGCGTACGGAACGCCCAAACTACCCGGGAGAGGTCCTTGATCAGTTCTCGGGGGAACGCAGCACCCTCAGGTGACCCCGACGGCCGACCTCCACGGGGTCGCCGCCGCGGCTGCCCTTGCCGAGGCCGCCGGCCTCGGCCGCCCTCTCCTGGGGGCGGGCCGCCTCCCGCACCGCGTTGGCGAGGGCTTCGAGGTCGTCGCCGCTGGGCCGGGAGGGGGCGGAGCCGTCGGAGAGCCGCACGACCTCCCAGCCGCGCGGGGCGGTGAGGCGCTCGCTGTGCTCGGCGCACAGGTCGTAGCAGTGGGGCTCGGCGTAGGTGGCGAGCGGGCCGAGGACCGCAGTCGAGTCGGCATAGACGTACGTCAGTGTCGCGACGGCAGGGCGGCCGCACGCGGTGCGCGAACAGCGACGTACAGGGCTCACGACGTTGGACGGTACCGCACTCTTGAGCGGGCCGCGACGACTCTCCCCCAGGTCACTCCACCGTGTCGCGGTGTGACGTCCGCCACGGACCGGCCGCGGTCGGCCGTTCTGACCTGCGGGAGCGGTGGGGCGGGCGGCCGCGGGCGGCACGCGATCCGGACAGTGGCAGGGGGAAATCCGGTCAACCACAGCCAGATGGCCGATCGCCGGGGCTGCGGAATTCGAGCCGTTCACCGGCCGGAACGATCGGTTTCCGACAGCCGGGGCTGCCGCGCGCCCCCGTGAGCGGCTTCCCGGACCGGTCGCGGAACACCGGGGAGAGTTACGCTGCGTCAGTGACCGACACCACCGACAGCATGGAGAGTCCCGCGCCGCGCGTGCGGCGCCGTGACCGGCACGGCCGGGGCATGCGGGGGCCGGTCGCCCCACCGCAGGTCCCGCTGTCCGCGAGCCGGGCGGACACCTTCCGCGATCTGGTCCTGGATTCGGTGGAGCGCCTCGAGCGGCGCTGGCCGCAGCTGGCGGACGTGGAGTTCATGGTGATGGAGGTCCCTCCGGCGGTGACCAGCGAGACGGTGCCGCTGGGCGGCTCGATCCCGGCGGAGAAGAACGAGCCGGCCCGGGTCGTCGTCTACCGCCGCCCGGTCGAGATCCGCTCCAAGAGCCGCGACGAGCGGGCGCTGCTGGTCCACGAGGTGGTCGTGGAGCAGGTGGCGGACCTCCTGGGCCTCTCCCCCGAGTCCGTCGACCCGCGCTACGGGCAGGACTGACCCTCACGCGCCGGACCTCTGCAGCGTCGGAGAACCTCCGAAGCGTCGGAGGACCTCTGACGCTTCAGGACCCCCGACGCACGAACTGACCCCCTTACGGGTGGAGCGCGCCACCCGTAAGGGGAGCGAAGGGGCCGTCAGTCGTCCAGGACCGACAGGTCCTGGCGTGCCTCGGGGACCTGGACGGTGCCGCGGTCGTCGTTCAGCGGCTGGACCGTGAACATCGGGATGCCGTCCTGCGCCAGCTCCAGCATGCGGGCGGCGTGCACGGGGCCGCCCGAGAGCCGTTCGACGGTCAGCGCGTAGGAGCCCTTGAGGCCCTCGGGGAGCGGTGCGGCCAGCGAGACCGTGGTGCCCGCCTTCACGGTGACGTTCTTGGTGACCGGGGTGCCGCCCTGGGAGCCGGCCGAGGCCGTGATCCGCACCTCGGCGGTGGCGCCGGGGGCGGTCAGGGTCAGGGTGGAGCCCTTGGACCGGTTGTCGGCGACGGTCGCCCGGCCGTCGATCGCGGCGGTGGCGGGGATGAACGCCACCTCCTGCTTGTCGCCCTTGCCGCGGACCACCCGCAGCGCGGCCACGACCGGCGTGGCCTTCTTCGGGTCGGACGGGGTGAGCAGCAGCGAGCCGGGTTCGCCGCGCGTGAGGTCGGGCAGGTCGACGGCGGCGGTCATGCCGGACTTCACGTGCAGGGCGCCGGCGCTCGCCGGGACGATGGTGCCGGTCGGGGTGACCAGCTGGACCTTCAGGTCGGCGTCGGCGTCGCCCGGCGCGTAGGCCACGAGCCGCACCGAGGTCGCGTCGGCCGGGATGCCGGGCAGGACGGCGGTGCCGGCCGGATCGGCGGAGGCCGGCAGCCAGTCGCTGCCCAGCTTCTCGTCGGCCGAGCCGACGACCGCGCCGACGCGTCCGCTGCGGGTGGTCACGTGGACGGTGAGGTCCTGCGCGGCGGGGTCGGTGGTGAGGGTGGAGAGCAGCACCGGGACGCTGGAGTGGGCGGGGACCGGGATGCCCTCGGTGATCTGGGACGTGAGCGCGCCCTCGGGGCCGTACAGCTCGATGTCGGCGACGGCGGCGGTGTCGTCGGGGTTGGTGAGGTGGACGTAGTCCTGGCGCTGCTTGGCGGTGGAGGCGGCCGGGAACCAGAAGTCGGTGTCCGGGGCGGTGCAGCTGACGCCGAGCACGCCGCGCGAGCCGCCGGCCGGGACGACGGTGGTCTGCTGGACGGTCCAGCCGGGGGCGAGCGCGCCGTTGGCCGAGCCGGTCAGGGCGGGCGCGGCGGGGCCGTTCGCCGCGGCGGTGACGGGCGCGCCCGGCTTGGTGACCGTCGCGGGCGCCTTGGGCGGCTTGGGCTTCTTGGCCGGAGGCTCGCCCGGTGTGCCGGCAGCGGCGGCGGGCAGCAGCGCGGCCTTGGCCGACTGCGCCTGTGACGGGGCCCGCTCGCCCGCCGTGCCCTTGGAGACGGGGGTGTACGAGGTGTACGTGCTCTCCGCCACCTCCGAGGTGCTGGGCACCGGGCAGAGGAGGGTGGAGCGCTCGACCGGCAGCGGGAGGCGGGCCTCGAGGGTCTGCGTCGTGAGGCCGTCGGGGGCGGTCAGGGCGGCCACGCCGGTGACGGCGGCGAGGGTGGTGACGACCGCGATCAGGGAGAGGGTGGTGCGCTTCACTGGTTGCTGCTCCCGTCGGGACGCTGCCGCTGCTCGTAGCCGTACGGGTCGTACGCCTGCTGCTCGTAGCCGTTCTGCTGCTCGTAGCCGCTCTGCTGGTCGTAGCCGCTCTGCTGCTCGTACCCCTCGTAGCCGCTCTGGCCCTCGTAGCCGTTCTGGCCGGCGTACGGGTCGTACTGCTGCTGCGGGTACTGCTGGGGGTCGTACTGCTCGCTCTGGCCCTGCTGGTCGTAGCCGCTCTGCTGCGGGTACTGCTGCTGGGCGTAGGGGTCGTAGGGCTGCTGCCCGTACGGGTCCTGGCCCTGGCCCTGGTAGTAGCCCTGCTGCTGAACGGCGGCGTACCGGTCGTCCCATTCGGGCTGCGGCTCGTACTGCGGCTGCTCCGGTACGGGGGCGGGCTCGGAGGACGGCTCCGTCGCTTCCGCTTCCGCGGCGGCCTCCGCCTCGGCGGCGGCGCGCAGGCGGCGGGCGCGGCGGCCGTCGCCCTCGGCGGCCGGGGCGGGGACGGCGAGCTCCTCGTCGGGCAGGTCGTCGTCGATGTCGCGCCTGCGGCCCGGCAGGGCGAGGACGAGCAGCACGAGGGCGAGGCCGACCTGCGTCCAGATCCACACGGTGTGGGTGAACGGCTCCTCGTAGGTGAGGTCGAGGCGGCCGGCGTCGGCGGGCAGTTCGAAGCCCTGGGCCCAGCCGTCGACGGTGGTGGGCGTGAGCTCCTTGCCGTCGAGGGTGGCCGTCCAGCCCTCGTCGGCGCGGTCGGCGAGGCGCAGGACGCGGTCGGCGGGCCCGGCCGGGATGTCGGTGTGGGCCTCGACGGGGCCGGCGGCGACGGTGACCGGCCGGTCGGGTCCCTCCGCCGGGCCGCTGTCCGCCGCCTTCGTGCCGCCCGGGACGATGGTGATGCGGGCGACCTCGCGGTCGACCCGCCACAGGGCGCTGCCGTCGAGCTGGCTGAGCCGGGAGAGGCCGGGGGTGGAGTCGAGGACGCGGCTCATGGAGCGCGGCGACCCGTCCCGTACGAGGACGTAGCGGATCGCGAAGCCGCTGAGCTCCTGGGTCTGGTCGGCGCCGGAGCCGGCGACGAGGTGGGCGACGACCTTGTCGAGGCGGGGGTCGCTGCCGCCGGTCGCGGCGAGTTCGGCGTCGCCGAGACGGCCGCCGGAACCGCGGACCAGGGTGTAGGACACCTGGCCGGGCGCGCTGCCGCCGAGGACGAGGGTGCGGGCCTGGTCGCGGGTGCCGCTCTCCTCGGCGACGAAGGCGGGGACCTGGACCGGGTCGCGGCGGGTGAGCGGGCCGTCGGCGCCGCCGATCATCCAGCCGGCGGCGGCGACGACCGGGCCGAGGGCGCAGGCGAGCGCGACGAGCGCGGCGACGGGCTGGCGCCAGCCGAAGCCGTGGGCGGCGACGCGGGTGCGGCCGCCTTCGGCGCCGATCATGCCGGCGGCGAGCAGGGCCGCGCCGTAGACGAGGGTGGCGGGTCCGGCCCAGCCGGTCTCCGCCTCGCCGGCGCCGTTGGTGAGGACGGCGAAGAGGAGTCCGGCGAGGGCGGCGGTCCAGGCGGCGCGGACGGCGAAGGCGCGCTCCTCGCGCAGCAGCGCGCCGAGCGCGGCGAGCAGCAGGCCGATGAGGACGATTCCGCCAGTGGCGCCGGGGCCGCCGGGGCTGGTGCCGAGCAGGTCGAGCGCGGAGGCCGTGCCCGTACGGATGTCGAGGCCGGCCTCGCGCAGGAAGGCGGAGGGGCTGGTCAGGAGCGACAGGGACCAGGGGGCCAGGACGAGGAGCGGGGTGCCGACGGCGGCGAGGAAGCGCAGTCCGTAGGCGGTGATGTCGTCGCGGCGCAGGACGAGCACGCCGATGCCGAGGACGACGGCGAGCGGCCAGACGACCGGGGTGAACGCCATCGCGAAGGTGAGGAGGAAGGTGTACGCCCAGGTGGCACGCCAGCTTCCGCGCTCGGCACCCCCGCGTTCGGCGCTGCCGCGCTCGGTGCCGGCGCTTTCGCCTCCGCCACCGCGTCGCAGGCCGTGGGCGGCGACGGCGGCGCGGGCGAGGAGCGGCAGCAGGATCGCGAGGACGGCGGTGCCGAGCCGGCCGGCGGCGAGGGCGCCGGTGGCGGCGGGCAGGAAGGCGTAGGCGATGGCGCCCCAGGCACGCAGCAGCCGGGACTCGACGATGCCGCGGGAGGCGAAGTACGCGGTGCAGCCGGCCAGCGGGACCGAGCAGACGAGCAGCAGGGTCAGCGCGAAGGAGGTCGAGCCGAGGAAGAGCGCGGACAGCGCGGCCAGGACGGCGAGGTAGGGCGGGGCGCTCTGGGTGCCGCCGGTGCCGATGGCGTGCCAGCCGTCGGCGTAGCGCGACCAGAGACCGGAGACGCTGTCGGGGGCGGGCAGCAGGGCGCCCCCGGCGAGGGAGCCGCCGCCGAAGAGGTTGCGGCAGGCGACGACGGAGACGACGAGCAGCAGGGCGAAGAGGACGGGCCCGGGCTTGCGGGCGATCTTCTTCAGCCGGGCGAACTGCTCGATCTCCAGGTAGTCGGCGTCGTCGCCGCCGGGGCCGGACTCGACGACGCCGTGGCGGGAGCCGCCGGAATCGGCGTCGGAGCCGCCGAAGTGGGAGGCGACCTGTTCGGCGGTGGCGCGCACGGTGGCGCCGGGTGCCGGGAAGAGCGAGCGGAGCTCGCTCGCCGGGACGGCGGGGTTCTTGCGCCGCTTGCGGGCGGCGAGGATCTTCTCGGGCCGCAGCAGGGTGGCGAGCAGACCCATGACCTCGTCGACGGCCTGGCCGGGCGCCTTGCCGACGAGGTAGGCGAGGGTGCGCAGCAGGGTACCGAGGACGAGGCGGACGAACACGTACGGCAGGGCGGCGCCGCGGGTGTTGGCGAGCAGCGTGTAGACGGCGCCGGCCTTGTCGACGCGGTGCGGGTTGGCGGCCGTGCGGCCGGCGCAGTCGACGGTGCGGCGCTCGCGGGCGGAGGCCTCGGCGTGACGCAGCACGGCGTCGGGGGCGACGAGGACGCGGTGGCCGGCGGCGTGGGCGCGCCAGCACAGGTCGACGTCGTCGCGCATGAGGGGCAGGCGGCGGTCGAAGCCGCCGAGTTCCTCGAAGACGTCGCGCCGGATCAGCATGCCGGCGCTGGATACGGAGAGGACGGAGCGGATCTGGTCGTGCTGGCCCTGGTCCTGTTCGCGGCGGTCGAGGCCGGTCCAGCGGCGGCCGCTGCGGGCGATGGAGACGCCGACTTCGAGGAGCTGCTTCCTGTCGTACCAGCCGCGCAGCTTGGGGCCGATGACGGCGGCGTACGCGTCGGAGTCGGCGACGCGCAGGAGTTCGGCGAGCGCGCCGGGCTCGGGGGCGCAGTCGTCGTGGAGCAGCCAGAGCCACTGGACGGGCTCCCCGTGCGGGAGTTCGGGCAGGTCGTAGGCGTCGTCGCGCCAGGTGCGGGTGACCGGGTCCCAGCCGCTGGGCCGCTTCAGATAGGGGAGGTCCTCGGGGCCGAGGACGGGCGCGGTGCGGGCGGCCTCCTCGACGGCGGCGCCGAATCCGGTGCGGCGCGCGAGGTGGAGGACACGGTCGTCGCCGAGGGCGTCGGCGAGGAGCCGCGCGGAGTCGTCGGCGCTGCCGGTGTCGGCGGCGACGGCGTTCTGTACGGGGCGCTCCTGGGCGAGAAGCCCGGCGAGGGCGTCCGGCAGCCAGCGGGCGCCGTCGTGGGCGACGAGCACGGCGGTGACGACGTGTCGCGGAAACTCAGGAGTTGAGGACATCGAGCTACGGGCCCTCCGGCCGGGGGTCGCCCGCGAGGGGCGGGGGGAGCGTCTCGGACGGAGGCCCACACTAACGGCTGGCGCGCGAACGGTCCGCCGCCTGTGGACAGAGCACAGGGTGCGGACCGTTCGTCGCTCGTTCGTCGTTCGTTCGTTGTGTACGTCTTTGCGTACGGGTTTGCGTACAGCTTTGTGTGCAGCTTTGTGTACGGGTCCGGCGGATGGCCGGATTCAGACGGCGGCCTTCTTCAGGCGGCGGCGCTCCCGCTCGGACAGGCCGCCCCAGATACCGAAGCGCTCGTCGTTCTGCAGCGCGTATTCGAGGCATTCGGAGCGGACCTCGCAGGCGAGGCAGACCTTCTTGGCCTCGCGGGTCGAGCCGCCCTTCTCAGGGAAGAAGGACTCGGGGTCGGTCTGGGCGCACAGCGCGCGCTCCTGCCAGCCGAGTTCCTCGCCCGCGTCCTCGACCAGCAGTTCCTGGAACAACTCGGTCATGTGCGCCCCTCGTCCGTCTTTGCGTCCCCGTGATGTTGCCGTTTCCGATTCCGGATCGATCCGGCCGAACGACACGAGTGAAATTACAAGTTCGTGCTCTGTGCGAGTCAAGCCGAGATCTGCTATTGGGCCCCGTATTCACTCTGCGGAACCAAGCCTATGCGGAAAGTGTTCAAATCACCAAAAACCTGACACATGCCACCGGCCTGGGTGCACCGCCACGCCCCACAGGAAGGACGTCCGAGACTTGGATCTTGTTGCGATCCAGCCACGGAAGCGATCCGGATCACAGTCTGATCACGAGACCCCCACCGTGTTTACGGCCACGGATGCTGCGCCATGTCTCCTGGTCACGCGGTGCACAAACCTTTCTCCGGGCACAGTAACCGGATGAGGTGAAACATTGCCCCCATATCGGGCATTGAGTTGACAGTCGGGTGTCTCTCCCGCCACTTTGGTGGCATGCCAGCGACCACAGCGCCCGCCGCGACCCACGCCCGTGGGTTCCGCCGCGCTGTCCAGGCGCGCTGTTGCTGTTGCTGTCCCAGCTGTTGACGCGCGCCTTTCCTCCTGCGCTCCGGCTTCCCACCAGGCCCTCCCACGGCCGTCGCGACGCTCCCGTCGCACCATCTGTGCCCCGCCCTTCTGCCCCGCCCTTGCTCTGCGACACCCCAGCACTCCTGCCGAGGAACCACCGCACCATGAACATGGACAGCGACCTTCAGATCGCCGGCGACATCCTTGAGGTCCCGCACCTCCTGCAGCCCGCCCGCGAGCACCCCGCCACCGTGGCCGAGTTCGTCGGTCTCGCCCGCGAGATCGCCGCCGACCGCGCCCTGTGGGCCCCCTACGTCGAGTACGACGCCACCACCCGCTGGTACCACCGGCTGCGCACCGGACCCGGCTACGAGGTCTGGCTGCTCTCCTGGCTGCCCGGCCAGGGCAGCGGAAGCCACGACCACGGCCCCTCCTCCGGCGTGGTGACCGTCCTGGAGGGCGAGCTGACGGAGCGTACGAAGCGGGGCGACCGGACGCTCGCGCCCGGCGCACAGCAGGTCTTCGCGCCCGGTTACGTCCACGAGGTCGTCAACGACTCCCTGGAGCCGGCCGTCAGCCTGCACGTCTACTACCCGGGGCTCACCGAGATGCCGATGCACGAGTCGGTGCGGGAGCAGTGCGCGTCGGCCGCCGGTGCGGTGGGGACCGGTGCCGTGGCCGCCGGTGCGGTGGGGACCGCTTCCGCCCCGGTCGCCCCGGTCGCCCCGGGAGTCGTACCCGCCTGACAGACTGCACCGCATGCGCATTGTGGTTCTGGCCGGTGGCATCGGTGGTGCCCGCTTCCTTCGCGGCCTCAAGCAGGCCGCGCCCGACGCGGAGATCACGGTCATCGGCAACACCGGTGACGACATCCATCTCTTCGGCCTCAAGGTCTGCCCCGACCTCGACACCGTGATGTACACCCTCGGCGGTGGCATCAACGAGGAACAGGGCTGGGGCCGCGAGGACGAGTCCTTCACCGTCAAGGAGGAGCTGGCCGCGTACGGGGTCGGGCCCGAGTGGTTCGGCCTCGGCGACCGCGACTTCGCCACCCACATCGTCCGCACCCAGATGCTGGGCGCCGGCTATCCGCTGAGCGCAGTCACCGAGGCGCTCTGCGACCGCTGGCAGCCCGGCGTCCGGCTGATCCCGATGTCCGACGACCGCGTCGAGACGCACGTGGCGATCGACGTGGACGGCGAACAGCGGGCCGTGCACTTCCAGGAGTACTGGGTGAAGCTGCGCGCCTCCGTGGACGCGCGGGCCGTCGTGCCGGTCGGCGCGGAGCAGGCCAAGCCCGCCCCGGGCGTCCTGGAGGCGATCGCCGAGGCCGACGTCATCCTCTTCCCGCCGTCCAACCCGGTGGTGTCCGTCGGCACGATCCTCGCCGTCCCCGGCGTCCGGGAGGCCGTGGCCGCCGCGTCCGCGCCGGTCGTCGGCCTCTCCCCCATCGTCGGCGACGCGCCGGTGCGGGGCATGGCCGACAAGGTCCTCGCGGCCGTCGGCGTCGAGGCCACGGCGGCGGCGGTCGCCCGCAACTACGGCTCCGAGCTGCTCGACGGCTGGCTCGTCGACACCGTCGACGCTGGCGCGGTCGCGGACGTCGAGGCGGCGGGCATCCGCTGCCGCGCGGTGCCGCTGATGATGACCGACCTGGACGCGACGGCCACGATGGCCCGCGAGGCGCTGGCCCTTGCGGCCGAGGCCGGCGAAGCCGGCGAGGCGGACGAGGCGGACGGAGCCGGCGCGTGACCGGGACGGAGGCGGGGGCCGTCCGGGGAACCGGACAGGACGCCGACGCTGCTCCTGGTGCGACGGTTGGAGGGACGGCCGACGCGGTGGCCGGCGAGGTGGTCGGCCAGGCCGTGAACGGCGCCGGGGAGGAATCCGCCCGGTTCGAGGTGTGGGCCCTCACCGGCCTGCCCGAGGTCGGCGCGGGCGACGACATCGCCAAGCTGATCGCCTCCGTGTCGCCGGGCCTCGTCGACGGGGACGTCCTCCTCGTCACCTCGAAGATCGTGAGCAAGGCGGAGGGGCGGGTGATCGCCGCCGACGACCGCGAGGAGGCGATCGACGCCGAGACCGTACGGGTGGTGGCGCGGCGCGGGCCGCTGCGGATCGTCGAGAACCGGCAGGGGCTCGTCATGGCCGCCGCCGGGGTCGACGCCTCCAACACCCCGGCCGGCACGGTCCTGTTGCTGCCCGAGGACCCGGACGCCTCGGCCCGCCGGATCCGCGACGGGCTGCGCGAGGCACTCGGCGTCGAGGTCGGGGTGCTCGTCACCGACACCTTCGGGCGGCCCTGGCGCAACGGCCTCACCGACGTGGCCATCGGCGCCGCCGGGGTGCGGGTCCTGGACGACCTGCGGGGCGGGACCGACTCCCACGGCAACGAGCTGAACGTGACCGTCGTCGCCACCGCCGACGAACTCGCCGCCGCGGGCGACCTGGTGAAGGGCAAGGCGGCCGGCCGGCCCGTCGCCGTCGTCCGCGGGCTGCCGCACGTCGTCGCCGGCGACGCGGAGCCGGGTGCCCGGACCCTCGTACGCGACGCGGCCGACGACATGTTCCGGCTCGGGACGTCGGAGGCGGTCCGCGAGGCGGTGACGATGCGGCGCACCGTACGGGAGTTCACCGACGACCCGGTCGATCCCGGTGCGGTACGGCGGGCCGTGGCCGCCGCCGTCACGGCGCCCGCCCCGCACCACACCACCCCGTGGCGCTTCGTGCTCCTGGAGTCGGCCGCCTCACGGCTGCGGCTGCTCGACGCGATGCGGGACGCGTGGATCGCGGACCTGCGGGCGGACGGGAAGTCCGAGGAGTCGATCGCCAGGCGGGTCCGCCGTGGCGACGTCCTGCGCAACGCGCCGTACCTGATCGTGCCCTGCCTGGTCATGGACGGCGCCCACCACTACGGCGACCCGCGCCGGGACGCAGCCGAGCGCGAGATGTTCGTGGTCGCGGCGGGCGCGGGCGTGCAGAACCTGCTGGTCGCGCTCGCCGGCGAACGGCTCGGTTCGGCATGGGTGTCCTCGACGATGTTCTGCCGTGACGTCGTACGGGACGTGCTCGGGCTGCCGGAGGACTGGGACCCGATGGGCGCGGTCGCCGTCGGCCGGCCCGCCGCGCCGCCGAAGGAGCGGGCGGTCCGGCGGGCGGGGGCGTTCATCGAGGTGCGGTGAGCTCGGTGAGCTCGGCTCTCAGATGGACCTGATGTCGCCGGGCGTCATCCGGGGCGCCCGGCGGGGCGGAACGCGGCCGCTGAGCAGGATCAGGCGGGCGGCCCGGTGGCGCTGGCCCTCGTAGGGGGCCAGCAGCTCCAGCATCGCCGTGTCGTCGGCCGTACGGTCGCCCGCGAGGGCCCAGCCGACGATGCCGGGCAGGTGCAGGTCACCGGTCGTGACCTCGTCCGGGGCACCGTTGCTGCGCTGGATCGTCTCCGCGGAGGTCCAGGGGCCGATGCCGGGGATCAGTTCGAGGCGTCCGCGGGCGTCGGCCGGTGCCATGTGGGCGGCCTCCTCCAGGCGGGCCGCGACCCGGGCGGCGCGCACGATCGTGGCGGAGCGCTTGCCGTCGACGTTGGCGCGGTGCCACTCCCAGGACGGGATCATCGCCCACGTACGGGCGTCGGGCATCACGTGCATGCCGTCCGGGGCGGGGCCGGGGGCGGGCTCGCCGTACTTCCGTACGAGCAGCCGCCAGGCGGCGTACGCCTCGTGCGTCGTGACCTTCTGCTCCAGGATCGACGGGATCAGCGACTCCAGTACGAGGCCGGTGCGGGTGAGGCGCAGGCCGCGGCGGGCGCGGTGGGTGAGGACGAGCAGCTTGTGGCGGGGGACGAAGGCGGTGGGGTCGTCGTCGGCGCCGAGGAGTGCGGGGAGCCGGTCCAGGAGCCAGGGGCCGCCGGGGCCCCACGCCTCGGCCTCCGCCGCGCCGCCCCGGAGCCGGACCCTGAGCGTCCCGGCGCCGTCCGGGGTGCGACTGGCCCGCCAGACGGAGCCGTCGGCCGTGACCCGGAAGGTGGGGTCGGCGGGGCCGCGGCGGAGGGGGCCGAGCGTGAGGCCGAGGTCGAGGTCGTCGGCGTGCTCGTGGCTGCGGGTGTGGCTGCGGGTGTGGGGTACGGGGATGTGGCCGCCGCGGATGGTGGTGCGCGTGGTGGGGGTGCGGGGGGCGAAACGGCCGGCCATGCGCCGAGCCTATCCGCCCCGCCCCCGATGCGGCCCCGGTGTGACGTCCCCCTCACGGGGGCGGGCGGGCACCGCCCGGCGGGGCGGCAGCCCGCACAGGCACCGGGGGCGCCGGCGCGGGGCGAAGGCCCCGCAGACGGCGTCGGCGGCGGGCGCAGGCCCGCGGGGCTACTGGTCGGAGGAGAAGCGGACCGAGGCGGGGGGGAGTTTGGCTTCGCACCAGACGCGGACGCCGTGTCTCAGCTCGTTGTCCGCCCCCACATCCGCCCCGTCACCGATGACCGCCCCCGTCAGCACCGTCCGCGCGCCGATGCGGGCGGCCGTGCCGATGAGGGAGTCGGTGATGACGGCGCCGGGCTCGACGACGGCGTCGGCCAGGACCGTGGAGCCGGTGATGCGGGCGCCGGCGCCGATGACCGCGCCGGGGCCGATGACCGTGCCGCCGGTCAGCTTGGCGTCGGGGGCGACCGTGGCCGTGTCCATGACCAGGCGGTCGCCGCAGCGGCCCGGGACCGCCGGGGACGGGGCGCGGCCGAGGACGAGGTCGGCGGAGCCGCGGACGAAGGCGTGCGGGGTGCCGAGGTCGAGCCAGTACGTGGAGTCGACCATGCCCTGGAGGTGGGCGCCGGAGGCGAGCAGCTCGGGGAAGGTCTCGCGTTCGACGGAGACCGGGCGGCCGGTCGGGATCGTGTCGATGACCGAGCGCCGGAAGACGTACGCCCCCGCGTTGATCTGGTCGGTCACGATCTCCTCGGGCGTCTGCGGCTTCTCCAGGAAGGCCGTGACGCGGCCGGTCCCGTCCGTCGGGACCAGGCCGAAGGCGCGCGGGTCCTCGACCCGGGTGAGGTGGAGGGAGACGTCCGCGCCGGAGGACTGGTGGGTGGCGACGAGGGCGCCGATGTCCAGGCCGGTGAGGATGTCGCCGTTGAAGATGAGGACCGGGTCCTCGGGGCCCGACCGCAGCCGGGAGGCGACGTTGCGGATCGCGCCGCCGGTGCCGAGGGGCTCCTCCTCGGTGACGTACTCGATGCTGAGCCCCAGCGCGGAGCCGTCGCCGAAGTACGGCTCGAAGACCTCCGCGAGGTAGGAGGTGGCGAGGACGATGTGGTCCACGCCGGCCGCCCGGGCCCTGGCCAGCTGGTGCGTCAGGAAGGGCACGCCGGCCGCCGGGACCATCGGTTTGGGCGTGTTGACCGTCAGGGGACGCAGCCGGGTGCCTTTGCCACCGACCAGGAGAATCGCTTCGGTCACCTGTCGTCTCTGCTTCCTGTTCGGGTCCGGTCTCGTCGCCGGGGTGGTGCGTCGCGCGCCGTCCGTACGATATGACCGGTCAGTTTATGCAGATGGTTGAGTCCATGACCGCATCAGCGCCTTCCCTGGTACTTCGCCGAGGTCGAACGGGCGGTGCCGAGCTTGCCGTAGAGGCGCCCGCCCGGGCACTCGGTCGCGAAGCCGTCGCGGTGTCCGGCGATCACATTGAACTTGACCTTCTTGCCCTTCTTGTAGAGGTTTCCGCCTCCTGAGGTGAGATACGTCTTGCCCTTCGGATTCACCCCGTGCAGCCCCAGCTTCCACGCGGTCAGCCGTGCGATCGCGGTGACGACGGCGGCCGGCGGGCTGGTGCTGCCGTAGCTGCCGAGGACCGCGATGCCCATGCTGTTGGTGTTGAAGCCGAGGGTGTGGGCGCCGAGCACGGGCTTGGCGACGCCGCCGGCGCGGCCCTCGTAGATGTTTCCGCACTTGTCGACGGCGAAGTTGTAGCCGAAGTCCCGCCAGCCGCTGCTCTTGACGTGGTAGCGGTAGATGCCGCGCAGCACGGAGGGGGCCTGCTTGCAGGTGTAGCGGTTGCCGGTGGCGCTGTGGTGGACGAAGGCCGCCTTGATCGTCTTGGTGTAGACGAAGCCCTTCTCGCGCATCCGCTCGTCGGCGCCCCAGCCCTTGCGGGTGATGATCTTCGGGCGCGGACCGATGTACGGCTTCGCGGCCGGTGCGGCAGGCAGCGCGGCGACCGTCTGCGCGCGGGTGAGGGCCGGGAGGACCCCGCCGGCCGCCGCCGGGGCGGCCTGGGCGGCCGGGGCGACGGCCCTGGTCCGCGGGGCGCCGGCGGCCGGTTCCGGACCGGGGTCGACGAGTTCGAGGCGCAGACCGGCCGGGAGCGCGGCCCCGGCCTCGGCCTCGGCGTGGACCTCAGGGGCGGGTCCCTCCGGGCGTACGCGGACCTCGACGCCGTCCGAGTCGCCGACCCACAGGGGCGCGGTGGCGCCGTGCAGGGCGCGTGAACGGCCCTCGCGCGAGCCGGGGTCGGCGCCGTGCTCGTCGTTGTGGGTCTCCACGTCCTGCCAGTCGGACCAGACGCCGTCCGCCGTGGCCCGGGTGCGGACCTGCACGGTGCCGTGCAGCGGGGCCCGGGCGTCGTCCCAGACCACCCCGACGAGCGAGAACGGTCTGACGTCCCGTCGGGCGAGCCCCTGACCGGCCGCCGGCTCGGCGGCCCCGAGCGCGCGGCTCCGAGGTCCCTCCGGGGCGAGCGGTTCGAGCGGCAACGACTGCGTGGAACCGGCGACGTCGCCCGAGGGCGCAGCCAAGGGCGCACCCGACGGCGCCGCCGTATCGAGCATCGCGGTACCGGACGCCGCTGTACCGGGCATCGCGGTACCGGCCGCAGGGGCGCCGGGCGTCGCGATACCGGCCGCGGCCGGGTCCGCCGGAGCGGCCGGATCAGCCGGGGCAACCGGGTCCGCCGGGCCGGCCGGATCGGTCGCGGGCCCGTGGGCGCCGGGCGGTGTCGTGACCGCGCCCAGGGCCGGGGTCGCGAGGGTGAGCGGCAGGGCGAGTGCCGCCGCACAGGTGACGGCGATCGAGGAGGCGAGGTGAACACGCATGGAGAGATCGTCCGTAGCAGGCGGGCGTTCCGCGCGGCGGGAACGGGGGCGGAAACTGACGCTCCGTCGGGCCGACCGGTGGACGGGGTCACCGGTACGGAGGACCCGACCGGCTGCCGCGCGTACGCTAGCCCGCGTGAACGCCAGCGACCGCACCCCCGCCGACCTGCTGCGATCCGCGCTCGCCGCGGACCCGTCCCGCCCCTTGGTCACTTTCTACGACGACGCCACCGGTGAACGCGTGGAATTGTCGGTGGCCACCTTCGCCAATTGGGTGGCCAAGACCGCCAACCTGCTCCAGGGCGAACTGTCCGCCTCGCCCGGCGACCGGCTCGCGCTGCTGCTGCCCGCGCACTGGCAGACCGCCGTGTGGCTGCTCGCCTGCGCGTCCGTCGGGGTGACCGCCGAGGTGGGCGGCGACCCCGCCGCCGCCGACTACGTGGTCGCGGGGCCGGACGCCCTGGAGGAGGGCCGCGCCTGCTCGGGAGACCGGATCGCGCTCTCCCTCGCCCCGCTGGGGCGCCGCTTCCCCGAGCCGCCCGCCGGATACGCGGACTACGCGGTGGAGGTGCCGAGCCAGGGCGACCGGTTCGCCCCGTTCGTACCGGTCGATCCGGGTGCGCCCGCGCTCGTCGTCGACGGTATGGAACTGACGGGCGTCCAGCTCGTCGAGCGCGCCCGCACGGACGCCGCCGAGCTGGGGCTCGGGCCGGGCGCGCGGCTGCTGACCGGGCGCTCGTACGACAGCTGGGCCGGGGTCTCGGCCGGCCTCTACGCGCCGCTCGCGGCGGGCGGATCGGTGGTCCTGTGCCGCCACCTCGACCAGCTCGGGGCGGAGGGTCTGGCCAAGCGGGTGGAGAGCGAGCGGGTCACCCTCACGCTCACGGACTGACCACCCGCCTCCCTCCCCGGCCCGCCTCGTCTCCGGCCGCCCCTCCCCCGCCCCCCGGTCTCCGACCCCGCCCCCGGCCACCCGTACGGCCCATCGACGCGCCGGGTACCCGGGCTCCGGCGCCGACTCCGGTACATGATCGGCCGGGGGGTGCTGACGCCTTCCGCAGAACCACGCGCCGGAATCGGCCGTCTCCTTCAGCGACGACGGCCGGCCGGCGCCCGAAGACGCCATCGAGGGACGGACCCAGACGTGACGGACAGCGCAGACTCGCCCGCGGAGGCCGGAGCCGAAGGCGAAGGCAGGCGCAAGCGGCACTGGCTGCGCTGGACCGCTCTCGGGGCGGCGGTCGTGGTGCTGGCCGCGGCCGGCACCGGCTGGTGGCTCTACCGCAAGCTCGACAGCAACATCACCACGGACACCACGGCCGCCGCCGAACTCCTCAAGTACGAGAAGGAGCGGCCCTCGCCGGCCGTCAAGGCGGCGCGGAACATCCTGCTGATCGGCTCGGACACGCGGGCGGGCGCCGGGAACCAGCAGTACGGGCGGGACAAGGGCACCCAGCACTCGGACACCACGATCCTGCTGCACCTCTCGGCGCGCGGCGCGGGCGCGACGGCGGTGTCCATCCCGCGCGACCTGATGGTGAGGATCCCGAGCTGCACGAAAACGGACAAGACGCGCAGTCCGGCCATGTTCGCGCAGTTCAACCTCGCGTACGACTTCGGCGGTACGGCGTGCACGATCCGCACCCTGGAGAAGCTGACCGGCATCAGGATCGACCACCACATGGTGATCGACTTCCAGGGCTTCAAGAAGATGGTCGACGCCGTGGACGGGGTGGAGATCTGCCTCAAGGAGCCGATCGACGACGCCGGCGCCCACGTGAAGCTGCCCGCCGGGCGCCAGACGCTCCGCGGGGAGCAGGCGCTGGGCTTCGTACGGGCCCGCAAGTCGCTCGGCAACGGCAGCGACACCGAACGGATGGACCGCCAGCAGCAGTTCCTCGGCGCCCTGGTCAACAAGGTGCAGAGCGACGGCGTGCTGCTCAACCCGACGCGGCTGTATCCGGTCCTGGACGCGGCCACCAAGTCCCTCACGACCGACTCCGGGCTCGACTCGATGCGGGACCTGTACGACCTGGCGCGGTCGATGCGGGCCATCCCGACCGAGAAGGTGCAGTTCCTGACGGTGCCGCGGCGCCCGTACGCGTACAACCCGAACCGGGACGAACTGGTGCAGCCCGCCGCGGACGACCTCTTCGCCCGGCTGCGGGCCGACCGGCCGGTGCCCATCCGCCCGGGCGGCACCGGCAAGCCGGAGACGGACGGCCCGAACGCGTCGGTGACGCCCTCCTTCCCGGGGCGGAACGCCGCGGAAGGGGCCTGCCGGTGAGACGTACGGGACACGATTCGTAAAGCCGTGACCAAGGGGAGGGTGGCAGTGCATGAGGTTTGAGCAAATTGCCCGGTTGTAAGGGGCGTGGAATTTGTCACGGACGTCGCCCCACGCTGAACTGGGCGGATAGTGTGACGCGATCCGGTGCACCCGACCGCGTGGTCGCGCACTCGAAGGATCGAACGACCGAGCGCCCGAGGGGGAGGCGCCTCGCGTGGCACCGACGGAGGACTCAAGTAACCGTGGACGCGCACAGCCGTGGACGGGCGGACGAGATCGACCCCGCCGACCAGTGGGTGCTCAACCCGCAGACCGGCCACTACGAACTGCGACTGGACCACTCCGCTGGGCAGTCTTCGCACACCCCGTCCCCCTCGCGCCCCGGCACGCCCGGCGTCGTCCCCCCGCCGACCCGTAGAGCGCGCGGCCGCGGGCCGCAGGACGGCGCCACCGAGACGATGCCGCCGGTCCCGGGCCAGCGCCGCCGTCGTGCCGCCGAGCCCGGCGAACGGCCCGGTCCGTCGAGCCGCCGCAAGCGGAAGCCGGAGAAGTCCCGCAAGAAGAAGGTCCTGATGTGGACCGGCGGCACCATGGCCTTCGTCCTCGTGGGCGGCGCCGCCGGCGCGTACGCGCTCTACCGGCACTTCGACGGCAACATCAACACCATCGAGATCGCGGGCGGCACCAACGGCGGCTTCAAGAAGGACGCCGCCTTCAACATCCTCCTCATCGGCACCGACAAGCGGACCGGTGAGGGCAACGGCGGCTACGGGGACAAGAACAGTCCCGGCCATGCCGACACCACGATCCTCTTCCACGTCTCCAAGGACCGGACGAACGCCACGGCGATGTCCATCCCGCGCGACCTGATGACCGACATCCCGGAGTGCGAGACCAAGCAGCCCGACGGCACCGTCAAGAAGATCCCCGCCCAGACGGGCGTCCGCTTCAACGTGAGCCTCGGCCAGTCCGGCCGCGACCCGGGCTGCACCATGCGCACGGTCAAGGAGCTCACCGGCCTGACCGTCGACCACTTCATGATGGCCGACTTCAACGCCGTCAAGGAGATGACGACGGCCGTCGGCGGCGTGAAGGTGTGCGTCGAGCGGCCGGTCAACGACCCCAAGTCGCATCTGAAGCTGCCCAAGGGCGAGTCGACGATCATGGGCGAGCAGGCCCTCGCCTTCGTCCGCACCCGCTCCAGCTTCGGCAACAAGAGCGACCTCGACCGCATGAAGATCCAGCAGCAGTTCCTGAGCTCGATGATCCGGCAGATGAAGTCGGACGACACGCTGACGTCGCCGAGCAAGCTCTACGACCTCGCCGAGGCCGCGACGAACGCCCTCACCGTCGACACCGGGATAGGGAGCATCTCGAAGCTCAAGTCCCTGGCCATGGAACTGACCGAGATCGACCCCAAGAACATCACGTTCCTGACCATGCCGGTCATCGACAACCCGAACGAGCCCACCCCGGTCACGGTCGTCCCCGACCCGGCCGAGGCGCCGCGGCTCTTCGCGATGATGAAGTCCGACACCTCGCTCACCGAGGTGAAGAAGAAGGAGCAGGACGCCAAGAACGCCCAGGCGCAGGCCGAGGCGGCGCTCCTGAAGGGCGCGCGGTCCACCGCCCGCGAGGTCCGTGTCGACGTCTTCAACGGCAGCGGCATCACGGGCGCGGCGCAGAAGACCATCGACTGGCTCCAGAACGAGCACGGCGTGACGCGGTCCAGCAACAAGAGCAACGCCCCCGAGGCGACGGCGAAGACCACGCTCACCTACGCACCGAACCAGGCCGACCAGGCCCGCAAGCTCGCGGACCTGATGGGCCTGCCCGCCTCGGCTCTCAAGCCGGGCACGCAGAACGCCGGGGAGCGCGAGCCCATGACGCTCGTCCTCGGCGCGGACTTCAAGGGCGCGGGGGTGCCCCTCACCGGTCCGGCGAAGGCGCCGGAGGGTGCGCAGACGGCAGACAAGCAGGTGTGCGCCAAGTGACCCGGCATCGCCGGGCCTTGGGCCGCACCTGAGTGACGAGGAGACCAGGGGTGGGACAGAACGGCGTGGGTAGGGAGGGGACGCGGCAACGCGTCACACAACCCCGCGACTTGGGCTGGGACGAGAGTCTCTACGAGGACGGGGCCGGCGACACCGGTCCGGGCGGACGCCCGGGCCGCGCCGTGCCCCGCTCGCGCCGCGCCCGCGGCGGCTCCGTCGACGACGGGAACGCCGTCGCCGACGGCGAGGGCGCCGGTCACGGCTCCGGTCAGGGGGCCGACGGAGACGGCCGCGGCGGGAGCGAGGCCGGAGGCCGCGCGGGTCACCGCCGGGGCGGTCCGCGGCGGCGGGCGAAGAAGGGCAAGCGCAAGGTGCTGCGCTGGGTGGCCGCGACGCTGTCGCTGCTGATACTCGGCACGGCCGGCGCCGGATACCTCTACTACAAGCAGCTCAACGACAACCTCCGCGGCGGCAGCCGCGCGGGCGGCGACAGCGGCGTGAAGAAGGCCCAGCCGAACGCGCTGGGCGACACCCCGCTCAACATCCTCCTCATCGGCTCCGACAGCCGCGAGGACGAAAAGAACGTCGCCCTCGGCGGCGGCAAGAACGAGCGGGACCGCAAGCCGCTCGCCGACGTGCAGATGCTGCTGCACGTCTCGGCGGACCGGAAGAACGCCTCGATCATCTCGATCCCGCGTGACACCGTCGTCCCGATCCCCAAGTGCACCGAGGGCGGCCAGACCTACCCGGCGACGAACACCAGGCCCATCAACGAGACGCTGAGCCGCGGCGGCCCGGGCTGCACGCTGACCACCTGGGAGACGCTCACGGGGGTCTACATCGACCACTGGATGATGATCGACTTCGCGGGCGTGGTGTCGATGGCCGACGAGATCGGCGGCGTCCCGGTCTGTGTCACCACCGGGGTGCACGACAAGTCGACCCGCACCCAGAAGGGCGGCTCCGGCCTGAAGCTGCCCCGGGGCACCACCGAGGTCAAGGGCGAGCAGGCCCTCCAGTGGCTGCGCACCCGGCACGCGTTCGGCAGCGACCAGAACCGCGCCAAGGCGCAGCACATGTACATGAACGGCATGATGAAGAAGCTCCAGGAGCAGAACGCCTGGACCGACACCGGCCGGCTCATGGGCCTGGCGGAGGTGGCCACCAAGGCGCTGATCGTCTCCGACGAGATCAAGTCGGTGAAGCGGCTCTTCGACCTGTCGATGCAGCTCAAGAACGTCAGGCTGGACCGGCTCACGACGGCCACCGTGCCGACGCAGCCCTACCCCGGGAACCCGAAGGCGTGGCTCCAGCTGAACCCGTCCTCGGCCGACAAGATGTGGTCGATGCTCCGCGACGACGTCGCCTTCGACAAGAACGGCGACCCGGCCGACGCCAAGCCGAAGCCGAGCGCCTCCGCGAAGCCGTCGGCGACCGCCGAGGCGCCCGGCTCCTTCCCGGTCACGGTCGTCAACGGCACCGCCGGCGACGGCCAGGCACCCGCCGAGGGCCGGGCCGGCTCGCTCGCCGAGAAGCTGCAGGGCAAGGGCTTCACCCGGGCCGACGCCTCCCGGGACGCCCAGCCGCGCAAGGACAGCGTGGTCTTCTATCCGAAGGACGCGGGCGACCAGGGCAAGGCGAACGCCCTGTCCGTGGCCACCTCGCTCGGCCTGCCGGCCACGGCGGTCCGCCCCGACGCCAAGGTGTCGGAGATCACCCTCGTGATCGGCTCCGACTGGCGCGAGGGCGGCACGTACAAGAGGCCGACGGTCGAGGCGGGCGACCTGCCCGAGGGCGCGTCCAGCAAGACCGACTGCATGGACGTCTACTCGGTCTACCGCTGGGACGGCAAGAGCTGACCCGCTGATCGACCGACCTGGACACGACGGTGGCCGGGCCCCCGGCGAGGGGGCCCGGCCACCGTCGTACGAAGAACGAGCGCTTCCGGCCGCTACGCCGTGACCGCCTCGCGCCTGCTCGCGATGACCTTCCTGGCCAGCGAACGCGGACTGGTGAGGAAGCCGAAGCCCCACGACATGTGCATGGTCGCCAGGGCCACCGGGATCTGCAGCCGGGCCTTCAGGGACAGGCCCTTGCCCGCCGGGACGGAGCCCGCGGTGATGGCGGCCACATAGCCGGCCGGGACCAGGAAACCGAGCGGGGTGAGCAGCGCGCCCACCACGGCACCCGCGGCGATCGCGCAGAGCGCGACCGGCGGGGCCAGATAGCGCAGGTTGATGGAACCCTCGTGGTAGCGGGCCACCACGTGCCGCCAGCGGCCGTAGTCCTTGTACTGCTTCGCCAGCGCGCGCACCGAGGGCCGCGGGCGGTACCGGACGCGCAGCTCGGGCGAGAACCAGATCAGGCCGCCGGCCTCGCGGATGCGGAAGTTCAGCTCCCAGTCCTGGGCGCGGATGAACTCCTCGTTGTAGCCGCCCTGCTGTTCCAGGGCCTCCCGGCGGAACACGCCCAGGTACACGGTCTCGGCGGGGCCGGCCGCGCCGCCCGTGTGGAAGGAGGCGTTGCCCACACCGATCCGGGAGGTCATCGCGGCCGCGACCGCGTCCTCCCAGGCGTTCTCGCCCTCGGCGTGCATGATGCCGCCGACGTTCTGTGCGCCCGTCTCCTCCAGGAGGCGGACGGCGGTCGCGATGTAGTTCGGCGACAGCATGCCGTGACCGTCGACGCGGACCACGATCGGATGGCGGGACGCCTTGATCGCCGCGTTGAGGGCGGCCGGGGTACGGCCCGTGGGGTTGGGCACGGTGTGGACCCGGGGGTCCTCACGGACGAGCTCGGCGGCGATCTCGTCGGTGCGGTCCGTGGACGGGCCGAGCGCGATCACCACCTCCATCTCGCCGTCGTACTCCTGCTCGAGGATGTGGCGGACCGAGTTGCGCAGATGCCGCTCCTCGTCGAGGACCGGCATGATCACGGAGACAGGGGGGTGCATGAAACTTCCTCGGGGGCCTGGGGGTCGCCCCCCAGAAGAATCAGGCTCGGGGGTCCGGGGGTCGTCCCCCGGGGGATGGCAGTATCGGCCGACACGTTACCGCGAACGGGGGACACGGTCGCGCGCCTCGGGTCGCGATGCGGGGTGGCGCTGATCGTATGGGCCTACGGTGCTCACGGTCCCCCCTGTCCCACCGCGGAGGTGTCCCCCGGTGCCCACACCGCCCCGCACGCCCCGTCCGCCTCGGCCCTCGGCCCGCCCCGCACCGGTCCGCCGGCGGCGCCGCCCCAGACGGCCCCGGTGGGGAATGCGGATGGCGACCACGCTCTCGGTGGTGGTGCTCGCCGCCGGAGGCATCGGGCACGCGGTGGTCACGAGCCTCGACACCGGCATCACCCGGGTCGACCCCTTCAAGGACATGAAGAACCGCCCCCAGGCCGGCCACGGGATGAACGTGCTGGTCGTCGGCACCGACGGCCGCGACCGGATCACCGAGGAGGAGCGCCGGAAGTACCGGCTCGGCGGGGCCCCCTGCCACTGCACGGACACGGTGATGCTCGTCCACATCTCCGAGGACCGGGAGCGGGCCAGTGTGGTGTCGCTGCCGCGCGACTCGTACGCCGAGATGCCCGCGCACACCGACCTCACCACCGGCCGGCACCACAACGCGCACCCGGTGAAGCTGAACGCCGCCTACGCGGAGGGCGGCCCGGGGCTCACCGTACGGACCGTCGAGTCGATGACCGGCGTGAAGATCGACCACTACCTGGAGGTCGACTTCACCAGCTTCATGAAGACGGTCGACGCCGTCGGCGGGGTGCGGATCTGCACCACCAAGCCGCTGAAGGACTCCTACACCGGGCTCGACCTGCCGGCCGGACCGCACGAGCTCGACGGCGGGCAGGCACTGCAGTACGTGCGGGCCCGCCATGTGGACGGGGCGGCCGACATCGGGCGCATGCAGCGCCAGCAGCGGTTCCTCGCCGCGCTCGTCGACCGGCTCACCAGCAGTGGGGTGCTGCTCAACCCGGTGCGGTTCCGCCAGGTCGCGGCGACCACGCTGAGCTCGGTGCGGGCCGACGAGGGCTTCGGTACGGACCAGATGCTGGCCCTGGCGAAGGCGATGCGGGGCTTCACGCCGGCGTCGTCGGAGTTCGTGTCGGTGCCCCTCGGCGACATGAGCTTCCCCGTGAAGGGGATCGGCTCGACCGTGAAGTGGGACGCGGCGAAGGCGCAGAAGCTGTTCCAGTCGCTGCGCGAGGACCGGCCCCTCGCCCCCGCCCGGCCGCCCGCCCCCGCGGGGCCCCGGCCCGCCGACGTGGACGTCGCGCCGAGGACGATCCGGGTCCAGGTCTACAACGGCACCCGCACGGTCGGGCTCGGTGGCCGGGTCGACGCGGCGCTGCGGGGCACCGGCTTCGACACGACCCGCGCCCCGAGGACCGCGGCGGGGGCGAACCGGGGACGCGCCCGCACCCTCATCGAGTACGACCCGGGCTGGGACCGCTCGGCGAAGTCCCTGGCCACCGCCCTGCCGGGCGCGGAGCTGCGCCCGGTGAAGGGCCAGGGCGGCACCCTGCGGGTGACGGTGGGCGCGGACTACAAGGGCGTGGCGCCGGTACGGGCGCGGGAGACGCAGACGGGAGAGTTCGACGCGGTCACCGGCGACCAGGTGACCTGCCCGTAATTCCGCGGCCCGGTTCTCCTCCGGGGCGCGCCGGGTGGTCGGGCCGGGCCCGGGGCCGGGGCCGGTCAGTCCGGGTAGCCCTCGGCCGCCCGCTGCTCGCGGAGGTCCATGATCGCGCGGCGGCGGGCCAGGCGGTGGGTGCGACGGATCTGGGCCTCCTGGTAGCGGCGCCTGTCCCGCTCGGTCTCCGGGATGACCGGCGGGACCGGGCGGGGCTTGCCGTCGGCGTCGACGGCCGCGAAGACGAGGTAGGCGGAGCCGACCTGGGTGGCGGGCGTGGACTCGTTCCAGCGCTCGGCCATGACCCGGACGCCGACCTCCATGGAGGACCGGCCGGTCCAGTTGACCTGGGCCTTCACATGCAGCAGGTCGCCGACCCTGACCGGCTCCAGGAAGGCCATCTCGTCCATGGAGGCGGTGACGGCGGGGCCGCCCGAGTGCCGGCCCGCGACCGCGCCCGCCGCGTCGTCCACCAGCTTCATGATCACGCCGCCGTGCACCGTACCGAGGAGGTTGGTGTCATGGCTGGTCATGATGTGACTGAGGGTGGTGCGGGACGCCGAGGTGGGCTTGCCCGGGATGTCGGCCTGATCTGTCATGCCCTCTACCTTATGCCCGGCCCCTGGACCGGTCGCGACGCCGTCCGCTTTGCATCAGCTTGGCAACAGCGCCGCCCCGATTCCCCACCCGCCCTGTCGGGCCGGCCGGGCCGAACGGCACACTGGTCCGCATGAATGAGTGGCCCGACGCCCAGCCCGAGGGGCCTCGCCGGATGCGCCAGGTGCGGCGTCCGCAGGTCCCCCCGCAGCAGCAGCCGTACCCGCCGGCGCAGCAGCCGCAGTACGACCAGGGCTACAACCCGAACTTCACGCAGGCCCAGGCTTCCGGTTACGACTCCGGCTACAGCAGCGGCCAGGTCTACGGCAGCCCGCAGGCCCCGGGCGTGGGCCAGGGCGGCCGGGGCGGCGGCCACGGGACCGTACCGCCGCAGTACGCGCCCCGTCCCGGGGGCGCGCCGGGCGCGGCCGCGCCCGACTGGCGCCGCCGGATCAAGGTCGGCTCGGCCGTCCTGGTCGTCGCGGCGCTGGCCTGGGGCATCGGCACGTACGCCTGGGCGAGCTCGCAGATGCGGAACGAGGTCGATCTCGCCAAGGTGATCGAGCGGCCCGCGGAGGGCGACTGCACCACGTATCTGATCGTCGGCTCCGACAGCCGTGAGGGCATGTCGGCCGAGGAGAAGAAGAAGCTGCACACCGGCTCCGCCGAGGGCAAGCGGACCGACTCGATGATGCTCCTCGCGGCCTGCTCCAGCGGGAACACGATGATCTCGCTGCCCCGCGACTCCTGGGTGACGATCCCGTCCTTCGTGGGCTCGGAGTCCGGCAAGCAGTTCGGCACGCGCGGCGGCTCCAAGCTGAACGCGGCGTACGCGATGGACGGCCCCGAGCTGCTCGTCCGCACGGTCGAGTACAACACCGGGCTGCGCATCGACCACTACGCGGAGATCGGCTTCGCCGGCTTCGCGAACATCGTCGACGCCCTCGGCGGGGTCGAGATGAACATCGAGAAGGGCTTCAAGGACAAGAAGTCCGGCGCCGACTTCCAGGCCGGACAGCAGACCCTGAACGGCGAGCAGGCCCTGGCCTTCGTCCGGACCCGCTACGCCTTCGCCGAGTCGGACCTGGCGCGGACGAAGAACCAGCAGAAGTTCCTGTCCGCCCTGGCCAACCAGGCCGCCACGCCGGGCACGATCCTCAACCCGTTCACGCTGTACCCGACGCTGGGCGCGGGCCTGGACACGCTGATCGTGGACAAGGACATGTCGCTGTACGACCTGGCCAAGATGTTCTTCGCGATGAAGGGCATCAGCGGCGGCGACGGCAAGTCCATGAACATCCCGATCAGCGGCAGCGCGCCGCAGGGCTCCCTGAAGTGGGACATGCCGAAGGTGAAGCAGCTCGTCAAGGAGATCCAGAACGACGAGCCGGTCACGGTGACGTCGAACCGCTGAGCGCCCTACGGGGTGGCGCGGGGCCCGTCGGCCTGCGACCCGGCGGTGGCGACCACCCCGTCGACCACCTCGTAGAGGACCCGGCCGTCCGGGCCCCTGCCCGCCTCGCGCAGGGCGGGGTCCCCGGCCGGGAGCCCGCCGCGTGAGGGCCGCTGGAGCACCCACGTCACGTCGTAGCGGCGCAGTATGGCCAGGCGCTCCTCGCGCGGGGTGCCGGCGGCGAAGTAGCGCTCGGTGTCTGCGTCGCGCCGGTCCTCGTCCGGCAGGAAGAAGTCCGGGTAGCCGGTCGCGACGGTGTACGCGCCGTACGCGGGCAGGGTGACGGCCGCCCGGCGGTCGCCGGTCAGGACGACGTCCCCGTACGCGGTGTACCGGGTCGTCCACGACGGCGGCTCCCAGACCTTCCAGGCGTCCTCGGCCACGGCCGCGGGCAGGGCGTCCGCGCGTATGACGAACGTCAGGGCGTCGCGCTGCGCCCACAGGCCCACCGCGAGGGCGGCGGCCAGCACCACGCCGAACGCCGCGCGGAGGCGGCGGGCGGTGCCGTCCAGGACGCACAGGGCCGCGGCGATCTGCGCCGGCATGGCCACCGCGGGCTCGGTGCGGCCCAGGGACCACTTGTCGAGGACCGCGCCGGCGGCGACCGTCACCAGACCGAGCAGGAACCAGACGACCAGCGGGTCACGGCGGTCCCGGCGCAGCCGCAGCGCCAGGGCGAGCACACCGAGCGGGAGGAGGCCGAACCGGACCAGGGTGTGCCGGTAGAGCGGCTGGTGTATCTCCTCCAGGCCGCCCGCGCCCAGCAGCGCGAAGAAGGAGTAGTACGGCCAGACGGCGAGCACCGCGAGTCCCACGGCGAGGGCGGCGGCGAGCCGCAGGAGCAGGGCCCGGGCGGGCCGGACGCGGGCCGCGACGAGCACGCCGAGCGCGCCGAAGGTGAAGACGACTCCGGTGAACTGGTGGCTGAGCGTCAGGACCGCCCACAGCGCGCCGAGGCCGGTGTAGGCGGCGAGGCCCGTGCCGGGGCGGCGCAGGGCGTGGGTGAGCAGGGCGAGGAAGAGGAAGCCGAGGCCGGTGGCGAAGGTGCTCGGGTACGAGGCGTTCGCCGAGAGCGAGGTGAGGCCGAGGAAGCCGCTCCATATGAACGGCTTGACGCCCCACAGCAGCAGCAGACACAGCACGGCGAGCGGCGGCGCGGCCGGATGCCGGCTGAGGGTGCGGACGAACTGCCGTACGCCGAAGGCCAGCAGGAGCAGTCCGACGACGGCGGCGCAGCGCAGCACGTCGAAGGTATCGAGGCCGGTCACCTTGGCGAACAGGGCCAGGCAGACCGTCCACGGCGAGTAGTACGGGCTGTCGGTGGGCGAGTCGACCATCGGGTTGCCCGGGTGGAGCAGGTCGTGCCGCAGCCGCTCGACGGTGGCGGCGTGCACGCCCATGTCGCCGATCCACGGCAGCCGCACGACCATCAGGACCGCCCCGGCGGCGAGCAGCAGGGTCGCGCCCCGCAGCGCGGTGAGCAGTCGGCCCGGGTCGAGCGGTCGGAAGCGGGGCGTGGCGGACTCGCCGGTCATCGGTGGTGGCCTCACTGGGGTCGGGCGGACGCGGGCACGACCGCCCGGAAACCCCAGGACCTGCGGCCCGTCACACACGGTACCGCCGACGGGAACGTGGTTTCGACGCACTCCTGTCCGGTTCCCGCGCCAAAGCGTTCGGGGAGTGTCCGATTCTGCCTCCTCGCGACCGGAGAACCGGACAGTATGGCGGCGGGCCCCGGGAGGCTCCCGGGACCGGGAGACAGGACACGGAAAAACGGGGAGGTTTCACGTATGGCGTGGGACGAGTGGGAACAGCTCAAGGCCGAGGCGGCACAGGGCCGTTCCGATGAGGGTTCCTTATCGATGCGGCTGAACCAGCTGCCGGCCGACCCGGGAGGCGGCTCTCCGGCCGGCGGGGCTTCCGAGGACCTGAAGACGGACAAACGGGCCTGGGTGAAGGCCGGCGAGGGCGTCTCCGGCCTGAAGGGCGACGTCGCCAAGGCGTTGTCGACGCTCGACGCCGGACAGGCGGGGCTGGGCGACACCGGCGGCTGCCAGAGCGCGGCGGCGCAGAAGGAGCTGTACGACTCCTGGAAGAAGTACGTCGGTGAGGTGAGCGGCCGCTGCGAGGCGCTGGGCGGACTGCTCCAGAGGTCGGGGCACGACCTGTCGAAGCCCGACCAGACCCTCCTCGGAGAGCTGGGCGGCCTCACGGCGAAGTACGCGGACACCGCGGCCGTCGGCGGCCAGGCGCAGGGGCGGTGACGCGGCCGTGGACCTGCAGACCTTGAAGGCCTTCAAGCCGTCGGAGTACGAGGAGGCCGCGGACGGCTACCGGGCCGTCGGCGACACGGCCGGTGCGGCCAAGGACACGATCGACAACCAGGTCTCCGCGGGCATCCGCGCCCGGTTGAAGGGGGAGGCGGCCGAGGCCGCCCTCACCGAACTCAAGGAACTGTCGAAGAACTTCCATTACGCGCAGACCGAATGCGGCCTGGCGAGCACCGCGCTGAACGGCTTCGCCTTCGACATGGCGGTGGCGAAGAAGAAGCTGGAGACGGCGATCGAGGACGCGCGGGCCGCCGGATGCACGGTGAACCCGGACGGCTCGGTCAGCTTTCCGGCCGGTGCGAAGCCGGGCGCGGAGAAGGCCGCCGACGGCGGGACGGTGACCGGGAGCGCCGGTGGCGGCAGCCCGACGGCGGACGCCCTGGAACGCCAGGCGGTCAACATCCACCCGAACCCGCACTACGGCAAGGCGCTCGCCTACGCGGACCGGATCGCCGAGGCTCTGAAGGAGGCGACGGACGCGGACGCCCGGTGGGCGCCGAAGCTGCGGGCGCTGAAGGCCGACGACGACCTGAAGGTCTCGGACGGGGACTGGGCCGACGCCCAGTCGGACATGGGCGGGGTCCGCGAGGCGGGCAACGGCTACCTCGCCTCCCTGCCGCAGCCGCCCAAGGACGGCAGCCCGAAGGACAACGCCTCGTGGTGGAAGGGGCTCACCGCGGAGCAGCAGGCGGCGTGGCTGTCCCTGCGGCCCGACGCCGTGGGAGCGCTCGACGGCCTGCCGTCGCCGGTCCGCGACGAGGCCAATCGCGTCGTCCTCGCGGAGCGGCACGGCCAGTACCAGACGGAGCTGAACTCCATCCCGAAGCCGCCGGCCAACGAGTGGACGTGGATCACGGCGGGGAGGTACCCGGTCAAGGTGCACACGGACGAATGGATGGAGTGGCACCGGCAGTACGGGGACCGCTACGAGCAGCTCAACAAGTCCCTGAACGGCATGAACGCCATCCAGGCGCGCTTCGACAGGACGGGTGAGCGGGGACTGCCCGAGGCCTATCTGCTCGGCTTCAACCCGGACGGCAACGGCCGGGCGATCGTCGCCAACGGCAACCCCGACACGGCCGACCACCAGGCGGTCTACGTGCCGGGCACGACCTCGAACATCGGCAGCATCGGTGGGGACATCGGGCGCATGGAGAACGTCTGGCGGGTGGCGGACGCCCAGAACAACGGCTCGGTCTCCACCATCACCTGGCTCGGTTACGACGCCCCTCAGGACATCGTGAAGGACGCCCCTTTCAGCCACTACGCCAATGACGGCGCCCCTGCCTACAACCGCTTCATGGACGGTCTCGACGCGTCGCGTGCGGTCGACTCGGACCCCCACCGGACGGCGATCGGCCACTCGTACGGCACGACCCTCATCGGCTCCGCGGCCCGGCAGGGCGATCTGAACGCGGACGACGTGATCCTGGCCGGCAGCCCGGGCGTGCAGGTGCCCAAGGCCGAGCAGCTGGACGTGCCCAAGGGGCACGTCTGGAACCAGGAGGCCAAGGGGGACCCCGTCCCGGACATCGGCCGGTTCGGACACGGCGGGACCGACTGGGACGGCCCGTGGACGATCCCCAGTGACCAGCGCTTCGGTGCCAACCAGCTGGCCACGGACACCGAAGGCCATAGTGACTACTGGAAGGAAGGCACCGAGAGCCTCCGGAACCAGGGCCTCGTGGTCGCCGGCAAGGGCGACAACGCAGACCTGAAGCCGCCGCCGAACCCCACTCCTGGAGTGCGCTAGATGAAGATCAACCCGGGTGCGTCCGCGCTCCTGGCGTCCCTCGTCCTCTCGACCCTCACCGGATGCAGCATGACTGACACCAACGAGTCCGACAGCCTCCCGTCCGCGGGCACCAGCACCACGAGTCAAGCGGCCGACCAGGCGGAGAAGGTCTCCAGCGACCTCTTCGACCTGATCGGTCTGAAGGGGACGACGACCAAGACGAGGGCCGGCGTCTCGGAGTGCTCGGGCAAGGACCCGGAGAAGTACTTCACGGTCTTCCACCCGTGGACCTTCACCCCGGCCTCTCCCGAGCAGCTCGACGGCGTCATGGAGCGGCTCAAGGAGGAGATGCCGAAGCACGGCTGGAAGATCGTCGGCTACGGCCCCGACAACAGCAAGAACCGGAACCTCACGATCACCGCCGACAACGACGCGAAGAAGTACGGCGTCAAGATCGCCCACTTCGCGAAGGACGCCCGGCCGAACCTCAACGTGTTCCTCACGTCCGGCTGCTACCAGGTGCCGGACGGCGAGAAGGTCGAGCGTTTCTGAACGACCCCCGCTCGCACCACGGCCCCCGGCTTCGCGCCGGGGGCCGTGGGAGGTGCGTCAACCGCCCTACGGGAGGTTGCGGGCCATGACGATGCGCTGGACCTGGTTGGTGCCTTCGTAGATCTGGGTGATCTTGGCGTCGCGCATCATGCGCTCGACGGGGTAGTCGCGGGTGTAGCCGTAGCCGCCGAGGAGCTGGACGGCGTCGGTGGTGACCTCCATGGCGACGTCGGAGGCGAAGCACTTGGCGGCGGCGCCGAAGAAGGTCAGGTCGCCGTCGACGCGCTCGGACTTGGCGGCGGCGGCGTAGGTGAGCTGGCGGGCGGCCTCGAGCTTCATGGCCATGTCGGCGAGCATGAACTGCACGCCCTGGAAGTCGGCGATCGGCTTGCCGAACTGCTTGCGCTCCTTCACGTAGCCCTTGGCGTAGTCGAGGGCGCCCTGGGCGATGCCGAGGGCCTGGGCGGCGATGGTGATGCGGGTGTGGTCGAGGGTCTTCATCGCGGTGGCGAAGCCGGTGCCCTCCGCGCCGATCATGCGGTCGGCGGGGATGCGGACGTTGTCGAGGTAGACCTCGCGGGTCGGGGAGCCCTTGATGCCGAGCTTCTTCTCCGGCGCGCCGAAGGACACGCCCTCGTCGCCCTTCTCCACGACGAAGGCGCTGATGCCCTTGGACCGCTTCTCGGGGTCGGTGACGGCCATCACCGTGTAGTACTCCGACACGCCGGCGTTGGTGATCCACCGCTTGACGCCGTTGAGGATCCAGTGGTCGCCGTCGCGGACCGCGCGGGTCTTCATCCCGGCCGCGTCGGAGCCCGCGTCGGGCTCGGACAGGCAGTAGGAGAACATCGCGTCGCCCTTGGCCAGCGGGCCGAGGTACTTCTTCTTCAGCTCCTCCGAGCCGGACAGGATCACCGGCAGCGAGCCCAGCTTGTTCACCGCCGGGATCAGCGAGGACGAACCGCAGGCGCGGGCGACCTCCTCGATCACGATGACCGTGGCCAGCGCGTCCGCGCCCGCACCGCCGTAGGTCTCCGGGACGTGCACGGCGTGCAGATCGGCCGCGACCAGCGCGTCCAGCGCCTCCTGGGGGAACCGGCCCTCCTCGTCCACCGCGGCGGCGAACGGCGCGATCTTCGCCTCCGCCAGCGCGCGGACCGTCTCCCGGAGCATCTCGTGCTCCTCCGACGGGCGATACAGATCGAAATCGGTGGATCCGGCCACGCTCATTCACTCCCAGGCTTGCTAACTACCGTTAAGTAACCCAAATGGTAGGGCGTGACAGGGTCCCGATCCAGGCCCCGACTATGCTCGGGCAGGCATTCCGCCCGACCCTCAACGGAGCCACTGGAGTCCGCATGGCCCTCAAGATCACCGTGATCGGCACCGGCTACCTCGGCGCCACCCACGCCGCGGCCATGGCAGAGCTCGGCTTCGAGGTCCTCGGCCTCGACGTCGTACCCGAGAAGATCGAGATGCTGGCGGCCGGCCGGGTCCCCATGTACGAGCCGGGCCTGGAGGAGCTGCTCGCGCGGCACGTCGCCGGCATCGAGGGCTCCAGCGGGCGGCTGCGGTTCACGACCTCCTGGGAGGAGGTCGGCGCGTTCGGCGACGTCCACTTCGTCTGCGTGAACACTCCGCAGAAGCACGGTGAGTACGCCTGTGACATGAGCTACGTCGACGCCGCCTTCGCCTCGCTGGCCGGTGTGGTGCGCGAGGGCGCGCTCGTCGTGGGCAAGTCCACCGTGCCGGTCGGCTCGGCCGACCGGCTCGCCGCGGTGCTGCCGGAGGGCGTGGAGCTGGCCTGGAACCCGGAGTTCCTGCGCGAGGGCTTCGCCGTGCGGGACACCCTGCACCCGGACCGGATCGTGGTCGGCGTGCCCGCCGGCGCGGGCGGCGAGCGGGCCGAGAAGACGCTGCGCGAGGTGTACGCGGTGCCGATGGGCGAGGGCTCGCCCTTCGTCGTCACCGACTACCCGACGGCCGAGCTGGTGAAGACCTCCGCCAACTCCTTCCTCGCCACCAAGATCTCCTTCATCAACGCGATGGCGGAGGTCTGCGAGGCGGCCGGCGGCGACGTCGCCAAGCTGGCCGAGGCGATCGGGCACGACGAGCGGATCGGGAACAAGTTCCTGCGGGCCGGCATCGGCTTCGGCGGCGGCTGCCTGCCGAAGGACATCCGGGCCTTCATGGCCCGGGCGGGCGAGCTGGGCGCCGACCAGGCGCTCACCTTCCTGCGCGAGATCGACTCCATCAACATGCGGCGCCGGGCGTCCATGGTGGAGATGGCCCGCGAGGCGCTGGGCGGCGGCTTCCTCGGCAAGCGGGTGGCCGTGCTCGGCGCCACCTTCAAGCCGGACTCGGACGACGTCCGCGACTCGCCCGCGCTGAACGTGGCCGGTCAGATCCACCTGCAGGGCGGCCAGGTCACCGTCTACGACCCCAAGGGCATGGACAACGCGCGCCGCCTCTTCCCGACGCTCGGTTACGCGGACTCGGCGCTGGACGCGGTGCGGGGGGCGGACGTGGTGCTGCACCTGACCGAGTGGCGCGAGTTCCGCGAGGCGCTGGATCCGGCGGAGCTGGCGGGGGCGGCGGCGTCGCCGGTGATCCTGGACGGACGCAACGCGCTCGACCCGGTGCGGTGGCGCGAGGCCGGCTGGACCTACCGCGCCATGGGCCGCCCCCGCGCCTGACCCCGGCGGCGGAGCCGCACCAGGACTTGTCGGCCCGGCGGGGCGGGCGTAGGTGCTAGGTCGGTCGTGGGCGGGAGGCTCGGGCTCGGAATTCCGCTTCGCGGAGGACGCGTGTCGCGTTGCCGTGGGCCAGAGCCACCAGGTGGTCCGAGGGCCAGTCGCGGTGGAGGAGTTCGGTGAAGAGGGGGACGTAGCCGGCGGGTGGGGACTCGGGGTGGGAGAGGCCGAGGGATCCCGGGCCCGCGAGGGCGCGGACGCGGTCCAGGCGGTCGGCCGTGGCGGCCTCGTCCGTCGTGACCGGCACCATGCAGACGCCGCCCTTCTCGCCGAGCAGCCGCAGCACGTCGTCCGGCATGCCGTCCGCATCCGCGCTGGTGAGCAGGACCGGGGCCCGGCTCACCGCGAGGGTCTCGCGGACGGTGTCGGCGTCGGCGCCCGCGAGGTCCACGAGGAGGCCCAGGCGGTTCATCTCCCGTACCGCGTCGCGGGCGAAACGGTCGAAGCGGGTGAGGCTGACCGCGCGCACCCCCAGCGCCTGGTACGCCCGGAGGGTGGCCGGTGTACCGCCCACCGCCGACCAGCTCACCGGCCCGAGCAGCACGGCGACCCGCCCGCAGTTGCGGGCGTGCGCCATCTCGGAGCTGGTGTGCGCGAGGCGCAGTTCCTCCGGGCAGGCCGCCACGAGGGACCGGACCGCGTCGATCCGGCGCAGGGTGTCGAGCACGACGTCGTCGGTGTCCACGCGCAGCGACCAGAACTGCGCTCCCGCTTCCGGCGCCCGTACCGGCGGAAGGTCCTCCGGGTCCGGGTCGGGGTCGATCGCGTGGAGCGGCTCCGTGTGCCCCTCGACGACCGGCTCCGCGGCGAGCAGGGCCCGCGCACGGCTCGGCACGTCATCGGCCGACGAAGGTCCGAGGGGATCGAGGTCGCCCGCGGACGCGGCGTCGTCGGGGGTGAAGGCCGTGGTCGTGGGATCGTCCAGCAGATCGGCCATGGGTGACTCACTCCGTACTCCTGAGGCAGTACGGTCCACCGTGCCACCGGCCGGGAGCGGGGTCGCGGTGGGCTGAGCCGTTCGGAGGACGGGCCGAGGACGGCCGCAAGGGCCCCGCCGAGGCGAGGCCCTTGCCGGCGGACCGTCAGTTCCCTTGTTCCGCTGACGAGTCGAGAGAGCCGATCGTCGCCACGGACGGGCCCCACAGCGCCTGCTGCTCGCGCGCCACCGCCTCCGCGTCCCGCAGCACCCGCACCGCGTTGGACCAGGTCAGCCTGGCCAGGTCGGCGCGGGACCAGCCGCGGGTGAGGAGCTCCGCGATCAGGTTCGGGTAGCCGGCGACGTCGTCCAGGCCGGCCGGGGTGAACGCGGTGCCGTCGTAGTCGCCGCCGATGCCGATGTGGTCGATGCCGGCGACCTCGCGCATGTGGTCGAGGTGGTCGGCGACCGTGGCCGCCGTCGCGATCGGGCGCGGGTGCTCCGCCTCGAAGGCGCGGTGCAGCCGCATGGCCTCGGGCGTCGTGTCGAGGTGGTCGAAGCCGTGCGAGCGGAGGTTGTCGTCCGCCCGCGCGGTCCACTCGACGGCGGCGGGGAGGATGAACTTCGGCACGAAGGTCGCCATCGCGACGCCGCCGTTGGCCGGCAGCCGCTCCAGGACGTCGTCCGGGATGTTGCGCGGGTGGTCGCAGACCGCGCGGGCCGAGGAGTGCGAGAAGATCACCGGCGCGACCGTGGCGTCCAGCGCGTCCCGCATCGTCGAGGCGGCGACGTGCGACAGGTCGACGAGCATGCCGCAGCGGTTCATCTCCCGGACGACCTCGCGGCCGAAGGCCGTCAGACCGCCGGCCCGGGGCGCGTCGGTCGCCGAGTCCGCCCAGTCGTTGTTGTCGTTGTGGGTGAGCGTCATGTAGCGCACGCCCAGGGTGTGCAGCGCGCGCAGGGTGGCGAGGGAGTTGTTGATCGAGTGGCCGCCCTCGGCTCCCTTGAGGGAGGCGATCCGGCCCTCCCGGCGGGCCTGCTCCATGTCGTCGGCGGTCAGCGCGGGCGCGAGGTCGGCCGCGTACCGCACGAGGAGCTGGTCGACGGCGTCGATCTGCTCCAGGGTGGCGCTGACGGCGTTGTCGCCGGTGAGCCGGCAGGGGACGTACACCGACCAGAACTGGGCGCCGACGCCGCCGGCGCGCAGCCGGGCGAGGTCGGTGTGGAGCGCGCCGCGCTGGTCGCCGGCGATGTCGAGCCGGTCGAGGTCGTAGCCGCAGTGCTCCCGCAGCGCCCAGGGCAGGTCGTTGTGGCCGTCGACCACGGGGGCCGAGGCCAGGAGCTCCCTGGCCTCGGCGAGGCGGTCGGCCGCCGGGCGCGGCGAGCGCGGAGAGTCCGCCGGACCGGGAGAGCCCGCCGAGCCCGCCGGACCCGAAGCTTCCGCCCCGGCCCCGCCCGAGCTCACCGCGTTCCCGCCCGAGCTCACCGCGCGAACCCGAAGGAGGACGAGCCCTCGACCTTCTGCCGCAGCCGCTTGCCCTTCTCGGTCGCCTGGTCGTTCAGCTCCTGCTGGAAGTCCCGCATCCGGCCGCGCAGTTCGGGGTCGTGCGCGGCGAGGATGCGGGCGGCGAGCAGACCCGCGTTGCGGGCGCCGGCGACGGAGACGGTGGCGACCGGCACACCCGCCGGCATCTGCACGATGGAGAGCAGCGAGTCCATGCCGTCGAGGTACTTCAGCGGCACGGGGACGCCGATGACGGGCAGCGGGGTCACGGAGGCGAGCATGCCCGGCAGATGGGCGGCGCCGCCCGCGCCCGCGATGATCGCCTTCAGGCCGCGGCCGTCGGCCCGCTCGCCGTACTCGATCATCTCGCGCGGCATGCGGTGCGCGGAGAGGACGTTGACCTCGTACCCGATCTCGAACTCGTCCAGGGCCTGCGCCGCGGCCTCCATCACGGACCAGTCCGAGTCGGATCCCATCGCGATGCCAATGAGCGGGTTACTCAACGATCGTCCCTCGCAGGTAGTCGGCGGCGTGACGGGCGCGCTCCAGCACGTCGTCGAGGTCGTCGCCGTAGGTGTTGACGTGGCCGACCTTGCGTCCGGGCTTCACGTCCTTGCCGTACATGTGGATCTTGAGCTGCGGGTCCCTGGCCATGCAGTGCAGATACGCCGTGTACATGTCCGGGTAGTCGCCACCGAGAACATTGCACATGACGGTCCACTTCGCGCGCGGGCGCGGGTCGCCCAGCGGAAGGTCGAGCACGGCCCGGACGTGGTTGGCGAACTGCGAGGTGACCGCGCCGTCCTGGGTCCAGTGGCCGGAGTTGTGCGGGCGCATGGCGAGCTCGTTGACGAGGATGCGGCCGTCGCGGGTCTGGAAGAGCTCGACCGCCAGGTGACCGACGACGTCCAGCTCCTTGGCGATGCGCAGCGCCAGCTCCTGCGCCTGGCCGGCGAGCTCGTCGTCGAGGTCGGGGGCGGGCGCGATCACGGTGTCGCAGACGCCGTCGACCTGGCGGGACTCGACCACCGGGTAGGCCACGGCCTGGCCGTGCGGGGAGCGGACGATGTTCGCGGCGAGCTCCCGCGCGAAGTCGACCTTCTCCTCGGCGAGGACCGGCACGCCCGCGCGGAACGGGTCGTGCGCGTCCGCCTCGGAGCGGACGAACCAGACGCCCTTGCCGTCGTAGCCGCCGCGGACGGTCTTGAGGATGATCGGGAAGCCGCCCACCTCGGCGGCGAAGGCCGCCGCGTCGGCCGGGTCGGCCACGATGCGGTGGCGCGGGCTGGGGGCGCCGATCTCGTCGAGCCTCGCCCGCATCACCCCCTTGTCCTGGGCGTGCGCGAGGGCCGCGCGGCCGGGCCGGACGACGATGCCGTCCGCCTCCAGGGCCGCCAGGTGCTCCGCGGGCACGTGCTCGTGATCGAAGGTGATCACGTCGCAGCCGCGCGCGAAGTCACGCAGCGTGTCCAGGTCGCGATAGTCGCCGATGACGACATCGCTGACCACCTGGGCCGCCGAGTCCTGCGGGGTATCACTGAGCAGCTTGAACTTGATGCCGAGGGGGATGCCCGCCTCGTGGGTCATACGGGCGAGCTGACCGCCACCGACCATGCCGACTACCGGGAACGTCACCCTCTTAGGGTATCCGCACAAGTTCCGAACCCTCGTCCGGCTGTGCGTTGTGACAGTGGGAGTGGGCTCGCACACGGATCGCACACGGAACGGGAGCATCTCGGGCGGTCGACGGGAGCGCTGGTTAGCATGGCTGGGTTGACGCCATCCGGGCGTCGGCCGAACACATCCGGAACGGACGGGGCAGAGCCATCACGATGAGTGAACCCGGCGCGTTGCGCATGCGAGTGGACCGGCTCGTCCGCGAGGTCGCCAAGTTCGGCGTGGTCGGCGGACTGGGCGTCCTGGTGAACCTGGCCGTCTTCAACCTGGTCCGCCAGGTCACCGAGCTCCCCGTGGTGCGGGCGAGTCTCATCGCCACGGTCGTGGCGATCCTCTTCAATTACGTGGGGTTCCGTTACTTCACGTACCGCGACCGCGACAAGTCCGGTCGCACCAAGGAAATGGCGCTGTTCCTGCTGTTCAGCGTCATCGGCATGGTCATCGAGAACGGTGTGCTCTACACGGCGACGTACGGCTTCGGCTGGGACGGTCCGCTGCAGAGCAACTTCTTCAAGTTCTTCGGCATCGGCGTCGCGACCCTGTTCCGGTTCTGGTCGTACCGCACCTGGGTCTTCAAGGCGCTCCCGGCGAAGGAGGCGGTCCAGACTGCCGAATCGTTCCTGGAGCAGGCACCCCGCCAGGCCACCCGCAAGCAGCCCGACCGGGTCTGAGCAGGGCTCCGGGGTTCCTTTTCCCCCGATCAGCGGACGGGGCGCTGCGCGTCCCGTTCGGTACGGCTCCTGACCTCGCGGCTCAGGAAGAGCGCGAAGACCGGCGGCTGCTGCTGGAGCAGCTCCAGACGGCCGCCGTCGGCCTCCGCGAGGTCCCGGGCGACGGCGAGGCCGATGCCGGTGGAGCTGCGGCCGCTGACCGCCCGCTCGAAGATCCGCGCGCCGAGGTCGGCGGGCACGCCCGGGCCCTCGTCGGTCACCTCGATCACGGACTGGTTGCCGGTCACACGGGTGCGCAGCGCCACCGTGCCGCCGCCGTGCATGAGCGAGTTCTCGATCAGGGCGGCCAGGACCTGGGCGACCGCGCCCGGGGTGCCGACGGCCCGCATGCCCTGCTTGCCGGAGTGGACGATGGCCCGGCCCGCGCTGCGGTAGGCCGGCCGCCACTCCTCGATCTGCTGCTTGATCACCTCGTCCAGGTCGAAGGCGACGGCGGAGCCGGTGCGCGGGTCGCGGGCGTTGGTCAGCAGCCGCTGGACCACGTCGGTGAGCCGCTCGACCTGGGTGAGCGCGATCGTCGCCTCCTCCCTGACCGTGCCGAGGTCGTCGGCGACGGCGACCTCCTCCAGGCGCATGGAGAGCGCGGTCAGGGGCGTACGGAGCTGGTGGGAGGCGTCGGCGGCGAGCCGGCGCTCGGCGGTGAGCATCCGGGCGATCCGCTCGGCGGAGGCGTCGAGCACGTCCGCGACCCGGTCCAGCTCCGGCACCCCGTACCTCCTGTGCCGGGGGCGCGGGTCGCCGGAGCCGAGCCGCTCGGCGGTCTCGGCGAGGTCGGTGAGCGGGGAGGCGAGCTTGTTCGCCTGCCGCACGGCGAGGAGGACGGCGGCCACGACGGCGAGCAGGGCCACGGCGCCGATGATCAGGAGGGTGCGGCCGACCTCGGCGGTGACGACCGAGCGGGACTCCTCGACGATCACCGTCTCGCCGCGCTCGCCCTCGGCCGTGCCCCGGATGACGTCGCCGGTGGGGCGGGTGCCGATCTCGATGGGACGGCGGCCGGGGATATGGATCTCGGCGTACCGCTTGGCGCCGCTCTGGTCGGCCAGGATGTCCGGGTTGACCGGCTCGCCGCCGATCAGCCGGCTGTCCACGATGGAGACGATCCGCAGCGCCTCGGACTCGACGCTCTCCTGCGCGCTGCTGGAGATGGTGCGGGTCTCGACGATCACGAGCGAGACCCCGAAGACGGCGATGACGACGAGCACCACGGCGAGCGTGGAGTTGATCAGACGGCGGCGCATGGTGGGAGGGGCTCAGCTCTTCTCGAAGCGGAAGCCCACGCCCCGGACGGTGGCGATGTAGCGGGGGTTCGCCGCGTCGTCGCCCAGCTTCTTGCGCAGCCAGGAGATGTGCATGTCCAGGGTCTTGGTGGAGGACCACCAGGTGGTGTCCCAGACCTCCCGCATCAGCTGGTCGCGGGTGACGACCCGGCCCGCGTCGCGGACCAGCACCCGGAGCAGGTCGAACTCCTTGGCCGTGAGCTGGAGCTCCTCCTCGCCCATCCAGGCGCGGTGCGACTCGACGTCGATCCGCACGCCGTGGGTGGTGGGAGGGACGGCGGGCTCGGTGGCACCGCGCCGCAGGAGGGCCCGGACCCGGGCGAGGAGCTCGGCGAGACGGAAGGGCTTGGTGACGTAGTCGTCGGCGCCGGCGTCCAGGCCCACGACGGTGTCGACCTCGTCGGCACGGGCGGTGAGCACCAGGATCGGCACGGTGTGGCCGTCGGCGCGCAGCCGCCGGGCGACCTCCAGGCCGTCCATGCCGGGCAGTCCCAGGTCGAGCACGACCAGGTCGATCCCGCCCTGCAGTCCGGCGTCGAGGGCGGTGGGGCCGTCCTCCCGCACCTCGACCTCGTATCCCTCCCGCCGCAGGGCGCGGGCCAGCGGTTCCGAGATGGAGGCGTCGTCCTCGGCGAGCAGTACACGGGTCATGAGGCGATGGTAGTCCGCACGGCGGCGGCGCCGGGGCGTGATCCACAGGGCGGTCCCCGGGCGGGGCCACCGCGGTCGCGCGGCGGTCGCGCGGCGGCCGACGGGCGGCTGCCGAACGGTCCGCCGACGGTCGCCGGTCGCGCCCCCGACGGCCGCCGGATGATCACAGCTTGATCACCGGGCGCCCGCAGGACCTCCGGATGATGGCGCGTAACCTGCTCATGACCTTGGAATGAAGGCAGTTGGTTGCAGCGACACCTGTGATCCATCTCTCAAGTCCTTCCATATCCGGCACTGTCGTGCCGTATGGTGTCGAGAGTTCTGTTGCGGTAATCGGGGACCTTTGGCCGAGTTCGACGCGCCAAGGGTCTCTTTTCTGCACGAGACCGCCCTCGGCAGTCTTGAGGGCGGTGAATGACCTGTGGGCCGGGTCCTGCGGCGCGAGGCGCGTCAGGGCGTGGATCCCGGAAGGGTGCGACCGCACCCCGCCGGTGCCGGCCTCCCCCACCGGGCGCACTCCGCTCACGAAGCGCGCGTCCCGACAGAGCAAGGATCGACATGGCGTCCAGCCTGACGACGGCTTCGTCCGGAACCCCTGGTTCCGAGAAGACGTTCTTCGGCCACCCCCGCGGCCTGGCCACCCTCTTCATGACCGAGATGTGGGAGCGCTTCTCCTGGTACGGGATGCGCGCCATCCTGGTCCTCTACCTGGTCGCCGCCGTTCTCGACGGCCCCCTCGAGGAGCGCAAGGCGCTGGCCGCCTCCATCTACGGCGTGTACAACGCGGTCGTCTACATGGCCGCGATGCCGGGCGGTTGGGTCGCCGACCGCCTGTGGGGTGCGCGCAAGGCCGTTCTCGTCGGTGGCATCGTCATCGCCCTGGGCCACTTCACCCTGGCCATCCCCTCGGACACGGCGTTCTTCGCGGGCCTCGCGCTCATCGCCGCCGGTACGGGTCTGCTGAAGCCGAACATCTCGGCCATGGTCGGCGGCCTCTACGAGGGGCAGCCGAGCGCCCGCCGGGACGCCGGCTTCACGCTCTTCTACATGTCGATCAACATCGGCGGCATGGTCGCGCCGCTGGTCGTCGGCTACCTGGGCGAGAACGTCAACTGGCACCTCGGCTTCGCGGTCGCCGGCGTCGGCATGACCCTGGCCGTCCTCCAGTACGTCCTGGGCTCCCGCCACCTCGGTGACGTCGGCAAGGAGCCGGGCACCCCGGCGACGCCCGCGGAGAAGCGGAACGCGCTGCGCAAGGTCCTGCTGTGGAGCGGCCTGGCCGTGGCCGCGCTCGCCGCCGACATCGTGCTCGGCACGTACGACATCGAGCACATCGTGAACGTGCTCGCGATCCTCGGCATCGTCGTGCCGGTCGTCTACTTCGTCGCGATGTACCGCAACCCTTCGCTGACCGCCGACGACAAGCCCAAGATCAAGGCGTTCGCGTGGTTCTTCGCCACCGCCGTCCTGTTCTGGATGATCTACGACCAGTCCGGCTCGCTGCTCACGCTCTTCGCGGACGGCAAGACCGACCGCATGATCGGCGGCTGGGAGTTCCCGGCCTCCTGGTACCAGTCGGTGAACCCGATGATGGTCATCGTGCTGGCGCCGGTCTTCGCGGCCCTGTGGGTCAAGCTGGCCAAGCGCAACCGCGAGCCCAGCACCCCCATGAAGTTCGCCCTCGCGATGCTGCTCATCGGCGGCTCGTTCGCCATCATGGGTCTCGCCGGTGCCGCCGCGGCCAACAGCGAGACCGGCAAGGTCACCGTCTTCTGGCTGCTGAGCGTCTACCTCGTCCAGACCATCGGTGAGATGTGCCTGTCCCCGGTCGGCCTGTCCCTGTCGACGAAGCTGGCCCCGAAGCAGTTCGTCGGCCAGATCATGGGCCTGTGGTTCCTCGCCACCGCGACGGGCAACGCCCTGAACGGCTGGACCACCAAGCTCAACGAGCCGCTCGGCGACGCGCTGTACTACTCGCTGTGGGCCGTCGTGGCGGTCGCCGCGGGCCTGACCTTCATGATGGCCGGAAAGAAGATCCGCGCGCTCATGGGCGACGTGCGCTGAGGTCCTGCCGGACCGTCGCCGTCGACGACACCCTGTGAAGGGCCTGGCCCGGCATCCCGAAAAGGGGTGCCGGGCCAGGCCCTTCGGCATGCCCGCGCCTCAGCGCGTACCGCGACGCAGTCGGGCCCACGGGGTGAAGGTGAACACGGCGCCGCCGAGCAGGATCACCGTGCCGGCCACCAGAGCGAGGGCGCGCAGGGCGCCGTCGTCCCCGGCACCGGTGTCGGCGAGTCCGCCGCCGGAGCCGCCGCTCCCGCCGTTCCCGCCGTTCCCGCCGCCGGAGGTGGTCGTGGAGCCGCCCCCTCCGGACGCGCCGCCCTCCTGCTTGCTGGTGTCCAGGGTCAGCGAGGCCTGCACGGAACCCTTGACCTCGCAGGGGATCACGATGGGCGAACCGCCGAGCGACACGGTGATGGTCAGCTTCCCGGGGCTGAGCGTGGACTTGCCCGTGGCACCCGGCTTGTACGTGCCCTTCATGTCGGGCAGGTCGACGGGCTTGCCCGCCTCCAGCGGGGCCGGGTTGCCGGGCCCCGTGACCTTCACGCTGCCGGAGTCGGCACCGCCGAGCCTCACGTCCATGGAGGGCTTCAGGGCCCCGGCGGGGAGCGCGGCCGGGCTGTTCATGACGCCCTTGGCGGTCTTGACGGTGAGGTCGTAGGCACCGCCGTTCTTCTTGGCGTCGATGGTCACCTTGGAGTTGATGGAGGCCGGCCCGGGCGCCTGACAGGCGAAGGTCACGGACACCTGGGTCCCGGGGAAGTCGGTCTTCCCGCCGCCTCCGCCGGACGTGGAGCCGCCGGAGGACGTGGAGCCGCCGGAGGACGTGGTGCCACCTGACGTACTCGTACCGCCGGAGGTCGTCGTACCGCCCGACGTGCTCGTACCGCCGCCGGTGGTGCCACCCCCGCCGTCCGTGACCTTGATCGTGGCGGCGACCGGGACCGTCTCCTTCGGGGAGCACTTCGTGTCCGTCGACATCGGCTTGGACACGTTGATCGTGTACTTGTCCGGCGTCAGCGTGATCTCGCCCGCCTTCTCCAGCTTCAGCTTGCCCTTCATGTCCGGCAGGACCATCGGGCTGTTCTTCGGGATCGGCGGGTTCTGCCTCGGGCCCTCCATCGCCAGCGTCCCGCTCGCCGCGCCGCCGAGCCTGATGACACCGGTGGGCTTCACCGTGTCCTTCTCCAGGTCGAGGACGTCGGGGTTCTTGGACGCGGCCTCGACCGTCTTCCAGACCACCTCGACCTCGTCGCCGACCTTGGCCTGCGCGGGCGCGGTGATCAGCACCTTGGTGGTGCCCTGCACCGGCGGCATGCCGGAGATGGCGGGCGGGATGCACTCGGTCTTGTACGCGACCTCTGCGGCCAGGGCGGGACTCGCGGACAGCAGGATCCCCGCGCCGCCGAGCATCAGCGCGATCCCGGCCGCGCTCATCCTCCGTTGCGTGCTCACGACATTCCCTTCGTCGTCGGGCTGTTCTCTGACGGTGCGGAGTCGGATGTGAACCACGGCAGGACCGCGGCCCGTTCGTCGGGGGCGCGGTCGGACGCGCGCACGGGCGCGGCGGGCGCGGCAGGCACGGCGGGCGTGGCGGCCCGGCGCACACGCGGGCGGCGGCGGCGCGTGGTGGCGGCCGCGGGCCTGACCCGGTCGACGACCGCCATGCCGATACGGAACAGGCCGGCCGGGACGACGACCGCGAGCAGCACCCAGAAGAGCGTCACGCCCCACGGCCTGCCGACCCCCCAGGGCTGCTCCACCAGGACCTTCCCGCCGTACCGCACGGACACCTGGTGGTCGCCGTGGGCGCCCGCCGCCAGTTCGACCGGGAGTCTCACCAGGGCCTTGCGACCCGGCTCGATCGTGCCGCGCCACTGCCGTTCCTCGTACCGCGGCGCGAACACCCCGTGGCTGGTGCCGACCTCGAAGACGGGGTCCTTCACCGGGGTCTGGCCGAGGTTGCCGACGGTGACGACGACCTCGCGGCGGGCGGGCGCCCCGAACCAGACCAGGACGCCGCTGGAGCCTTCGAGCCGGGCCGAGGCGAGCACGGCGAGCCGGCCGCCGCCCGAGGTCTCGGGCAGCGGGGCGGTCGGATGCCCGGCGACGGTGAACGCGACGTCGACGGCGTCCTGTTGGCCGGTGACCCCGGCGACGTGGACCACGCAGGGGCAGGGCTTCGGCGGTTCGGCGACCGGCAGTTTCTGGCTGAACGCGCCCTTGGCGTCGACGGTGGCGGCGCGGCCGTCGGTGTTGGCGCAGGAGTTGGTGCCGCCGATGACGCCCTTGCCGGGGGCCGCCTGGCCGCAGACCAGCAGCATGAGCAGCGCGCCGGGCTTCCAGCCCGAGCCGCTGACGGTGATCTCGCCGCCCTTGCCGCCCTCGCTCCGCGAGAGCGCCACGGTGGGGCCCGCCTCGGCCGCGGCCGGGGCGGCGGGCAGCAGCACGAGGAGCGGTACGGCGAGGAGCAGTACGGCGAGCAGGGCGCCCGCCGCCGTACGCAGGTGCGTCATCGCTTCCTCCGGATCGCGTACGTGACCGCGCCCGCCGCCGCGAGGAGGGCGGCCGCCGCGGCGCCGACGCCCGCCGGCGAGGCGAAGGAGGCATCGGCCCGGGCGGTCGAGGGGGCGGCGCCGGAGGCGGCGGCCGTGAGGTGGACGGTGACCGCGTCGAGGGCGGGCGGGTCGGGCCAGGGTTCGGTGCGGGCGGCGCGCTCGCCGGGGCGCAGCACGAGGGGCAGGGCGCGTTCGGGGCGGTCGAGGACGGTGCCGAGGACTCCCTCGGCGCGCACGGCCAGGCGGGGGGCGAGGAGGGTGTTGCCCCGGTTGACGAGGGTGTAGCGCAGGGTGCCGGAGCGGTCGACGCGGACGTCCTCGACGGTGAGCGCGGCCAGCCGCGGCCCGCTGACCCGCAGGTGGAGCGCCACCGCCGTCCCGCGTCCGGCGGCGTCGGCCCGTACGGAGCCGCGGTGGTCGCCCGGCGGGGTGTCGGCACCGACGGTGACGGCGAAGGGGACGTCCGCGCGGGTCCTGGCGGGCACGGTCACCGTCCGGGCGGCGAAGGCGACGGGCGCGCCGCCCCGGGCGCTGAGCCGTACGGTGAGCGGCTTCGCGCCGGGGTTGGTGACGGACAGGGTGTCCTGGAGGACGCTGCCCGCGGCGCCCTCCAGATAGACGTACGGGCGTCCGGCGGCGGCCGGGAAGGACGTCGGGACGGACGGAGGCGTGGGCGCGTGCGCTCGGGCGGCGGCGGGGGTGCGTGCCGAGGCCGTGAGGGCGTGTCCCGCGGCCTCGGGGGCGTGCGCCGGGGGCGTGGCAGCAGCCGTGCCCGCTGCTCCCGCCACGACGGCCATGACGGCCGTGAGGGCGGCCAGGGCCGTGCGGGGCGCCGAGACCGTCCCCGGGAGCCCGGGGCGGGCGGCGGCCGCGGGCCCGGACCGTGCCCCCCGCATCAGCGTGCCGTGGGCCGGGCCGTGCGACGGGTGAGCCACAGCACCCCGGCCGCGCCGGTCAGCAGCACGGTGCCGCCGAGGGTGGCGAGCGCGGTGGCCGAGTCGAGCGGGCCGGTCCTGGGCAGTTCGCCGCCGCCCGACCCCGTATCGCCCGAGGAGTCGTCGGATCCACCGCCGGAGTCACCGGAGGCCGCGGTCACGTCCAGCTCGAGCGAGGGCCTGGGGTTGTTGGTGGGCTTGCAGACGGCCGCGTCCATGCCGAGCGCGTGGACGGTGAGCGTGCCGGCCGTGAAGGTCACCTTGCCGCTCTTCTCCGGGGTGTACGTGCCGGTCAGCTGCCCGATCTTGATGGGCGTGTTCGCCGGGATGAGCGCCGCGTTCGGCACGCCCTTGACCTGCACCTTGCCGCTCGCCGCGCCGCCGAGGACGAGGTCGGCGCGCGGGGTCATGACCCCTTTGGGCAGGTCGACGGGGCTGTCGGAGACGCCCTTCTCGAAGGACATCGTGATCGTGTACGAGTCGCCGTTCCTGACGGCCTTGATGTCGACGGGCGAGACGGCGCTCTTGGGGCCGATCTTGGTCTCGCAGGCGTAGTTCACGTCGATGACGGCGGCCTGGGCGACCGGGGCGGCGAACAGCAGGACGGCCGAGCCCGTCACCGCCACCGCCACTGCCGCCCTCAGCGCGTGAGCTGTTCTCCTCCGGTACGGCACCTCGAGCACCCCTCACCGCAAAGTTACTGACGGTCTTTCAGATTGGCCGTCAAGGTACGCCGGGGGCGCGATGGAGGGAAGAGAGAAGGTTGTGAAAGTCCTAGGCGGGTGCGGCGAGTTCGGCCCAGACCGTCTTTCCGGGAGCGCCCGGCGTGCGGTCGATGCCCCAGTCGCGGCAGAGCCGCTGCACGATGAACATGCCGTGCCCGCCCGGCCGGCCGGCCCGGTGCGGGGTGCGCGGGGCGGGCTGGCCGGCGCCGCGGTCGGCGACCTCCAGGCGCAGGCCCCCGTCGAGGCGCAGCACGCGCAGGCTCTCCGGGCCCTCGGCGTGCAGACAGGCGTTGGTCACGAGTTCGGAGACGACCAGGAGGACGTCCTCGGCGGCGGCCCTGCGGTCGGCGGTGGCGGCGGGCAGCCAGCCCCAGTCGTAGAGCGCCTGCCGGGTGAAGTCGCGGGCGAGCGGGACGGTGCCGCTGGTCGCTCCGAGGGCGAGGGTGCGGACGTCGGCATCGCCGGAGGCAGTCTCCATCAGCGCTTCTTCACCTCACCGGTTCAACCGATTGACGGGTAACGGACGACAGGGGCGGACGAGAGGGGGCGGGCCACGGGGCGGGCGGGGACGCGGGTCACTCGACTCACTCGGCTCGGCTCACTCGGCCCGGCCGGCGAGCGCGGAGTCGAGGGAGTCGTGGACGGTGAAGACGGCGTCCGCGCCGGTGATCTCGAAGACTCTCGCCACCGGGGGCCGCATCGCCGCCAGATGGACGCCGCCGCCCGCGGCCTCGGCTCGCAGCCGGGCGCCGAGCAGCACGTTGAGTCCGGTCGAGTCGCAGAACTCGAGCTGTGAGCAGTCGAGTACGAGGCGTGCGCGACCCTCGTCCAGCGCGCGGTCGAGTGGCGCACGCAACAGTTCGGCGGTGTGGTGATCGAGCTCACCCACCGGGGTGAGCACCTCGCTCGCCCCCACGGTACGGACGTCGACCCGGAACCGCTCGGGTGCGCTGCCGATGTGCTGGCGGTACATGCCTCGAACCATACAAGTGCGCACCCGTCCGCCGCACACAAGGTCCATCCCATACTGCACAAAGCAGACAATTGCCACTTGCAACCATCGGGGAAGAACCGGTAGGGCTAGAAGGACACATTCCACATGCCGGCTTTGGAGGCGCCGCAAACCGCAGCGAGACATTCACGATGGAGGAGACCATGTCACCCCGGCTCGACGTACCGGATCTCGTGGAACTGCCGACGATCCCACCCGTCGACGAGATCGCGCCGCACGACGCGCGCGCCCTCTCGAAGACCCTCTTCGCCCGCCTCGGCGACCTCGAGGAGGGCACCCACGAGTACGCGTACGTCCGCAACACCCTGATCGAACTCAACCTCGCCCTGGTCAAGTTCGCCGCCTCCCGCTTCCGCACCCGCAGCGAGCCCATGGAGGACATCGTCCAGGTCGGCACCATCGGCCTCATCAAGGCGATCGACCGCTTCGAACTGGCCCGCGGCGTCGAGTTCCCCACCTTCGCGATGCCGACCATCATCGGCGAGATCAAGCGCTTCTTCCGCGACACCTCGTGGTCGGTGCACGTCCCGCGCAGGCTCCAGGAACTCCGCCTCGACCTCGCCAAGGCCGGTGACGAGCTCGCCCAGAAGCTCGACCGCGCCCCCACCGTCGAGGAGCTCGCCCGCGAACTGGGCATCCGCACCGACGAGGTCGTCGAGGGCATGGCCGCCGCCAACGCGTACACCGCCAGCTCGCTCGACGCACCGCCCGAGGAGTCCGAGGCCGACGGCGTCACCCTCGCCGACCGGCTCGGTTACGAGGACCACGGCCTGGAGGGCATCGAGTACATCGAGTCCCTCAAGCCGATGATCGCCTCGCTGCCGGCGCGCGAGCGCCGCATCCTGTCGCTGCGCTTCACCGCGGGGCTCACCCAGTCGGAGATCGGCGAAGAGCTCGGCATCTCGCAGATGCACGTGTCCCGTCTGCTGTCACGGACGCTGGCGCGGCTGCGCAGGGGCCTCACGGTCGAGGAGTGAAGTCCCGGCGCGGGCGGGTGGAGTTCGCGCCCGTAGCCCCCGAGCCGACCGCCCCGCGCGCCGCCGACCCGAACCTCTCGGCGGCGGAACGGGCGGGGGTGGCGGCGGCCGGTGCGCTGGTGGCGGAGCTCGTCGCGTAGGGGCGGCGCCTACCAGCCGATCCGTGCCTCGCCGAGCGGCTCGTACCCGGCGGGGGCGAGGAACTCGCGGACCTGTCCGGCGGGGCAGCGCTTGTCGACGTGCAGGAAGACGGTGTGGGTGCCGGCGGCCCGATCCAGCTCGACGTCGTCGCTGTGGAACGTCACCTGCACCCCGTCGTACTGCGGGTGCGCCCACGGGACCGGCCACGTCCCCCTCCAGCAGAGGGACGCCCGCTCGTCGCCGACCGCGCGCAGGAACGGCAGCTCCGCCTCCCGGGGCGCCTCCTCCTGGCACACCCACACCGGGAACCGCACCGCCCCCGCCGGCTCCGCCCACGGGTCGTACGTCTCCCCCTCGGCGTCCTCGAACCACGCCCCCGGGACGACCTCCGCCACCCGCCGCACCCGCTCCGGCGTCCCGATCAGCGCCTCGACCATGATGGGCTCCTCGACCTCCGCCAGCAGCCCGCACAACTCCCTGGCCCGCGCGTAGGCGGCGTCGCCGTCGGTCGTACGGAAGACGGGATAGGCCCGTGAATGCCCCATGCGCGCCACCCTCGCACGCCCCTCGCCGGCCCTCCGGCTCTTTTCGCCCACCGGTCGCTTCTCTCCCCGGTCTCTCCTGCCTCCGAGGCAGAATCGACGGCATGAGTCACCGACGCGCGCGGGCGGCCGGCCCCCTCGGCTTCCGGTAGCCCGCCAGGAGAGTCCTGGCGGTCGCCACCGACGGAGCCTTCATGTCGCGCACCGCCCATCACGTCCCCCCGTCCCACGCCCACACCCGCGCCACGGACGACGAGCGCCGTCCCGGCGCCCCTTGGCATGCCCTGCTGCTCCACGACCTGCGCTACGACGCGGCCTGCCTCGACGCCGCCCTCCGCGAGGGCCGCAGGCCCGTACCGCGAGCGGTGCGGCGGCGGGTCGAGGTGTACGCCTTCCCCCGGCACAACCGCGACCGCTCCCTCCCCGCGTGGGCGACGCGGGAGGAGCGCCGTGCCCGCCGTCGCCTGCGCGGCCGGGTCGGCGTCCTCCTCCGCCTGCTCCACTCCCCCACCGGCCCTCTCCGCCCCTACGCGGCCGGCACGGTGGACATCCCGCCCGCCCGCCACCGGCGCGGGGCGTTGTGGCTCGCTTAGGGAGCGGCTCAGACCACGCGCATGCCCTTGCGCCAGACCTCGGCGACCAGCGGGACGCCCGGGCGGTAGGCCAGGTGGACGTGGGAGGGGGCGTCGAGGAGGGTGAGGTCGGCGTGGGAGCCGGGGGTGAGGCGTCCGATGTCGGTGCGGCGGAGGGCGGCCGCGCCGCCGGCGGTGGCCGACCAGAGGGCCTCGTCGGGGGTCATCCGCATGTCGCGCACGGCGAGGGCGATGCAGAAGGGGACGGAGGAGGTGAAGGAGGAGCCGGGGTTGCAGTCGGTGGAGAGGGCGACCGTCACGCCGGCGTCCAGGAGCCTGCGCGCGTCCGGCCACTGGGCGCGCGTGGAGAACTCCGCGCCGGGGAGCAGCGTCGCGACCGTGTTCCCGGAGGCCAGCGCGTCGACGTCGGCGTCCGTCAGGTGGGTGCAGTGGTCCGCGCTGGCCGCGTCCAGTTCGACCGCGAGCTGGACGCCGGGGCCGTACGAGAGCTGGTTGGCGTGGACGCGCGGGTGGAGGCCCCTGGCCTTGCCGGCGGTGAGGATCGCGCGGGCCTGGTCGCCGTCGAAGGCGCCCTTCTCGCAGAAGACGTCGACCCAGCGGGCGTACGGGGCGCAGGCGTCCAGCATCTCGCCGGTGACCAGGGCGACGTACGCGGCCGGGTCGTCGGCGTAGTCCGGGGAGACGATGTGCGCGCCGAGGTAGGTGACCTCGTCGGTGTGCTCGGCGGCGATGCGCAGCGCGCGGGCCTCGTCCTCGACGGTCAGGCCGTAGCCGGACTTGGTCTCGAAGGTGGTGGTGCCCTGGCGCAGGGCCTCGCGCAGATAGCGGACGACGTTCGCCGACAGTTCGGCGTCGGTCGCGGCGCGGGTCGCCGCGACCGTCGTGCGGATGCCGCCCGCCGCGTAGGCCTGGCCGGACATGCGGGCGTTGAACTCGGCGGTGCGGTCGCCCGCGAAGACGAGGTGCGAGTGGGAGTCGACGAAGCCGGGGATCACCGCGCGGCCCGCCGCGTCGACCCGGTTGTCAGTGGCGGGTGCTTTGCTGGTCTCACCGACCCAGACGACCCGGTCGCCCTCGATGACGACGGCCGCGTCCTGGATCAGGCCCAGGGGGGTTCCATCACCGAGGGAGGGATCGTTGGTGACGAGGCTGGCGATGTTGACGATGGCCGTGGCGGGCTTCGCCACCGCGCTGTTCGCGCTCGTGGGGGCGGAGGTCGCCGCCGGGTTGTTCGTCGCCGCGGGGCTGGTGTCCATGGTGAGGGGTGTCTCCTTCAGCCGCGCAGGGCGGCGATCGAGTCCGCGAGGGTCCGGGCCACGTCGGGTACGGACCGGTGGACCCCGTCCCGTACGACATGGCGACCGCCCACGATCGTGTGCCGCACGTCCGCGGCCGACGCTGCGAATACCGCCGTCTCGGCTGCCAGACGCGGCACCGGTCCCGCTGTCCTGACCGAGTCCAGGGCGAGGGTGGTGAAGTCGGCGAGGGCGCCGGGCTCCAGGACTCCCGCGTCGGTCCAGCCGAGGGCCGCCTGACCGTCGGCCGTCGCCGCCCGCAGCAGGGCCGCGGCCGTCCAGTGGCCGCGGGTGCGGGTGCGCAGGCGCTCGTTCAGCTCCATGGCCCGCGCCTCCTCCAGGAGGTCGATGACGGCGTGGCTGTCGGTGCCGAGCGACAGCGGGGAGCCGGCCCGCTGGAGGGCGACGGCCGGGCCGATGCCGTCGGCGAGGTCGCGCTCGGTGGTGGGGCACATGCAGGTGCCGGTGGCGGTGGAGCCGATCAGCGCGATGTCCGCGTCCGTCATGTGCGTGTTGTGGACGCCCGTGGTGCGCGCGCCCAGCACGCCGTGGTCGGCGAGCAGTTGCGTCGGGGTGCGGCCGTGGGCCGCGAGGCAGGCGTCGTTCTCGGCCGTCTGCTCGGAGAGGTGGACGTGCAGGGGGGCCTGCCGGTCCTGCGCCCACCGGGCCACGGTGGACAGCTGGTCGGCGGGCACGGCCCGCACGGAGTGGATCGCGGCCCCGATCCGCAAGCCCTCGCGCTCCTTCAGGGCGCTCGCCCGCTCGGCCCAGGCGTCGGCCGTGCCGTCGGTGAAGCGGAGCTGGTGGGGTTCGGGGGCGGCGCCGAAGCCGGAGGAGAGATAGGCGGTGTCGAGCAGGGTGATCCGGATGCCGGCCTCGCCTGCAGCGGCGATCAGGGCCTCTCCCATGGCGTTGGGGTCGGCGTACGGGGTGCCGCCGGGCGCGTGGTGGAGGTAGTGGAACTCTCCGACGGAGGTGATGCCGGCCAGCGCCATCTCGGCGTACACGGCGCGCGCGAGGGCGAAGTAGCTGTCGGGGGTGAGGCGCTGGGCGACGCCGTACATGACCTCGCGCCAGGTCCAGAAGGTGCCGGAGCCGACCTGGACCGTGCCGCGCAGGGCCCGGTGGAAGGCGTGCGAGTGGGCGTTGGCGAGGCCGGGGATCGTGAGGCCGCGCAGGACCTCCGCGCCGGGCTGCGGGGCCTCCACGCCCGTCCGTACGGCCGTGATCCGGCCCTCGGACGAGACGTCCAGGGCGACGCCCGGCTCGGCGTGCGTGCCGAGCCAGGCGTGCTCCAGCCAGTAGGTGGTCTGCGGCGTCAGCGGCACGCCAGGCCCTCCAGTACGTCGGCGAGTGCGCGGACCCCGGCGAGGCAGTCGTCCTCGGCGGCGAACTCGGCCGGGGAGTGCGAGACGCCGGTGGGGTTGCGGACGAACAGCATGGCGGTCGGGATCGACGCGGACAAAATACCCGCGTCGTGTCCCGCGCCGGTACCGAGGACGGGGATCTTGTCGCCGGTGGTCTCGCCGAGGATCCGGCTCATCTCGTCCCGCAGCGCGTGCCCGAACTCGACCACGGGTGTGAAGGACTCCCGTACGACGGCGAGGTCGACGCCCTGCCGCAGGGCGTGGTCGCGGGCCGCCGCCTCGATGCCGGCGACGACCGTGTCCAGGGACTCCTGGTCGGCGGCGCGCGCGTCGAGCCAGCCGCGGACGAGCGACGGGATGGCGTTGACGCCGTTCGGCTCGACGGCGACCTTGCCGAAGGTGGCGACGGCGCCCGCGAGTTCGGCCTCGCGGCGGGCGGCGAGGACGGTCTCGGCGTACGGCAGCATCGGGTCGCGCCGGTCGACGAGCCGCGTGGTGCCGGCGTGGTTGGCCTCGCCGTGGAAGTCGTACCGCCAGCGGCCGTGCGGCCAGATGGCGGAGGCGATGCCGACGGCGTCCCCGGACAGGTCCAGGGCGCGGCCCTGCTCGACGTGGAGTTCGACGAAGGCGCCGATGCGGGCCAGCCGCTCCGGGTCCGGGCCGATGGCCTCGGGGTCGTATCCGGCGGCCTCCATGGCCCGCGGGAGGGAGATCCCGTCGGCGTCGCGGAGTTCGTACGCCTTCTCCTTGGTCAGCTGACCGGAGGCGAGGCGGGAGCCGACGCAGGCGAGGCCGAAGCGGGCGCCCTCCTCGTCGCCGAAGTTGACGATGGCGAGGGGCCGCTTGAACGAGACGCCGCGGGCGCGGAGTTCGTCGAGGGCGGCGAAGGCGGAGACGACGCCGAGGGGGCCGTCGAAGGCGCCGCCGTCGGGCACGGAGTCCAGGTGGGAGCCGGTGACGACGGCGTCGCCGGCGGTCGGGTCGCCGAGCCAGGCCCACTGGTTGCCGTTGCGGTCGGTCTCGACGTCGAGGCGGCGGGCTTCGGCCTGCATCCGGAACCAGAGCCGGCAGTCGCCGTCGGCGGCGGTCCAGGCGTAGCGGCGGTAGCCGCCGGAGGCGTCGCTGCGGCCGATGGGCCGCAGCGACGTCCACATGGCGTGGAAGCTCTGGCTCACGCGGAGCCTTCCGTGGAGCCGGACTCGGCACCGGACTCGGCGCCCTCGCGCATCGGGACGCGGACGCCGCGCTCGTCGGCGACCCGCTCCGCGATGTCGTAGCCCGCGTCGACGTGGCGGATGACGCCCATGCCGGGGTCGTTGGTGAGCACGCGGCGGATCTTCTCGCCGGCCAGCGCGGTGCCGTCGGCGACCGAGACCTGCCCGGCGTGGATGGAGCGGCCCATGCCGACGCCGCCGCCGTGGTGGATCGACACCCAGGAGGCGCCGGAGGCCACGTTGACCATGGCGTTGAGCAGCGGCCAGTCGGCGATGGCGTCGGAGCCGTCGAGCATGGCCTCGGTCTCGCGGTACGGGGAGGCGACGGAGCCGCAGTCGAGGTGGTCGCGGCCGATCGCGAGGGGGGCGGCGAGGGTGCCGTCGGCGACCATGTCGTTGAACATGGCGCCGGCCTTGTCGCGCTCGCCCTGGCCGAGCCAGCAGATGCGGGCCGGCAGGCCCTGGAAGTGGACGCGCTCGCCGGCCATCTTGATCCAGCGGTGGAGGGACTCGTTCTCCGGGAAGAGGTCGAGGATCGCCTTGTCGGTCTTGTGGATGTCCGAGGCCTCGCCGGAGAGGGCGGCCCAGCGGAAGGGGCCCTTGCCCTCGCAGAACAGCGGGCGGATGTAGGCCGGGACGAAGCCGGGGAAGGCGAAGGCGCGGTCGTAGCCGGCCAGCTGGGCCTCGCCGCGGATGGAGTTGCCGTAGTCGAAGACCTCGGCGCCGGCGTCCATGAAGCCGACCATGGCCTCGACGTGCCTGGCCATGGACTCGCGGGCGCGGGTGGTGAATCCGGCCGGGTCCTTGGCGGCGGCGTCGGCCATGTCCTCGAAGGCCACGCCGACCGGGAGGTACGACAGCGGGTCGTGGGCGGAGGTCTGGTCGGTGACGATGTCGATCGGGGCGCCCTCGGCGAGCATCCGCGGGAGCAGCTCGGCGGCGTTGCCGAGGAGGCCGATGGACAGCGGGCGGCGGGCGTCGCGGGCTTCGGTGGCCAGCTGGAGGGCGTGGGCGAGGTTGTCGGCCTTGACGTCCAGGTAGCGGTGCTCGATGCGGCGCTCGATGGCGCGCGGGTCGCAGTCGACGCAGATCGCGACGCCGTCGTTCATGGTGACGGCGAGCGGCTGGGCGCCGCCCATGCCGCCGAGGCCGGCGGTGAGGGTGATGGTGCCGGCCAGGGTGCCGCCGAACTTCTTGGCGGCGACGGCGGCGAAGGTCTCGTAGGTGCCCTGGAGGATGCCCTGGGTGCCGATGTAGATCCAGGAGCCGGCCGTCATCTGGCCGTACATGGTGAGGCCGAGCTGCTCCAGGCGGCGGAACTCCTCCCAGTTGGCCCAGTCTCCGACCAGGTTGGAGTTGGCGATGAGGACGCGCGGGGCCCACTCGTGGGTCTGCATGACGCCGACCGGGCGGCCGGACTGGACCAGCATGGTCTCGTCCTGCTTGAGGGTCTTGAGGGTGCGGACCATGGCGTCGAAGGAGCGCCAGTCACGGGCGGCCTTGCCGGTGCCGCCGTAGACGACGAGCTTGTCGGGGTGCTCGGCGACCTCGGGGTCGAGGTTGTTCTGGAGCATCCGGAGGGCGGCCTCCTGCTGCCATCCCAGGGCGCTCAGTTCCGTACCGCGCGGGGCCCGTACGGGGCGGGGTCCTGACATGGCGATGCCTCCTGGATCCTTCGGCTATTCATTCAGATATTCACATCCTGGCCTTCTGAATAGTCTTAGTCAACAGCTGCGGCACCCTCCCACCCGGTGGTGGGATGGCCCCATGGATGGACCCATGGCTTCCTCCCGTCGCGACCAGGCCGTCCGCGCCGCGGTCCGGCATGGACTCCTCTCCCCGGACGAACCCGTCGTCGCGCTCCTCGACACCGACGGCATCCGCGCCTCCGCCGCCGCTCTGACCAGCGCCTTCGCCTCCGTCACCGACGCCCCCGTGCTGCACGCCTTCGCCGTCAAGGCCGCGCCGCTCGTCCCCGTCCTGCGCCTGCTGTACGAGGCGGGGCTCGGCGTCGAGGTCGCGAGCCCCGGCGAGCTGGCGCTGGCCCGCGCGGCCGGGGTGCCCCCGACCCGTACGGTCCTCGACTCGCCCGCCAAGACGCCCGCCGAGCTGCGCCAGGCGCTCGCGCTCGGCATCGCGGTCAACGCCGACAACCTCCAGGAGCTGGCCCGCCTCGACGCCCTCGTCGCCTCCGCGCCCACCGCCTCGCCCCTGGGACTCCGGGTGAACCCGCAGGTCGGAGCCGGTTCCATCGGCGCGCTCTCGACGGCGACCGCCACCTCCAAGTTCGGCGTGGCGCTGCGCGACGAGGGGGCGCGGGAGGCCGTCGTCCAGGCGTACCTGGAGCGCCCCTGGCTCACCCGGCTGCACACCCACACCGGCTCCCAGGGCGTCCCGCTCGCCCTGATGGCCGAGGGCGTGGGCGCCGCCTACGCGCTCGCCGAGGAGATCAACACCAAGGCCGGCCGGCAGCAGATCGACACCCTCGACATCGGCGGCGGTCTGCCGGTGAACTTCGCCTCCGACGAGGAGACCCCGACCTACGCGGAGTACGCGGCGCTGCTCGCCTCGACCGTCCCCGGCCTGTTCGACGGGCGGTACGCGCTGGTCACCGAGTTCGGCCGCTCGCTGCTCGCCAAGCACGGCACGGTGCTGGCCCGCGTGGAGTACACCAAGACCTCCGGCGGCCGGGCGATCGCCGTCACCCACGCGGGCGTCCAGCTCGCCACCCGGACGGTCTACGCGCCCGAGTCCTGGCCGCTGCGCATCCTCGCGTACGACGCCGAGGGCAGGCCCCGTGGGCGAGCGGAGGCGGCCGGTGGCCCCGAGCAGGACGCGGCCCTGGAGGTCGTCGTGGACGTGGTGCAGGACGTGGCGGGGCCCGCCTGCTTCGCCGGGGACCTGCTCGCCGTCGGCCGCTCCCTGCCGCTGCTGCGGCCCGGCGACCTGGTCGCGGTGCCGGACACCGGCGCGTACTACTTCGCCCACCACTACGCGTACAACAGCCTGCCCCGGCCGGCCGTCCACGGCTTCACCCCGACGGAGGACGGCGGCATCGCGTTCGCGACCGTGCGCAGGGCCCAGACCCTCGACGAGATCGTGGCGGAAGCGGGCGGCGACCGGCCGGACGTGCTGCTGCGCGCCGCGCCGCCCGGTGGTCCCATGGGGGCATGACAGCACGCACCTCCGTCGTGGTCGAGCGCCGGATCGCCGCCTCCCCCGGCCGGGTCTGGGAGTCGATCACCGACCTGCGGGACATGCCGCGGGTGCTCTCGGGCGTCGAGAAGGTCGAGGTGCTCACCGAGGGCGGCTTCGCGGTGGGCACCCGCTGGCGGGAGACCCGGCGGATGCTGGGCCGGACGGCCACGGAGGAGATGACCGTGACCGTGTGCGAGCCGACCGAGCGCTATGTGACCGTGGCCGACTCCCACGGCATGCACTACGTCTCCGAGATCGCCCTCGTGCCGCAGGGACCGGCGGTCTCCGCCGAGGAGACCGTGCTGCGCATGACCTTCACCGCCCGCCCCGCCCACGACCGCGCCCCGGGCCCGCTCATGCGGCTGTTCAGCCGTCTCGGCGGGCGGGCGGTGGCGCGGGCGCTCGCCAAGGACCTGGACGAGATCGCCAGGGCGGTCGAGAGCCGGGGTTGAACCCCGGGGCCGGATCGAGAACCCGCTTCTGACAAATTCCGTTGGAAAATGCCAGAACCCCCTCCGGCGGTCACGACGTTCAGTAGCGTCACCGTTACTGCCGTTCGTCCGCACGCCGCATCGGGAGGGGATCTCGCGTGCCCGGAATCGACGAGTGCCTGCTGGAGGCGATGAGCCTGCCCGGGGCGCGCGGGGCCTGGCTGGTCGACTGGACCAGCGGTCTGGCCCTCGGGGCAGCGGGCGAGTCCCCGGTCGGCGACCACGAGACCACCGCCGCCGAGAGCGCCGAACTCGCCCGCGCGGCGGCCGAGTTCGAGTCGGCCGACGACCCCGGCTCACCGGGCACCACCCCCGGCGCCGCCCCGGCCCTCGCGGCTCCCCCCGGCGCCGCCCCTGCCTCCCCCGTCCCGGTCTCCCCCGGCGCCCCGCCCGTCGAGGACCTGATCGTCACCACCCGCACCGGCTACCACGTGATCCGCTTCGTCGAGACCGCCTTCGACAGCAGCGTCTTCCTCCACCTCTGGCTCGACCGCACCACCGGCAACCTCGCCCTCGCCCGGATCCGGCTCGGCGACCTCGCGCAGAGGCTGGTCCTCGGATGACCGCCGGCGTGTCCCCGATGCTCACCCGCCTCGCCGCCGAGAAGGCCACCGGCGCCCTGCTGCGCGACCACGGCACCCTCTACCTCGTCGACGGCCGCGTCGTGCACGCCGAGAGCCCGAGCTCTCCCGGCGTCGACGTGCTGCTCACCGCCGCCGGACGGCTGCCCCGCGAGGGCTGGGACGAGGCGGTGGACCGGGCCGGGGCGCTCGGCGCCGTCGGCCGGTTCCTCGTCGACAGCGGCCGGCTGCACGACGGCGAACTGGAGATCTGTCACCTCGGCGCCGTCTTCGACGCCGCCTTCTTCGCCCTCGCGCCCACCACCGGCCCGACCCGCTTCCGCTACGGGGTGGGGCACTGGTTCGGCTCGGTGCGGCCGGTCGACACCGAGGCCGTCGAGCGCGAGACCCTGCGCCGCCGCGAGCTCCTGGACAGCGTCTGGCCCTACCCGGCCGTCGACACCGCGCCCGTGGTGCCCCGGCCCGCCGCGCCCGGGCAGCCGGTGGGCGCCCGGCACCGGGCGCTGCTCGCGGCGGCCGACGGGGTGCGCACCCCGGCCGAGCTCGCCCGGCTCCTGGGCAGGCCCGCCTTCCACACGCTGCTCGACGTACGGCGGCTCGCCTCGGCCGGTCTGGTCGAGACCCCGCACGAGGCACCACCGCCCGCGCCCGCCGTACCCGCCTGGGTCGGCGAGGTCGCCACCCCCGACCCCGACATCGCCCTGCTCCGCCGGCTCCGTGACGCCCTGGAGGCAGCTCTGTGATGAGGCGTGCCCTGCGCCTGCGCGCCGAGAGGAGACAACTGATGACCGCAGAAGCCGAGGTCCTCGTCGAGCTGAGACGGCTGCGGGCCCGGCTGCCGCAGCTCACCGGGGCCCTCGCGGCCAGCGCCGACGGCCTGGTGCTCGCGCAGGACGCCGTGGACGGCGAGGCGGAGAGCGTGGCCGCGCTGACCGCCGCCGCGCTCGGCGTCGGGCAGCGCCTCGCCGACACCACCGGACAGGGCGGCTTCCGGGAGCTCCTGGTCCGTGGTGAGCACGGCTATGTGGCGACGTACGCGGCGGGCGGCTCGGCCGTACTGACGCTGCTCGCCGAACCCCGGATCAACGTCGGCCGGCTCCATCTGGAGGCCCGCCGGTCCAGCGCCCGGATAGGCGAGCTGGTGGACGGCGCGCTGGACCGCAGAGACCTGAACTGACCGATCGCCCACCCTGACCGAGACGAAGGAATACCCATGGCGAACACCGAGACCTCCCTCAAGGAAGCGACCCAGATCGAAGGCGCGATCGGGGCCGCCCTCGTCGACTGGACGAGCGGCATGGCCCTCGGCACCATCGGCGGCGGCAACGAGCTCGACCTCAACGTGGCGGCGGCGGCCAACACGGACGTGGTCCGCGCCAAGGTCCGCGCCATGGAGGCACTCGGCCTCCAGGACGAGATCGAGGACATCCTGATCACCCTCGGCACCCAGTACCACCTGATCCGCCTGCTCAGGACCCGTGGCGGGACCGGTCTCTTCCTCTACCTGGCCCTGGACAAGAACCGGGCCAACCTGGCGATGGCCCGCCACCAGCTGAAGAAGATCGAGGGGGACCTGGAGATCTGAGGGCCCCCGGGGCTCACTCGACGAACAGGCCGCGCGCCGCCGCCTTCACGTCGAACTCCTCCAGGCGCGCCTGCGCGTCCGGCAGCTCGTCCGCCATCGCCTCGAGCAGCACCCGCCCGAGCAGCATCGGCGCGCAGGCGGTGTCGAAGGCGAGCCCGGTGCCGACGGCGGCCGGGATGAGCAGGTCGCTGTGCGCGGCGACCGGCGCGAAGGCCGATTCGGCGACCGTCACCACGGTGAGGCCGGCGGCGCGGGCGTACGCCAGGGCGTCGACGACCTCGCGCGGGTGCCGGGGCAGCGCGAAGCAGAGCAGCGCCGTGGCCCCGGCCCGTACGGCCGCGTCGATGCGGTCGTCGAGCATCGAGCCGCCCTCGTCGAGCAGCCGCACGTCCGGGTGGACCTTGCCCGCGAAGTAGGCGAAGCCGCGCGCCTGTGAGGAGGCGGCCCGCAGACCCAGGACGGGCAGCGGCCGGGAGGCGGCGAGCAGCCGGCCGGCGCGCTCGACGGGCGCGGGGTCGGCGAGCAGCTCGGCGAGGTGCCGGAGGTTCTCGATCTCGCCCAGGACGGCCTGCTGGTACTCGTTGTGCTCGGCGAGCTCCTCGGCGACCGCCGGCACGCTCTCGCGCAGGTGCTTGCGGAGCGCCGGGTAGCCGTCGAAGCCGAGGGCGACGGCGAAGCGGGTGACGGAGGGCTGGCTCACTCCGGCCAGGTCGGCCAGCTCCACGCTGGACAGGAACGGCACGTCGGCGGCGCGCCGCACCATGCAGTGCGCGATGCGCCGCTGGGTCGGTGTCAGCCGGTGCCCCTCGAAGAGCGTCTGCAGCCGTCCGGCCGGGCTGTCGCTCATGCCGTCCCCCTTCCACTTATTCATTCACCTGAACTCTGCATGAGAATATGCAGCCAGGCAAGGGAAGAGGATCCGGGGAGAGGCCCGGGAAGGGGATCGAGGGAAGAGGATTGCGCGGGGACCGCCGCACCCCCGTGACCGGGGGGCGGGACGACGGCGGTCCCCGCGAGGGACACGGGCCCGGGTCAGGGCCGGTCCGCGTCCGTGGCGTCGGCGGAGTTCCGGGAGCCGCTCCGGAGATCCGTGGCGCCGATGAGGAACACTCTGCCGGACCGTTGTTAAGCGGGTGCTGCGGGTACGTGTCGCGCTCGTACCGATTGCGCGAACGCACCCACCCGCGTCCGACGGCCCGTCACCTCACCGGCGCCCCAAGGACGTCAGTGCTGCTTCGTACCGCCGTTGGCGGCCAGGAAGGCCAGCAGGTCCTGGCGGCTGACGACATCGGTCGGCTTGCCCTCGACCAGCACGATCGCCGCGTCCGCCTCGCCGAGGACGGACATCAGGTCGGCGACCGGCTCGCCCGAACCGACCTGCGGCAGCGGCGCGGACATGTGGTCCTCCAGCGGGTCCTCCAGGGACGCCTTCTGCGTGAACAGGGCGCTCAGGAGCTCGCGCTCGACGACCGAGCCGACGACCTCGGCGGCCATGACGTCGGGGTGGCCGGCGCCCGGCTTCACGATCGGCATCTGGGAGACGCCGTACTCGCGCAGCACCTCGATGGCCTGGCCCACGGTCTCGTCCGGGTGCATGTGGACGAGCGAGGGCATGCCGCCCGACTTGCGGCGGAGGACGTCGGCGACGGTCGCGGAGGAGGTGTCCTCCAGGAAGCCGTAGTCGGCCATCCACTCGTCGTTGAAGATCTTGGAGAGGTAACCGCGGCCGGAGTCCGGCAGCAGCACGACCACGACGTCGTCGGGGCCGAGCTCCTTGGCGACCTCGAGCGCGGCGACGACCGCCATGCCGCAGGAGCCGCCCACGAGCAGGCCCTCCTCCTTGGCGAGGCGGCGGGTCATCTGGAAGGAGTCCTTGTCGGAGACCGCGACGATCCGGTCGGCGACGTTCCGGTCGTAGGCGGTGGGCCAGAAGTCCTCACCGACGCCCTCGACCAGGTACGGGCGGCCGGAGCCGCCGGAGTAGACGGAGCCCTCCGGGTCGGCGCCGATGACCTGGACCTTGCCGCCGGACGCCTCCTTCAGGTAGTTGCCGGTGCCGGAGATGGTGCCGCCGGTGCCGACGCCCGCGACGAAGTGGGTGATCTTCCCGTCCGTCTGGTCCCACAGCTCGGGACCGGTGGTCTCGTAGTGCGAACGGGGGTTGTTCGGGTTCGAGTACTGGTCCGGCTTCCAGGCGCCCGGCGTCTCGCGCACGAGGCGGTCCGAGACGTTGTAGTACGAGTCCGGGTGCTCGGGGTCGACGGCCGTGGGGCAGACCACGACCTCGGCGCCGTACGCCCGCAGCACGTTGATCTTGTCCGTGGACACCTTGTCCGGGCAGACGAAGATGCACTTGTAGCCCTTCTGCTGGGCCACGATCGCCAGGCCGACGCCGGTGTTGCCGGACGTGGGCTCGACGATGGTGCCGCCGGGCTTGAGCTCGCCGCTCGCCTCGGCGGACTCGATCATGCGCAGGGCGATGCGGTCCTTGACCGAGCCGCCCGGGTTGAAGTACTCGACCTTGGCCAGGACGGTCGCCTGAATGCCCGCAGTGACGTTGTTGAGCTTCACCAGCGGGGTGTTGCCGACGAGGCTGATCATCGAGTCGTGGAATTGCACCGTAATCTCCGGGGTCTCCGTAATGGTGCAGCCAGCGTATTCCGTGGAATGCGTACGCGGTGCCGGTTACGGGGCAGTGAGTAACCACAAGGCGGCGAAAAGGCGCGCGAGGACGCTCGAAGGAGGTGCGTGACACCGATGTCCAGTGCGAGGGTGGCACGGCGGATCGCGGCGGGCGCGGCGTACGGCGGCGGGAGCATCGGTCTGCTGGGCGTGGCGGCCGTGGGGGTGCTCCTGGCCGAGGTGCAGCTGGCCAAGAGGACCGTCGGGGGCGGGGTGGCGCCGCTGCCACCGGGGGCGGACGGCCGCTACGGCGGCTCGTACGGCGGGGAGGAGCCGCTGCGGCTGGCCCTTCTGGGTGATTCCACGGCGGCCGGCCAGGGCGTACGGCGGGTGGGCCAGACTCCGGGCGCGCTGCTGGCCTCGGGGCTCGCCGCGGTGGCCGAGCGGCCCGTCGACCTGCGGAACGTGGCCCTGCCGGGGGCGCGCTCGGACGATCTGGATCGGCAGGTGTCGCTGCTGCTCGCCGCACCGGCCGGGGCGCCGGACGTGTGCGTGATCATGATCGGGGCGAACGACGTCACCCATCGGACGCCGCCGACCCAGTCGGTGCGCTGTCTGGCGGCGGCGGTGCGTCGGCTGCGCACCGCGGGCGCGGAGGTGGTGGTCGGCACCTGCCCGGATCTCGGCACCATCGAGCCGGTCTACCAGCCGCTGCGCTGGCTGGCCCGGCGGGCCTCGCGGCAGCTCGCGGCGGCGCAGACGATCGTGGTCGTCGAGCAGGGCGGCCGGACGGTGTCGCTGGGCGATCTGCTCGGGCCGGAGTTCGCTGCCAACCCGCGCGAGATGTTCGGGGTGGACAACTTCCACCCGTCGGCGGAGGGGTACGCGACGGCGGCGATGGCGGTGCTCCCGACGGTCTGCGCGGCGCTCGGGGTGTGGCCGGAGGCGGACCGGATCGACGCGGCCCGGCACGAGGACATGCTGCCGGTGGCGAAGGCGGCGGCCGAGGCGGCGAAGCAGGCGGGCACGGAGGTCACCGGCGCCCGTGCGCCGTGGGCGCTGCTCAAGCACCGCAGGCGCCGGCGGCTGCCGCTGCCGGGCACCCTGCAGGGAGGGGGCGACGACACGGACGCCCCCGACCCGCGGACGGCCGCCGACCCGGCCTGAGCGGGGCCCGCCAGCGGGGCCTTGAGCAGGGCGCGTACGGGGTCCACGAGCGGGGCCTTGAGCCGGGCGCGTACGGGGTCCACGAGCGGGGCCTTGAGCAGGGCGCGTACGGGGTCCGCGAGCGGGGCCTTGAGCAGGGCGCGTACGGGTCCGGCGAATCGACTGAGCGAGCGCTTAGAAAAGAGGTCCGCATCACATGCCGCGCCCGGTGACCCCGTGCGGTACGTGCAGGTAACTTCCCTTTGAGTCCGTCCACCCAGCACCCTCCTGGAGCCGTGATGCCCGAAGCCGTCATCGTCTCGACCGCCCGTTCTCCGATCGGCCGGGCCTTCAAGGGCTCCCTGAAGGACCTGCGTCCCGACGACCTGACCGCCACGATCATCCAGGCCGCCCTCGCCAAGGTTCCCGAGCTCGACCCGCGCGACATCGACGACCTGATGCTCGGCTGCGGTCTGCCCGGCGGCGAGCAGGGCAACAACCTGGGCCGGATCGTGGCCGTGCAGATGGGGATGGACCACCTCCCCGGCTGCACCGTCACCCGCTACTGCTCCTCGTCGCTGCAGACCTCCCGCATGGCGCTGCACGCCATCAAGGCGGGCGAGGGCGACGTCTTCGTCTCGGCCGGTGTCGAGATGGTCTCCCGCTTCGTGAAGGGCAACTCCGACTCGCTGCCGGACACGCACAACCCGCTCTTCGCCGACGCCGAGGCCCGCACCGCGGCCGTCGCCGAGTCCGAGGGCTCCACCTGGCACGACCCGCGCGAGGACGGCCTGATCCCCGACGCGTACATCGCCATGGGCCAGACCGCCGAGAACCTGGCCCGCTGGAAGGGCATCAGCCGCCAGGAGATGGACGAGTTCGGCGTGCGCTCGCAGAACCTCGCCGAAGAGGCCATCAAGAACGGCTTCTGGGAGCGCGAGATCACCCCGGTGACGCTGCCCGACGGCACGGTCGTCTCCAAGGACGACGGCCCGCGCGCCGGCGTCACCCTGGAGGGCGTCTCCGGCCTGAAGCCGGTCTTCCGCCCCGACGGCCTGGTCACCGCCGCCAACTGCTGCCCGCTCAACGACGGCGCCGCCGCGCTGGTGATCATGTCCGACACCAAGGCGCGCGAGCTGGGCCTGACCCCGCTGGCCCGGATCATCTCCACCGGCGTCTCCGGCCTCTCCCCCGAGATCATGGGCCTCGGCCCGGTCGAGGCGTCGAAGCAGGCCCTGAAGCGGGCCGGTCTGACCACGGGCGACATCGACCTGGTCGAGATCAACGAGGCCTTCGCCGCGCAGGTCATCCCGTCCTACCAGGACCTGGGCTTCGACCTGGACAAGGTCAACGTCAACGGCGGCGCCATCGCCGTCGGCCACCCCTTCGGCATGACGGGTGCCCGCATCACCGGCACGCTCATCAACAGCCTCCAGTTCCACGACAAGCAGTTCGGCCTGGAGACCATGTGCGTCGGCGGCGGCCAGGGCATGGCCATGGTCATCGAGCGCCTCTCCTAACCGTCCCGCGTCCAAGCCGTGACCGAATCTCCCCCAGGATGTGACATACATCCCGGGGGAGAGTCGTTTTCCCAGGTCACGGCCGTTTCGGGACCAAACACCAGGCATAAATACCTGTCCATTTCGTGACGTAATGCACTGACAGGCGACGCCACCCCACGACAAGCTGATGTAGGAAGTCGGGGGATCGACTCGGAATCGGGAGTACGTCAGTGAGCGCACTGTCTCTTGCCCTGCTGGTGACCACGGCCGCTGCCACGGCCGTGGGCGCCGCCGCCCTGCACGCCGCCCACGGTCTCCGTCAGCAGGTCACCGCGCTGCGTGGCGAGCTCGCCGCGGCGCACGGCGTGACGGTCCCGCACGCCCGCCAGACGCCCGTCGACGAGATACGGGCCGCGGTGGCCGACGCCCTGGCCGAGGAGCGCGAGCGCGAGCTCGCCGAGGCGCGCGCCTTCTGGGCCGCGCAGGAGGCCCGGGACGCCGCCGACGCCCCGTCGCTGCTCGGCGGCCTGGCCGGGCCGACCGAGGAGGGCCCGTTCTTCGTGCCGCGCCAGGCCGATTTCGTGGGCCTGGAGGCGATGGCCCTGGAGGCCATGGAGGCGGAGGCCGCCGCGCTCGACGGCCGGGAGACCTTCGACGGGCGCGAGACCTTCGACGGCCGTGACCCGCTGGACGCCTTCGACACCTTCGAGCCCCTGGAGGAGTTCCCCGAGCTCACCGGGCCGACCGAGTACCCCGAGGACTCCCCCGAGCTGGCCGCGGCCCGCCGCCGCCACCCCTCGCACCCGGACTTCGTGCCGGTCCAGACCCCGGTGGTCACCGACCACGAGCGCACGGTGGCCCGCCTGGAGGAGCTCGCCGACACCCGCACGGCGCTGACCGACGTCCGCCCCGGCCCGCTGGGCACCCTGGACGTGTACGTCTTCGCCGACGGCACCACGCTCTGCATGACCCCCGGCCACCGGGAGACCGCCGAGCGCCTCGCCGAGGCCGTGCGGGCCGGCCGGGCCCCGGTGCTGCTGGGCGGCTCGGGCGTCTCCGGCGCCTACGCCCTGACCTTCTCGTGTGGCGAGGCGGCCGAGGACAACGTGTACATCCTCGCGGACCGCGTGATCGCCAGCCTGTAGCCGCCGGGGCCACGGCCCCGGGGCACGGCCCGAGCCCGGCAGGATCCGAAGGGCACGGCCTAGAGCCCCGAGCGATAGGGCACGGCCTAGAGCCCCGAGCGGGCCTCCGCCTCCCGTACCAGCCTCACGGCCTCGCCCACGTCCCCCTCGGGGGAACCGGCCGGGGCCGTACGCAAAGTTTCGGCCAGATCCGTGGCGGCGACCACCAGTTGGTCGGCGACCGCGAAGACACCCGCGTCCGGCATGATCACCGGCTCCCGGCCGGGGAACTCCAGGCGCTGCGCCCGCAGCGCCAACTCCCGTGCCAGCGCGAGCCCTTCGGTGGCGGCACCGCGCTGGAGACGGCTCTGCGGGGCGGCCCGCAGCCGGTCGGCGAACCGCTCTGCGGCGGCGGTCAGTTCACTCGTATCGCGCACCGTGCGACCCTACGCGCCGTCCGGGGCCCATTGCCAACGGGCGAACGCTCGGGCACGGTGACGTGAAGGAGCACACGGCACAACGCGTCCGGAGGCGCCGATGTCCCACGCATTCTCCGAAGAGACCCACCGCAACCTGCTCGCCCGCATCCCCCATTGCACCGGTCGTGAGATCGCCGACTGGCTGAGGGCCGTCGAGGACGGCCCCTCCCTGATCCGCTTCGAGGAGAAGGTCAGCTGGCTGCGGGGTGAGCACGGCCTCGCCTACGGCCACGCCAAGGCGATCATCCACGAGTACGACCTCCGTCGGGCGGCCCGCCGCATGCTCTGACGGCGGGCGGCCCGCCCCGGCCCGGCCCCGCGCCGGGCTCAGCCCTTCACGTGACGGCCGAGGAAGTCGCGGACCAGCTCCGCGATCTCCTCGCCGTGCGTCTCCAGGGCGAAGTGACCGGCGTCGAGGAGATGGATCTCGGCGTCCGGCAGGTCCCGGGCGAAGGCCTCGGCACCGGCCGGGCCGAAGATCTCGTCGCCGCGGCCCCAGGCGGCGAGCAGCGGCGGCCGGTGGGTGCGGAAGTACTCCTGGAAGGCCGGGTAGCCGTCCAGGTTGAACTGGTAGTCCCAGAAGAGCTGGAGCTGGATCTCCTTGTTGCCGGGCCGGTCGAGGCCCGCCTGGTCGAGGGTCCAGGTCTCCGGGCCGATCCGGTCGAGCCGGTCGGCCGGGACGCCGTGGGTGTACTGCCAGCGGGTGGCCTCGGCGGTCAGCAGCTCGCGCACGGCGGGCTCGTGCGCCTGCCGGTCCTTCGCGTGGGCGAAGAGCACGTCCCAGAAGGGCGTGAAGCCCTCCAGGTAGGCGTTGCCGCTCTGGGTGACGATCGCGGTGATCCGCTCGGGGTGGCGGGAGGCGATGCGCAGGCCGATGGGCGCTCCGTAGTCCTGGATGTAGAGGGCGAAGCGGTCGAGCCCGAGCCGGTCGAGGAGCGTCAGGGTGATCTCGGTGAGCCGCTCGAAGCCGTAGTCGAAGGCGTCCACGGCGGGCGCGGCGGAGGCGCCGAAGCCGATGTGGTCGGGCGCGATCAGGTGGTACGCGTCGGAGAGCTCGGCCATCAGTCCGCGGTACATGTGCGAGCTGGCCGGGAAGCCGTGGAGCAGCACCAGGGTGGGCCGTGACGGGTCGCCGGCCTCCCGGTAGAAGACCTCCAGGCCGTCGATGGTCATGGTGCGGGCGCGCAGGGCGAAGCCGGACATGGGTACCCCCTCGAAGAGCGGAGAGAACGATCGTTCTCCCGATGCCCTGTAGAGTAGGAGAACGATGGTTCTCTACGCAACGGGCTTTCCGGGGAGTGAGCGGTGATGGACGCGGAGACCGCGGAGCTGAAGCTCCTGGAGACGGCCGAGGCCCTGTTCGACGAGAAGGGCGTCCAGGCCGTCGGCATGGACGCCATCCGCGGCGCGTCCGGCGTCTCCCTCAAGCGCCTCTACCAGCTCTTCCCGTCCAAGGACCATCTGGTCTGGGCGGTGCTCAAGCGGCGCGACGCGGCCGTGCGCGAGGCCATCGCCGCCCATGGCACCACCCACGCCACCAGCCCCTACCAGCGGGCGCTCGCGGTCTTCGACTACCTCGGCGACTGGTTCGCGGCCCCCGACTTCCGGGGCTGCGCCTTCATCAACACCTTCGGGGAGATGGGCGGCATCTCGCCGGACATCGCCGAGATCGCCCGCGGACACAAGCAGGCCCTGCGGGACTACTTCGCCGAGCAGACGGACGCCCTGAACGCCCCGCCCGCCCTCGCCGACCAGCTGGCCCTGCTCGCCAACGGCGCCATGGCCGTCGCCGGCATCCACGGCACCTCCGAGCCCGCCGCCCACGCCAAGGACGCGGCCCGGGTGCTGCTCGACGCGCACGTCGACTGAGACGGCCCCGGGAAACGCGGAAGGGCCCGCCCGGCGGATGCCGGACGGGCCCTTCCCCTGTCACGCGGTGCGTCAGTCGTCGCCCTGAAGGATCGAGAGCAGACGCAGGAACTCCAGGTAGATCCACACCAGGGTCATGGTGAGGCCGAAGGCCGCCAGCCAGGACTCCTCGCGCGGAGCGCCGTAGGTGATGCCGTCCTCGACCTGCTTGAAGTCCAGGGCCAGGAAGCAGGCGCCGAGGATGATGCCGATGACACCGAACAGGATGCCGAGGCCGCCGCTGCGGAAGCCGAGGCCGTCACCGCCGCCGAAGACGGCGAACAGCAGGTTGACCGCCATCAGCAGCACGAAGCCCATCGCGGCCGCCATCACGAAGCCGTAGAAACGGCGGGTGACGCGGATCCAGCGCATCTTGTAGGCGATCAGCACACCGGCGAAGACCGCCATCGTGCCGAGCACGGCCTGCGGGACCACGCCGTCGGCGATGTACGTCGAGACGGCCGCGGAGATCACGCCGAGGAAGACGCCCTCGAAGGCCGCGTAGGCCAGGATCAGCGCCGGAGACGGCTTGCGCTTGAACGACTGGACGAGCGACAGGACCAGGGCGACCAGGGCGGCGCCGATGGCGATGCCGTACGACTTGTTGATGTTCGCCGGGTCGACCGGCAGCAGCAGCCAGGCGAGGACCGCGGTCACCACGACCGTGCCGAGCGTGATCGCCGTACGGCTGACCACGTCGTCGATCGTCATGACGTTGGTGCGGGCCTGCTGCGGCGCGCCGAGCGCCGTGTCCTGCTGCGCGTACGGGTTGGTCGCGTACGGGTTCGTCGTGCCCTCGGCGGTGCCGGTGGCGTACGGGTTGGTTCCGACGGCGGGGCCCCCGGCCTGCGGCTGCTGCGCGTTGAAGCCGGCGTAGCCGTTGTCGCGGCTGAACCCCCGTCGCGAGAAGACCGGGTTGCTGCTCCTCATCTCACTCCTCCATGGCCGCACTGCGCGGCCTTGCGTCAAGAGTAATGCGAAGGCAAAAGAAACTCCCTCGTGCTGGGGGAGGATCTTTATACGATCGTGCCCGAGAAGGGCGAGGACAGGCATGAGGAGTGTGCCCGGAACCGGATTCGAACCGGTACGGCCCGAAGGCCAGCGAGGTTTAAGCTCGCCGTGTCTGCATTCCACCATCCGGGCGTCACGCGAAGCTCCGCGTTGGCAACAGGAGCCTATCGGGGCGCGTCGCCCGTTCAGCGGAACGGCAGCCCGATGTTGTCTTATTTTATTGACACCTGAGGGTGTGTCAGTGCAGGTGGGACCCCTTGTGGCGAAGTGTGACGGGGATCGCGGCAGCAAAGACCGGGGTGCCGGATTGACGAAAACTCGCCGCCGGATCCCACCCGACTTCGTCACCTCTGTGCCCCCTCCGCCGGGGCTCCCGGCCGGGCCGGTCACGGCCCCTCCCCCGCGCCCCTTCTCGGGGTCGCCGTCATACCTCAGGATGACGGGACGCCCCGGCGGTCCGACTCCAGTCGCCCCCGGGAACGGGCACGTGGACGGACGCCGGGCGCCATAACGCTCGACACGATGGAGTGGTTCCCGAACATCCGCAGTGACAGGAGTCGCCGTCGTGACCACCAGCTTCACCGTGCCCCGCACCACCGCGGTGGCCGCCCGCGCCACCGACCTCTCGAAGGTCTACGGACAGGGCGAGACCCAGGTGGTCGCTCTGGACCGGGTCAGCGTGGACTTCCGGCAGGGCGAGTTCACCGCGATCATGGGCCCCTCCGGCTCCGGCAAGTCGACCCTCATGCACTGCGTCGCCGGCCTGGACTCCTTCAGCTCCGGCTCGGTCCGGATCGGTGAGACCGAGCTCGGCAGCCTGAAGGACAAGCAGCTGACCCAGCTGCGCCGGGACAAGATCGGCTTCATCTTCCAGGCGTTCAACCTGCTGCCGACGCTGACCGCCCTGGAGAACATCACGCTTCCGATGGACATCGCGGGCCGCAAGCCCGACAAGGAGTGGGTGCAGCAGGTCATCGACATGATCGGCCTGTCCGGCCGGCTCAGCCACCGCCCCGCGCAGCTCTCCGGCGGCCAGCAGCAGCGCGTGGCCGTGGCCCGCGCGCTCGCCTCCAAGCCCGAGATCATCTTCGGTGACGAGCCGACCGGAAACCTCGACTCGCGCTCCGGCGCGGAGGTGCTGGGCTTCCTGCGCAACTCGGTGCGCGAGCTCGGCCAGACCGTGGTGATGGTGACCCACGACCCGGTCGCCGCCTCCTACGCGGACCGGGTCGTCTTCCTCGCGGACGGCCGGATCGTCGACGAGATGCTCCACCCCACGGCGGACGGCGTGCTCGACCGCATGAAGGCCTTCGACGCCAAGGGCCGCACGAGCTGACCCCGGGGCCCCGCCCCCGGCCCCGGGCCGACGCCGCCCTCACCAGGCGCGCCGTCCCGCGGGCCCCCGTGCCCCGATCCAGACCTCCTCCTCCAGGACTCACACCCATGTTCCGTACCGCCCTGCGCAATGTGCTCGCGCACAAGGCCAGGCTGCTGATGACCGTGCTCGCCGTCATGCTCGGCGTGGCCTTCGTCTCCGGCACCCTGGTCTTCACCGACACCCTCTCGAACGCCTTCCGCGCCCAGTCCTCCAAGAGCTACGACGACATCGCCGTCGCCGTCAGCGCCGCCCCGAACCAGCGGGACCCCAACGCGACGCCGGGGCTGTCGGAGAAGACCCGGCAGAAGATCGCCTCGCTCGACGGCGTCGCCGACGCCACCGGCCGCGTCAACGGCTTCGCGGGCGTGCCGGACAAGGACGGCAAGCTCATCGGCGTCGGCTGGTCCAACAAGGGCACCAACTTCGCCCCCGGCCGGGACGGCAAGGACACCGCGTACGACTTCACCTCCGGCACCGGCCCGGTGAAGGACGACCAGATCGCGCTCGACAAGGACACCGCCGACAAGGGCGGCTACAAGGTCGGCGACCGCGTCCGCGTCGCCACCAACGGCCCGGTCGAGACCTACACCCTCTCCGGTGTGTTCACCACCGAGGACGGCGCCGTGAGCGCCGGCGGCAGCCTGGTCCTGTTCGACACCGATGTCGCCCAGAAGCTGTTCCTGCGGCCCGGCTACTTCATGGACATCAGCGTGCGCGCCGAGCCGGGCGCGGACGCCGGGAAGATCCTCTCCGCCGTGCAACCGGTCGTCGGCGACACCGCCGACGCCCAGACCGGTCAGGCCCTCGCCGACCAGCAGGCCAAGGACATCGAGGCGGGCCTGAGCAACCTCAACCAGATGCTGCTCGGCTTCGCCGGCATCGCCCTCTTCGTCGGCGTCTTCCTGATCTCCAACACCTTCACGATGCTGGTCGCCCAGCGCACGAAGGAGCTGGCGCTGATGCGCGCCGTCGGCGCCTCGCGCAAGCAGATCACCCGCTCCGTGCTGGCGGAGGCCGGTCTCGTGGGCCTGGTCGCCTCGCTGGTCGGCTTCGGGCTCGGCATCGGTCTCGCGGCGGCCCTGCGGGCCGGCATGAACGCCTTCGGCCTGAAGATCCCGGCCGGTGACCTGGTCATCGGCACGACCCCGCTGCTCTCCGCGCTCGGCGTCGGCATCCTCGTCACCATGCTGGCCGCGTGGCTGCCCGGCCGCCGGGCCGCCAAGATCCCGCCGGTCGCCGCCATGAGCAGCGTCCACGCGGTGGCCACCACCAAGTCGCTGGTCGTGCGCAACACCATCGGCGCGCTCATCACCGCCGCCGGTCTGCTGGGCATCGTGCTCGGCGCCGGCAAGGGCGGTGACGACGGCCGGATGCTGATCGCCGGCGGCGCGTTCCTCGCCCTCATCGGGGTGATCGTGCTGATCCCGCTGCTGTCCCGCCCGGTGATCGCGCTGGCCAGGCCCTTCCTGAAGCCCTTCGGCGTGGCCGGCTCCCTGGCCGGGCAGAACGCGGTCCGCAACCCGCGCCGCACCGGGGCCACCGCCTCCGCGCTCGCCATCGGCCTCACCCTGGTCACCGGTCTCTCGGTGCTCGGCGCCACCGTCGGCTCGGCCGTCGACCGGATGACGACCGACCAGATCAAGGCCGACTACATGATCACCATGGCGAGCGGCGAGGGCCTCAACCAGGCCGCGCTGGACGCCGTGCGCAAGACGCCGGGCGCCACGGCGGTCTCGCCGCAGCAGGCCGGCTACCTCCAGGTGAAGGGCGACTTCAAGTCCGTGTCCGGCGTCACCCCCGGCGACGTCGAGAAGGTGCTCAACCTCCAGGTGATCGACGGGTCGCTCGGCTCGCTCGCCGAGGGCCGGGTCGCCGTCGCCGAGAAGACGGCGAAGAAGCAGGGCTGGAAGGTCGGCTCGACGCTGCCGGTCGAGTTCTCCGACAAGAAGAAGGGCGAGCTGAAGGTCGGCGCGGTCTACGAGGACAGCGAGTTCGTCTCGCCGCTGCTCCTGGACGCCAGGATCCTCAACGTCCACGACCCCAAGCCGTACATCCCGCAGATCTTCGTGAAGATGGACGCCGGCGCGTCGGCCGCGGCCGAGAAGGCCGTGACGAAGTCGCTCGGTGACAACCCGGCCGTCACGGTGATGGACCAGAAGGACATCCGCGACGAGTTCGGCGGCGTCATCAACATGATGCTGAACATCATGTACGGCCTGCTGGCGATGGCCCTGATCATCGCGGTGCTCGGGGTGGTCAACACCCTGGCGATGTCGGTCTTCGAGCGGCAGCAGGAGATCGGCATGCTGCGGGCGATCGGTCTGGACCGGCGCCGGGTGAAGCGGATGGTCCGTCTGGAGGCCGTGGTGATCTCGCTGTTCGGCGCGGTGGTCGGCATCGCCCTCGGCTCCTTCCTGGGCTGGGCGATCGGCGAGACGCTGCGGAGCAGCCTGCCGGGCTACGCGCTGGTCCTCCCGTGGGGCCGGATCGGGGTCTTCCTGCTCCTGGCCGGACTGGTCGGCGTCCTGGCCGCCATGTGGCCGGCCCGCAGCGCGGCGAAGCTGAACATGCTGGCCGCGATCAAGGCCGAGTAGCCCACCGGGACACACGAAGGGCCGGGCTCCGCACGGGAGTCCGGCCCTTCGGCGTGTTCCCAGGGGTGTCCCCTACGGATCAGCTGCCCGCGCAGTACGTCATCAGGTGCTCGTGGTTCTCCTTGTACTGCTGGAAGAGCGTCGGGTTGTCGATCTTCAGCAGCGTCTCGTCGTTGGCCCGCAGTGCCGGGTAGGTGTAGTTGTGGCTGCCGGTCCACACCAGCTTCCGGCCGGCCACGCCGTCGTAGGTGCCCTCCACGAGCAGGTACTTGGAGTGCAGGCCGGCCTTGGCGACGCCGGTGCCGCGGTCCTCGTAGCACTGGACGCGCTGGGTGAGCTTGCCGGAGATCACCGACTCGACGGCGGTGCCCAGGGAGCCGGGGTAGCCGTCGTGGGCGAGGATCACCGAGCAGCCGGCGTTCTTCAGGGCGACGAGCTTGCTCGCGACCTCGTCGCGGGTGAAGAGGTTGGCGGCCATGCGCACCTGCGTGCCGCCGGTGCAGCTGACGTTGTCGAGGATCAGCTTGACGGTGTCGGTGGAGGCGTCGGCGTCGTACGAGCTGCCGGCGGCCTCCTGACGCGGGAAGAAGTACGTCTTGTACGGGCCGGTCGTGCTGCTCGGGGTCTTGTAGTAGTGGCTCAGCCCGTCGGTGGACGTGCCGTGGTGCAGCAGGTCGGCGAAGTAGGACTGGTAGATGCCGTAGAGCCCGCTGTCGACGATGGTGACGGCGTTGTTGAACAGGTCGGTGCGCTGGAGGCCGGTCATGTTGGCCGAGGTCTGCACGACGACGTCGCTCGCGCCGCCGGTGTTCGAGAACAGCCAGAACTTGTTGTGGTTGATGGCGCCGTCGGCGTCGCCGGGCAGCTTCCGGGAGCCGATGCAGCCGCGTCCCGCGGGGCAGGCGAAGACCCAGGAGGCCTGGGTGCGGTCGGTGCCGAGGCGCGCGGCCAGGCGCTCGTACTCGCCTCCGGTCATGGTGGCGGAGGTGTGGTCGACGATCACCCGGACCTTCACGCCGCGGGTCTTGGCGGCGCCGAGCGCGTCGGTGACGGGGTCGTCGGTGAAGGTGTAGAGGCCGGCGGTGATGGTGGAGCCGGCCGGGGCCTGGCCGATGAGGTCGATGATGTGGTCACGGACCCGGTTCTGGGCGGCGGTGTCGCCCGCGGGGTCGTTGAAGGTGGCGGTGGTGGTCACGGCGGCGGCCGTGTCCGCGGCGCCGGCCGGGGTCGGGGACGCGGCCAGGAGACCGGCGGCGGTCAGGGCGAGCAGGAGTCGGGTGGGACGGCGCAAAGGTTCCCCCTCGGTCGACAAGAGCGACAGATACATGACAAACAGGACATGGAAACGGGGCGGGGTGCCGGCTCGTCACCGGCACCCCGCCCCGGGCAACGTATCAACGCGCCTCGGACTCGCTCCACACCCTCGACCGCAACGGCAGCCCCGACAGGCCCGATTCCGGTGTCTTCACCGCGAGGAACTGGTTCACGCCGATCCGGTTGCGCTCGAAGGACACCGCGGACGCCGCCATGTAGAGCCGCCAGATCCTCGCCCGGCCGGGCGAGGTCAGCCGGACCGCCCGGTCCCAGTCCCGCTCCAGGTTCGCCACCCAGCGGCGCAGCGTCAGCGCGTAGTGCTCGCGGATCGCCTCCACGTCCCGCACCTCGAAGCCCGCGTCCTCGAGGGTCGTCAGGGTCCGGCCCATCGGGGCGAGTTCGCCGTCGGGGAACACGTACGCGTCGATGAAGGGATCCACCTCGTAGGCCGCCTCGTCGGGCTCGGGGCGGCGCGAGATCTGGTGGTTGAGCAGCCGCCCGCCCGGCTTCAGGAGCCGGTGGAGGGTGTCGGCGTACTCCCGGTAGCGCACCTCGCCGACGTGCTCGGCCATGCCGATGGACGAGATCGCGTCGTACGGCCCGTCCGCCACGTCACGGTAGTCCTGCACCCGGATCTCGATCCGGTCGGTGAGGCCCTCCTCCGCGATCCGCTTGCGGGCGTAGGCGGCCTGCTCGCGCGAGAGGGTGATGCCGACGACCCGGGCCCCGTACTCCCGGGCGGCGTGGATGGCCATGGAGCCCCAGCCGCAGCCGACGTCGAGCAGCCGGTCGTCCTCCTTGAGGTTCAGCTTGCGGGCGATCAGGTCCAGCTTGTCCCGCTGGGCGTCCTCCAGCGTCCCGCCGTCCGTCCAGTACGCGCACGAGTAGACCATCGAGGGGCCGAGGACCAGCTCGTAGAACGCGTTGCCCACGTCGTAGTGGTGGCTGATCGCCTGCTTGTCGCGCCGCCTGCTGTGCCGGATGCCGCTGCGGCCGCGCATCTCCTCCACGGGCGGCTTCGGCGGCGGGAGCGGCCCGGCCAGCTTCAGCAGGGCCTTGGCCGCCGCGCGGACCTGGGGGTCGCGGACGGTCTCCAGCCTGCCGCGCGGCTCCTCGCTCCGCTCCCACAGGAACCCGGCGAGCCGGTCCAGGACCTCGTACAGATCCCCCTCGACGTCGATCTCACCGGCGACCCAGGCCCGGGCAAGGCCCAGTTCCCCCGGCTTCCACAGCACCCGGCGCAGGGCGCGGCGATCGCGGACGATCAGTACGGGGCCGTCGGCGGGGCCGGCTTCGCTGCCGTCCCAGGCACGCAGCCGCACCGGGAGTCTGACTCCCAGGACGTCCTCGGCCAGGGCGGTCAACCGCGACGCGGCGTCGGCCATGGTGCAACACCTCCGTGATCTCGTGCCCCAGAAATGCTCGTCACCAGGAGAACACCGTCCGTAGGCGAACCCATCCCATGCGTGCGTAAACACCGGGAAAAACACGCGAAGGGCCGTCCGCACCACGGATGGCGGACGGCCCTTTTACGGCCTTGCGTGTACTGCTGGTCCTGCGGGTCCTGCTGGGTACTGCCGGTACTTCCGGGTACGACGGGTGGTACGGGTGTTACGAGGCCTTGGCCTTCTCCTGCGCCGGGGCGGCCGGCTGCGGAGCGGGCTTGGCCGCCTCGTAGAACTCCTCGCGCGGCGACTCGATGGCACCGAGGGAGACGACCTCGCGCTTGAGGAACATCGCCAGGGTCCAGTCGGCGAAGACGCGGATCTTGCGGTTCCAGGTCGGCATCGCCATGCCGTGGTAGCCACGGTGCATGTACCAGGCGAGACGGCCCTTGAGCTTGATCTTCATCTTGCCCATGACGATCATCGCGACGCCCTTGTGGAGGCCGAGACCGGCGACCGCGCCCTTGTTGGAGTGCGCGTACTCCTTCTGCGGGAAGCCGCGCATGCCGGCCACGACGTTGTCGCCGAGGACCTTGGCCTGACGCAGGGCGTGCTGGGCGTTCGGCGGGCACCAGGCGCGCTCGGCCGGGACGCCGGCCTTGATCGCGGCCAGGTCCGGGACCTGGGCGTTGTCGCCCGCGGCCCACACGTAGTCGAGGCCGTTGACCTGGAGCTTCTCGTTGCAGTCCACGTGGCCGCGGGGGCCGAGCGGCAGACCGAAGCGGGAGAGCGCCGGGTTCGGCTTCACACCGGCGGTCCACACGATCGTGTTGGAGTCGACCTCGAGGCCGTTCTTCAGCACGACGTGGCCGTCCACGCAGGAGTCCATCGAGGTCTGGAGGTAGATCTCGATGCCGCGGCTCTCGAGGTGCTCCTTGCCGTACTGGCCGAGCTTCGGGCCGACCTCGGGAAGGATCTTGTCGGCGGCGTCGACCAGGATGAAGCGCATGTCCTCGCGCTTCACGTTCTGGTAGTACTTCGCCGCGTCACGGGCCATGTCCTCGACCTCGCCGATGGTCTCCGCGCCGGCGAAGCCGCCGCCCACGAAGACGAAGGTCAGTGCCTTGCGGCGGACCTCCTCGTCGGTCGTCGAGTCGGCCTTGTCGAGCTGCTCGAGGACGTGGTTGCGCAGGCCGATGGCCTCCTCGATGCCCTTCATGCCGATGCCCTGCTCGGCGAGGCCGGGGATCGGGAAGGTGCGGGAGACGGCACCCATCGCGATGACCAGGTAGTCGAACGGCAGCTCGTACGCCTCGCCGACGAGCGGCGCGATCGTGGCGACCTTGCGGTCCTGGTCGATGGTGGTGACCCGGCCGGTGAGCACCTCCGCTCCGCGCACGACGCGTCGCAGCGGGACGACGACGTGGCGCGGCGAGATGCTGCCGGCGGCGGCTTCGGGGAGGAAGGGCTGGTAGGTCATGTACGACCGCGGGTCGACGACCGTGACGGTCGCCTCCGCGTAGCGCATCTTCTTGAGGATGCGCCGAGCTGCGTACAGGCCTACGTACCCGCCGCCTACTACGAGGATCCTGGGACGCTCCGTGGTGCTCATGCCATCGAGTATCCACCCCTCCAAGGGGGGGTGCTCGTGCGCCCCTTCACAAGCTTCGGGGAGACCTCTGCTACACTCCGCCGCCCACGTGACCCATGTCATGGTCCAGCAAAGGAACCAGGGTGTATGGGCGAACGTTGTTCACCCCTTGTGAACTGGCCTGGAGAGCCTTCCTTAACGCTGAACCGAGGGACGCGTTCACACGATGGAAACATCGAGCGAAGAGGCCTCCTCGCCTGCGAAAGGGCCCTGAGGAGCCCGCTGGAGGGCCAAATGACCTTCCCGGGGCACCATCAGGGCCCATTTCCTTGTGAAGAACTTCACGAACGTTTTCCGACGGGGTGTCGCCGGGGGGTTCGGGAGGCCCTCATAGCCGTCCGCTATGCGACGGATAGGGCGATCCCATCGAGGATGTCGTGCTCGCTGACGACCACCTCGGCGGCCCCGGTCCGCTCCATGATCTCCTCAAGGACCAGCGCGCCGGCGATGATCACGTCGACCCGGCCGGGGTGCATCACCGGGATCGCGGCCCGCTCGTCGTGGGTGGAGGCGCGCAGGCGCGCCACCACCTCGTCGACCTGGGCGCGGGAGATCCGCGCGTGGTGGATCTCCTCGGAGTCGTAGGCGGGCAGTCCGAGCGCGATGGCGGCGACGGTGGTGACCGAGCCGGCCAGGCCGACCAGGGTGTCGGCCTCGCCGATCGGCACGGTCTCGGCGGCCAGGTCCAGGGCGGCCCGCACGTCGGCGCGGATCGCGGCGATCTCCTCGGCGGTCGGCGGGTCGTGCCGCACATGCCGCTCGGTCAGCCGCACGCAGCCGATGTCGACCGAACGCGCGGCCTCCACGTGCCGGTTGCCGACCACGAACTCGGTGGAGCCGCCGCCGATGTCGACGACCAGGCGCCGGTCGTCGCCGTGCAGCTCGCCGGTGGCGCCGGTGAAGGAGAACTCCGCCTCCTGGTCGCCGGTGATGACCTCGGGCTCGACGCCCAGGATCTCCACGACCCCGTTCACGAAGTCGGCCCGGTTCTCGGCGTCGCGGGAGGCGGAGGTGGCGACGAAGCGCACCTTCTCGGCGCCGAGCTCCTCGATGACCTCCGCGTAGGCGCGGCAGGCGGCGAAGGTCCGCTCCAGCGCCTCGGGCGCCAGCCGTCCGGTCCGGTCGACGCCCTGGCCGAGCCGGACGATCGTCATCCGGCGGTCCAGCTCGATCAGTTCGCCCGTCTCCGGGTGGACGTCGGCGACGAGCAGGCGGATGGAGTTCGTACCGCAGTCGATTCCGGCGACCCGGGTCATTCCGAGGACTTCCCTTCGGCGGTCTCGTCGGCGCACGGCGTGACGCAGGGGCCCTTCGCCCACCACTCCGGCAGCATGGCGATCGCCTCGTCGCCCAGCGGGTTCACGCCCGGGCCGGCCGCCAGCGAGTGGCCGACGAGCACGTGCAGGCACTTGACCCGGTCCGGCATGCCGCCGGCGCTCGGGAAGCCCTCCAGGACCTCGATGGCGTCCCGGCGGGCGATGTAGTCCTCGTGCGCGGCCCGGTAGGCGGCGGCGAGCTCCGGGTCGGTGCCGAGCCGGGCCTGCATCTCCTTCATGACCCCGTTGGCCTCCAGGGTGCCGATGGCGGAGGCGGCGCGGGGGCAGGTGAGGTAGTACGTGGTCGGGAACGGCGTGCCGTCGGGCAGCCGGGGCGCGGTCTCGACGACGTCCGGGTTGCCGCACGGGCAGCGGTGCGCGATGGCGCGCAGGCCGCGCGGCGGCCGGCCGAGCTGCTCCTGGAACGCGGCGACGTCCGCGTCGGTGGGCTCGGTGCGTTCGGTCTGCGGAGGGGGCGTTTCCATGTCTGCCTTGCTCGTCGGTCGGTGCGGGCGTCCGGCGGGTGCCGTCACGGTTTCTCGTCAGGGGCGGTCGGCGCGGTCCACGCCGTCCCACAGGTTGTCGTACCACGGACGGTCCGTCGCGCCCTGCTCGGTGCGGGGCCGGGGCTCCGCGTCGGGGTCGTTCACGGTGAAGCCGGTCTCGCCGGGCATCACGTAGTGCAGGTGCTCGCGGGCCAGCCGGCGCACATAGGCCGGGTCCTGGAGGCGGGCCTTCTCGTCCCGCAGCTCCTCGACCCGCTCCGCCGCCTCGGCGGCCTTGCGCTCCTGCTCGGCGATCTCGCCCTGCTGCGAGACGTACTGCCGCATCGGGTAGGCGAGCGCCACCACGAGGGAGCAGACCACCAGCGCCAGGAAGGCGGCGCGGCCGGTGAGCCGGGAGCGGCGGGCCTGGCGGCGGGTCTGGGAGCGGTAGACACGGGCGGCGGTCTGCTCGCCGAGCAGCCTGATCCGGGTCGCGGTCGAGAACCGGTCCCGGTCCTTCACGGCCATGTCCTGCGCCTCCCCGTGTCACGCGTCTCGCCTTGTTCACACGTACGTCCCCGCACACGGTACGGGACCGAGTGCGGGGACGTACGGATGCTGCCTCACGGGCCGGTGTCAGCCCCCGGGCCTCAGCCCTTGAAGCGCGGGAAGGCGCTGCGGCCGGCGTAGACCGCGGCGTCGTCGAGGATCTCCTCGATGCGCAGGAGCTGGTTGTACTTGGCGACGCGCTCGGAGCGGGCCGGGGCGCCGGTCTTGATCTGGCCGCAGTTGGTGGCGACGGCCAGGTCGGCGATGGTGACGTCCTCGGTCTCGCCGGAGCGGTGGGACATCATGCACTTGAAGCCGTTGCGCTGGGCGAGCTCGACGGCGTCCAGGGTCTCGGTCAGCGAGCCGATCTGGTTGACCTTGACCAGGAGGGCGTTCGCGGAGCCCTCCTCGATGCCGCGGGCGAGGCGCTCCGGGTTGGTGACGAACAGGTCGTCGCCGACGAGCTGCACCTTGGTGCCGAGCTTGTCGGTGATGGCCTTCCAGCCGGCCCAGTCGTCCTCGAACAGCGGGTCCTCGATGGAGACCAGCGGGTACGCGGCGACGAGCTCCTCGTAGTACTCGGTCATCTCGGCGGCCGAGCGGGACTTGCCCTCGAACTCGTACGAGCCGTCCTTGTAGAACTCGGAGGCGGCGACGTCGAGCGCGAGCGCGATGTCCTTGCCGGGCACGTAGCCGGCCTGCTTGATGGCCTCGAGGATGAGGTCGAGGGCCTCGCGGTTGGAGCCGAGGTTCGGGGCGAAGCCGCCCTCGTCGCCGAGGCCGGTGGACAGGCCCTTGGTCTTCAGGACGGACTTGAGGGTGTGGTAGACCTCGGTGCCCCAGCGCAGGGCCTCGGAGAAGGACTCCGCGCCGATCGGCGCGATCATGAACTCCTGGATGTCCACGTTGGAGTCGGCGTGCGAGCCGCCGTTCAGGATGTTCATCATCGGAACGGGCAGCAGGTGCGCGTTCGGGCCGCCGAGGTAGCGGAAGAGCGGCAGGTCGGACGCCTCGGAGGCGGCGTGCGCGACGGCGAGGGAGACGCCGAGGATGGCGTTGGCGCCGAGCGAGGACTTGTCCGGGGTGGCGTCCAGGTCGAACATCGCCTGGTCGATCAGGCGCTGCTCGGTGGCGTCGTAACCGACCAGCTCGGGGCCGATCTGCTCGATGACGGCGAGAACGGCCTTCTCCACGCCCTTGCCCTGGTAACGGTTGGGGTCACCGTCGCGGAGCTCGAGGGCCTCGAACGCACCGGTGGAGGCACCGGACGGAACGGCAGCACGGCCGGTGCTGCCGTCGTCGAGGCCGACCTCGACCTCGACCGTGGGGTTGCCTCGGGAGTCCAGGATTTCCCGGGCTACGACGACGTCGATGGACGGCACGAGCATCTCCTTCTGGGATGTGACGCTGGGTGTGACGCATGCGGCAAGGTCTCGTTCGCCTTGCGACAAGAGCCTAACCGCCCGGGGGCCTCCGACCGGCCGGGCGCCCGCCCCCTGGGACGAAAAAGGACCCAAGGGCATGCATCAAGGGACGAAAGACCCTTACCTACTCACCAGTAGGAGGCGGAACGGGGAAACCCCGGCCCGGAGCGCACGGGGGAAGGGCGCTCCGGGCCGGGGTGGTCACCGCGGGGAGGGGAGGCGTGCCGGGCTCACTTCAGGTGAAGCTGCTGGCCCGGGTAGATCAGGTCGGCGTCCTGGACGATGTCCTTGTTGAGCTCGAAGAGCTTCTCCCAGCCGCCCTTGACGCCGTGCGCCTGGGCGATCTTGCTCAGCGTGTCACCGGCGACGACCTTGTACTCGCCGTCACCCTTCTTGACCTTCTTGCCGGTCGGGGTGGTGACGGTCTGCTTCGACTCGCTCTTCTTGGCCGTGCCCTTGGGCGCGGTCTTCGGAGCGGTGCGCTGCTCGCTGCGGGTGGTCGGCTGCTCGGCCTTCCGCTCCGGCTGCGCCTGCTCGGCGGAGCCGCCGTTGTAGGCGGCGCCGGAGAGGCCCACGCCGCAGCTCGGCCACGCGCCCTTGCCCTGGCCCGCGAGGACCTTCTCGGCGATGGCGATCTGCTGGGACTTGGAGGCCTGGTCGGCGGTTGAGGCGTAGGCGGTGCCGCCGTACGCGGCCCAGGTGGAGGCCGAGAACTGCAGGCCGCCGTAGTAGCCGTTGCCGGTGTTGATGGACCAGTTGCCGCCGGACTCGCACTGGGCGACGGCGTCCCACTCGGAGGCGGTGGCGGCCGAGGCGGAGGTGGCACCCATCAGCGGGGCCGCGACGGCGACACCGGCGGCACCGGCGAGCGCGATGGCGCGGGTGGCCTTGGAGGAACGACGGTGTTTGCCCTTGCCGGAAAGCAGCATGGAATTCTCCCTCACCGACGCCTGCGAGGTGAGCTGTCGGGTTCGGGCTGTGAGCTGCCCGGCCGCGTGACCAGCACGCGGCTTCACCCCAAGCCGGCTGTCGGCAGCCCTTTTCGGGCGGCCGGGGCCGGCACTTACCTTGGGTCCCCCGCTCCTGCCTTCGGCGCTTGCGCGACGACTGTTCCCGTCGACCGGCGGCAGGATTCGGCGTTCCGGTCGGAGGGGCCCGCGGTGGCGAGCGGTCACGACCGTAGACACACACCCGGGGGAAGTTCAAAACCCATCAACCCGGAAAAATCGCCCCTACTTGCACTCCGTCAGACGGTGTTTGTGCAGGTGAGGGGCGACGCGAGCAAAGTTTGCGGACGTGACACGCCCGTTCGACAAGAGAGACCCATGTCTCACTCGCACAGAACGGACATTAGCCCCTGAACTACCCCCCGATCGGGGGCGATTCGGGCAGCAACTCCAGGCTCTGACCAGGGAGGATGAGATCCGGGTCGGACCCGACCGTCGCCTTGTTGGCGTCGTAGAGGGCGCTCCAGCCGCCAAGGAGGCCGTTCTCTCGCGCAATGCCCGACAGACTGTCACCCGGCTTGACGGTGTATTCATCCGCCTTGTCCGACTCGTCACGGGTCGCGCCGTCCTTCGCACCGTCAGCCGGGGCGGCGTGACGCCCGGATTCGGCGCCGGTGTCCGTCATGCCCGGTTCTTCTGGCGCGGCGTCACCCCGGTGCTTGCCGGTGCCGGGGGCGGTCGCGTCCGGCGTGCCGGGCGTACCGGGCGTAACGGAGGTGTCCGGCGTTACGGGCGTACCGGGCGTCACGGAGGTGCCGGGGGCCGGGGAGGAGCCGGGGGTCGCGGGCGCGGTCGGGGATCCGGTCGAGGGACCCGTCGAGGGCGCGGCGGGGGAGGTCGGGGCGGTGGGGGTGGTGGCCGTCGCCGAGGGGTCGACGGCCCCGGCGCCGGTCTCGGTCCCGGTGCCGGCGGTGCCGCCGGGCAGACCGTCGGTGCGGTTGGACTCCGGGACGGGCCCCGTGGGCTTCTTGGGCACGACGCCCGGGCCGGGGACGACGCCCGGCGCCTTGCCGTCGTTCGTCAGGCCGGCGATCGGGGCGCAGGTGGCCCACTGGGTGTCGCCGGCGGCGAGCGCCTTCTCGGCGATCGCGATCTGCTGCGCACGGCTCGCGAGGTCGGCGCTCGACGCGTAGGCCAGGCCGCCGTGCCGCTCCCAGCTCTCCTGGGTGAACTGCAGCCCGCCGTAGAGCCCGTTGCCGAAGTTGGCGCTCCAGGCCCCGCCCGACTCGCATTCGGCGACCCGGTCCCAGGTCGCCGCGTCGGCGGCGGAGGCGGAACCGGCGGCCAGCAATGGCAGAGCCATGGCCGATCCGGTCACACCCGCGGCGACGACAAGGGCGGGGGCCTGGCGGGGTCTGCGGTGACGTCCGTTCCCGGAGCGCATACGGAGTGCCTTTCGCGTGACTGCTGAGACTGCGGGTGAACGTAGCGGCATTCGAACGGAAGTCACAAGCCGATGCAGCGCGGATCACGCGAAGATCACAGTTCTGACGCGTCGTCAGTTACGGGGCGCTCGTGGCCTCCGGGGAGAATTCCACCGGAAGGGTACGAAGGCCCCGCATGATGAGGCCGCCGCGCCAGCGCAGTTCCTCCGGCGCGACGCCAAGTCGCAGGTCCGGCAGGCGGGTCAGCAGCGTCGCGAGCGCCGTCTGTCCCTCCAGGCGGGCCAGCGGCGCCCCCAGGCAGTAGTGGATGCCGTGCCCGTACCCGAGGTGCTGGTTGTCGCGCCGCGCGAGGTCGAGCGTGTCCGGCCCGTCGAACCGCGCCGGGTCCCGGTCCGCCGCCGCAAGCACCACGAGCACCGGGTCGCCGGCCGGGATCTCCTGCCCGCCGATGCGCAGCGGCTCGGTGGCGAACCGCCAGGTCGCCAGCTCCACCGGCCCGTCGTACCGCAGCAGCTCCTCCACCCCGGTCTCCAGCAGCCCGGTCTCGCCTGCCGCGAGCGAGGCCTGGAGGCGCTCGCGCTGTTCGGGATGGCGCAGCAGGGTGTGGACGCCGTTGCCGATGAGGTTGACGGTGGTCTCGAACCCGGCGAAGAGGAGGATGAAGGCCATCGCCGCGGCCTCGTTCTCGGTGAGGTGCTCACCGTGGTCGGAGGCCTTGATGAGCCCGGAGATGAGGTCGTCGCCCGGGTCGAGGCGCTTGCGGTGGATGAGCTCGGCGAGATAGCCCCGCATCTTCTTGACCGACCGTGCCACCCCGCCGCGCGGGCCCCCGCCGTGCCGGATCATCATCCCGGCCCAGTCCCGGAAGTCGTCCTGGTCCTCGCGCGGCACCCCGAGCAGGTCGCAGATCGCGTAGATCGGCAGGGGGAACGCGAACTCGTGGATGAGGTCCGCGCTCCCCCGCGCGGCGAAGCCGTCGATGAGCCGGTCCGTCAGCTCCTGCACCCGCGGCGCGAACTCCGCCACCCGCCGCGGCGTGAACGCCTTCGACACCAGCCGCCGCAGCCGGGTGTGGTCCGGCGGGTCGATGTTGAGCAGATGCGTCATCAGCTCGGCCTTGCGCTCCCCCGGGATCCCCGTCTTCCCCTTGGCGTGCGCCGGCTCGTCGTGATGCGCCGGATTCTTCGAAAGACGCTGGTCCGCCAGCGCCTGCCGCGCGTCCCCGTACCGCGTCACCAGCCAGGCCTCCACCCCGCTGGGCAGGGTGGCCCGGTGCACGGGCGCGTGCTCGCGCAGCCAGGCGTACGCGGGGTAGGGATCGGTGGCGAACTCCCAGGTGAAGAGCTCGGGGGCGGGGGACGTGCTCATGCACCGACCGTACAAGGACCGGCCGCCGCGCGGCTCGGCGGCCGGTGCTGTCAGTGGCGGCCGCTAGCGTCGGTTCCCGAGATCGCGAAACCCGGGGGAAGGGATCCTCATATGCCCATGGACGAGGTCGACACCAAGGCCGTCTCCAAGGTCGTCTCCGCCGACGGCACCGCCCTCGCCTACGAGCGGCGGGGCTCCGGCCCCGCCGTCCTGCTCGTCGGCGGCGCCTTCATGACCCGCGGCGACTCCGCCGGGCTCGCCGCGCTGCTCGCCGAGCGCTTCACCGTCATCACCTACGACCGCCGGGGCCGCGGCGACAGCGGTGACACCGCGCCCTACGACGTCCGGCGCGAGGTCGAGGACATCGACGCGCTCCTCCAGGGCCCGGCGGGCGGTTCGGCCATGGTCTTCGGGATGTCGTCCGGCGCCGTCCTCGCCCTGGAGGCCACCGCCCGCGGCAGCGCCGTGACGCGCCTCGCGCTGTACGAGCCGCCGTTCGTCACCGACGACTCCCGCCCGCCGCTGCCCGCCGACTACGTCGCCCGGCTGGACGAGCTCGTCGGCCGCGAGGCGTACGGGGACGCCGTCGCCCACTTCCTGACGGCCGCCGTCGGCCTGCCCGAGGAGGTCGTCGCCGGCATGCGGCAGGCCCCGTTCTGGGCCGGCATGGAGGCCGTCGCCCCCACCCTCCCCTACGACGGCCGCGTCATGGGCGACACCATGTCCGGCCGCCCCCTGCCCGTCGAGCGCTGGGCCTCCGTCACCGTGCCCGTCCTCGTCGGCAGCGGCGACGCCGGCGCGCCCCACATGCTGACCGGCGCCCGGGAGCTGGCCGCCTCGGCCGACACCTTCACCCTGCGGGTCTTCCCGGGCGAGGAGCACGCGATCGCCCCCGAGGTCCTCGCCCCGGCCCTGATCGACTTCTTCGGCGGTGCGGTGTCCTGACGAAGTACCGCTGTCCGGGCGTCACGTGACGCTCCGTGGCTTAGATTCACGGCGTGGATCCCCAGTTGCTCAGAAGCACCTTCGCGGTCGTCGAGAGACGGGCGGAGCACGCCGTCACGTTCTTCTACTCCCATCTCTTCTGGCACAACCCGGGTGTCCGCGAGCTCTTCCCCGAGGACATGGCGCCCCAGCGCGACCGGCTGTTCGCCGCGCTCACCCAGGTGGTGACCCGCCTGGAGGACCCGGCGCTCGCCGGCTACCTGGGGCAGCTGGGTCGGGACCACCGCAGGTTCCTGGCCACGCCCGCGCTCTACAGCGCGGTCGGGGCCAGCCTGCTCGCCGCGTTCGCGCACACGGCGGGGGCCGCCTGGACGATCGAGGCGGAGAAGGCGTGGACCGAGGCGTACGGGCTGGTCGCCGACCTGATGCAGGCGGGCGCCGAGGAGTCGGCGGCGGCCGGACAGCCCGCCTGGTGGGACGCCGACGTCGTACGGCACGAACGGTACGGCGACGACCTGACCCTGCTGACCCTGCGGCCCCGGCAGCCCTACCCGTACCTGCCCGGCCAGTACGCGAGCGTCAGCACGCTCCACCTCCCCCGGGTCTGGCGCACCTACTCGCTGGCCAACGCGCCCCGCCCCGACGGCACCCTCGACCTGCACGTCAGCCGGGTCGAGGGCGGGCTGATGAGCACCGCGCTGACCTCGGCGCTGCGCGTGGGCGAGACCCTGCGGCTCAGCTCCCCCGGCGGCGCGCTGACCGCCCGTACCCCGCCCGGCAAACCCCGCACCTACATCGCGGCCGGCACCGGCTGGGCACCGGTCCGCGCCCTCCTCGAAGAGGCGGCGGCGGACGAGCCGCGACTGGAGGGACGGCTCTTCGTCGTCGCCCGCGCCAAGGAGTATCTGTACGGGCGGGCCGACGCCGAGCGGCTGCGCGCCCTCATACCCGGGCTGCACGTCACCTACATCACCGCCGCGCCCTGCCGCCCCCGCGACCAGGCCACCGAGCGGCTGGTCCAGGCGCTGCGGGCCACCCTCAACTGGCCGGCCCACGACGTCTACCTCGCGGGCCCGCCCGCCTTCCTCACCGAGGTCGCCGAGGAACTGGAGGAGCTCGGCACCGACCCGACCCGCGTCTTCCACGACCGCCTCCCGGCCGTCGGCCGCTTCAGCCGGCGCCCCGCCAGCCGCGCCGAGTGGCTGATCGAGCCGCCCCCACTCCACTGGCACGACCCGGCGGCCCGCGCCCCGCGCGAGCCGTACGCCTGACGGCCGGAGGCCGGAGGCCGGGAGGCCGGGGGCCGGAGGCCAGGGGGCCCGGCAGGGGGAGACGGCCGGGGCGGGTGAGGCCCGGCGGCCGACGGCCCGGCAGGGGGAGACGGCCAGGGGCCGGTGAGGACCGGGGCCGTCAGTTCCGATCGGCCGGGGCCACGCCCTCCGCCGCGCGGATCGCGTCGCGGTAGAGCCGGCCCGCCGCCCGCAGTGCCGCCTCCGGGTCGACCCCGGCGGCCTCCGCCCGTACGGCGAGGGCGAGGAGCTCGTAACCGATGCCGTCCCCGGCGGGCGGCGGCACGTCGAGGCCGGCGGTCCGCACCCGGTTCGCGAGCTTGGCCGCGAGCGCGAGGCCCGGCTGGCCGAGCGGGACTCCGTCGGTCACCGACTCCCGCTGCTTCTCGACGGCCTTGGTCCGCCGCCAGTGCTCCTTGACCTCCTCCGGCGTCTCGGCGGTCGCGTCGCCGAAGACGTGCGGGTGCCGGTGGATCAGCTTCTCCACGATCGTCCCGGCCACGTCGTCGACCGAGAACGGCTCCTCGGCGTCCTCCTCCGCGATCCGCGCGTGGAAGACGACCTGGAGCAGGACGTCCCCCAGCTCCTCGCGCAGCGCCTCCCGGTCGCCGTCCTCGATGGCCTCGACGAGCTCGTACGCCTCCTCGATGCCGTACTTGGCGAGCCCCTCGTGGGTCTGCCGGGAGGACCAGGGGCACACGCGCCGGATCCGGTCCATGACCTGGACGAGATCGAGCAGACGGGCTCCGGGCAGGTCGTACGAGCCGGGCAGCAGCTCCAGGTCGGGCATGGCGACCCGGCCGGAACCGGCCATCCGCGCGAGCCCGTCGGTCAGCGCCGCATCGCCCTCGCCCGACGGCAGCACGACGACCGTCCGGCCGCCGGCGCACGCCTCGACGAGCTCCTCGGCGGAGGGCCGGAGCAGCTCCACGGCGACGCCCGCCTCCCGCAGATACGGCAGCTGCGGGTGGCCGGCGTCCGGGCACAGCACCCGGTCGGCGCCGTGCAGCGCCTGCCAGGCGGGCCAGGACAACAGCCCGGGCGCCACCCGGTGGCTGGCGGTGAGCAGGACGATGCGGCCGGTCTCGACGGGGGCTTCAGCGTTCACCCCTCGACCTTACGTCGGGCTCAGGCGACGACCTCGGGGGCCTTGCTGATCTGCCGTACCCACGGCGCCGTGTACGCGGCGAGCTGGATCTTGTCGTCGTCCCAGGTGCCGTAGCGCGGGTTCACATCGATCCGCAGCGCCTTGGAGGCCCGGCTGAACGCGTCCGTCAGCTTCTTCTGGCCCTCGGGGCTGTCGGTGACGCCCAGCTTCGCCGCGATCTTGTTCATGAGCACCGCCCGGCGGGCGACGTCGTCGATCTCGTCCGGCGCCACGCCCTGCTGCTGCAGCAGCACGGCCCTCATCTGCTCCTCGCCGCCGCTCTGGCGGGCGAAGTCGCCGCGGGTCCGCTGGATCTCACCGCGGCTCGCGGTGACCCCGTTGTCCTTCGCGACCTTCTCGACCACCCGGTCGAAGATCATGCCGTGCAGCTTCTGCCGGCTGAGGTCCCCGGTCTCCTTGAGCAGCTGCGCCCCCTGCGGCGAGGCCTTCTGGGCCGCCCGGACGTCCTTGACCTGGTCCTGGAGGCTGGAGACCTCGATCCGCTGCCCGCCGACGACGGCCGCCGCGCCCGGGTGGGCGTCACTGCCGCAGGCGGTGAGCAGCGGGGCCGCGGCGAGGAGCGCGGCGGCGGAGACGGAGAGCGCAGTGCGGCGGTGCAAAGGAGCCTCCCGGCGTGGGTCGTGCGTCAGTGGAACGACCGTGCGGTGATCGATGTTAGGCAGTCGCCGTGGCGCGGGCCACTACTTGGAAGCGACTGTCTCAGTTGATTCGGTCAACGACTCACGCGTTCGGGTGGTGTCGGCTCCCAGCATGATCGTCCTGGAGACGAGGAAGGTGACCGGGATCGCGGCCGCGGCGGCGATCAGCGGGGCGTAGCGGCGGTCGAAGGCGAGGAGGTCGACCAGGACGTAGACGCCGACCGTCGTGATCACGAAGTTCGCCGCGTTGGTGAGGGGGAAGAGGAGGAACTTCCTCCAGGTGGGGCGGGTGCGGTAGGTGAAGTACGAGGTGAGGAAGAAGGAGCCGACCATGGAGAGCGCGAAGGCGGCGACGTGCGCGGCGAGGTAGGGCAGCCAGTGGCCGAGGAGCAGGTAGAGCCCGTAGTACGTACCGGTGTTGACGGCGCCGACCAGGCCGAAGCGGATCACCTGCCAGGTCGTCGTCATCGACGCAGGAGCTCCTCTTCGCGGGTCGTTCCGGTGGTTCCGGTGGTGCCGGTGGTGCCGCGGGTGGCGGTGACGCGGGTGTTGGACGCCTTGACCAGGTAGTGCGGGCGCCGCTTCACCTCGTAGTAGATGCGGCCGACGTACTCGCCGACAAGGCCCAGCATCACCATCTGGACGCCGGCGAGCGCCGTGACCGTGACGAGCAGGGTGACATAGCCGGGCGTCTCCACGCCGTTCACCAGGGCGACACCGACGATCCAGGCGGCGTACGCGAAAGCGACCGCGACCAGGATCATTCCGAGATATACGGCGGCCCGCAACGGCTTGTTGTTGAAGGAGAGAAGGCCGTCGAGGCCGTAGTTGAGGAGCTTTCCGAAGGTCCATTTCGAACGGCCCTCCTCGCGCACCGCATTCTCGTACTCGAACGTCGTCGAGCGGAATCCGACCCAGGCGAACAGGCCCTTCGAGAAACGGTTGTACTCGGTCAGTTCGAGAATCGAGTCGACCGTGCGGCGGGAAAGCAGCCGGAAGTCGCCGACGCCGTCGACGAGCTCGACGTCCACGAGCCGGTTGATCGCCCAGTAGTAGGCGCGGGCGGTCAGGGTGCGGGTGACCCGGTCGCCGGTGCGGGTGCGGCGGGCGATGACCTGGTCGTATCCCTCGGCGTGCAGGGCCAGCATGCGGTGCACGAGCTCCGGCGGGTGCTGGAGGTCGGCGTCCATGATGACGACGGCGTCACCGGCCGCGTGCTGGAGGCCGGCCAGCATGGCGGCCTCCTTGCCGAAGTTGCGACTGAAGGAGACATAGCGCGCCCGGGGGTCGTCGGCGGCGATCCCCTCCAGGAGCGGCAGCGTACGGTCATGGCTTCCGTCGTCCACGTAGACGATCTCGAATTCTCCGTCGAAAGGGGAGAGTTCCTTCGTCACATGGTCGTGGAAGCGACCGATGATCTCTTCTTCGTTGAAGCACGGGACCACGATCGAGAGCAGCACGCACGACACCACAGCGGGTGCGGATGTCGCCGTCGGATTCCATCGGTGACGGCCAGACGACCATTGAATGAACGCCCCGGCGCATGGGCGGATTTCGGCATTGTCGCTGCCATATTCGTCCCATCATGAAGATCTGTACGAAGGCCGGCGCGGCCGCCCCCGGGGCGTGGCGGGCACCGGTGACGGCCGCGCTGCTCACCGCCCTCGCCGTGTGCGCGGGCGACGCCGTCGCCCGCGCCTTCCCGTTCGGCCCGCACCGGCGCAGCGTCAACGACCTGGGCAACCAGTTCCTGCCGTTCCACGCCCGGCTGTGGGACCTGCTGCACGGGCGGGCCGACGGCGGGCTGCTGCTGAACTGGCAGTCCGGCTGGGGCACCAGCTTCCTGCCCGACCTCGGCACGTATCTGACCAGCCCGTTCGCCCCGCTCGTCGCACTCTTCCCGCGCGCGGACCTGGCCCACGCCCTCTACGGGATCACCGTCCTCAAGATGGCGGCCGCGGCGGCCGCGATGGCCTTCCTGCTGCCGCGCCTGCGGCCGGGCGTGTGGTGGGGCGCGGGGCTGCTCGGCGCGGCGTACGGACTCTGCGGCTGGGCACTGCTGGAGGCCGTCTACAACCCGATGTGGATGGACGGTCTGATCGCCTTCCCGCTGCTGTGCCTGGTGGGCGTGTGGGTACGGGAGGGGCGGCGGCCGCTGCTCGGGCCGCTGGTCGTCGCCGTGTGCTGGCTCGCCAACTTCTACACCGCCTACATGGCGACGCTGGGCGCCGCGCTCGTCCTCCTGGTGACGCTGCCGCCCTGGCGGGTCCTGGTCAGGGGCGCGGTGACGGTGCTGCTCGGGATCGGGCTCGCCGCGCCCGTGCTGCTGCCGGTCTTCCTCGGGACGCGGCACGCCTACCCGGGCGTGGTGCGGGACTTCACGGCGGCGAGCGGGCCGGACCTCGCGGCGCGCCTGATGCCCGTCACGTACGGCTTCTCCACCCCGGCGCTGTTCGTCTTCACGGCGGTGCCGGTGCTGGCCGCCTCGCTGCTCTTCCGCCGCGAGCGGCGGGACCGACGGGACTGGCGGGACTGGCGGGACCTCCGCCGGGGGGAGTGGCGGTGGCCGGCCCTGGTGGCGGGTGTCGCGCTGTCCCTCCAGTGGGGGCCGACGCACCTGGTGTGGCACGTCTTCGCCACGCCCAACGGCAGCCCGTACCGCCAGACCTTCGTCCTCGCGGGCGTGCTCGTCCTCGCCGCGTGGGCGGCGGTCGCCGACGGCCTGCCGGACCGGCGGACGCTGCTGGGCGGGGCGGGCGTGGTCGGCCTCCTCGGCCTCGGGGCGCTGGGGAGCGGGCAGGCGACGGTGTGGGGCGGTGCGCTGTTCGCGGCGGGTCTCGCGGTCGTCCTCGTACGGCGGGGGCGGCTCGCCGTGCTGCTCCTGGCCGGGGTCCTGGTGGCGCAGGCCGCGGCGACGACGGCGTACGGCGACCGGGAACGGCTCCGCCGGCTCGACGACTATCCCGCGTGGAGCGCCGCCGACAGCCGCCTCGCCGAGGCCCTCGCCGGGGCCGACGGCTGGCCCGTCCACCGCACCGACTCCGGCCGTCCGCACACGACGGCCAACGAGCCGATGATGCTCGGCGGCCAGGGCGGCGCCTACTACAGCAGCCTCACGCCCGACGTCCTGACCCGCACCATGGCCGCGCTCGGCGCCGGCTGGACCTCCCGGGGCCGCAACCTCCAGAGCCTGGACAACCCGGTGACCGACGCCCTCTTCGCGGTGGGCGCGCGCCGGCGGGACGGCGACGTGGTCCCGACGGGCCCGGCGCTTCCGCTGGTGAGCGTCCGCCCGACCGGCCCCGCCCCCGTCTACGGCCCCTCTCCGTTCCGCAACCAGGAACTCCTCCTGGGCGCGCGCGTCTACGAGCCTCCGGCGGCGTCCGGCGCCTGCCGCGTCGGCACCGAGGTGTTCCTCTGGGCGCCCGACGTCACGGGCCCGGCCCGCCTCGGCCCCCGGGAGGTCCGCCTCCGCGGCGGACTCCCCAGGTGGCGGGCCGCGCTGGTGTCCCTGGGCGTCCAGCGGGTGTCGGGGCTGCGCCCCGAGCTACCGACGAAGGGCGGTGGGGGCGGTGAAAGCGTTGCGGGCGGCGTGCGTGACCAGGGCGGCGGGGGCAGCGTGCGTGGCGCGGGCGGCGTGAGCAGCGCCGCCGGCGCGGGCGTCTGGCTCGCCTGTCTGGACCACGCGCGCCTGCGCGCCGCCGTGGCGACGCTGCGGGCGAAGGCCCCGGCCCCGGACGCGATCCGTGTGACGTCCACGGGCGTGCGCGCCACCCTGCGCCCGGGCACCACCGGCACGCTCGTCCTCTCCTCCCCCCGCATCGCCGGCTGGACCTGCGACGGCCGTCCGGCCGCCTCGTACGGCGGCCTGGTGGCGGCCCCGGTGCGCCCGGGAACGCGCGAGGTGACCTGCGCCTTCCGCCCGCCCGGCCTCCGGGCCGGCCTGGGAGCGGGCGGAGCGGCCCTGGCGCTGCTCGCGGGGTGGACGGTCCTCGCGGCCCGACGCCGGAGCGGGGGCGGGACCGGGACCGGGACCGGGACCGGGACCGGGACCGGGACCGGGACCGGAAGTGCGGTCGGCGAGGAGGAGAAGCGTGTCCCCTACGCGACCCCCAGCGGAATGGCGTAGGTCACATGTCCTCCTGTCACACTCCCGCGATCCGCTCCGTCATAGCGGTGTAGCCACCACCGAGCACGACAGAGGAGCCCCTCATGGAAGCCCGCATCAACCTCTTCGGCAGCCCCACCGGCACCAAGGTCATCAAGCACTTCGGCGCCGCGGGCAAGGCCATCTCGGACACCGGCCTGCCGTTCGCCGTCCAGGAGCTCGTGAAGATCCGTGCGAGCCAGATCAACGGCTGCGGATTCTGCCTCGACATGCACACCAAGGACGCCGAGGCGGCCGGCGAGACCTCCCAGCGGCTGCACATGGTCGCGGCCTGGCGCGAGGCCAAGGTCTTCACGGAGGCCGAGCGCGCCGCCCTCGCGCTGGCCGAGCAGGGCACCCGTATCGCCGACGGGTCCGGAGTCCCGGACGAGGTCTGGCGGGAGGCCGCCAAGCACTACGACGAGGAGCAGCTCACCGGCCTCGTCGCGCTGATCGCCCTCATCAACGCGTACAACCGCGTGAACGTCCTCCTCCAGCAGCCCGCGGGCGACTACCGGGTCGGCATGTTCGGCTGACCGCCGCCCTAGTCTGTCCGGGTGGACGAAGAAGCGCGGGAGGACGCGCGGCGCTGGCTCGCCGAGGAGGGCGTCACGCGGGTCGGCGAGGACGAGTGGACCGACGGCGAGCACCCCGGACAGCGGATCACGACCGCGGACGTCGCGGTCCGCTGGGCCGACCAGGTGTTCGTCGACGAGCGGCTCGACCCGGCCGGTCAACTGCGGCTGGCCTTCGGGCTCCTGGACCTGCTGGACGTGTACTGGGTGACCGCCGAGATCGGCTTCCCCCTCGCGGACCCGGAGGTCGGGCTGTCGGCCGAGGCGCACTGGGACGGCTACCGGCAGCGGCTGGAGGCCCCGGAGGCGGGCGAGGCGCTGACGTACTCGCTGTGGGTCGACTGGTTCGAGGACGCGCGCACCTCGGCGAGTGCCTTCGCCGAGGTGCTCGGCCGTGACGTCGACCGGCTGCGGGCGGACGCGCCCGAGCCGCTGCTGCGCCGGGCCGGCCGGGTCCTGGAGGTCTCCGGTCCGGTGCCGTGGCCGGTGAAGGAACCGGCGCTCCGGGCCGCGGCCGGCGTCCCGGCGCTGCACCGCGAGGTCTTCCGCGGCCTGCTGAACGGCTACCACTCGGTCTACGGCGACCTGGAGCCGTCCGCCGCGCTCGCCCTCCTCGCGGCACTCGACCTGCCGCCGGACACCGAGCACCTCACCCCCTTGCGCAGGGTCCTGACGGCCGGCCACGCCAACCACTACCGCAGCCGCGACGCCTGGGCCGCCGCGACCTCGCATGGTTCGGATCGGCACGGCATCCCCTAGACAGCGAATTTCCGGCGTCACCTCGCCCTCGATCCCTGGTGCTAGGTACGCGTACGGCCGTGCTCCTCCGCCAGATGACGACGGAGGAGCACGTTCGCGTCCGCCTCCGCGCTTCCGTCGTAGCGCAGCCACGCCCTCCGCCGCCGGGCGGCCAGCTCGTCACACTCCGCACACTCCGGTACGGGCACGGGCGGCGGCGGAAGCTCCACGTCCAGAAACGCCACTGCCGCGGCCCGGGCCCGCTCATTGACCGCGCGGACGCCCGCGCTGAGCCGTTCGTCCTGCGTCGCGGGCCTGAGGTGGACCGGGTCGGCCTGCCATTCGCGCCCGCCGCCGAGCGGCCGCAGCATCGCGTACGGCCCGGCGCAGCCCCGGAACTCCCCTACCACACAAGCCACTTCGTCGTACACAAAATCGCCGCACTCCATGACAACCGCTCCCGGTGTTGGACTACCCTCCGTGATGGGGCATGTCGAGGATGTACCCGGGGCAGGTTGGGGTGGCCGGTTTTGAGGCTGTACTTCCCGGCCGCTGTTCCGGTACTTCCACACCTTCCGGAGAGGGGTGCGTGTTGCGATGCCGCCGAGACGGGTGATTACGGGGCGCAGCCAGGAGCCGCGGAAGCGCTTCGCGGAGGAGCTGAAGAAGCTCCGGCTGGAACGCAAGCTGAGTTATCGGGCGTTGGGGTCGGCGCTGGGCTGGGACGCGACGTTGTTCTCCAAGATGGAGAAGGGCGAGACGATCGGCGGCCCGGAGGTCGCCCAAGCGCTGGACACGTATTACGGCACGCCGGGGCTGTTACTGACGCTGTGGGAGCTGGCGGCGGGGGACACATCGCAGTTCCGAGCGAAGTACCGCGAGTACATGGCGTTGGAGGCCGAGGCTGCCAGCCTCTGGCAGTACGCGGCCTGCGTGCTGCCAGGACTACTCCAGACGAAGGCCTACGCGCGCACGCTGATGGAGACGGGTCTCCATGAAGGCGACGAACTGGACCGCCAGGTCGAGGCACGCATCGGTCGACAAGAGCTGCTGACAGGGCCCAACGCCCTTGGCTTCCGCACGATCCTGTCGGAGACGGTGCTGCGCACACCGCTACCGAATCGGGACCAGTGGCAGGAGCAGTTGGAGCACCTCCTCGCGGTCAGCGACCGGCGAAACGTCACCATTCACGTCGTGCCGCACTCCGCTGGGCTGTACGCGCTGCATAGCGCCCAGGTGACGTTCCTGAGGCTTGCGGACGCCCGCGTGGTGGCATGGGTCGAAACCAGTTGTTCGGGGAGTCTGGTCGAACAAACAGCCGACGTAGACCTCTTGCAGCTCCGCTACGATCGAGTTCGCGATCTGGCCCTTTCCCCGGCGGATTCACGGAAGTTCATCATGCGTACGTTGGAGGAAGCACAGTGCGAGCCGTCGATCTGAGCACCGTGACGTGGCGCAAGAGCTCGTACAGCAACGCGGAAGGCGGCGAGTGCTTGGAGATCGCCGACCACCTCCCCCTCGTCCCCGTCCGCGACTCCAAGAACCCCACCGGCCCCGCCCTCCTCTTCGCGCCCGACGCCTGGTCCGCGTTCGTCGACGGAGTCAGGGACGAGGCCTGACACCGTCATGCGGCGCGCACCGTCGTCAAGCAGCGCCACTGCCGCACAGGCCGGGTCTTGCCGCCCTGTACTCCCCTTCACAGACGTCGCAGATCTGGTACGGGTGCACTGGCGGGGCGGGCAACGGCGGTGACGATCGCCCTCGCGTTGCCGACGGGGAGGCTGAGGGGGTGGGGTTGGGTGGGTTGGTTTCTTAACCCGGGTTCTTTGGGGGTTGATCGCCCGACACACCGGATCGCCCCGCGCCACAGTCCGGCCGGGCGCCCATGTGGTGGCCGAATCACCGCTCCGTCGGCGCCACGGACCCCACGCAGCAGCGGACGAAGTCCCGCACGACCGGGTTGGCGTCGTCGGCCGGTGCCCAGGCGATCGCGACCCGGCTGGGGGCCACGCCGGTGACGGGGCGGTAGACGACGCCGGGACGGGCGTAGAAGCGGGCGGCGGAGGCAGGGGCCAGGGCGATTCCGTAGCCGTTGGCGATGGCGCTGAGCCAGTCGTCGGGATGTTCGGTGACGGCCCCGATCCGTACCGGCCGGCCGTCGCGCTCGTCGGCGGCCAGCCAGTGGTCCCGCCAGGCGCCGGTCTCGGCCGGGGCCGCGACGAACGGCTCGTCCCACAGCTCGTGGAAGGCGATCCGCTCGCGCCCGGCCAGCGGGTGCGCGGCGGCGAGGGCCACCCAGCGCGGTTCGGTGAACAGGACGTGGGTGCGCAGCTCGTCCTGGCCGGGGAAGGGGAGTCGTACGAAGGCGGCTTCGACGTCGCCGGTGGCGAGGCCGGCGGTCGGGTGGGCCCAGGAGGTCTGGCGCATGTCGACCCGCCAGCCGGGCCGGAGCCGGCCGAAGGCGGTGATGATGGCGGGCGTGGCCTCGTTGGCGGCGCTCGCGACGAATCCGACCCGCAGGACGCGCTCGGCGCGGTCCGCCGTACGCCGGGTGGCGCGCAGCAGCCGCTCCCAGTCGTCGAGGAGTTCCGCGGCGCCGTCGACGAGCGCCCGGCCCGCCTCAGTGGGGGTCATGCCCGCGCGGGAGCGGGTGAACAGCCGTACGCCGAGTTCCTTCTCCAGGCGCCGGATCTGCTTCGTCAGCGCCGGCTGGGAGACGAAGAGGCGTTCGGCGGCGCGGGTGAGACTGCCCTCGCGCGCGACGGCGACGGCGTAGCGCAGAAGCCGGGTGTCGACGTCCATGCCCCCAGGTTATGGAAGCGGGTATTGGACGCCGTGGAGCAGGGCCGACGAGCCTGGAGGCATGCCCCTCGCCGCCACCCTCCCGAGCCTCGCCGCCACCCTCTCCGTCCTCGTCACCCTGATCGCCGTCGTCGCGAACGCGGGGATCGCCCTCGCCGACGTCCTGCGGGCCGATTTCGTCCTCGCCAACTCCGCCGAGGTGCACGTGAAGCCGTCCTGGCTGCCCGCGCTCGCCGCCCTCAAGGGGGCGGGAGCGGTCGGTCTGCTGCTCGGACTGTTCGGGCTGCGGACGCTGGGGATCGCCGCCGCGACCGGTCTGGTGCTGTTCTACGTCGGAGCCGTGGCGGTCCACGTCCGGGCGCGGGTCTTCCGCAGCATCGGCTTCCCCGGGGCCTTCCTGCTCCTGGCCGTCGGCTCCCTCGTCGTCGCGGTCGCCCGGGCATGACGAAGGGGCCGGCCCGACGGGCCGGCCCCTCCTGCGCGCGCGGCGGCGGGGGTCCGCCTTACTTCGCCGCGGCCTCTTCGAGGCAGAGCACGAACTTGTCGGAGCCCAGCTGCTGGGCCAGCGCCGAGTACTTGTTCTGGTCGCACTTGTTGAGGTCGAAGGTGCCCTCGTGGACCTGGGCGACCTTGAACAGGTCGGCCTTGCCGGAGGAGCAGTCCTGGGTGTCGACCTTCGGGGCGTCGTCGGGACCGGTCACGGTGACGCACTCGCCGACCTTGGCGTGGACCGGGGCGTCACCGGTGAGGTGCGGCAGGCCGAGCTTCACCGCGACGGCGACGATCACCAGCACGACGAAGCCGCCGATCTTCTTCAGCAGGCCGCCCTTCTTCTTCTCCGGGGCGGGAGCCTGCTCGGGGGCGCCCGGGGTGGCGGCGAACGGGTCGGACGGCTGAGGCGTGGTCATGAAGGGATCCTTGGAAGGCGTGGACATGATCGAACGCGCACGTTACACAGCGCGAAACGACCAAATCGGACCTATACCTTCCGTTTCCGAATCAGATGCGGAGTCGTGACTCTGCCGCCCCGTCAGAAGCGCCCGTGAGGCCACCCCCGGCGCCGGACGGGCTCAGCCGTAGGGTCCGCCCATCTGCCGCTGCCGGTCGAGCGCCCGGCGCAGGTCGGCGGCCATCGGGTGGTACGGCCCGTGGAAGCGCTCCACGTCGTACAGCAAGGCGCCGAGGCCGGAGACGGCCGCGCCGTGGTCACCGATCGCGAGCTGCAGCAGACCGATCCGGTGCCGGATGTCGAAGGCCCGGGACCGCTGCGCGGGGTCCGTCTCCGTGCCGTGCTCGTGATACGGCAGGAGCGCGCGGTACTCGGCGAGGGCACCGGCCGGGTCGCCGAGCTGCTCCAGGCACAGGGCCGCGTCATAGCGGAACTGCAGGGTCTGCGGGTCGGCCGGGCCGGCCTCCGCCGCGCGGTCCTCGGCGAGGCGGCGCAACTCCGGGAGGGCGCGGCGGTACTGGCCGTCGTCCATGAGCGTCGTCGCGTACTGCTTGCGCAGGATCCGGACGACGGGCGAGTGCTCGCCGTGCTCGGCGGCGGCCGCGGGCAGGATGCCGCCGAGGATGTCCACGGCCTGGGTGATGGAACCCTCGCCGAGCAGGCGCTTCACCTCGTCCACGGCCGCCGCCACGTCCGGCTTCGCCGGAGCCGCCGTCACGGCCGGGGCGGGGGCCGGGGGCGCCGCGGCCTGCACCGCGTGGTCGGGCCAGGGCGCGTGCGGGCGGCGGAAGGGGCGCGTGGGATCGAGCGGGCCCGACGGCCCCGGCGCGCCGCGCGGCGGCAGGAGCGGCAGCAGGTGCTCGTACACCTCCTGCGCGCTCGCCGGCCGGGCCTGCGGGTCCTTCGCGAGGAGACGCAGGACGAGCGCTTCGAGGGCCTCGGGCACCTCGGGGCGCAGCCGGCGCACCGGGACGGGCGGCTCGTGCAGGTGGCGGTGCAGCACACCGAGGGCGGTCGAGCCGGCGAAGGGGACGTTGCCGCTGAGGAGTTCGTGGAGCAGCACGCCGAGCGCGTACAGGTCCGTGTACGGGCCGACGGCACCGCCCATGGCCTGTTCGGGCGCCATGTAGGCGGGGCTGCCGATGGGCGAGCCGGTGTGGGTGAGGCGGGTGGTGTCGGTGTCGAGGACGGAGGCGACGCCGAGGTCGAGCACGATCACCGTGCCGTCGGGGCGGACCATCACGTTCCGCGGCTTGAGGTCCCGGTGCACGATCGGCACCGCGTGCACGGCGGCGAGCACCGCGCACAGCTGGGCGGCGACGGAGGCCGCCCACGGCCAGGGGTAGGGGTCGTGCTCGGCGAGGTGGTCGGCGAGGTCCGCGCCCTCCACGTACTGCATGACCAGGTACAGGTCGTCGCCGTCGCTGCCCGCGTCGTGGACGGTGACGAGCCCGGGGTGGCCGACCTGTGCGGTGACCCGGCACTCGCGCACGAAGCGGCGGCGCAGCTCGTCGGCGGCCGTGGCCGGGCCGCTGATGGCGGCGGGGTTGAGCAGCTTGACCGCGACCCGCCGGTCGAGCCGGCCGTCGTACGCCGTCCAGACCTGGCCCATGCCGCCCTGGCCGATCATGGTGGACAGCTCGTAACGCCCGCCGACGACCCGGCCGTTCACTTCCCCTCGTCCTTACGGAGCAGGTGACTCAGCTCGTCGAGCTCCGCGCGCACCTGGTCGATGCGGGGACCGGTCACGGGAGGCGCCGGCGGCGGCACCACGGCCTGCGGCTGGGGGTGGTGCCGGGGCTGGGCCTGCGGCTGCAATGGAGGCTGGGGCTGGGGCGCGACGGCGGGGCGTGCCTGCGGGTAGCCGTACCCCTCCTGGTGCCGCGGGACCGTCGCCGCGTACGGGGTGTACGGGGACGGGACCTGGCCCGGCGCGGACGCGCCGGCCCGGCGGACACGGTCGTGGCGGATGTCCGCCGCGAGGAAATACGCGGTGAACACCACCGCGTTGAGCAGCACCATCCCCACGACCAGATCGCCCTGGAGGGAGGTGTCGTTCTCGTCCGCCGGCATGAGCACGAAGCCCGTGATGACGACCGCCACCGACACCGCGAGCAGGATCCAGTCCAGGACCCGGCGGGTCACCAGGGCGAGCCGCAGCACCGTCGCCCAGGTGAGCATCCCGACGCTGAGGAGCGGCAGCACCGCGAAGAGCACCCGCAGCACGATGACGGACGCCGGAACACCGCGCTGCGGTGGCGCGGGCTGCGGGTAGCCGTGGCCGTACATGGCTGCTCCTGGTCGCGTGGAGGGATGGTTCTGCTGTCGGGGACGAGCGTATACACCGGCTCCGACAGGCGCCCACGGGTTGTGCACAACCCGTGGTGGCGCGGCACCCCGGTCGGACGGTCAGGCACCCCGGCCGGACGGTCAGGGCGCGACCGAGCCGTCGGCCAGGCCGTCGTACATGCCCCGCACCAGCTGTTCGCCGAGCCGTCCCGCGAGCCGCAACGCCTCCTCGAACTCCGCGAGGGCCCGGAACCGGTCCCCGTAGCGCCGCTGTTCGCGGAGCGGCAGGCGCGGCAGCTGGAGGCGCCGGACGTCGAGCCGGGTGGCGGTGGACGCGTAGGAGCTGGCCTGGCGGTTGTTGGCGGTGGCGCGCAGGAAGCCGGCCAGGAACCAGGAGTCGAGGGCCGCCGGGTCGGGGCGCAGGAGGTGGACGTTCCGGCCGAGGGCGGCCCCGGCGGTGGCCTCGTCGACGACCCGGGCGACCGAGCCGCCGCCGAGGACCGGGACGACGACGTCGCCGGCGGCGAGCAGCACCGGTTCCTCGGCGGGTCCCGCGGCCGGGGCCTCGGGGAGCGTCCCGGAGGGCGCCTGGCCGGCGAGGACATCGGTGTCGGTGAGGACGCGGGGGGCGACGGCGGCGCCGGCCGGGGCCGTGCCCGTACCGCCGGCGCGGAGCGTCAGGGCGCCGGAGCGGGCGAGTTCGCCGACCGTCGTGGCGGGCCAGCGGAGGGCGTCGGTACCGGTGTCGGCGGCGGGCGGCGGGGTCAGCTCGCGGGTGCGGCGCAGGGTCTCGGTGAGCCGCTCGCGCACCCCGCCCAGCTGCGCCGCGCCCTCGGCGGCGGCGGGCGGCGGCAGATGACGGGCGGGGGCCAGGTCGACGTCGTCGTCGAGGAGTTCGACGACCGGGACGGCGCGGCTCTCGCCGGGGGTCTCGGTGAGGGTGCCGTCCCGGTCGAAGGACCGCCAGGCGTCCAGGACGGCGCTCTCGACGGCCGCCCAGTCGATCCGGTCGCGCCCGCCGGTCGGCGCGCCCGTCGCCGCGCCGCCGGCCGCGGTCTCGTGCGCGGTGTCGACGAGGAGCAGTTCGGCGGGGGGACGCTCGCCGTTGGTGGGCTTGCGCAGCACCCAGAGGTGGAGCGGGATGCCGTACGGCGGCGCGGCGCCGGCCGGGAGGCCGACGACGGCCCGCAGGGCGCCGCGGCGCAGCAGGTCGGCGCGGACGCGGCGGCCTGAGCGGCGGGAGGCGGCGGCGGGCGGCATGAGGAGGACGGCGGTGCCGCCGGGCCGCAGCCGGGCCAGGGCGTGCTGCACCCAGGCCAGTTCGGATTCCGTACGGGCCGGGAAGCCGTACTCCCAGCGGGCGTCGTAGGCCAGTTCGTCGTGGCCCCAGTTGCGCTCGTTGAACGGCGGGTGGCACAGCACGGCGTCGGCGGCGAGGGCCGGGAACGCGTCGGCGCGCAGGGTGTCGCCGGACAGGACGCGGACGTCGACGGCGGTGTCCGTGGCGAGTGCGAGGCGCAGGGCGGTCAGCGCGGCCAGGTCGGGGTCGGCGTCCTGGCCGTACAGGGCGGCGGGGGCGGCCGGGGCACCGGGGGTGCCGGGAGTGGCGGGGGTGCTGCCCGGGCTGGTCGCGCCGGTCGCGGTGAGCAGGGCGCCGGTGCCGCAGGCGGGGTCGAGGACGGTGGCCGCCGGGCCGGCGAGCGCCGCCATGAGGGCGGCGGGGCCGGGAGGGGTCAGCGTGTACTGGCGTGGGTTGGCGTCCAGATGACGGCCGAGCAGGAAGTCGAAGACCTCGCGGGAGGTCGTCTCGGCTGCCATGGCCGCCGCCCCGCGCAGGAGCGGTACGGAGGGGGCGAGCGCGCGGGCCGTGGGGGTGTGAACGCTCCGCTCGGCGCCGAAGCGCTCGGTCAGCGTCTCCTCCAGGGGCACCGGGAGGAGCTCGGCGAGCCGCTCGTCGGGCGCGGCGGCGAGCGCGGGCCAGGCCGCCGCCCGGTCCCGTACGAGCAGGAGGACGCAGCCCGCGTGGACGAGGGCGGTCACGGCTCCGGCGGGGTGGCCGGCGATCTGCTGCCAGACGCGCTCGCCGAGCGGGACCTCGGCCAGCTTGCCCTGGGCGCGCAGCCAGGCCTCGACGTCGGCGAGGGCGAAGGACGGGCTGGTCTCCGTGCCGCCGACGGGTTTGGGGAAGTCGGCGTGGCGGCGGCGCCAGTTGCTCACGGCGGCCCTGCCGACTCCCGCGAGGCGGGCGATGCCCGCGGCGGTCACCTCCGCTGCGCTCTCCGGCACGTGCCGCTCCTCTCGTCCCGCCTTACGTGTGGCGCCGATCTTACTGACGAACGCCCGCCACTACATTTCACAGTGTGAGCCGACCCGTTTCCTGTGAACCGTGTTGACTCGGTTCACACTCTCTGCTGTTATGGATTCCCCCGCACCACCCCATCCCCCTCGGAGAACCACCATGTCTGCCACCGTCCGCCCCCGCCGCGCCGCCCTCGCCGCCGCCCTGTTCGCCGCCGTCGCGCTCGGCGCGACCGCCTGCGGTCCCTCCTCCGGCCCCGCCTCCGGCGACGACGCGAAGCCCACCGGGCCGTTCGGCGACCTGACCGGGCCCCAGATCGTCGACAAGGCGGTGGACGGGACGAAGGCCGCCACGTCGCTCACCCTGGACCTCTCCCTCAAGACCGCCGACGGCCCTCTGAAGGCGTATGTGTCGACCGACCTCCAGGGGAAGTGCGCCGGGACCATGACCTTCGGCACGACGGGCACGGCCGAGCTGCTGCGGCCGGCCGACAAGGCCGTCTACCTCCGCTTCGACGAGGCGTTCCTGAAGGAGCAGGCCAAGGGCGAGCCGGAGGAGGTCCAGAAGGCACTGCTCAAGGAGCTCAAGGGCCGCTGGGTGAAGACCGACGCCAAGGACCCGGACGCCAAGGAGATGCTGGAGCTCTGTGACCTGAAGGCGCTGCTCGCCGACTTCGACCAGACCACCACCGGCACGGTCCGGGGAGTGGAGACCACGGTCGGCGGGCACAAGGCACTGACGCTCACGCAGAAGCTCGACGGCGAGACGACCACGTTCTCCGTGGCCACGGAGGGCAAGCCGCATCTGCTGAGGGTCGTGACGACCGGCGGAGAGGAGCCCGGCACCATCACGTTCTCCGACTACGACAAGCCGGTCGTGGCGCAGACGCCGCCGAAGAAGGACGTCGTGGACGAGAAGAGCCTCGGCTGACGGTCCGTGAGGACCCCGGCGAGACGCGAAAGGCGTGAAGGCCTCCGGAGGGGGGTGGCCTTCACGCCTTTCGTACGTGCGGGGGCAGCGGGGTCACAGACGGTGGCGGACCCAGACGTTCGGCTCGACGTACACCGCGTAACCCCTGGTCGCCTCGCAGTGGACGGGCACGAGGGCGCCCTCGACGTCGACCTGACCGTCGGCGTCGAAGGGCAGGCCCGTCCACCGGCGCCACTGCTCCACGGAGCCGCCGATCGTCATCGACGCCGGGGCGACCTTCTCCACGGTGCCGCCCGCCCGGACGTGGACGCGCAGCCAGGGGTCGTGCGGCAGACCGTCCGACTCACGGGTGCGGAAGGCGTATTCATGGATGGAGGACGCGGCCTCCAGGTGCTTGCCGTTGGGCCGCACCGGGGCGACGACATCGGAGAAGCCGAGCCGGCGGGCGTTGTCCCGCATCGCCGCCAGCATGCGGTGCGAGACGCCCTGGCCGAGCGCGCCCGTGTCCACGGTGACCTCGATCGCGCTGACGGTGTCGGGCGTGCGGCCGTGCCGCAGGTCGGAGAACGCCCAGAGCAGGACCTGGTCCCAGCCGGTGTCGGGCAGCTCGCCGCGCCCCTCCGCCCCGAGCTGGAAGGGCACGCTGAACGCCCGCGCGACGAACGGGCCGTCGACGCCTTCGGTGGCCACGAGGACGTACTCGGGGAAGTCGGTCACGATCTTCCCCATGTGCGACCAGCCGACCGGGTCGTACATCATGAACTCCGGCCAGAGGTGCTTCATGTCCCACATGGGCCCCTGGAGTTCCGGGCGCTCGGCGAGAGTCGTGATGTGCAGGTCCATGCGCCGGAGGCTAACCGCGCCCCCACGATCAAGAGAAACGATTTTCCGTCGCCGGGTCGCCAGGTCGCGGCACCTTAGGGCAGTCGCTGGTCCGGACAGCTTCCGAGCACCCGCTTCATGGCGTCCCGCTCGGCCCCGGTCACCCACACCCCGTACTTCTTCTTCACGGCGATCTGCCGAGCCACGTAGGTGCAGCGGTACGCCCGATTCGGCGGCAGCCAGGTCGCCGCGTCGCCGTCGGACTTGCGGCGGTTGGCCGTGGCGTCCACGGCGAGCAGGTTGAGCGGATCGTTGGCGAACCGCAGCCGGGTGCCGGCGTCCCACTTCTGCGCACCCTTCTGCCAGGCGTCGGACAGCGCGACGACATGGTCGATGTCCACCTTGCTGCGGCCGCGCACGAAGTCGACGGACCGCCCCGTGTACGGGTCGTCGGTCAGGGTGCCGGAGGCCACCTTGCAGTGGTCGCCGTCCTTGAAGCGGACGCCGGAGAGATCGCGCCGGAGTATGTCGTCACGGGTGCCGCAGCCGTTGCGGTCGACGTCCGTCCACGCCCCCCCGAACTTCTCGCGGTCGTAACCGGTCTTGGGTGCCCGCCCCTTCACGGTCAGGGTGTCCACGGCCGCGAGCGCGGTTCCTCTGTCGCCCTTGGCGGACGGGGCGTCGGCACCGGGCGAGCAGGCGGCGCCGGCGAGCAGGGCGAGGACGGCGAGGGCCGGGGCGGCGAGGGACTTCTGATGCGTCGGCACCCGACGATCCTAGGCCGGGGGCATCCCGATCCTTGATGCTGGATATCGGATACGGGATATCGGATCCAGTATCCGATCGCCCCCCGCCCCCGGGTCCCGGATCCCGGATCCCGGATCCCGGATCCCGGCTACCGGCTACCGGCTCCTGGCTCCTGGCTCCTGGCTACCGGATCCTGGATCCTGGATCCTGGATCCGATATCAGATCTTCCCGATCCCCAGCGTGTTCTCGGCCGGCAGCAGTCCGGATCCGATGGCCGCCAGCCACGGCCCGCCCAGCAGGTCCGCCAGCCGCTCGGTGGCCTCTGCCCCCAGCGCGGCCCAGGGCGCGGCGGCGAGTTCGTCCGTGCGGCGTTCGACCTCGGCGCGCAGGGCGCGTCCGGCGTCGGTGGCGGTGCCGTCGGAGCGGACCAGGCCGCGGGCGGCGAGCCGGTCGCGGGCGGCGCTCCACTGCTCCTCGCTCCAGCCGCGGCCGGCGAAGGTCTCCTCGGCGGCGGCGCCGACCGCGGCGAAGGAGACGAGGGACTCGACGGGGTCGAGTCCGGCCGCCATCAGGGCGACGAGGTGGCCGTCGCCGCGGTGCTCGCGCAGGAGCGTGGCGGCCTGCCAGAGGGCGAGGTGGGGGACGTCGGACCAGGGGAGTTCGGCGTGGGCGGCGGCCAGGGGGCGCCCGGCGGTGTCGGCCGCCTCGGCGGCGCGGCGGGCCAGGGCGGCGGCCTCGGCGAGGGCGGGGCTCGCGACGACGTCGGCGCCGAGGTGCGCCCGGTAGGTCCGGTCGACGGCGCGGAGCCGGGCGGCGAGGACGTCGGCGGGTGCGGCGACCTCCCAGGCGGCGGGGACGTACCGGGCGACCTTGTCCGGGCTGAAGGAGTAGAAGGCGGAGGCGACCCGCTCGGCGCCGACGGGACCGAGGGCGGAGGCGCGCCAGGCGAAGTAGGAAGGCCAGCGCTCCTCGACGTCGTAGCCGAGCGCGGAGGCCTCCTCGAAGGCCTCGGGGGCGTAGTAATGCAGGGCGTGCAGGGGTTCGAGCAGGTGCCACAACTGCCGCACCCGGCCGGATTCGACGGTGCCGGCACCGGAGCCGGTGGTGGTCTCCACGGTCATGACGTCCACGTCCTCCCTCGGATCCTCATCTTGTCACTGCCTAGATTCCTCCCCTCCCCCCAACTTGTCAATGACTAGATCGGCGGTACGCTGCTGCCATGACCAGTCGGCGCACCTACCACCACGGCGACCTGCGGCAGTCCGTCCTCAGCGCGGCCCTGGACGTCATCGCCGCGGAGGGCCCGGGCGCGCTCAGCCTGCGCGACCTCGCGCGCCGGGCGGGCGTCTCGCACGCCGCGCCCGCCCATCACTTCAAGGACCGCACCGGTCTGCTCACCGCGATCGCCGCGCAGGGCTACGACCTGCTCGCCGACGCCCTCGCCGAGGCCCCCGACCTGCGGGAACGCGGGGTGCGATACGTACGGTTCGCCACCGCCCATCCCGCGCACTTCCAGGTGATGTTCCAGCCCGACCTGTACCGGGCCGACGACCCGGAGCTGATCGCCGCCAGGGAGCGGGCCTCCGCCGAACTCCGCGCCGGCATCACGGCCCTGCCCGGCCAGACCGCCCCGGCCACCGGCACCGGCACCGGCACCGGCACCGACCCTCGTACCGCGGGCATCGCCGCCTGGTCCCTCGCCCACGGCTTCGCGACCCTGCTGCTCACGCACAACGTGGGCGGCGCGGTCGGCGACCGCGACGCCGGCGACTACTTCCGCTCGCTCGCCGACCTGATGTTCCGGGCGGGCCCCGCGTGACCGCCCCCGCCCCCGCCGCCCGCCGCGCCCCCCGACGGACGGCCGCCGCCCTCCTCACCGCCGCCCTGGTCGCCGCCTCGACCTCCTGCACCGGCCCGGCCCCTGCCCGTACCGGCCCCGCCCCCACCCGTACCGCCACCGCCCCCACCCGTACCGACGACGGGGCCTGGCGCGGCGCCTGGGCCGCGTCGCCCCAGCCGCCGTCCGCCGGCAACTGGTCCGAGCGGGGCTTCGCCGACCACACCCTGCGCCAGGTCGTCCGCCTCACCGCGGGCGGCACCGAGGTGCGGATCGAGCTGTCCAACCGTTACGGCACCACACCGCTGCGGATCGCCGGGGCGACGGTCGCCCGGCCCGCGGAGGGCGCCGCGGTGCGGCCCGGATCGGTCCGCACCCTCACCTTCGGGAAGCGGCCGTCGGCCACGATCCCGGTCGGCGGCACCCTGCTCAGCGACGGCCTGCCCCTGACCGTGCGGCCCTTCGAGTCGCTGACCGTGACGCTCCGCCCGGCCGGGCCGACCGGCCCGGCCACCGTCCACCGGATGGCCTCCGCCACCGGCTACCGGGCGGCGGGCGACCACCGCGGCGACGTGTCGGGCGGCGCGTTCACCGAGACCGGCACGTCCTGGTACTACCTGACCGGCGTGGAGGTCACCGGCGGCCCCGACGCGCACCGCCGCGACGGCGTGGTCGCCTTCGGCGACTCCCTCACCGACGGCCACGGCTCCACCCTCGACGCCGATCGCCGCTACCCCGACCGGCTCGCCGAACGTCTCGCCGCCCTCGGCCGCCCACGCCCCGTCCTCAACCACGGCATCAGCGGCAACAAGGTCGTCCGCCACGGCGGCGGGGCGGGCGAGAAGGCCCTGGACCGCTTCGCGCCGGACGCCCTCGACGAACGCGGCGTCGGCACCGTCCTCGTCCTCGAAGGCATCAACGACATCGGTGGCCGGCTCCGCCCCGACGTCACCGTCGACGAGCTGATCGCCGGCCATCGCGAACTCGTCCGCCAGGCCCATGCCCGCGGCCTGAAAGCGGTTGGCGCGACACTCGTCCCGTTCAAGGGGTCCGTCCACCACACCCCGGAGAACGAGGCCCAACGGGACGCCTTCAACACCTGGATGCGCACCTCGGGCACGTACGACGCCGTGATCGACCTCGACCGGGCCCTCGCGGACCCGGCCGACCCCGACCGACTGCTGCCCGCCTACGACTCCGGCGACCATCTCCATCCGAGCGACGCGGGCTACCGCGCGATGGCCGAGGCCGTCGACCCCGACGCCCTCTGAACCACCCCCGGCCCGCCCGGTGCGCCGGGCGGGCCGGCCGTCACCTCACGACCCCAGGATCTCCGCCAGGAACTCGCCCGTCCACGCCAGCAGTTCGCGCCCCACCACCGGCTTCCCGCCGATCTTGCCGGTCGTCGGGCGCGGCACCAGGATCTGGTGGACGGCCGGCTTGATGACCGTACGCGGGTGGAGCCGCTTCAGGCGCAGCTCCTGCGACTCGCGCAACTCCACCGGCGCGAAGCGGATGTTGGGACCCTGCAGGACGATCTCGCCGACGCCGCAGGCGCGCGCCAGCATCCGCAGGCCGGCCACCAGGAGCAGGTTCTCCACCGGCTCCGGCAGCTTGCCGTAGCGGTCGGTGAGCTCCTCCCGTACGGCCTTGATGTCCTCCTCGGTGTTGGCGGAGGCGATGGCCCGGTAGGCCTGGAGGCGCAGCCGCTCGCCCGGCGCGTAGTCGTGCGGGACGTGCGCGTCGACCGGGAGCTCGATCTTGACCTCCAGCGGCGGCTCCTCCTCCACGCCGCCCTCCAGGGAGGCCCGGTAGTCCGCGACGGCCTCGCCGACCATCCGCACGTACAGGTCGAAGCCGACGCCCGCGATGTGACCGGACTGCTCGCCGCCGAGCAGGTTGCCCGCGCCGCGGATCTCCAGGTCCTTCATCGCCACGTACATGCCCGCGCCCATCTCGGTGTGCTGGGCGATGGTCGCGAGCCGCTCGTGGGCGGTCTCCGTCAGCGGCTTCTCCGGCGGGTAGAGGAAGTAGGCGTAGCCGCGCTCGCGGCCCCGGCCGACGCGGCCGCGCAGCTGGTGGAGCTGCGACAGACCGAAGTTGTCGCCGCGTTCGACGATGAGCGTGTTGGCGTTGGAGATGTCGATGCCGGACTCGACGATCGTCGTCGACACCAGCACGTCGAACTTCTTCTCCCAGAAGTCGACGACGACCTGCTCCAGGGCCTGCTCGGACATCTGGCCGTGGGCGGTGGCGATCCGCGCCTCCGGCACGATCTCGCGCAGCCGGGCCGCGGCCCGGTCGATGGACTCGACCCGGTTGTGGATGTAGAAGACCTGGCCCTCGCGCAGCAGCTCCCTGCGGATCGCCGCGCCGATCTGCTTCTCCTCGTACGGGCCGACGAAGGTCAGCACCGGATGCCGCTCCTCCGGCGGGGTGGTGATCGTCGACATCTCGCGGATGCCGGTGACCGCCATCTCCAGGGTGCGCGGGATCGGCGTCGCGGACATCGTCAGGACGTCCACGTTGGCCCGCAGCTTCTTCAGCTGCTCCTTGTGCTCGACGCCGAAGCGCTGCTCCTCGTCGACGATGACCAGGCCCAGGTCCTTGAACTTGGTCTCGGAGGAGAACAGGCGGTGGGTGCCGATGACGACGTCCACCGAGCCGTCCTTGAGGCCCTCCATCGTCGCCTTCGCCTCGGTGTCCGTCTGGAAGCGGGACAGCGCGCGCACGTTCACCGGGAACTGGCCGTACCGCTCGGAGAAGGTGCCGAAGTGCTGCTGCACGAGCAGCGTGGTGGGGACGAGGACGGCGACCTGCTTGCCGTCCTGGACCGCCTTGAAGGCCGCCCGTACGGCGATCTCCGTCTTGCCGTATCCGACGTCGCCGCAGATCAGGCGGTCCATGGGGACCGTCTTCTCCATGTCCTCCTTCACCTCGGCGATGGTGGACAGCTGGTCGGGCGTCTCCGCGTACGGGAAGGCGTCCTCCAGCTCCCGCTGCCAGGGGGTGTCGGGGCCGAAGGCGTGGCCGGGCGCGGCCATCCGGGCGCTGTACAGCTTGATCAGGTCGGCGGCGATCTCCTTGACCGCCTTCTTCGCGCGGGCCTTCGTCTTCGTCCAGTCGGCGCCGCCGAGCCGGTGCAGGGTGGGGGCCTCGCCGCCCACGTACTTGGTGACCTGCTCCAGCTGGTCGGTCGGGATGTACAGGCGGTCGCCGGGCTGGCCGCGCTTGGCGGGGGCGTACTCGACGAGCAGGTACTCACGGGTGGCGCCCTGGACGGTGCGCTGGACCATCTCGATGTAGCGGCCGACGCCGTGCTGCTCGTGGACGATGTAGTCGCCGGCCTCCAGGGTCAGCGGGTCGATCGTCTTGCGCCGCTTGGCGGGCATCCGCTGCCCGTCCTTGCCGGCGGCCTTCTGCCCGGACAGGTCGGTCTCGGTGAGGACGGCGAGCTTGAGGGCGGGGTCGACGAAGCCGTAGTCGATGGAGCCGCAGGCGACGTGGACGACGGACGGGGAGATGTCGCTCAGGTCGGCGTCGAGCCGGGCGGCGATGCCCTCGCCGCCGAGGACCTCCACGGTGCGGGAGGCCGGGCCGTGGGCCTCCGTGACGTACACCGTGCGCCAGCCGTCGGCGAGCCAGCCCTTGGTGTCGGCGAGCGCGCGGGCGGTGTCGCCGCGGTACGTCTCCGGGGCGTGCATGCCGAGCTTGAGCGTGTCGCCGTCCGTGTCGAGGCCGGACTCGTCGGCGGCGAACGGCGACACCGACCACCACATCATGCCGAGCTCGCGCGCCCGGTCCCGTACGTCGGCGATCCCCCACAGGGAGGCGGCGCCGACGTCGATGGGGGCCTCGCCGCCGCCGGCGGTGGCCGCCCAGGAGGCCTGGAGGAACTCCTGCGAGGTCGCCACCAGGTCCGCGGCCCGGGTGCGGACCCGCTCGGGGTCGCAGACCACGGCCATGGAGCCCTCGGGGAGCACGTCGAGCAGCAGCTCCATGTCGTCGACGAGGACCGGAGCGAGGGACTCCATGCCCTCGACGGCGATGCCCTCGGCGATCTTGTCGAGGAGTTCGCCGAGCTCCGGGTGCCGCTCGGCGAGGGCCCGGGCGCGGGCCCGTACGTCGTCGGTGAGCAGCAGTTCGCGGCAGGGCGGGGCCCACAGGCCGTGCTCGGCGACTTCGAGGGAGCGCTGGTCGGCGACCTTGAAGTAGCGGATCTCCTCGACGTCGTCGCCCCAGAACTCGATCCGGAGCGGGTGCTCCTCGGTGGGCGGGAAGACGTCCAGGATGCCGCCGCGGACGGCGAACTCGCCGCGCTTCTCGACGAGCTCCACCCGGGAGTACGCGGCGGCCGCCAGGCCCGCGACGACCTCCTCCAGGTCCGCCGTCTGCCCGCTCCTCAGCGCGACCGGCTCCAGGTCGCCGAGGCCCTTGACCTGCGGCTGGAGCACGGAACGGATGGGTGCGACGACCACGGACACCGGGCCGGCGGCGGGGTCGTCGTCGCGCGGGTGGGCGAGGCGGCGCAGGACGGCGAGGCGGCGGCCGACGGTGTCGGAGCGGGGGGAGAGCCGCTCGTGCGGCAGGGTCTCCCAGGAGGGGTACTCGGCGACCGTGTCCGGGTCGAGGAGGGACCGCAGGGCCGCGGCCAGGTCCTCGGCCTCGCGGCCGGTGGCGGTGACCGCGAGCACCGGCCGGCCGGCCTCGCGGGCCAGCGCGGCCACGGCGAAGGGGCGGGCGGCGGGCGGGCCGACCAGGTCGACATGCGTGCGGTTGCCGTCGCGGGCGGCGGTCACCGCTTCGGCGAGGGCCGCGTCTTCGACGACGACGTCAAGCAGACCGTGCAGGCTCATGGGTCTTCCATCCCGACAGTGGGCAACGCGAACCGCCCGACACGTCTCACGGGCCGGGGTCTCCACCCTACGACGACCCGCCGACACCCGCCGCCGAACGCGACCGGGGCGCCCCGCACGAGCGGGGCGCCCCGGTCGGCAACCGGCCGGTGCCCTACTCCGTCGCGATGGCGTTCAGGACGTTCATCCGGCCCGCCCGGAAGGCCGGGATCAGGGCGGCGAACAGGCCCACGAAGGCCGACCCCACGAAGACCCCGATGATCGTCGGCCAGGGGATGTCCAGGACGCCCAGGCCCTCCAGGGCGAGGAGCCGCTGGGCGGCCGTGCCCCAGCCCATGCCCAGGGCGAGGCCGAGGAGGGCGCCGAAGAGGGCGATGACCACGGACTCCAGGCGGATCATGCGGCGCAGCTGGCGGCGCGAGAGGCCGATGGCGCGCATGAGGCCGATCTCGCGGGTCCGCTCGACGACCGACAGGGCCAGGGTGTTCACGACGCCGAGGACGGCGACGACGATCGCGAGGGCGAGCAGTCCGTACACGATGTTGAGCAGCTGCCCGACCTGGTCCTGCAGGGTCTTCTTGTAGTCGGCCTGGTCGGCGACCTGGTACTGCGGGTAGGGCTTCAGGGCGTCCTTGAGGGCCTGGTAGGCGGCCGTCTCCTGGCCGTCCTTCGCCGTACCGAAGACGATCATGCTGCGGGGCATCCGGTCGTCCGGCAGGTGGCGGGCGGCCGTCGTGATGTCGGTGTACATCACGCCCTTGTCGATGTTGTTGTCGTCGGAGGTGATGGCCGCGACCCGCAGCACGGCCCGCTGTCCGCCGTGGAAGGCGACGGTGAGCCGGTCGCCGACCTTGACGCCGTGCTCGGCGGCGTAGGCGCTGCCGACGGACATGGCGCCCGGGCCGTAGGCGTCCGCGAGCCTGCCCGCGGTGGTGTCGCGGCGCACGTCCTCGGCGTAGGTGGGGTCGGCGGCGACCAGGCCGGTCTTCTTCGCCTTGCCGCGCGGGTCGGTGACGGTGACCTCGACCCACTTGTACTCGGTGACGTGGGCCAGGCCGGGGGCCTTCTCGATGGCGGCCTGGGCCTGCGGCACGATCGGCTGGCCGTTGGTGGACTGGATGATGAAGTCGGCGCCGACGGACCGGTCGAGTTCCTCGGTGGCCGAGGCGACCATGGAGGATCCGACGACCGACAGGCAGGCGACGAGCGCGAGGCCGATCATCAGGGCGGCGCCGGTGGCTCCGGTACGGCGGGGGTTGCGCAGCGCGTTGCGTTCGGCCATGCGGCCGACGGGGCCGAAGACCCGCAGCACGACGGCGCCGAGGACGCGGACGACGCCGCCCGCGAGGAGCGGGCCGACGACGACGAAGCCGAGGAGGGACAGGACGACGCCGAGGCCGAGCCAGAGGGAGCCGGCGCCGGCCTCATCGGCCCGGGTGGCGGTCCACAGCGCGGCGGCGCCGGCGGCGGTGAGGAGCAGGCCGACGACGGCGCGCACGGTGCCGGCCCGGCCGTCGGCGGGCGTTCCGGCGTCGCGCAGGGCGGCCATCGGGGAGACCTTCGCGGCCCGGCGGGCGGGGACGAAGGCGGCGAGGACGGTGACGACGACACCGAGGACGAGGCCGACGACGGGGGTGGTCCAGCGGACGGTGAGGTCCTGGGTGGACAGCTCCATGCCCATCGACGTCATGATCTCCATCAGGCCGACGGCGAGGCCGACGCCCGCCGCGACGCCGGCGAGGGAGCCGACGACGCCGAGCAGCAGGGCCTCGACGAGCACGGACCGGTTGATCTGCCGGCGGCTCGATCCGATGGCCCGCAGGAGGCCGATCTCGCGGGTGCGCTGGGCGACCAGCATGGAGAAGGTGTTGACGATGAGGAAGATGCCGACGAGGAAGGCGATGCCGGCGAAGCCGAGCATGGCGTACTTCATGACGTCGAGGAAGCCGGCGACGTCCTCGCGTCCGGCGTCGGTGGCCTCGGCGGCGGTCTGCAGCTTGTAGCCGGAGCCGACCTTCGCGGCGATGTCCGCCTTCAGCGTCTCGTCGCTGACGCCGGGCGCCGCGTCGACGCTGACCTGGGTGAACAGCCCCTCCTTGCCGAGCAGTTCGCGCTGGGCGGTGGCGGTGTCGTACCAGACGACGGTGGCACCGGGGTTGGTCACCTTGAAGGCGGCGATGCCGGAGATGCGGGCGGTGAAGTCGCCGGTGACGGCGATGGTGCGCAGTTCGTCGCCGATCTTCAGGTGGTGCTTGTCGGCGGTGGCCTGGTCGACGAGGACGTCGGTGGGGCCGCGCGGCTCGTGGCCGGAGGCGATCTCGACCGAACGCAGCTCGTTGGGCGTCCAGTTCCCGGCGATGGTCGGGGCACCGGAGGTCGGGCCGATGTTCTCGTCGCGGGAGTCGACGACGGTGACGGACATCGACACGACGCCGCCCTGGACGGCGCGGACGCCCTCGACGCCCCTGACCTGGTCGACGACGGAGGCGGGCAGGGCCGCGGGGCGGCCGTTCTGCGGTATCTCGTCGTTCTCGGCGGCGTCCTTCGGACTGACGGTGACGGCCGACGCGGTGGTGGCGAAGAGCTTGTCGAAGGTGGTGTTCATGGTGTCGCTGAACACCAGGGTGCCGCAGACGAAGGCGACGGAGAGGAGGACGGCGACGGCGGAGAGTGCCATGCGGCCCTTGTGCGCGAGGAAGTTGCGCAGCGAGGTCTTGAGGACGGTCATGAGGTACGTCCCCGGGCGTCGAAGTCCTTCATGCGGTCGAGGACCTGGTCGGCGGTCGGCGCGTACATCTCGTCGACGATGCGGCCGTCGGCGAGGTAGAGGACGCGGTCGGCGTAGGAGGCGGCGACGGGGTCGTGGGTGACCATGACGATGGTCTGGCCGAGCTCGTCGACGGACTGCCGCAGGAAGCCGAGGACTTCGGCGCCGGCGCGCGAGTCGAGGTTTCCGGTCGGCTCGTCGCCGAAGATGATCTCGGGGCGGGCGGCGAGCGCGCGGGCCACGGCGACGCGCTGCTGCTGGCCGCCGGACAGCTGGGTGGGCCGGTGCTTCAGGCGCTCGCCGAGACCGACGGTGTCGACGACCCGGCGCAGCCATTCCTGGTCGGGCTTGCGGCCGGCGATGTCCATCGGCAGCGTGATGTTCTCCAGGGCGTTGAGCGTGGGCAGCAGGTTGAAGGCCTGGAAGATGAACCCGATGCGGTCGCGCCGGAGCCGGGTGAGCTTCTTGTCCTTCAGGCCGGTGATCTCGGTCTCGTCGAGGAAGATCTGGCCGCCGCTGACGGTGTCGAGCCCGGCGAGGCAGTGCATCAGCGTGGACTTGCCGGAGCCGGAGGGCCCCATGATGGCGGTGAACTGCCCGCGGGCGATGTCCACGTCGACGTGGTCGAGCGCGACGACCCGGGTCTCCCCGGAGCCGTACGCCTTGACGACCTGCCGCGCCCGCGCGGCGACGGCCGTCCTCCCGCCCGTTTCCCCGTGCCGGGGGATGGTCACAGCCGAAGTCACGGTATGTCTCCTATGCATGGATGGGCGCGGTCGATGTCCGTTGCGCGCGTTCGAGTCTGGCCGGGGGGCGGGGGCCGTGGCACTGGTGCCCGGCGCAGTCTTCGCCCTGGGGTTATCCGTAAGAACAAGCTAAGGACAGCGGGTGCCCCGGCTCGTCCTCCGCCGGTACGAACGGCCCCTGGGCTGAATGGGGGAGGCCCCCCTAGGGGTTCCTCCTCCCCCGGTCCGAGTGAGAGGCTGATCCGGGCGCACTTAGATGTACGAAGCATCCGATGGGGTCGGGGAGAGGGGCGGGGCCGGATGGCCGGGGCGACCACGAGGAGGGCGGCGGCGCCGAAGGCGGACGCCACGCGGCGCGGGCCGGTCGTCGCCGCACTGATGCTGGGGATGGCGCTCGCCGCGCTCGACGGCACGATCGTCGCCACGGCCGTCCCGCAGATCGTCGGCGACCTGGGCGGCCTGTCGGTCTTCTCCTGGCTGTTCTCCGGCTATCTGCTCGCGGTGACCGTGACCCTGCCGGTGTACGGGAAGCTCAGCGACACCTTCGGCCGCAAGCCCGTCCTGATCGCGGGCATCGTGCTCTTCCTCGTCGGCTCGCTGCTGTGCGCGTCCGCCTGGAACATGGGCTCGCTGATCGCCTTCCGGGTGGTCCAGGGCCTGGGCGGCGGCGCCCTCCAGGGCACGGTCCAGACGCTCGCCGCCGACCTCTACCCGCTGAAGGAACGTCCCCGCATCCAGGCCCGGCTCTCCTCCGTGTGGGCCACCTCCGCCGTGGCGGGCCCGGCGGCGGGCGGCCTGCTCGCCGGGTACGCGGACTGGCGCTGGATCTTCCTGGTCAACCTGCCGGTCGGGGCGGCGGCGCTCTGGCTGATCGCCCGCCACCTGGTGGAACCGGGCAGGCCCCGGGGGGAGGAGGCGGGAGCCGGGGCGGAGGCGCAGGCCGGGGCGAAGGTCGGGGCCAAAGCGGAGGCGCAGGCCGGGGCCAAGGCAGGAGCGCGGCCACGGGTCTCGGTCGACTGGGCCGGGGCCCTCGCCATCTTCGCGACCGGCACCCTCCTGCTGACGGCGCTCGTCCAGGGCGGCGTCGCCTGGCCCTGGCTGTCGGCGCCCTCGCTCGGGCTGTTCGGCGGGGCGGCGGCGCTCGCCGCCCTGACCGTCCTCATCGAACGCCGGGCCGCCGAACCGATCATCCCCGGCTGGGTCTGGCGCCGCCGGACCATCGCCGCCGTCAACCTCGCCCTGGGCGCGCTCGGCCTGCTCATGGTCGCGCCGACCGTCTTCCTGCCCACGTACGCGCAGGCCGTGCTCGGCCTCGGCCCGATCGCCGCCGGGTTCGTGCTCTCCGCGATGACCCTGAGCTGGCCGGTCACGGCCGCGCTCTCCAACCGCGTCTACACCCGCATCGGCTTCCGCCAGACCGCCCTCCTCGGCATGGGCCTCGCGCTCCTGGTCCTGCTCGCGTTCCCGCTGCTGCCCTTCCCCGGCGAGCCGTGGCAGCCCGCGCTGCTGATGCTGCTGCTCGGCGGGGCGCTCGGCTTCTTCCAGCTGCCGCTGATCGTCGGCGTCCAGTCGACCGTCCCGTACGAGGAGAGGGGCACGACCACCGCCTCGGTCCTCTTCGTCCGCCAGGTCGGCCAGAGCGTCGGGGCGGCGCTGTTCGGCGCCGTCGCCAACGGCGTCCTGGCCGCGCGGCTCGGCGACGGAAGCGGAGGGAACGGAGGAAACGGACGTGGCGGAAGCGGAGGTGGTACGGACCTGGACGGCCTGGTCCGCGCCCTGGAGACCCCCGGCGCGCTCACCGGCGAGGCCGCCGACCATCTGCGCCGGGCGGTCGACGCGGCCGTCGACTACGTCCACCTGGGCGCCGCGGCCGCCGCCGCCCTCGCCGTCCTCGTCCTGCTCACCCTCGCCCCGCGCCGCTTCCCGGTCCTGGAGGACGGCGAGCGCCGGGACGAGGACGCGGCCACGGACGCCGGCGCGGACGCCCCCTAGGAGTTGTCCCCGCCGGACTCCGGCTCCCGCTCCGGCTCCCGCTCCGGCTCCGGCTCCGGCTCCGGCTCCGACCCTTCCGGGTCCTTCCGTTCCCGGTCCTCGCGCTCGGGGCCGGCCACGCGGCCCGTCAGGGCGGCGAGGGAGGAGCGGATGTGCTCCATGTGGGAGTGGATCTCGTCGCGGGCCTCCTCGTGCTCGCGCAGCACCCGCTCGGTCTCGCGCTCGATCCGCTCCCGCTTCAGACGCGCCTCGGCGAGCAGTTCGGCCGCCTTCGCCTCGGCGTCCTCCTGACCGTGCCGGGCGGCCTCCTCGGTCCGGGCCAGGGCGCGCCGGACCTCCGCGAGCCGGGCCTCCGCCTCGGCGATCAGTTCGGCGTGCCGGGCGTCCAGCTCCGCGGCGGCCGACGCCGCCGCACGCTCCGCCTCGTCCCGTACGGTGCGCTGCTCCTCGCGCTGCCCGGCGAGCAGCTCCTCGGCGCGCCGGGCGGTCTCCTCCGCGTACTCCTGCGCCGCGGCCCTGGCCCCCTCCGCGTCCCGGCCGGCCACCGTGCGCAGTTCACCGGCGCGCTCCTCGGCCCGCTCCAGGGTCGCGCGGGCCGCCGCCTCGGCCGCCGTGCGCAGCCCGTCGGCATAGGCACGGGCCGCCTCCTCGGCCTCGCGGGCGGCCGCGTCGGCCGCCTCGGCCAGGGCCTGCGCCTCTGCCTCCGCGTCCCGTACGAGCCGCTCGTCCTCCTGCTCCGCGAGCTCCAGGATCTTCCGCGCCGCCTCGCCGAGGGACTCGTAGCGCTGCGGCTTCAGCCCCGCGACCACCTCGCGCAGCCGGGCCAGCTCCTCCTCCCGCTCCTCGACGAGGAGGGTGAGCAGCTCGGCCCGCTCCCGGGCTCCGTCGCGCTCCTCGGACAGCGCGGCGAGGTAGGTGTCGACCTGCTGCGGGCGGTACCCCCGGCCCCGTCCGACCGCGAAACTCATCCGTGACGCCCCTTCCCTACGAGCTCGCTCGCTGACTTGTACAGGATGCGTCATAAGAACGGACAAAAGACGCCCGACGTGAGCACACGCCGAGCGCCTTTGGTCACATTCCGTCTATGGGCGGTCTACAGCAGCCCGTCCCACATCTGCTCCAGCAGCACCGACCACCAGTTCTCCGGCGACGACAGCGCCGCCGGGTCCAGCATCGCCAACTGCGCCTGGAAGTCGACCGTCCAGCGACCCGCCTGCTCCGGGTTGAGCCCGAACCGCAGGCGCCACATCCGGCCGAGCAGCGCCAGGCAGCGCACGAACTCCGGCAGCCCGGTGTTTACGAACTGCGGCGGCACCGACTGCCCGCCCGGACCGGCCTCCACCGGTACGGCGACGATGTGCGCCGTCCCGTACTGGACACAGATCGCCCGGCCGAAGTCCGAACCGAGCACGAGGTACGAACCCGCGTCCGGCGCCGGCTGCACCTGGCGCTGCGCCGCCAGCTCGGCCAGCGTGGGCACCACCGGCATCGCCGGCTGCGCCCAGAAGAACGGCCCGAAGTCGGCCGGCAGACCCGCCCACACGAGCGTGACCGCCACCAGCTCCGGCACGCCCTGCCGGGACACCGCGCGCTGGTCGAAGCGCAGGATGCCAGGACCGAACGCCCCGGCCAGCTCCTGCGCCACCCCGTCCGGCGGCAGCGGCGGCGCCGGCTGCACCTGCGGCAGCGGCGCCCGCACCGGCGCGGGCCGCGCCGGACCGTCCGCGACCTGGTGCAACTCGCCCTGATGGGTCAGCAGTTGGCGCATGCCCTGCTGACGGCCCGCGTGATCCCGGCCGTACGGCGCGATGTTGGTGATCCGCGCCTGCGGCCAGGTCTCCCGGATCATCCGCGCGCAGTAACCGCCCGGCAGCTCACAGGACTCCAGCTCCGTGTGCAGCTCGAGCACCTGCTGCGGCGGCACGTTCATGGCGCGCAGCTCGTGCAGGATCTGCCACTCGGGGTGCGGCGTGCCCGGCGCGGAGCGGCGGATGATCTGCTGCTCCGAACCGTCGGGCGCGCGGTAGCGCAGCACGGCCTGGTAGCCCGGGCCCACCGTCGGCATCCCGGTCGGCTGCGGCTGCGGATACCCGTACGCGGGCCCGGGGCCGGGCGCGGGGGCCGGCGCGGACACGGGCGCGGGCGCGGGTCCCGGCGGCGGGGGCGGCCCGGGGGGACCGCCCGGGCCCGGGTGGGCCAGCATCGTCGCCGCGTGCGCCACACCGCCCGGCGGCGTACCCGCACCGGCACCCGGCACACCCGGAGGCGGAGGCGGAGGCGGCGGAGCCCCCGGACCGCTCTGACCCGGCAGACCGGCCTGGCCCGGGTGGGCCAGCATCGTCGCCGCGTGCGCCACACCGCCCGGCGGCGTACCCGCACCGGCACCCGGCACACCCGGCGGCGGAGGCGGAGGCGGCGGAGCCCCCGGACCGCTCTGACCCGGCAGACCGGGCATACCGGGCTGGCCGGCCTGGCTCGGGTGCGCCAGCATCGTCGCGGCCTGGTGCACGGCGGGCGGCGGCGTCGCGCCGGGAGGGGCCGGCGGCGCCGGCGGGCCGGGAGGCTGCGGGCCGTCGGGCCCGAGCTGCGACACCAGCTGCGTCCGCACATAGCCGCCGGGCGGCGGCGTCTGCGCCTTGCTGGTCGCCGCGTCGGCGATGTCGGCCGCCCCGGATGCGGACGGCACGGAAGGAGCAGGCGGCGTGGGAGGCGCGGGCGGGGTCGCCGGAGCGGCCGGCGGAGGGGTCATGGGAGCGGCGGGAGCGGACGGCGGCGCGGGCGGAACCTGCGGGCCGCCCTGCCCGAACGTGCCGTCCGTGTTCAGCCGGGGCGCGATCGCGGTCGGCGGCAGCGCGCTGCCGCCCTTCATCAGCGCCGTGGGCGCGTCCGGACCCACCGCCGGCGGCGGAGTGTCCTCGTCGTCCGCCCCCGACAGCGGCGGCGCGAACACCGTCGCCGGCAACGGCACGGCCCCATCGGCCCCGCCCGCGCTGGCGTTCGCGTCCGCCCAGGGGCTCCGCGCGGGCACACCGTCCGAAGCGGTCGGCTCATGACCGCCCTCGGCGACACCGGCCGCCGCCCAAGGCGCAGCCGACACCTCCGGCGCGGCCTCGGCGGCACCGTCTCCCACGGGGGCCGCCCCCGAAGACACCGCACCACCGACGGACGCGCCGGAAGCGTCCTCCGCCTCGGCGACCGGCGCCGGCGCGTCGGCGGAGGCACCGGCCCCGGCCCCGGCCCCGGCCCCGGCGGAACCGTCCACGGACGAACCACCGCCCGAAGCGGCCTCCCACGGCGCGGCCGACACCTCGGACACGGAGTCCCCGGCGGTACCGGCGGAACCCGTGCCGGCGGACGACCCGGCGGCGGCCGACGACCCGTCCGAAGACGCGTTCCCGGCGGACGGGCCGCCAAGCGACGGCGCGCCGGAAGCAAGGTCCGCAGCCACCGCCCCGGCACCGGGCGCCCCCGCCTGCGACGGCGCCGACGACTCAGCCTCCGACGGCACAGCCCCCGGCAGCGCACCCGCGGGAGCCGCACCCTCACCGCCCCCGCCCGGCATCGGCAGCGGCGGCGTGTGCGACGCCGACTCCGGCGACGCGTCCGCGGCCGCCTGGGACGCGTTCGAGGCGACCGGCGGAAGGCCGATCTTGTCCGCCGCCTCCTGGAGCCACTCCGGAGGGCTCAACAGGAACGACGTCTGGTTCAGATCCACCCGTGCCGCCTGCGCCGGAACCGGCGCCGCCGCCTCCGCGGCCGCCGCGCCGTACTCCTCCTCGTACCGGCGGATCACCTCACCCACCGGCAGCCCCGGCCACAGCGTCGCCTCACCACTGTCCCGCGCGATGACCAGACGCTGCCGGCCACCGTCCGGCGTCGGCGCCTCCTCACGGTCCTCCGCCCACACCACGAAACCGAGAGCGAACTCCCGCACCCGCACCTCACGCTGCAGATACGCCGGCACATCGCCGTTGATCCACTCCTCGGCACGCTCCTGCGCCTGCGCGAACGTCACCACAGCCAGCTCACTCCCCCACCGGGACCACGGGCACGGCACGCGCGAAGCCACCGTCCACCATCAGATTCGCCACCGTCTCCAGCTCCGGCGGACTGCCCGCCAACCGCTGCAAGAACGCGTCGAAATCCACACCACAGGGCAGCAGCAGCCGCTCCACCCGTTCGTTCACCGACCAGCCGGCCGCCGCCTCGCCGCCGTCCCGCGCGTCGTCGTACGCGCAGAACCACACCGAACCGACCGCCTCGCCCTTCACCTTCACCGCGAGCAGACCGCCCTGCACGAAGGCCACACCCAGGAAATCCTTCGTCAGATGGTCACGAAGGCACTTGTTGACATAGACCAGGTCATTGACCCCCGCCTCCTCCCGCACCGTGAAGAACGGCTGGTCCACCAGAAGACCCAGCTCCGCGTCCAGCGCCGTACCCACCGGCGCACAACCGCCCGCCGCCTTCAGAAACGACCGGTACGCACCCGGCAGCCGGTAACCCAGGTCCTCCTCCACACCCTGCACCTGCTGCTCCGACACCGAAGCCCCGCGCTTCGGCAGCCCGAAATGCACCGGCCGGGTCTCCTGCAGCGGCCGCGTACCCCGCTTCGACTGGTCCACCGACGTCGCCGTCGCCACCCCGCCGTGATGCCGCAACAACGCCTTCACCTCGACCGGGACCAGCTCCAGACGCCGCGAATGCGCCACGTGGTGCCACGTCCAGCCGTGCGGCGTCGCCACCGCCGGAATCGTGTCCCACAGCTCATGACCCGTCGCGGCCAGCGCCGCATTCGCCGACACGTAATCCGTCAGGCGCAGTTCGTCGACCCCGAAACCCTCCGGAGGATCGGCGATCTCCGCCGCCGCCCGCGCGTACGGAGAGAAATCCGGATAGCCGCGCTCGTCCACCCGCACCCCTCGGGGATGACGGGAGGCCCGGACCGGATCCGGGAAGTGCACGACCTGCCCGGCGTACGCCGCGTTCGGCGGCACGGTGTCCTGGCCGAGCCGACCTGTCGTCATGGCGGTTGCCCCCTGAGTGGCTTTCTACTGGCTGGTCCGCACAGCCTAAGCGGTGCCACAAGGCCCCGACCCTGCACGATGCACGCATCCCGCCCACGGTGACCAAGTGTCACGACGGCATGACAGCACCGCCATGGTTCCGACACACCGAACGCACGATTACGCGCCCCAGCTTCCCCATCCGGCACCGCGTTTGGCAGGCTGTTCACGCAACTCGGGGGATTGCAGGAGGGGAAGACAAGCACCATGCACGCAAGCACGACACCGGCACCACCACCCACACAGGGTGACCCACGCCTCAGCTGGGGCAGCGACACCGACACCCACCGCGCCCCCTTACTGCGACACCGCCGGGACGGAATCCTTCCCACCGTCGGCGCGGCCCTCTCCGTCCGCGGCGAGACGCTCACCTGCACCGCCGCCCGCGGCGACCTGCCGCCCGCCCTTCACCCGCTCGTCCAGGACTTCCTCGACACCCTCACGAGCGGCCAGCGCGAACGCTTCACCGGACGATGTCCCGAAGCGATCCTGCTCTCCCGGCACCTCACCGCCGCCGAGAACGCGCGCTCCAGGCGGGCCCAGCGCAAACCACTCACCCACAGCGAGGCCCGCCGCTCCCTCAAGCACGCCAAACTCACCGCCCGCCGCATCCGCGAGGACGGCGACCCGCTGCACGGCAGCTACGCCGCACCCTGCCGCTCCTGTACGGCGATGCTCGCGCACTTCGGAGTCCGCACCGTCGACCCGACCACCGCCCAGAACGGCTGAACCCCACGCCCATGCCCGACCTGAACAGCACCCGCTTCCCCGTCAACGTCGACGCCGCCCTCCGCGAGGCCGGCTGGCAACCCGGCCGATGGGACATCAAGCTCGCCGAACAATGGGCCGACACCCTCCGCGGCCACGTCACCCCCGCCGGACACCGCCACACCGTCTTCCCCGCCGTCGTCGAGGCCTGGGCCGAATTCGGCGGCCTGCGCGTCACCGCCCCCGGCCACGGCCGGCAGATCGCCCCCGCGACCGTACGCTTCGACCCCCTCGCCGGACTCCACCTCGCCCGCACCCTCGGCGACCTCGGCCGCGCCCTCGACACCGAGCTCGCCCCCCTCGGCGAGGAGACCGACGACGACGAACAGCGAGCCGTCCTCGCCATGGACATGGAAGGACGCGTCTACAGCGTCGACCACACCGGCGACTGGTACCTCGGCCGCGACATCGACACGGCCCTGTCCACCCTGATCACCGGCACCCAGCCCACCCGCCTCATCCAGGCCCCCCAGGGGCCTCACACCTGAGGCGTCAGGCCCCCGCCGCCACCGCCGTATCCCCCGCAGCCACCGGCAGCACCGCGCTCACCCGGAAACCACCCGCATCCGTCGGCCCCGACACGAACACACCCCCCAGCCGGGACACCCGCTCCCGCATCCCCACCAGACCATTCCCCCCACTCGGCAGATCCGCACCGGCCGCCCCCGCCGCCGACGGACCGTTCTCCACCTGCATCGCGACCTCCGCCTCCCGATGCGCCAGCCGCACCACGACCTCCGCACCCGCCGCATGCTTGTGGACGTTCGTCAACGCCTCCTGCACCACCCGGTACGCCGTCTGCTCCACCTCTGCCCCATACCGCCGGCGCTCCCCCATCACCACCAGCTCCACCACCACACCCGCCTGCCGCGACTGCTCCACCAGCGCCTCCAGCGAATCCAGACACGGACCGCCGTCCTCCGCGGCCGCCTCCGCCGCCGCGGCCGCCGCCCGGCCCACCGCCGCCAGCGGCAAGGACTCCGACCCGGCCGACGCCACCGGAGCCCCCTCCCGCAGCACCCCCAACATCTCCCGCAACTCCGTCAACGCCTGCCGACCCATATCCCCCACCAGCGCCGCGTTCCGCACCGCCTTCTGCGGATCCTTCAACGCCACCGCCTGCAACGCCGCCGCATGCACCACCATCAACGACACCCGGTGCGCCACCACGTCATGCATCTCCCGCGCGATCCGCGTCCGCTCCTCCTGACGCGCCCACTGCGCCCGCTCCTCCGCCCGGTCCGCCAGCAGCGACAACTCCAGCTCCAGACTGTCCGCGCGCTCCCGCAACGACTCCATCAGCCGACGCCGCGCACCTATGTACAGACCGAACAACACCGGCGGAGCATTCAGCCCCAACGTCATGAAGATCGACACCACCGGCACGTACCAGCCACTCGGATCGAAATCCGGCTGCCCCGCGTCCGCCTGCGCCACGTCCTGCCGCAACCGCACCACCGTCACGACGTACACGGCGACCGTCGACATCCCCGCCAACGCCGCCGTATAACGCCGGGGAACCTCCGACGCCGCCAGCGAATAGAGACCGACGATCCCCATCAGATAGCCCATCTCGGCCGGCGTCACCGCGATCGAGACGAGCACCACCGTGATCGGCCACCGCCGCCGCACCAGCAGCACCGCCCCGACCACAAGCCCGAACAGCACCCCCACCGGCACCGGCAACGACGCCCGCTGCGCGAACCCGACCCCCTCAAGCCCACACTCCAGCGCGGACACGACGCCCAGCGCCCCGTCCAGCACCACACTGCGCCGTCTCTCCCACCACCACCAGCTCTGACGGGCCCCCTGCGTGCCCGCCGCGTCCTGGTCTGCCCCCGTTGCGGTCATGCCTTCCACCCTACGGGCGAGGGCCACCGATTTTCCCGGCACGTCAACGCATCCACACACCAGTCCCTCGAACTGGTGAATCGACCGCACATTCGGCCCGGACGTCCGCATTCCGGACGAACCTCGCCCCATGACACCCGAAACGAACCGCTACGCGGACTTCGAAACCCTGCGCGAACAAGCCATCGCCTTACGCCGCGAAGGCCTCAGCCTCCGCCAGATCCGCGACCGCCTGCAGATCTACAACAACGACCTCCTCAACCGCCTGGTCAAAGGCGAACCCCCACCAGACTGGACCCGCCGCCCCAACGCCAAGGACGACCTCCGCGCGCGGGCGCGCGAGCTGCGCCTCCAGGGCATGACCTACGACCAGATCCAGCTCGAGCTCGGCTGCTCGAAGAGCTCGATCTCGCTGTGGGTGAGAGACCTGCCGAAGCCGGAGCGCAAGCGCACCCGCGAGGAGGCGTCGGCGATCGCCCGCAAGGGCTGGGAGGCGACGCTCCGAATCCGGGACGAGGAACGGCGCCGCGCCAAGGCCGCAGCCGCGCAGGAGGTGGGGGCGCTCTCCGAGCGCGAGCTCTTCCTCGTAGGGGTGGCCCTCTATTGGGCGGAGGGCACCAAGGACAAGTCGTACGCCCGCCGGGAACGCGTCACGTTCGTCAACAGCGACCCCGGCATGATCCGGACCTTCATCGCCTGGCTCGACCTGCTGGGCGTGGAGCGGGATCAGTACGCCTACCACGTCATGATCCACGAAACTGCCGACGCTTCCGCTGCCGAGCGGTACTGGGCGGACGTCACGGGTGCCGCACCCGAGCAGCTCGGCAAGCCAGTCATCAAACGCCACAACCCCAAGACCGTGCGCAAGAACGTCGGCGATGACTACCAGGGCTGCCTCGCCGTCCGCATTCGCAGAAGCGCCGACCTCTACCGTCGCATCGAGGGCGCCTGGTGCGGCATAGTAGGGGCTGCCTCCGCGAGGGTCCAGCAAAATCGGACATAGCGGGCACATTATCCCGGATCGTCTAAAGGTAGGACAAACGGTTTTGGTCCGTTGAATGAGGGTTCGAGTCCTTCTCCGGGAGCCCTAGGTTCGGGTCCCGACCTCCCAGGTCGGGACCCTTACTCGTTCCCCGCCCGGTACCCCCCGGTATCCTTCGGAAGTCCACCACCCGAAAGCCGAAGGGCATTCCCGTGAGCGCCAACCGCCCGGCCGCCGTCGTCGTCCTCGCAGCGGGTGAGGGCACCCGCATGAAGTCGAAGACTCCCAAGGTTCTGCACGAGATCGCCGGGCGGTCGCTCGTCGGGCATGTCGTGTCCGCCGCTCGGGAGCTGGAGCCCGAGGACCTGGTCGTGGTCGTGGGGCACGCGCGGGAGCAGGTGAAGGGGCATCTCGACGCGTTCTACGCGGGGACCCGGACGGCCGTGCAGGAGCAGCAGAACGGGACCGGGCACGCGGTGCGGACGGCGCTGGGTGAGCTGGGGCGGGTTCCCGAGGGGACCGTCGTGGTGGTGTGCGGGGACACGCCGCTGCTGTCGGGTGAGACGCTGCGGGCGCTGGCGGCGACGCATGCCGCCGATGGGAACGCGGTGACCGTGTTGACGGCCGAGGTGCCGGATTCGACCGGTTACGGGCGGATCGTGCGGGATGCCGTGAGCGGTGCGGTGACGGAGATCGTGGAGCACAAGGACGCCACGGACGAGCAGCGGGCGATCAAGGAGATCAACTCCGGGGTGTTCGCGTTCGACGGTGTGCTGCTGGCGGATGCGCTGGGGAAGGTGCGGACGGACAACAGTCAGGGTGAGGAGTACCTGACGGATGTGCTGTCGATCCTGCGGGAGGCCGGCCATCGGGTGGGTGCGTCGGTGGCGGTGGATCACCGGGAGATCCTGGGGATCAACAACCGGGTGCAGCTGGCGGAGGCTCGTGCGTTGCTGAACGCGCGGTTGCTGGAGCGGGCGATGCTGGCGGGTGTGACGGTGGTGGATCCGGCGTCGACGTTCGTGGATGTGTCGGTGACGTTCGAGCCGGATGCGACGGTGTTGCCGAACACGCTGCTGCTGGGTTCGACGCATGTCGCGGAGGATGCCGTGGTGGGTCCGAATTCGCGTCTGAAGGACACGCGGGTCGGCCGGGGTGCGCGGGTGGACAACACGGTGGCGGACGGGGCCGTGGTGGGCGAGGGCGCTTCGGTGGGGCCGTTTGCGTATCTGCGTCCGGGGACGGATCTGGGCGCGCGGTCCAAGGCGGGTACGTACGTGGAGATGAAGAACGCCGTGATCGGTGAGGGGACGAAGGTCCCTCATCTGTCGTATGTCGGTGATGCGACGATCGGCGAGTTCACGAACATCGGTGCGGCGAGTGTCTTCGTGAACTACGACGGTGAGGCGAAGCATCACACGACGATCGGTTCGCACTGTCGTACCGGTTCGGACAACATGTTTGTGGCACCCATCACGATCGGGGACGGCGCTTACACCGCTGCCGGGTCCGTCATCACGAAGGATGTGCCTCCGGGTTCGCTGGCTGTCGCCCGTGGCCAGCAGCGGAATATCGAGGGTTGGGTGGCTCGGAAGAGGCCGGGGAGCGCTGCGGCGCAGGCCGCTCAGGCTGCCAGTGAGAAGTCCGCCGGCGAAAGCTGACCGGAAACGAGTGCGCCGAACTCGGCGTACCGTGATACGTGCACACAAATTCGGCTGGCTCGCACGCGCGCACGGGAGCGCGGGATTCGCGGCCAGAGAACCCGTCGAGGAGACAGTGCTGTGACCGGGATCAAGACGACCGGCGAGAAGAAGCTGATGCTCTTCTCCGGCCGCGCCCACCCCGAGCTGGCCGAGGAGGTCGCACACCAGCTGGGTGTCGGCATCGTGCCGACCAAGGCTTTCGACTTCGCCAACGGTGAGATCTATGTCCGCTTCCAGGAGTCCGCTCGTGGTGCGGACTGCTTCTTGATCCAGAGCCACACGGCTCCGATCAATAAGTGGATCATGGAGCAGTTGATCATGCTGGATGCTCTGAAGCGGGCTTCGGCCCGGAGCATCACGGTGATCATTCCGTCGTACGGCTATGCCCGTCAGGACAAGAAGCACCGTGGCCGTGAGCCGATCTCGGCGCGTCTGGTGGCGGATCTGCTGAAGACGGCGGGTGCGGACCGGATTCTGACCGTGGACCTGCACACGGACCAGATCCAGGGCTTCTTCGACGGTCCGGTGGACCATCTGTCGGCGCTGCCGGTGCTCGCGGATTACGTGGGTGCGAAGGTGGACCGGACGAAGCTGACGATCGTGTCTCCGGACGCGGGTCGTGTGCGGGTGGCGGACCGGTGGTGTGACCGTCTGGACGCGCCGCTGGCGATCGTGCACAAGCGTCGTGACAAGGACGTCGCCAATCAGGTGACGGTGCACGAGGTCGTCGGTGACGTGAAGGGCCGTGTGTGTGTCCTGGTGGACGACATGGTCGACACGGCGGGCACGATCTGCGCGGCGGCGGACGCTCTGTTCGCGCATGGTGCGGAGGACGTCATCGTGACGGCGACGCACGGCATCCTGTCGGGTCCGGCGGCTGATCGTCTGAAGAACTCGAAGGTGAGCGAGTTCGTGTTCACGGACACGCTGCCGGATCCGAGCGCGCTGGAGCTGGACAAGATCAAGGTGCTGTCGATCGCGCCGACGATCGCGCGTGCGGTGCGTGAGGTGTTCGAGGACGGTTCGGTGACGAGCCTGTTCGAGGAGCACTGAGCTTCGCTGAGCTGACGGTAAGGGCCGCTCCTTCTGGGGGGCGGTCCTTACGTGTTCCCGGGCCTTACGCGTTTGTGGGTGTGGTCGCTTGCGGGGTGATCCATTTGGGCGGTTCGGGTGTGGCGGCTAGACTGTCGTGGTTGCTCGGCGAGGGAGGCCGGCCCGTGATGGGTCCGGCGGTCCGTTATCGACGCGCTCTTCGTAGCAGGCCATCGCCAGTCGTGGCCGGGTGACAGTCGCATCCGTCACCACCCATACGAGGAGTGCACATGTCCGAGGTCAAGCTCGCCGCTTCCGTCCGCACGGAGTTCGGCAAGGGCGCCGCCCGCAAGATCCGCCGTTCCGCCCAGGTTCCCGGTGTCCTTTACGGTCACGGTTCGGACCCGATCCACCTGACCCTCCCGGGCCACGAGCTGACGCTGGCGCTGCGTACGCCGAACGTCCTGCTGTCGCTGGACATCGAGGGCCGTGGCACCGAGCTGGCCATCCCGAAGGCCGCGCAGCGTGACCCGCTGAAGGGCTTCCTGGAGCACGTCGACCTGCTCCTGGTGAAGCGTGGCGAGAAGGTCACCGTCGAGATCGTCGTCGAGACCGAGGGTGACCTGGCCCCGGGCGCCTTCCTGGTCGAGAACGTGCTGAACACGCTCTCGGTCGAGGCCGAGGCCACCCACCTGCCCGAGTCCGTCACGGTCTCGATCGCGGGCCTGCAGGCCGGTGACTCGATCCTCGCCAAGGACGTCGCGCTGCCGAAGGGCGCCACCCTGGTGACGGACCCCGAGGCCGTCGTGATCCAGATCCTGGCCGCGCAGGCCGAGGAGCCGGCCGCCGAGGCCGAGGGCGAGGCCGCCGAGGGCGCCGAGGCCTGAGCCGTAGGCTCTGCCTGACGTGACGGGGTGACGGGCCGGGAACGGCCCGCCACCCCGTTCTTCTGTACTGAGGACGAGGAGACGAGACGCAGATGACGGACGACGCGAACGCCCCCTGGCTGATCGTCGGCCTCGGCAACCCGGGCCCGGACTACGCGGGCAACCGGCACAACGTGGGCTTCATGGTGGTGGATCTGCTGGCCGAGCGGATCGGTGGGAAGTTCAAGCGGGCGCAGAAGGCGCAGGCGCAGGTGGTCGAGGGGCGGATGGGTCCGCCGGGGCCGGCGAACCGGCGCGTGGTGCTCGCGAAGCCGATGTCGTACATGAATCTGTCGGGCGGTCCGGTGACGGCGCTGCGTGACTTCTACAAGGTGCCGACGGCGCATGTCGTGGCGATCCATGACGAGCTGGACATCGACTACGGGGTGCTGCGGCTGAAGATCGGTGGTGGCGACAACGGTCACAACGGTCTGAAGTCGATGACGAAGGCGATGGGTGCGGAGTATCACCGGCTGCGGTTCGGCATCGGTCGGCCGCCGGGCCGGATGCAGGTCGCGGACTTCGTCCTGAAGGACTTCTCGTCGGCCGAGCGCAAGGAGCTCGACTACTTCGTGGACCGGGCGGCGGACGCGGTGGAGTGCCTGGTGGCGGAGGGTCTGGAGCGGGCGCAGTCGGCGTACAACTCGTAGGGGGCTCCTCCGTTCGGATGGGATCGCGGGTACGACTGTACGATCGCGGGTCATGACGCATGCCCGTAACGCCGCCATGGCCCTCGTCGTCCTGCTTCTCGTGGTCGCGGGCGCCTGGTCGTCCTGGAACACGGCCCAGCATGTGCTGCTGTCCAAGGGGCGCGAGCACGGCACGTTGACGGTGACCGGCTGCAACGAGGAGACGTGCAGCGGCCGTTACACCTCGGAGGATCCGGCCTCGCCGCACCACACGCTGCGGATCGCGCATTCGGTGGCGGCGCAGAAGGGCGAGACGCTGCCGGTGGTGGTGAAGCCGGGCACGGACGAGGCGGTCCGTACGGGCTGGGGCGGCGGGTTGCACGCGTGGCTTCCGCTGGGCGGGGCGTTGCTGTTGGCGGCGCCGCTGATCGGTGGCGGGATGCGGATGGTGCGGACGGCGTGGTCGGTGGCGGGGGTGGGGGCGGCGGTGCTGCTGGGGGCGTTCTTCGCGCTGTGACGCTTTTCGGACACGGTGGCGCGATCCCAGAGAATCGTTATCGTCTCTTGGGTTAAGGGTGACTTAAAGCGACGGATAGGCTGCCCCCGCCACCTCCCACGGCATCCCTCTCATCTCTCAGATGGACAGCAGCCCTATGCGACGTACCCTCATTTCCGCCGCCACGGTGGTCAGCACCGTCACCGCGGCTTCCCTGCTGCTCGCCCCGGTCGCCTCCGCCACCGGAAAGCCCAAGGGCGACAACGGCACCGTGAAGATCCACGACTCCAAGACCGGCGAAGAGCTCAAGAAGAACGAGCCCAAGGTCTGCTCCTTCTACCTCGACGCTTTCGGCTTCGACGCCGAGCAGAAGGTCCAGTGGCACATCGAGGCCTGGGCCAACAACGAGCAGGAGAAGGGCACCACGGTCAAGGAGGGCACCATCGTCCTCGACGGTGACGGCCACGAGCGCACCGAGGACATGACGCTCCCGAACGGCCAGTACAAGCTGTTCTGGAACTTCGAGGGCGAGAACGGCCGCGCGAAGCACAAGGTCTTCAAGACCGACTGCCCGACGGACAAGCCGACGGACAAGCCGTCCGACAAGCCGTCGGACAAGCCGAGCGACAAGCCGTCCGACAAGCCGTCGGACAAGCCCGGCACCGAGACGCCCGGCACCTCCGAGTCGCCGTCCGCCTCCCCGTCCACGCCCGGTGCCACCAACGCCCCCGGCAGCAACGGCGGCAACGGCGGTGACTCGGACGGCAACCTCGCCGAGACCGGCTCCAGCGCCCCCGTCGGCATCCTCGCCGCCGTGGCCGTCGCCCTCGCGGGTGCCGGTGCGTTCCTGGTGAGCCGCCGTCGCAAGGCGCAGCAGCACTGACGTACCCCGTCATGACGGTGCCCCCGCGGGAGATCCCGCGGGGGCACCGCTCGTTTCAGGAGACCGTCAGCCGGTGTTGCGCAGGCCGGCCGCCACGCCGTTCACCGTGAGCAGCAGGGCGCGGGCGAGCAGCGGGTCGGGGTCCTCGCCGCGTTCGGCGGCGGAGCGCTGGCGGGCGAGCAGGGCGACCTGGAGGTAGGAGATGGGGTCCAGGTAGGCGTCGCGGATGGAGAAGGTCTGCTGGAGCACCGGGTTGGAGTCGAGCAGCTTCTCGCCGCCGGTGACCTTCAGGACCTCGGCCACGGTGAGCGCGTGCTCGGCCTCGATGGTGGCGAAGACGTGCTTGAGCTCGTCGGGGACGAGGGTGTCGACGTAGTGGCGGGCGATCCGCAGGTCCGTCTTGGCGAGCGTCATCTCGACGTTGGAGAGGAAGTTGCGGAAGAAGTGCCACTTCTCGTACATCTCGCCGAGGACGGCGTCGAGGCCGGCCTCGCGCAGGGCCTTGAGGCCGGAGCCGACGCCGTACCAGCCGGGGACGATCTGCCGGGACTGGGTCCAGCCGAACACCCAGGGGATGGCCCGCAGTCCGTCGAGGCCGGCGCCGGAGTCGGGCCGCCTGGACGGGCGGGAGCCGAGGTGGAGGTCGGCGAGCTGGTCGACGGGGGTGGCGGCGAAGAAGTACGCGGGCAGGTCGGGGTCCTCGACGAGCCTGCGGTACGCGGAGTGGGCGGCTTCGGAGACGGTGTCCATGGCCGCGTCCCAGCGGGCCAGGGCCTCGTCGGACTGGCGCGGCGCGGTGTGCAGGGCGGAGGCCTGCAGGGTGGCGGCGACGGTCAGTTCGAGGTTCTCCCGGGCGAGGGAGGGGATCAGGTACTTGTCGGAGATGACCTCGCCCTGTTCGGTCACCTTGATCTCGCCCTCCAGGGTTCCCCAGGGCTGGGCGAGGATGGCGTCGTGCGAGGGGCCGCCGCCGCGGCCGACGGTGCCGCCGCGGCCGTGGAAGAGGCGGAGGCGGACGCCGTAGCGGTGGGCGACGTCGCGCAGGCGCCGCTGGGCGCGGTGGATCTCCCACTGGCTGGTGGTGATGCCGCCGAACTTCGAGGAGTCGGAGTAGCCGAGCATGACCTCCTGGACGTCGCCGCGCAGGGAGACCAGGCGCCGGTAGGAGGGGTCGGCGAGCATGTCGTTGAGGATGACGTCGGCGGCGCGGAGCTCGTCGGTGGTCTCCAGGAGCGGGACGATGCCGATCTTGGCCCAGCCGGCGTGGAGGTCGATGAGGCCGGCCTCGCGGGCGAGGACGGTGGCGGCGAAGACGTCGTCGGCGCCCTGGCACATCGAGATGATGTACGACTCGATGACCTCGGGTCCGAAGCGCTCGAAGGCCTCCTTGACGGTGCCGAAGACGCCGAGGGTCTTCTGCCCGGCCGCGTCCAGGGGGGCGGGGGTGGGGGCCAGCGGGCGCCGGGAGCGGAGTTCCTTGGCGAGCAGCTTCTGCCGGTAGTCGCGCGGCATGTCGGCGTAGCGCCAGGACTCCTCGCCGAGCCGGTCGAAGAGCTGGCCGAGGGCGTGGTGGTGGGCGTCGGCGTGTTCGCGGACGTCCATGGTGGCGAGCTGGAGGCCGAACGCGGACAGGGTGCGGATGGTGCGGTCCATCCGGCCGTCGGCGAACAGGCCGCCGCGGTGTTCGCGCAGCGAGGTCTGGATGAGGGTGAGGTCGCGCAGCAGCTCGGCGGTGCCGAGGTAGTCGCGGCCTTCCTGGTGGGGGGTGCCCTTGGCGAGCCGCTCGCGGGTGTTGAGCAGCTTCTGGCGGACGCAGGTGACCTTGAGCCGGTAGGGCTCCTCGGCGTTGAGGCGCTTGTAGCGGGGGCTGATCTCGGGCAGGCGCTCCAGGTCGGTCTGGAGGGAGTCCAGGAGCTCCTGTGTGGCGCCGGCGTAGCGGATGGAGTTGGACAGCAGTCCGCGCAGGAAGTCGACGAGTTCGAGGGCGTCGGTGATGCCGTGCTCGTGCTGGAGGATCAGCACGTCCCAGGTGACCTGCGGGGTGACGTTGGGGTTGCCGTCGCGGTCGCCGCCGATCCAGGTGCCGAAGGTGAGCGGGCGGGTGCCGGCGGGCAGCTCGAAGCCGACGCGCTCCAGTTCGGCGGCGAGGTCCTCGAGGACGTCGCCGACGGCGTTCGCGTGCAGCTCGTCGAGGTAGTAGATGGCGTTGCGGGCCTCGTCGGCGGGTTCGGGCCGGACGACGCGCAGTTCGTCGGTCTGCCAGATGAGGTCGATGTTCTCGGCGAGCCGCAGGTCGGTGCGGCGCCGGTCGGCCACGCTGACGGGGGTTTCGAGGAGGGCGGCGATCCGGCGCAGCTTGTTGAGGACGGAACGCCGGGCGGCCTCGGTCGGGTGGGCGGTGAAGACCGGGCGGACGTTGAGGTTCTTGATCGTCGCGCGTACGTGGGCGGGGTCGCCGTCCTTGAGCATGTCGGCCGTACGGGCGAGCAGGCCGCCCTCGGCGGCGCGCTTCTCGCGCATCTCGCGGCCGCGGTGGACCTGCTCGGTGACGTTGGCGAGGTGGAAGTAGGTGGAGAACGCCCGGACGAGCTTGGCGGCGGTCTCCAGCTCGACGCCGCGGAGCAGTTCGGCGGCGGCGTCGCCGTCCTCGCGGGTGAGGCGGCGGACCTTCTCGACGAGTTCCAGGAGCTCGTGGCCCTCCTGGCGGACGAGCGTCTCGCCGAGGAGATCGCCCAGTCGGCGGATGTCGGAGCGCAGCTCGGCGCTGGCGGTGGAGGTCTGGTCGGCACTGCTCACAGGTGCGGCTCCTTGCAGTGTTTGAGCACGTCTGGAGGGGTACTGGAGGCTTGCGGACCGCGCTGTCCGACGCACCCAGGATAGGTGTCCGTGTCGGCGGCACGGAGCACGCCCCGGCTTTGGCGCTCTTGCCGCGCGCCGAGGCGCTGCCATACTTACGTCGCCGTAGGTTACGGAAGCGTAGCCAAAGCGTCCTTTCCCTACCCTCACCCCCCAGGGGACACGTATGACCACAAGCCCCGAGGTGACCTCGGAGTCCGCGCAGTCCGAGGCGCTCGACACCGCTCAGACCCTGCCCTCCGCCACGCTGGGCGGGGACAGCAAGCGTTCGATCGAGCAGATCACGCTGCTGCTGTTCATCACGGTGCCCTTCCTGGCCCTGGTCGCGGCGGTGCCGCTGGCCTGGGGGTGGGGGGTGAGCTGGCTCGATCTGGGTCTCCTGACGGCGATGTACTACATCGGCTGCCACGGGATCACGATCGGCTTCCACCGCTACTTCACGCACGGCTCCTTCAAGGCGAAGCGTCCGCTGCGGATCGCGCTGGCGATCATGGGCTCGCTGGCCGTCGAGGGGCCGCTGGTCCGCTGGGTGGCGGATCACCGCAAGCACCACAAGTTCTCCGACGCCGAGGGTGACCCGCACTCGCCGTGGCGGTTCGGGGAAACCGTCCCGGCCCTGATGAAGGGGCTGTGGTGGGCGCACATCGGCTGGATGTTCGACGAGGAGCAGACGCCGCAGCAGAAGTACGCGCCCGATCTGATCAAGGACCCGGCGATCCGGCGTGTCTCGCGCCAGTTCGTCCTGTGGACGCTGGTCTCGCTGCTCATCCCGCCGCTGGTCGGCGGTCTGGTGACGTGGTCGTGGCGGGGCGCGTTCACCGCGTTCTTCTGGGGCTCGCTGGTCCGGGTGGCGCTGCTGCACCACGTGACCTGGTCGATCAACTCGATCTGTCACGCGGTGGGCAAGCGCCCCTTCAAGTCCCGTGACCGCTCCGGCAACGTGTGGTGGCTGGCGGTGCTGTCGTGCGGCGAGTCGTGGCACAACCTGCACCACGCGGACCCGACCTCGGCCCGGCACGGGGTGCTGCGCGGCCAGGTCGACTCCAGCGCCCGGATCATCCGCTGGTTCGAGCGGCTGGGCTGGGCGTACGACGTGCGCTGGCCGGCCAGGGAGCGGATCGACGCCCGGCGCCAGAGCACGTCCGCCGACGCGGCATGATGGAAGACGTGGCGATCGACGGCAGTACCAGCGAGCAGAAGCCCCGGCGTGGCCGCCGGGTGAGGATGACCGGCGCCGAGCGCCGGGAGCAGCTCCTCGACATCGGTCGCACGCTCTTCGCGGAGAAGGGTTTCGAGGGCACGTCGGTGGAGGAGATCGCCGCGAAGGCGGGTGTCTCCAAGCCGGTGGTGTACGAGCACTTCGGCGGCAAGGAGGGCCTGTACGCGGTCGTGGTGGACCGGGAGATGCGGCAGCTGCTGGACATGGTCACCGGCGCCCTGACCGCCGGCCACCCGCGTGAGCTGCTCGAACAGGCGGCGTTCGCGCTGCTCGACTACATCGAGCGGTACACGGACGGTTTCCGGATCCTGGTGCGGGACTCGCCGGTCGCCCAGTCGACGGGCACCTTCGCCTCGCTGATCAGTGACATCGCCACGCAGGTGGAGGACATCCTGGGTCTCGAGTTCAAGGCCCGCGGTTTTGATCCCAAGCTCGCTCCCCTCTACGCGCAGGCGCTGGTGGGCAGCGTGGCGCTGACCGGGCAGTGGTGGCTGGACGTGCGCAAGCCGAAGAAGGCGGAGGTCGCGGCGCATCTGGTCAACCTGGCCTGGCACGGTCTGGACGGTCTGGAGCAGAAGCCGCGTCTGATAGGTCACCGCAAGAGCTGACCGCCGCGACGGGGGCGCCGCACCACGGGTGGGGCGCCCCCGTCCGTAACATCAGGCGGCCTTCCGTGCGACGGCGAAGATCCGCCGGAACGGGAACGGGGTGCCGTGCGGTCCCCGCGGGTAGGCCTCGCGCAGCCGGTCACGGTACTGGGCGAGGAAGGCCTCCGTGGCGGCCCGGTCGTCCCTGAGGGCGGTGAGCACGGGCCTCAGGGCGGTGCCCTTGACCCAGTCGAGGACGGGATCCTCCCCGGGGAGCATCTGGTGGTACGTGGTCTCCCACACGTCCGCCTCGCAGCCGAGGTCGGTGAGGCGTTGCAGATAGTCCGCGGCCTCCAGGATGTGGACGAACCGCCGGCCCAGGTCCCCCACCCGGTCGCGCCACTCCGGGGTCTCGCACAGCTCGCCGAGCAGGGCATGGCTCGGGGAGGTGAAGTTGCCGGGCACCTGGAAGGCGAGGGTGCCGCCGGGCCTCAGTCCGTCGATCCAGCAGGCGAAGGACTCGGGGTGGTTGGGCACCCACTGCAGGGCGGCGTTGGAGACGATCAGGTCATAGGGCTCGTCGGGCGTCCAGTGGGCCGCGTCGGCCGGCCGGAAGTCGAGCCAGCCGCCCCCCGCCGTGGTGCCCGCCCAGTCCTTCTCGGCTCGCTCCAGCATCTCGGGCGAGAGGTCGAATCCGGTGATGTGCGCGTCGGGCCAGCGGTCGGCGAGCAGCACGGTGACGTTGCCGGGGCCGCAGCCGAGGTCCGCGATGCGGGCGGGGCGGTCACGATGGGGCAGCTGCGGTATTCGGGTGAGCAGGTCGAGGAACGGTCGGGTGCGGTGTCCGGAGTGACGCAAATACTGCTGTGGGTCCCATGTTGGTGCCACAGCGTCCACGGAATGCATGTTCGAAGCCCCCTTGCTGGAACGAGTTGCCGAAGCGGAACGGAGTTCCGGCCCGGTCTCTTCCCCATAGTCAAGAAGACTATATCTGGACGTCAAGATTCTTGACATCGAGAATAATGACACCAAGAGACTTTATGTCAACAGACCCTCTACACTGATCGTCATGGAGGACGAGGTCGACCGACTGGTCGCTGCATGGCGCCGCGAGCGCCCCGACCTCGACGTGGAACCGCTCGAGGTGCTCAGCCGTGTCTCCCGGCTGGCCCGCCACCTCGACCGCGCCCGTCGGCTCGCCTTCTCCGAGCACCAGCTGGAGCCCTGGGAGTTCGACGTCCTGACGTCCCTGCGCCGGGCCGGCGCGCCCTACCAGCTCTCCCCCGGCCAGCTGCTCACCCAGACCCTGGTCACCTCGGGCACCATGACCAACCGCATCGACCGGCTCGCCAAGAAGGGCCTGGTCGAACGGCTCCCCGACCCCAGCGACCGGCGCGGCGTCCTCGTCCGCCTCACCCCCGAGGGCCGTGACCGCGCCGACCAGGCGCTCGCCGGACTGCTCGCCCAGGAGCGCGCCATCCTGGCCCGCCTCTCGCGCACCCAGCGCGGCGAACTGGCCGATCTGCTACGCCAGCTGACCGCCCCGTTCGACAACATCCCCGGCTAGCGCGTCCTCCGCCGGCCCGACGCCCGCCCGCCGCGCCAGCGCCACCGCCGCGAGCGTCGAGTGCACCCCGAGCTTCCCCAGCACGTTCTGCATGTGGGTCCGCACGGTGTGCGGCGACAGGAAGAGCCGCTCGGCCACCGCCTTCCTCCCCAGCCCGGCCACCATGCAGCGCAGCACCTCGCGCTCCCTCGGCGTCAGCGACTCCACGAGCCGCTCGCCCTCCGTACGGTGCCGGCGGGCCTCCGTCAGCTCCTTCAGCACCCCGGTCAGCAGGGCCGGCGGCAGATGCGTCTCGTCCCGCAGCACCCCGCGCACGACGGTGAGCAGCCGCTGCAGCGAGGAGTCCTTGGCGACCCATCCGCAGGCGCCGGCCTGCAGGGCGAGCGCCGCCCGCCGGGCCTCGTCCTTCTCGGCGAGCACCACCACCCGCACCCCGGGCCGCGCGTCCCGCACCTCCCCCACCCAGGCCACGCCGTCGGCGTCGCCCAGGTCGGCGTCCACGAGCATCACGTCGAACCGCCGGCCCTCCGCCGCGCCCCGGTCCAGACAGCGCAGGGCGGCGGGTCCGCTTCCCGCGGCGGCCACGTCGATGTCGGGCTCCGCCGCCAGGGCGGCGGCCAGCGATTCGGCGAAGACACGGTGGTCGTCCACCACCAGGACCCGGATACGGGCCACGGACACCCCCAAGTGTGCGAGGAACGGCCCGGCGCGGGCACGGCGCCGGGAGCGGGTCCGTCGTCGCACGGCCGCCGCCGTGCCTGACAGTTACCCCCGCCCCGGGCGCCGTACCCGGCGGGTCTCGGTACCCCTGATCAGCACCGGCCCCCACCGGTGCTGCGCACAGACTACGGGCGCACCGCATCCCCCGAGGGGAAAACAGCGATGTCCGTACCCGAACGGGCAAGGCCCCAGGGAGCGTCGGCGCTCGGGGGTCCGCGTCAGCCCACCCGCCGCGCCCCCGCGGACGGCACGGCCGTGAAGATCCGGGGCGCGTCGAGCCCGGCCTCGCCGAAGGCCTTGTCGACGGCGGCCGCCACCGCGTCGGCGGCGCCCTCCTCGACCAGGACGACGGCGGACCCGCCGAACCCGCCGCCCGTCATCCGGGCCCCGAGCGCCCCGGCGGCGGTCGCGGCCGCGACCGCGAGGTCGAGCTCCTCGCACGACACCCGGAGGTCGTCCCGCAGGGACGCGTGCCCCTCGGTCAGGACCGCGCCGACCCCGCGTACGTCCCCGGAGTCGAGCAGCCCGATCACCCGCTCCACCCGTCCGTTGTCGGACACGACGTGCCGGACGTACCGGCGAACCGTTTCGTCGCTCAAACGCCCGAGCAGATCGGGCAGTTGCGCGGCACTCACGTCGCGCAGCGCGCGTACGCCGAGCGCCCGCGCACCGGCCTCGCACCCGGCGCGCCGCTCCGCGTACGCGCCGTCCCCGAGCGCGTGCTTCACGCGGGTGTCGACGACGAGGAGCCGCAGCCCCACCGCCGCGAGGTCGAAGGGCACCTGCCGGTACGCGAGGTCGCGGGTGTCCAGGTACAGCGCGTGCCCCTCGGTGCCGCACGCGGAGGCCATCTGGTCCATCACCCCGCACGGCACCCCGACGAAGCCGTTCTCGGCCCGCTGCGCGAGCACCGCGATCTCGGGCCGGGAAAGACCGAGCCCGAACAGCTCGTCGAGGGCGACGGCGGTCACCACCTCCAGGGCGGCGGACGAGGAAAGCCCGGCCCCGGTCGGCACCGTGGAGACGAGGTGGACGTCGACGCCGCCGACGGCGTGCCCGCTCTCCCGCAGCGCCCACACGACACCGGCCGGATAGGCGGCCCAGCCCTCGACGGAGCCGGGGGCGAGCGTGTCGACGTCGACCCGGACCACGCCGCCCTCGACGTCGGCGGAGTGCAGCCGCAGCACGCCGTCGTCCCGGCGGGAGACCGCGGCGACGGCGGTGTGCGGCAGGGCGAGCGGCAGCACGAAGCCCTCGTTGAAATCGGTGTACTCGCCGATCAGGTTGACCCGTCCCGGCGCCGCCCAGACCCCTTCGGGAGCCGCCCCGTACAACGCGGCGAACCCGGCCGCGACCTCCGCGGCGACGCCCGCCCCGGCCTTGACGGCGGCACCCGCGCCGACGCCCGCCCCGACACCGCTCATCCCCGGCCCTGCTCCTTCTTCCTTGCGAACGCCCAGGCGTCCTCGACGATGGCCGCCAGATCCGGGCGGGACGGAGTCCAGCCGAGGCGCTCGCGCGCGGTCTCGGCGGAGGCGACGAGCACGGCCGGGTCTCCGGCGCGGCGCTCGGCCATGACCTCGGGCACGGGGTGGCCGGTGACCTTGCGGACGGTCTCGACGACCTCCCGCACGGAGAAGCCGTTGCCGTTGCCGAGGTTGCAGACGAGGTGCTCGCCGGGCGTCATCGCGTCGAGGGCCAGCAGGTGGGCCTCGGCGAGGTCGGCGACGTGGATGTAGTCGCGGACGCAGGTGCCGTCGGGCGTCGGGTAGTCGTCGCCGTAGACGTTGATGGCCTCGCGCTGCCCGAGCGCCACCTGGAGCACGAGCGGGATGAGGTGCGACTCGGGGTCGTGCCGCTCGCCGCACTCCCCGTAGGCGCCGGCGACGTTGAAGTAGCGCAGCGAGACGGCGGCGAGGCCGTGCGCGGCGCACTCGCCGCTGATCATGTGGTCGACGGCGAGCTTGGTGGCGCCGTACGGGTTGGTCGGCGCGGTCGGCGCGGCCTCGGTGATCGGCACGGTCTCGGGCTCGCCGTAGGTGGCGGCGGTGGACGAGAAGACGAGGCGGCGCACGCCCGCGTCCCGCATGGCGGCGATGAGCGCCATGGTGCCGCCGACGTTGTTGTCCCAGTACTTCTCGGGCTTCGCGACGGACTCGCCGACCTGGGAGAAGGCGGCGAAGTGCAGGACGCCGTCGTAGGAGGCGTCCAGGTGGCGGGCGGCGTCCTGGATGCGGCCCTCGATGAAGGCGGCCCCGGCGGGGACGCCCTCGCGGAAGCCGGTGGAGAGGTCGTCGAGGACGGTGACCTCGTGTCCCGCCTCCAGAAGGTGGGCGGCGACCGTGCTGCCCACGTAGCCGGCTCCACCGGTCACCAGGTACTTGCTCAACTGCTTGCCACCTCTCGGAGTCTGTCGGCCGCGGACTCGGGCGACACGTCGTTCATGAACGCGCCCATGCCGGATTCGGTGCCCGCGAGGTACTTCAGCTTGCCAGAGGCCCGCCGGACGGTGAAAAGCTCCAGGTGCAGCGCGAAGGCCTCGCGCTCGGGGTGGGCGGTCGGCGCCTGGTGCCAGGCGGCGATGTAGGGCGTCGGCGGCTCGCCGGGACCGAAGAGCCGGTCGAAGCGGCGCAGGAGCTCCAGGTAGATCCGGGGGAACTCGTCCCGCGCGGCCTCGTCGAGCCCGCGCAGGTCCGGGACGCGCCGGGTGGGGTAGAGGTGCACCTCGTACGGCCAGCGGGCGGCGTACGGGACGAAGGCGACCCAGTGCTCGCCCCGGAGCACGACCCGCTCGCCGGCCCGTTCCCGCTCCAGGACGTCGTCGAAGAGGTTGCGTCCGGTGCGGGCGCGGTGTTCGGCGGCGTTGCGCAGCATGGTGGCGGTGCGCGGGGTGACGAAGGGGAAGGCGTAGATCTGCCCGTGGGGGTGGGCGAGGGTGACACCGATCTCGGCGCCGCGGTTCTCGAAGCAGTAGACCTGGGCGACGCCGTCACGGGCGGAGAGCTCGGCGGTGCGGTCGGTCCAGGCGGCGAGGACGAGTGCGGCCCGCTCCTCGCTCAGGTCGGCGAAGGAGGCCTTGTGGTCGGAGGTGAAGCAGACGACCTCGCAGCGCCCGTTGGCGCCGGACAGCGACGGGAAGCGGTTCTCGAAGACGACGACCTCGTAGGCGTCGGCGGGGATCTCGCTCTGCCAGCCGTCCGTGGAGGGGCACAGGGGGCAGGTGTCGGCGGGCGGGTGGTAGATGCGGCCCTGCCGGTGGGAGGCGATGGCGACGTCCTCGCCCAGGAGCGGGTCGTGGCGGATCTCGGAGGCGGAGGCGACGGGGTCGAGCGGGCGGCGGTCGACGGTGTCACGGACGGGGGCGCCACCGGGGGCCCCGGCGGTGTCGCCGTGCGCGTCGAAGTAGATGAGCTCACGCCCGTCGGCGAGGCGGGTGACGGTCTTCTTCACGGCGGGTGGCCTCCATCAGCCTCCATCAAACAGAACCACCCATAAAAAAGCACAATCAAACATCACCGGTCAACACTCACCCTGGAACGACCACCGGTCGACATCACACGGAAGGATTACGAGCGCTGCACCGGCACCCGGTCGAGCAGCCCCGTCCGGGCCGCCAGCGCCGCCGCCTCCAGCCGGGAGCCCACCCCCAGCTTCATCAGGACCCGCTGCACATGCGTGCGCGCCGTGCTCGGCGCGATGGCCATGCCCGCCGCGATCAGCCGGGTGTCCTCGCCCTCCGCCACCCGGACCAGCACCTCCGCCTCGCGCGGGGTGAGCAACCGCAGCAGCCGCTGCCCCTCGTCGTCCGGCTGCACCGCCGGGTTGAGCAGCTCCGCGAAGGCGCCCTGGACGAGCTGCGGCGCCACCGCCGCCTCCCCCGCCCGCGCCTTCATCAGGGCCCGCTCGACGCCCTCGATCCGCTCGTCGTGCCGGACGTACCCCGAGGCCCCGGCGGCGAAGGCCGCGGCGATCCCGCGCGGCGAGGGCACCGGGCCGAGCACCACCACCGCCACCTGCGGCCGCTCCCTCTTGATCCGTACGACGGGGTCGAAGGTGCCCGGCTCGGCCGGCGTCGACGTCCCGAGGAGACAGACCTCCGGCGCGCGGGCGACCACCAGCTCCGCGGCGCCCGCCACCGGCGCCGCCGCGGCGAGCACCCGGTGCCCCCGCAGCTTCAGCGCCGAGGCCAGTGCCTCCGCGTGCAGTCGGTGATCGTCGACCACCACGAGCCGAACGCCCATCGGTCCTCCCCCGTCTCCGGGCCGGCCTGCCCCCGGCCACCCTGCCCGGCAAGCTACACACTCCCCCGCCCCGCTTTGCCCCAATCGCACGGGGGACCAATCGCACGTGGGGCCCCTCCGTGACGGAGGGGCCCCACAGGGAGGTGGTGCGACGGGCGGGTCAGCCGGCGGTCGAGAAGGCGACGACCAGGTACCTCTTGAACGTCGAGGAGGTCTCGGTCCTGCTCTTGCTCAGCAGCATCTCGGAGATGAACAGCCGTCCGTTGGCGTACCGGTACTCGGCACCGGACAGGCTGAAGCTGGTCTCCGCGTCCCGGTTCGGCTTGTCCGACGGGTTCTCCAGCAGCAGCGTCGACTTCATCGTGCCGCCGTCGATGGAGACGACCTGCCCGCCCTTGTCGTAGGGCGGCGCCTTGTAGGCGATGATGTTGCCGCCGTCCATGCGCAGCGGGACCAGGTTCCAGCCGTCGCCGGCGTCCGTCTTCTCGGGCACCGGGTTGCCGTTGGCCAGGTCGAAGGCGACGATCTCGTTGGTCTCGTCGCCGTACTCGCCGGTGGTCCCGTCGTGCTCCTCGGTCGGCAGGTACAGCCGGCCGTTGCCGACGAGGGCGCCCGTGCAGGCCTCGACCTTGGTGGTGCGGCAGCGGGCCGCGTAACGGGTCGAGTCCGCCGTGATCTTCGCCTTGAGCTTGCCGGTCTTCTCGTCGATCGAGAAGAAGTCCGAGACGGCGCTGCCGTCTCCGGCGGCGTCGGCGACATCGGCCGCGACGACCAGCGGCTTGGTGGAGACGACCGACGCGTAGTCGACGCCCGGGGGCATCTTGTACTGCGAGATCGGCGCACCGGTCATCGGGTTGAGGTTCTGGATGGTGATCGTCGGGTCGTCGTACGAGCCGCACTTGCGGACCGCGACGAGGCCGCCGTCGCCACCGCCGTAGCCCAGGTCCTCGCAGTCGCCCGCGTCGACCTGCGGCTTCCAGCGCGGGTTTCCGTTGGCCAGGTCGAAGGCGGCGCCGCCGTCCATGCCGCCGGCCGCCACGGTCTGCCCGTGCAGCGTGACCTCGCCGAAGGCGATCTTCTTGTCGCCGGCCGTGGCGCCGGTGAGGGAGGTCGACCACACCAGCTTGCCGGTGGTGAGGTCGAGCAGCCCGACCTCGGTGCACGGCTGGTAGTAGCGCGGCGGGACCCGCTTGGTCGCCTCGAAGAGGATCGGCACCTTGTGGTCGGCGGTCATGTGGCGCGAGGCGCCGCAGACCTGGCCGGTCAGCGGCAGGGTCCACAGGACCGTGCCCTTGTCCAGGTCGTAGCCGACGACGGAGTTGAGGCCGGCCTTCACGAAGGCCTTGTCGGTGACCCAGGAGCCGGAGACGTCGGTGACGTCCGGGACGACCGGCGTCGGCAACTGGAAGGCCATCCTGGACTTCGTGTTCGCCGGGACCTTCTCCTTGCCGCCCCCGCCGAGGCCGTTGGCCCCGCCGTCCTTGCCGCCGGTGGCGGCGCCGGAGCTGCCCTTGGCCTCGGTGCCCTCGTCACCGCCGCCGGAGTTCGCGTACCAGAGGCCGCCGCCGATGAGCAGCGCGACGGCCACGACCGCCGCGATGACGATCTGCAGCTGCGCCGACAGCTTCTTGCCGCCGCCGGGGGCCGGCGGAGGCGCCTGCTGGTACTGCGGCGCGTACGGCCCGGGCGGGGCCGGCGGCTGCGTCGGGTAGCCGTACGGCGGCTGCTGCATGGGCTGCATCGGCTGTGTGGGCTGCTGCGGGTAGCCGTACGGCTGGGCCGGCGGCTGCGCGGGCGGCTGGCCCGGCTGCGGGTAGCCGTACGGCTGCGCCGGCGGCTGCGGCGGGGGCGTCGGCGCGCCGAACCCTCCCGGCGTGGGGTCCTGCGGTGCGCCGAACCCGCCGGGGGGAGGCCCCGGGGGCTGGTTCGGCGGTGGCGGCGGCTGGGTCATGGCGTGGGTACCTCGGAGAAGTCGGGGAGCGGACGGGACGGGCGGGGCGTCACTTGCCGTACGCCATCATCGTCTTGGTCTCCATCTCCGCCTTGTCGTTGGAGGCGGAGACCCGGCCGGCCGCGATCACGAACGTGCCGTCGGAGTAGGCGTAGCCGGCACTGTAGAAGGAGCTCTCGAGCGAGGAGAGTGCCGCCTGGTGCTGGAGCAGCACCTTGGGCGCGCCGCCCGTCGGGGCGAGGGTCGCGACCTGGCCGCCCGCGTCGTAGCGCGGCTCGACGTACAGCAGCACCTCGGAGCCCTCCATGCGCAGCGGCGTCATCTGCTGCTCACCGGGCGCCTTGGAGCGCCACTTGGCCTTGCCCGTGTTGAGGTCGAAGGCGACGACCTCGTTGGGGGTGCCGTAGGAGGTCTCGGTCGCCATGTAGAAGGTGTTGGCGTCGGCGGCGACTCCGGTGCAGCCCTGGAGGTTCTTGCCGAAGATGACGAAGCTGCCGCCGCACTTCGGGGCGAACTTGTCGTTGCCGCCCTGGATCTGCGAGCGCTCCTTGCCGTCGGGCGTGAGCGAGAAGATCGCCCACTTCTTCTCCTCGCGCTGCGTGGCGGAGACGACCAGCGGGTCGACGGAGTAGACCTTGTCGACCTCCCAGCCGATCTGCAGCTTGAAGGACCACTTCGGCTTGCCGGTGTTGGGGTCGACCTCGCTGACCGCGTGCGACTCCTTGTTCACGTCGCCGGAGGGGCACTTGGAGGCGGCGATCAGCTTGCTGCCGCCGGCGTAGGCGTACGGCTTGCAGCCGGTGGTCGGGCCGGTGAACAGCTGCCTGCCGTCGGCGAGGGAGAAGCCGTAGGCGGAGCTGGAGCCGGACGCGGTGACCGTGTTGCCGCTGATGGTGAGGGTGTTGTCGGAGAAGGCGAAGAGGCCGGTCGGCTTGGGGATCGCCTTCGTCCAGCCCTTCTTGCCGGTCTTCAGGTCGACCTGCTGCATCTGGAGGCACTTGGCGCGGTCGCCGGCGCTGTCCTTGTAGCCGAAGACCATGACGCCGGTGGCGGACGGCTCCGGCGGGGCGGCGCACAGCTCGAAGGGCACGTCGATGTGCCACTTGGGGGAGCCGTCGGCGAGGCTGTAGCCGTCGATGCCCTTGTACATGGCCTTGACGACGGTGTCGCCGACGATCCACGGGCCGTAGACGTCGGCGCCGTTCTTGGGCAGGTCGACGCTGTTCTTGAGCAGCCAGTCGACCTTGGCCTCGCCGTCCTTGCGGCCGTCGTTCAGGCCGCCCTGCCCCTTGTCGCCGTCACCGCTGCCGTCTCCCTTGTCGACGGACTCGGTCGGCTTCGGCAGGGTGGACGAGGAGGTGGTCGGACTGGCGACCGGCTCCTTCTCGTCTCCGCTGCCGAACGCCAGCCAGGAGACACCGCCGATGACGAGCAGCGCGGCCGCGGCCGCGGCGACGATGAGGCCGGGCTTGCCCTGGAAGGGGTTCTTGCCGCCACCGGCGGGCGCGGCCTGCATCGGGGCGGTGGGGTAGCCGCCGTACGGGTTCGGCTGCTGGCCGTACGGGCCGGGCTGCTGCCCGTAGGGGCCCGGCTGCTGGTACGGGCCCGGCTGCTGCGGGGCCTGCTGCGGGTAGCCGTACGGGCCCGGCTGCTGCGGCGCCTGCTGCGGATAGCCGTACGGGCCGGGCTGGGCGGGCGGCGGCGTCTGCGGGGCGCCCTGTGGCGGTACGGGCGGCGCCGGCGGTGCCTGCGGAGGCACCGGCGGGACCGGCGGAACGTTCTGGCCCGGGTTCTGGTTCGGGTCCGGAGCGCCGAAGCCCCCCGGCACCGGCGGCTGGTTGCTGGGCGGCTGGGTCATCAGCGCTTCCCCCTTGATGTGAGCGGGTTTTCTTTCTACCACTCGGGGGATGGCGCAAAAGCGACCGGTCCGTCCCTTGTTCCCAAGGGAGGACCGGCCCGTGATGCCGTCGTTACTCGGCCTCTACGACTTCTCTACGCGTCCTCGGCCAGTTCGAGCCAGCGCATCTCCAACTCCTCGCGTTCACCTGCGAGTTCCCGGAGCTCCGCGTCCAGTTTGGCCACCTTCTCGAAGTCCGTGGCGTTTTCGGCGATCTGGGCGTGCAGCTTCGACTCCTTGTCGGAGATCTTGTCCAGCTGCCGCTCGACCTTCTGCAGTTCCTTCTTCGCCGCGCGCGCGTCGGCGGCGGACAGGCCCGGCTTGTCCTTGGCCGGGGCGGCGGCCGGCGCGGGCACGGCGGCCTCGATCATCTTCTGGCGCCGCTCCAGGTACTCGTCGATACCGCGCGGCAGCATCCGCAGCGTCCGGTCGCCGAGCAGCGCGAAGGTGCGGTCGGTGGTGCGCTCCAGGAAGAAGCGGTCGTGGGAGATGACGACCATCGAGCCGGGCCAGCCGTCGAGCAGGTCCTCCAGCTGGGTCAGGGTCTCGATGTCGAGGTCGTTGGTCGGCTCGTCGAGGAAGAGCACGTTCGGCTCGTCCATGAGCAGGCGCAGCAGCTGCAGCCGGCGCCGCTCGCCGCCGGACAGGTCACCGACCGGCGTCCACTGCTTCTCCTTGCCGAAGCCGAACTGCTCGCACAGCTGACCGGCGGTCATCTCCCGGCCCTTGCCGAGGTCGACCCGGTCGCGGATCTGCTGCACGGCCTCCAGGACGCGCAGTTCGGCGGGGAGCTCGGTGACGTCCTGGGAGAGGTAGGCGAGCCGCACGGTCTTGCCGACGGTGATCCGGCCCGCGGCCGGCTGCGCCTCGCCGTCGGTGCGGGCGGCGTCGGCGAGGGCCCGCAGCAGCGAGGTCTTGCCGGCGCCGTTGACGCCGACCAGGCCGACGCGGTCGCCGGGGCCGAGCTGCCAGGTGAGGTGCTGGAGCAGCGTCTTCGGACCGGCGGTGACGGTGACGTCCTCCAGGTCGAACACCGTCTTGCCGAGCCGGGCGTTGGCGAACTTCATCAGCTCGCTGGCGTCGCGGGGCGCGGGCACGTCCGCGATGAGCGCGTTGGCGGCCTCGATGCGGAAGCGGGGCTTGGAGGTACGGGCGGGGGCGCCGCGGCGCAGCCAGGCGAGCTCCTTGCGCACCAGGTTCTGCCGCTTGACCTCCTCGGTGGCGGCGATGCGCTCGCGCTCGGCGCGGGCGAAGACGTAGTCGGAGTAGCCGCCCTCGTACTCGTAGACGTCACCGCGCTGCACGTCCCACATGCGGGTGCAGACCTGGTCGAGGAACCAGCGGTCGTGGGTGACGCAGACGAGCGCGGAGCGCCGGTTCTGCAGGTGCCGGGCGAGCCAGGCGATGCCCTCGACGTCGAGGTGGTTGGTGGGCTCGTCGAGGACGATCAGGTCCTGCTCCTCGATGAGCAGCTTGGCGAGCGCGATGCGCCGCCGCTCGCCGCCGGACAGCGGCCCGATGACCGTGTCGAGGCCCTTGTCGAAGCCGGGCAGGTCGAGCCCGCCGAAGAGCCCGGTGAGCACGTCCCGGATCTTGGCGCTGCCCGCCCACTCGTGGTCGGCCATGACGCCGATGACCTCGTGCCGGATGGTCGCCTCGGGGTCGAGCGAGTCGTGCTGCGTGAGCACCCCGAGCCGCAGCCCGCCACTGTGCGTGACCCGCCCGGTGTCGGCCTCCTCCAGCTTGGCCAGCATCCGGATGAGGGTGGTCTTGCCGTCACCGTTGCGGCCGACCACACCGATCCGGTCCCCCTCGGAGACGCCGAGGGACACCCCGTCGAGCAGCGCACGGGTGCCGTACACCTTGCTGACGGACTCGACATTGACCAGATTGACGGCCATTTCACTCCTGTGACGGGGCATGCGATCGACGTCCAAGGGTACGTCGACGGCCCCGACCGGCGTTTCATCACTCTTTGTGATGAGCCCCCTCCACGAGCAGCCACCCCGCCACCGTCATCGCCACCGCGACCGGGGCCGTCACCCGGACGGCGATCAGGGTGGCGGTGTGGCCCTCCAGGAGGCCGCCGAAGCCGGTCATCGACAGGCCGAGGACGCCCAGCAGGGCCAGGGTGATGCCCAGGGCGGCCGGTGCGCCCGGGCCGTCGGACGGGCGGGTGGCCACCGGGGCCTCGAAGCGGCGGAAGGCGGCGACGAGCAGGGCGGTGAGGACGGCCGCGGCGGCGAGCCGCGGCGGGAGCTGGGCCCACCACGCGGCCGTCGCCGGCTCGGGCAGCCGGACGCCGAGGGCGAGCAGCGCCCCGTACACGCCGAGCATCGCCGTCAGGTGCCAGAGGAACGCGGTCATGGCGATCCCGTTGGCGGCGACGACCCCGCGCCAGACCCGGGCGCGGGCGGTGAGGCGGGCGCCGGGGCCCTTGAGGAGTTCGACCGCGCCGACCAGCCACAGGCCGTGGCAGAGCAGGGCGAGCGTCGGCGGGGCCATGTTGGAGACCTTCTCGCCCGGCATGCCGACCATGGACAGGGGATACGGTCCGAGGGCGACCAGCAGGCCCGCGCCCGCGAGGCCCGCCGCGGCGAGGACGGCCGGGCGGCGGATCATGCCGTCGGCGCGCAGGAAGCCGAGCTGGTGGACGGCCAGCCAGACGAAGGCGAAGTTCAGGAACTCGACGTACGGCACCCCGGCCGCGAACCGCAGCAGGTCCACCAGGCCCGCGCCCGCGACCAGCGCCGCGAAGGCGCCCCAGCCGTAGCGCCCGTGGAGCCTCAGGAGCGGCGGGGTGAAAGCGACCATGGCGAGATAGATGCCGATGAACCACAGCGGCTGGGTGACGAGCCGCAGCGCGACCCCGGTCAGGCCGCCGTCCGCGCCGAGCAGCTGGACGGCGAGCGCCAGCGCGCCCCACACCCCGATGAAGACCATCGTGGGGCGCAGCAGCCGCCGCAGTCGGGCCCGCAGGAAGTCCGCGTAGCCGGGCCGTGAGCGGTGGGCGAGGGCGTGCGAGAAGCCGCCGACGAAGAAGAAGACCGGCATGACCTGGAGGGCCCAGGTCAGGATGTGCAGGCCGGGGACGACGGCGAGCAAGTTGCCGACCCGCCCGTCGGCGGTGACCGCGGCCATCAGCCAGTGGCCGAGGACGACGACCGCGAGCGAGGCGACCCGGAGCAGGTCGACATAGCGGTCGCGGGTGGCGGGGGTGGCCTCGGCGAGTTCCCGTGCGCCGACACGGCTGCTGGTTCCCATGCCCGTACGGTCGCGCGGGGCCCCGGCCGGGCGTCAGGGCGCGGCTACTCAACCGGCGCATGAGTACGTGCCAACCGGGCCCAAGTCCTCGGCCACGCGGGCGAACCCCCGGCCCCGGCTGCCGCCCCCGCCGACCGGCGTCCCGTCATGTTCCTCTCATGTCCCCCACCCCCGAGGAGAGACCCATGACCGGAACGCCGACCGCCGGACCCCTGCCCCGCCTCCCGCGCCTGGCCACCGCCGTCGCGGCCGCCACCGCCCTCACGCTGCTCGCCGCCGGTCCCGCCGCCGCCGGCGACCTGACCGTCACCGACCCGCGGATCGTGGCCCACTTCGACCTGTCGCTGGGCCAGACCCCGGAGAACATCGCCCTCGAACCGGACGGCTCCGCGAACATCACCTGGTCCTTCGCCCGGCAGGTCGTCCGCGTCGACAAGAACGGCGAGGTGACGCCCCTGGCGGAGCTGCCCGAGGTGGAGAACCCGCAGACACCGAGCGTCGGCGCCGCCGTGGTCCTCGGCATCGCCCGAGCCCTCGACGGCAACCTGTACGTCACCTACGCCACCGGCAGGGAGGAGACGGGCATCTGGCGGATCCCGCCCGGCGGCGGCACACCGCAGCAGATCGGGTTCTTCCCCGTGGGCGCCATGCCCAACGGCCTGGCCTTCGACGAGGAGTGCGGCACCCTCTACACCGCCGACTCGGCCCTCGGCACGGTGTGGAGCCTCCCGGTGACCGGCGGCACCCCCACCGCCTGGGCGACCGGCCCCGCGCTCGAAGCGACCGAGGCGCTCCCCTTCGGGGCCAACGGCCTCAAGGTCCACGACGGTGCCGTCTGGGTGTCCAACACCGCACAGGGCACCCTGCTGCGCATCCCGGTGAAGCCGGACGAGTCGGCCGGACCGATCGAGACCCGGGCGACCGGTCTCGACTTCATCGACGACTTCGCCTTCACCGGGCACGACGACACGGTCCTCGCCGCGCTGATCGAGAGCAACAGGCTGGAGCTCGTACGACCGGACGGCACCCACAAGACCGTGCTCACCGCGGCCGACGGGCTCGACAACCCGACCGCCGTGGCGGTGGGCGGCAAGGCCGTCTACGTGACCAGCGGGGCCTTCCTCGACCCGGAGAACCCCACCCCCGACCCCAACCTGCTCGTGGCCAAGCTGAAGAAGAAGTAGCCCGCGGCTAGCCCAGCACGGTGGCCCCGGCCGCCGGGGAGGTCGCCACGCGGGCCGTCCGGCAGGTGCCGGAGGCGATCAGGGCCGCGGCGACCGTCTCGGCGGCCTCCGCGTCCTTCACCAGGAACGCGGTCGTCGGCCCCGAGCCGGAGACCAGCGAGGCCAGCGCGCCCGCGTCCGTACCGGCCGACAGGGTCGCGGCCAGGGACGGTCGCAGGGACACGGCGGCGGGCTGGAGGTCGTTGGCGAGGGCGCCCGCGAGGGCGGTGACGTCGCCGGTGCGCAGGGCGTCGAGCAGGGCCGGGGAGGCGACCGGATCGGGCACCTCGGCGCCGGCGGTCAGCCGGTCGAACTCGCCGTACACCGCGGGCGTGGACAGACCGCCGTCGGCGACCGCGAACACCCAGTGGAAGGCGCCGCCGACCGGCAGGCCGGTCAGCCGCTCGCCGCGCCCGACACCGAGGGCGGCGCCGCCGACCAGGCTGAACGGCACGTCGCTGCCGAGTTCGGCGCAGATCTCCAGGAGTTCGGCGCGCGACGAGTTCAGGCCCCACAGCGCGTCGCAGGCGAGCAGGGCGCCCGCGCCGTCGGCGCTGCCGCCGGCCATGCCGCCGGCGACCGGGATGTCCTTGGCGATGTGCAGGTGGACGTCGGGGGCGATGCCGTGGCGGGCGGCGAGCAGTTCGGCGGCCCGCGCGGCCAGGTTGGTCCGGTCGAGCGGCACCTTGTCCGCGTCGGGCCCCTCGCAGGTGACCGTCAGCGTCTCGGCGGGGGTGGCGGTGACCTCGTCGTACAGCGACACGGCGAGGAAGACGTTGGCCAGGTCGTGGAAGCCGTCGGGGCGGGCGGCGCCCACGGCGAGCTGCACGTTGACCTTGGCGGGGACGCGGACGGTCACGCTCACGGCTGCTTCTCCTCCGGCTTGTCCCGGGACTCCGTCCCCGGCTTGTTCTCCGCGATCCGGGCGAACTCCTCGACGGTGAGCGCCTCTCCGCGCGCCTGCGGTGAGATCCCGGCCGCGACCAGGGCCGTCTCGGCGGCGGCGGGCGAGCCCGCCCAGCCCGCGAGGGCTGCGCGCAGGGTCTTGCGGCGCTGCGCGAAGGCCGCGTCGACGACGGCGAAGACCTCGGTCCTGGAGGCGGTCGTGGCGATCGGCTCGGTGCGGCGCACCAGGGAGACGAGACCGGAGTCGACGTTGGGCGCGGGCCAGAACACGTTCCGGCCGATGGCGCCGGCCCGCTTGACCTCCGCGTACCAGTTGGCCTTCACCGACGGCACGCCGTACACCTTGTTGCCCGGCCGGGCGGCGAGCCGGTCGGCCACCTCGGCCTGGACCATGACGAGGGTCCGCTCGATGCTCGGGAAGCGCTCCAGCATGTGCAGCAGGACCGGCACGGCGACGTTGTACGGCAGGTTGGCCACCAGGGCCGTCGGCGCCGGACCCGGGAGCTCCTGGACGTGCATGGCGTCGGAGTGGATCAGCGCGAAGCGGTCCTTCTTCCGCGGCATGCGCGCGGCGATCGTCGCCGGCAGGGCGGCCGCGAGGACGTCGTCGATCTCGACGGCCGTGACCCGGTCCGCGGCCTCCAGGAGCGCGAGGGTCAGGGAGCCGAGCCCGGGGCCCACCTCCACGACCACGTCGTCGGGGCGCACCTCGGCCGTGCGGACGATCCGCCGCACGGTGTTGGCGTCGATGACGAAGTTCTGGCCCTTCTGCTTCGTGGGACGGACGCCGAGGGCGGCGGCCAGCTCACGGATGTCGGCGGGGCCGAGGAGGGCGTCGGGGCTGTCGGGGCCGGTGGTGGTGCTCACCGGTACAGCCTACGGGTCACCGGTGGGGCCGACCTACGCGTCGCCGGACGGTCCCGCGTGCCCGGCCCGACGGGTCCGGCCGGCAGGCGACGCCTCCCCGGTCCGGCCGTCGGTCCGGGCCGCACCGGTTTCCGGGCCGCGTCCGCCGCCTCCCCCTGCTCACGGGCCCGGGCCGCTCCGCCCGCCTCACTCGCCTCGCCCGCGTCACCGGTACAGCCGGCGGCCGCAGTGGGGCCACGGGCTCGCGCCCCGCTGCACGTAGAGCTTCTTGGCGCGGTAGGTCTGTTCCGCGGCCGGCGCGTCCTGGGCGACGCCGCTGCCGCCGAGGGAGCGCCAGGTGCCGGGGTCGAACTGGTAGAGGCCGCCGTAGGTGCCGGAGGGGTCGACGGCGTTCGGGCGGCCGCCGGACTCGCAGGCGGCGAGCGCGCCCCAGTTCAGGCCGTCGGCCCCGGCGACGGAGCTGGGCAGCGGGCGGGTGCCGACCCGGACCTTCTGGGCGACGGGTTCGCGGACGGTCTCCTCGCCGGTCCGGCGCGGCTTCTGCCGGACGCCGTTGACGGTCCGCAGGGTGTACGTGACCCGGCGGATGCCCGGCACGCCCTGCTGGTCGACGACCTCGGTGCCGGCGAACAGCTCCGGGTCGCGGGTCCGCTCGACGGGGAAGGGGACGGGCTCGTCGCGGACCTCTCGGGTGCCGGTGATCCGCAGGACCGTGATGGTCTGGCCGTCGCGCGGGAACGAGCCGAGCGGCACGGAGGTGGTGTCCTGGTGCGCGAGGGTGATCCCGGCCGCCTCGACGGCTTCGCGGACGGTGGCCGCGTTGGTGCGGACGGTCCGCTCGCGGCCGTCGGCCAGGAAGGTGACGGCCCGCTCGGTGCGGACGTCGAGGACCAGGCCGCGGCGGGAGATGGGCGCGGAGCGGGAGACGGACAGGTAGGCGCCCTCTGCCCGCACTCCGAGCTGGCGCAGGGCGCCGTCGACGGTGCGGGCGGTGGTCCACACCTGGCGGCGCCGGCCGTCGAGGGTGAGGGCGACGGGACGGCCGTAGCGGACGACGACCTCGTCGCCGCTGGCGAGGGCGGCGCCGGAGCCGGGGGCGACGATGTCGTGCTCGCCGACCGCGAGGCCCTCGTCGGCGAGGAGCTCGTCGACGTCGTCGGCGAAGGTGTGCAGGGTGCGCGGGACGCCGTCGACCGACAGCCGGACGGCCTTGTCGTCGGCGACGAAGGCGGTGGTGCCGCCGGCGAGGAAGGCGACGACGAGGGCCTGCGGGAGGATCCGCCGCAGACCCTCCCCGGCGGGCGGGTTCGCCTTGCGCCGCCGGGCGGCCCGTCGGGCGCCGGCGCGATGACCGGCCTGGGGGGTGCTCACGAGGCCGGGACCCTAGCGGCATCTCCGGTCACTCTGCACGACGACCCGACTACGACACGTAACCGTTATGGATCGGTGATCCGTGCCGTGCCGGCGCGCCGGGCTCAGCAGTCGCTCAGTAGTCGAAGGCGCGGGCGGTGTTCGTGCCGATGGCCTCGGCGAGCTCCTCCTCCGTGATCCCGCGGACCTCGGCCATGGCCCGGACGGTGACCGGGATGAGGTACGGGGCGCCCGGGCGGCCCCGGTAGGGGGCGGGGGTGAGGAAGGGGGCGTCGGTCTCGACGAGGACGAGCTCCAGCGGGGCGACGGCGAGGGCGTCGCGCAGCGGCTGGGCGTTCTTGAAGGTGACGTTGCCGGCGAAGGACATGTAGTAGCCCTTCGCGGCGCAGATCTCGGCCATCTCGGCGTCGCCGGAGTAGCAGTGGAAGATCGTCCGCTCGGGCGCGCCCTCCTCGTCGAGGACGCGCAGCACGTCGGCGTGGGCCTCCCGGTCATGGATGACCAGGGCCTTGCCGTGGCGCTTGGCGATCTCGATGTGGGCGCGGAAGGAACGCTCCTGCGCGGCCATGCCCTCGGGGCCCGTACGGAAGTAGTCGAGTCCGGTCTCGCCGACGCCCCGCACGTGCGGCAGGGCGGCGAGACGGTCGATCTCGGCGAGGGCGTCGTCGAGCGCCGCGTCGCCGCCCGCCTCGCGGGCGCCCTGGCGCGACCAGCCGTCCGGGTCGCCGAGCACGATCCGGGGAGCCTCGTTGGGGTGCAGGGCGACCGCCGCGTGCACGTGTTCGTACTGCGCGGCGGTCTCCGCCGCCCACTGCGAGCCCTTGATGTCGCAGCCCACCTGGACGACCGTCGTCACACCGACGGCGGCGGCCTTGGTGAGGGCCTCCTCGACGGTGCCGGACTGCATGTCGAGATGGGTGTGCGAGTCCGCGACGGGGACCAGCAGGGGCTCGGGCAGCGGCGGCGGGGCGTCCTTGGCACTCATGGCCCCGATCGTACGAGGGCCATGAGCTCGGCCGCGAAGCGTCACCGCGCCGCGGGCGTCACCGCCGGGAGCGGAACGGGTGCAGCAGGTCGGAGAGGTGCCAGTGGTGGGGTACGGGCGGCCGGTCCTCGTCGGCGAGGGTGGCGCCCGTGGCAGCCGCGCGGCCCGACGTGCCTGCGGAACCCGCGGTGTCGGCCGTCCCGGCGGTGCCGGCGGTCTCGGCGGTGTCGGCGGAACCCGCGGGAGCGTCCTGCGTCAGCTCCTGGCCGATGGGGCCGGCGATCGACACGGGCCTCGTCGGCCTGGCCCCGTGGCTGTGGCGCTCGGCCGCGGCCATCAGGTCGAGCACCGAGGACACCTGGCCCGCCCGCATGATCCGTACGACATGGCTGCCGCAGTTCATGCAGGTCGGCCGGGACAGCGGGGACGGGACCCGCGCTCCGTCGGCCTTGTAGACGACGTACTCGTGCCCGCGCGCGTCCACGTGGTGCTCGATGCCGTACGCCTGCTCCCAGCCGTAGCCGCACCGCATGCAGGCGAAGGCGTACGCCTCGTGCGCGACGGGCGTTCCGGTGCCGGTGATCTCACTCATTCCAGCTCCTCTCCACTGAACCAGTGGACGCCTTTTCGGGCCGGAGCGCATCAGCGCCGGAACAAGCATGGACGGTCTTTGGCACTTCCTTGCCCAAAAGGCCTTCGAGCGGGCCCGCCGCCGGGTTCCGCTTTGCCTTTCAGATTAATCCTTTACCGTTTCCGGGGCCTTTCCAGAGCCGGCCGCGGCCGCGTTCTTCGCCGCGACCACCGCGTCGAACACCTCCCGCTTGGGAAGCCCGGCCTCGGCGGCGACCGCCGCGATGGCCTCCTTGCGCCGCTCCCCCGCCTCCTCTCGCACCCGCACCCTGCGCACCAGCTCCTCGGCGTCGAGCTCGGCGGGCCCGGTCTCCGGGGCGCCCTCGACGACCACGGTGATCTCGCCGCGTACGCCCTCCTTCGCCCACTCCACGAGCTCGCCGAGCGGGCCGCGCCTGACCTCCTCGTACGTCTTGGTCAGCTCACGGCAGACGGCCGCCCGGCGCCCCTCGCCGAACACCTCGGCCATCGCGGCGAGCGTGTCGTCGAGGCGGTGCGGCGCCTCGAAGTAGACGAGGGTGCGCCGCTCCTCGGCGACCTCGCGGAGCCGGCCGAGCCGCTCGCCCGCCTTCCTCGGCAGGAAGCCCTCGAAGCAGAAGCGGTCCACCGGAAGCCCGGACAGGGCGAGCGCGGTGAGCACGGCCGACGGGCCGGGCACCACGGTGACCTTGATGTCCTGCTCGACGGCGGCGGCGACCAGCCGATAGCCCGGGTCGGAGACGGACGGCATGCCGGCGTCGGTGACGAGCAGCACCCGCGCCCCGCCCGCGAGCGCCTCGACCAGCTCGGGCGTACGGGCGGACTCGTTGCCCTCGAAGTAGGACACCACCCGTCCCTTGGTGTGCACCCCGAGCGCGCGGGTCAGTCCGCGCAGCCTGCGGGTGTCCTCCGCGGCCACGATGTCCGCGTTCTCCAGTTCGGTGGCGAGCCGTGGCGGTGCGTCCGCGATGTCACCGATGGGGGTCCCTGCGAGTACCAGCGTTCCTGTCACACGGACCATCCTCCCAGCCCGGACAGGCGACGCGCACAGGCGCGTTCCCTACGATGGCGCGGTGACCAGTACCGCACCCGAGGCCCTGGAGGGTCAGCACCCCATGGACCCCGTGGCACCGACCGTGGCAGAGCCCACCGCCTGGCAGCGGCGGCTGCGGCGCCACGGCTACCGGCCGGCCGGCTCGGGCTCCCTGTCCATCGGCCTCCGGGAGCGGCTCGTGCCGCCGTACACCCGGCCCTCGCCGCGGCTGTGGTCCCTGCTCGGGATCCCGCCGAAGGCCGCCGAGCGGGTGTGGCGGTACGCCGCCTGGGGCGGGCCGCTGCTCGTCGCCCTGGTGGCGGGCGTGCTGCGGTTCTGGAAGCTGGACCGGCCGCACGCGGTGATATTCGACGAGACGTATTACGCGAAGGACGCCTGGGCCCTGATCAACCAGGGCTACGAGGGCGCGTGGCCGAAGGACGTCGACAAAACGATCCTGGTGGACCCGGGCGCGGTGGTGGTGCCGACCGACCCGGGCTATGTGGTCCATCCGCCGGTCGGCAAGTGGGTCATCGGCATCGGCGAGAAGCTCATCGGCTTCGAGCCGCTCGGCTGGCGCTTCATGGTGGCGCTGCTCGGCACCCTTTCGGTGCTGATGCTGTGCCGGATCGGGCGGCGGCTGTTCCGCTCCACGTTCCTGGGCTGCCTGGCGGGCGTGCTGCTCGCCGTCGACGGGCTGCACTTCGTGATGAGCCGCACCGCGCTGCTCGACCAGGTGCTGATGTTCTTCGTGCTGGCCGCCTTCGGCTGTCTGGTCGTCGACCGGGACCGGGCGCGGCAGCGGCTCGCGGCGGCGCTGCCGGTGGACGCCGAGGGGGTGCTGCGCCCCGACGCGTCGGTCGCGGAGCGCCTCGGGCTCGGCTGGCGGCCGTGGCGGATCGCCGCGGGCGTGATGCTGGGCCTGGCCGCCGGCACCAAGTGGAACGGGCTCTACATCATGGCCGCGTTCGGTGTGATGGCGGTGCTGTGGGACCTCGGCGCCCGCCGCACGGCCGGCGCGATCCGCCCGGTCCAGGCCGTCGCCCGGCGCGACCTGGTCCCGGCCTTCGTGTCGGTGGTGCCGGTCGCGATCGTGACGTACGTGGTGTCCTGGACCGGCTGGATCGTCACCGACAAGGGCTACTTCCGCAACTGGGCCGCCGAGCAGGACAAGCTGCACGGCGCCGGGGCGTGGAGCTGGCTGCCGGACTGGCTGCGCAGCCTGTGGCACTACGAGACCGAGGTCTACAAGTTCCACGTCGGCCTGAACTCGCCGCACACCTACGAGTCCAACCCGTGGAGCTGGATCGTCCTCGGCCGTCCGGTCTCCTACTTCTACGAGTCGCCCTCCCCGGGCGAGCGCGGCTGCCCCGCCGACGCCCCGGAGAAGTGCGCCCAGGAGGTGCTGGCCCTCGGCACGCCGCTGCTGTGGTGGGCGGCCTGCTTCGCGATCCTGTACGTGCTGTGGCGCTGGGTCTTCCGCCGCGACTGGCGCGCGGGCGCGATCGCCTGCGGCATCGCGGCCGGCTGGGTGCCGTGGTTCTTCTACCAGGAACGCACCATCTTCCTTTTCTACGCGGTGGTGTTCGTGCCGTTCCTGTGTCTCGCGGTGGCGATGATGATCGGGGCGATGGTGGGGCCGCCGGGGGCATCGGAGCGGCGCCGGACTTTCGGTGCGGTGGGCGCCGGTGTTCTCGTCCTGCTCATCGTCTGGAATTTCATCTATTTCTGGCCCATCTATACCGGACAGGCGATTCCGATGGACGCGTGGCGCAGCCGGATGTGGCTGGACACCTGGGTTTAGCGGCGCCCGGCGCCGACGGGTCGAAGGCGCCGACGGTCGAACAAAACAGACGGGTTGGTCGCTTTCCGGTAACGACCGTGGTAACGACCGTCCCGGCTGTCACTCCTGCCCTTTAGGCTGCCGAAAGGCCACACCGGGGGAGGGAGGCGCAGCCATGCGCAGTGGTGTCAAGGTCGCGGTCGTCGGAGGAGTCTTCGTCGTCGTGGCGAGCGGGGTGGGTTACGGGGGCTACAACCTCTGGAACGGGATCACGGGAGGGACGGGCGGCACCGGCACCAAGGCCGGGTCCGAGTCGAGGAAGACGGGACCGGTCAGCTCGGAGGAGGTGACCGGGACGGCCGAGGAGTTCCTGGCCGCCTGGGCCACCGGGGAGGCCGACCGGGCCGCCCAGCTCACCAACAATCCCGTGGACGCCGGGCCGGCCCTGGCGGGCTTCCGGGAGGAGGCGAAGGTCTCGGCCACGACGATCACCGCGGGGACGGCGACCGGGGCGACCGTCCCGTTCACGGTGAAGGCGACCGTCACCTACCAGGGCGTCTCCAAGCCGTGGACGTACTCCTCGCAGCTCACCGTGGTGCGCGGGCTCACCACCGGCCGGCCGCTGGTCGACTGGAAGCCGGCCGTGCTGCACCCCAGGCTCACCAAGGGCGCCACCATCCGCACCGGCGGGGCGAAGACGGGCGCGATCGAGGCCGTCGACCGCAAGGGCCGGGTCCTCACGGCGGAGAAGTACCCGTCGCTCGGGCCGGTCCTGGACCAGCTGCGCGAGCGGTACGGGGCGACCGCGGGCGGCAAGCCGGGCGTCGAGGTCTTCGTCGACCCGGGTGTCGAGGGCACCCCGGCCACCACGCTCCTCACCCTCGCCAAGGGCGAGACGGGGAAGCTCGAGACGACGATCGACGCGGACGTGCAGGCGGCGGCCGAGAAGGCGGTGGCCCGGTACGGGACGGCGTCCGTGGTGGCGATCCAGCCGTCGACGGGCGCGGTGCGGGCGGTGGCGAACAGCCCGGCGAACGGCTTCAACGCGGCTTTCCAGGGCCGGAAGATGCCGGGCTCGACGCTGAAGATCGTGACGGCGGCGCTGCTCCTGGAGAAGGGCCTGGTGAAGGCGGACCAGGTCGCGGAGTGTCCGGCCGAGGCCATGTACAACGGCCGGACCATCACCAACCTGAAGGGCTTCTCGCTGAACGGGAAGACCTTCGCGGAGAGCTTCTCCCGGTCCTGCAACACAGCCTTCATCAAGAAGATCGACGACGTGAAGGAGACCGAGGGCGACGACTCCGGCCTGGCCCGCGAGGCCAGGGAGGTCTTCGGCATCGGCCTCGACTGGAAGACCGGGATCGTGTCGGAGGACGGCTCCGTCCCGGAGGCGACGGGCGGCGCGGCGGCGGAGCAGTACATCGGCCAGGGCACGGTCACCATGAACCCGCTGAACATCGCGTCGATCACCGCGACGGCGAAGTCCGGCGTCTTCCGGCAGCCCTATCTGGTCTCCAGGGACGTGGACGACCGCGAGTTCGCGCAGGCCGAGCGCCGGCTGCCGGCCTCGGTGGCCCGGCAGCTGCGCGAGATGATGCGGCGCACGGCGACCAGCGGGACGGGCGCGGACGCGATGGCCTCGGTCCGCGGCGACAAGGGCGCCAAGACCGGTTCGGCGGAGGTGGACGGGCAGCGGGTGTCCGACTCGTGGTTCACCGGCTTCGCGGAGGACCTCGCGGCGGCGGCGTTCGTGGAGGGCGGCGGTCACGGTGGGGACGCGGCGGGGCCGGTGGTGGCGCAGGTGCTGAAGGCGGGGTAGGGCGGAGGCGCGGTGGGGGCAGGCGCGGTGGGAGGAGGACCGGCATGCGGAAGCCCTGCAGGTCCGGGACCCGTCCGGGAATCCGCTCGCGTGCCCCGTACACGTACCGCTAGCGTGCGGGGGCATGACGACGTCTGACTCCCCCGCTCTGTCGCTCGCCCACCCCCGGTTCGCCGCCGCCCTGAAGGAGCTGGAGCTCGATGTCGAGCTCCGCCGCTTCCCGGACGAGACCCGCACCGCCCAGCAGGCCGCCGAGGCCATCGGCTGCGAGGTGTCGGAGATCGTGAAGTCGCTGGTGTTCGCGGCGGACGGGGTGCCGGTGCTCGTCCTGATGGACGGCGCCTCACGGGTGGACGTGGAGCGGGTGCGGGAGGAGCTGGGCGCGGCGAAGGTCACCCGTGCCGATGTCAGGGCCGTACGGGAGACCACCGGCTACGCGATCGGCGGCGTCCCGCCCTTCGGGCACCTCACGCGGACGCGGGTGCTCGCCGACCGGGGGCTGCTCGACCACGAGGTGGTGTGGGCGGCGGCCGGGAACCCGCACACCGTGTTCGCGCTGGACCCCGCGTCGCTGATCGCCCACGCGGGCGGCACCCTGGTGGACGTCCGCGAGCGTACGGCGTGACGCCGCTGGTCACGGCGGCGGTGCTGTTGGCCGCCGTGACACATGCGAGCTGGAACGCGATCGCCGCGCACATCAGGGACCAGCTGCTGTCCTTCACCCTGATAACCGGCGGCGGCGCGCTGATCGGCGCCGTCACCGCCTGTTTCGTGCCGCTGCCGGCGGCGGGCGCCTGGCCGTGTCTGGTCGCCTCGGCGATCCTCCACGTCGGGTACTTCGCCCTGCTGATGCGGTCCTTCTCGCTCGGCGACTTCGGCCAGGTGTATCCGATCGCCCGCGGCACGGCGCCGCTGGTGGTGACGCTGCTGGCGGCGGTGTTCGTGGCCGAGGTCCCGGACGCCGGTCAGCTCGCCGGCGTCGCGGTGGCCAGCGCGGGCCTGACCGGCCTCGCCCTGTGGGGCATCCGCGGCAAGGGCGCCCGGCCGCACCGGCCCGCCCTGCTGGCGGCGGGTGCGACGGGCCTGTCGATCGCCGCGTACACGGTCGTCGACGGCGTCGGGGTGCGCGCCTCGGGCACCCCCATCGGCTATGTCGCCTGGCTGATGGTCCTGCAGGGGCTGGTCGTGCCGCTCTACACGCTCGCCCGCCGGGGCCCGGCCCTGGCCGCGGAACTCCGCCCCTACGTCGGACGCGGGCTGCTCGCCGCCGCCCTCTCCTTCGCCGCCTACGCCCTCGTGCTGTGGGCCCAGACCAGGGCCCCGCTCGCCCCGATCGCCGCCCTCCGCGAGTCCTCCATCATCGTGGGCGCCGCCATCGGGGCGGTCTTCTTCAAGGAACGCTTCGGCGGCCCGCGGGTGGCGGCGGCGGGCCTGATGGTGGTGGGCATCGGACTGATGCTGTACGCGAGCTGATCCCCCGGCCACCGGTCACCGGGCGCCCGCCCCGCGTACGATCACGGCCGGGACGGGGCGCGTAGCGCAGAGGTCGTCGCGCCTGCACCGCATGGAGGAGGACGCCGGTTCGCATCCGGCCCGCCCCGTCCCACCCACGCGCGTGACCGCGTGACCGCTTGACCTCAACCTCGGTCGAGGATCCAGAGTCGGACCATGACCACTCACGACGGCGGCGACGACGCGATCCTCCTCTTCCGCAACACCATGCGCATCCTCGACGGCCACCTGGACGGCTTCCGGGCCGCCATCGAGGGCGCCGTGGCCTTCGCCCGACAGCACGGCCCCCAGCTGATGGTGCAGACCTTCGTGGACGAGGAACGGATGCGGGCCCACAGCTTCCAGCTCTACCGCGACTCCGACGCGGTCCGCACGCACTGGCGGCTGGCGGACCCGTACATCCGCGAGGTGATGGAGCACTGCCGCGTCGAACGCTTCGAGGTGTTCGGCACCCCGGACGCCGACGTGACGGCGGGCATCCGCTCGGCCCTCGCCGAGAGCTGCGAGCTGACGTTCTCCTCCCGGATCGCGGGCTTCGCACGGCTGGGTCAGGGGGCTCCGTAGAGCCGGACGCGGGTGGAGTCGCCCGCCGGGGCGGTCACAGCGAGGCCCGGACCGCCTTGAGCAAGGACTGGGCGCGGGGGTCGGCGGTGACGGTTTTGCGCATGCCGTTGGTGACGTAGGCGAAGGCGATGCCGGAGTCGGGGTCGGCGAGGGCGAGGGAGCCGCCGCGGCCGGGATGGCCGAAGGAGGTGGGGCCGAGGAGGGGGGAGGCGGGGCCGTGGAGCATGTGGCCGAGGGCGAAGCGGGTGCCCACGACGAGGACACGGTCGGGGCCCGCGGACTCCTCGGTTCGGGCGAGGGTGAGGGTCGCCGGGGCGAAGAGGCGGGGGCCGTCGTCGACGGGGCCCAGGGTGGCCGCGTAGAAGCGGGCCAGGGCGCGGGCGGTGGCGACGCCGGCGGAGCCGGGGAGTTCGGCGGCGCGGTAGGCCGGGCCGTTCTCGTCGGGGCGGGGCTCGATCACCTCGAAGGCCCGGCGGGTCAGCGAGTCCGGGTTCCGGTAGGCCTCGGTGACGGCCGGCTTGGGGCGGAGCTTCAGCGCCGGGCTGTCGGCCGGCTCCCGTTCCTCGACCGGGCCGAGGCGGCCGACCCGGTGGGCCTCGTCCGCGGGCAGGCCGATCCAGAGGTCGAGGCCGAGCGGGCGGGCGATCTCCTCGGCGACCCAGCGGCCGATGGTGCGGCCGGTGACCCGGTGGACGAGGCCGGAGAGCAGCCAGCTGAAGGTGTGGGCGTGGTAGCCGTGGGCGGTGCCGGGCTCCCAGGCCGGGGCCTGCGCGGCGATGGCGGCGGTGGCGGTCTCCAGGTCGACCGCCTCGGAGAGGGTCAGCGGACGGTCGAGGACCGGCACGCCCGCGCGGTGGGCGAGCAGCTGCCGCACCGTCACCCGGTCCTTGCCTGCCGCCTTGAACTCGGGCCAGTACGTGGCGACCGGGGCGTCCAGGTCCAGCTGGCCGCGCTGGTGCAGGAGCAGCGGCACGGCCGCGGTCACGCCCTTGGTGGCCGAGCGGACGACCTGGGCGGTGTCCACGGCCCACGGCGCCTCTCCATCGACGTCCCTCGTCCCGGCCCACAGGTCGACGACCTTCGTGCCGTCGCGGTACACCGCGACCGCCGCGCCCCGCTCGCCGCGCTGCTCGAAGTTGCGCAGGAACGCGTCCCTGACCGGCTCGAATCCCGCCGCCACCGTGCCCCGGACGTCCACCTGGTCCACTCTTTCTCTCGTACGACCGACTCCCCATGGTGCAACGGGGAGCGAACCGCGCCGATTCCGGGGCCCCGACCGATCGACCGGCGGGCCGCCGCCTCAGGCCACCGAGCTCGGCACGAAGCCGTACGGCAGTTCCAGGCGGTGCCGGGCCATGAGCTCATCGTCGGCCAGGACGTCGGCGGTCCGCCCGTCGGCGGCGATCACGCCCTCGCTGAGGATCACCGAGCGCGGGCACAGCTCCAGGGCGTACGGCAGGTCGTGGGTGACCATGAGGACGGTGACGTCCAGGGAGCGCAGGATGTCGGCGAGCTCGCGGCGCGAGGCCGGGTCCAGGTTGGAGGAGGGCTCGTCGAGGACGAGGATCTCCGGCTCCATCGCGAGGACGGTCGCCACCGCCACCCGGCGGCGCTGTCCGAAGGAGAGGTGGTGCGGGGGCCGGTCGGCGAACTCCGCCATGCCGACCCGGTTCAGGGCGCGCATGACCACCGCCTCCAGCTCCTGCCCCCGCAGCCCCGCCGCCGCCGGGCCGAAGGCCACGTCCTCGCGGACCGTCGGCATGAACAGCTGGTCGTCGGGGTCCTGGAAGACGATGCCGACCCGGCGCCGGATCTCGGCCATGTGCCGCTTGCCGACGGGCAGCCCGGCGACGGTGACGGAGCCCGCACCGCCGGTGAGGATGCCGTTGAGGTGCAGGACGAGGGTGGTCTTGCCGGCGCCGTTGGGGCCGAGCAGGGCGACCCGCTCGCCGCGGCCGACGGTCAGGTTCACTCCGAACAGCGCCTGATGGCCGTCGGGGTAGGCGTACGCGAGGCCGCGGACGTCGAGCGAGGGAGCGGCGGCGGTGGCGGCGTCCACGGTCACAGGGTCCATCCCAGGAGGCAGATGAGGAGGGCGGCACCGGGCAGGGCTGCGGCCCGGGTCCACTCGGCGCGGCTGGCGGCGACCTCGTCGATGACCGGCATCGACCCGGTGTAGCCCCGGCTGACCATGGCGAGGTGCACCCGTTCGCCGCGTTCGTACGAGCGGATGAAGAGGGCGCCGGCGGTCTTGGCGAGGACGCCCCAGTGCCGTACGCCCCGGGCCTCGAACCCGCGCGAGCGGCGGGCGATCGACATGCGCCGCATCTCGTCGGTGATCACGTCGCCGTAACGGATCATGAAGGAGGCGATCTGGACGAGCAGCGACGGCAGCCCGAGCCGCTGCAGGCCGAGGAGCAGGGCGCGCAATTCGGTGGTGGCGGCGAGCAGGACGGAGGCGGCGACGCCGAGGGTGCCCTTGGCGAGGACGTTCCAGGCGCCCCACAGGCCGGGCACGCTCAGCTGGACGCCGAGGACGGTCGTCTGCTCGCCGGGCACCACGAAGGGCATGAGCACCGCGAAGGCGACGAACGGGATCTCGATGAGCAGCCGCTTCAGCAGGAAGCCGGCCGGGACGCGGGCCCACGCGGCGACGACGCCGAGCAGGACCGCGTAGAGGCCGAAGGCCCACATCGCCTCGCGGGGCGTGGCGACGACCACTACGACGAAGGCGAAGACGGCGGCGAGCTTGGCGTGCGGGGGCAGCGCGTGGACCGGCGAGTGGGCCCGCCGGTAGAGCTTGTGCGCGTGTCCCGCCCCCACGTCAGGCCTGGGCCCGTGCCTGCGACTGGGCCTGCGACTGCGCCTGGCCGCTGGTGTGCTGCCGGCGCCGGCGGACGGCCCAGAAGGCGCCCGTGCCCACGGCCAGGGTCGCGCCGACGCCGATGACACCGGCGAGGCCGCCGGACAGCCGGGCGTTGTCGACGTCCTTCACTCCGTAGTCGGCGAGCGGCGAGTCGGCGGCGGCGTGGGGCTCGACCTTGGCGTCGATGCCCTTGTCGGCGGCGACCTTCTCCAGGCCGTCGGGGCTCGCGGAGGCGTAGAAGGAGACGAAGCCGGCGAGGACGAGGGCGGTGACGACACCGCCGATCCACAGCTTCTTCGGGGAGCGGGCCGGGGCCGCGTCGGAGGTGGCGGGTGCCGCGTCGACGAGCTCGCCGTCCACGCGCAGCTTCAGCGGGGCGCTCAGGCCGCGGGCGCCGTACACGAGGTCGGGGCGGACGGCGATCACCGCGCCGACGGTGAGCATGGTGATGACGGCCTCGCCGACGCCGATGAGGACGTGGACGCCGACCATCGCGGTGAGGACCTTGGGCAGCGGTACGTCGGTGGTGCCGCCGATCGCGTAGATCAGGGTGAAGGCGGCCGCCGCGGCCGGTACGGACACCAGCGCGGCGACGAAGGAGGCCACGGTCACCGAGCGGCGGGTCCGGGGCAGCAGCAGGACCAGGCCGCGGAAGAGGGCGTAGGCGACGAGGACGGTGACGCCGCCCATGACGGTGATGTTGACGCCGAGCGCGGTGAGGCCGCCGTCGGCGAAGAGGACGCCCTGCATGAGCAGGACGACGGCGATGCACAGCACGCCGGTGTAGGGCCCGACGAGGATCGCCGCGAGCGCACCGCCGAGGAGGTGCCCGCTTGTTCCGGCCGCGACGGGGAAGTTGAGCATCTGTACGGCGAAGACGAAGGCGGCGACGAGGCCGGCGAGCGGCGCGGTCCTCTCGTCGAGCTCGCGTCGGGCTCCGCGCAGGCTGACGGCGACGGCGCCGACGGCGACGACACCGGCAGCGGCCGATATGGGAGCGTTGATGAATCCGTCAGGTACGTGCACGCCCCGAATGATGAGCCCTCCTGCGAATAGTTTGCAAGAGCGCTCAGAGGTCAGGTGTAGGGCACGCCCCCCGAGCGTACGCCCGGAAAGAATGGGACATTAGGGACTAATGGCTAAGTCTGTGAGTGACCCGAGCCTGTGAGTGCCGCTGAGTGTGAGGAGCCGACCGATGCCCCGCGCCGCCGATGACCAAGGAGTCGAGGACCACGCCAAGGGCCGGATCATCAGCGACGCCCCGCTCTACCGGCCGGTGCCGGTGGCCCTCCGCTACGACCCCGGCTTCCAGCCCGCGACCGTACGGTTCGTCTTCCCCGGCGACATCGAGTGGTCCTTCCCCCGCACCCTCCTGGAGACCGGGCTGCGCGCCCCCGCCCGACGCGGGGACATAGGCGTGTGGCCGTGCGGACGGGTCCAGACGGTGGTGGAGTTCCACACGGACGACGGCGTCGCGGTCGTCCAGTTCGACACCACCGCGCTGCTGCGCTTCCTCAAGCACACGTACGCCGTCGGCGCGCCGATGTCGGCACGCTGACGGCGTACGCGCCGCGTCGGTTCCCGTCCCCACAGGTCCGGCGCGGTCCGGGCCCGCCGCCCGCTCAAGCGGCGGCCCGGAGTCTCACGGCCTCGGGCTCTTACGGCCTCGGCCCAGGGCGTACCTGGGCGCGCACGGCCCCGGGCCAGGGCGTACCTGGGCGCGCACGGCCCCGGGCCGGTGCGCGGCCCTCGGCCCGTACGGCACCCAAGGCACCCTTCAGGCCTTGACCAGCTCCTTCTCGGCCGGGGCCGCGGGGGTGGCGGTCGTCAGGGCCTCGCCCTCGACGTCCACGTTGGGCAGCACGCGGCCGAGCCACTTCGGCAGCCACCAGGCCTTGTGGCCGAGGAGCGCCAGCACCGCCGGGACGATCGCCATGCGGACCACGAAGGCGTCGAAGAGGACGGCGACGGCCAGACCGAAGCCGATCATCTTGACCATCTGCTCGCTGGAGCCGATGAAGCCCGCGAAGACCGCGATCATGATCACCGCGGCGGCGGTGACCACCCGTGCGCCGTGCTTGAAGCCGGTGACGATCGCCTCGCCGGGCCGGGCCCCGTGGACGTACGCCTCGCGCATCCGCGTGACGAGGAACACCTCGTAGTCCATCGCCAGGCCGAAGACCACGCCCACCATGAAGATCGGCATCATCGACATGATCGGGCCGGTCTGCTCGACACCGAACAGGCTGCCCAGCCAGCCCCACTGGAAGACCGCGACGACCGCGCCGAGCGCGGCGACCACGGAGAGCAGGAAGCCGAGGGCCGCCTTCAGCGGGACCAGGACCGAGCGGAAGACCACCATCAGGAGCAGGAAGGCGAGTCCGACGACCAGCGCCAGGTAGGGCAGCAGCGCGTCGTTCATCTTCTGCGAGAAGTCGATGTTCATCGCGGTGGCACCGGTGACCAGGACGTCGTCGCCGGTGGCCCCGCGGATGTCGTGGACGAGCTCCTCGGTCTCCACGGACGACGGGCGGTCCTTGGGGACGACCGTGATCATCGCGGTGTCGCCGGCCTCGTTCGGGGTCGGCGGGGTGACGTGCGCCCAGCCCTCCAGACCCTTGATCGTCGACACGGTCCGGTCGGCGGCGGCCTTGTCGCCGTCGACGACCACGAGGAGTGGGCCGTTGAAGCCCGGGCCGAAGCCGTCCGAGAGCAGGTCGTAGGCGCGCCGCTCGCTGGTGGAGACGGGCTTCACGCCGTCGTCGGGCAGGCCCATCTCCAGGGAGGCGGCGGGCACGGCGATCGCGCCGAGGCCGAGGACGCCGACGAGCAGCACCATCAGCGGGCGGCGAAGGACGAAGCGGGCCCAGCGGGTGCCGGCGTTGGGCTTCTCCTCGTCGGCACCGGGCCGGCCCTGCCGGTCCGGGCTCTGGCCCTGGCCCTGGCTCTGACCCCGGCCCGCGTCCGCCTTGCGCTGCTTACGGGCGACGACCTTGTCCCCGGCGAAGCCGAGCAGCGCGGGGATGAGGGAGAGCGCGATGAGGACGGCGATCACGACCGTGCCGGCCGCGGCGAAGCCCATCTTGGTGAGCATCGGGATGTTGACGACGGCCAGGCCGACGAGCGCGATGACCACGGTGAGGCCGGCGAAGACGACGGCGGAGCCGGCGGTGCCGACGGCGCGGCCGGCGGCCTCCTCCTTCTCGCGGCCCTCGGCGAGCTCCGCGCGGTAGCGGGAGACGATGAACAGGGCGTAGTCGATGCCGACCGCGAGGCCGATCATCATCGCGAGGGTGGAGGTGGTGGTGCCGAGGTCGAGGACGCTGGCGAGCGCGGTGATCGTCGAGATGCCGATGCCGACGCCGATGATCGCGGTGAGCAGCGGCAGTCCGGCGGCCACGAGCGAACCGAAGGTGATCACGAGCACGATGCCCGCGACGACCACGCCGATGATCTCGCCCGCGCCTTGCTCCGGCATGCTCTGCAGCGCGTCGCCGCCGATCTCGACCGTCAGGCCCTGGCCCTGGGCGTGGTGCCCGGCCTCCTTGAGCGCGTCACGGGTCGCGTCGGTCAGCTCCATCGCGTTGACCTTGTAGGCCACGGAGACATAGGCGGTCGAACCGTCACGGGAGATGGTCTGCGCCGTGTACGGGTCGGTGACCTGGGCGATCTGGTCCGAGCCGTCCTTCAGCTCGGCGACGGTCTTGTCGACCTTGGCCTTGTTGGCGGGGTCCTTCATGCTCTGGCCGGCCGGGGCCTTGAAGACCACGCGGGCGGTGGCCCCGTCGGCGCTGCCGCCGGGGAAGCGCTGTTCGAGCAGGTCGAAGGCCCGCTGGGCCTCGGTGCCGGGTATGGAGAAGGAGCTGGAGGTCGCGGTGGGCGCGGTGGCGGCGCCGACGCCGGCGAGCGCGAGGAGCGCCACCCAGAGGAGGGCGACGAGCCGTCGGCGCCGGAAGGCGGAGCGGCCGAGCTTGTAGAGGAACGTGGCCACGGGGGCGTACTCCCGGTGTTGAGTGGGACAGGGCATGGGGAGCCGGCCCGACGGCGTGAGCGGTGCGCAGCGTCAGGTGGTGCGGTGGTGCGGGTACGGATGTGGCGGGCGTACCGGCCGGGGAAGCCGGTGCCCGTCGCGGGTCAGGCGCCGAGTGAGGGGAGCACGACGGCGTCGACGTAGGCGTGGAGGAACGCGGTGTCCACCGGCTGGTCCTCGATCAGCGGGCGGGCGATGAACGCTCCGATCAGCATGTGGGGCACGAGCTTCAGCGCCGGGTTGTCGGCGTCGACCTCGCCCCGACGGACGGCTCGGTTCAGCACTTCGTCGAGGCCGGTCATCTCGGGTTCGATGAGCAGTTCGCGGAGCGCCTGGAGCAGTTCGGGGTTGTCGTGGACGGCATGGGTCAGGCCCCGCATCAGCGCGGAGTCCTTCTCCATCTGGCAGTCGTCGGTCCGCTCCAGCATCGCGCGGAAGTCGCCCCGCAGGCTGCCGGTGTCGATCTCGGCGAGCGAGACCGGCTTGTTGTGGCGCAGCGCCTTGGCGACGAGTTCGGGCTTGCTCCCCCACTGGCGGTAGAGGGTGGCCTTGCTGGACCGGGTGCGGGCGGCGACGGCGTCCATGGTGAGGGCGTCGTAGCCGACCTCGCGGAGCAGGTCGAGCACGGCTTCGTACAGCTCGGCCTCCCGTTCGGGGGTGAGCCTGCTGCGGGCCATGCCCTGCCTCCTTCGACGACCGTCGACCTCAACGTACGAAACGGTTTCGTTTCGTACACCATGACGATACCCCCGCACTTAGCGAAACGAAACCGTTTCGTACGTGTCCTGGGACACACGCGGAACCGGCGCCGTCGCCCCCCCGGACGTACGTACGAGTTGCCGCGGCCCCTCAGCGCGGAAAGCATGAGGAGGTGAGTGACGACCTCGCGTATCTGCGCTTCCCGCACCTCCACGACGAGCTGCTGTGCTTCGCGGCCGAGGACGACCTCTGGGTCTCCCCTCTCGCCCCGGAGGGCGAGCGGCCCGGCCGGGCCTGGCGGATCACCGCCGACCGGACCCGGGTCGGTCATCCGCGCTTCTCGCCCGACGGGCGCCACATCGCCTACACGAGCTGGCGCAGCCTCGATCCGGAGATCCACCTCGCCCCCGTCGACGGCGGCCCGTCCCGGCGCCTCACCTACTGGGGGTCCACCGACACCCGGGTCTGCGGCTGGTCGCCGCCCTGCGAGGACGGGCGGTCCGACATCCTCGCCGTCTCCTCCCACGGCCAGCCCTTCTCGTACTTCTCCTGGGCCTACACCGTGCCCACCGACGGCTCCCCCGGCGGCCGGATGCCCTGGGGCCCGGTCCACGACATCGCCGTCGCCGACCTCGACGCACAGCGCCGCACCCTGCTGCTCACCGGCACGCCGCCGCACGAACCGGCCTCCTGGAAGCGCTACCGGGGCGGCGCCATGGGCCGGCTGTGGCTGCACGGCGAACGGCTGCTCCCCGACATCGAGGGCCACCTCGACAGCCCCATGTTCGTCGCCGCGCCCGCCGGCGAGGGCGGGCTCCGGATCGCCTTCCTCTCCGACCACGAGGGCATCGGCAACCTCTACTCCTGCCTGCCCGACGGCACCGACCTGCGCCGCCACACCGACCACGACGAGTTCTACGCCCGCAACGCCTCCAGCGACGGCCGGCGCGTGGTCTACCAGTGCGCGGGCGAGCTGTGGATCGTCGACGAGCTCACCGCCGGCTCCCGGCCCCGCCGCCTGGACGTCCGGCTCGGCGGTCCGCGCACCGGCCGCCGCCCCTACCAGGTGCCCGCGGCCCACCACGTGGACGCCCTCTCCGTCGACGAGACCGGGCGGGCCAGCGCCGTCTCCGTGCGCGGCAGCCTCTACTGGCTCACCCACCGCGACGGCCCCGCCCGCACCATCGCCGACACGCCCGGCGTACGTGTCCGGCTGCCCGAGATGCTGGGCAGCGGTGACCAGGTCGCCTACGTCACCGACGCCGAGGGCGAGGACGCCATCGAGATCGCCCACCTGCCCCGGGCCACCGGCGACCGCGCCCCGCGCCGGCTCGCCTCCGGCCGACTGGGCCGGGTCGAGGAGATGGTCTCCGACCCCGAGGGCGAACGCCTCGCCATCGCCTCCAGCGACGGCCGCCTGCTCCTCATCGACACCGCGGAGGACCTCGCGCAGGAGCTCGCCGAGGAACTCGCGGGGGATGGGGAGACGGGAGAGCCGGGAGAGCTGGGAGAGCTGGGGGCGGCGGATGAGACGCCGGGGTCTGCGGAGGCTCCCGGGACTCTGGGGGCTCCGGAGACGCAAGGGCAGCCTGGGGAAGCCAGGGTGCCAGGGGCGGCTGGGACGCCGGAGGTGCCCGGGCAGACCGGGGCCGAGGTGCCCGGGCAGACCGGGGCCGAGGCTTCCGGTCAGCCCGAGGCGCCGGGGCAGGCCGGGGCCGAGGGTTCCGGTCAGCCCGAGGCGCCGGGGCAGGCCGGGCCTAAGGCCTCCGGTCAGCCCGAGGCGCCCGAGGTGCCAGGACAGGCCGGGCCTGAGGCCTCCCGTCAGCCCGAGGCGCCCGAGGTGCCACGGCAGGCCGGGGGCGCCGCGCCGGTCGTGGAGGCCGGGGCGGGCGGGGTGACGGAGCTGATCCGTTCGCTCAACGGGCCCGTCCGCGACCTCGCCTTCTCCCCCGACGGGGCCTGGCTGACCTGGTCCCACCCGGGCATCGGCCGCTCCCTGCGCTCCATCAAGATGGCCCGCATCTCCGGCCCCGGCGCCCCCACCATCATCGACGTCACCAACGGCCGCTTCGAGGACGAGAGTCCGGTCTTCACCCGCGACGGCCGCTATCTCGCCTTCCTCTCCTGGCGCGGCTTCGACCCGGTGTACGACGTGCACACCGGCGACCTGTCCTTCCCGCTGGGCTGTCGCCCCTACCTCGTCCCGCTGTCCTCCGCGACCCCCTCCCCCTTCGCTCTCCTTCCCGACGGACGGCCCGCCGCCGGCGGCATGGATCCCGTCGACGACGAGGCGGGCGCCGGCGACGGCACCGTGACCGTCGAGATCGAGGGCCTTCCCGAGCGGGTCACCCCCTTCCCCGTGACCGCCTCCAAGTACTCCTCCCTGCACCCGGTCGCCGGCGGCGGCCTCGTCTGGCTGCGCTGGCCGATCTCGGGCGCGCTGGGCGAGACCTTCGCCAACCCCTCCGACCCCTCGCCCCGGCCCACGCTGGAGCACTACAACATCACCAAGGCCCGCAAGACCGAACTCGTCGACCACCTCGACTGGTTCGCCGTCAGCGGCGACGGCTCCCGGCTCGTCGTCGTCGACGAGGGCGAGCTGCGGGCCGTCCCCGCCAACGAGTCCGGCGACGGCGACTCGACCGTCTACCTGGACCTGCGGCGCATCGTGCACGAGGTCGACCCGGCCGCCGAGTGGCGGCAGGCCTTCGACGAGGCGGGCCGGATCGTCCACGCGTACTTCTGGGAACCGGACATGGGCGGGGTCGACTGGGCGGCCGTCCTCGACCAGTACCGTCCCCTGGTGGAACGGGTCGCCTCGCCCGACGAGTTCGCCGACCTGCTGCGGGAGGTCATGGGCGAACTGGGCACCTCCCACGCGTACGTCACCCCCGCCCGCCGCAACGAGGGGCCGCCGCACTACCAGCGCCCCCAGGGCCTGCTCGGCGCCAACCTCGTGCCCCGCGAGGGCCGCTGGGTGGTCAAGCGGATCCTGCCCGGCGACTCCTCCGACTCCAAGGCACGCTCGCCGCTCGCCGGCACCGGCATCCGCGAGGGCGCCGTCCTCACCCATGTCGACGGCAGGCCCGTCGATCCCGTCGCCGGCCCCTATCCCCTCCTCGCCGGCACCGGCGGCACCACGGTCGAACTCACCTTCACCCCCGCCGAGGGCGAGGGCCGCGCCCGCCGCGTCGCCGTCGTGCCCCTCGTCGACGAACGGCCGCTGCGCTACCAGGACTGGGTGACCAAGCGCCGCGCCGTCGTGCGCGAGGTCAGCCAGGGCCGCTGCGGCTACCTCCACATCCCCGACATGGGCGGCTCCGGCTGGGCCCAGTTCAACCGCGACCTGCGCATGGAGGTCTCCCGGCCGGCCCTCATCGTGGACGTCCGGGGCAACGCCGGCGGCCACATCAGCGAGCTGGTCATAGAGAAGCTCACCCGCAAGATCCTCGGCTGGGACCTCACCCGCAACGCCCAGCCCGTCAGCTACACCTCCAACGCTCCGCGCGGCCCCGTCGTCGCCCTCGCCGACGAGGCCACCTCCTCCGACGGCGACATGATCACCGCCGCCTTCAAACTGCTCCGTCTCGGGCCCGTCGTCGGCCAGCGCACCTGGGGCGGGGTCGTCGGCATGACGGGCCGCCACCGGCTGGGCGACGGCACCCAGATCACGGTCCCGATGAACGCGGCCTGGTTCCCCGAATACGGCTGGTCCATCGAGAACCACGGCGTGGCACCGGACCTCGCGATCCTGCGCACCCCGCTGGACTGGGCCGAGGGACGGCACGCCCAGCTCGACGACGCCGTCCACGTGGCCCTCGCCCTCCTGGAGGAGAACCCGCCCGCGAGCCCTCCCGGCTACGAGGCGGTGCCGGACCGCTCCCGGCCGAAACTGCCGCCGAGGTCCAACTCGTAGGCCGTGCCCGGCTGGTCGCCGTCCAGCGTCACGCTCCCGACCGCGCCGAAGCCGATCCGGGCCAGCACGGCCCGGGACGGGGCGTTGTCGAGCGCCGCGAAGGCGGTCAGCCGGCGCAGCCCGTACTCCTCGACGGCTCGCCGGCACACCTCCCGTACGCCCTCGGTCGCGAGCCCGCGCCCGGTGGCCTTCTGGGCGAGCCGGTAGCCGAGCTCTGCGGTTCCGGCGCCGGTGTCGACGTCGAGCAGGTTGACCCGGCCGAGTATCTCCCCGTCCTCCCCGACCAAGACGTGGAAATGGATCTCCCCCGCCTCCTGTGCCGCTATCAGGTCGCGGTGGCGCACGTCGAAATCGGAGAAGTAGTCGTCTCCGCGGTCGGGTACGAAGGCGGCGAAGTAGGCCCGGTTCTCCCGCTCGAAGGCGAGCAGGGCGGGCGCGTGATCGGATCGCAGTCGCTCGATGACGAGCTCGGTTACGGCCATGGGGATCACGGTACGTAACTTCCCGGTTCCGTGCGGCCGGTTATCCACAGGTCGCCGGCCCGACCCTTGCCCTCGGCACCCCCGGGCATGCGAAAGGCGCACCCGGCGTCCCGGGTGCGCCTTCCTCACAGAACAGGCGTCAGCCGTCAGGCCTGGAAGTCCTGGTCCCGGCGGTCCTGGTCCTCTCGCTGGGCCCGGTCGCGCCTCTCCTGGAGACGGTCCTTGGCCTGCGAGGCGCGCTCCGAGGCTTCGTCCTTGGCGCTCCGCGCCTTGTTCTTGGCCTGCTGCGCCTTGTCCTGCATCTCGTCCTTGATGCCCATGAAGATTCACTCCTAGAAGGCTGTGAGGGGAACGGGGCGTTGCTCGCCCCTGGGCCTCCCTCAGACTGACATGTCAGGACACTCTGCGCATTTCGATCACATACGGACAGTCACCGGGAGGCTGAGCGCTCCTGCTCGTCGGCCGCGCCGCCCGCGCCCACCAGCCCCTTGGAGACGGACGCGAGGCGCGGCTCGAAGCGCCTCATCTCGCGCCGGCCGACGGTGGCGATGATCCCGGGCAGATAGCCGCGGCTCGTCTGCATCCCGCGCAGCCACCACTGGGCGTACACATGGGCCGAACGCCGCTCGATCCCCGCGACGATCCGGTCGACGGCCGGCCCGAGCGGGTACGTGCGGTTCGACGGCCACGGAAGCCGGGAGCGCAGCTCGCGCATCACGTCGTCCTGGTCGGCGCCCCGCACCATGTCGGTGTCGGTCCAGGAGAGATAGCCGACGCCCACCCTCACGCCCTTGTGGGCGACCTCGGCGCGCAGGCTGTGCGCGAAGGCCTCCACACCGGACTTGGAGGCGCAGTACGCCGTCATCATCGGCGCCGGGGTCATCGCGGCCAGCGAGGCGATCTGCAGGAAGTAGCCGCGGGACTCCATGAGGACGGGCAGGAACGCCCGGGCCGTCACGGCGCCGCCGATCAGGTTGACCTCGATGACCCGCCGCCAGGCGACCGGGTCGGAGTCCACGAACGGGCCGCCGGCCGCGACGCCGGCGTTGGCGACCACGATGTCGACCTTGCCGAACCGCTCCTTCACCTCGGCCGCGACCCTGGCCATCGCCTCGTGGTCGGTGACATCGGCGTGCCACCAGTCGGCCTCGGTGTGCAGCCGGCCGGCGACCTCCTTGAGGAGGTCCGGCTCCAGGCCGACGAGCGCGATCCGCGCGCCGCGCGCGGAGAGTTTGCGGGCGAGGAGTTCTCCGACACCACGGGCTCCTCCGGTGACGACCGCCACCTGCCCTTCCAGGCTGACCCTGCTCATGCCCCTGCCTCCTCCTTCTCCTCGGAGTGCTTCTTCTCGGCGTTCGCCCTGGCCTTGGCGGTCTCCTTGGCCTTGGCGGTCTCCTTGGCGCCCAGGTAGGTGAGCGTCAGTTCGCGGATCTGCGCCGTGACGGCCTCCGGGGCCTCCACCGGCGTCATGTGGCCCATTCCGGCCAGCTCGACCAGGCCCGTGCAGTGCGGCAGCGCGGCCGCCATCGCCCGGGAGTGCCGGGGCGGCGTCAGCCGGTCGCCGGTGCCCACGAGCACCGCCACGGGCATCCGCAACTCCCGTACGTCGGCCTCCACGTCGAGCCCGGCGAGGACCCGCGACCAGCCGTGGCGGGCCGCGCGGGGGCAGGCGTGCACGATCCGGGCACAGGCGTCGACCCGGTCGGGCGCCGAAGCCGGCCCCATCGTCGCGTACTTGAGGATCCTCTTCGAGATCGGCGTGACCGGCCCCAGCGGCGCCTTCGACCCCAGGATCGAGCGGGTCAGCCGGCTCCGCACCCGGCCGGGCCGCAGCGGTACGACGAGAGCCTCGGCCGTCAGCCGCGAGGGCCCGGTCGAGCAGAGCAGCGCCGCGGCGGCGTGCTGCCGGACGACCGGCCGCCGGGCGGCGGCCATGATCGTCATGCCGCCCATGGAGTGGCCGGCGAGCACGGCTCGCTCGCCCGGACCGAGGGTGGCCGCGAGAACGGCCTCCAGGTCGTCGGCGAGCGCCTCCGTGGAGTATCCGGTCAGCCGGTCCGCCGGCTCGGGCGAACCGCCGTGGCCGCGCTGGTCGTAGGCGATGACCCGGTGGTCGACGGCGAGGGCCCGTGTCTGCGCGTCCCAGAAGCGCGTGGAGCAGGTCCAGCCGTGGACCAGGACGACGGCGGGCGCGCCCTCGGGGCCGTACACCTCGACGTGGAGCGACGAACCGTCGGCGGAGGTGACCGTCAACTCGCGTGCGATCACTGGACCGCCTCCTTCTTGCGGGAGGTACGGCGGGCCGGCTCGGCCTCGTGCGCACCCGGCTCCGCGGGGGCGCGCAGCACCTCGTACTCGGAGAGGTCGACGGTCCGCGTCTCGCGCCGGAACTCGGACGTGGTGCCCGGCCACAACGTGGTGTTGCGGCCGTTGGCGTCGAGGTACCAGCTCTCGCAGCCGCCCGCCTTCCACACGGTCCGCTCCATCCGGGACTGCACCCGGCGGTTCCAGGTGCCGACGGCGGAGGGCCGGGCGGCGAGGGCCGCGCGACCACCGAGGACGTCGAGCTGGCGCAGGTAGTCGGCCATGTAGTTCAGCTGGGACTCGATCATCAGGATCATCGAGGAGTTCCCGAGACCGGTGTTGGGTCCGATGATCGTCATCCAGTTGGGGAAGCCGGCGGCGGTCGCGCCGCGCAGCGCCTCCATGCCGCCCTTCCAGTGCTCGGCGAGGGAGCGGCCGTCGGCACCGATGACGCGCGGGGCGATCGGCATGTCCGTGACGTGGAAACCGGTGCCGAAGACGATCGCGTCGACCTCGGTCTCGGTCCCGTCGGCGGCGACCACGACGTTCCCGCGGACCTCCTTCAGACCGGAGGCGATCACATCGACGTTGGGCTGGGCGAGCGCCGGATAGTACGTGTTGGAGAGCAGGATCCGCTTGCAGCCGAGGCGGTACGAGGGGGTCAGCCTGGCCCGCAGCCCCGGGTCCTTGATCGACCGGGCGATGTTGGCCTTGGCGAGCCGCTCGACCAGGCCGAGCTCGTTCGGCCGCTTGGTGAAGGCGCTCACCTGGAGCTCCCGGATGCCCCACAGGATGCCGCGGCGGGCGGTCGCCGTGAACGGCAGCTGCCGGTGCAGCCAGCGCTCGGGGCCGCTGATGGCGCGGTCGACACGGGGCATGACCCACGGCGGCGTGCGCTGGAGGAGGGTGAGCTTTCCGACCTTCGGCTGGATCGCCGGGACGATCTGGATGGCGGACGCGCCGGTGCCGACCATGGCGACGCGCTTGCCGGTGAGGTCGTAGTCGTGGTCCCAGCGGGCGGAGTGGAAGACCTTGCCGGGGAAGTCGGCGAGCCCCGGGATGTCGGGGATCTTCGGGTCGGAGAGCGGCCCGGTGGCGGAGACGACGACGTCGGCGGAGAAGGAGCCGCCGCTCGTCTCGATCTCCCAGCGGAGCTCGCCCTCGTTCCAGGCCATCTTCGTGACCTCGTGGTTCAGCCGCAGGTGCGGCCGGATCCCGAAGGTGTCGGTGACGTGCTCCAGATAGGCGCGGATGTGCCGCTGGCCGGAGAAGGTGCGCGGCCAGTCCGGGTTGGGCGCGAAGGAGAAGGAGTAGAGGTGGGAGGGGACGTCACAGGCGCAGCCGGGGTAGCTGTTGTCCCGCCAGGTGCCGCCCACGGAGTCGGCCCGCTCCAGGACGACGAAGTCGGTGATCCCTTCGCGGCGCAGCCGGACGGCGGCTCCGAGTCCGCCGAATCCCGATCCGATCACCGCCACCCGTACGTGCTCGTGCTTCGCCATGCCGCCTCCCGTGCGCCCGGCCAAGATTACGCCAGCAATCACTGGCACAATCGGGACTGTAGAGCAGCGGCATACCGAGCGGTAGGGGTAAGCCAGGGAAAGTTACCGGCGGTACAACATAGGCTGGCGAGCGTGGCTGAACGATCAGGGGAACAGGCGGAGGCAGCGGGAACGGCCGGCACGGACGCCGGTGCGGCAGGGCGGGAGGCCGGCGACGTGCCGGCGGGCACCGGGGCGGAGGCCGGGGGCGCCCCGCGCGAGTACCGCATGGCCGACCTGGCCGCCGCGGCCGGCATCACCGTCCGCACGCTGCGCTTCTACCGCGAGCGCGGCCTGATCCCACCGCCCCGCCGCGAGGGCCGCATCGCCTGGTACGACGACCGCCACCTGGCCCGCCTGCGCACCATCGCCGCCCTGCTCGAACGCGGCCACACCCTCAACGGCATCGTCGACCTCACCACCGCCTTCGAGTCCGGCCGGAACGTCGGCGAGGTCCTCGAACTCGGCACCCCCACCGAGGAGGAACCGGTCCGCCTCGCCCCCGAGGAGCTCGCCGACCACTTCGCCGGCGAGGTCACCCCCGAGAACCTCGCCGCCGCCCTCGACCTCGGCTACCTCGCCACCGACGGCGAGGACATCGTCCACGTCAGCCGCCGCCTCCTCGACGTCTCCTCCGCCCTCGTCCGCGAGGGCGTCCCGCTCGCCGCCGTCCTGGAGGCGGGCGGCCGGGTCCGCGAACACGCGGAGGCGCTCGCGGAGCTGTTCACCGAACTCCTCGGCAAGTACGCCGACGCGAAGGACGTCCAGCGGCTGCGCCCGCTGGCCAAGAGCGTGGTGGAGGCGGAGCTGTCCCTCGCCCTGGACCGGCGGCTCCGCGAGATCTCCTGACCGTCGGGCCCACGGAGTCGCGGACCTCCCGGCCTCTCCGGCGCTACAGCCCGGGCGCGAGCTGGTAGACGGCGGTGACGGGCGCATGGTCGCTCCAGCGCTCGGCGTGGGTGGCCGCCCGCTCGACGTACGCCTTGAGGGCCCTGGCGGCGAGGCCGGGCGTGGCGATCTGGTAGTCGATGCGCCAGCCGCTGTCGTTGTCGAAGGCGCGGCCGCGGTAGGACCACCAGGAGTAGGGGCCGTCCTGGTCGGGGTGGAGGGCGCGGACGACGTCCACGTATCCGCCGTCGCCCTCGGCGAGGACGCGGCCCAGCCACGCCCGCTCCTCGGGGAGGAAGCCGGCGTTCTTCTGGTTGGCCTTCCAGTTCTTGAGGTCGGCCTCGCGGTGGGCGATGTTCCAGTCGCCGCAGACGACGACCTCGCGGCCGTCGGCGGCGGCGCGCTCCTTGAGCTCCTTCAGGTACGGCAGGAAGGCGTCCATGAAGCGGATCTTCTCGTCCTGCCGCTCGGTGCCGACCTCGCCCGAGGGCAGGTAGAGGCTGGCGACGGTGACGCCGGGCAGGTCCGCCTCGATGTACCGGCCGGTGCCGTCGAACTCCGTCGAGCCGAAGCCGATCCGTACGGCGTCGGGCTCGCGCCGCGTGTAGAGCGAGACGCCGGCGCGGCCCTTGGCGGCGGCGGGCGCGTGGGCGGTGAACCAGCCCTCGGGGGCACGGACGGCGTCCGGCAGCTGCGCCTCCTCGGCACGTACCTCCTGGAGGCAGACCACATCGGCGGAGGTCTCTGCCAGCCACTCGACGAAGCCCTTCTTGGCGGCGGCTCGGAGACCATTGACATTCACGGACGTCACAGTGAGCATCCCGGGAGAATACCGACACGGGCAATCGCACAGTTGTACGATGCTTGGTATGGATATTCGCCCCATGCCCTTCGATCACCCCGACGCGGTCAAGCTCAACGACGCCGTCCAGCTCGAATACGCCGAGCGCTACGGGGACGAGGACGGCGACGGTGAGGGCGATCTCACACCCCTGGACGCCTCGATGTTCGTCCCGCCGCGGGGCCTCTACCTCATGGCGTACGACCCCCTGGGCCGCCCGGTGGCCACGGGCGGCTGGCGCACCCAGGACGCCAACCCCGAGGGCTACTCGGACGGCGACGCCGAGCTGAAGCGCATGTACGTGGTCCCCGAGGCCCGCGGCCTGGGCCTGGCCCGCCGCATCCTGGCCGTCCTGGAGGCCGACGCCCGGGCCGCGGGCCGGGTCCGCATGGTCCTGGAGACGGGCACGGCGCAGCCGGAGGCGATCGCGCTGTACACCTCCTGCGGCTACGAGCTCTGCACGAAGTTCGGCTACTACCGCGAGTACAAGAACAGCCGCTGCTTCGCGAAGGCCCTCTGAGCGACATCGCGGGGGCCTCGGCGGGGCGCATCCGGGCGTCCCCGGGCGCCTCTCCGCCGAATGCCCCATGACACTCTCCCCGTGACGCGCTCCTGACAAATCCGTCCCGCTCTGGCACGCTGCCTCACGCACGTCGATCCGCACCGTTCTCGTTCCCCCACCTGCCCCAGGCAGAAGGAGACCTGCGTGAGACGCCATCGCATCGCCACAGCCGTCCTGTTGTCCGTCGGCGCCCTGTTCGCCGGCGCACTGACGACCACGGGGACGGCCCAGGCGGCCGGCCCGGCCGGCCACTCGTTCACCGCCGCCGACCAGCGCCGGGCCGCGACCTTCTGGACCCCCGACCGGATGCGGTCGGCCACCCCGCTCGACCTGACGGCCGACCCCCGCGCCCTGCGTCAGGTCGCCCGCTCGGCCACCCCGACGACGATCGCCCCGACGACCACGTCGTCGACGGCCGCCGCGTCCCCCTCGGCCGTGTCCCCCACCGCGTTCCCGCAGGCGGGCGGCGCGTGGACGGGCGGCGGCGCGGTGGTGAAGACCTCCGGCCGCGTCTTCTTCACCTTCCAGGGCCGCACCGCCTCCTGCTCCGGCAACGCGGTCACCAGCCAGAACGCCAGCACGGTCATCACCGCCGGCCACTGCGTGAAGTACCAGGGCTCCTGGCACACCAACTGGGTCTTCGTCCCCGCGTACGCCAACGGCAGCGCCCCGTACGGCCAGTGGACGGCGACGAAGACGCTCACCACGCCGCAGTGGGAGGCGAGCGAGGACATCAACTACGACGTCGCCGCGGCCGTCGTCGCCCCGCTCGACGGCCGGACCCTCACCTCGGTCACCGGCGCCCAGGGGATCCAGTTCAACGGCGGCTACAACAAGGCGATGTACGCCTTCGGCTTCCCGGCGGCCTCCCCCTACGACGGCTCGAAGCTCGTCTACTGCTCGGGGAACTCCTCCAAGGACTTCCTCTTCTCCCAGGACCACGGCCTCGCCTGCAACATGACCGGCGGCTCCAGCGGCGGCCCCTGGTTCACCTCCTTCAGCGAGGCGACGGGCACGGGCCTCCAGGTCTCGGTGAACAGCTTCGGCTACACCTTCCTCCCGAACCGCATGTTCGGCCCGTACTTCGGCAACGACGCCCAGAACCTCTACAACAAGGCCCAGGCGTCCTGACGACCTGACCACTGACGGCCTGGCGTCCTGACCGGTCGTCGCCTTCGCAATGCAGCCGCGCTCCGGAGCACTCGCCGCCGGGGCGCGGCTTTCGTCAGTCGACGCCGCTGAGATAGACCCTGCTGGTACGTTCATCGACCCGAGCGACCGCGACCTTCATCCAGTTGAGGTCACCGTCGCACGGCGCGCACACCTGGCCCTCGCGGACCTTCGCCAACAGATCGGGCTCCGGCACCCCCAGGTGGGAGAACGGCGTCGACGGGTTCGTGTTGCGGGCCAGTGGCCGTTCCCTCAGGGTGAGCGGCGCCTCCGGCTTCAGCTGCGCGATGAACGGGTCCACTTCGCCTGTGGGGAGGACGAACGCCAAGATGAGGCCGTCGTCCTGGAGGCCCTCCCAGTGTGCCGCCTTCACCTCGACCGCCGTCGAGGGGACCCGCACCCGCAACGTCTCGGCGACCGACTCCACGGTTGCCCCGTCCGCCCAGTGCGCCACCTGCTCCACCGAGCGGCCCGCCCCAGGAGCCCCGTTCCCCGCCGCCCCCGAGCACCCGGCCACCAGCCCGATGAGCGCGGCCACTCCACCGACCAGCGCCGGACGCCAGCCGTTCTGTTTCTTCCCCTTCACCGGGCGTCCCCATTACGCCCGATGTCGGTTCGCGTTCCGTCCCGCCCAGGCTCCTTCGGACCGGGCCAGGCACCGCCCGAACTCATATCGTGCTGCTGCACCGAGCTACTTCCCCTCATGTCGAATTCCCGGGCCAGTCCCGTGGTGTGCATTCGGGCCATGTCGGCGTCGGTCACCGTGGTCGGACCGATGGGCGTGACCTTCCCCGGGTCCCAGTTGTACCGGTCCCAGACATTGACCTGATAGTCGATGCTGACCTGCGGCTTGCCGTCCGTGCCCGGCACCACCGTCACGACACCCGTCGTATTCGTCATGGCGCTGCCCACGGCCAAATACCAGTTGGCGGTTCCGTCCGGGCCCTTGTCGTGCGTGTACCCCTCGCCCGCAGTCTCCACGGGAATCGCGACGGGTTGGCCACCTGACCGGGCGAACGCGTCCAGTGCCTGGCGCGTCCATTCCTCCTCATGTCTGGCGAGCGTCACCGATGAGGCGTCACGCAGGACCGCATCGTCCTCGTCGCTCAGCATCCTGTCGACATCCAGGTCAATGCTCTTTCCTGTTCCGTTCAGGTAGTGATCCATATGCCAGGCGGCATCCGTCTTGCCGATGAAGTCACCGCTGTTGGAGATGCCGTTGGCCTGGAACTCCTTCCAGTAGTCCCCGAACCCGGGTGAAGCGACGTCGTACGGTCCTGCTCCGTCATCAGCGGCCACGCGCTTGACCGAGGGGGTCAACAGACCGGCCGCCAACAAGTCGTCCTTGTGCTTCGTCCAGAGCTCCGCCCTCGCCTCGGGGCTCAGGGAATGCCACAGCCGTCGCAGCTCTGCGCGCTGCTTGTCGTCGGCGCCTTCTCCCAGACCGGCCAGGTTCTGAGCGCGAGGCAGCATGTCCTCGTCGAGCGAGGTGTACGACGCGTGGCCGGCATTGGTCGGATCACCGCCATGGCTCGCGCGCAGTGCCCGTACCGCGGCTGCGTCCACTTCAGCGGCGTGGCTCACGATCCCGGTCAGCGTGTCGGCGTACCACTGCATCATGTCGCGTTCCCTCTGCCCGGGCCCGTCCACCTCGCAGATGAGAGCATCCGCGATCAGCACGGTCCCGTCCTTGCGTCCGGTGATGCTGAAGCCCTTCTCCTTCGCCTCAGCGCTCACCTTCCTGGCCTGCTGTTGGATGCTCTTCAGCTCGGCGTGCGCGTCGGCGAGAACGCTGAAGATGCTGAGCGCCTCTTTGTGGAGGTCCTCGAACTCCTTCACCGTCTTACCGACGAAGTCCCGGGTCACGCCCGCGTTCACACCCTCCCAACGCGCCTTGTCCGCCTTTCCCTTCATGGCGTCGCGGGCCTCGCTGCCGAGCCGCTGCATCTTTTCGGCCACACTCTTCCAGTCAGCTACCGCCGACTCGAGTTTGCCGAGGTCGACCTCCATGAGCTCCGTGTAGTTCACACCCCCTCCTCCCTACTTGAAGTACTCGTTGAGACGGGAAACGGACACGGCCGAGCCGTCCCGGTTCCTCAGGGACGCGGCGATCGCGGCGTCATTCTCCGCGTGTGCCTTCTTCGAGTAATCCAAGTGGTTGGAAATGTGCGCGCAGGCCTGAAGGACGCTCTTGACCTGTGCGGTCCACACAGACACCGTCGTCGCCAGCTCACCGCCAAGGGTGAAGCCGCTCCCCTTCAAAGCCGTTGCCGCCTGCATGGTGGAGCCGACACCTTCCTTGTCGGCGCCGGCGCCGACGATGTCGGACTCCTTCTGTAACTGGCTGTGCAGGAGGAAAGCCTCATGGCCGACAGCGCCGAGGTCGTCCTGGTTCACGACGAGGTTGGCCCCCTCCTCACCTCCTGGCGGCCCCGACAGCTGGTTGAGTCGCATCAAGGATTGCCGTCGGGCGGCCACGTTCTCTTTCGCCTTCTGCCATTCGTCCCATGCCATCCCGCCATTGCACCACTTCTCCATGTCAGACTTAGCGGCCCGGCTGACAAGTGACTTGGACGATCCGGTTTGTAGGCGGAAAGTCCCCTCCACGCACCTGTCCTCAGCGCGGGTCCACCTAGGGGGTGTCCGGAAAGTCGCTGAGCCAGAGCCCTAGGCAGGCGAGGGTGGCCATGGCTTGGTAGTGGACGGCTCGTTTGTCGTAGCGGGTGGCCAGGGCCCGGTTCTGTTTGAGCCGGCTGAAGCACCGCTCGATGACGTTGCGCCGCCGGTAGGCGGTGCGGTCGAGGCGGCAGAGCGTTTCACCTCGGCGGATGCGTCCGTTGATCTGGTCGATCCGCTCCGGGATCGCCGCGGCGATACCGCGCCTGCGGAGGTAGGCGCGGATCTTGCGGGCCGAGTAGCCCTTGTCCGCGACGACGCGGTCGGGCCGGGTCCGGGGCCTGCCCGGGCCCGGCCGTGCGATGCGGATCTTGGCCATGACGGGTTCGAACTGGGTGCAGTCGTTGACGTTCCCGCCGGTCAGGGTGAAGGCGAGGGGGCGGCCCTGTCCGTCGCAGGCGAGGTGGATCTTGCTGGTCAGCCCGCCGCGGGACCGGCCGAGGGCTTCGCCTTCCCAGGGCCCCCTTTTCGGGCCCCGGCAGCGTGCTGATGCGCCCGGACAGTGGTCGAGTCCACGCAGACGATCGTCCAGTCGACCTGCCCGACGGCGTCGGAGTGCTGCTGGACATGGGCCAGGAGGCGGTCCCAGGTGCCGTCGGCGGACCAGTGCCGGAAACGTTCGTAGACCGTCTTCCACGGCCCGTAACGCTCCGGCAGGTCACGCCACGCGGCACCCGTCGACAGCTTCCACGAGATCCCGTTGACCACCTGCCGCCGGTCCCGCACCGGCCGGCCCATCCGACCCGGCGCAAGCAACGGAGCGAGCAACGCCCATGACTCATCCGTCAGTTCATGTCGACGCACCACGAACGGAGCAACGAGCGACTCACTTTACGGACACGGCCTAGGTGTGCATCTGCCGGAGCTTGCTTACACCTGGGCCTGGGTCTTCTGCTTGAGGCGTTCGTAGGGCGTCTGGCCGCCGAGGGCGCCGTGGGGGCGATGGTAGTTGTAGTAGTCCTCCCACTCGCGGAGCTGTCGTTGAAGACGCCGGTGTCATCGATGACGACGCCGTCGAGCATGCGGTAGAACTCATCGGCGTCAATCCGGTGGGAGCGTTCGACCTTGCCGTTGAGGTGCGGTGATGCGGGTTTGATGTAGGTGTGGGCGATGCCTTTGCCGAGGACGTTCCAGTGGAAGGCCGACTGGAATTCTGCTCCGTTGTCGGTCTGGATCACCTCGACGCGGAACGGCAGGCGCTCCAGGACATAGTCGAGGAACTGGACGGCAGTCTTCTGGTCGCAGCGCGGGTAGATCCGGAGTACTCGCAGCCGGGTGCAGTCGTCGATGGCGGTGAACTGGTAGTACTTCGCCCGGCGTCGTTGTTTCGGCAGGGTTCCGGTCACCGGCGCTGCGGCCGGGGCCTGCACCGGCAGGCCGATCGGTTCGATGAACTTGACGTCAATCTGGACTCGGTTGCCGGGCAGCTGCTTCTCGTAGCGGGTGTAGCGCTTGTCGTGCCGCTTGTAGCGCTGGGAGGCCGGCAGGCGGTTCATGCCGAGCTTCTTGAGGATGCGGTAGACGGCGGAGCAGGCGATGTCGATGTCGTGGTACCGCTTGAGGTACATCTGGATCTTCATCGGGCCGAAGTGGTAGTGCCGCCGCAGGTAGACGATCTTGTTGGCGACGTCGGCCTGGGTGGCGTGGGGGCAGTGATGGGGCTTGCTGGAGCGGTCCCGCAGGCCCTCAAGGCCTTCGTCCTGGTACCGACGCAGCCACTTGTAGAAACAGGTCCGGCTGATGCCGTAGTAGCGGCAGGTCAGCGCGACGTTGCCGGTGACTTCCTCGGCGTGGCGCAGGACCGCCAGGCGGTGCTGTGCCTGGCGGGGTCCTGCTGCTGTTGCAGCGAAGGGGGCACGGCAGATCTCCGTAGTGGCCGGAGACCCGGAGTGTCAACAACGTCCGGCAGTTTTATACCTAGGGCTTCGCCTTCCCGGGGCCCCTTCGGGCGCCGGCCCAGGCCCTGGACGGCGGCGAGCGCGGGCTCGATCGTCGGGGCGCGAGATCCGACGCGGTGGCATGCCACACATCAGACGGTTGAATGCCCGTCTCAAACGACGAAATCCCGCCCAATACATGATTGGGCGGGAAAGTCGGCGCTCTCGGGCTGACCCCAGAGCGCTTGTCTGTGGACCTGTGGGGATTTGAACCCCAGACCCCCTCGATGCGAACGAGGTGCGCTACCAGACTGCGCCACAGGCCCTTGCGACGTGTGAAACATTAGCATCCCCACCGGCGAAGTTGGAAATCCGCTCCCCCGCAGGTCAGCCGGGGCCGTCGCGGGCCAATGCAGTTGCCTTTGAGTCGCGGGGATCGTTGCCCCGCGTGTGACGGGGTGGGGCGCGGGCCGGCGGGTGCGGATCGGGATCCTGACGAAGGTGTTCACCGCCGAACTGGTGGACGCGGCGATAGCCAAGCACGACCGGGCCGAGCGGCGCCGCCGTCTTCTGCCGGCCCCGGCGACCTGGTCATCGCCGACCGCGGCTTCTGGTCGGTCGAGTTCGCTCACGTCTTCACCGCGGCCGGCGCGGATCTACTGGTCAGGCTCCAGTCCAACCACCTCGGCACTGTCCAGGGAGAGCTTTCGGACGGCTCGTATCTGTCGATGGCTCGACCGGGAAAGAAGGTCCGGCTCCGAGCCGCGCGGGAAGGCCGAACGCTGCCCCGGCACGTGATCTACCGCGTCATCACCTTCGCGAAGGGCGACAAGGTCGTCCACCTGGGCACAACGCTGCTGGATCCCGAGCCGTACCCGGCCGCCGAGCTGGTCGCGCTCTACCGGGAACGCTGGGAGATCGAGCTCGCCTTCGACGAGATCAAGAACCACCTCGGTCCCGGCGGGCCGATCAGGTCGCGGACCCCAGAGGGTGTCCGGCAGGAACTATGGGCCTACCTCGCGGTCCATCACGCGATCCGCCAGTTCGCCCACACAGCCGCGCTCGCCCGCCCGACCGTGGACGCCGACCGTGTCTCCTACCTGAAGTGCGTCCGCATCATCCGCCGCAGCATCCCGTCCCAACTCGGATCGACCGCCACCAAGCTCACCCGCTCCTTCACCGAGGCCGGGCGAGAGGCACGTGCACGCCTCCTCCCGGACCGGCGCAACCGGGACTGTCCACGCGCGATCAAGAAACCGAACCGTTGGCCTGTGCTGAGGACCCGTGCCAGACGCGGCACGGTCCAGCCCGGCCGCTGGGCCCACAACCCGACCGCGAAGCCGAAGAGCACCCGCAGGGCCGGAAGGCCAGCACATCAGCGGATAGCGTTTCTCGTGAAATTCGGGTTGGGAGCGCTATGAGCTGGGACATTCTTCTGCTGCCGCTGCCTGCGGACGTCACGTCGATCGACGACCTTCCAGCCGATCACGAGCCGCCTCCCATCGGAAGCCGGTCCAGCGTCCACAAGGCCCTCAGGTCAGCTGTGGGCGCGGTGGACCTGACCGATCCCACGTGGGGCGAGTTGCTCGGTCCGACCTGGGTGATCGAACTCGGCATCGGCGAGCACGACCCCGTCGAGTCGGTCATGCTCCATGTCCGGGGCGGGGAGGACGACGTGCTGCCCGTGATCTTCCACATCTCCAGAGCCCTTGGCTGCCGCCCCTTCGACTGCTCGACTGGTGAGCTGCTCGCGGACGATGCCCAGGCCAGCTGGAACGCCTTCCAGTCCTTCCGGGACAGCACGATCGCGTCTGACTCGTTGGGCGAGCCCTAAGGCAACTGCATCGGCCGTCGCGGGCCCCCGGCGGCCGTCACTCGTTGGCCGCGCGGGGGCGGTCGTCGTCCGCGTACTGGTCGAAGAGGGGGGTGCGGCCGTGGTCGCGGCGGGGGCGGGGCGGGGTGGTGCGCTGGCGGGGGGCCGGGGCGGGGGGTGGGGTCGGGTCGGCCGCCGTGGAAGAGCGGGCCGAGCTCCAGGTCTCCGGGTCCGTGATGTCGACGCCGCCCGAGGCGCGCGGGGCGACCGGCGCCGTGACGTAGGTGGGGAGGGGGACCGGGACCGGGTCCCAGCTGTCGCCGCGGGCGGGGCCGCGGTCGCGCTGCTGGTCCACCCACTCGGCGTGGTCGGTCTGCTCCACCAGGGCGCGGCGGTCCGCCTCCTGGGGGGAGACCGTCGGGGTGGGCGCGGGGGCCGGGGCTGCGGGCTCCGGTTCGGCCGTCGGGGCGGGGCGGCGGCTCTCGCGCAGCCGGGCCGCGGCGGCCTCGGCGTTGCGGCGGTCCATCACGTAGACGAAGCGCCGCCGCTCCTGGACGCGGAGGTAGACGATGTACGCGCTCAGGAGCACGGCCGGGACGGCCGGGGCCCACAGGAAGGCGAGACCGCCGACGGCGGCGACGACCGCGCCGAGGGTGAAGGCGAGGAAGAGGATCACGGTGGTGCGCCGGCGCCGGGCGAGGACCTTTCCTCTGCGGGCGCGTTCGGCCGCCGCGCTGGACCCGCGCCGCGCGGGCGCGGGAGCCGGGGCGGGCGCCGGGGGCGCCGGGGCCGGATCGGGGAGCTCCAGTCGGGCTTCCGTCCTGGCCGCGGGCGCGCAGAAGTCCCGGACGTCGACCGAGCTCAGTTGCTCCGTCTCCGCGTCCGGGTCCACGTCGGGCGCCGCGTCGTCCGCCGCACGGTCCCGGTCCCTGAGCTCCTTGGCGTAACGGCGCTCCATGCCCGCCCGTCCGGACAGCAGCCGGATGGCGGTGCTGAAGCGTTCCGTCGGACGGGCCTCGTTCAGCTCGTCCTGCCTGCGGAGCCACATCGGCACCAAGTAGGCGGCCCAGGCCCCGACGATGACTGCGTAGATGAGGCCGCTGCTGCTCACGCCTCACACGGTAGAGGGGTTCGGGTGAGGGCATCGGCCAATTGGCCCGGTGTGTCGCACGATCTGGCTGATATCACTGAACTTTTTTGTGATTGTTCAGATCGATTGGGGCCGACTGCCGATTTAATTCGAACACTTATGGGAATAAGCGTTCAGGTGGCGGGGTGCTGGCGACGCGCCTGGTGCCAGCGGCGCACCAGCCCCTCCGGCACCTCCTCCGCCGTCAGCGCGAAGACCAGATGGTCACGCCAGGCACCGTCGATGTGGAGGTACCGGGGTCGCAGCCCCTCCTCCCGGAATCCCAATTTCTCCACGACCCGTCGCGAGGGACCGTTCTCCGGGCGAATGCAGACTTCCATCCGGTGCAGTCCGACGTTGCGGAAGCAGTGGTCGACGGCGAGGGCGACCGCCGTCGGCATCACACCCCGCCCGGCCACCTCGCTGTCCACCCAATAGCCCACATGGCCCGAGCACATCGAGCCCCAGGTGATCCCCGCCACCGTCAACTGCCCGACCAGACGCCCCTGGTACTCGATCACGAACGGCAGCATCCGGCCCGCGTTCGCCTCCGCCCGCAGATGGCGCACCATCTGACGGTACGTGGGGCGCTGCGCCACCGGACCGCCGGGCGCGGGCGGCGGGACCGTCGCCTCCCACGGGCGCAGCCACTCGCGGTTGCGCCGGTTCACCTCGCGCCAGGCCCGCTGGTCGCGCATCTTTATCGGGCGGAGCAGCACGTCTCCGTCCGCCAGGACCACGGGCCAGGACGGGATCATGACGCCGGGCCCGCTTCCGGCGCGGGTCTCGGGTGATCACCGCCACGGATCTGGTCGACGGCGTGCCGCAGCAGCGGTTCGAGGACCGCGAGCCCGTCGCGGACCCCGCCCGTCGAACCGGGCAGGTTCACGATCAGGGTGCCCCGCGCGACCCCGGCGAGACCGCGCGAGAGCGCCGCCGTGGGCACCTTCTCCCGGCCGTACGCGCGGATCGCCTCCGGGATGCCGGGGATCTCCCGGTCGAGGACGCGCCGGGTGACCTCGGGGGTCTCGTCGGTGGGCGAGATGCCCGTACCGCCGGTGGTGACGATCACGTCGTACCCGGCCGCGACCCCGGCGCGCAGCGCCGCCTCGACCGGCGCCCCGTCCGGGACGACCTGAGGGCCGTCCACGGTGAAGCCCGTGCCGCGCAGCGCCTCGGCGATCAACGGGCCGCCCTTGTCCTCGTAGACACCGGCGGCCGCCCGGTTGGAGGCGGTGACGACGAGGGCGGAGTACGGGGCGCCCGCCGGGCGCTCGGGGGCGTGACCGGGCGCTGCGGGAGCCCGCACCTCGTGGTCGTGCGCCCCGGCGACCTTCCCCGCCCGCGTCACGACGCGCTCCGCGTCCAGTCGCCGGACTTGCCGCCGGTCTTCTCCTCCACCCGTACGTCGGAGATGACCGCGCCCTTGTCGACCGCCTTCACCATGTCGACGACGGTCAGCGCCGCCACCGTCACGGCCGTCAGGGCCTCCATCTCCACGCCCGTGCGGTCCGTGGTCTTCACCGTCGCGAGGATCTCCACCGCGTCGTCCGCGACCGTCAGGTCCAGCGTGACGCCGGAGACCGCGAGCGGGTGGCAGAGCGGGATCAGGTCCGGGGTCTTCTTTGCGCCCATGATCCCGGCGATACGCGCGGTGGCGAGCGCGTCGCCCTTCGGCACGCCCTCGCCGCGCAGCAGCTCGATCACGCGCGGCGAGACCAGGACGCGGCCGCTGGCGCGGGCGGTACGGGCCGTGACGTCCTTCCCGGAGACGTCGACCATGCGGGCCGCCCCCGCCTCGTCGATGTGGGTGAGTCCTTGCTGCGTGCTCATGGCGGTGACACTCCCGGTCGCTGTGTGGGACGACACCGTACCCCCACCATGGCCCCCTCAGCCGAGGAGGACCACTTCCAGCTCCGTGCCGGGCTCCACCCCGGTCGCCTCCTCCGGTACGACGAGCAGCGCGTCCGCGTGGGCGAGCGCCGCGATCAGGTGGGATCCGGAGCCGCCCACAGGGGTGACGGTGCCCGATTCGGCGTCGTACGTCCCGCGCAGGAACTGGCGCCGGCCGGCCGGCGAGGACAGCGCCCGGTCGGCCTTGAGCACCGCGCGGACCCGGGGCCGCTGGGTGTCGGGCCGGTCGGCGAGGCCCATCAGGGCACGGATCGCGGGGCGCACGAAGAGCTCGAAGGACACGTAGGAGGAGACCGGATTGCCCGGCAGGGCGAGCAACGGGGTGTGGTCGGGGCCGATCATGCCGAAGCCCTGCGGCTTGCCCGGCTGCATCGCCAGCTTGCGGAAGTCGACCTCGCCGTCCGCCGTCAGTGCCTCCTTCACCACGTCGTACGCCCCGACGCTGACGCCGCCCGTGGTGACGAGCAGGTCGGCGCGGATCAGCTGGTCCTCGATGGCGGCGCGCAGCGACTCGGCGTCGTCGGCGACCGCGCCCACCCGGTAGGCGATGGCTCCGGCGTCGCGGGCGGCGGCGGCCAGCGCGAAGCTGTTGGAGTCGTAGATCCGGCCCTCGGTCAGAGGCTCGCCGGGCTGGGTCAGTTCGCTGCCGGTGGAGATCACGACCACCCGCGGGCGGGGGCGCACCCGCACGGTGCCGCGGCCGATCGCGGCGAGCAGGCCGATCTGCGGCGGTCCGAGGACCGTGCCGGCCGCGAGGGCGAGCTCGCCCGCCCTGACGTCGCTGCCGCGCGCGCGGACGTGGGCGCGGGCTTCGGCGGGGCGGTGGACGCGGACCTCGCCGGCCGCGCCCTCGGGTGCGGCACTGGCCGGCCGCATGGTGCCGGCCGCGCCCTCCCCCGTACCGCCGTCGGTCCATTCGACGGGGACGACGGCCTCGGCGCCGGGCGGCAGCGGGGCGCCGGTCATGATGCGGGCGGCCTGGCCGGGGCCGACCTCGGGCAGCCCGCCGGCGCCCGCGGCCACGTCGCCGATCACGGTCAGGACGGCCGGGAACTCCTCGCTCGCCCCGGCCACGTCGGCAACCCGCACCGCGTACCCGTCCATGGAGCTGTTGTCGAAGGGCGGCAGCGCGACCGGCACCGTGACGTCCTCGACGAGGACGCAGCCCTGGGCGTCGGGCAGCTGGAGCTCGATGGGTTCGAGCGGGGCGACCGCGGCCAGGATGTCGTCGAGGTGCTCGTCGACGGACCACAGGCCGCGGGCCGGGCCCGCGCAGGGGTCGCCGGGCCCCTCGCCGCCGTGGCTGTGGGCCGACGGTCCCGTGTGGTCCGACGGTCCGGTGTGGCCGTGGTCCGACGGTGCCGTACCGCTGCTGCTCAAGGTGCTACATCCCCTCGCTGACATAACTGCGGAGCCAGGTCCGGAAGTCCGGCCCCAGGTCTTCACGTTCGCACGCCAGTCTGACAATGGCACGCAGATAGTCGGCACGGTCGCCGGTGTCGTAGCGGCGCCCCTTGAAGACGACACCGTGGACGGGGCCGCCGGCCCGCTCGTCCTGGACAAGCTTCTGCAAGGCGTCGGTCAGCTGGATCTCGCCGCCGCGGCCCGGCTCGGTCTCCCGCAGTATGGCGAAGACGGCCGGGTCGAGGACGTAGCGGCCGATGATGGCGAGGTTGCTGGGCGCCTCGGCCGCCTCGGGCTTCTCCACCAGGCCCGTCACCTTCACCACGTCCGACTCGGCGGTCGGGCCGACGGCGGCGCAGCCGTAGAGGTGGATCTGGGAGGGCTCGACCTCCATGAGCGCGATCACGCTGCCGCCGAACCGTTCACGCACCTCGACCATGCGGGCGAGCAGCGGGTCGCGCGGGTCGATCAGGTCGTCGCCGAGGAGCACCGCGAAGGGCTCGTCGCCGACGTGCGGGGCGGCGCAGAGGACGGCGTGGCCGAGGCCGCGCGGGGCGCCCTGGCGGACGTAGTGCATGGTGGCCAGGTCGTTGGACTCCCGGACCTTGGCGAGGCGTTCGTCGTCGCCCTTGCGGACCAGCGCCTCCTCCAGCTCGTAGTTCCGGTCGAAGTGGTCCTCGAGCGGACGCTTGTTGCGGCCGGTGATCATCAGGACGTCGGAGAGCCCGGCGGCGACGGCCTCCTCGACGACGTACTGGATCGCCGGCTTGTCGACGACCGGCAGCATCTCCTTGGGCGTCGCCTTGGTGGCCGGCAGGAACCGGGTGCCGAGGCCGGCCGCGGGGATGACAGCCTTGGTGAGGGACGGCGTCTGAGTCATGCGGAGCACCCTAGCCGTTCGGTATGGGAAGGAATACGGGGAAAGCTGTGGGGTGGCCATGAATCCCGCGGCTTCTCCGGTCCCGTACCGCTCCCGCCCGATACCGGAGGAATCCGAACCGCTGTGACTGCCGCCGAAGAACGTGGGGACTCGTCCGAGACGGCCCTCGAATCCCCCGCGTCGTCCGCCTCGCTCGCATCGCCCGCATCGCCCGCATCGCCCGGCTCGCTCGCCTCGCTCGAGAAGGCAGTCGGATCGTCGATGGAGGCCGCCGAGTCGTCCGAGAAGGCTCTCCTGCGCCGCGCTCTGCTGACCGCCCGTGCGGGGCTGACGGGCGAGGAGACCGAGCGGGCCGCCGGGCTGCTGGCGGAGCACGCCCTGGAGCTGGCCGAGCTGGCGGACGCCGGGACGGTGGCGGCGTACGTCTCGGTGGGGCGCGAGCCGGGCACGCGCGCCCTGCTCGACGCGCTGCGCGCGCGGGGCGTACGGGTCCTGCTGCCGGTGCTCCTGCCTGACAACGACCTCGACTGGGCGGCGTACGAGGGGGCCGGGGCCCTCGCGAAGGCGGGCCGCGGGCTGCTCGAACCGGTCGGGACGCGGCTCGGTCCGGAGGCGGTCGTCGGGGCGGACGCGGTGCTGCTGCCGGGTCTCGCGGTCGACGGGCGCGGGATGCGGCTCGGGCGGGGCGGCGGCTCGTACGACCGGGTCCTGGCCCGGCTCTCCCGGGCGGGCGCCGATCCGGCGCTGGTGGTGCTGCTGTACGCGAACGAGGTGGTCGCGCGGGTCCCGGAGGAACCGCACGACCACCCCGTGCACGCGGTGGTGACCCCGGAGGGGGTCCGGCGCTTCGAGCGCTGAGGCCGGCCCGGGCCGGGCCGGTCCCGGCGGCGCCGGCCCTGGCGGGGGCCGGTACCGAGGGGCCCTTACGGCTGGAGCGTGAGGGTGTCGCGGGTGGTGGCCTCGACGGCCGCCTTCCCGTAGGCCCAGTCGAGCAGCTCGCCCTTCGCCCACAGGTCGGTCTGGTCGGTGTAGTGGCTGTGGAAGGCGTGGCCGGAGGCGCCGCTGAGGTTGATCCAGCGGGACCGGTCCCAGTCGCCGACGTTGACGACCATCCGCATCGACGGCACCCAGATCACCTCGTATCCGCCGGCCGCGTTCCAGCCGGTCGCGTCGACCGCCGCCTCGCCGCCGCCCAGGTTCCACGGGCCACGGTTGAGCAGCGACTGGACGAGGCCGGGGCCGGCGGTGCCGAGGGTCTGGTTCTTGAGGGTCAGCTGGTGCAGACGGCCCCAGCTCCAGGTGGAGACGTCCTTGCCGAGCTTGGCGGTCAGCTCCCAGCGGGCGTCCTTCATGGCCTGCGCGAGCAGCTGGTCACGGGTCTCGGTGGGGGCGTTCAGCCGGTCGCCCGGCGTCTTCCACCACGCGTTCTTCTCCTGCTTGAGGAGCGGGCGGACCACCTCGTACCAGCGGTCGCCGCCGTCCGGCTGCGCCGAGTCGGGGTCGCGCTCGCCGCACTCGCGGACCGGCTTGTTCTGCTCGTCGACGGGGGCGGTGGTGTCGACGACACGGACGGTGATGCACTCGCCGTCGACGCGCAGTTCCTTGGGCAGCTTGTCGCCGAAGGCGAGCTTGAGGACGTTGCGCCAGACGGCGTTGAAGTACGCGGCGGCGGCCGAGTCGGGCTCCTGGGTGTAGTCCCAGCCCTCCAGGAGCTTCTGTGCCTCGCGGACCTGCGGGTCGGCGATGTCGATCTTCAGCAGGAGGGGGTTGAGGAGGGTCGCGATCTCGCTGCGGTTGTCCATCTGCATGGTCCGCATGTCGTCCGGCGAGATCTTGCCGCCGTCCTTGGTCTTCGACTCGATGAGGTCGTTGATCCGCTGGCTGCGCGAACCGTAGCCCCAGTCACGGGTGAGCAGGTAGGGGTACTTCTTCTCGTCGATGACGGCCTGGTTGGCGGTGACGATGTAGCCGCGCTCGGGGTCGTACTCGTAGGGCAGCTCGTCGAAGGGGATGTAGCCCTTCCAGTCGTACGAGGAGTCCCAGCCCGGCGCGGGCAGGGTGCCGTCGTAGCCCTTGGCCTTGCTGCGGACCGGGATCTTGCCGGGTGCCTGGTAGCCGATGTGGCCCTCGGTGTCGGCGTAGATCAGGTTCTGCGAGGGGACCTCGAAGTCCTTGGCCGCGGCCCGGAAGCTCTTGAAGTCCTTGGCGCGGTTGAGGGCGAAGACGGCGTCCATGGACTTGCCGGGCTGCAGGGCGGTCCAGCGCAGGGAGACGCCGTAGCCGTTGCCGCGGTCGGGGGCGGCGTTGCCGACGGGGGCCTTCTGGCCGACCTTCTCCAGTTCGGTGGAGCGGTCGGAGAGCAGCGGTCCGTGCTCGGTGGAGCGGATGGTGATGGGGCGGTTGGGGCCGCCGGCGACCTTGATGGTCTCGTCGCGGGTCGTGAACGGCTTGACCTTGCCGTCGACGACGTAGCCCTGGGTGCCGATCTTCTCCAGGTAGAGGTCGGTGACGTCGGCGCCGAGGTTGGTGAGGCCCCAGGCGATGGAGTCGTTGTGGCCGATGATCACGCCGGGCGTGCCGGCGAAGGTGTAGCCGGCGACGTCGTAGCGGCAGGTGGCCGAGACGGAGCGGCAGTGCAGGCCCATCTGGTACCAGAGGGACGGCAGCATCGGGGCGAGGTGGGGGTCGTTGGCGAGCAGCGGCTTGCCGGAGGTCGTGTACTTCCCGGAGACGACCCAGGAGTTCGAGCCGATGCCGTTGCCGTTGGGGCCGAGGAGGGCCGGGATCTCGTCGAGGGTGTCGGAGAGGGCGGCGAGCTGGGACTGGATGCCCTGGGCGGCGTCGCCGCCTCCGGTGGCGGAGTCGCCGCTGTCCTTCGCGTCGGCCTTGGGGTCGAACGTGCCGGTGGCCTTGTCGACGGCGCCCTTGTCGACGATCGGCTGGTGCAGTTCGTACGGGTAGCCGGGGTAGAGGTCCTTGATCTGGGCGGGGCTGAGCCGGCTGGTCATGAGCGAGCGGTCGATCTCGTCCTGCATGTTGCCGCGCAGGTCCCAGGCCATGGCCTTGAGCCAGGCCACCGAGTCGACGGGGGTCCACGGCTCGATGGTGTAGTCGTTGCTGAAGGCCAGGGCCGCGTACTCGACGGAGATGTCGGACGGGTCCCGGTCCTTGAGATAGGCGTTGACGCCCTCGGCGTAGGCCTGGAGATTCTTCTTGGTCTCCGCCGACAGGACCTTGTCGTACTCCTGCTGCGCGACGTGGCGCCAGCCCAGCGTGCGCAGGAAGGCGTCGGTGTCGACCTGGCTCTTGCCGAACATCTCGGAGAGGCGGCCGGCCGTCATGTGGCGGCGGACGTCCATCTCGTAGAAGCGGTCCTGCGCCTGGACGTAGCCCTGTGCGCGGAAGAGGTCGGCCTCGGTGTCGGCGTAGATCTGCGGGACGCCCTGGGCGTCGCGCTTGACCTCGACCGGGGCGGAGAGCGCGTCGAGCCGGATGGTCCCCGTGGTCTGCGGGAACGAACCCCGGACGGTGCTGACGCCCCAGTACGCCCCGCATCCGACGCCCGCGACCAGAGCGAGGACCAGGACGAGGACGATCAGGCGGGCACGCCGCCCCTTCTTCTTGGCGGGGGGCGCGGTCGTGTTGGAGGGCATCGCTGTCCTTCGAGGGGCAGGGTGGTCCTGGAGTACGGGAGCAACCTTAGGCGCAGCGTCCCGAAGGCCCGGACGCGGTGTCAGGAAGAGGACCGTACTTATACGCACTGGTGTGCGATGTGACACCAAGGAGGCGTCAAGAAAGCGTTAAAGATTAGGTAAGGTAACGAAGTGTCGGGACTGGAGGAACGATCCGGCCACCGATTCACGTCATATGCCGACACCATGTGCCGACGCATGTGCCGTCACCGTGCGAGGGGAAGGAACGGCCACTGACTGTCCACCAGCTCAACGAACTCCTGCTCATCTGCTCCCTCGTGCTGCTCATCGCTGTCGCGGCGGTGCGGATCTCGTCCCGGAGCGGGCTTCCCAGCCTGCTGCTCTACCTGGGTATCGGGGTCGCCATAGGGCAGGACGGCATCGGCAACGTCGCCTTCGACAACGCCGAACTGACCCAGGTGATCGGCTATGCCGCACTTGTGGTGATCCTGGCCGAGGGTGGCCTGGGCACCAAGTGGAAGGAGATCAAACCCGCGTTGCCCGCGGCGGCCGTGTTGTCGACCGTCGGCGTCGCGGTGAGCGTGGGCGTCACGGCGGCGGCAGCGCACTATCTCGTCGGCCTGGAGTGGCAGCAGGCACTCATCATCGGCGCCGTCGTCTCCTCGACCGACGCCGCCGCCGTCTTCTCCGTGCTGCGCAAGGTGCCGCTGCCCTCCCGCGTCACCGGCGTGCTGGAGGCCGAGTCCGGCTTCAACGACGCGCCCGTCGTCATCCTCGTCGTCGCCTTCTCCACCGTCGGCCATGTCGACGCCTGGTACGTGCTGGTCGGCGAGATCGCCCTGGAACTCGCCATCGGCGCCGCCGTCGGCCTCGCCGTCGGCTTCGCCGGCGCCTACGGGCTGCGCCACGTCGCCCTGCCCGCCTCCGGCCTCTACCCCATCGCCGTCATGGCCATCGCCGTCGTCGCCTACGCCGCCGGGGCCATGGCCCACGGCTCGGGCTTCCTCGCCGTCTACCTGGCCTCGATGGTGCTCGGCAACGCCAAGCTGCCGCACTCCCCCGCCAACCGCGGCTTCGCCGAGGGACTCGGCTGGATCGCGCAGATCGGCATGTTCGTCCTGCTCGGCCTGCTCGTCACCCCCCACAAGCTCGTCGAGGACTTCTGGCCGGCCATCGTCATCGGCCTCGTCCTCACCATGGTCGCCCGCCCCATGGAGGTGTTCGTCAGCCTCCTTCCCTTCCGCATCCCCTGGCAGGAACAGGCCCTGATGTCCTGGGCCGGCCTGCGCGGAGCGGTCCCCATCATCCTCGCCACCATCCCGATGGTGTCCGGGATCGAGGGCAGCGAGCGGATCTTCAACATCGTCTTCGTGCTTGTCGTCGTCTACACCCTGATCCAGGGCCCGACGCTGCCCTGGCTCGCCAAGGCCCTCCGGCTCGGCGACCAGGCCGAGGCCGCCGACCTGGGCGTCGAGTCCGCGCCCCTGGAGCGGCTGCGCGGCCACCTGCTCTCCGTGGCGATCCCGGAGGGCTCCAAGATGCACGGCGTCGAGGTCGCCGAGCTCCGGCTGCCCGCCGGCGCCGCCGTCACCCTGGTCGTCCGGGACGAGAAGAGCTTCGTCCCGGGCCCCGCCACCGTGCTGCGGCGCGGCGACGAACTGCTCGTCGTCGCCACCGACCCGGTCAGGGACGCCGCCGAACGCCGGCTGCGGGCCGTCGGCCAGGGCGGCAAGCTGGCCGGCTGGCTCGGCACCGGCGGCGCCACCGCCGCGGGCGCCCCGGACCGCTCCCAGAGCCTCCTCCGGCACCCGTTCCGGGGCCGGTCCCGGCGAACATCCGGTTAATCCGAGGCATTAATTCGGGTGCGAGGGCGTTTTCCCAGGCGGGAAGACGCCCTTCCCTGTACCATGAAGGCACACCTGATCGAACCAACTCTGCCTGACGCAGAGCTGGCGCGACCGTATGGCGGCCGAGGCGCCCTCCGCAGTGGAGCCCGGTATCTACCGCAGTTCCGCGCAAGAGGACAGCTCTCGGCGACGCCGGCACCACCGTGCCCGGGTCCGCTACCAGGCGGCAGAAAGGCATGGACCGTGGCGTCCACGGTCGTCTCCGAGAAGCGGCCCGGATACGGACAACTGCTCCGTACCCCCGGTGCACTCTCGTTCCTCCTCCCGGGCTTCGCCGCCCGGCAGCCGTTCGCGATGCTGACCATCGGCATCGTCCTGCTCGTCCAGCACACCACCGGCTCCTACGGCAGCGCCGGCGCCGTCGCCGCCGTGACCGGCGTCTCCATGGCGCTGTTCGCCCCGCAGAGCGGCAAGCTCGCCGACCGCTTCGGCCAGCGGGCCGTTCTCGTGCCCGGCGTGCTCATCCACACCGCGTCCGTCTCCCTTCTCGTCGCGCTGGCCCTGGCCGGCGCCCCGCTGTGGGCCCTGTTCCTCGCGGCCGTCCCCTCCGGCGCCTCCGTGCCGCAGGTCGGCCCCATGGTCCGGGCCCGCTGGGCCGCGAAGCTGGACGGCACGCCCCTGATGCCGACCGCCGCCGCCTTCGAGTCGGTGACGGACGAGTTCACCTTCGTCGTCGGCCCGGTCCTCGCGACCGCCCTGTGTACCGGCGTGCACCCGGCGGCCGGTCTGATCGCCGAGGCCGCGCTGACCCTGGTCGGCGGCCTGTTCTTCGCCGCCCAGCGCAGCACCCAGCCCGCCCACGGCCTGAGCGCCGAGGCCGGCCGTCCCGGCGCCGAACCGCACCGCTCCGCCCTGTCCATTCCGGGCGTCCGGGTCCTCGCGATCGCCTTCCTCGGCATCGGCTCGGTCTTCGGCGGCATGCAGGTCTCGCTGACCGCCTTCTCCGAGGAGATCGGCAACCCGAGCGCCAACGGCCTGCTCTACGGCGTCTTCGCGGCCGGCAACATGCTCGCCGGCATCGCCATGGGCGCCATCGCCTGGAAGATCGGCCCGCGCCGCCGCCTGATCCTCGGCTACGCCGGTCTGACCGTCGCCGCCTCCCTCCTGTGGTCCGTGCACTCGGCCCTGCTGCTCGGCGCACTCGGTCTGGTCGTGGGTCTGTGCATCGCCCCGGCCCTGATCACCGGCTACACGATCGTCGAGACCCTGGTCCCGGCCTCCGCCCGCACCGAGGCCTTCACCTGGCTGACCGGTGCCGTGGCCCTCGGCCAGGCCGGAGCCGTCACGGTCGCCGGCCGGCTGGCCGACGCCCACGGCGCCAGCACCGGATTCCTGGTGCCGATGGCGGGCACCGTGCTCGCCCTCGTCACCCTGCTCGCCCTCCGTTCTCGCCTGCGGCCCCACACCGCGAGCCGGGTCGCGGCACGTGGTATCGGTCACCGAGTTCCCGTGGCGGTGGACTGAACCCGCGGAATACGTCACTATGGATCGTCGTTAGCACTCGATGAGTGTGAGTGCCAGGAGGAAGACAAGTGCCGACCTACCAGTACCAGTGCACCGAGTGCGGCGAGGGCCTCGAGGCGGTGCAGAAGTTCACGGATGACGCTCTGACCGAGTGCCCGAGCTGCGAGGGACGCCTCAAGAAGGTGTTCTCCGCGGTCGGCATCGTGTTCAAGGGCTCCGGCTTCTACCGGAACGACAGCCGCGGCTCCTCGTCGAGCAGCTCGCCTGCCACGTCGAAGCCCGCCTCGACGTCTTCGTCGTCGACCTCTTCGTCGTCGACCTCCTCTTCGGCGTCCTCCACGTCGTCGAGCTCCACCTCGGCCGCCTGATCCATATCTCTTCTCGCATGCCCCGCCGATCCGTCGGCGGGGCATGTGGCGTTGCACCCAGCGGCAAGACACCCCCTAGGGTGACGGTCATGGCGACCCACACGACTGACCGGACGACGGACTCCTACGCGGACATAGGCGTGATCGGCGGTTCGGGCTTCTACTCCTTCCTGGACGATGTGACCGAGGTGTCGGTCGACACCCCGTACGGCCGCCCCAGTGACTCCCTCTTCCTCGGCGAGGTCGCCGGCCGGCGGGTGGCCTTCCTTCCCCGGCACGGCCGCGGCCACCATGTGCCGCCGCACCGGATCAACTACCGCGCCAATCTCTGGGCCCTGCGCTCGGTCGGCGTGCGCCAGGTCCTCGGGCCGTGCGCGGTGGGCGGTCTGCGCGAGGAGTACGGTCCCGGCACCCTCGTCGTGCCCGACCAGCTGGTCGACCGGACGAAGGCCCGCGCGCAGACCTACTTCGACGGAGAACCGCTTCCGGAGGCGTGGGGCGGCGCCGTCCCGAACGTGGTCCATGTGACCTTCGCCGACCCCTACTGCCCGGAGGGGCGCCGGGTGGCCCTGAAGGCCGCCCGGGGGCGGGGCTGGGAGCCGGTCGACGGCGGCACGCTGGTCGTCGTCGAGGGCCCCCGCTTCTCCACGCGCGCCGAGTCGCGCATGCACGCGGCCATGGGATGGTCGGTGGTCGGCATGACCGGCCACCCCGAGGCCGTCCTCGCCCGGGAACTGGAACTCTGCTACACCTCCCTCGCACTGGTGACGGATCTGGACGCGGGCGCGGAGACCGGGGACGGTGTCTCGCACACGGAGGTCCTGCGGGTGTTCGGCGAGAACGTCGGCCGACTGCGCGACGTGCTCTTCGACGCGGTGAACGCGCTCCCCGCGACGATCGACCGGGACTGCCTGTGCACACGGGCCCACGACGGGTGGGACCTGGGGATCGAACTGCCCTGAGCGGCCGGGGTCGGCGACCGCTCGGAGCGCCCGGTCCCCGGCGGCCGGGGGTCGGGCCGCCGGCGAGGACCGGACCGGCTCAAGCGTCGCCGACCCCGCCCCGCGGCGGCAATCGCTCGCCCGGGTGAGGAAGTTGTCCACAACCGGCTGGTAATCCACAGGTCCGAGCGGGATCCCGGCGGGTGCGGCACGGTGAGTGCGGTTCGTCGGACGGTCCGGCGGACGACCCGTGCTCACGACAGGCGGTTGCGCTGATGACCACCCACTCCTGCCTTCCCCACACCCGCACGTCCGTGCCCGCGCCGTGCGGGGTGCCGCACTTCGACCCGCTGCGCGTGCGCGGCGGAAGGCTACGGCTGCGCCGGGCGCTGCGCCGCCGCCGGCGGGCGCCCGCCGCGGTGCTGGCGATGACGGCCGCCGCGCTCGCGGCGACCGGCGTCGCCGGCGCCGACGACCCGGTCCCGCAGCCGCCTCCGCCGCCGGCGCGCGAGCCGCACCGGGCGGCCGCCGCCCCGCCGCTGGTGTCCGCGCCGGTGCGGATCGCCGACGCGGCGACCGTCCGGCTCCTGAGGCCCGGCGACCGCGTGGACGTGATCGCCGCGCCCCTGACCTCGGCCGGCGCGGGCGACGAGGCCCGCGTGGTGGCCTCGGGCGCCCGAGTGGCCGAAGTTCCGCGGGCGGGCGAGACTCGACCGGACGGTGGAGCCCTGCTCGTCCTGTCCGTTCCGCGATCGACGGCGACGGCCCTCGCCGGTGCGGGCCTGACGTCCCAACTGGCGGTGACGCTGTGCTGATTCGCACTGACGGGCTGTCAAGTAACCGTCCCGTGTGTACGGATTGGACGCCCCTGCGCCGCGCGCGGCGTAATGGCTCCGCACACTGCACACGCGACGAAAGGCACCTTGGTGGCCGAGAAGAAGGAAAGTCTGCTGGAGGGCTTCAAAGCCTTCCTGATGCGCGGGAACGTGATCGACCTGGCGGTGGCGGTCGTCATCGGTGCGGCGTTCACCAACATCGTGAACTCGGTGGTCAAGGGGATCATCAACCCCGTCGTGGGCGCCTTCGGCACGAAGGCGCTGGAGGGCTACGCGTCCTGCCTGAAGGCCCCCTGCCGAGTCGTGAACGGCGAGATGCAGGGAATCCAGATCCAGTGGGGCCTGGTGCTCAGCGCCGTCCTCAGCTTCCTGATCACGGCGGCCGTCGTCTACTTCCTGATGGTCCTGCCGATGGCCAGGATCCTCGCCAAGCGCGCCGCGCAGGAGAAGGCGAAGGAAGGCGCCCAGGAGACCGTCGAGGTCAGCGAGCTGGAGGTCCTCAAGGAGATCCGCGACCACCTGGTCGCCCAGCGCGGTCCGTCGGTCAACAACACGGGCGTGCACAGCCCGGCCGGCGGGGGCACGGGGACGCACTCCACCTCCTGACCGGCGGCTCGCGTCGGCGTCAGAGGTGGTGCGGCGGCTTCTCGTCGAGGAAGCGCGCGAGGTCGGCGGCGCTGTCACCGCCGGAGGGAGGCCGCTCGCCCCACCCGCGGTCCGTGTCGTCCGCGGACTGCTGGTCCAGTGGATCGTCGAAGATCAGTGCCGGCCTGGGTTGCGACTGGGGTACAGAGTCGGACTGCTTCGCTGTTCGCGGACCGTGGGCGGGGGCGGTGCTCATGTCTTCAGGGTACGCCCGGATCACCGCCCCGTACCCCCCTGATCAGCGGTCCTTCGGGTCGAGCAGCCACAGGCCGAGGACCACGAGGAACGACAGGACGAGGAAGCCCGCGCACCACCAGGCGGTGCCGGTGTCGCCGGCCATCCATGCGTCGACCACGATCGTCAGTCCCCACAGCTGGCCGACGACCACGCTGAGGGCGAGGGCCAGGCGGGCGGTCAGTTTCGAGGAGCGTTCGGGCTCCTGCTCGGTGCCGGCGCCCGGTCCGGGGCCGGTGTGCCGGATCCGCGGGTCACCGTAGCCGCTGGTGGGACGGATCTGCGGGTAGCGCTCCTGGACCGGGCGGTTGAGGCGCGGCCGGTCGCTGCCGGGGGTGTAGGCGGGCCGGGGCGGGAGGCCCTCCGGGGGGTCGGCCCGGTGGCCGGGGGCGGCCGGGTCCTTGGGGAACGGGGTGTCGGTCATGTGCTGCGGCTCCTCTCCGCGGCTCCGGGGGCGGCGGCACCCGGGCAGCCGAGGCGGTCGGCGAGACCGGGGCGCTCCTCGGCGAGCTGCCGGCACAGTCCCTCCTGGACGCTCTCGCCGGAGCGGGTGGTGCCCACGGCCCAGACGCTGCCGTCGGCGTCCTCGACCAGGAGCACCTTGGGCAGGGCGCGGGGCGGCGGGCCCGCGGTGACCTCGCCGGTGCGGGCGTCGAAGACGCCCTCGTGGCAGGGGCAGTAGAGCTCGCCCTCGCTGCCGCGGTCCTTGCGCCAGAGCACGGCGCAGGCGAGGTGGGTGCAGACGGCGGAGTAGCCGGCGAGGGTGCCGTCCTCCAGGCGGACGGCGACGGCGCGGTCCTCCTCGTCGGGGTAGCGGAAAGCGACCGAGTCGCCCGGGAGGATCTGGTCGGCGATCCTCTTGGGTTCGGGGGCCCCGTCGCTGTCGCCGTGGCGGTGCAGGATGCCGGAGGCGACGGCGACGCCGCCGACGGCCAGGCCGCCGGAGACGGTGGCGACGATCCGCAGGTAGTCGCGGCGGGTGGTCAGGGAGTCGGCGGAGATCCGGTCGCGGAGGGCCGCCTGGGCGGCGTCGGGGGTTCCGTTCGGGTCGGTGCCGTGCTCCGGGGGCTGTTCGGTGAGGCTCATCGGACGTCCACTCCGTTGACTTCGACGATGGGCAGACCGCCGGGGACCGGCCATCGGACCTTGTCGGCGGGGACGACCATCGCCACTCCGGTGGAGACGGTGGTGGAGCCGAAGGTGAAGGAGTCGGCGACCTGGACGCCGGGGCGTTCGGCGCGGAGTTCGTCGAGGGTTCCGTAGAAGAGGGCGCCGGTCGGGCAGACCGTGGCGCACATGGGGGCGAGGCCGTAGGCGGTGCGGTCGTAACAGAGGTTGCACTTCATCTGCAGCTTCGCCTGGAGGTCGATCTTCGGGACGCCGAAGGGGCAGGCGTTGACGCAGTTGGCGCAGCCGATGCAGCGGGTGGTGTCGGCCTGCTGCACCACGCCGTCGGCGGTGACCAGGATCGCGTCGGCGGGGCAGACCTCGGCGCAGGGGGCGACGGGGTCCTCGCAGTGCATGCAGACGGTGGGAAGGGAGGCGACAGAGTTGCCCTCGTCGGGGTAGTCGAGGTGGATCATCGACTTCCCGCGGTGCGAGTCGCATTCGCGGCAGGCGGAGACGCAGGCCTGGCAGCCGATGCAGCGGCCCGGGTCGATGAAGATCGTGCGGCCCATCATGTGCGGCGTCAGCTCCTCTCGGAGGTGCCACGGCCCTGGGGGGACGTGGGGGGCAGCGGGTCGTCGCGCGAGATCTGTGTCTCCGGGTAGGCGGGCCGGCCCGGGGCGGTGGGCGGGGCGGGGACCTCGTCGATCCGTGCGGCGGCCTCGATGCGGGCGGCGCAGACCTTGTATTCGGGGATCTTGGAGCGGGGGTCGAGGGCGTCGATGGTCAGGGCGTTGGCGGCGGTGGGGACGGGCCAGTGGTAGGGGACGAAGACGGTGTCGGGGCGGATCGCCTCGGTGACCAGGGCGGGGAAGACCTCGCTGCCGCGGCGGGTGACGACGCGGACGGGGTCGCCGTTGCGGAAGCCGTGGGAGGGATGGACCTCGACCCAGGGTCGCGGGGTCTGTTCGACGAGGGCGCCCAGGCGGCGGGTCTGGTTGCCGGAGAGGAAGTGGGCGACGGTGCGTCCGGTGGTGAGCGAGAGGGGGTATTCCTCGGTGTACGGGTCCATGGGCGGGTGCCACTCGACGACCTGGAGGTGGATCCTGCCGTCGGGGTGGTAGGTCCGGCCGTCCTCGAAGAGGCGGGGGGTGCCGGGGTGGTCGGTGGTGGGGCAGGGCCAGGCGATGCCGCCGGTCTCCTCGAGCCGTTCGTAGGTGATGCCGTAGTAGTCGTTGACCGTTCCGGCGGACGCGACGCGCAGTTCCTCGAAGACGGCGCGGGAGTCGGGGAAGGCGAACTTGTCGCCGGCGCCGAGCCGTCCGGCGAGTTCGCACATGACCCAGGTGTCGGTGCGGACGCCGGCGGGCGGTTCCTGGGCCTTGTTGTGCTTGACGACGCGGGCCTCGGCGTTGGCCATGACGCCCTCGTCCTCGGCCCAGACGGTGACGGGGAAGACGACATGGGCGTTGGCGGCGGTCTCGGAGAGGAAGAAGTCGAACTGGGCGTGGAACTCGGTGGCGTCGTATCCCTCCTTGACCGTGGCGTAGTTCGGGAGGGAGACGAAGGGGTTGTTGCAGATGCCGATGAGTCCGCGGATCTCGCCGCGTCGCATCTGCCAGACCATCTCCATCATGGAGGTGCCGGCGGGTGGGAGTTCGGACTCCTCGATGCCCCAGATCGCGCAGATCTGGCGTCGGTGTTCGGGGTCGGAGATGGAACGGCCGCCGGGCAGCAGGTCGGACTTCTGGCCGTGTTCGCGGCCGCCCTGACCGTTGCCCTGGCCGGTGATGGTGCCGTAGCCGGCGCCGGGGCGGCCGATGTTGCCGGTGGCGACGCAGAGGTTGATGATCGTCAGGCAGTTCTCGACGCCCTGGGAGTGGTGTTCGACGCCGCGGGCGTGCCAGGCCATGGCCTTGTCGGCGCCGGCGAACACGCGGGCGACCTGGACGATCTGTTCCTCGGGGACGCCGCAGATCCCGGCGGCGCGGGCGGGCGGGTAGTCGCCGACGGCCTTCCTCACCTCCTCCCAGCCGGTGGTGTGGGCGGCGAGGTAGGCCTCGTCGGTGAGGCCTTCGGCGATGACGACGTGGAGGACGGCGTTGAAGAAGGCCGCGTCGGTGCCGGGCTTGAGGGCGACGTGGATGTCGGCGGTGCGGGCGATGGCGGTCTCGCGTGGGTCGACGACGATCAGGGTGGCGCCGCGGTCCCGGGCTCCCCACAGGTACTGGGTCATCACGGGGAAGCATTCGCCGACGTTGGAGCCGGCGATGAGGAGGCAGTCGGTGAGGAGGATGTCGGAGAAGGGGTTGCCGGCCCGGTCGATGCCGAAGGCGAGCTTGTTCGCTCCGGCGGCGGAGACCATACACAGCCGCCCGTTGTAGTCGACGTGCCGGGTCTTCAGGGCGACCCGGGCGAACTTGCCGACCAGATAGGTCTTCTCGGAGAAGAGGCTGGCGCCGCCGAGCAGGCCGAAGGCGTCGTTGCCGTACTCGGTCTGGATGCGGCGGATCTCGGAGACGGTGAAGTCGAGCGCCTCCTCCCAGCTCGCCTCGCGGAAGGGCTCGTCCCGGTTGCGGCGCATCAGGGGGGCGGTGAGCCGGTCGGGGTGGTTGACCTGCTGGTAGGCGTTGATGCCCTTGGGGCACAGCCGCATCCGGTTGATGTCGTGGTTGCGGGGTTCGACGCCGAAGACCTTGCCGCCGTGATCGACCCGCAGGTACATGCCGCACTGCACTCCGCAGAAGCAGCAGTGGGTGGGAACGAGGGTCTCGCCGTGCTGGTCGGCGTGCCAGCGGTCGGCGGGGATGCCGCCGGCGTCGCGGAAGTCGCGGGTGCCGGGCGGGGCGACGGAGGGGTCGAGAGGCAGCGGCTGCCCGGCGTGCGCGTGCGTCACTTGAAGCCCTTCTTGACGTGGGTGAGGTAGGCGTTGCCTCGCAGGACGCGTTTGCAGCGGGGGCAGTATTCGGCCCATTCGTCGAAGGCGAGCCGCAGATCGCGCATGGTGCCCCGGAGGTTCTCGACGTAGGGGACGGTGTCGATGGGCCGGCCGCAGCGGCGGCAGGCGAGGAGGCCGGAGCCGTCCGTGTCCGCGTCCGCGTCCGCTCCGGCCGTCTCGTCGTCCCTGCGGCGCGCGGTGTATTTGAACAGCTGCATGCCGACGGCTGCGGGCCGCTGGACGATGTGGAAGAACTTCCCGAAGGGGATGTAGATGAGGGTGAAGACCACCGACACCATGTGCAGGATCGCCAGGAACTCGTAGCCGCCGCCGTGCAGGAAGATCGAGGAGAAGGTGAGCAGCAGTCCCGTGACGGAGATGACGATGAGGGCGAGGAGCGGGACCAGGTCGTAGGCGAAGCGCTGGCCGGTGATGGCTCCGCGGTCCTTCATCCGGCGCCACAGGAAGTAGGAGGCGCCGGGGATGACGAGGACGGCGGCGATGTCCAGGCCGTGGAACATGAGCCAGCCGACGGCGTCGAGCGAGTCGAAGCCGAGGACCTTGAAGCCCCAGATCCGCATCTCGTAGCCGGGCCCCGAGCCGGTGGACGAGGTGAAGGTGAACCAGCCCCAGGTCAGCGGGAAGGTGATCAGCGCGGCCAGGACGCAGCCCCAGAAGATCAGCTGGTGGGCGGCCCAGCGGGCGTGGGAGCGGGCGCCGAGGAACTTCTGGAAGCCGAGGTAGGTGGCGATCATCCGGGGCAGGGCGGTGGGCGCCCGGCGGAAGTTCTCGGCGGAGAAGAGGGCGCGCCGGCCCTGCTTGAAGAGGCGTCGGGCGCCGGGGGCGGAGACCCACACGGTGTAGCGGTAGGCGACGCCGAAGGCGAGGAAGACGGTCGCGACCGCGTACGGGAGGAGGGCCGAGTCGAAGTCGCGCAGCAGCCGACTGCCGAGGACGATGGCGACGATCAGCAGCGCGGAGACGGCGACCCCGGCGAGGGTGGCGCGGCGGCGCACCTGGGCCGGGGTCTGCGGAGGCCTGTCGGCGAGGACGGGCGCGGGCTCGGCGGGGGCCGTCGGGGGCTCGGCGGGCGCCTGCGGTGGATCGATCACGCGGCCACCCTAGGATGATCTACACCCTTTTGCCCTTTTTGGCGGGCGGGTGGGTGAGGGTGGCCCTGTCACACGGTATGCGGGCCGTGGCCCTGGAGGATCTCGCGGGCGGCGGCGACCCGTTCCGGGGTCGGGCGTAGGTACCGGCGCCCCGGGACGCACGGGCCCCGCTCCGTACGGGCTCCGGCCCGCGCCCGGGACGCGCCCGGTCCGTGGTGTCGCGCGGCGTTCGCGGGGGCGGGTCTGCTGTCCTGTGGGGCATGACGCAACCCTTCCTCCCCCTCACCGCTCGGTCCCGTGACGAGACGCACCGGGCCGCCACGCCGCTCGAGCTGTTCTTCGACCTCTGCTTCGTCGTCGCCGTGGCGCAGGCCGGGGCGGAGCTGGTGCACGCCGTCGCCGAGGGGCACGCCGGGTCGGGGGTCCTGAACTACGCGATGGTTTTCTGGGCCATCTGGTGGGCGTGGATGAACTTCACCTGGTTCGCCTCCGCGTACGACAACGACGACGTGCTCTACCGGGTCGTCACCCTCGTCCAGATCGCCGGTGTCCTGATCCTTGCCGCCGGGGTGTCGCGGGCCTTCGAGGACCACGACTTCCTGGTGGTGTACATCGGCTACCTCGTCATGCGGCTCGCGCTGTCCTCGCAGTGGCTGCGGGCCGCGCACCACGCCGCCGACGCGGGCGAGCGGGCGATGTGCCGGCGGTACGCGGGCGGGGTGCTGGCCTGCCAGGTGGGCTGGACGGCGCTGCTGTTCGTGCCGGAGGACGTGCGGCCGTGGGTGTTCCTGGTGATGGCGCTGGCCGAGATGGCCGTACCCGTCCACGCGGAGAAGGACGTCGCGACGCAGTGGCATCCGCATCACATCGCCGAGCGCTACGGCCTGTTCACGATCATCGTGCTGGGCGAGACGATCGCCGCGGCGACGGTGGCCGTGAAGTCGGGGGTGACGGAGAACGACGCGCTCGGGGAGGTGCTGCCGATCGCCGCCGGAGGGCTGCTGATCGTCTTCGCCGCCTGGTGGATCTACTTCGTGGTGCCCGCGCACGACCGGCTCGTGTCCAACCGGCAGGGCTTTCTGTGGGGCTACGGCCACTATCTGATCTTCGCGTCGGCCGCGGCGATCGGCGCCGGCATCGAGATCGCGGTCGAGCAGGCGGTCGGCAAGGCGCACATCTCCACGCTCGCCGCGTCGTCGGCGGTCACCATCCCGACGGCCGTGTTCCTGCTGTGCGTGTGGCTGCTGCACGCCCGCTACTTCAAGGTCGGCATCGCCCAGCAGGCGGTGCTGCCGGTGGCGTCCCTGGCGATCCTGATGTGCACGTTCGCCGGGCACTGGGCGGTCCTGGCGGCCGGTCTCGTGGCCGCCGCGACCGTGGCGGTGGGAGTGACCCTGACGGCCACCAACCCGGCCACGCGCGCCGGACGCGCGGGCTGACCTTCGCGGCGACCTCCACATCGACCTCCGCGTCGCGATGCGGAGTGACACACACGCCGACACACACGCGCCGACACGCACGCCGGCATCCGTGCTAGGCACAGAGCATGACGACCACACAGCACAACGACGCCCTCACGGACGTGGCCGGCCTCATGGTCGGCCACGCGCGCGTGCCGGGGGAACGGGCGCTTTCCGGTACGACCGTGGTCCTCGCCCCCGAGGGCGGGGCGGTGGCCGCGGTGGACGTACGGGGCGGGGGGCCCGGCACCCGGGAGACGGACGCGCTGGACCCCCGTAACGTCGTGCAGCGGATCGACGCCGTGGTCCTGACCGGCGGCAGCGCGTACGGGCTCGACGCCGCCGGCGGGGTGATGGCCTGGCTGGAGGAGCGGGGACGCGGGGTGCGGGTGGGGCCGGATCCGACGCACGTGGTGCCGGTGGTGCCGGCCGCCTGCGTCTTCGACCTGGGCAGGGGCGGCGACTTCGCCGCCCGGCCGGACGCCTCGACGGGCCGGGCGGCCGTGGCGGCGGCCGCCGCGAGCGGGCCGCACGCGCGCGTGGAGACCGGCGCGGTGGGCGCGGGCACCGGGGCCGTCGTCGGCGGGCTCAAGGGCGGGGTGGGGACGGCGAGCACGGTCCTGGGGTCCGGGATCACGGTCGGCGCGCTGGTCGTCGTCAACGCGGTCGGTTCGGCGGTCGATCCGGAGACGGGCGTGCCGTACGGCGGCCACTTCGCGGGCGGTCGGCCCGCGTATCCCGATCCGGCCGTGCACGAGGCGGCGCTGCGGCGGCTCGCCGAGGCGCGGGCGAAACTCGGCCCGCCGCCCCTGAACACGACGCTCGCGGTGGTCGCCACGGACGCGGCGCTGAGCCGTGCGCAGGCGCAGAAGCTCGCGGGGACGGCGCACGACGGCATCGCGCGCGCCATTCGTCCGGTGCATCTCCTGAACGACGGCGACACCGTCTTCGCCCTCGCCACGGGGGCGCGCGAACTGCCCTCCGCGCCGGGGTCGCCGCCGGGGCCGCTGGCCCTCAACGAGCTCCTGGCGGCGGGTGCGGACACCGTCACCCGGGCCATCGTCCAGGCCGTCCTCGCACCGTCCGTCGGGGTCTCGGGGCCAGGTGGGGACTTCCCCGCGTACCGGGAGCTGTACGAGGTCGGGTCGAGCTCCTAGCCCTGACCGTGGAGTCCCGGTATACCAAAGGGAGTTGAGGGATGAACGAAGGGGGCGCGGGAACTCCGTGTACGCCCCCGGTCGTTTTCCCGAACGCCGGACACGATGTCAGACCCAGGGACTACGTTAAGCAAGCACCAAGTGACATGTGGCGACGGCCTGGAGACCCTCTTGAACGATCCGCGGGATCATTCTCACGATCCTTTCGAGACGACCGAGACCCACCTTGAGCGCCTCCTCGGCCGGGCGCTCAACTCCTTCGACCTGCCCGACTCCCTGATCGAGCGCCTGGAGTCGGCGCTCGCCCACTCCAGTGCGCTGCACTCCTCGCACCACAGCGCCTCGCTGCACCGCAGCACCTACCGCCACACCTATCTGCTGCCCGACGGCACCGCGCTCAGCCTCTGGGAGCTGGTGCACAACTCCGGCCGGGACGGTGCGGAGCAGCACGAGCTGTACGCGGAGGAGGCCGAGGCCCGGCTCGCCGCCTCCCGGCTGCCGACCGGCCCCTCGCCCGGCTGGACCGTGGAGCGCGCCGACGGCGCGCCGACCGACGAGGACGACGACCTGGAGCTGCTGAGCGCGCTCCTCGCGCGCCCGATACCGGCCCAGCCCCGGATGTACGTGCCGGACAACTCCGCCGACCACGCCCGCCGGGTGCTGCGCCGCGCGGAGAACGCGGACCGGCCGGGCGAGGCGACCGCCCGGCGGCTGCGGCTCGCGTTCGCGCACCACATCACCCAGGCCTTCGGGCGCCAGTGCCCCGTGGAGGGCGGCCGGGACGCCGGCTTCACCCTCTACGAGCACCAGTTCCTGCTGCTCGACGGCAGCGAGGTCAGCCTCTGGGAGGTCGAGCACACGGCGACGCCGGACGGCCGCCACATGTGCGAGGTGTACGAGGACGAGCGCGCGGCGCGGGAGGCGATGGAGTCCCGCGGCCGGGTCCGCTGACACGGGCGCGACCGGGCGTGCGGGACGGCCCCCGGTCACGCGGGCCTGCGGACCAGCAGCGCGACCGTCACACCGGTCAGCCGCTCCGCGCCGGTCGCCGTGTAGCGGGCGCGCAGGGCGCCGGCCTGCGCGGGCGGGAGGGCGTCCAGCGGGTCCGCGTCACCGGCCGGTACGACCAGCCAGATGCGGGGCTCGTCGCGCAGACAGCGCCCCGGCTCTGTGCATTCCGACGCCCACAGGTCCGCCCGGTCGGCCGCCGAGCGGGCCAGGAAGACGTCCCGGGGGTTCAGTTCGCGGGGCAGGTAGTGGCGGACGCCCGCGTCGAGCAGGCGCCAGTGGTCGTCGCCCCGGTCGTAGACCACCGCGTCTCCGGGCTGGTGGTACTTCTGGATGACGGCGGCGGCGCCCCGGAAGTCCACACCGTGCCAGAAGTGGGCGTACGGCTCGCGCAGCGCCCGCTGCTCCGGCAGCGTCAGCAGCGCAAGGCCGGCGAGCAGCGCGGCGACGACGGCCCGGGGCCGCACGTGCCGCAGTCCGGTGCCCGCCAGGACCGCCCAGGCGGGCAGGGTGAACAGCAGATAGCGGAAGTAGAAGTACGACACGTCGCCGTGCGACACCGTCCACAGCACCAGCGGCGGCGCCACGGCGGAGACCGTCATCGTGAGCAGCAGGGCCCGGTCAGGACCGCCGCTGCCCATGCCCGCGCCCGCGTCCCTCTCCCTGTCCGCGTCCCTCTCCCTGTCCGCGTCCGTCTCCTCGTCCGTGGCCGTGTTCGTGGCCGCGGCGTCGCCCTGGTCCGGCCACCGGGCCCACGCCAGCGCGGCCAGGGCGAGGGCCGCTCCCGCGGTGAGGGCCGAACCGAAGAGCTGGGGCCAGAGGCCGGCCATGCCCCATAGGTCGGGGCGGGGAATCCACGAGATCTGGCGCCCTGCGTGGGACCGGCCGAGGAGCAGCACCGGGGCGGTCGCGGCCACGCCGGCGAGAACGGCGAGCCCGAAGCGTACGGCGACGGCACGGCCCTTCGCGGCGGCCGCCACGGCGTGGCCGGCCAGGGCGGTCAGCGCCACCAGGTGCAGCAGCCCGACGGCCGACAGGGCCAGGGCGTATCCGCACCAGCGCCGCCGGCGGTCGGGCCGGTCCAGGGCCCGCAGCAGGAGCAGCGTGGCGAGAGCCACCGCGAGGACGACGAGGGCGTACGGCCGGGCCTCGTGGGCATAGCGCGACACGACCGGGGTGAGGGCGAGAATCAGCCCCGCGACACGGCCGGCCCGCGGCCCTGCCAGCCGCGCCCCGATCAGCGCGGTGCAGACCGCAGCCCCGGCGACGGCGAGCACGGAGGGCAGCCGCAGCGCGAGGTCGGAGTCGCCGAAGAGGCCGGTCCAGCCGTGCAGCAGGAGGTAGTACGCGGCGAGGACCGCGTCGACGTGCTGGAGCGTCTCGAGCAGCCGGCCGGTCGGGCGGGTCACCATCTCCCAGGTGACGAGCTCGTCCTCCCACAGCTGGGGGCCTCCTGCCCCGTACAGCCCGAGGCCCGCCGCGAGGAGGCCGGGCCACGGCCACGCGCTGCCCACCAGCCGGCGGCGGGCCTGCCCGCCCCCGGGCGCCGCGGACCCGCCCGGCTCGGTGGTGTCGGTGCGGCCGACGGGGTCGGTGGGGTCGGTGGCGCGGTCCCTTACGGAGACGGACGTTCCCATGGACGCGGCTCCTCAGCCGTGGTGGCCGGCGGACACGGGGGCGGGGACGGACCCGGGGGACCCGGGCGACGCGGGGGAGGCGGGGGCCGGGGCCAGCTTCGCCACGGCGAACTCCCGGTTGGCGCGGGTCTGCTCGCGGTAAAGGGCGGGCAGGTCGGGCAGGCCGAGGAGCCGGTCGCAGGCGGCGAGCGAGGCCTCGTGGTCACCGACCCAGTAGGCGGTGATCGAATACTCGAAGAGCAGCCCCCAGCGGTACACCCAGGGCTGCAGGAACAGCAGGTCCTCGGCGGGCGGGTCGCGGTCGAGGACGGCGGAGACGATCGCGTGGGCCGCGTGGTGGCGGTTCATGCGCCGTAGCCGCGACACCAGTTCGTAGCACGCCTCCAGGCGCTGCGGGCGCGCCTCCCAGGCCCGTACGAGGGAGTCCTGACCGGTGGCCCAGTCGCCCGCCTCGGCGGCGAGGACACCCGCCTGGAGCAGGGAGTAGTAGACCTCCTCGCCCCACCCGCCCATCGCCGCGCGCCGCTCGTAGAGGGCGGCGGCCTCACCCGCGCGGCCCAGGTCGCGGAGGGTCTGGGCGAGGTAGAAGACCGTGCGGGGGTTGTCCGGGTCGCGGTCGAGGTCGGCGGTCAGCAGGCGGGCGTCGCGTTCGAACTTGTCGTGGCGCGAGCCGCCGTCGGCGCGGTCGTCGATGACGAGGGCGTCCAGGTTCTCCTGGGTGTGGTCCCGGTCCACGGTGAGGTACTCGTGCGTGACGCCCTCGTACCGCCACGGCAGGTCGCCTCTGACCAGGCGCTTGATGCGGTATTCCAGCGTGCCCGCGTGGCGCAGCAGGTAGGCGTCGGCCGTGAGCGCGGGCAGCGGCCCGTCCTGGCGCAGCACGTGGTCGGCGTCGAGGAGCAGCAGGTAGTCGGCCCGGCCGCGAGCCCGGGCGAGGTTCAGGCTCCGGTTGTGGCCGAAGTCCACCCACCTGTCCTCGGTCAGCTCGCCGGGAACGCCGGCGAGCGCGCCGCGGATCAGCTCCTGGGTGCCGTCGGTGGACCCGGTGTCGGAGATGACCCAGGTGTCGATCAGCGGGTGCACGGAGGCGAGGCAGCGCTCGATGACGCGCGCCTCGTTCTTGACGATCATGCAGAGGCAGAGGGACGGCTTCACGGCAACACGACTCCCGCGTATCGGTCCGGGTGACCTCAGGACCGGGCGACCGTACGGACCCGAGCCCGCCGGCCGGAAACGGCACGCCGGAGGCCGCTACAAGGTTCGCTCCCGCGTACGCACCCATTCGATGCGACGCGTAGGCCGTGGAGTTGATTGATCGCCGCGACCCTCAAGGCGGCGCGCGCAGGACCCGATGACCCGCAGTGAAGCCGAACACGCTTCCGCTCACCCCCCCGATCCAGCTATCGAAGGAGCAGATGAATGCGTCCTGATCTCAGGACCGGATCCTTTCTGGGTCCGATCGCCCGGCGCCGCACCTGGGTGTCCGGTGGAGCCGTCGCCTCGCTCGCGCTCGTTCTGACGGGCATCGCGGGTCCCTCCGTCATGGCGAAGACGCCGGGCGCGCCCGGTGCTCTCAGCGCAGCCGCCCCGACCGGTGGCGGCGAGTGCCCGGACGGCCCGCCGCCGGGCCACCCGGACGGTCCGCCCCCGCACCACCAGGACGGCCCGCCGCCGCACCACCAGGACGGTCCGCCGCCGTGGGAGACGGACCGGATCCAGCAGTACGTCGACGGCAAGGTCAACCACGCGGTGCACAACGGGCCGGGCGGGCGGGTCCTCCAGGGCGGCGGTGGCGACGACTGCGAGCCGCACGGCGGGAAGCCCGGCCCGACGGGCCCGGCGGGGCCGGCAGGACCGACGGGGCCCAAGGGCGACACGGGCCCGAAGGGCGACACGGGTCCGCAGGGCCCGACCGGCCCGGGTGGCGGAACCCCCGGCCCGACGGGACCGCAGGGCATCCAGGGCCCGGTCGGCCCGGCCGGCCCGGCTGGACCGGTGGGTCCGCAGGGACCGACCGGACCGGGTGGCGGAGCCACCGGCCCGCAGGGCCCGACGGGACCGCAGGGCATCCAGGGCCCGGCCGGCCCGACTGGAGCGACGGGACCGGCTGGACCGGCCACGTGCGTTGACATCGACGCCCACCGGCTCGAAGCCAGCCGCGAGGTCAAGGGTGTCGTCGACAACGGTGACGTGTACGCCGGCATCCGCGACCTGCAGTCCGACGTCACGGACTTCATCTGGTATCCGCTCCCCGGTGCCCCGGAGGGTGCCTGCGCCGTGTCCATCGCCGAGCAGGCCAACCAGATCTCGGTCGAGGTGATCACCACCACAGGCGAGGTGTGGGAGTTCCGGTGCGTCACCGTGCCGGGCTCGGGCAACACCCTGGACTGCAGCACCGTCACCGACGTCCCCACGGACCCCGACTACCCGCGCGGCCGGTGGATCCAGCTGAACGGACCGACCGCCGCCAAGGCGAAGGCCGCGAAGACCAACAGCGTCAACAGGTTCCTGGCCGGTCAGAAGAGCCACGGCAAGGTGAACCAGGTCCTGAAGGCGATGAAGTGAGCTGATCGCTGATCCGGTCCCGGGTCCGGGTCCCGTTCCGGGGCCGCCCCGGTCGGAACACGCCCGAGGGGCGGTGCGCGTGTCCCGCGTACCGCCCCTCGGGGCCGTCCTGTCTACGGGCCGGTCAGGCTGCGACGGCGACCTTCGCCCCAGCCCCGGTCCGCTCGCCACCGCCCTCCTCAAAGGCCGGTCCGCGCGCGCTCTTGAGCAGGACGACCAGCGCCGCGCTCACCACCGTGCCGGCGACGATCGCCAGCAGGTACAGCAGCGGGTTGCCGATCAGCGGGATCACGAAGACGCCGCCGTGCGGGGCGCGCAGCGTGCACCCGAAGGCCATCGACAGGGCGCCGGTGACCGCGCCGCCCGCCATCGCCGCCGGGATGACCCGCAGCGGGTCGGCCGCGGCGAAGGGGATCGCGCCCTCGGAGATGAAGGAGGCGCCCAGCACCCAGGCCGCCTTGCCGTTCTCCCGCTCGGTACGGGTGAAGAGCCGGCCCCGCACCGCCGTGGCGAGCGCCATCGCGAGCGGCGGCACCATGCCGGCGGCCATCACGGCGGCCATGACCTTGAGCGAGCCCTCGTTGGGGTTGGCGAGGCCGCCGACCGCGAAGGCGTACGCGACCTTGTTGACCGGGCCGCCGAGGTCGAAGCACATCATCAGGCCGAGGATGACGCCGAGGACCACCGCGTTGGCGCCGGAGAGGCCGGAGAGCCAGTCGGTCAGCGCCTTCTGGAGGCTCGCGATCGGCTTGCCGATCACCAGGAACATCAGGAAGCCGACGACGATCGAGGAGAGCAGGGGGATCACGACCACCGGCATGATGCCCCTCAGGACCGCCGGGATCCGCACCCTCTGGATGGCGAGGACGGTGCCGCCGGCGACCAGGCCGGCGACGAGACCGCCGAGGAAGCCGGCGTCGATGGTGAGCGCGACGGCGCCGCCGACGAAGCCGGGGACGAGACCGGGACGGTCGGCCATGCCGTACGCGATGTAGCCGGCGAGCACCGGTACGAGGAAGCCGAAGGCCAGTCCGCCGATCTGGAACATCAGGGCGGCCCAGCTGTCGACCTGGCCCCAGGCGAAGTGCTCGGCGACGGACGGGGCCTTGTCGATGTCCCAGCCGCCCAGGGCGAAGCCGAGGGCGATGAGGAGTCCGCCGGCGGCGACGAACGGGACCATGTAACTGACACCGGACATCAGCCACTTCCGGAGCCGGGTGGCATAGCCCTCGTGCGGTTCGCCGGCGTTGTCGACGGGGGTGGGGCCCGTGGGGCGGGAGACCTCACCGCGGGTGACCTCACCGCGGGCGGCCTTGGCGCGGACCTCGGCGATGAGGGCGGCGGGGCGGTTGATGCCGGCCTTCACGCCCACGTCGATGGTGGGCTTACCGGCGAACCGTTCCTTCTCCCGTACCGGCACGTCGTGCGCGAAGATCACGCCGTCCGCGGCGGCCACGACCGCCGGGTCGATCCGGGTGAAACCGGCGGACCCCTGCGTCTCCACGACGAGTTCGGCGCCCGCGTCGCGGGCGGCCTGCTCCAGGGCTTCGGCGGCCATGTAGGTGTGCGCGATGCCGGTGGGGCAGGACGTGACGGCGACGATCCGGAACGGAGCCTCTCCCCCGCCCTCGTCCGGGTCGGCGTCCGCGTCGGCGGGCTGCTGCGGGGCAGGGGGCTCCTCGCCCGCGATCAGTGCGGCTGCCTCGGCTGCCGTGGTCGCGGTGCGGAGGGCCTGGGTGAAGGCCTCGTCCATCAGGTGGCGGGCCAGCGAGGAGAGGATGGTGAGGTGCGCGTCGTCCGCGCCGGCCGGGGCGGCGATGAGGAAGATCAGGTCGGCGGGGCCGTCGGGGGCGCCGAAGTCGATGCCCGACGGGGAGCGGCCGAAGGCCAGGGTCGGTTCGGTGACGTGGGCGCTGCGGCAGTGCGGGATGCCGATGCCGCCGTCGAGGCCGGTCGGCATCTGGGCCTCGCGGGCCGCGACGTCCGCCAGGAAGCCGTCGAGATCGGTCACCCGGCCGAGAGCGACCATGCGCTCGGCGAGCGAGCGGGCCGCGGCTTCCTTGGTGTCGGCGGACAGGTCGAGGTCGACCAGGTCCGCGGTGATCATGGGGCTCATCGCGGGCTCCCTTGCTCGCTGGGGTCGTTCACATCGCGCGGTGCGCGGTCCAGGGGGATGCGCCCGGTGATCTCCGTGCTCATCGCCGGCCCCCCTGCTCGCCGGCGTCGTTCACATCGCGCGGTACGCGGTCCAGAGGGACATCCACGGTCATCTCCGTGCTCATCGCGGGACGCCCCCCGTGATCTCCGTGCTCATCGTCGGCCCCCCTGCTCTCCGGCGTCGTTCACGTCCCGCAGTACGCGGTCCAGGGGGACGTCCGCGGTCACCGTGACCGCCGCCGGGTCGAGGTCCGCCGGGGTCGGCATCTCGCTGCCGGGGAGTTGGACGGCCGCCGCGCCGTGCGCGACCGCGGCGGCAAGGGCCTCGGGGCCCTCGCCGCCGGCCGCCAGGAAGCCGGCCAGGGACGCGTCGCCCGCGCCGACGTCGGAGCGGACGACGGGGACGGCTGCGTGGCCGTACCAGACACCGGTGGCGGAGACGAGCAGCTGACCGTCCGCGCCCAGGCTCGCGAGCACCGCGCCCGCGCCCGAGGCCCGCAGGTCCTCCGCCGCCTTCACCGCGTCGGCGACGGTCGCCAGCGGCCGGCCGACCGCCTCGGCGAGCTCCTCGGCGTTCGGCTTGACCACGTCGGGGCGGGCGGCGAGGGCCGCGAGGAGCGACGGGCCCGAGGTGTCCAGGGCGATCCGGGCGCCCGCGCCGTGCGCGCGGGTGACCAGCTCGGCGTACCACTCGGGGGCGAGGCCGCGCGGCAGGCTGCCGCAGCAGGCGATCCACTCCGGTGCGGGGTGGTAGGAGCCGACCGAGGCGAGCAGGGTCTCGGACTCCTCGGCGTTCAGCTCCGGTCCCGGCGCGTTGACCTTCGTCAGCGTGCCGTCCGGTTCGGCGATCGCGATGTTGGAGCGGGTGTGGCCGGCGAGCGGGACCGGCGCGACCCTGATGCCCTGCGCCGCGAGGAGCTGGGCGACGAGCGCACCGGGCGCACCGCCGAGCGGGACGACGGCGACCGTGCGGTGCCCGGCGGCGGCGAGGGCCCGGGAGACGTTGACGCCCTTGCCGCCGGGGTCCATGCGCTCGCCGGTGGCGCGCAGCACCTCGCCGCGTTCCAGGGCCGGGACCTCGTAGGTCCGGTCCAGGGAGGGGTTCGGTGTGACGGTGAGGATCATGTGCGTACGACTTCCGTTCCCGCGGCCTCGATCGCCGCGGCGTCCTCGGGGCTGAGCCCGCTGTCGGTGATGAGCAGGTCGACGTCGGCGAGGGAACCGAAGCGGGCGAAGTGCTCCTGGCCGTGCTTGGCCGAGTCGGCGAGCAGCACGACCCGGCGGGCGGAGGTGAGCAGGGCCCGCTTGACGGCCGCCTCGGCGAGGTCGGGGGTGGTGAGTCCGTGCTCGGGCGAGAAGCCGTTGGTGGCGAGGAAGGCCACGTCGGCGCGGATCTCCCCGTACGCCCGCAGCGCCCAGGCGTCGACGGCGGCGCGGGTGCGGTGGCGCACCCGTCCGCCGACGAGGTGGAGGTCGATGCCGGGGTGGTCGGCGAGGCGTGCGGCGACGGGCAGCGCGTGGGTGACGACGGTCAGCGCGTGGTCGAGCGGGAACTCCGCGGCGAGCCGCGCCACCGTCGTACCGGCGTCGAGGACGACGCTGCCTTCCTGGGGGAGTTCGGCGAGGGCGGCGCGGACGATCCGGTCCTTCTCGTCCGCGGCGGTGGACTCGCGCTCGGCGAGGTCCGGCTCGAAGTCGAGCCGGCCGGCCGGGATGGCGCCGCCGTGGACGCGGCGGACGAGCCCGGCGCGGTCGAGGGCCTTCAGGTCGCGCCGCACGGTCTCGGCGGTGACCTGGAACTCCTCGGCGAGGGAGAGCACGTCGACCCGGCCGCCCTCGCGGGCGAGGCGGAGGATCGCTTGCTGGCGCTCGGGTGCGTACATGTGGGTTTACGTCCGTTCCATGCCCGAACCTGTGGTTTCACGGGTCACGCTACGCCCGATGGTCGGGAAAGTAAACGGGAACGGGCATAGAAGCGGGCCCGAACGGGCATCGGAGGGGGGTTTGCGTAATGGCGCCGGGTACGGCGAAGGGCCCCGGCATGACCGGGGCCCTTCGCCGTGCCCGAGCCGGGAGGCGGTCAGACCGCCAGCGCCGGTTCCTTCACCGGCTCCATCGGCTCCCCCGCGCCCTCGACCGAGTCCTCCACCGCACCTTCGACGTGCTGCTTCGGCTTCGCCGGCAGCGCGAACATCACCAGGAAGATCGCCGCCAGCACCGCCGCCGCCCAGCCCAGCGAGTTCTGGAACGCGTTCGTGAACGCCGCGCCCGTCTCCGCCGGTGCCGCCGCCAGCCGCTTCTCGTCGATCGTCCCGAAGAACACCACCGACACCAGGCCGAGGCCGAGCGCGTTGCCCATCTGTCCGGTCGTGTTGATGAGACCCGAGGCCGAACCGGCGTGCTCCCGCGGCACCTCCGACAGCACCGCGTCCGTCAGCGGAGCCACGATCAGGCCCATGCCCAGACCCATCACCACCAGCGGCGGAATCATCTGCCAGGTCTGGATCTCCGCCCCGTAGCGGCCCGCCACGAAGAAGTACAGGAGGATGCCCGCCATCATGGTCAGGGCGCCCGCCTGGAGCACCTTGCGGCCGAAGCGCGGCACCAGCTTCTGGACCGACAGACCCGCCGCCGTCGAGACCGCGATCGAGAACGGCACACCGGTCAGGCCCGCCCGGAGCGGGCTCCAGCCCAGGCCGATCTGCATGTAGAGCGTCCACACCAGGAAGAAGATGCCCATCACGACGCCGAAGGTCAGCTGCACCGCGATGCCCGCCGCGAAGCTCTTCACCTTGAACAGCGACAGCTCCAGGAGCGGCGAGCCGTCCTTCCGCGTCTTGTACTTCTCGTACGCGATGAGGGCGGCGAAGACGAGCAGGCTGCCGGCCATCATCAGGTGGCCCCACAGCGGCCAGCCCAGCTCACGGCCACGGGTCAGCGGGTAGATCAGCATCAGCAGCGCGCCCGTCACCATGACCACGCCGACCAGGTCGAGACGGAGCGCCTTCGGCGCCTTCGACTCGATGATGAAGCGGCGGCCGAGGAACAGGGCCGCGACGCCGACCGGCAGGTTGATCAGGAAGATCGGACGCCACTCGAGGCCCGCGATGTTCCACTGCGTGAGCAGCGCGCCGAGCAGCGGTCCGGAGACCGCGCCGAGACCGATGATCGCGCCGAACAGACCGAAGACCTTGCCGCGCTCGTGCGCCGGGAAGGTGACGTGCACGATCGACAGCACCTGCGGCACCATCATCGCCGCGGCCGCGCCCTGGAGGAGGCGGGAGCCCACCAGCATCTCCTGGTTGGCGGCGAACCCGCACAGTGCCGAGGCGACGGTGAAGCCCGCGGTGCCCAGGAGGAACAGGCGCCTGCGGCCGTAGATGTCGCCCAGTCGGCCGCCCGTGATCAGACCCGCGGCGAACGCCAGCGCGTAACCGGCGGTGATCCACTGGATCGCGCCGAACGAGGCACCGAGGTCCCGCTCGATGCTGGGGATCGCGATGTTGACGATCGTGGCGTCGACCAGGTCCATGAAGGCGGCGGTCATGACGATGGCGAGGGCGATCCAGCGCCTCTTGTCCGTGGGGGCCGCATCCATGACGGCGTCGTGTGAACTCATGGGATGAACGTAGATGTCATATAGGACAGTCCATGTCCTAGATGGCGCGCATCCTGAAAACATGACGGACACACCGGCACGACTCCTGAATCTGCTGTCGCTCCTCCAGACCCCGCGCGAGTGGCCCGGCAGCGAGCTCGCCGAACGGCTCTCGGTCTCGCCGCGCACCATCCGGCGGGACATCGACCGGCTGCGGGACCTCGGCTACCCCGTCGAGGCGACCATGGGCGCGGTGGGCGGCTACCGCCTGGTCGCCGGAACGGCCATGCCGCCGCTGCTCCTCGACGACGAGGAGGCGGTCGCGATCGCGGTCGGCCTCCGGGCGGGCGCCGGGCACGCCATCGAAGGCGTGGAGGAGGCGTCGGTCCGGGCGCTGGCCAAGCTGGAGCAGGTGCTGCCGTCCCGGCTGCGGCACCGGGTCTCCACCCTCCAGAACGCGACGATCCCGCTGACCCGGGGAGACGGGGCGACCGTCGCCCCGCAGACGCTGACCGCGCTCGCGGGCGCGGTGACGGGTCAGGAACGGCTGCGGTTCGGCTACCGGGCCGGCGACGGGACCGAGACCAAGCGGCTCGTCGAGCCCTACCGGCTGGTGTCGACCGGGCGGCGGTGGTACCTCGTCGCCTACGACCTGGGGCGGGAGGACTGGCGGACCTTCCGGGTCGACCGGGTCAGCGAGCCGTTCCCCACGGGGGCGCGCTTCACGCCGCGGGAGCTGCCGGCGGGGGACGCGGCGGCGTTCATGGAGCAGTCGATGGCGCGGGCGCAGCCGGAGCTCGACCTGGACGTGAGCTTCGAGGCACCGGCGGAGTTCGTGGCGGCGCGGCTGCCGGCGCACCTGGCACCGGTGCCGGAGGGCGAGGGCGCCTGCCGGCTGCGGGTGCGGACCGCCGACTCCGTCGAGTGGCTGGCGTTGCGGCTCGCACTGGTGGACGCGGCTTTCACCGTGCACGGGCCGGCGGCGCTGGTGGGGTACGTGGAGGAGCTGGCGGCGCGGTTGGGAGCGGCGGTGAGGTGAGCCGCGGGGGGTGGGTGGCGGGTGGCGGGCCCGCTCACCCACCACCCACCCGCCCGCCGGGTCGCCGGCCGCCCTAGGCCACCGCGTCGAAGCCCGTGTCGCGGGCCAGCTTCTTCAGTTCGAGCAGGGCGTGCTTCTCGATCTGGCGGATGCGCTCGCGGGTCAGGCCGTGTTCCTTGCCGACCTCCGTGAGGGTGCGCTCCCGGCCGTCCTCGATGCCGTAGCGCATGCGGATGATCGAGGCGGTGCGGTGGTCGAGCCGGTCGATGAGGTCGTCCAGCTCCTCGCTGCGCAGGAGGGTCAGGACGGACTGCTCCGGGGAGATCGCCGAGGTGTCCTCGAGGAGGTCGCCGAACTGCGTCTCGCCCTCGTCGTCCACCGACATGTTCAGCGAGACCGGGTCGCGCGACCAGTCGAGGACGTCGATGACCCGCTCGGGGGTCGAGCCCAGCTCCGCGGCGATCTCCGCGGGCTCCGGCTCGCGGCCGTGCTCGCGGTTGAACTCCCGCTGCACCCGGCGGATGCGGCCCAGCTCCTCCACCAGGTGGACGGGGAGCCGGATCGTGCGGGACTGGTCGGCGATGGAGCGGGTGATGGCCTGGCGGATCCACCACGTGGCGTACGTCGAGAACTTGAAGCCCTTCGCGTAGTCGAACTTCTCGACCGCGCGGACCAGGCCCGCGTTCCCCTCCTGGATCAGGTCGAGCAGCGGCAGCCCGCTGCGCGGATAGCGCCGGGCGACGGCGACGACCAGCCGCAGGTTGGACTTGATGAAGAGGTCCTTGGCACGCTCGCCCTCGGCGGCCAGCGCTTCCAGCTCCTCGCGGGTCGCCGCGGTCGCGGTCTCGCTCTCCCCGTCGAGGATCTGCTGGGCGTAGACGCCCGCCTCGATCGTCTGGGAGAGCTCGACCTCCTTGGCGGCGTCGAGCAGGGGCGTGCGCGCGATCTCGTCGAGGTACATGCCGACCAGGTCGCGGTCGGCGATCTCCCCGCCCACGGCGCGAACGCTGCTTGCCCTGCCGCTGTTCCCGCCGGGGGCGGACGACTGACGACGGGCGACGGCACGGGTTGCCATGCGTGCTCCCTTGCTGAGTAGGTCGCGACACCCTTGCGGGTGCCCTGCATCCGACGGAAACAACGACTGGAATCAGGACAGAATTCCCACCGGGCACCTGGATTTTCGCGATCATGCAGTATCCTGCGCCGTCCGCGACGGGGAGGGGCATGCCGATGGGACCCACGGACGTGCAGGTCAGGGCGGGCACGGAGGGTGACCTGGGGGCCCTCACGGCGCTCTACAACCACTACGTGCGTGAGACCGCGATCACATTCGACACGGAGCCCTTCACCCCGGAGCAGCGGCTTCCCTGGCTCCGCTCCCACCCTGAAGACGGCCCCCACCGCCTTCTGGTTGCGCAGGCGGCGGACGGGATCCTCGGCTACGCGACGAGCAGCGCCTTCCGGCCGAAGGCCGCGTACGCGACCTCCGTGGAGGTGAGCGTCTACCTCTCGCCCGAGGCGGGGGGACGGGGCGTCGGGACGCTGCTGTACGAGGAGCTGTTCCGGGTCCTGCGCGGCGAGGACGTCCACCGGGCGTACGCGGGGATCGCCCTGCCGAACGAGGCGTCGACCCGTCTGCACGCCCGCTTCGGCTTCCGCCACATCGGCACCTACGGCGAGGTGGGGCGGAAGTTCGGGCGCTATTGGGACGTGGCCTGGTTCGAGAAGCGGCTCGATCAGCCGAATTAGCCGAACTGGACCGAGCGCTTCGCCAGGCCCATCCAGAAGCCGTCGATGACGCTCCGCTGGCGGTCCAGGTCGCCGGCCGCGTCCGCCGCGCCCATGGTGACGAAGAGTGGCGCGAAGTGTTCGGTGCGGGGGTGGGCGAGCCGGCCGGCGGGTGACGTGGCCAGGAAGTCGAGCAGGGCGTCGACGTCGTGCGCGGCGAGCGCCTCCCGTCCCCAGGCGTCGAACTCGGCGGACCAGCCGGGCACTCCGGTGTGGCGGAGTGCGGCGAGGTTGTGGGTGAAGAAGCCGCTGCCGACGATGAGGACGCCCTCGTCGCGGAGCGGGGCGAGCCGGCGGCCGATGTCCATGAGGCGGCGCGGGTCGAGGGTGGGCATCGAGATCTGGAGGACCGGGATGTCGGCCTCGGGGAACATCTCGACGAGCGGCACGTAGGCGCCGTGGTCCAGGCCCCGGTCGGGGATGTCCTGCACCGGGGTGCCGGGGGCGCGGAGCAGTTTGCGGACGGCCTCGGCGAGCGCGGGGGCTCCGGGGGCCGCGTACCGGACGCGGTAGTAGTGCTCGGGGAAGCCCCAGAAGTCGTACACGAGCGGCACGGTCTCGGTGGCGCCGAGGGCGAGCGGGGCCTCCTCCCAGTGGGCGGAGACCACGAGGATCGCCGTGGGGCGGGGCAGCCGCGCGGACCAGGCGGCGAGCTCGCCGGGCCAGACCGGGTCGTCGGCGAGCGGCGGCGCACCGTGGGAGAGGTAGAGGGCCGGCATCCGTTCCGGTGAGTGCTGGGTGTCCACCGCGACCTCCGAGTACTTGAAGATTCAAGCTAGAGGGTAACCCGATGTAGTTCAAGTTTCAAGGATTGGTCGTACCATGGATCCATGACCGAACCCCGCTGGCTCAGCGACGAGGAACAGCGCGTCTGGCGCGCCTACCTCCACGCCACCACCCTCCTGGAGGACCATCTCGACCGCCAGCTGCAGCGCGACGCCGGGATGCCCCACGTCTATTACGGACTGCTCGTCCAGCTCTCCCAGGCCCCGCGGCGCCGGATGCGCATGACGGAGCTGGCCAAGGCCGTGAAGATCACCCGCTCCCGGCTCTCGCACGCCGTCGCCCGGCTGGAGAAGAACGGCTGGGTGACGCGCGAGGAGTGCCCCTCCGACAAGCGCGGCCAGTTCGCCACCCTGACGGACGAGGGGTACGAGGTGCTGCGCCGCACCGCGCCCGGCCATGTCGAGGCCGTACGGCAGGCGCTCTTCGACCGGCTCACGCCCGAGCAGGTCGAACAGCTCGGCGCGATCATGCGGACCGTCGCCGAGGGCCTCCAGCCCACGGGCCCGGACGCGGACCTGCCCTGGCTCCGCTGAGCCAGGGCAGGTGACGCGCCAGAGGGGGAACGGGGCCGAGCCCGAGGGTCAGTGGGCGAGCACCGGCACCTTCACCTCGTCCTGTCCGCCGGTGCCGGAGGCCGCCACGGTGCCCGTTCCCGGCTTGCCGGTGTTGATCAGGGTCACCGCCAGCGTCGCGGAGACCACCAGGATGCCGACCGCCCACCAGATGGCGGCCGAGTAGCCCTCGACCATGCCCTGGAGCTGGAGCAGCTTCTGCGCCGCCGGGGTGGTCGCGCCCGCCGCGTGGTCGGTGAGGTACGCGGTGGTCGCCGAGGCGGCGATCGTGTTGAGCAGCGCCGTACCGATGGCACCGCCGACCTGCTGCGAGGTGTTGACCATCGCGGAGGCCACACCGGCGTCGCGCGGGTCGACCCCGTGCGTCGCGAGGGACATGGCCGGCATGAACGCCGTGCCCATGCCGAGGCCGAGCAGCAGCTGCGCCGGCAGGATCAGACCGGCGTACGAGGAGTCGACCTCCAGCTGCGTCAGGAGCAGCATGCCGACGGCGGCGGTGAGGAAGCCCGGCCCCATCAGGAGCCGCGGCGGGACCCGGGTCATCAGGCGGGTGCCGATCTGGGTGGAGCCGACGATCATGCCCGCGATCATCGGGAGGAACGCGAAGCCCGTCCTGACCGGCGAGTACCCCTTCACGACCTGGAGGTAGTAGGTCAGGAACAGGAACAGCCCGAACATCGCGATGACGGCGAGACCGAGGGAGAGGTACACCCCGCCGCGGTTGCGGTCGGTGACCACGCGCAGCGGCAGCAGCGGGGACTTCACCACCGCCTCGACGGCGGCGAAGCCGGCGAGCAGCACGGCCGAGGCGATGAACAGGCCGATCGTCAGCGGGTCCGACCAGCCGTCGGACTCGGCGCGGGTGAAGCCGTAGACCAGGGAGACCAGGCCGAGGGTGGACAGGACCACGCCGGGGACGTCGAGCGGCGCGCGGTTGCGGCCGCCGGACGGCTCGCGGATCACGAAGTAGGCCCCGGCCGCGGCGACGACCGCGAACGGGATGTTGACGAAGAAGGTCCAGCGCCAGTCCAGGTACTCGGTGAGGACGCCGCCGAGGATCAGGCCCACGGCGCCACCGCCGCCGGCGATCGCACCGTAGATGCCGAAGGCCTTGGCGCGCTCCTTGCCGTCGGTGAACATCACCGCGAGCAGGGAGAGGGCGGCCGGGGCGAGCAGCGCGCCGAACGCGCCCTGCAGCGCGCGGGCGCCGAGCATCATGGCCTCGCCGCTCGCGGCGCCGCCGAGGGCGGAGGCCGCGGCGAAGCCGATCAGGCCGACCACGAAGGTGCGCTTGCGGCCCCACAGGTCGGCGACGCGGCCGCCGAACAGCAGCAGACCGCCGAAGGCCAGCGCGTAGGCGGTGATGACCCACTGGCGGTTGCCGTCCGATATCCCCAGGTCGTGCTGGGCGGAGGGCAGCGCGATGTTCACGATCGTCGCGTCGAGCACGACCATCAGCTGGGCGAGGGCGATGAAGAGCAGGGCTTTCCAGCGGCTGGGGTCGGCCTGGGCCGGCGGGGCGGTATCGGTTTTTGACATGGGGGTAGCCACCTCTTGGCGCGGAACGGTGAGAAAAGGACGTACGGGGGCGGATTTACGGGGGTGTTCGGGGTACGGGCGAGCTCACGCCTCGCAGGCGTCGCGCCTCAGGTCCTCCAGAGTCGCGGGCGTGCCGGGCAGCAGGGAGCGGGCCGGGGCCTCCAGGCCGTCGAGGAACAGCTGGAGATGACGGTGGACGAAGCGGTCCATGTTCACGCAGGCCGTGCCGGGCAGCGGCCGGGTCAGCTGGGAGAGCGCGACCATCAGGTCGCCGACACCGACGTCGGCGCGCATCCGGCCGGCCGCCTGTGCCCGGTCGACGAGGCCCTGCACGGCCTCCTCGACGCGCTCGCGCTCGGCCCGCAGATCCGGGTGGTCCTTGTCGAAGTCGCCGTCGAGCATCGGGCACAGGGCGCCGACCCGCTCGTCGGCGGCGGCGTGGGTGAAGCGGCGGAGCGCGGCGAAGGGGTCGCTCTCCTGCTCGGCGGCCTCCAGGGCCCGCTCGGTGACCCGGGCCATGAGGGAGAGCACGACCTCGCGGACGAGCTCGGCGCGCTCGGGGAAGTTGCGGTAGAGCGTGGCGTTGCCGACCCCGGCGCGGCGGGCGATCTCGTCCAGCGGCACCTGGGCGCCGAACTCGACGAACATCTCCCGGGCCGCCGTGACGATCCGCTCGCGGTTGCGCAGGGCGTCGGCCCGCGGGCGGGGTACACGGCGGACGGGCCCCGTGGGGGCCGGGCCGGCGGTGCTGGTGCTCACGTCGCTTCTCCCTGCCTGTGAAGTGATCCGGCGACCGTGGACGTGATCCGGGGAAGGATTCCCCGTTTTGCCGGACACAGGGCTAAACGGGGACTCGCTCCCCGGTTATTTCCCGGTTCGAAGGTGACCTGGGTCACATCGCCCGGTCGGGCCACTCGGCGCGCGCTCCCCGGACCGCCCGCTCAGGCTGATCGCACGGCGCCGATCGCACCGGCGCTCGGACAGAGAGGGCGACCGCATGCAGGAGACCCGCCGACGGATACGCAGACCCATCGCCCTGGCTTCGGCGAGCGCCCTCGCGCTCGCCACCCTGGCCACGGCCAGCACGACCCTGCCCGGCCCCGCCCCCGCCTCCGCGGGCCCGGTGGCCGCCGCACCCGGGGACTCGCCGCTGGGACCGTGCCGGATCGCCACGACGATGGGTGTGCAGATGTCGGAGGGAATGCCCACCGCCCCCGGCTACGCCCGCTCCACCGGCCGGATCAAGGCCCTCAACCTGATGGTCGACTTCCCCGACGCCCCCGGCCAGGGCACGGCCATGAGCCGCTACCGCGAGTTCTTCCCGCAGACCTCCGACTGGTTCCGCGTCAGCTCCTACGGGCGCCTGCAGTACCACCCCGAGACCCCGATACCCGACTGGCTGCGGATGCCCCGCCCCTTCACCTCGTACGGGGTCGAGCGCGGCTCACCCTACGAGCCGGGCTACCGCGGCCTGGTCGAGGACATCGTGAAGGCCGCCGACGCGAAGGTGGACTTCAGCGCGTACGACCTGGTGAACGTCCTCGTCACCCCGAACGCCGGGCCCTCGGCCCTCGACACCGTGCTGTCCGTGACCTTCTCCGGCAACGACGACGCCCCCTTCGCCGACGGCGTCCCGCTCGCCAACACGTCCTTCGTCTACAGCCGGCAGGACGACGGATCGGGGTCGTACGCGGAGACCGGCTACCGGGTCCTGCCGCACGAGAACGGCCATGTCTTCGGACTGCCCGACCTCTACACCGTCGACGGCGGCGGCACCGTCGGGCACTGGGACATCATGTCCGAGGACTGGGGGGCCAACAACGACCTGCTCGGCTGGCACAAGTGGAAGCTCGGCTGGCTCGACGACGAGCAGGTCGGCTGCGCCTCGCGCACCGGTGACTTCGAGTACACCCTCACCCCGCTCGCCAGGACCGGCGGCCGCAAGCTCGCCTTCGTCCCGCTCTCCGGCACCTCCGGCTACGCGGCCGAGGTCCGCACCCGCGAGGGCAACGACGAGGCGGTCTGCAAGCCGGGCGTGCTGGTCTACCGGGTCGACACGGACGTGGACACCGGCCACGGGCCGGTCACCGTCGCCGACAGCGACCGGGGCACCGGCGGCTGCACCCGGCGGCCCAACGTCCACGCCGAGCTGTCCGACGCACCGTTCCGGACCGGCGAGACCTTCACCGACCGGGCCAACGGCGTCCGCATCACCGTCCTCGGCGAGGACACGGCGACCGGCGGCTTCCGGATCCGCGTCTCGCGCTCCTGAGCCGAGGCCCTCCCGGGCACCGTCGTCCTGTCAGTCCGAGGCCGTCAGCTCGGCGCGCAGCGCGCGCTTGAGGACCTTCCCGGCCGCGTTGCGGGGCAGCTCCGCCTCCCGTACGACGAGGTGCGCGGGCACCTTGAACGCGGCGAGCCGCGCCGCCACATGCGCCCGCAGCTCCTCGGGGCCCGCCGTCGCGCCCGGCCGGAGCCGGACCGCGGCCGCGACCTCCTCGCCGAGCAGCGGGTGCGGGACGCCGAGGACCGCGGCCTCGGCGACGTCCGGATGATCCTGGAGGACGCCCTCGACCTCGACGCAGTACACGTTCTCGCCGCCCCGGATCACCATGTCCTTGATCCGGTCGACGACGGTGACCCGCCCCTGACGGAGGTGCGCGAGGTCGCCGGTGCGGAACCAGCCGTCCGGGGTGAAGGCGGCGCGAGTGGCCGCCTCGTCGTTCCAGTAGCCGCGGACCAGGGACTGGCCGCGCAGCCACAGTTCGCCGACGCCGTCGGCGTCCGGCCGCTCGATCCGCACCTCGGTGGCCGGGGAGGGCCGGCCCACGCTGCCGGGATGGGCGCGGTACTCGGCGCCGAAGTTGGCGAGCACACCGCCGCAGGTCTCGGTCAGGCCGTAGCCGTTGCGGGGCTCGATCCGTTCCCCGTACGCGGCGGTGAGCCGCGCGGTGATCGCGGGCGGGGCCGGCGCTCCCCCGGTGCTGAGCAGGGTGAGCGTCTCCAGCGGGTCGCCGGTGCGCTCGGCGAGGTCGAGCAGCTGGAGGGCGGTGGTCGGGACGCCGGCGTAGTGGGTGACGCGGTGGACGCGGATCAGCTCCAGGGCCTTGGCGGGGTCCCACTTGCGCATGAGGACGAGGGTGCCGCCGGCCGCCATGACCGAGTAGAAGGAGGTGAAGGCGGCCACGTGGAAGAGGGGGAACGTGGTGAGCGAGACGGGCGCCGGTGCCGCGCCGGGCCGCTCGCCGCGGCGAAGCGCGGAGGCGGCCGCGAAGTAGCGGGGGTGCATCGCCGCCCCCGCCTGGGCGAGGTGGGTGGCGACGGCACCCTTGGGGCGGCCGGTGGTGCCGGAGGTGTACATGATCGTGGCGTCGTGCTCGGGCAGCACGTCCACGGCCGGCGGCCCGAGGAGCGGGTCGGTGTCGGGGACGTACGGCTCGAAGCCCTCGGGCAGCGGCCGGCCCGGCTCCTCGTGGAAGACGATCCCGGGTACGGAGCGGGCGGCGGCCCAGGCGGCGACGCGCGGGACCCGCTCGCCGTCCACGAGCAGGGCGCGGGGCGCGCAGTCGTCGAGGGCGTGGGCGAACTCGTCCTCGGTCCACCAGGCGTTCAGCGGAACGGCGACGAGGCCGGCGAGCTGGGCGGCCCAGAAGGCGACCTGCCACTCCGGGTGGTTGCGCATCGCGACGACGGCGCGGTCGCCGGGGCGCAGGCCGTGCACGTCGACGAGCCGGCGGGCGAGGCCGCAGGCGGCGTCGAAGAACTCGCGGTAGCCCGTCACGCCGTCCTCGGAGACGAGGAAGGGCCGGTCGCCGAAGCCCCAGACGGCCTCCACGAACTCCCGCAGGGTCCGCGGGCCGCCGGTGTACACGCCGTCGTCGACGGCGAAGGGCGCGCCCGGAGCGGCGAGCGGGTCGGGGGCGGGGTCGACGCGGGCGACGGGAGGGGCGGAAGCGGCGGTGGGGAGGTCCGTGTGGGGCTCGACCACGGTGAGGGCCTTCTTTCCGTCTTCCCGACTGCCGGCGTCCGAGCGCGCGCCCGGACCCGGAAAGCGACGCTAGGCGGGGGTGTCCCGGCCGGTCAAGAGCGGACGTCGGCCGGGGCTTCGGACGCCGTCCTCCCCTGGGCCTCGGGCTCCGCCTCGGCGGGAGCGGCGGCCCCGGACTCGGCGCTTCCGGACTCGGCGGCCCCCGACGCAGCGCTTCCGGGCTCGGTGTCGGCCCCGGCGGCGGGCTCCGCCTCCGGGTCACCCGAGGCCACGAACAGGCCGACCCGGGCGGCGCCGACCACCCGGGGCAGCAGGAAGGCCCAGAACCGGGTCAGCGGCGCGTTCTCCAGCCAGCGCGGATCCTGGTGGCCGAGGGCCTCGTGCCCGGCGGCCACCGCCACCACCGCCGCCGCCACGTCACGGGCCGCCACGTCCGGGGCGAGCAGCCCCGTCTGCTCGGCCCGGACGACCAGGGACTCGACCCACTCGCGCCACTGCCGGCGCAGGTCCCGCGCGGTCCTCGTGCGCTCCGGGTCGGCGCTCAGGTCGAAGCCGGCGCGCAGCACGGCGTCGGACCGCAGGCCCTGGACCAGCTCGTGACTGGCGTCGATCAGGGCCTGCAGCGGCAGCGCGTCGCGCTCCCGGGTGATCCGCACCAGACGCTCACCGGCCGCCGCGACGACCGCTTCGGCCAGCGCCGCCTTGCTGGGGAAGTGGAAGTGCAGGGCCCCGCTGCTGACCCCGGCACGGGCGCTGATGGTCGCCAGCGAGGCGACCTCGAAGCCGTCCCGGTCGAAGAGCGCGGCAGCGGACTCGACGAGGGCGTTGCGGGTCCGAATCGCCCGCTCCTGCTTGGCCAAGGGGGACTCCGTCACTACGCCGCGGGGGTGCCAACACGTGTCACTTTCAGCCGCCACTGTAACAAACCGGATAAGCGGTTTTCCGGTCGACGGAAAAGTTCAACGGAAGGACCGGGCGCCGGACTTGCGGCCGCACCGCCGGGGGCGGGCCCCCGGACCGTGCGGCCGCGGGCCTCAGCCGCGCCCGGCGTTCCGTACCGGAAGGGCCCCGTACCCGTTGAGCAGGAACGTCGGCAGCGGCGCCAACTCCTTCGGGTCGCAGGCGAGTTCCAGGTCGGGGAAGCGCTCGAAGAGCGCGGCGAGGGCGACCGTGGCCTCCAGGGTCGCGAGCGGGGCGCCGAGGCAGCGGTGCACGCCGTGGCCGAAGCCGAGGACGTCGCGGTCGGTGCGCAGCAGGTCGAAGCGGGCGGCGTCGGCTCCGTAGCGCCGCGGATCCAGGCCGGCGGCGGCGAAGTTGACCAGGATCGGGTCGCCCTGGGCGATCGTCACCCCGTCGAGCTCGATGTCCTCGACGGCGAAGCGCAGCGGCGAGTAGGCGGCGGGGCTGTGGATGCGCATGGTCTCGTCGACCACGTCGTCCCAGGTCGCGCGGCCGGCGCGGACGTGGGCGAGCTGCTCGGGATGGGTGAGCAGCGCGGCGGTGGCGTTGACGACGAGGGTGGCGGTGGTGTCCTGACCGGCGGCGATCAACAGGAAGAGCGAGCCGAGGAGTTCGTTCTCGGTGAGGGCGTCGGCGCCGTCGCGCGCGGCGATCAGGGAGGAGGTCAGGTCGTCGCCGGGCTGCCGGCGACGGGCGGCCACGAGTTCGCCCAGCAGCCGGAAGGCGGTGCCGCGCGCGGCCTCCATGGTCTCGGCGCTGACGCTGGAGCTGAAGACGGTGCGCAGGGCGGCGGTGAGCTCGTCGCGGGTGGTGCCTTCGGCGACGCCGAAGAGCTCGCAGATGACCTGGAGGGGCAGCGACTCGGCGTATCCGGTGCGCAGTTCGACCGGCTCGCCGGAGGCGAGGCGGGGCGCGAGGCCGTCGAGGAGCGTGCTCGCGATCTCCTCGACCCGGGGCCGGAGGGCGGCGGTGCGGCGGGCGGTGAACGCGGCGGCGACCAGGCGGCGCAGCCGGGCGTGCTCGGCCCCGTAGGAGAAGAGCATGTTCTCGTTGGCGACCCACGGGTAGAGCGGCCACTCCGGCGTGATCCGGCCCTCGACGAAGGCGGGCCAGTGGCGGCGGGCGTCCTTGGAGACGCGGGGGTCGACGAGGAGCCGCTCGACGTGTTCCTGGCCGACGACGGCCCAGGCGCGGACGCCGCCGGGCAGTTCGATCTCGGCGGCGGGACCGCGTTCTCGGAGTACGGCGGCCTCGCCGGCCAGGTCTCGACCGGTCACGTCCAGCGCGTACGGGCAGGAAGCCGTGTCCATGTGTGCACTCTCCATTCGGGTGTCCTTGCGTTCCGTGCGTGCCCCCACCGCACACGCAACCGAGGAGAACCGGACTTCCCCTCCCCTGTGGTGAGCCCGCGTCAGGCGGACGCCGGGCTCGCGTCCGGGAGTGCCGCCGCCGAGGTGCGCAGCCGCACGGCCTCCCCGTACGCCTGCTCCGCGCGCCCGGAGGTGAAGTCCAGGCGGAGCAGCACCCCGGGGACCGCGATGGCGCTGAGGAGCGTCCGCATGAGGTCGGCCACCCGCTCCACCAGGTCCGCATGGTTCGTCATGATCTTGGACAGGACCTGAACCCCGGTGAAACTCCCGGCGAACAGGGTGGCGGCGGACGGGATGTCGACGTGCGGCAGCAGCTCACCGGCGTCCTTGGCCCGCGTGAGGACGTCCACATTGTGGTCGATCCAGCCCTGCATGGGAACGCGGCGGTCGAGGCCGTCGTGCGGCGATCCCTGGTCCACGGTGAGGCGCACGCTGCCGCGCACCATCGGGTCGCCGAGGTGCAGCAGATGGGCGAGGACCAGCGCCTCGTCGGTGAACTGCTGGAGGTGGAGCTCGCGCCGCGGGACCGGCGGCAGCGCCGCGACCTGGCCCGCGAGGACCTCCTGGGCGAGCTCCTCCTTGGAGGAGAAGTGGAAGTACAGGGCGCCCTTGGTGACGCCGCACTTCTTGAGGACCTCGGAGATCGTCGCGGCCTCGTAGCCGACCTCGTCGAAGAGCTCGGCGGCGGCCATCACGATCTTCTGGCGTGTGCGGATGGCCCGCTCCTGTTGTGCCACTGCATCCTCCGTACCTCACGGACGAAGAAGACCGGGAGGTTGGTATTCCGACGGCTCACATGGGGTGCTGGGACGGTACCGCGCCCACTCGAACTCCCGTCGCAGTAGGGTGAGCCCGGGCAATCCTCAATCCTTCACACGTCCACATTTCGAGAATAAAACCATCCAACCGGTTTGACAAGAATGTTGAAAGAAAACCGGATGGTCCATATCTTCGTCATCGGCCACCCAGACCCCTGTCGGGCCCACTCACATCGGGGGAGATTCGATGCTCCAGCACGCGGAAGCGCCGCTCAGACAAGGCGCCGACGAGAGCGGCGGCGCGGAGGAGCTCACCTGTCTGCTTTTCGACGGGGACGACCGCGAGCGGGTCCACGGCGAGTGGCGCCGGCTGATCTCCGGCGAGGCCTTCGCCCCCCGCACCGGACTCACCCCCGCCGAGCGCACCGACCTCTCCTACGAGCGGCTGCGCCTGGTCAACGACACCGTTGCCGGCGCCGGGGCCGAGGCGCTCAGCTACGACGCCCGCCGCCTCGCCGCCCTGCACGAGTGGACCGGCTTCGTCGACGGCGGCCTGTGCACCCTGGCGAGCATCCACTACAACCTCTTCCTCGGCAGCCTCCTCGACCACGACGGATACCGGCGGGACCTCTCCCCGTACACCGCGATGGAGCGCACCGGCACCTTCCTGTGCACCGAACTCGCCCACGGCAACGACGTCACCTCCCTGGAGACCGTCGCCGTCCTCGACCGCGCGACCGGTGGATTCGTCCTGCACACCCCCAACCCCGGGGCGCGCAAATTCATGCCCAACACCAGCCTGGCCGGCGGCCCCAAGACCGCCGTGGTCGCCGCCCGGCTGCTGATCGACGGCCAGGACCAGGGGATCTTCCTCTTCCTCACCCCGCTCAGCGACGCCGAGGGCCATCTGCCCGGCATACGGGTCAGCCGGCTGCCCGACCGCACCGGCACCCCCGTCGACCACTGCCTCACCGCCTTCGACCACGTACGGCTCCCCCGCGAGGCCATGCTGGAGGCCGCCCACGGCCGCCTCGACAAGGACGGCCGCCTCACCAGCAGCCTCGGCAACCGCCGCAAGCGGTTCCTGCGCTCCGTCGGCCGGGTCACCATGGGCAAGCTCTGCATGAGCGGCGGCACCCTCGGCATGGCCCGCGCCGCGCTCGCCATCGCCGTCCGCTATGCCCACCACCGGCGGATCGGCGCCCCCCGGGCCGGCGAGCGGATGCCCCTCGCCGCCCACCGCAGCCACCACGGCCGGCTGCTGCACTCCCTCGCCACCGCCTACGCGATGACCTTCCTGCACCGCTCCGTCCTCGACCGCTGGGCCGCACACGACCCCACCGACGCCGAGGAGCGCGAGGAGGTCGAGCGGCTGATCGCCGTCGCCAAGGGCTGGATCACCTGGCAGGCCCGTGACATCACCGTCGAGGCCCGCGAGCGGTGCGGGGCGCAGGGCCTCTTCCCGGGGAACGGCATCGCCGACCTGCCCCTGAACGTCGAGGGCGGCATCACCGCCGAGGGCGACAACCTGGTGATCTGGGTCAAGGCCGCCTCCGAGATGCTCTTCGCCCACGAGGCCGGTGCCGCGCCCGCGCCCCGGGGCGAGCTCACCGACCTCGCCTTCCTGCGGGACCTGCACGCCTGCGTCGAGCGGGTCTGGCAGACCCGGGCCCGCGCCGCCCTGCGCGGCGGCCCCTCCGGCGATCCCGTCGGCCGCTGGAACGAGACCTCCGGCGCCGCCCTGGAGATGGTCGCCGCCCACGCCCGCGTGCGCGCCGCCGACGCCCTGCTCGCCGCGACCGCCCGCGCGAGCGCGCCCCGCACCCGCTTCCTGCTGGAGAACGTCGCCCGGCTCTTCCTCCTCCAGGAGCTCCGCCCGCACACCGGCGACCTCCTCGTCGCGGGCCACCTCACCGCCGCCCACGTGGAGGCTCTCCACAGCACGACGGACCACGTGATCGCGGATCTGGCCCCGCATCTGATGACGCTCGTGGACGCCTTCGACCTCCCGGAGGAGTTCCTGGCGGCGACCCCGCTGGCGAACGCGGACTATCTGGACCGCTTCGGGGCCTGATCCGGGGTCGGACGCGCCTCAAAAAACAAACAGACCTGTATGTCGGTTGGGTGAACCAGATCCGGCCCGCTTGACGCGTACACGGCGCTCAACAGCAGGAACCGGCCGTCTTCTGTGGAAATTGGGATGCAAACCCTTCGGTGGGTGTCCATTGAAACAGGCATGGCTGTATGGTTCTTGCTGCGGGAGACGCTTTCGGCGTCTCCTCACACAGGGGGATGTCGTACTGAGAGCTGTCGTACCGGGCAAGGGGCATGCGCGATGCAAAAACGGTCGCAAACGACCCGTCAGGCACTCGTGCGTGCCGCCGTGGAACTCATCGCGAACGGCCGACTCGCCGACGCAGGACTGGTCAACATCTGCAACACCGCCGGCGTGAGCCGTGGCGCGCTCTACCATCACTTCCCGTCCATCGCGGAGTTGGTGGCGGAGGTGCACGCTCAGGCGCAGGACCGCGTCCTCGCGCTGGCCGACGACAGCTTCGGCGAGCGCGGCGCGGACGCGCCGGCGCGCTTCAGCGTCGCGCTGGGCAGAGCGTTGACGGACGATCAGCTGGTTCGGGCCGGGCTGCGGCTGGCGGCCGACGGCACCGACACCCCGCCCCGGCTGCGGGACGAGGTGCTGGCGCGGGTGCGGACCGAGGTGCTGACGGAGTCCCCCGAGCGCCCCGATCAGGACGTCCTCGCGGACCTGGCGGTCGTGGTCACCGCGGGTCTGGAGTCCCTCGGGTACACCGACACGGCCTGGTGGAGCAGGGAGAACACCGAGCGGATATGGGACGTGCTGCTCCCGCTCTTCTCGGACGACTGGCGGCCCGGCGCCGTGGACGGCGCCCTCACCGGCTCGGAGGCCGAACTCCCGCGCGGCGCCGCGCTGGGCGTGCCGAGCCAGTCGCACTGAGATGGCCCCGTACGGCCGGCGGGAGCGCACGCGCGCACCGGGCCCCCGCCCCACACGCCCCGCACAGACGGCCGCCGCCCTCGCCGGGAAGGCGAGGGCGGCGGGCGGGTGCGGAGCGGTTCGTCGGACCGGCGGGCGGGGCGCTACGGAGCGGAACGGAGCGCTACGGAGCGGGCGTCGGGGACTCCGCGGCGGACGCCGCGACCGCCTCGGCGCGGGCCTCGTCGGCGGCGACCTCGGCGGCGGAGGGCGGGGAGACCCGCAGATTGCCGATCATGCCGGGGGTGACCAGGCCCGGCAGCAGGAGCCGCCACATCGCGGTGACGCGCTCGGGCAGGTCCTCGCGCTGGGTGTACACCTGCGACATCAGCTGCATGCCGGTGAACGCCCCGACGATGACGTCGGTGACCTCGCCCAGATTCAGGCCCGGCAGGACCTCGCCCCGCTCCTGGGCCTCCTCGAGGAGCTCACGGGTGGCCGCGCTCGACTGCTCGTACGGCGTCTTTCCCGGAAACGGGAACGCGGCCTCCAGGGCCAGCCGCACGCTGGCCCGCAGCACGGGATCGCACTGGAGCCGGCCGGCGAACGCGAAGCTCAGGTCGATGATCGACTGCAGCTTGGTCGACCGCTCGGGGGCGAGGAGGGCCCCGCTGTGCGCGTCGAGCAGCGCCACCGCGATCGACTCTTTGGAGGGGAAGTGGTGGTAGAGGGCTCCGCGCGTCAGACCGCTGAGCGCGAGGATCTCGTTGGTGCTCGCGGCCTCGAACCCACGAAGGTCGAACACCTCAGCGGCAGCCTCCAGGATCGCTTGCCGCGATCGCGTTCCGCGTTCCTGCTTCGCCATACATGGATCCTTGCCACTAGCCAATGAACGATACAGACAAGTCTGCATTGTACTTGCCCTTGCCCGGCTGACCAGGGGGCCCGTGAAGCGAGACCTGACAGACTACGCAGTTCCGCCGCATGTTCCGGTACCGGCGACCACGACCTCTGCGCCGGCCCGGTGCGGCCCGCTCACGGGTTGCCCAGGCGAAAACCGACACCCCGTACGGTCACGATCCAGTGGCTGGATCCGAGCTTGCCCCGCACGCTGCTGACGTGGGTGTCGATGGTGCGGCCCTTGTGCGACCAGGCGTCGTCCCAGACCTGGGTCATCAGCTGCCGCCGGGAGACCACGGCACCCGGCTGGATCGCGAGCGCGTGCAGCAGGTCGAACTCCTTGCGCGTGAGGTCCACGGGCCGGCCGTGCAGTGTGACCTTGCGGGTGTCGGCGTCGATGCGCAGCGGGCCGTGCTCGATGATCCGGGCGGTCGGCGAGGGCCGCACCCGGCGCATCACCGCCCCGATGCGGGCGAGGAGTTCGTGGAATCCGTAGGGTTTGACCATGTAGTCGTCCGAGCCGGCCTGCAGCCCGAGGACACGGTCGAGCTCGCTGCCGCGCTCGGTGACCGCGATGATCGGGGTGTCGCTCATCGCCCGGATGCTCCGGCAGACCTCGAGGCCGTCCAGGTCGGTGAGGTCGAGGTCGAGGAGGATCAGATCGGCTTGCCGGTGCACCTGGAGCGCCTGGCTCCCGGTGGTCACGCTGTCGGCGCGATAGCCCCTCCGTATCAGGTCCTGGACCAGCGCCTTGGCCGAACGCTCCTCGTTCTCGACGACCAGGATGCGCAGGGCAGGGTGCTCGACCGGGACGTGCAGTCGCGGCACGGCCGGGTGGGTGTGCTGGGGCACGGGGTGATGCCGCACGGTGTGGGAATCGGGTAGGTCGGCTACCTGCTGGTTCATCCGGTCCTCCTGGAGCGGGGCGATCGCTGACTGCCACATGCTCGTCTCGAAGTTCAGGTGCTTTGTGAAGATACCAAACAGACTTGTCTGATTGTCAATGCGAGGACAGAGGGTCGTGTCGAAGCTCTGTAGCAGCCTCTGACCAGCGGAAACCGAGACGATGTCCGGATGTGCACCAGCTCGGCCGCAGCTCACCGGCCAGGTCGGCCCTCGTCACGCCTTGGCCAAGAACAGGCAAAACTGCCTGTTCGTCAATCCCGGTGTGTGGCGCCTTGATTGCCCAGAGCACGCAAGGATGGCGGAGTCTGCCCTTCCGCTCCCCGACACGCCCGACCCCAACTTTTTACTTGATTTACCCAACAGACCTGTCTGTATTTTGTGGGGTGTGTGGACCGGGGGCTGTTGCCGCACTCAGCAGCTCCGCCCTGCCCAAAACAGACAGGAGCGCCAGCCATGACTGCAATGCTCGACACCGCAATCACGGGTCTCACCACCACCGTTCCGCGCCAGTACGTGCACCGCGCCGCCGTGTCCGAGGTCCTGCTCACCGGCTGGCGGCCGACGGCCACCCCGCACGCCTTCGTGGTCGGGTCCCAGTGGCCCCGCGGCCACGCCCTCTTCGCCCAGTCGGGCGGCTACCAGGACCCGATGCTGCTGGTCGAATCGGTGCGCCAGAGCGGGCCCTTGCTCGCGCACGCCGAGTACGGAGTCCCGTTCGGCCACCAGTTCCTCATGCGGTCCATATCGTTCGCCGCCACGACGGACCTGTTCGTCGCCACGCCCACCCCCACCGAGGTCGAGCTGCACACGGTGTGCCGCGACATCGTGCGCAGAGGCAAGGACCTCCGCAGCATGCGCCTCGACGTGACCGCGAAGGTCGACGGCGTCGCCCTGGCCACCGCCGGAGGCGCCTTCACCCTGGCCGGGCCGAACGTCTACAAGCGCCTGAGAGGGGAGCGGCCCACCTGCGCCGACCGCCTCCCGGGGGTGCCGATCGACCCGGCGCTCGTGGGCCGCACCGACCCTCGGCACGTGGTCCTCTCCGAGGACCCGAGCGGCCCCGCCAACCGGTGGGAGCTGCGGGTCGACTGCAGCCACCCGATCTTCTTCGACCACCTCTGCGACCACGTGCCCGGCATGGTGCTCCTGGAGGCCGCCCGCCAGGCCGCCCACGCCGTCACCGGCATGCCCGACACCCTGGTCCTCGACCTGGAGAGCTCCTTCACGCGCTACGCCGAACTCGACGCGCCCTGCTTCGTCGAGGCCGAGCCGACCTCCGTCGACGCCGCCGGCGACGTCCACGTACGGGTCCGCGGGACCCAGCGCGACGAGACGGTCTTCGTCGCCGACCTCACGCTGCGGACCCGCGGCCGGTGATCCGTCACTCGTTACGCGACCGGAGCGCCCTTGTGCGGAACATCCTGATCACCGGGGCGGGCGGCTTCATCGGCGCCCGTGTCACCGTCGAAGCGGCCCGCGCCGGCGGCTCGCTCACCCTGATGTCCCACCACCGGCCGCCCCGGCCTCCCGCCGAAGGCCGGGCCCGGATCGTCCGGGCGGACCTGGCGGACCCGGACTCGTTGCACGGCCTGTGCGACGGCGCCGACGTCCTGCTCCACTGCGCCTCCCTGATCGGCGGGACGCCCGAGGCTAACGAGGCGGTCAACGCCCGGGGGACCGCCGCCCTCGTCGCCGACGCGCAGCGCGCCGGAGTGTCCCGCATCGTGTACCTCAGCACCGCCTCCGTCTACGGTCGGGGCATCTTCCGGTGCGCCCGCCCCGAGCAGCTTCCCCGCCGGCCCCAGTCACCCACCTCCCGTACCCGGGCCGAGGCGGAAGATGCCGTCCTGGCCGCCGGCGGGATCGTCGTACGACCGCACCTCGTCTACGGGCCCGGCGACGCCTGGGTCGTCCCCGGACTCACCCGACTCCTGCGGACCCTGCCCGGCACGCCGACCGGCTGGGACGCCCGGCTCTCCGTCATCAGCGTGACCGAACTGGCCGCGCTGCTGGTGGCGGTGGGCCTCGCCCCGCGCGAACGGCTGTCGTCCTCCGTCTACCACGCGGCCTACCCCGAGCCGGTCACGGCGTCCGCACTGCTGGCCGCGGTGGCCGACCGCACCGCGCCGCCGCCGGCCCGGCCGAGCATCAGCCTCGCGCACGCCCGGGCCCTGCCGACCGAGAACGGGGCCGCCACCCGCGCGCTCGACCTGCTCGCCACCGACCACTGGTTCGACAGCACCCCGCTCTGGACCGACCTGGACCGGACCCCGGGCGGGGGCTGGGAACAGGACCTCACCCGCATGAAGGAGTGGTACCCGGACCGGGCGGCAGCCGCCTGATCCCCCGCTCCCCCGCCGCGGGGCCCGGACCGGGCCCGTACGGCAGACCCCTCAGCCCCGGCCGCCGCCTCGTGGCACGCGGTCGGTGATCCAGCACTATCTGAAGGACTGGCACACGTGGAATACACCAACCTCGGGCGCAGCGGACTGTCCGTGTCCCGGCTCGTGCTCGGCACGATGAACTTCGGGTCGCAGACCTCCGAGGCCGACAGCCACACGATCATGGACCGGGCGCACGACCGCGGCATCAACTTCTTCGACACGGCCAACGTGTACGGCACGCGGCCGGGCGAGCAGCCCACCGAGCCGATCATCGGCCGCTGGTTCGCCGGCGGCAACGGGCGGCGCGAGAAGACGGTGCTCGCCACCAAGGTCTACCTGCCCACCGGCAACTGGCCCAACGAGTCGTATCTGTCGGCACTGAACATCCGGCGCGCCTGTGAGGCGTCGCTCCAGCGCCTGGGCACCGACTACATCGACGTGTACCAGATGCACCACGTCGACCGGAGCACGCCGTGGGAGGAGATCTGGGAGGCGTTCTCCGTCCTGCGCCAGCAGGGCAAGGTGCTCTACTTCGGCTCGTCCAACTTCGCCGGCTGGCACATCGCCCAGGCGCAGGAGGCCGCCCGCTCCCGGCACTTCCTCGGCCTGGTCAGCGAGCAGTCCCGCTACAACCTGATGACCCGCTGGGTCGAGCTCGAGGTGCTGCCCGCGGCGCGGCACTACGGCCTCGGGCTGATCCCGTGGGGGCCGCTGAACGGCGGCGTGCTCGGCGGTGTGCTGCGCAAGATGAAGGAGGGCGGCGCCGCCCGCGGCACCTCGGGTCACTCCGCCGGTCTGCTCGCCCAGCACCGCGACACGGTCGAGGCGTACGAGAAGCTGTGCGCCGACATCGGCGAGGACCCCGCGCACGTCGGGCTCGCCTGGCTGCTCGCGCAGGAGGGCGTGACCGGCCCCATCATCGGTCCGCGCACCGCCGAGCAGCTCGACGGCTCGCTGCGCGCCCTGACGATCAGGCTCGACGCCGACACGCTGGCGAAGCTGGACCGGCTGTTCCCGCCGCCCGGCCCGAACGGTGCCAAGCCGGCTCCGGAGGCCTACGCCTGGTGAGCACGTCCGCGTGCTGAACGCGCCGTGGAGGCACGTGCCCGTGTGGTGGTACGTGCCTTCCGCGGCGGAACCGACCCGCAGGACCGGCCGGGAGCCCCGCCACAAGGGCGGGGCCGGCCGGACGTATTCGTACTCTCAGCAGAAGTGAGGCATCGTGCGCAAGGTGCTCATCGCCAACCGTGGCGAAATCGCTGTCCGGGTGGCCCGTGCTTGCCGGGATGCCGGGATCGCGAGCGTGGCCGTCTACGCGGACCCGGACCGGGACGCCCTGCACGTCAGGGCCGCGGACGAGGCGTTCGCACTCGGTGGTGACACCCCGGCCACCAGCTATCTGGACTTCGACAAGGTGCTGTCCGCGGCGAAGGATTCGGGGGCGGACGCGGTCCACCCCGGATACGGATTCCTCTCCGAGAACGCCGAGTTCGCCCAGGCCGTCCTGGACGCCGGACTGATCTGGATCGGCCCCCCGCCGCAGGCCATCCGCGACCTCGGCGA
>NZ_JBIBCP010000007.1:0-469667 GCF_042901205.1 Streptomyces sp. NPDC012769 | reverse complement strand
CGCCCGGTTACATTCCGAACCCGGAAGCTAAGCCTTTCAGCGCCGATGGTACTGCAGGGGGGACCCTGTGGGAGAGTAGGACACCGCCGAACAATATTTCAGGACCCCTGGTCCCAGCGTTCATGCTGGGACCAGGGGTCCTTTTTGTTTTTCCTTGCATTTTCTGAAAGCGCGGTGCGGTGCCGACTGCGCGAGAATGACTGCAGTACCCGAAGACAGGAGTCACGTCGATGTCCACCAACTCTCCCGACGACCGCCCGGAGCGCGAGCCGCGCCGCCGGGACGGCGGTGAGCGGGGCGGCTTCCGTGGGCCGCGTCGTGATGACACCCGTGGTGGTGACAACCGCGGTGGCGGCGGTTTCCGCCGCGATGACCGCGGCGGCGACAACCGCGGCGGTGGCTTCCGTCGCGATGACCGCGGTGGCGACAACCGCGGCGGCGACAACCGTGGTGGCGGTTTCCGGCGTGACGACCGTGGCGGCGACAACCGCGGCGGTGGCTTCCGTCGCGATGACCGCGGCGGCGACAACCGTGGTGGCGGTTTCCGGCGTGACGACCGCGGTGGCGACAACCGCGGCGGTGGCTTCCGCCGTGACGACAACCGCGGTGGCGAGCGGCCGGCGTTCCGTCGTGACGATCGCGGTGGGGACAACCGTGGCGGTGGCTTCCGCCGTGACGACCGCCGTGATGACCGCGGTGGCGATCGTCCCGCGTTCCGGCGTGACGACCGTGGCGGCGACAACCGTGGTGGCGGCTTCCGTCGCGATGACCGCCGGGATGACAACCGGGGTGGCGGTTTCCGTCGCGATGACCGCGGTGGGGACAACCGTGGTGGCGGTTTCCGTCGCGACGACCGTGGTGGCGAGCGGCCGCCGTTCCGTCGCGACGACCGCAGGGATGACCGCCGGGATGACAACCGTGGCGGCGGCTTCCAGCGTGACGACCGGCCCTCCTTCCGTCGGGACGACCGTGGTGGCGAGCGGCCGGCCTTCCGCCGCGACGACCGCCGGGATGACCGCAGGGATGACCGCCGTGACGACAACCGTGGCGGTGGCTTCCGTCGCGATGACCGGCGCGACGACCGCCGTGATGACCGCGGTGGCGATCGTCCCGCGTTCCGTCGTGACGATCGGCGTGATGACACCCGTGGTGGCGGCTTCCGCCGTGACGACCGCGGTGGGGACAACCGCGGTGGCGGTTTCCGCCGTGACGACCGGGGTGGCGAGCGGCCGCCGTTCCGTCGCGACGACCGCAGGGACGACCGCCGGGATGACCGCCGTGACGACACCCGCGGCGGTGGCTTCCGTCGCGACGACCGGGGCGGTGGCTTCCGTCGTGACGACCGGCGGGACGACCGCCGTGACGACAGCCGGGGTGGCTACCGGGGTCGGGACGACCGCGGTGGGTACGGCCGGCGGGACGACCGGGACCGGGACCGTCCGGAGCGGGCGCCCATCAAGCGACTGCCGATCCCGGACGACGTCACCGGTGACGAGATCGACCAGGACGTGCGGCAGGAGCTGATGAGCCTGCCCAAGGGACTGGCCGAGGACGTCGCCCGTAATCTCGTCATGGTCGCCCAGCTCATCGACGAGGAGCCGGAGAAGGCCTACGAGTACTCCCGGATCGCGCTGCGGCTGGCCTCCCGTGTGGCCGCCGTGCGCGAGGCGGCCGGCTTCGCCGCGTACGCCACGCAGAAGTACTCCGAGGCGCTGGCGGAGTTCCGGGCCGCGCGGCGGATGACCGGTGGTGTCGAGCTGTGGCCCGTCATGGCGGACTGCGAGCGCGGGCTCGGCCGGCCGGAGCGGGCGCTCGCCATGGCCGGTGAGCCCGAGGTGCAGAAGCTGGACAAGGCAGGGCAGGTCGAGATGCGGCTCGTGGCCGCCGGCGCCCGTCGGGACATGGGGCAGCTCGACGCCGCCATCGTGACCCTGCAGAGCCCCGAGCTGGCGTCGAGCGCCCACCACCCGTGGACCGCTCGGCTGCGGTACGCCTACGCGGACGCGCTGCTCGCCGCCGGCCGTGAGGGCGAGGCGCGCGAGTGGTTCGCCAAGGCGGTGGAAGCCGACAAGGACGGCTCCACGGACGCCTCCGACCGGCTCGCCGAGCTGGACGGGGTCGAGTTCGTCGACGCGTTCGACGACTCCGACGAGGAGAACGGCGAGAACGGCGAGAACGGCGAAGGCGACGAGGCCGGAGCGGTCGACCAGCGCGACGAGCGTGACGAGCGACGCGACGGCGACGAGAGCTGACGCCTGAGGCACGACGTACGCAGGAAACGAAGGGCGGAACCCCCACGGGGGTTCCGCCCTTCGGCGTTTCCGCGCCCGGTCACTCGGTCAGTCGAGCGCCAGGCTGCGCAGCACCAGGCCCGTCGCCGGCTTCGGGCCGAAGGAGGTCGACTTGCGGGGCATGGTGACGCCCTGGCGGGCCAGGTCCCGTACGACCTCCTCCTTGACCGGGTGCATCAGGACCGCCGTACCGCCGCGGCGGGTGGCCTGGTCGACGGCGGCCTCGGTGTCGTGGATGTAGCTGATGTCCTCGGGGTCGTCCGGGATGTGCCAGACGTGGTCGAGGAGGGTGGAGTGCAGGACGGTGGCGTCGAGGGTGCGCCACGCCTCGGGGCGGTCGCCGCGGATCGTGCGGGCCAGGAGGGCCGGGGCGGGGCGGTCGACGAGGTGGAAGGCGCCGTCGCCGGCGAGCAGGAAGGCGTTGCCGTCCGCGCAGGCGGCGGCGAGGGCCTCCTGGGCGGCGGCGAGCGGGCCGTCGACGCGGGTGACGCGGAAGCCGTCACCGAGGGAGTTGAGGGCGGCGAGGGCGTCGGCGACGGGCAGCCGGTTGAGGAGCCGGTGGATGGCGCGGACCCGCAGCGGGTAGCGGGCGGTGTCGATGAGCAGCACCAGGCCGTAGTTCCAGGGGCCGGGCGCGGTGTGTTCCTCGCGGAGCCGGAGGTAGGTCGCCCAGCGGTGGTGGCCGTCGGCGATGAGGGCCTGGTGGCGGCCGAGTTCGCCCGCGACGGTGGTGAGGTCGGCCGGGTCGGTGACGGACCAGAGGCGGTGGTGGAAGCCGTCCTCGGTGGTGGTGGACAGCAGCGGTTCGCCGGTGACGACCCGGTCGATGACGGCGGCGGCGCCGTCTCCGTCGCCGCGGTAGGTGAGGAGCAGCGGCTCCAGGTTGGCGGCCGTGGTGCGCATGAGGGCGGCGCGGTCCTCGACGACGTGCGGCATGACGTCCTCGTGGGGGAGGACGATGCCCTCGGCGGGGGTGGAGAGTTCGAGGGCGCCGATGAGGCCGCGCTGGAGGATGCCGTCGCCGCGCTGCTCGTAGACGTAGAGGGCGGGCTCGGGGTCCGGGGCGAGGATGCCGTCGGCGAGCCAGCGGTCGAGGGTGACGGCGGCCTTGCGGTGGCGGGTGCCGGCGGTGATCGCCTGCGGGAGGATCAGCCGCACGATGTTGTGCGGGTCGGCGGACTCGAGGTGGTGGAGTCCGTCGGGCCGTACGACAACGTCGTACGGCGGTGAGGTCACGGCGGCCAGGCTGCCGACCCGTTCGGGGACGTACCGGAGACCCCGGAAGGGGGCCAGGCGGAGACCGGAGGCGCGGACGTCGTCGGCCGCGTGACCTGAGGTGTTCATCTCGTCATCGTATGTGCGGGTGGCCATGAGCGATGATCGGGGGAGCGGGAGAATGTCACACCGGTGATGGAGGAGTCGGGCATGACGGGAATCGGCCGCGAACGGCGGGGCAGGAATCGGCCGGGTGGGAGTGCGCGCGCGCTGAGCGAGGCGTACGACACGGCTCTGCTCGACCTGGACGGTGTCGTGTACTACGCGGGCGGGGACGCCATTCCGCATGCCGCCGAGGCGCTGGAGGCGGCCCGGACGGGCGGTATGCACCTGGCGTACGTCACCAACAACGCGCTGCGGACGCCGGACGCGGTGGCGGGGCACCTCACGGAGATCGGGGTGCCGGCGGCCGCGGAGGACGTGATCACCTCGGCGCAGGCGGTGGCGCGGCTGATCGCCGACGAGATGCCGCCCGGTGCGAGGGTGCTGGTGATCGGCGGCGAAGGGCTGCGGGTGGCGCTGCGCGAGCGGGGTCTCGTGCCGGTGGAGTCGGCGGACGACGATCCGGCGGCGGTGGTGCAGGGGTACGGGGGCCCTGAGCTGCCGTGGGGGAGGTTGGCCGAGGCGAGCTACGCGGTGGGGCGCGGCCTGCCGTGGTACGCGTCGAACACGGACCTGACGATTCCGAGCGCGCGGGGGATCGGGCCGGGCAACGGTGCGGCGGTGGAGGTCGTGCGGATCGCGACGGGTGCCGAGCCGAAGGTCGCGGGCAAGCCGTTGCCGCCGATGCACCGGGAGACGGTGCTGCGGACGGGGGCCGAGCGGCCGCTGGTGGTCGGGGACCGGCTGGACACGGACATCGAGGGCGCGTTCAACGGGGGTGTGGACTCGCTGCTGGTGCTGACCGGGGTGACGGATGTGGCGCGGCTGCTGGCCGCGGGGCCGGAGCACCGGCCGACGTATGTGGCGGCGGATCTGCGGGGGCTGCTGGCGGCGCAGCCGGAGGTCGTCGAGGCCGGGGGCGGCGCGTTCGCGTGCGGCGGCTGGACGGCGTCGGTGAGCGGCGGGGCGCTGCTGCTGGACGGGGCGGGCGGCGCCGAGGACGTGCGCGGTGAGGACGTGCGCGGTGAGGACGTGCGCGGTGAAGACGTGCGCGGGGAGGGCGTACCCGGCGAGGGGGCGGCGCTCGATCCGTTGGACGGGGTACGGGCGCTGTGCGCGGCCGCGTGGACGGAGGCGGGCGCGGGGGCGTGCGGTCTGGACGCGGGGAAGGCCCTGGAGCGGCTGGGGCTGTGACGGCCCGGCTGGTCTGTGCTGACGGCGCTGGTGGTCTGTGGTGACGGCCCTGGTGGGCCGGGGCGGAGGGCCGGATTCCCGGTTCGTACACGGGATCGATCACCGATACGAGGGTAGGCTAACCTAACCTCGTGTTGGTCGAGAGTCCCTCCCGTGCAAGCGCGGAGCCGGTCGGCCCTGCCCAGAAGCCGACGCGCCGCAATTCGCTGCGCGCCGTCGGACTGGTCGCGGCCGTCGGAGTCCTGCTGCTGGTCTGTGTCCTGAGCATCATGATCGGTGCCAAGCCGGTGCCGCTCGCCGATGTCTGGCACGGCCTGTTCCACAACAGCGGCATCCGCAACGACGTCATCGTCCATGACGTCCGTGTCCCGCGCACCCTCCTCGGACTGCTCGTCGGTCTGGCACTCGGCCTCGCCGGCGCCGTCATGCAGGGGCTCACCCGCAACCCGCTCGCCGAACCCGGACTCCTCGGCGTCAACGCCGGCGCCGCCGCGGCGGTCGTGTCCGCCATCGCCTTCCTCGGCGTCACCGACACCTCCGCCTATGTGTGGTTCGCCTTCGTCGGCGCGGCCGTCGTCTCCGTCGTCGTGTACGTCCTCGGCGGCAGCCGCAGCGCCACGCCGGTGCGGCTCGCGCTCGCCGGGACCGCGGCCACCGTCGCCCTGTACGGCTACGTCAACGCCGTACAGCTGCTGAACTCGGCCGCCCTGGACCGGCTGCGCTTCTGGACCGTCGGCTCGCTCGCCGACGCGAACATGGACAACGTCGGCCGCGTCGCCCCCTTCATCGTGGTCGGCGCCGTGCTCGCGCTGCTCATCGCCCGGCCGCTGAACGCCATGGAGATGGGCGACGACACCGCCCGCGCGCTGGGCGCCCACCTCAACCGGACCCGGATCATCGCGATGGCCTCGGTCACGCTGATGTGCGGCGCGGCGACCGCCGCCTGCGGGCCGATCGTCTTCATCGGCCTGATGGTCCCGTACATCGTGCGGTCGATCACCGGCCCCGACATGCGCTGGATCCTGCCCTACGCGGCGGTCCTGTCGCCGGTCCTGCTGCTCGGCTCCGACGTCATCGGCCGGGTCATCGCCCGGCCCGCCGAACTCCAGGTCGGCATCGTCACCGCACTCGTCGGCGGGCCGGTCTTCATCCGTCTCGTCCGCCGCAAGAGGATGGCCCAGCTGTGAGCACCAAGACCCTGCGGACCGGCGGCGGCCTCTCCGTACGCTACGAGCCGCGCGCCCTCGTCTCCGTCCTCGGCCTGCTGGTCGTGGCGCTCGCCGCGGCCGTCGTCCTCATCGGCAGCGGCGACTTCCCCATCGCGCCCGGCGACGTCGTCGCCACCCTGCTCGGCGACGGCACCCCCGTACAGGAATTCGCCGTCATGGACCTGCGGCTGCCGCGCGTGCTCGTCGCCGTGTTCGTCGGTGCCGCGCTCGGCATCGGCGGGGCCGTGTTCCAGTCGGTGTCCCGCAATCCGCTCGGCAGCCCCGACGTCATCGGCTTCGGCCAGGGCTCCACCGTCGGCGCGCTCGTCGTCATCGTCCTCTTCCAGGGCGACGCGGCGGCCGCGGCGGGCGGCGCGGTCGTCGGCGGCCTGATCACCGGTGCGGTGATCTACCTGCTCGCCTGGAAGCGCGGAGTGCACGGCTACCGGCTCGTGCTCATCGGCATCGGCGCCGCCGCCATGCTCACCGCCGCCATCCATTACCTCATCACCAAGGCGCAGCTCGTCGACGCGACCCGTGCGACGGTGTGGATGACCGGCTCGCTCGAAGGGCGGGACTGGGCGCAGTTCTGGCCGCTGTTCGCCGTCAGCTGCGTGCTGGTGCCGCTCGTCCTCGGACACGGGCGGGCGCTGCGGATGCTGGAGATGGGCGACGACGCCGCGTACGCGCTCGGCGTCAAGGTCGAGCGGACCCGGATCGTCCTCATGGGCTCCGCCGTGCTGCTCGTGGCCGTCGCCACCGCCGCCGCGGGCCCCATCGTCTTCGTCTCCCTCAGCGCGCCCCAGCTGGCCCGCCGGCTCACCCGCTCGCCGGGACCGAACCTCGCCGCCTCCGCGCTCATGGGCACGGCCCTGCTGCTCGTGGCGGACTGGGTCGCCACCAACGCCTTCGGGGAGCGCCAGCTGCCGGTGGGCGTCGTCACCGGCGTGCTCGGCGGGTGCTACCTGCTGTGGCTGCTGGTCAGCGAGCGCAAGGCGGGCCGGATATGACCTCCGCCGCGGGTCCCGCGAGCACCGCCCCCACGAACGACAAGATCAGGAGCAAGGGTATGAACGGGCAGCAGCCCCAGCGGCTGAGCGCCGAGTCGGTCACGCTCGCCTACGACGAGCGGGTCATCGCCCGCGACCTGAGCGTCGCGATCCCCGACAACTCCTTCACCGTCATCGTCGGACCCAACGCCTGCGGCAAGTCCACGCTGCTGCGCGCGCTCTCCCGGATGCTCAAGCCGACGGAGGGACGGGTGCTGCTCGACGGGCAGGCGATCCACTCGATGCCCGCGAAGAAGGTCGCCAAGACGCTGGGGCTGCTGCCGCAGTCCTCCATCGCGCCCGACGGCATCACCGTCGCCGACCTCGTCGCCCGCGGCCGCTACCCCCACCAGGGCCTGCTGCGGCAGTGGTCGCCCGAGGACGAGCGGATCGTGCAGGAGTCGATGGCCGCGACCGGGGTCGCCGAGCTGGGCGAGCGTTACGTCGACGAGCTGTCCGGCGGTCAGCGCCAGCGGGTCTGGATCGCGATGGCCCTCGCGCAGCAGACCCCGCTGCTGCTCCTCGACGAGCCGACGACCTTCCTCGACATCCAGCACCAGATCGACGTCCTCGACCTGTGCGCCGAGCTCCACGAGACGCAGGGCCGCACCCTCGTCGCGGTCCTCCACGACCTCAACCACGCGGCCCGCTACGCCACCCACCTGATCGCCTGCCGCGGCGGCGAGGTCGTCGCCGAGGGCCCGCCGAGCGAGGTCGTCACGGCCGAGCTGGTCGAGCGGGTCTTCGGGCTGCGCTGCCAGGTCATCGACGACCCGGAGACCGGCACGCCCCTGGTCGTGCCCGCGGGCCGGAAGTCCCGTAGGGCGGCATCGGTGGCCGAGGAGCCGGCGCAGGTGTCGGCCCCTGCTTCGGCTTAGCCCTCGGCGTAGGGCTCGGCTTCGGACAAGCCCTCGGCTTCGGACAAGCCCTCGGCTTCGGACAAGCCCTCGGCTTCGGATTCGGTTCGGGGCTCGGCCTCGGTCTGGGTGGCTCGGCCTCGGCTCGGGGGGCCCGGTTACAGCAGGGACCGCAGGCGCAGGAGGTCGCGGAAGCCGGCCTCCAGGCTGACGCGGCCGGAGGCCCAGGCCTTGGCGAAGTTCAGCCGGCCGTCGACCAGGGCGACCAGGTCGTCGCCGGTCATCCGGAGCCGGATCTGCGCCTTGCTCGCGGGCGAGCCGGGGTGCGTGTCCTGGACCTCGATGCGACCGTCGGCCAGTCGGCCGGTGAAGGTCGTGTCGAGGTCGGTGAGGTGGCAGCTGAGGGTCCGGTCGAGCGCGGCGGCGCCGCGCACCTCGCCCTCCGCGCGGGCCAGGTTGCCGGAAAGTCTTGTCAGTGCCTCGCGGCACTCGGTGATCGTCGCCATCGGGTCGACCGTACCCCAGGGCCTCGCGGTAGCGTCGGGGCATGAGCGACGCGTATCCGAACGCCTCCGCCGCCCACGGGACCGGTCACGGGACCGCCCACGGGACCGGTCACGACCCGGCGGAGTCCGAGGAGGAGATTCCGTACCACCCGCCGGGGCCCGACCCCCTGACGGCCCGCAGCGCCCCGCCCGCGCCCGCGTCCGGGCCCGCGCACCACGTCGCCGCGGACCCGGTCGAGGCCGAGACCGAGGCCGAGGGCCCCGACGGGGGCGTGCCCGGCTCCCCGGCCGACGAGCCCGCTCCCCTCGGCGTCGTACGGACCCCCACCGGGCGGCCCGCCGTCGACGCGCTCCTGGACCGGCTCGGCGACGCCGACCACCTCACGGCGGACGGACACCTCGACGTGTACGAGGATGTACACCAGGGGTTGCGCGCCGAGCTGACCGCGCTCGACGAGCGGCCCGGACCCCGTCCGTACGACAACAGGAGCTGAACCGAACGTGGCAGGACCGGCACGCCGCCGTCTCGACGCCGAGCTGGTACGGCGCAAGCTGGCGCGCTCGCGCGAGCACGCCAGCCAGCTGATCGCCGCGGGCCGGGTGACCGTCGGCAAGACCGTCGCCACCAAGCCCGCCACCCAGGTCGAGACCGCCGCGGCCATCGTCGTCGCCCAGGACGACAGCGACCCCGACTACGTCTCGCGCGGCGGCCACAAGCTGGCCGGCGCCTTCGCCGCGTTCGTGCCGCGGGGCCTGCGCGTCGAGGGCCGACGCGCGCTCGACGCGGGCGCGTCCACCGGCGGCTTCACGGACGTCCTGCTGCGCGCCGGCGCCGCCCACGTCGTCGCCGTCGACGTCGGCTACGGGCAGCTCGCCTGGTCGCTGCAGAGCGACGAGCGCGTCACCGTCAAGGACCGCACGAACGTGCGCGAGATGACCCTCGACTCGATCGACGGCATCCCGGTCGACCTCGTCGTCGGCGACCTGTCCTTCATCCCGCTCGGGCTCGTGCTGCCCGCCCTCGTGGCCTGCACCGCGCCCGACGCCGACCTGGTCCTCATGGTCAAGCCGCAGTTCGAGGTCGGCAAGGAACGGCTCGGCACCGGCGGAGTGGTGCGGAGCGCCGAACTCCGCGCCGACGCCGTGAAGAACGTGGCCCGGCGGGCGGGCGAGCTCGGACTCGGTGTGCTCGGCGTCACGGCCAGCCCGCTGCCCGGACCGTCCGGCAACGTCGAGTACTTTCTGTGGCTGCGGGCGGGCGCGCCCGCCCTCGATCCCGCGGAAGTCGACCGCGCCGTGGCGGAAGGACCTCGTTGAGCACTGGTTCGAGCACGACCACCGACAGCAGCACGACCACCGGGAGCACCCCGGCCACCGGGAGCACCCCCGCCACCGGAAGCAGTCCGGCCACCGGGAGCACCCCGGCCACCGGGAGCAGCCGCACCGTCTTCCTGCTCGCGCACACCGGCCGGCCGGCCGCCGTGCGCAGCGCCGAACTCGTCGTCCTCGGGCTGCTGCGCAGCGGCATCGGGGTGCGTGTCCTCGAGGCGGAGGCGGCCGACCTGCCGCTGCCGCCGTCCGTCGAGAAGGTGCCGGAGGCCTGCTCCGACGCCCTCGACGGCTGTGAACTCCTCGTCGTCCTCGGTGGCGACGGCACCCTGCTGCGCGGCTCCGAGTTCTCCCGCGCCTCCGGCGTGCCGATGCTCGGCGTCAACCTGGGCCGGGTCGGCTTCCTCGCCGAGGCCGAACGCGACGACCTCGACAAGGTCGTCGACCGGGTCGTCACCCGCGCCTACGAGGTCGAGGAGCGGATGACCCTCGACGTGACCGTCTACCAGAACGGCGACGTGCTCCACCGGGACTGGGCGCTCAACGAGGCCGCCGTCCAGAAGGTGTCGCCGGAGCGGATGCTGGAGGTCGTCCTCGCTATCGACGGGCGGCCGGTGACCGGATTCGGCTGCGACGGGGTGATCTGCGCGACACCGACCGGCTCGACCGCGTACGCCTTCTCGGCCGGCGGTCCGGTGATCTGGCCCGAGGTCGAGGCGCTGCTGATGGTGCCGATCGGGGCCCACGCGCTGTTCGCCAAGCCGCTGGTGACCACGAAGGACTCCGTCCTCGCCGTCGAGGTCGAGCCGCACACCCCGCACGGGGTGCTGTGGTGCGACGGTCGGCGCACGGTGGAACTCCCGGCCGGCGCCCGGGTCGAGGTGCGGCGCGGCGCGGTGCCGGTCCGCCTCGCCCGGCTGCACCACGCGTCCTTCACCGACCGGCTGGTGGCGAAGTTCGCGCTTCCGGTCTCGGGATGGCGCGGAGCACCCCACTAGGGTCGGGGCGGCGCTGAGCACCCCACGAGCGGGTGACAGAGGCCCCCGCCGACCTGCGGGTTCGCCTTCGGTCGGCAGGGGCCGTCGCACGGGGGTGCCCGGACCTCGTAAGGTCTTCCCCGTGTTGGAGGAGATGCGGATACGGTCGCTGGGTGTCATCGACGACGCGGTGGTCGAGCTGTCGCCCGGCTTCACCGCGGTGACCGGTGAGACCGGCGCGGGCAAGACCATGGTCGTGACCAGCCTCGGGCTGCTGCTCGGCGGGCGCGCCGACCCCGCCCTGGTACGGATCGGGGCGGGCTCCGCCGTCGTCGAGGGCCGCATCGCGCTGCCCCCGGGCGCGCCGGCGGCCGTGCGCGCCGAGGAGGCGGGCGCGGAGCTCGACGAGGGCGCGCTGCTCGTCAGCCGCACCGTCTCCGCCGAAGGCCGTTCGCGCGCCCACCTGGGCGGGCGCTCGGTGCCCGTGGGGCTGCTCGCCGAGCTCGCCGACGAACTGGTCGCCGTGCACGGCCAGACCGACCAGCAGGGCCTGCTCAAGCCGGCCCGTCAGCGCGGCGCGCTCGACCGGTACGCGGGCGAGGCAGTCGCCGGGCCGCTGGCCGCCTACGGCGAGGCGTACCAGCGGCTGCGGGCCGTCACCGTCGAACTGGAGGAGATCACCACCCGGGCCCGGGAGCGGGCCCAGGAGGCCGATCTGCTGCGCTTCGGGCTCGGCGAGATCGAGGCCGTGGAGCCGAGGCCGGGCGAGGACGTCGAGCTGGCCGCGGAGGCGGAGCGGCTCGGGCACGCCGAGTCCCTGGCCTCCGCGGCCGCGCTCGCGCACGCCGCGCTCGCCGGACAGCCGGAGGACCCCGAGGCCGTGGACGCGACGACGCTCGTCGCGGGCGCCGGCCGGGCCCTGGAGGCCGTACGGGCGCACGACCCGGCGCTGGCCGCGCTCGCCGACCGGATGGGGGAGATCTCCATCCTGCTCGCCGACGTGGCCGGGGAGCTCGCCGGATACGCCGACGACCTCGACGCCGACCCGCTGCGGCTGGCCGCGGTCGAGGAGCGGCGCGCCGCGCTCACCCAGCTCACCCGGAAGTACGGCGAGGACATCAGCGCCGTCCTCGCCTGGGCGGAACAGAGCGCGACCCGGCTCACCGAGCTCGACGGCGACGACGAGCGCATCGGCGAACTGACCGCCGAGCGTGACCGGCTGCGCGACGAGCTGTCGGCGCTGGCCCAGCGGCTCACCGACGCCCGCACGGAGGCCGCCGACCGGTTCGCCGAGGCCGTCACCGCCGAGCTGGCCTCGCTGGCGATGCCGCACGCGCGGGTGTCCTTCGCGATCCGGCAGACCGAGGACCCCGACGGCGTCGAGGTCGGCGGCCGCCGGGTGGCCTACGGCCCGTCCGGCGCCGACGAGGTCGAACTGCTCCTCGCCCCGCACCCGGGCGCCCCGCCGCGGCCCATCGCCAAGGGCGCGTCCGGCGGTGAGCTGTCCCGGGTGATGCTCGCGGTCGAGGTGGTCTTCGCCGGTACGGATCCGGTGCCGACGTACCTCTTCGACGAGGTCGACGCGGGCGTCGGCGGCAAGGCGGCGGTCGAGATCGGCCGCCGGCTCGCCAAGCTCGCCAAGACCGCGCAGGTCGTCGTCGTCACCCACCTGCCGCAGGTGGCGGCCTTCGCCGACCGCCAGCTGCTCGTGGAGAAGACCAACGACGGCTCGGTCACCCGCTCCGGCGTGACCGTCCTGGAGGGCGAGGACCGGGTCCGCGAGCTCTCCCGGATGCTGGCCGGCCAGGAGGACTCGGAGACGGCCCGGGCGCATGCGGAGGAGCTGCTGGCGACGGCCCGGGCCGACGGCTGACGGTCGAGGGCCGCCGGCGGGCGGTCGCGGGCTGACGGTCCAGGGCCGCGGCCCGCTCAGGCCCGGTCAGGGGGCGCCAGATGCGATACGACCCCCTGGCCCGGGCCCGTCTCTCCGGCGACCCGGCGGCGTGCCACGTCGTACGCCCACGCGTAGGTCGAGACCTTCTTCTCGATGGAGAAGTGCTTGCCCGTCGCCGAGTCGAGCACCGTGTGGAACTCCTCCATGAGCTCCTCCCAGACCGCCGACGTGAAGTCGGCGTCCGTCCAGCCGTACAGCGCCTTCAGCTCGCGCTTGACGGCGGAGAAGAACGACTGCGGCTCCCGGCGCGGCACACCGACCCGCACCCCGTTGCTCCTCAGCCAGTCCTGCAACTCCGCCGGAGCGTCCAGCCACTTGTCCGGGCTGTCCCGCAGCTCCGCGTAGTCGACCCAGGCCCAGAAGCTCTCGGCGTCGGCGACGTCGGGGGCCTCGGCGTGGTGGGCACGGCAGAGCAGGGCGAAGTTCCGCACGTCGTTGGAGCCGCCGAGCTTGTCGGGCACCACATGGCAGCGCTCGACGTCCTTCTTCCCGCAGACCAGACAGGCCGGCTCGTCGAGCCCCAGATACGCGGTGATGGCCTTGAGCGTCGGCTTGGATCTGCGCTCGGCAGGGTTCCTCTCGCGCGGCTTCAGGGCCAGCTTCGCCGCGTCGTAGCCGTAGTGGCTGCCGTCGTCCGGATAGCCGATCAGCAACTTCGGCGGCAGGTCGTCGCGCTGACGCTCGTTGCGGACCCGGAACAGCGGGGTGCTGAGCTCGGTGAGGTACTGCAGCAGATAGCCCATGCCGAAGTCCTGCATCAGCTCGAAGGCGTCGGCATCGAAGCCCCCCGCCGAGTTCCGGTGGCCCTGGATGTCCAGAAACAGCATGCGCGGCGCCCCCGGCGACTCCTTCTGGGCCCACTGCACCATCTCGAAGAGCCGCTGGGCGCAGCGCTCGAAGTTCTCGTACACCTTCATGTCGTGGTAGATCCCCACCCCTTTGGGCGCGGTCTTCGTCCCCCTGCGGGCCTGCTGCCGTGGCTTCTTCGCCATGTCCCCTCCCCGTTCCCGCCTTGTGTGGCGTCTCGCGTCGACAGCGTGACAGCCGCCACTGACAGGTCATGAGGCTGACCGACATGATCAGGACACGGGGTGGGGGCCCGGGGGTGAACCGAGGGCTGAACGGGGGGTTGCTCAGGGGCTGTGAGCCGTGCGTTCACTCGTGTGGGTGATCCCCGTCGGTAAGTTGGGTCGCCCGACACGACAACGACGTCACTTCGGTGCCGGAACGTGCGTACGGGCTGGCATCCTTGGCGCGTGACACAGCTCCGTACGGTCCAGGTGCTGGGCGGCGGCAGCGCGGGAAGCAGCGCGCACGTCAGATCGCTTGCCGCGGGGCTCGTGGCGAGAGGCGTGCGGGTGACCGTGTGCGCGCCGCCCGAACTCGACCGTGCCTACGACTTCGCGGGTGCCGGCGCGCACGTCGTGCCCGTGCCGCGGCGCGGCGGGCCCGCGACGGTGGCCGCGCTCCGCAACGCCTGCATCGGTGCGGACGTCGTCCACGCGCACGGGCTCGACGCCTCGGTGCGGGCCTCGCTCGCGCTGTCCGGCGGCGCGGCGCCGCGCACCCCGCTCGTCACCACCTGGCACACCCGCAGCCAGGTGGCGGGGGCGCGCGCCGGGCTCGTACGGCTCCTGGAGCGCAGGACCGTGCGGGCGGCGGCCGTCGTCCTCGCCACCTCCTCCGAGCTGGTCGACCGGGCCCGGCGGCGCGGTGCCCGCGACGCGCGGCTCGCACCCGTGACCGTGCCGGCCTCGCGAGCGCCGGTCTGCCTCCACGACGGCAAGGCCCGCGCCGAACTCGGGGCCGTCGACCGGCCGTTGCTGATGGCGGTCGGGGCGCTGGAGCCGGGGCGCGGGTACCGGACACTGCTCGACGCGGCGCGGGTGTGGCGGAACCTCGACCCGCAGCCGCTCCTGGTGATCGCGGGGGAGGGCCCCGACCGGCCCGAGCTGCAGCGGCGGATCGACACGGAGGGGCTGGCGGTGCGGCTCATCGGGCGCCGGGACGACGTGGCGGAGCTGCTCGCCGCGGCGGACGTCGCCGTCCTCCCCTCCCGCTGGGAGGCCCGGTCCCTGCTCGCGCAGGAGGCCCTGCGCCTCGGCGTGCCGCTCGTCGCGACGGCCGTGGGCGGCGTGCCGGAACTCGTCGGCGACGCGGCGCAGCTCGTGCCGTACGGTGACGCGGCGGCGCTCGCGGACGCGGTCCGCGGCCTGCTCGACGACGCCGACCGCCGCATGGACCTGGCGGCGGCGGGCCGGGTGCAGGCCCGGACGTGGCCGACGGAGGACGAGACGATCGCCCATGTCCTGAGCGTGTACGACGAGCTGTCGGGACGTCGCTGACCCGCCCGCGACGCCCCCGCGGTCCCTACCCCGTATGCCGCCGTGCCCGCAGGGCCAGGGACAGGGCCAGGACCGTCTGAGGGTCGTCCAGGTCGGTGCCGAGGAGTTCGGAGATGCGGGCCAGGCGGTTGTAGAGGGTCTGGCGGTTGAGGTGGAGTTCGCGGGCGGTCTCGGCCTTGCGGCCCGCGTGGGCCAGGTAGGTCTCCAGGGTGGGCAGGAGGGGCGGGCGGGAGGTGCGGTCGTGGTCGCGGAGGGGGCCGATCGCGCGGTCCACGAAGGCGGCCAGGTCCGGGTGGTCGCGCAGGCGCCACAGCAGGAGGTCCGTGTCGAGGCGGCGGGCGTCGTACCAGGGGAGTTCCGACAGGCCCTGCGCCGCCGTCGCCGTCTCGGCAGCGTGCCGCAGGCCCGCCGAGGCCGCCGCCCAGCCGCCCGCGACGCCGACCACGACGACCGGCGGGTGGGCGCCGGCCCGTTCCAGGCCGGCCCGCTCGACCCCGGCCCGCAGGGCCGCCGCGACCCGGTCGGCGACCGCGGTGCGCTCGGACTCCGAGCGCAGGCCCAGGAGCAGCGGCACCCGGCCTTCCACCGGGCGGACGCCCAGCAGGACCGGGACCCCGACGGAGGCGAGTTCCTCCAGGACGGCCCGGGCGAGCAGCGCCCAGTTGCCCGAGGGGGACAGCTCGGAGGCGAGGCGCATCACGACCGGCAGCAGCGGGCCCTCGCCCGGCTTGAAGCCGAGGACCCGGGCCTGCGCCGGCGCGTCCTCGGCGGTGATCCGGCCCTCCGCCAGGTCCGTCAGGAAGTCGCCGCGACCGCGGGCGGCCAGCTCCTCCTCCTGCCGGGCCTGCATGAGGACCACCGCGAGCAGCCCCGCCGCCCGTTCCGCCGCCATCCGGTGCACGGGGGACAGGGGAGTGGAGACGGCGAGCAGGACCAGGCGGGCTCGTACCGATGACGTGCCGGGGCCGCCGCCCGGGACGTCGACCAGCACCGCGCCCGTCGGCGGCCCCGACTCGCGCGCCGCCCGCCCACCGCGCAGCCCGTCCCACACCTGGAGCGGGTCCGCGGGCCCGGACTCGGTGCCCGCCGCGTACAGCAGCTGGCCGTCGGCGGTCTCCAGGAAGACCGGGTTCAGCGAGAAGTCCGCCAGGATCCGCAGCACCTGCGGCACCCCGCCGCCGCCGAGCAGTGCCTCGGTGCACTGCCGGTGCACCTCCTCCGCCTGCCGCAGCAGCGCGTAGTGCCCGTTGACGATCTCGGTGTGGATCTCCTCCGTGACGGCGACGAAGGGCACCTCGCGGTGCAGCTGGACCAGCGGCAGGCCGGCCGTCCGGGCGGTCTCCACGATCGTGGCCGGCAGCCGGGCGAACCGCGGGCCGAGCTCCACCACGAGCGCCGCGATGCCCCGGTCCGCGAGCCGCCGGACGAACGCCCGCTGCTCGGCCGGCCGGGTGCCGAGCCCGAGGCCGGTGGTGAGCAGCAGCTCGCCGCCCTTGAGCAGCGACGCGATGTTGGGCACCTCGCCCGCGTGCACCCAGCGCACGGTGCGGTGCAGCCGGTCCGCGCCGGCGACGACCTCCGGGAGTCCGCCGCGCAGTCCCGGAAGTTCGAGTGCCCGCTGCACGGTGATCCCGCCCTGACTCTCCATGCAGCCGGACGCTACCCGCCGGCCGCGCCCCCGCGACATCACCGGCGCGTAAACGGACCGGACAGTTCGTACAGCGGGGCGACAACTCGTCGCCCCGTGGCGGGAATTGTGCGACCTGATGTCGATTGTGGCCTACGTCACGCCGGAGGATGCTCTCGCGCCATGGCAGAGAACCCCACCCCAGAGGTCCACCGGCTGAAGGCGAACTCGGTCGGTCTGGTCGGCGTCGTCTTCATGGCGGTCGCCACCGCGGCCCCGATCACCGCGATGACCGGCAACCTCCCCATCGCCGTCGGTTTCGGCAACGGCACCGGCGCCCCCGCCGGCTATCTCTTCGCGACGGTCGTCCTGACCGTCTTCTCGGTCGGCTATGTCGCCATGGCCAAACGGATCACCGCCGCCGGCGCCTTCTACGGCTACATCTCGCACGGCCTCGGCCGGATCGCCGGCATGGCCTCCGGGATGCTCGCGGTCCTCGCGTACATCGTCTTCGAGGCCTCGATCGTCGGCGTCTTCGCCTACTTCACGAAGACGACGGTGGCCGACCAGCTCGGTGTGGATCTGCCGTGGGTCCTGTACGCGGCCGCCATGCTGGCCGTCACCGCCGTCCTCTCCTACTTCGACATCAACCTCACCGCGAAGGCGCTCGGCGTGATGCTGATCGCCGAGATCGCGGTGCTGTTCGCGGTCGCCACCGCCGTCCTGATCGCCGGCGGCGGCCCCGACGGCATCCCGGCCGAGCCGATCAACCCCAAGAACGCCTTCACCGGCGCCTCCGCCGGCCTCGGCCTCTTCTTCGCCTTCTGGTCGTGGGTCGGCTTCGAGTCGACCGCGATGTACGGGGAGGAGTCCCGCGACCCCAAGCGGGTCATCCCGCGCGCCACCCTCATCTCCGTCATCGGCGTCGGCCTCTTCTACATCTACGTCTCCTGGATGACGATCGCCGGAAACGGCCTGGCCGGATCGGTGAAGCTGTCCTCCTCGGCCAGCCCCCTCGACCTGTTCTTCGCCCCCACCCAGTCCTTCATCGGCGCCTGGGCCGTGGACGCCTTCCAGTGGCTGCTGCTCACCGGCTCCTTCGCCTGCGGCATGGCCTTCCACCAGTGCGCCGCCCGCTACCTCTACGCCATCGGCCGCGAGGGCTTCCTCCACCCGGCGCTCGGCCGGACGCACCGCAAGCACGGCTCGCCCTACATCGCCTCCTTCACCCAGAGCGCCATCGCCGTCCTCCTCGTCGGCGCCTTCTGGCTCACCGACCAGGACCCGTACATCCACCTCTACACCCTGCTCGCGATCCTCGGCACGATGGCGATCCTCATCGTGCAGACCCTCTGCTCCTTCGCAGTCATCGGCTACTTCCGCAAGAACCACCCCGAGGACCGGCACTGGTTCAAGACGCTGACCGCGCCGCTCCTCGGCGGCATCGGCATGACCGCCGTGGTCGTGCTGCTGATCATGAACATGGAGACCGCGGCCGGGCTCGCCGCCGACTCCCTCTTCTTCAAGGCCATCCCCTGGATCGTCGGCCTCGTCTTCTTCGGCGGCCTCGGCCTCGGCCTCTACCTCAAGGCCCGCCGCCCCGAGCGCTACGAGATCATCGGCCGGATCGTCCTGGAGGACGCCACCGAGCGCGCCGACGACGACAGCGCCGCCGACGGCACCGACGGTCACAGCGAGCCCGCCCCCGCCGCCGTACCCCAGAACTGATCCCCCTCCCCCCCCAGGAGCGCCCCCATGGCACGCACCAACCCGATGCACCTCCTGAAGCAGCTGGCCGCCGAGCACGCCGACGCCCGACGGCTGAACCTCCCCGTGGCGGAGCTGCGCGGCCTGCGCGCCGACGCGCTCGGCCGCCGGTCCCTCCTCAAGTACGCCGCCGCGGCCGGCGTCGCGGTCTCCGCCGGCACGGCCGTCCCCGCCGCGGCGGCCGCCCCCGACCCGAAGGCGAGGGGCACCGCCCGCGTGGCCGTCGTCGGCGCCGGGATCGCCGGCCTCACCGCGGCCCTCACCCTCCAGGACGCCGGCCTCAGCCCCGTCCTCTACGAGGCCAACCCCTCCCGCGTCGGCGGCCGGATGTGGACCCAGCGCTCCCACTGGGCCTACGGGCAGACCTCCGAGATCGGCGGCGAGCTGATCGACACCAGCCACAAGAAGATCCTGGAGCTCTGCCGCCGCTTCGGCCTCGCCGTCGAGGACTTCCTCGGCGGCGGACCCAACGGGGCCGAGGAGGTCCTCTGGTTCAACGGCACCTACTACCCCCGCCACCAGGCCGACGAGGACTTCAACGCCGTCTACCAGTCGCTCCACCGCGACCTGATCGAGGCGGGCGAGGTCAAGTGGAACCAGACCACCCCCACCGGCACCGCCCTCGACAACATGTCGATATACGAGTGGATCGAGAGCCGGGTCCCCGGCGGGCACTCCTCGCCGCTCGGCCGTTTCATCGACGTCGCCTACAACGTCGAGTACGGCGCCGACACCACCGAGCAGTCCTCGCTCGCCCTGGTGCTCCTGATGGGCTATCAGACCAATCCGGGCAACTTCAACGTCTGGGGACTGTCCAACGAGCGCTACCACGTCGTCGGCGGCAACGACCGGCTCCCGAACGCCATCGCCGGCGCCCTCCAACCCGGCACCCTGCGCATGGGATGGTCGCTCGACGCCGTACGCGCCAACGCCGACGGCACCCAGACCCTCACCTTCACCGAGGCCGGGGTCACCCGCACCGTCACCGCCGACCACACCGTGCTGTGCGTCCCGCTGCCGATCCTGAAGCAGCTCGACGTCAGCCGGGCCGGCTTCGACCCGCTCATGACCAACCTGCTGCGGGACGCGCGGATGGGCCACTGCACCAAGCTCAACATGCAGTTCGCCACCCGGCCCTGGCGCGGCACCGGAGCCTGGCCCGGCGTCTCCGCCGGCGACTGCTTCACCGACAGCGAGGTCCAGCAGACCTGGGACACCACCAAGATCCAGGGCGGCACCGGCGGCATCCTCATCCAGTACAACGGCGGCAGCCTCGCCCGGTCCCTCAACCCGGCCGGACCCTTCTCCACCGAGTCCGACCCGTACGTGCGGGACCTGGTCACCCGCTATCTGAAGGGCATCGACGCCTTCTTCCCCGGCACCTCCAAGGCGTACACGGGCCGCGCCCAGCTCTCCGCCTGGCACGAGAACCCGTACACGCTCGGCGCCTACTCCTGCTGGCCGGTCGGCTACCTCCACCGCTACGCCGGCTACGAGGGCACCGCCCAGGGCAACGTCCACATCGGCGGCGAGCACTGCAGCTACGACTTCCAGGGCTTCATGGAGGGCGGCGCCACCGAGGGCGAGCGGGCCGCCAAGGAGGTGATCGCCGCCCTGCGATGACCGGCCGTCAGGCGGCCGGCGTGATGTTGTGGTTGAAGCGGAAGACGTTGTCGGGGTCGTACGCGGCCTTGACGGCGCCCAGCCGCCGGTAGTTCTCCTCGCCGAAGGAGGACACCACCCGCTCCCGGCCCTCGTCGCCCACGAAGTTCAGATACGTGGCGTCGAGGGCCCACGGCCGCACATCGGCCCGCACGTCCCGGACCCAGCTCCGCGCCCGCTCGTCGTCCGCCGGGTCCTCCCAGGTCGCGAACGGGTGCATGACCCAGGGCGCGGTCCGCCACGGCTGCGGATACGAGCCCGGCCCGGCCGCCACCGCCCCGCCCATCATGAACGCCACCTGCTGGATGGCCGTGCCCTGCGGGATCAGCGCCCCGCGCTCGCAGAACAGGTCCACGGCCTCGTCGGGGAACGCCGTCAGATACTCGGCCGACCAGTAGTTCCGCAGCCCCGGAGGATCGTCGAGCATGCACTGCAGGTCCACGTACGCGATGTCCGTGACGATCTCGATCACGGGCGCCCGCGCGAGCAGCGGCGCGGCGATCTCACGGAGCTCGGCGACCGGGCCGGCGTACGTGAACAGCGTCCCGCAGAGCAGTCTGCCGACCAGTTCCTGCGGGACGAACGGCTCCGACGGGGCGGGCAGGTAGATCGCGCCGCCGCCGACCTCGTCCGGCGCGTCCGCGGCGATGTCCCGGAAGGCGCGCACGACCTCTGGCGCGTCGTCGGGCAGGAAGAACAGCATCGCCATGCTCATGCGCGGCAGTTCGTGCAGCCGCAGCGTCAGCGAGGTCGCCACCCCGAAGTTCCCGCCGCCGCCGTGCAGCGCCCAGAACAGCTCGGGGTTCTCCTCCGCGTCCGTGTGGACGTGCCTGCCCTCGGCCGTGATCAGGTCGGCGGCCAGCAGATTGTCGCTGGCCAGCCCGAACTTCCGCTCCAGCCAGCCCGACCCGCCGCCGAGCACGAAGCCGCCCACGCCGGTGGTGGAGACCCGCCCGCCGGTGGTCGCCAGGTGGAAGGGCTGACAGGCGTGGTCCAGGTGCCCCATCGTCGCCCCGCCCTCGACCCGTACGGTCATGTGCTCCGGATCGGCGACGACGGCGTGCATCCGGCGCAGGTCGACGACGAGGGCGCCGTCGACCACACAGGTCCCGGCGACGCTGTGGCCGCCGCCGCGCACCGCGATCGGCAGCCCCGCCTCACGGCCGAACAGGACCGCGTTGGACACGTCCTCCGGGGTCGCGCACTGGGCGATCACCGCGGGACGGCGGTCGATCATGCCGTTGTGGATCGCCCGCGCCTCCTCGTACCCGGGATCGCCGGGCACGAACACCTCGCCCGCCAGGTCCTCGCGCAGACCTGCCAGGGCACTGTCCGGAACGGTGGTGGTGGGGGAGGCCATGGCAGCGCCCCCCTTTCACGAGGCGGGGGGAACGGACACCTTCATCGTAGGTCCGGCCCCCCGACCCCGCCGTCCGGAGCGTCAGCCGCCGTACGCGCCCGAGGCCGTGAGCCGCAGCGCCGTGTCGATCAGCGGAACGTGGCTGAAGGCCTGCGGGAAGTTGCCCACCTGCCGCTGGAGCCTCGGGTCCCACTCCTCCGCGAGCAGACCCAGGTCGTTGCGGAGCGCGAGCAGCTTCTCGAAGAGCCGGCGGGCCTCGTCGACCCGGCCGATCATCGCCAGGTCGTCGGCCAGCCAGAACGAGCACGCCAGGAACGCGCCCTCGTCGCCCTCCAGGCCGTCCACGCCCGCCTCCTCGCCGGCGGTCGGGTAGCGCAGCACGAAGCCGTCCTCGGTGGACAGCTCCCGCTGGATCGCCTCGATCGTGCCGATCACCCGCTTGTCGTCCGGCGGCAGGAAGCCCATCTGCGGGATCAGCAGCAGCGAGGCGTCCAGCTCCTGCGAGCCGTAGGACTGGGTGAAGGTGTTGCGCTCCTTGTCGTAACCCTTCTCGCAGACGTCCCGGTGGATCTCGTCCCGGAGCTCCTTCCAGCGCTCCAGCGGGCCGTCGGCGTCGCCGGACTCGATCAGCTTGATCGTCCGGTCCACCGCCACCCAGGCCATCACCTTGGAGTGCACGAAGTGCCGGCGCGGGCCGCGCACCTCCCAGATGCCCTCGTCGGGCTGGTCCCAGTGGGTCTCCAGATAGTTGATCAGCTTGATCTGCAGCAGCGAGGCGTAGTCGTTGCGGGACAGGCCCGTCATGTGCGCCAGGTGCAGGGCCTCGGTGACCTCGCCGTACACGTCCAGCTGGAGCTGGTTGGCGGCCCCGTTGCCGACCCGGACCGGGCCGGAGTTCTCGTAGCCCGGCAGCCAGTCGAGCTCCGCCTCACCGAGCTCCCGCTCGCCGGCGATGCCGTACATGATCTGCAGGTTCTCGGGGTCGCCCGCGACCGCGCGCAGCAGCCAGTCCCGCCAGGCGCGGGCCTCCTCGCGGTAGCCGGTGCGCAGCATCGAGGACAGGGTGATCGCCGCGTCCCGCAGCCAGGTGTAGCGGTAGTCCCAGTTCCGTACGCCGCCGATCTCCTCCGGCAGCGAGGTCGTGGGCGCGGCCACGATCCCGCCGGTCGGCGCGTAGGTGAGCGCCTTCAGGGTGATCAGCGAGCGGACCACCGCCTCGCGGTAGGGGCCGTGGTACGTGCAGTGCTCGACCCACTCGCGCCAGAAGTCGGTGGTCGCCTCCAGCGAGCCCTCCGGGTCCGGCAGCGGCGGCGGCTCCTTGTGCGAGGGCTGCCAGGACAGCGTGAAGGTGATCCGGTCGCCGGGGGAGACGGTGAACTCGGAGTACGTGGTCAGATGCTCGCCGTGCGTCTCGGCGTCGGTGTCCAGCCACACCGAGTCGGGCCCGGCGACGGCGACCGTGCGGTCGCCGACCTTGTGCACCCAGGGCACGATCCGGCCGTAGCTGAAGCGCATCCGCAGCGCGGAGCGCATCGGCACCCGGCCGCTGACCCCTTCCACGATGCGGATCAGCTGCGGCGCGCCGTCGCGGGGCGGCATGAAGTCGGTCACCCGGACCGTGCCGCGCGGGGTGTCCCACTCGGATTCCAGGACGAGCGAGTCGCCCCGGTAGCGGCGCCGGTCGGCATGGGGCGCCGGGGCGCCGTCGGGCCCGGCCGGGGCGACCCGCCAAAAGCCGTGCTCCTCGGTGCCGAGCAGTCCGGCGAAGACGGCGTGCGAATCGAAGCGGGGCAGGCAGAGCCAGTCGACACTGCCGTCCCGGCAGACCAGGGCAGCGGTCTGCATGTCTCCGATGAGTGCGTAATCCTCGATGCGCCCGGCCACGTGCTTCACTCCAGATCGAACGGCCACGTCCGCCCCGCGGGGCGTTTCCTACAGGTCAGCGGGTCAAGGGATCGTTGACGAGCTCTTGGTCCGGTTGACGGGCGGGGGTGGTGCCGTGCCGGTCCGGCTCGGCAGCGCGTGTCCGAGCAGGATACGACGCACCCTAGTGACCGGTGGCGCCGATCTTGTAACGGCACTGACCCGATCGGGTGAAAGGGTCTTGACCTGAGCCGTGCACAGCCCAGGCCGAGCCGCCGGCACCGGCCTCGGTGCCGACCGACGCCCCGGTCATGGTCCCGGTGGGAGTCGTTCCGGACCCGGCGTGTCGCGGTGCGTATGCACCCGACTGCCCCGTGTGGCCGGAAGCGGTCTCCCGATGTCGCTGATACCCTGGTACCCCGTGGACCGGTGGGAAACGGCGAGAGCCGAAGACCCCGAAACCGCAGCGACGGCACCCCCCGATTCTTCCCGAGGGGCCGCCGGAACGCACCTCCAGAACGCGACCACGGGAGCCCCCTCTTGGCGATGCCGCCCAACACCACGACGACCAAGCACATCTTCGTCACCGGGGGTGTCGCCTCCTCCCTCGGCAAGGGCCTGACCGCCTCCAGCCTGGGTGCGCTCCTCAAGGCCCGGGGCCTGCGGGTCACGATGCAGAAGCTCGACCCGTACCTGAACGTCGACCCGGGCACGATGAACCCGTTCCAGCACGGTGAGGTGTTCGTCACCAACGACGGCGCCGAGACCGACCTGGACATCGGCCACTACGAGCGCTTCCTCGACGTCGACCTCGACGGCTCGGCCAACGTCACCACCGGCCAGGTCTACTCGCAGGTCATCGCCAAGGAGCGGCGCGGCGAGTACCTCGGCGACACCGTCCAGGTCATCCCGCACATCACCAACGAGATCAAGTCCCGCATCCGCCGCATGGCCACCGACGACGTCGACGTCGTCATCACCGAGGTCGGCGGCACCGTCGGCGACATCGAGTCGCTGCCGTTCCTGGAGACCGTCCGCCAGGTCCGCCACGAGGTCGGCCGCGACAACGTCTTCGTCGTGCACATCTCGCTGCTCCCCTACATCGGCCCTTCCGGCGAGCTCAAGACCAAGCCGACCCAGCACTCGGTCGCCGCGCTGCGCAACATCGGCATCCAGCCGGACGCCATCGTGCTCCGCGCCGACCGTGACGTCCCCACCGCCATCAAGCGCAAGATCTCGCTGATGTGCGACGTGGACGAGGCCGCCGTCGTCGCCGCCATCGACGCCAAGTCGATCTACGACATCCCGAAGGTGCTGCACACCGAGGGCCTGGACGCCTATGTCGTCCGCAAGCTCGACCTGCCCTTCCGCGACGTGGACTGGACCGTCTGGGAGGACCTCCTGGACCGCGTCCACAACCCCGAGCACGAGGTCACCGTCGCGCTCGTCGGCAAGTACATCGACCTGCCCGACGCCTACCTTTCGGTGACCGAGGCCATGCGGGCCGGCGGCTTCGCGAACAAGGCCCGGGTCAAGGTCAAGTGGGTCACCTCCGACGACTGCAAGACCCCGGCCGGCGCCGAGAAGCAGCTCGGCGACTGCGATGCGATCCTCATTCCCGGCGGCTTCGGCGACCGCGGTGTCTCCGGCAAGGTCGGCGCCATCCGCTACGCCCGGGAGAACAAGGTGCCGCTGCTCGGCATCTGCCTCGGCCTGCAGTGCATCGTGATCGAGGCCGCCCGGAACCTGGCCGACATCCCCGAGGCCAACTCCACCGAGTTCGACCCGGCCACCGCGCACCCCGTCGTCTCGACGATGGAGGAGCAGCTGGCGTACGTCGAGGGCGCCGGCGACCTGGGCGGAACGATGCGCCTGGGCCTCTACCCGGCGAAGCTCGCCGAGGGCTCGGTCGTGCGCGAGGTCTACGGCGACCAGCCGTACGTGGAGGAGCGCCACCGCCACCGCTACGAGGTGAACAACGCCTACCGCGCGGAGCTGGAGAAGAACGCCGGTCTGGTCTTCTCGGGCACCTCCCCGGACAACAAGCTCGTCGAGTTCGTCGAGTACCCGCGTGAGATCCACCCCTACCTGGTCGCCACCCAGGCGCACCCGGAGCTCAAGTCCCGCCCGACGCGCCCGCACCCGCTCTTCGCGGGTCTGGTGAAGGCGGCCGTCGAGCGCAAGACGGGCAAGTCGGCCGAGTAGCCCGCTGGGGTTAACGTTGCCGGGGTACGCGTCCCTTCCGGGACGCGTACCCCGGTTTTTTCGCAGACGGGCAGTGGGAGGACAGCTGATGCAGGTGCAGGACACCCCGGAGGAGTGGCGGGTCGTCGCCACCACCACCCCCTTCACGGGCAACAAGACGAGTGTCCGCACGGACGACGTGGTGATGCCGGACGGCTCGGTCGTCCACCGCGACTACCAGGTGCACCCCGGGTCGGTCGCGGTCGTCGCCCTCGACGAGCAGGACCGGGTCGTCCTGCTCAAGCAGTACCGGCACCCGGTGCGGCAGAAGCTCTGGGAGATCCCGGCCGGTCTGCTCGACGTGCCCGGCGAGAACCCGCTGCACGCGGCGCAGCGCGAGCTGTACGAGGAGGCGCACGTCAAGGCGGAGGACTGGCGGGTGCTCGCCGACGTGTACACCACGCCCGGCGGCTGCGACGAGGCCGTACGGATCTTCCTCGCCCGTGACCTGTCCGAGGCGGAGGGCGACCGCTTCGAGGTCGCCGAGGAGGAGGCCGACATGGAGCTGGCCCGGGTGCCGCTCACGGACCTGGTGCGCGGTGTCCTCGCCGGCGAGCTCCACAACAACTGCCTCGTGGTGGGCGTGCTGTCGCTGATGGCCGCGCGCACGGGCGACGGCCTGGACGCGCTGCGACCCGCGGAGGCGCCCTGGCCGGCACGGCCCTTCGCGGCGTAGGCCGGAGCCGGGGGCGAGGGAGCGCGGGCCCGTGACGCCCGCGGCCGACCGGTCGGACAATCCAGTGATCCGATCGGGGGACGTGTCCGCCGCGCTCCGCCGGGTAAGCGCTGCCCGCTGAACTACGCTCGTGATCGCCCGTGCGGAGACCCCCGCGGGATCGGCGTGCGCAGGTGGACGGGAGCGTGGCCCGTGACGGATCAGGCGGTTGGGGGTACCCCCGGACGAGGTCTGGAGGAGGTCGGCGCCTCACAGTTCTACGGCCGCCAGCGGGAACTGAAGGCGTTGCGGGCGGACATCGAACGCACCGGGCTCGACACCCTGACCGGCCGCAAGGCACCCCGCGCCCGGGTCCTGCTGATCGCGGGCAAGCCCGGCTCCGGGCGGACCGCGCTCGCCGAGGAACTGATCGCCTCGCTCGCCGACGGCTACCCCGGCGGGGTGTTCCGCACCCGCCTCACCGAACCCGGCGGCGAGCCGGTGCCCACCGCCCGGGCCGCCCAGGACCTGCTCGCCGCCCTCGGCGTCGCCGAACCGCCCGGCGCCGCGGAGGACGAGCTCGCCGCCCTGGTCCGCGAGGCCTTCGCCGACCGCAGGGCGCTGCTGCTCCTCGACGACGCCGTCGACGCCGAGCAGGTCGACCCGCTGCTGCCCGACAACCCCGAGACCCTGGTCGTGGGCGTGGCCCGAGGCCCGCTCACCGGCATCCCGGACGTGCGGCCCTGCACCGTCGGCGGGCTCGACCCCAAGTCGTCGATCGACATGCTCACCGGATTCACCGGCTCCGTCCGCGTCACCGTCGACCCGCAGGCCGCCGAGAGCCTGGCCGAGGAGTGCGGCGGACTGCCCGGCGCCCTCGTCCTGGCCGGCGGCTGGCTGGCCGCCCGCCCCAAGGCATCGGTGGCCGACCTCACCAAACGGCTGCGGGCCCTCTCCGGCGACCCGGTCTCCCGCGCCTTCGCCCTGGTCCACGAGTCCCTGCCGCAGCCGGCCGCCCGGATACTGCGACACCTCGCCCTGGCCCCGCTCGGCCGGGCCGACGCCCACACCGCCTCCGCCCTGGCCGGCTGCTCCGTCTCCGCCGCGGCGACCACCCTCGCCGACTTCACCGCGCTGGGACTCGTACGGGAGATCCCCGACGGCGACGGGCAGTACCAGGTGCCGGGGTATCTGATGCCGCTGCTCCGGGCCGAGCTGGAGGAGCACGACCGGCCGGCCGAGGTGCAGCTCGCCCGGGCCCGGATGCTGGAGCGGACCGTACGGCTGCTGCAGTCGGGCCGCGCGGTCACCGAGCCCGAGGGTTCGCCGGCCCGGCGCCGGCTCGCCGGACTGCCCCGGGCCCTGCGCTTTCCCGACACCGTCACCGCCGGGGCCTGGCTGGACAGCCGCCGGCCCGTGCTGCTGGCCTCCGCCCGGCTCGCGGTCGCCGACGGGGAGCTCGACACCCTGGCCCGCCGGCTGATCGCCGCCCTGGTGCGGGCGCTGGCCGCGCACCGGGGCGCCGAGGCCGCCGCCCCCGATCTGTACGGGCTGCACCGGCTGGTCCTGGACGTCGCCGAGCGGCGCGGGCTGCACCGCGAGCGGGCCGCGGCCCTGCTGAACCTGGCCGACCTCGATGCGAGGACCGGTCGCACCAAGGACGCATTGCTGCGATATCGGTCGGCTTTGGATGCCGGAAGAGAAGCAAATGATCCGTACGCGACCGGCCGCGCAATGGAATCCGTAGGTGGGGCCTATCAGGAGCTGGGTGACTGGCAGCGGGCCGGTGACTGGTACGGGCGGGCCCTGGCCCAGCGTCTCGCCCGGGACGAGCGTGCCGACCAGGCCCGGCTCTACGGCCGGCTCGGCGCGGTGCACACCTACGCGGGGCGTTACGGGGAGGCGCTGCGGAACTGGCGGGCCGCCGCCGCGGGCTACCGGCGGCTCGCCGATCTCCCGGGCTACGCACGGGCGTTGAGCGAGGCGGCCCGGGTCCAGGAGTACGCGGGCCGGCCGGACGAGTGCCTGCGCACCTGCGAGGAGGCGGTCGAATGGGCCCGCCGGGCCGGGGACGTACGGCTTCAGGCGGCGCTGCAGCTGAGGCTGGCCGACACCCTGGACCGGCTCGGCGACCCGGCGGCCGCCCGGCTGCACCGGTCCGCCTCGGAAAGACTCCTTGGAAGCGACCCCTCCGCCTACGAAATCCGCAGTGGGTTCGGCGAAGATTAATACTTTGAAAGGCTAGACAGGGGGAACTCCTTCATTAGACTGGGTGCGCCGCGTTGGATCGCGGTCTGTCCCGGTGCGCCGTAGAGCTTCCGGGTATGTATGGCTTTGTCAGGACCACTGGCTCTGCCACACCGCAGCACACCCCCCGTTGTCCCCCCTGATTCAAGGACCGTGATCGACGATGAAGGTCGGCATCCCCCGCGAGGTCAAGAACAACGAGTTCCGCGTGGCCATCACCCCTGCCGGTGTCCACGAGCTCGTCCGCAACGGCCACCAGGTCTTCATCGAGCAGAACGCCGGTGTCGGATCCTCGATCACCGACGCGGAGTACGTCGCCGCCGGTGCCGAGATCCTCGCCACCGCCGACGAGGTCTGGGCCACCGCGGACCTGCTGCTCAAGGTCAAGGAGCCCATCGCGGAGGAGTACCACCGCCTCCGCAAGGACCAGACCCTCTTCACCTACCTGCACCTCGCCGCATCCAAGGAGTGCACGGACGCCCTGCTGGAGTCCGGCACCACCGCCATCGCGTACGAGACGGTCGAGACCGCGAACCGCGCGCTCCCGCTGCTCGCCCCGATGTCCGAGGTCGCGGGCCGCCTGGCCCCGCAGGTCGGCGCCTACCACCTGATGCGCTCGGTCGGCGGCCGCGGCGTGCTCCCCGGCGGCGTCCCCGGCACCCACGCCGGCGAGTGCGTCGTCATCGGCGGCGGCGTGTCCGGCTGGAACGCCACCCAGATCGCCGTCGGCATGGGCTTCCACGTGACCCTGCTCGACCGCGACATCAACAAGCTCCGCGAGGCCGACAAGATCTTCGGCACCAAGGTGAAGACGATCGTCTCCAACGCCTACGAGCTGGAGAAGGCCGTCATCGAGGCCGACCTCGTCATCGGCGCCGTCCTCATCCCGGGCGCCAAGGCCCCGAAGCTGGTCACCAACGAGCTCGTCGCCAAGATGAAGCCCGGAAGTGTCCTTGTCGACATTGCCATCGACCAGGGCGGCTGCTTCGAGGACTCCCACGCGACCACCCACGCCGAGCCGACCTTCCAGGTCCACAACTCGGTCTTCTACTGCGTCGCCAACATGCCGGGCGCGGTCCCGAACACCTCCACCTACGCCCTCACCAACGCCACGCTGCCCTACATCGTGTCGCTGGCGAACAACGGCTGGGCCGAGGCGCTGCGCCGCGACGCCGCGCTCGCCAAGGGCCTCAACACCCATGACGGCAAGGTCGTCTACCGCGAGGTCGCCGAGGCCCACGGCTACGACCACGTCGAGCTGAGCAGCCTGCTGGGCTGACCTCACGAGGCTTGCGGCGCGGCCGCAGAAACGGTCGGTCAACCCGTACCGTCAACCTCATGCACCGGGCCGGACCTTGCTACGCGAGGTCCGGCCCGATGTGTGTCCGGCCACGTTCCGACGCCTGGTCAACTCGCCTCGAACGTAACTCTTTAACCGTTTCGCGCAGCCCCGAAACGTGCGGTTCCCTGCGTGCGGACCCTTGACAGCGGGGTGTTCGGTCGCCGACACATCGGGCCGGGTCCGGCGGATTGTGTTGCTGCGGAGCGGTGACACGCCATAGAGTCGCCAACCGTCGGCATGGTGCCACGCTGACCTATCGATAAATGTTCCTGGTCACATCCAAGGAGGTAAGACGACTTGTGAATGAGTCGACATTTACTCCCGGGGGTGCGGAGCCAGGAGCCCCGATCGGCTCCGTCGCGGTGCGGACCTTCGCGACGCACCAGCCCATGACGCCAGCCCATACGATGAAGATGACGGACGGCCTACACGTGAACGCCACGGCCGGCAACGAGATGGGCCGAGAGTCCACCCACTTCGCCGCCTATGACGAGGTGCCCGAGGGGCACTTCTACGACCCCGACGCCGAGTACGAGCCCGATCCGGAGTACGCGGCCACCCTCGCGCCCGACGCTGCCCGCCAGCGCCGCGAGCGGATCGGCCCCACCGGACGGCCCCTGCCGTACTTCCCGATCCCGGGCCCGCTGACCGACCACGGCCCCGCGAAGATCATCGCGATGTGCAACCAGAAGGGCGGCGTCGGCAAGACCACGTCGACCATCAACCTGGGCGCGGCGCTCGCGGAGTACGGACGCCGGGTGCTGCTCGTCGACTTCGACCCGCAGGGTGCCCTGTCGGTCGGTCTCGGCGTGAACCCGATGGAGCTCGACCTCACCGTCTACAACCTGCTCATGGAGCGGGGGATGTCGGCGGACGAGGTGCTGCTCAAGACCGCCGTGCCCAACATGGACCTGCTGCCGAGCAACATCGACCTCTCGGCCGCCGAGGTGCAGTTGGTCAGCGAGGTCGCGCGCGAGTCCACGCTCCAGCGGGCGCTCAAGCCGCTGATGAACGACTACGACTACATCGTGATCGACTGTCAGCCCTCGCTCGGCCTGCTGACCGTGAACGCCCTGACGGCCGCTCACAAGGTCATCGTGCCGCTGGAATGCGAGTTCTTCGCGCTGCGCGGAGTGGCCCTGCTGACCGAGACCATCGAGAAGGTCCAGGAGCGGCTCAACCCCGAGCTGGAGCTCGACGGCATCCTCGCCACGATGTACGACTCGCGGACGGTGCACTCGCGCGAGGTGCTCGCGCGCGTCGTCGAGGCCTTCGACGACCACGTGTACCACACGGTGATCGGCCGGACCGTGCGCTTCCCGGAGACCACGGTCGCCGGCGAGCCCATCACGACGTACGCCTCGAACTCCGTGGGCGCCGCCGCCTACCGTCAGCTCGCCAGGGAGGTGCTCGCCCGGTGTCACGCCGAGTGAGTCTCCCCGGCGCCGACGAACTGTTCCGTACGACCGGTGGGACGGCGCTCCAGGCGTCCTCGCCGCGCCGGACCGTTCCGTCACCCGCGGGTGAGAGCGACTCGGCCGCGGGGGCGGGAGCGGAGGGCCCGGGCACGAGTGAGCACGCCGCGGCGGACTCGGAGGCGGCCGAGCCGCGCGCCCGGACGCCGGAGCCGGAGGCCGCCAAGGGCGCGGCCCCGGCCGCCGCCCGGCGGCGGGGCGGCCGCACCACCAACCGGCGCCCCAGCGGGCGCGAGCGCCACGACGAGAAGATCACGGTCTACGTCTCCGCCGAGGAGCTGATGGACCTGGAGCACGCCCGTCTGGTGCTGCGCGGCGAGCACGGCCTCGCCGTCGACCGCGGCCGGATCGTCCGCGAGGCGGTCGCCGTGGTCCTGGCGGACCTGGAGTCCCGCGGCGACGCGAGCATCCTCGTGCGCCGCCTGCGCGGCCGCTGACGGTAGCCTGCGGGCTCCCGCCACCCCCGCTCCACCAGGACCATCCCCATGCCCCCACCCCCTGACGAAACGTCCCGCCCTCCCCGCCGCCGCGCCTTGGGCCGGGGCCCGGGCGCGTCGCCGTCACCGGCGTCACCGACGGCGGGGGAGCGGCCGGAGCCGCGCGAACCGCACGGACCCGTGCCGGCGCCTTCGGCGGGCGCACGGGCCTCAGCCGCCTCGAAGGCCGGTGCGGAGCGCGTGGACGGCCCGGGCGGCTCGGAAGGCCCCGACGGGCCCGAGGGGCCGCGGGAGCGCCTGGAGGCCGCCAGGGCGGCCACGGAGGCCGGGGCGGGGCCGGACGCCGACCGGGACGGCTCGGAGGGCCTGGAAGGCCAGTACGAGGCGGGCGAGGCGCCGCACGCGGAGCAGCAGGACGGCCTCCCGGCCGGGCCGCGGCATGACGCAGAGCCGGTCGCCGTACCGGACAGGGCCCTCCAGCTGGACTCCGTGTCGGAGGTCGTGCCGGGCAGGGCCCAGCAGGACTTCGTATCGGAGGTCGTGCCGGGCAGGGCCCAGCAGGACTCCGTACCGGACTCTGTCCTGGACGGGCCGCGGCTGGAGGCCGTCCCGAGCGCCCTGCCGGAGGCAGTGGGGTCCGGGGGCGCGTCGGGCGAGCCCGGTGGTCCGACGGCGCCCGCCACGGGCGCGCCCGCGCCCCCCGTGGGTGCCGACGGGCGGTTCACCGTGCGGTTGGCGAACTTCGAGGGGCCGTTCGATCTGCTGCTGCAGTTGATCGCCAAGCACAAGATGGACGTCACCGAGGTCGCCCTCTCCAAGGTCACCGACGAGTTCATGGCCCACATCCGGGCCATGGGGCCCGACTGGGACCTCGACCAGACGACCGAGTTCCTCGTGGTCGCCGCGACCCTGCTCGATCTCAAGGCCGCGCGGCTGCTGCCGGCCGCCGAGGTGGAGGACGAGGCGGACCTGGCCCTGCTGGAGGCGCGGGACCTGTTGTTCGCGCGGCTGCTGCAGTACCGCGCGTACAAGAAGATCGCCGAGATCTTCGCCGAGCGGTGGGAGGCGGAGGGGCGTCGCCACCCCCGGACCGTCGGGCTCGAGCCGCACCACGCCGAGCTGCTGCCCGAGGTAGTCATCTCCATCGGCGCCGAGGGCTTCGCCAAACTCGCCGTCAAAGCCATGCAGCCGAAGGCCAGGCCGCAGGTGTACGTCGACCACATCCACGCCCCGCTGGTCAGCGTGCGCGAGCAGGCCGCCGTCGTGGTCGCGCTGCTGCGCGAGCGCGGCACCCTGAGCTTCCGGGAGCTCGTGGAGGGCGCCGACGACACCCTCACCGTCGTCGCCCGCTTCCTCGCGCTCCTGGAGCTCTACCGCGAGAAGGCCGTCGCCCTCGACCAGGAGACCGCCCTCGGCGACCTCACCGTCTCCTGGACCGGCGGCGAGACGGACGCCGCGGCCACCGCCGTCACCGACGAGTTCGACCAGGAAGCCCCCCAGGAGGACGCCCGATGAGCGATCTCAAGCCCGCCCTCGAAGCCGTCCTCATGGTCGTCGACGAACCCGCCACCGAGGCCCACCTCGCCAAGGTCCTCGAGCGCACCCCGCGCGAGGTCGCCGACGCCCTGAACGAGCTCGCCGACGAGTACACCGTCCAGGGCCGCGGCTTCGAGCTCCGCCGGGTCGCCGGCGGCTGGCGGTTCTACACCCGTGCCGCCCACGCGGCCGCCGTCGAGGCCTTCGTCCTGGACGGCCAGCAGGCCCGGCTCACCCAGGCGGCCCTGGAGACCCTGGCGGTCGTCGCGTACCGCCAGCCGGTCAGCCGGTCCCGCGTCTCCGCCGTGCGCGGAGTGAACTGCGACGGGGTCATGCGCACCCTCCTCCAGCGGGGTCTGGTGGAGGAGGCGGGCGCGGAACCCGAAACAGGTGCGATCCTGTACAGGACGACGAACTACTTCCTGGAGCGGATGGGCCTGCGCGGCCTGGACGAACTCCCGGAGCTCGCCCCCTTCCTCCCCGAGGCGGAAGCGGTCGAGCCGGACTCCCTGGAGGGCGTTCCGTCGTTCGATCCGGACGCAAGCGAGCCGGACGCAGACGAGAACGAGTAGACGACGGAAGTTTGATGCGAAGCAGCAGCGGCAGGAACAGCGGAAACAACGGCGGGAGCCGTGGTGCCAAGAGCGGCGGCCGCGGCAACTACAGGGGTGCGGGCAACAGCCGCGACGAGCGCGGCCAGAGCGCCGGCCGCCCGCGCCGGCCCCGCCCCGAGGAGCGCTCCTACGACGTCGACGGCCTGGCCGGGCGCCCCTCCGACGGCCCGAAGCGCGGTCGCGGCGACGCCGCCCGCGGCGGTGCCAAGGGCGGTCCCAAGCAGTCACCCAAGCGCGGTGGCGGCCGCACCGCCCCGGCGCGCTCGCGCGAGTACGACGCCCGCGCCGAGGAGCGCAACCGCGAGCGGTACGCGAACAAGCCCGAGATCAAGACCCCGAAGACCTTCCCGGGCGCCGAGCAGGAGGGCGAGCGCCTGCAGAAGGTGCTCGCGCGCGCCGGCTACGGCTCGCGCCGCGCCTGCGAGGAGCTGGTCGAGCAGGCCCGCGTCGAGGTCAACGGCGAGATCGTGCTGGAGCAGGGCCTGCGGGTCGACCCCGAGAAGGACGAGATCAAGGTGGACGGCCTGACCGTCGCCACCCAGTCGTACCAGTTCTTCGCGCTGAACAAGCCGGCCGGGGTCGTCTCCACCATGGAGGACCCCGACGGCCGCCAGTGCCTCGGTGACTACGTCACCAACCGCGAGACCCGGCTCTTCCACGTCGGCCGGCTCGACACCGAGACCGAGGGCATCATCCTGCTCACCAACCACGGCGAGCTGGCCCACCGTCTCACCCACCCCAAGTACGGCGTGAAGAAGACCTACCTGGCCGCCATCACCGGTCCACTGCCCCGCGAGGTCGGCAAGCGGCTCAAGGACGGCATCCAGCTGGAGGACGGCTACGTCCGCGCCGACCACTTCCGGGTCGTCGAGCAGACCGGCAAGAACTACCTGGTCGAGGTCGTGCTCCACGAGGGCCGCAAGCACATCGTGCGCCGCATGCTCGCCGAGGCGGGCTTCCCGGTGGAGAAGCTGGTCCGCACCGCCTTCGGCCCGATCACCCTGGGCGACCAGAAGTCGGGCTGGCTGCGCCGCCTGAGCAACACCGAGGTCGGCATGCTGATGAAGGAAGTCGGCCTGTAGCCACCCCCGCCACCCCGCGGTCACTCCCTGAGGGGAGCGAAGGGCCCGCGACCGCCACACCGGCGGTCGCGGGCCTTTTTCGTACTTGTGGTCGAGCCCCGTCGCCTTTTATAGTCACCCTGACTCTTAAGGGCTCAAAGGGAGGCGAGCATGAGTCTCGCGAACGTCCTGGACCCGCTCCAGCAGCCGCTCTTCACGCTCCTCGACACCCCGGTCTCCTGGACCGAGGTGCTGGGCTTCGGGAGCGGGGCGCTCTGCGTCTGGCTCGTCGCCCGTCAGCACCTCGCCAACTGGCCGATCGGCATCGCCAACAACGTCTTCTTCGTCCTGCTCTTCACCCAGAGCGGGCTCTACGCCGACGCCGGCCTCCAGATCGTCTTCATCGCCCTCGCCGCCTACGGCTGGTGGACCTGGACCCACGGGGGTGGACCAGGCTCCGCCACCCAGGCCCTTCCGGTACGGCGCACCAGCCGCACCGAATGGACCTGGCTGATCGCGGCGGGGGCGGTGGGGACCCTCGCCCTCACCCTGCTCCTCGACCGGGCCACCGACTCGAACGTCCCCTTCTGGGACGCCCTGACGACCGCCCTGTCCCTGATGGCCACCTACGGCCAGTGCCGCAAGCGGCTGGAATGCTGGTGGCTCTGGATCGCCGCCGACGTCGTGTACGTGCCCCTGTACGCGTACAAGGAGCTCTACCTCACCTCGGTGCTGTACGTCGGCTTCATGGCGCTCTGCGTCATCGGCCTGCGCGGCTGGCACCGGGACATCGCGTCCCGTCCCCTCCACGTCCGGGAGGCCGCGGCATGACCCGCTTCGGACACGGCCTCGTCCTCGGCAAGTTCTATCCGCCGCACGCCGGCCACCACCACCTCGTCCGCACCGCGCGCGAGCGGTGCGACCGCCTCACCGTGCTCGTCTGCGCCTCCTCCGTCGAATCCGTGCCCCTCGCCGACCGCGTCGCCTGGATGCGCGAGATCCACCCCGACGCCCTCGTCGTGGGCGCCGTCGACGACCACCCCGTCGACCTCCACGACCCCGAGGTGTGGGACGCCCACATGGCGGTGTTCCGGGCCGCCGTGCCCGAGACCGTCGACGCCGTCTTCACCTCCGAGCCGTACGGGGAGGAGCTCGCCCGCCGCTTCGGCGCCGCCTCCGTCTGCGTCGACCCCCACCGGCTCCGCCACCCCGTCTCCGGCACGGCCGTGCGCGCCGACCCGGTCGCCCACTGGGACCGGCTGGAGGCCCCCGTACGGGCCGCCCTCACCCGCCGCGTCGTCGTCCTCGGCGCCGAGTCCACCGGCACCACCACCCTGGCGCTCGCCCTCGCCGACCACTACCGGCGACGCGGCGGCGTGTGGGCCGGCACCCGCTGCGTCCCCGAGTACGGACGCGCGTACAGCGAGCTCAAGCTCGCCGAACTCCGCGCCGAACAGCCGGACGCCACCTGGTCCGACGTCGCCTTCCACTCCACGGACTTCCCCGTCATCGCCCTGCGCCAGGCCGAACTGGAGGAGGAGGCCGCCCGCGACGGATCGCCCGTGCTCATCTGCGACACCGACGCCTTCGCCACCACCATCTGGCACGAGCGGTACATGGGCACCACCAGCCCCGGCACCGGCGAGATCGCCGCCCGGGGCCGCCAGCACCTGTGGCTGCTCACCGACCACCGGGGCGTCGACTTCGAGGACGACGGACTGCGCGACGGCGAGCACCTGAGGCCCTGGATGACCGCGCGCTTCCTCACCCAGCTCGCCCACACCGGCCGCCGCACCGTCGTCCTCACCGGTCCCCACGAGGAGCGCCTCGCCACGGCCGTCGCCGCCGTGGACGCGCTCCTCACCGAGGGCTGGCACTTCACCGACCCCCTCCCGGAACGCCGATGAGCACCGCGCATCCCGCGCCCGACGGCTACGACAAGTACGCCTTCGAGCCCTTCGCCCTCACCGCCGACCTCGCCGTCCTCACCGTCCGCGAGCAACGCCTGCACGTCCTGCTCGTCCAGCGCGGCCAGGAACCCTACGCCGGCGCCTGGGCACTGCCCGGCGGCTTCGTCCTGCCCGACGAGTCCGCCGAGCGGGCCGCGCGCCGCGAACTCGCCGAGGAGACCGGCCTGTCCGGGGACACCGCCGCCCGGCTCCACCTGGAACAGCTGCGCACCTACAGCGAACCCGACCGCGACCCCCGGATGCGGGTCGTCTCCGTCGCGTTCACCGCGCTCGTCCCCGACCTGCCCGAGCCGCGCGGCGGCGGCGACGCGGCGCAGGCCCGCTGGCTGCCGTACGAGGACGTCCGCGACCTCGCCTTCGACCACGACCGCATCCTCGCCGACGCCCGCGAACGCGTCGGCGCCAAGCTCGAATACACCTGTCTCGCCACCGCCTTCTGCCCGGCCGAGTTCACCCTCGGCGAGCTGCGGCAGGTGTACGAGACGGTCTGGGGCGTCACGCTCGACCGCCCCAACTTCCGGCGCAAGGTCCTCGCCACCCCCGGATTCGTCCGGCCCGTCGAGGCACCACCGCGCCGCACCGGCGGACGGGGGAAACCGGCCGCTCTCTACCGGGCGGGCGAGGCCACGACCCTGCACCCGCCACTGCTGCGACCGGAAGGACGGACGGCATGACGAACGGCACCACCAAGAGGGCCGCGACGGGGGCGTTGATCGGGCTGGCGCTCGGCGACGCGCTGGGGTTGCCCACGGAGTTCATCGACGTGGCGACGATCACCCGTTGGTACGGACCGTGGCGGGACCTCGCGCTCCCCGAGAAGGGCCGCGTCACGGACGACACCCAGATGACCCTCGCCTTCGCGCGAGGCATCCGCACCGCCACGGACCGGGGTGCCCTCACTCCGCCGCGGCTCGCCCGGCCGCTGCGGGAGGAGTACGTGGAGTGGTACAGGTCCCCGGAGAACAACCGGGCCCCCGGCCGCACCTGCATGGTGGCGTGCCAGTTGCTGTCGACGGACCGGCTCTGGCAGGACGCCAGCCAGGTCGGTTCCAAGGGCTGTGGCGCCAACATGCGGGTCGCGCCCATCGGCCTGGTGCCCGGTCTGAGCGACGAGCAGCGGGCCGGCGCCGCCCAGCTCCAGTCCGCCCTCACCCACGGCCACCCCACCGCCCTGGCCGCCTCCGACCTGACCGCCCGCGCGGTGTACCTGCTCGCCCAGGGCGCGGACCCCACCGGGCTCGTCGGGCAGCTCCGCTCGTACGCGCTGGACAACCGCTCCCGCTACGACGAGCGCTGGCTCGGCGACCTGTGGACCCGCTCCCAGGACCCCAGTGCCCCGCACTTCATCCGGCGCGGCTGGGACGAGTGCCTGGCCGTCCTGGAGCGCCTGGACGCCGTCCAGCGCACCGCCGACCCGGAGCTCGACCCCTGCACGTACACCGGCGACGCCTGGATCGCCGAGGAGGCGCTCGCCACCGCCCTGCTCTGCTTCCTGCTCTTCCCCGACGAGCCCCTCACCGTCCTGCGCCGCGCCGCCTGCACCCGCGGCGACTCCGACTCGATCGCCGCCCTCGCCGGCGCCTTCGCCGGTGCCCACCTGGGCGCGGACGCCTGGCCGAAGGAGTGGGCGGAACGCGTCGAGTACCGCGACGAACTGCTGGCCTTCGGCGCGCTCTGGGACGCGTGAACCCATGACGCACCCGAAGGTGTCCGCAGCCGACCTGTCCGACGCCGGGCTGCCCGGCCTCGACCTGTCCGACGCCGGGCTGCCCGGCCTCGACCTGTCCGCCGTCGTCGCCGAGCAGCCCGACCCCCTGCTGTTCGCCACCGTCTCCGGCGCGCACCTCTACGGCTTTCCCTCCCGCGACTCCGACGTGGACCTGCGGGGCGTGCACCTGCTGCCGGTCGCGGGGCTGATCGGCCTGCGCGAGCCGGAGGAGACCCGGACGCGCATGTGGGACCGGGACGGGGTGGAGATGGACCTGGTCACCCACGACCTGCGGAAGTTCGTCCGGCTCATGCTCCGGCGCAACGGCTACGTCCTGGAACAGCTCACCTCACCGCTGGTCGCCCACACCTCCGCCCCGCACGCCGAACTGTGCTCCCACGTGCCGGACGTGGTCACCTCCCGCCACGCCCACCACTACCGGGGCTTCGCCGGCACCCAGTGGCGGCTCTTCGAGAGGAGCGGCGAACTCAAGCCGCTCCTCTACACCTACCGGGCGCTGCTCACCGGCATCCACCTCATGCGGTCCGGCGAGATCCAGGCCCATCTGCCGACGCTCGCCGCCCAGGTGCCCGAGGCACCCGCCCGTCTGCCCGAGCTGATCGAGGCGAAGGCCGCCGCCGAGCACGGGCCGGCGACGGTGGCGACGGAGGACGTACGCGGGGAGGTGGAGCGGCTCCACGAGGTCCTGGACGCGGCCCAGGCCGCCTCAGGACTCCGCGACGAGACGGACGCCCTCGGCGCCCTGCACGATCTCGTGGTGCGGGTCCGCCTCCAGCACGCGCAGGGCTGAGGCGCGGCGGGCGCGGGCCAGGAAGTCCTCGATGCGGGGGGTGTCCGGGGCCTCGGGGAGGGGGCTGGTGGTGTGGGCGTGGTCGGCCTCGTCCTGGAGGCGGTTCATCCAGGACTCGACCTCCGGCCAGGCCACCTCGCCGCGCTTCACCGCGAGCAGGCGCTCCCGGTGCTCGCCGACGTCGACCCGGAGCTCGCCGCTGCGCAGCAGGTCGCGGCAGCTGGTGAGCAGGCGCAGCAGGTGCATGGCGTGCTTCCAGCGCGGGGCGCCGTACTGGCGGACGTCGGCGTCGAGCTTGCGGCGCTGGCCGCTCGCGTAACGGACGAAGGTGGCGTGCGAACGGCGGGAGAGGAACGCGTCGCGCAGCGACAGCAGTTCGCGGCCGGTCGCGTCGGCGTGCTCGACGACGGGGGAGTGGAGGCACTCCAGGACGTTCGGATTGTTGCGCAGGGCGAGCTCGCAGAAGCGTTCCAGCTCCCAGCTGAACTGCTCGGGGGCAGGACCCTCCACATGGGCCGGCGGCTTGTCGAACCGCCAGAACAGCGGGGTGGGGGCGAGAAACACGCCCCTGCGGTCGGTGTCGCTGTCCTCGGTGGCCAGACCGAACGCGCGCGACCCCATGACACAGGAGTAGATCGTGTGGTCGCGCACCAGTTCCTCGGGAGTCATGCGCGACAGGCTAGGCCAGAGTGATGGTGTCCGCCGACACATCGATAGTCTCGGCCGGCAGCGGGCGGGGCGCCGGCCCGGCGGCGACCGAACCGTCCGCGACCCGGTACTTCGAACCGTGGCACGGGCAGTCGATCGTGCCGTCGGCGACCTTGTCCACGAGACAGCCCTGGTGGGTGCAGACCGCGGAGAAGGCCTTGAACTGCCCGGCCCGGGGCTGGGTCACCACGACCTTCTCGTCCTTGAAGACCTTTCCGCCGCCGACCGGGATCTCGGACGTGCGGGCGAGCGCCTCACCGGGCGCGGGGGGCGTGGCGGGGGACTCGGCGGGCGCGGAAGGCGTGGCGGGCGATCCGGCCGGGGACGAGGGCGCGGGCTCCTCCTTCGTGCCGTCCGATCCGCCCCCACAGCCGGAGACCAGGACCGCTCCGGCGAGGAGCGCCGTACGACGGGGCAGGGCGTCAGAAGTCGTCATGCCGACCAGCTTGGCCGCGCGCCCCGCGCCCGTACCGCAACACGCCTACGCCCAGGGCGTCAGCTCCCTCGCACGGCCGTCCGCGTCCCGCCGCACCTCCAGGACCGCCGTCACCGCGGACCGCTCGATCGGCCCGTACACATGGGGGAAGAGCATGTCCCGCGAGCCCTCCCAGCGGACCTCGCCGGCCAGCCGCGTCTCGTCGATCACCAGGACCAGGAGCGGTCCCGCCACGCTCCCGTAGTGGCCGTCGGCGATCGCGAGGGCGGCCGTCTCGTCCGGGGAACAGTGGACGAAGCCCTCGGCGGCGAGGGACGGCGGGGCATAGGGACGGCCGGGATCGGCGGACCATTCGTCCAGCGGTACGACGTGCAGCAGCATCCGACAGTTGTACCCCGGCGCCCCCGCCCGTCGGACCCGGCCCGCCCGCCGCCCGCTCGCCGTCTCGGAGGGCGGGCGCCGCGACCGCCGGTGCGCGGACCTGACTAGGCTGGTCGGAGCACTGACGCAGGCGAAGGAGTACGAGGTGGCGGTACGAGCCGTCCGAGGCGCCGTCCAGCTGGAGCGGGACGAGGCCGGACACATGCACGAGCAGGTCGAGGAGCTGCTCACCGCCGTGCTCGAACGCAACGGCCTGAGCGCGGACGACCTGATCAGCATCTGGTTCACCGCCACGCCCGATCTGCACTGCGACTTCCCGGCCGCGGCCGCCCGCCGCATCGGCATCGTGGACGTCCCGCTCATCTGCGCCCAGGAACTCGACATCGCCGGTGCGATGCCGAGGGTCGTACGGCTCCTCGCCCACGTCGAGTCGGACCTGCCCAAGTCGAAGATCGCGCACGTCTACCTCGGCGCCGCGGCCGCCCTGCGCAAGGACATCGCCCAGTGAGAACCGCGCTCGTCATCGGAACCGGCCTGATCGGCACCTCGGCGGCGCTCGCCCTCGCCGGCCGGGGCGTCACCGTCCACCTGCGCGACCACGACCCGGCCCAGGCCCGGACGGCCGCCGCGCTCGGCGCCGGCACCGACGAGGCGCCCGACGGTCCGGTGGACCTGGTCCTGGTCGCCGTCCCGCCCGCGCACGTGGCCGGCACCCTCGCCGAGGCGATCCGGTCGGGCCTCGGCCGCGGCTACCTGGACGTGGCCAGCGTCAAGGGCGGACCCAAGCGGGAGCTGGAGCAGCTGGGCCTGGACCTCACCACGTACATCGGGACCCACCCGATGTCCGGCAAGGAGCGCTCCGGGCCGCTGGCCGCCACCGCCGACCTCTTCGAGGGCCGGCCGTGGGTGCTCACCCCGACCCGGGACACCGACACCGAGGTCCTCAACCTCGCCCTCGAACTGGTCGCCCTGTGCCGGGCCGTCCCCGTCGTCATGGACGCCGACGCCCACGACCGGGCCGTCGCGCTGGTCTCGCACACGCCGCAGCTGGTGTCGTCGATGGTCGCGGCCCGCCTGGAGGAGGCCGACGAGACGGCGGTACGGCTGTGCGGGCAGGGCATCCGTGACGTCACCCGGATCGCCGCGTCCGACCCCCGCATGTGGGTCGAGATCCTCTCCGCGAACCCGGGGCCCGTCGCCGACGTCCTCGCGGGCGTGGCGGCGGACCTCGACGAGACGGTCCGGGCCCTGCGCGCCCTCCAGTCCGGCGACGACGCCAAGCGCCGCGACGGCGCCTCCGGCGTGGCGGACGTGCTGCGGCGCGGCAACGCCGGCCGCGCCCGCGTCCCCGGCAAGCACGGCGCCGCCCCCACCGTGTACGAGACCGTCGCCGTCCTCATCAGCGACCAGCCCGGCGAGCTGGCCCGCATCTTCGCCGACGCAGGCCGGGCCGGCGTCAACATCGAGGACGTCCGCATAGAGCACGCGACGGGCCAGCAGGCCGGTCTCGTCCAGCTGATGGTGACCCCTTCCGCGGCGCCCGTCCTGGGCGCGGCACTGCGGGAACGGGGCTGGGCCCTGCGTACGACCTGACCGCGGCGGGAGCGTCGCGGCTGCGCCTGCGCCCCGCCGGGGCGGTGCCGGCCCGTTTCCGGGCGCGGCGCGCCGCTGGGCCTTCGCCCCGCTGGGCCTTCGCCCCGCTGGGCCTTCGCCCCGCTGGGGCGGTGCCCGCTCGGGCCTGCCTGTCGCCGCCCCCGTTGTGGGCATTCGTTCCGCTGGGGCGGAACGGGTGGGCACAACGGAACGGTGCCCCTTGCCGGGCCTAGGCTCCCGGTGCCTTGACCCGCACCACGAATGCGGGGCCGTCGTGGTGCGGCTAGGAACAGGTGCGGAACGCGCCCGCATGGGCGCCGTCCCGTGTGCCCACCCGTCCCGCCCTGCGGGACGATTGCCCACACGGGCGGGCCACAGGCCCACACGGGCGCGGAGCGCGGGCGGTGGCTCGCACAGGTGGGCGGCGGCCCGCGCGCAGGCGGGCACACGGGTGGGCCGCAGGGGCCCCGCGGGGGTGGGCGCCGCACCGGTGGGTGATTGCGCGGACGGGCGCGGGGCGGGGGCCGCGGCGCTGGGTGCGGGCGGGCGCTGGGCCGAATGGGTGCGGGGGACTCGGTAACCTTGTGGGGGTCCCCGCATGTACGACGGGGGCTGCCGCTCACCCAGGAAGGCGTTCCCCACCGTGGAAACCGTGATCGTCGCCATCGACGGCCCCTCCGGCACGGGCAAGTCGAGCACCTCGAAGGCGGTTGCCGCCAAGCTGGGGCTGAGCTATCTCGACACCGGGGCCCAGTACCGGGCCATCACCTGGTGGATGATCAGCAACGGCGTGGACGTCACCGACGCCGACGCGGTCGCGAACGCCGCCGGCAAGCCCGTCATCGTCTCCGGCACCGACCCCGCCAAGCCCACCATCACCGTGGACGGGGTGGACGCCTCCGGTCCGATCCGGACCGAGGAGGTCACCTCCAAGGTCAGCGCCGTCAGCGCCGTCCCCGAGGTGCGCACCCTGATCACCGAGCTCCAGCGGTCCATCGCCAAGGGCGCCGAGCTCGGCATCGTCGTCGAGGGCCGGGACATCGGCACCACCGTCCTGCCCGACGCCGACCTCAAGATCTTCCTCACCGCCTCGCCCGAGGCCCGCGCCGCCCGTCGCTCCGGAGAGCTCAAGGGCGCCGACGTGCACGCCACCCGGCAGGCCCTGATCAAGCGGGACGCGGCCGACTCCAGCCGCAAGACCTCCCCGCTCGCCAAGGCCGACGACGCCGTCGAGGTCGACACCACCGACCTCACCCTCGACCAGGTCATCGAGTGCGTCGTGACCCTGGTGGAGGAGAAGCGGGGCCAGAAGCCGGCGGCCGCCCTGTGACCCAGCCCTCCGAGAAGGGTGCCGCCGTCGGCCGGGGCATCGGCATCGGCCTGATGTACGGCCTCTGGAAGCCGCGCGTCCTCGGCGCCTGGCGGGTGCCGGCCTCCGGCCCCGTCATCCTCGCCGTCAACCACGCGCACAACATCGACGGCCCCATGCTCATGGGCACCGCCCCGCGTCCCGTCCACTTCCTCATCAAGAAGGAAGCGTTCGTCGGGCCGCTCGGCAGCTTCCTCACCGGCATCGGGCAGGTCAAGGTCGACCGCCACGGCACCGACCGCACGGCGATATCCGACGCCCTCGCGGTCCTGGAGCACGGCGGCGTCCTCGGCATCTTCCCGGAGGGCACCCGCGGCGAGGGCGACTTCGCCTCGCTGCGCGCCGGACTCGCCTACTTCGCCGTCCGCAGCGGCGCCCCGATCGTGCCCGTCGCCGTCCTGGGAAGTTCCGAGCGGCGCGGACGGTTGATCAAAGCACTGCCGCCGCTGCGCGGCCGCGTCGACGTCGTCTTCGGCGAGCCCTTCGAGGCAGGCGACGGCAGCGGCCGGCGCACCCGCAAGGCGCTGGACGAGGCGACGTACCGCATCCAGGCACGGCTCACCGAACACCTGAAAAACGCCAGGCGCCTCACCGGGCGCTGAGCGACACTCTCAGTAGTGGGCCCCGGAATCCGGGGACCCACCGACCACGAATGATCAAGGAACGGACTTCATGAACGACCAGCACGACCACGGGGCACTTGGCGACGCCGAGTACGCGGAGTTCATGGAGCTCGCCGCGGAAGAGGGCTTCGACGTCGAGGACGTCGAAGGCGCGATCGAGGAGGCCGGGCACGGCCCGCTCCCCGTCCTCGCCGTCGTCGGCCGCCCCAATGTCGGCAAGTCGACCCTGGTGAACCGGATCATCGGCCGCCGCGAGGCGGTCGTCGAGGACAAGCCGGGCGTCACCCGCGACCGCGTCACCTACGAGGCCGAGTGGGCGGGCCGCCGCTTCAAGGTCGTCGACACCGGCGGCTGGGAGCAGGACGTCCTCGGCATCGACGCCTCCGTCGCCGCCCAGGCCGAGTACGCCATCGAGGCCGCCGACGCCTGCCTCTTCGTCGTGGACGCCACCGTCGGCGCCACCGACACCGACGAGGCCGTCGTCAAGCTGCTGCGCCGGGCCGGCAAGCCGGTCGTGCTCGCCGCCAACAAGGTCGACGGCCCCTCCGGCGAGGCCGACGCCGCCATGCTGTGGTCCCTCGGTCTCGGCGAGCCGTTCCCCGTCTCCTCGCTGCACGGCCGCGGCACCGGCGACCTGCTCGACGAGGTCCTCAAGGCGCTGCCCGAGGCCCCCGAGCAGCGCTTCGGCAACGCCGTCGGCGGCCCGCGCCGCATCGCCCTCATCGGCCGCCCCAACGTCGGCAAGTCCTCCCTCCTCAACAAGGTCGCCGGCGAGGACCGGGTCGTCGTCAACGAGCTGGCTGGCACCACCCGTGACCCGGTCGACGAGCTGATCGAGCTCGGCGGCACGACCTGGAAGTTCGTCGACACCGCGGGCATCCGCAAGAAGGTCCACCTCCAGGAGGGCGCGGACTACTACGCCTCCCTGCGGACCGCCGCCGCCGTCGAGAAGGCGGAGGTGGCCGTCATCCTCATCGACACCACCGACCACATCTCGGTCCAGGACCAGCGCATCATCACGATGGCGGTCGAGTCGGGCCGCGCCATCGTCATCGCCTACAACAAGTGGGACGAGCTCGACGAGGAGCGCCGCTACTACCTGGAGCGCGAGATCGAGACCGAGATGCAGCAGGTCTCCTGGGCGCCCCGGGTCAACGTCTCCGCCAAGACCGGCCGCCACATGGAGAAGCTGGTCCCGGCCATCGAGACGGCCCTCGCCGGCTGGGAGACCCGCGTCCCCACCGGCCGGCTCAACGCCTTCCTCGGCGAGCTGGTCGCCGCCCACCCGCACCCGATCCGCGGCGGCAAGCAGCCCCGCATCCTCTTCGGCACGCAGGCGGGCACCAAGCCGCCCCGGTTCGTGCTCTTCGCCTCCGGCTTCCTGGAGGCCGGCTACCGCCGCTTCGTCGAGCGCCGGCTGCGCGAGGAGTTCGGCTTCGAGGGCACCCCGATCCACATCTCGGTGCGGGTGCGCGAGAAGCGCGGCAAGAAGAAGTGAGCGGAACGGCTGAGGGCCGGGGCGATGAGCCCCGGCCCTCAGCCGTATGCGCGTCCGTGTCCACGCCCTGCTAGACACCGCTCCGTGAGCCCGGTGGCAGCGCGTACGCCGACCATCCCGCGTGCTGCCGGTATCCCGCCGTCCCCGCCGCCCCCGTGCCGAAGGCCCGGAAGCTCAGCTCCTCCTCCCCGCTGCGGTCGCCCGGCAGCGTACGGAAGGTCCGGCGGTACTCGGAGTACAGGGCGTCGTAGATCGGCGTCGAGGAGAGGGCCGCCGGGACGTCCTGCGCCGGGCGCATGGACGGGATCGGACTCGGATACTGCTGGCGGAAGGGGTCGTATGCGTGCACGTATGTGCCAACGACCCCGGCGTCCGTGAGATGCGGGCGGCTCTCGGAAAGAGGAGCCCGCCGGGGCCGCGGGACGGACGGCACCCCCGGGACGCGGGCCGGCCCTATGCCGGGTCGCGTGTCCTCCATCACGTACCGGCCAGCGGCATCGCGGCGGCCACCAGGCGCCCGTTGGCCGCGGCCTTCTCCAGGGCGTCGCGCAGCAGGTCCTCGCGCGGCTGCTGGCCGATGGACCCCACCGGGGCGGCGAAGACCAGCACCGTGTGCGACTTGTTGGCCGCGGCCCGCCAGCCCTCGGTGACCTGGAGCGGCTGGTGCGCCTGCCACCAGGCGGCCTGGCCCGTACCGCCCGCGCCGGGCTGGAGGACGGAGTGCAGCTGACCCATGGCGACCAGGACCGACCAGCCGGGCAGCGGGGCCGGCCGGACGTTGACGTCGGAGACCGGCTGGAAGCCCTGCTCGACCAGGAGCGGGAGGAACTCGTCGGTCAGACCGTCCGAGCCCGGGCGGGCGACCGGCGCCGTCGGCTCCACGACGAGCGCCGGGTGCAGCTCTCCCCCGATCAGGACCAGACCGCTCGTGACCCCGAGGACCGCCTGCTCGGGGTGCGCGGCGGACAGGGAGTCGGCGGCGTCGGCCGCGGTGATGGAGGCGACGGCGCCCTGGAGCTGCTCCTCGGCGACCCGGACGACCTGGGACGGGATGCAGCTGGCGTGGGCGAACGCGAGAACGGCCGTCTCCTCTCCGACGAACAGCACCGTGCTGGTGCGCTCCTGCTCGGAGTCGCCGGGCGTGCGGCAGGAGGTGCAGTCGTAGCTGCCCGGGGCGTTGTCGCCGGCGAGCAGCCGGTCGGCTTCTTCGTCGCCGATCTCGGCGCGTACGTCCTCGCTGACGTCGAGCATGCGCGGCACGGGGGACTCCTGGACTCTTCGCGTGCGACGCCGGGCGGTTCCCGGTCGTCTCATGCCGAGTTCAACGGGGAAGGATCCACCGGGGTCACGCGCGGAGCGGCGCCAAGTTGGGGGAGGCGCCGGTGGCCCGCCGGTGACTCGCCGGTGACTCCGACCGGGTGGCATGTGAACGGTGTTCCGCGCGGCACGGGTCCGGCGGCGGGAGCCGGTGCCTAGCCTGCCCCGATGTCGAAGATCCGATATTGGACGGCCGGTGCCGTCCTGGCGGCGTCGCTGCTGTCCCCGGTGTCGGTCGCCGAGGCGTCGGCCCCTGGGGCGTCGGGCGCACCGGCGCCGGGCGAGCGGGCGCTGGGCGAGTGGGTGATGGGCGCGCGGGTGTCGGGCAGCGCCCCCACGCCCGTCGAGGCGTGCGTGAAGGACCAGTGGCCGTGGGGCTGCGTCGCCGAGTGCGAGAGCGGCGGCGACTGGCACGCCAACACCGGCAACGGCTTCTACGGCGGACTGCAGTTCTGGCAGCCCACCTGGGACGAGTTCGGCGGAGGCCGCTACGCCCGCCGCGCCGACCTGGCGACCCGCGCCCAGCAGATCACGGTCGCCGAGGAGGTGCTGCGGATCCAGGGCTGGGGGGCCTGGCCGGTCTGCTCGCGGCGGTACGGCCTGAGCGGGCGCGCCCATGTCGTCCAGCCCGGCGACACGCTCAGCTCGATCGCCCGCCGCTTCAAGATCCGGGGCGGCTGGCAGGCGCTGTACGAGGCGAACCGGGCGGCGGTCGGACCGGACCCGAACCGGCTGACGGTCGGCACGATGCTGAGGCTCACGTCCACCGCGCGGTGATCTCGCGGACGGCCGCCAGGGAGCCGCGGCTGAGTTCGTACGCGAGCGAGCCCGGCGGCAGCCCGTACGGGACGCGCTGCTCGGCCAGCACCACCGCGGCGGAGCGGGGCGGCCGGGCGAGGGCGGCGAGCAGCCCGTACGTACGGGAGGCCACGGCCGGCGCCAGGCCGAGGGACGGCTCGTCGACCAGGACGACGCGGGCCGGGGAGAGCAGGGCGCGGGTCAGCGCGAGCATCCGGCGCTCGCCGCCGGACAGGCTCGCGGCGCGGTGGCCGAGCAGCGGTGCGAGCTCCGGGTAGGCGGCGAGGGCCTCGTCCCGGCGGCCGGGCGCCGCCAGGTCCAGGTTCTCCGCGACGGTGAGGGTCGCGTAGACGGCCCGCAGGTCCGGTACGAAGCACAGGCCGCGGCGGGCCCGCGCGTGGGCGGGCAGCCGGGTGACGTCCGTACCGCGCCACTCCACGCGCCCGGCCGTGAGCGGCACCGTCCCGGCGAGGGCGCGCAGGACGGTGGTGCGGCCGGAACCGTTGCGGCCGAGCAGGACGGTGACGGTCGCGGCGGGCAGGGGAAGGTCGAGGCCGTGCAGGGCCTCCAGGGGGCCGTAGTTGACCCGGGCACGGCGGAGGGCGATCTCGACGCTCATGACACGATCCGGCCCCCTTCCATGGTGTGGACGGTGCGGGCGATGCCGGCGACGAGGTCCGGGTCGTGCTCGACGACGAGCACGGTGAGGCCGTCGGCGGCGAGCGCGGCGAGGATACGGGCCAGGGCGGCCGTCTCGTCGGCGTCGAGCCCCGCGGCGGGCTCGTCGAGCAGGAGCGTGTGCGGGGCGCCCGCGAGCGCCCGGGCGAGCTCCACCCTGCGGAGCGTGCCGGTCGGCAGCCCGGCCGCCGCCCGGTGCCGCACGCTCCCGGCGAGCCCGAGCAACCGCAGCGCCTGCTCGGCGGGCGCGCCCCGGCCGCCGACCAGGACGTTCTCCTCGACGGTGAGCGACGGGAACACGGCCGGCTGCTGGAACGTCCGGGCGATCCCCAGCCGATGACGGACGTGCGCCGGCCGCCGGGTGATGTCGACCCCGTCGAGCACCACCCGCCCCGCGGTCGGCCGCAGCGTCCCCGCGAGACAGTCGAACAGCGTGCTCTTCCCCGCCCCGTTCGGCCCGACGACCGCGGTCACCCGCCCGGGCCGCAGCACCAGGTCGACACGATCGAGAGCGGTGAGCCCCCCGGGATAGGTGAGGCGAAGGCCTTGGGCGACGAGCCGGGGGGCGGGCGCGCCCGCCGTGGCCCGGGGGCGGCCACCGGAGTCCGGGCCTGCGGCCGGTGGGCGGACGGGGTGGGGCGGGCCTTCGGCCGGGTCGCCCGTGGGGGCGGGGGGCTCCGGTGCCAGGTCGGCGGTCGACGGGGCGCCGGGTCCCTGGGCTGCGGCCGGGCTGCGGGCCGGACCCTGTCCGGGCGGTGCGGCGCCAGGCGCGCGCGCTGGCGGGTCGGGGCTCGGCCGGCCCTGGGCCGAGTGGCTGTGCGGGTCAGGGCCGCCCGCGTGGGCGGGGGCTGTGGGCGGGGCCTTGGGTCCCTGGCCTTCGGCCGGTGGGCGGACGGGGTGGGGCGGGCCTGCGGCCGGGTCGCCCGTGGGGGCGGGGGGCTCGGGTGTCAGGTCGGCGGTCGGCGGGGCGCCGCGTCCCTGGCCTGCGGCCGGGCTGCGGGCCGGACCCGGTCCGGGCGGTGCGGCGTTAGGCGCGGGGGCGGGAAGGCGGCTCCCGGGGTCCTGGCCCTGGGCCGGGTGGTTGTGCGGGTCAGGGCCGCCCGTGTGGGCTGGGGCTGTGGGCGGGGTGCCGGGGCCAGGGCCTGCGGCCGGGGGGCCGTGCTCCTCAGGGCCGGCTGCGGCGGGTTGGGGCGTGGGGGTCTCGGGGGCACCCGGCTCCCGGGGAGCGGCCCGGTCCGCCGCCGGGTGCTCGGCGGCGCCCGTATCGCCCGAGCGCGTTCCCGTGGTGCGATCGGGCCGCCCGCCGGGCCCGGCGGGCGGAGGAGCCGACAGACGCCGGCCCGCCCGCCGCGCGCCGGGGAACCTCGGGAGCAGGGTTGTCAGGAGGGGCGGGACGCGGCCGGTGAAGGTGGCCAGGAGGCCGATCAGGGCGGCTGCGACGCCCGCGTGGCCGCCGGCGTCGAGGGCGACCAGGAGGGTGGCGGCGAGGAGCGGGGTGAGGAGGAGGTCGGCGCCGAGGGCCAGGACGGCGGCGAACCAGAGCAGGCCGCGTACCGGGTCGAAGGCGTCCGGGTCGAAGGCTCGGACGCCCATGCCCAGCAGGCCGCCGCCCAGCGCCGCGAGGGCCGCGCCCAGGACGAAGGCGAGGAGCTTGAGGCCCGCCACGCGCACCCCCGCCGCCTCCGCGCCGCGCTCGTGGTCGCGCAGCACGGCGAGGGCGCGGCCCGTGCGGCCCCGGCGCAGGGCACCCACCAGGAGCAGGCAGCAGGCGAGGACCGTCAGCTCCAGGACGTAGTAGCGCCGGTCCGGTTCGAAGCCGGCCGGGCGCTCCAGGGCCACGCCCGCCGTCGCGTACGGCTGCGCGAAGACGAAGCGGCTCACCGCCACCCCCACCGCGAGCGTCACCAGGGCCAGCGCGAGCCCGTGCCGGCGGATCGCCGGCCAGCCGGTCAGCAGGCCCAGCGGCGCCACGCACAGCACCGCCGCCCCCAGCGCGACCAGCTCCGGCAGACCGGCCGCCGAGAGCAGGCCCGTGAACAGCGCGCCGAGCCCCGCGTACGCCGCCTGGCCCAGCGCGATCTGACCGCCCCGGCCCGAGACCACCACCAGCGACAGCAGGATCACCGCGAGCGCCGGCACCTGCACCGCCGTCGTCAGGTCCTCGCCCGCGAAGCCCAGCGGCAGCGCGAAGAGCACCGCCGCCACCGGCCACACACCCGCCGGGACCCGCGGCGCCGCCCTGAGGGATGTCTCCCCACCGCGTGGCGATGCCCGATCGACAAGACGCCCCTCGGACGGCGGCAGCGCGTCCCCGTCGCCCACCCCCGGCAGCACCAGCGCCGCCACCAGCAGGGCCACCACGAACAGGTTCGCCGCGGCGGCCTGGAGCAGCTCGCCCGCCCAGCCGGCCGGGTGCAGCCGGGTCAGCTGGGCCTGCGCCACGCCCAGCGCGAGCGCGGCCAGGACCGCCACCGGCAGGCTCCGCATCCGGGCCACCACCGCGACCGCGATCACCTCGACCACGAGCAGCGGCATCCCGTACGGGTCGAGCCGCACGTACGGCGCGAGCAGCACGCCCGTGAGGCCGGCCGTGACCGCGCCGAAGGCCCAGCCCGCCGCCGCCACCCGGTCCGCGGGGATGCCGGACAGCACGGCCAGCGGACGGTTGTCCACCACCGCCCGCAGCTCCCGGCCGAACCGTGTCCACCGGGTCACCGCCCCCACCAGGCAGGCCAGCGCCACCACCGACGCGAGCTGTGCCCACGGGTCGTCGCCGAGCAGCACGGGCGCGTCGTCGCGGGCGCCGCCGCCCCAGAGCAGCGCCGCCCCGCCGACCAGCAGCACGAAGACGCCGATCGACGCCACCAGGGTCCGCGCCGGGCCCGCGCCGGCCAGGGCGAGCGGCCGGAACACCGCCCGGTCCAGGAGCAGGCCGATGCCCGGCGCCACGACGAGCAGGGTGACGGCCGCCCCGAGCGGCAGCGGCCAGCCCCACTCCACCACCAGCTGGCGCAGCACGTACGCGCACACCATGGCGATCGCGCCGTGCGCCAGGTTGAGGACGCCGGTCGCACGGTAGGTGACGATCAGTCCGATGCCGGTCAGCGCCGCCGCGCTGCCGACCGCGAGACCGGCGAGGACCAGGTCGTACGTCAGCGAGGCCACGGCTCACACACCGGGCAGGGCGCGAGCGCGGCGTCGCCCGCCGGGACCGCCTCCGGCCGCCCGGCCACCAGCGGGCAGTCCGGCCGGTGCGCGAGCGTCCCGCCGGGGACCCGCAGCGGTGGCTCCCCCGAGGAGGGCGCCGCCGGCTCCTCGACCGCGTCCCCTTCTTCGGGGGGCCGGACCGGCGAGGGCGCCACGGGGGCGAACAGGGCCGCCGCGCCCAGCACCGCGCCCACCACGAGCAGCGCCGCCCCCGGGACGGTGCACGAGGCCAGATACGGCAGCTGCCGTTCCGCGAACCGCTCGCCCGAGACCCCGTACCAGCCGAGCACGCACAGCACCGCGCCCCCGGCGGCCGCCACGAGCCCGCCCCACAGCAGGATCCGGGGTGTCGACGGCACGGCGCCTCCCTCGGCCTCAGACCACCATCCGGTCTTCATCGCAGCCTTTATGTCATCTTCATCCGCTTCCTTGCACTATGCCCCGAACCGGCACACCCTGGAATCATCAGGCCGCCCGGCCTGCACGGACATCCGGTGGTGAGCCAGATGGTTCTGAAGAGACGCGCCGCCGCGCTCGCGGCAGCCGCGGTACTGGTGCTGACGCCGACCCTCGCCGGCTGCGGCGACGACAACGGCGGCAACGGCAGGACGGACGCCCCCGCGACGACGCTGCCCACCATGGCGGCCCAGCCCGTGGACCCGGCCGCGGCCGAGGCGGAGATCACCAGGAACTGGACGGCCTTCTTCGACCCCAAGACCCCGACCGCCGAGCGGATCAAGCTCCTGGAGAACGGCGCGCGGATGGCCCCCGTCCTCGCCGCCTTCGCCGGCGACAAGAACGCCGCGACGAGCTCAGCGAAGGTCAAGGGGGTCGAGTTCACCTCGCCGTCGGACGCGAACGTCACCTATGACCTGCTCGTCGGCGGCAACCCCGCCCTGCCCGACGCCAAGGGCACCTCCGTCCTGCAGGACGACACCTGGAAGGTCTCCGTGCGGACCCTCTGCGGCCTCGTCCAGCTCAGCGGTGCGACACAGGTCCCGGGCTGCTGACGCAGCCGCGGCACTCCTCCTGACCGCCGTCCTCGCCGTCCTGGCCCTCCTCGCCACGGGCTGCGGCAGCCGGCTCCCGGAGAGCGCCTTCGAGGCGCGGCCCGCCGTCACCCCCTCCGGCGGCGAGCCGCTGCGCGTCGGCATCATCACCAGCGCCACCAGCCCCGTCGGCGGAGCCACCCTCACCGGCCCGCGCGACGGCGCCCGCGCCTACTTCGACGCCCTCAACGCCCGCGGCGGCCTCGACGGCCGCCGGATCGAGGTCGTCACCTGTGACGACGGCGGCAGCGGCGTCGGCAACCAGGCCTGCGTGCACCGGCTGATCGACGAGCGCAAGGTCTTCGCCCTGGTCGCCACCACCGCCCTCGACTACGCGGGCGCCCCACGCGTCGCCCGGGCCGGTGTCCCCGACGTCGGCGGCCAGCCGCTGACCCCGGCCTACGACACGTACCCCCATCTCTACGGGATCTACGGCAGCTCCGCCCCGCGCACCGGGAAGGAGCCCGGCTGGAACGGTGTGCTCTACGGCGGCACCGAGGTCTACCGCTGGTTCAGGAAGCACCTCGGCGCCAGGACCGCCGCCGTCGTCTCCTACAACCAGGCCGCCTCCGCCGCGTACGCCCGGCTGATCACCCAGGGACTGCGCGCCGAGGGCTACCGGGTCGTCGAGGAGCGGGTCGACTTCGTGCTGCCCAACTTCCGTGCCGTGGCGGCCGATCTGCGCGCCCAGAAGGCCGACCTCGTCTTCGACGCGATGGACAGCCACGGCAACGCCCGGCTGTGCGAGGCGATGGAGGCGTCGGGCGTACGGGTCGCCGCCAAGGTGACCAACGTGCAGAACTGGTCCTCGTCCGTGCCGCGCGACTACGCGCGCTCGCCCGGCTGCCGGGCCGCGCTCTTCGCGACCGGATCCAGCAGGAACCACGACGAGACCGCCTTCCCCGCCGTACGGGAGTTCCGCGCGGCGATGGGCGACCGGCCGCTCTCCCAGTGGCAGTTGGAGGGATGGGCGGCGGCCATGTGGTTCACCGACGCGGCCAGGTCCTGCGGCGACCGGCTCACCCGGGCGTGTGTCGAGGCGTACCTCGATCGGCGGGAGCCGTACACCGCGCGCGGACTGCTGCTGCCGGTCCGCTTCGAGCGGCTGGCGGAGCCGCCGAGGACCCGCTCCACCTGCCTGTCCGTGGCCCGCTGGCAGGACGGCCGGGGCTGGGTCTCGCAGGGCGAGATGACCGCGAACTGCGCCACCGTGCCCCAGCTGGGGTACCGGCCGTGAACGGGTCCCTCGCGCGGCGCAGTACAGTCGCCACGACCACGCACTTCACCGGGGGGAAACCGGTACGGCCATGCGCATCTCCTTCCTGCTCCACAACGGCTACCACATCGGTGGGACGATCCGGACGACCTTCACGCTCGCCGCCGAACTGGCGGCCCGTCACGAGGTGGAGATCGTCTCGGTGTTCCGCCACCGCGACGAGCCGATCCTCGGGGTCCCCGCCGGAGTGACCCTGCGTCACCTCGTCGACATCCGGAAGAACTCTCCCGGCCACGACGGCGAGCACCCCGACTTCCACCGCCCCGCCCGGGTCTTCCCGCGCGGCGACGGCCGCTGGAAGCAGTACAGCGCCCTGACCGACGCCCGGATCGGCGCGTACCTGGCGTCGGTCGAGGCGGACGTGGTGGTCGCCACCCGCCCGGGCCTCAACGTGCAGCTGGCCCGCCAGGCCCCGCGCGGGCCGGTCCTCGTCGGCCAGGAACACCTCATCCTCGACGGGCACAGCTACCGGCTGCGCCGCGACATCGCCCACGAGTACGCCCTCCTGGACGCCGTCACCACCGTCACCGAGGCCGACGCCCGCTCGTACCGGGCGCTGTCCCTGCCCGGCGTGCGGATCGACGCGGTGCCCAACAGCGTGCCCGCGCCGAGCGTGCCCCCCGCCGACCCCGCCTCGAAGATCGTCGTCGCGGCCGGCCGGCTCACCCCGGTCAAGCGCTACGACCTGCTGATCGACGCCTTCGCTGACGTGGCCGCCGCCCGCCCCGACTGGAAGCTGCGGATCTACGGCACCGGCGACGCCTCCGACAACCTGAGGAAGACCCTGGCCCGGCAGATCGAGCGGCGCGGTCTCGGCGAGCACGTCTTCCTCATGGGCACCGCCCACCCGATGGAGCCGGAGTGGGCCAAGGGCTCGCTGGCGGCCGTCACCTCACGTCGCGAGTCCTTCGGCATGACCATCGTGGAGGCGATGCGCTGCGGGCTGCCGGTGGTCTCCACCGACTGCCCGTACGGCCCCGCCGAGATCATCGAGGACGGCGTCGACGGCCGGCTCGTCCCGGTCGACGACACGGCGGCGGTCGCCGCCGCCCTGCTCGCCCTCATCAACGACGACGAGGCCCGTGCCCGCGCCTCGAAGGCGGCCCTCGCCGCCTCCGAGCGCTTCGACCCGGCCCGGATCGCCGCCCGCCACGAGGAGATCTGGACCGACCTCGTCGGCCGGGGCGCCGAGCGCTCCCGCAGCCACCCGCCCGCCCGCGCCACCCTCCACCGCACGGTCGGCACGGTCGTCGACGCCGTCTACACGGCGAAGGCCAGGGCGGGAGCGCTGGTCCGCCGCTTCCGCTGAGGCACCCCGAGGCGCCTCCGGATCGTGCGGATCGAGGACCGTGGCTGTCCGCGACTCCTGGCAGACTCGGCCGCATGTTGGAGACCTCCGCACGGCTGCTGCGTCTGCTCTCGTTGCTCCAGGCCCACCGCGAGTGGTCCGGCGCCGATCTCGCCGACCGCCTCGGGGTGACGGCGCGGACCGTGCGGCGGGACGTCGAGCGGCTGCGTGAGCTGGGCTATCCGGTCAACGCCACCCCCGGCACCGGGGGCGGCTACCAGCTGGGGGCGGGGGCCGAGCTGCCGCCGTTGCTGCTGGACGACGAGGAGGCGGTCGCGGTCGCCGTCGGGCTGCGGGCCGCGGCGGGGCAGGGCATCGAGGGCATCGGGGAGAGCTCCGTACGGGCACTGGCGAAGCTGGAGCAGGTGCTGCCCGGCCGGCTGCGCCGCCGGGTGGGCGCCCTCAACGCCTTCACCGTGCCGATGCTGCGCACCCCTCGCGACCGGATCGACCCCGCCGTCCTCACCGAGCTCGCCAACGCCTGCCGGGACGCCGAACGGCTGCGCTTCGAGTACCGCGACCACGGCGGGACCGCCACCCGCAGGACCGTAGAGCCGCACCGCCTGGTGTGCAGCGAGCGCCGGTGGTACCTGGTGGCCTGGGACGTGGACCGGGCCGACTGGCGGACCTTCCGGGCCGACCGGATCACGCCGACGCCGCCGCACGGCCCCCGCTTCCCGCCCCGCGAGCCGCCCGCCGAGGACCTGGCCGCCTATGTGGCCAAGGGCGTGTCCACGGCGGCGTACGCGAGCGAGGCGACGATACGGCTGCACGTGCCGCTCGCCGAGGCGGCGGCCGCGGTCGGCGCCGCCGACGGCGTCCTGACCGCCGAGGGGGACGCCTCCTGCCGCTTGCGGACCGGGGCCCACAGCCTCGACCTGCTCGTGATCCACGTGTCGATGCTCGGGTTCGAGTTCGAGGTGATCGACCCGCCGGAGCTGACCGACCGGGTGCGGGCGCTCAGGGACCTGCTGAGCCGGGCCCTCGACCGGCCGGGCGGCGCCGCTCCGGCGGCGGGCTCGTGAGCCGCATCCGCTCGTAGGCGGCGTACTCGGGGTGGTGCAGGTCGAAGGCGGGTGCCTCGGAGCGAATCAGGGGCACCTCCAGGAAGTTGTGCCGGGGCGGCGGACAGGAGGTCGCCCACTCCAGGGAGCGGCCGTAGCCCCACGGGTCGTCCACCTCGACCTTCTTCCCGTGCCGGGCGGTGTGCCACACGTTGTAGAGGAACGGCAGCGTCGACACCCCCAGCAGGAAGGCGCCGATGGTCGAGACCGTGTTGAGGGCGGTGAAGCCGTCGGCGTCGAGGTAGTCGGCGTACCGCCGGGGCATGCCCTCCGCGCCCAGCCAGTGCTGGACGAGGAAGGTGGTGTGGAAGCCGACGAACAGCGACCAGAAGTGGACCTTCCCGAGGCGCTCGTCGAGCATCCGCCCGGTGAACTTGGGCCACCAGAAGTAGAAGCCGGCGAAGGTCGCGAAGACGACGGTGCCGAAGACCGTGTAGTGGAAGTGGGCGACCACGAAGTACGTGTCGGTGACGTGGAAGTCCAGCGGCGGCGACGCGAGGATCACCCCGGTCACTCCGCCGAACAGGAACGACACCAGGAAGCCGATGGACCAGAGCATCGGGGTCTCGAAGGAGAGCGAGCCCTTGAGCAGGGTGCCGGTCCAGTTGAAGAACTTCACCCCGGTCGGCACGGCGATCAGGAACGAGAAGAAGGAGAAGAAGGGCAGCAGCACCGCCCCGGTCGCGAACATGTGGTGCGCCCACACGACCACCGACAGGCCGGTGATGCAGATGGTCGCGGCGATCAGGGTCGTGTAGCCGAACAGCGGCTTGCGGGCGAAGACCGGGATGATCTCGCTGATGATGCCGAAGAACGGCAGGGCGATGATGTAGACCTCGGGGTGCCCGAAGAACCAGAACAGGTGCTGCCACAGCAGCGCGCCGCCGTTCTCCGACTGGAAGACCACCGAGCCGAGCCGCCGGTCGGACTCCAGGACCAGCAGGGCCGCCGCGAGGACCGGGAAGGCGGCGAGCACCAGGATCGCGGTGAACAGGATGTTCCAGGTGAAGATCGGCATCCGGAACATGGTCATGCCGGGGGCCCGCATCCCGATGATCGTCGCCATGAAGTTCACGGAGGTGAGGATGGTGCCGAAGCCGGACAGCGCGAGCCCCATGATCCACAGGTCGACGCCCACGCCGGGTGAGCGCACCAGGCTGTTGAGCGGGGCGTACGCGGTCCAGCCGAAGGCGGCGGGCCCGGTCGGGGTGAGGAGGGAGCCGAGCACCATCAGGCCGCCGAAGAGGAACAGCCAGTACGAGAACATGTTGAGCCGGGGGAAGGCGACGTCGGGGGCGCCGATCTGCAGCGGCACCAGCTCGTTGGCGAAGCCCGCGAAGGTCGGCGTCGCGAAGAGCAGCAGCATGATCGTGCCGTGCAGGGTGAAGGCCTGGTTGAACTCCTGGTTGGACACCAGCTGCAGCCCCGGCCGCGCCAGCTCGGCCCGCATCACCATCGCCAGCGCCCCGGCGATCAGGAAGAAGACGAACGAGGTCACCAGATAGAGGTGGCCGATCTTCTTGTGGTCGGTCGTGGTCATCCAGTCGATCAGGACCCGACCGTGCCGCTGCCGCGGCGGTTCGATGCTCTCGGTCTCGGTCTCGGTAGCCATCCCCGGATGATGTCCCCCGCCGTGCGGACGACGGCGGAGGCCGACCGACAGGTCGTCCGGTCGGCGGAGGGCGGGCGGACGGTGTGGTCGGAACGCGGGGAAATCGTGAATGCCGCGTGTGCCGGGCCCGGCCCGGGGAATTCCCGCCGGAGCGCGGTCGTACGGAATTCCGGAAGGCCGCGGCGGAAGGCGCGGGGCGCCCGGCGCGGAAGGGCGGGAATAGCCGGGGAAACGGCTGGAAACCGCCACTGCCGGCGACGGGCGGCACGTCAAACATATGTCGAGAAGCTGTGACACAAGCGTGACCGGCGGGGTACTAACGTGAGCTGTATGACACCCGAACACGCACCCGATACGTATGTGGGGCTCGCCGCCGACGACGCCGAACGGCTCGCCCGGACCCGGGGCTGGAACGTCGTCCGTTCCCTTCCGCCGGGCTCGATCGTGACCATGGAGTACCTGGAGGGGCGCATCAACTTCGAGGTCGAGAACGGCGTCGTGACCCGCGTCTGGCTCGGCTGACCAGCGACACGGGGAAGCCGCGACACGGGGAGGGCCCCGGCCGTTCATCGGCCGGGGCCCTCCCCGTACTACGCAACCGTCGTGACCGGCGCGCCCGGTTCAGCCGCCCGTCGCCGGCCGCGAGTGCGGCGGGCGGCGGCTGCCCGCCGGACCGACCGGAGCGCGCTCCGAGCGCACCGCGTGGTGGGCGGCGTGCGCGTGATGGGCCGGGTGGTGCGAGCGCTGCGGGGCCAGCGGCGCCGTCGGCCGCCCCGCGGCCCGGCCGGTCGAGCCCCGGCCGGAACCGGCGCCCACGGTCTCCCGCACCGGCTCCTCGGCTCCGGCCGGACGCTGCGGGAACAGGCCGGGCACCGGACCGCCGGACGCCACGGGCAGCGAGGGCACCAGCCGGCGGCGGGCCCGCAGCTGCTCGCGCAGCCGGTCGCGCAGGCCCAGGATCCAGGCCTCCGCCACCGCGATGACCGGCTCGCACCAGGGCAGCGCGAGCAGGATGAGCAGGCCGGCGGCCCAGCCGAGCAGCACATCGCTCAGCCAGTGCGTACCGAGGTAGACGGTGGTCAGGCCGACGCCGAGCGCGACCACGGCCGACAGGGCCGAGAGATAGCGGCGGGCCCTCGGCGTGGTCGCCAGATAGGCCAGGATGCCCCAGGTCACCACCGCGTTCGCGGTGTGACCGGACGGGAATATATCGCCGCCGGCGAAGAGCTCGGCCGAGCCGATCTGCGTCGCGTAGTGGGGGCCGAGACGGCCGAGTCCGAGTTTGACCGAGCCGACCGTGACGTTGAGCAGCAGCAGCGCCGCTCCGAGGGAGAGCAGCGGCCGCAGGGTGTGCTGGCGCCAGGAGCGCCAGCCCAGCCAGGCCGCCACCATGACGGCCGTGGGGCCGCGCTGGCCGAGGACGACGTAGTAGTCGAGGAAGGCGTGCAGCTCCGGCCACTGCTGATAGGGCCGGAAGAGCATGATCTTCCAGTCGAGGGTCACCAGCCAGGTCGACAGCAGTACGGCGACGACGATGGCCAGATAGAACGCCGACGTCCCGCCGAAGAGGGCGAGACGCGTGCGGGTCATCCGCGGGACCTCTATCTTCGGCGGTTCCGGCTCCCGGTCCAGCCGGGCAAAGATGTCGGTACGCACCCAATCGACGTTACAGGGAGTGAGTAGCGACCTTGGTCGTTCCGGTGCCTTCGTGATGACGATGTGATGTGGAGTCGCTCTCAGCCGGGCGTTTGTTCTGGTCACCCGTCGGAAAATCCGATGACCTTCGGCCCTATTGCCGAAGTGGTCTTTCCGGAAGTGTGTTTGAGGGCCCGGAGAATTCCGCGAACGGCGGCCCGGGAGGAATTCCACCCGACGCGCGGTCCGGCCCGAGTGGCGTACGCCACACCGCCCGGTCCGCCGGGGTGAGAGCTGCACCACGCGCTCGGGGCTTGAACTCGCGTACGCTGACGGCTCACTCGCCCGTCGATGCCGGGCCGCCCCGGGGCCGCTCCCCGGCCGGTGCCCGCCGAGCGCGAGGGCTTCACTGGGAGGTACGTACATGGCGCGGACGATCACGGCCGGAACGCGGCCGCGTCCCCTGGGCCGCCGCACCGACGTCGGTGCCAACCGCTGGGTCGTCCTCGTCGTCCTCTGCGTCAGTCTGCTGCTCGTCGCGCTCGACGCGACCGTGCTGCACGTCGCCGTCCCCTCCCTCACCGAGGACCTCCGTCCGAGCTCCACCGCGCTGCTGTGGATCGTCGACGCCTATCCGCTGATCTGCGCCTCGCTCCTGATCCTCTTCGGCACCCTCGGCGACCGGGTCGGCCGCAGACGGGTGCTGCTGCTCGGTTACGGGCTGTTCGGCGTCGCCTCGGCGGTCGCCGCGCTCGCCACCGCCCCGGAGGTGCTGATCGGCGCCCGCGCCCTGCTCGGCGTCGGCGGCGCGATGATCATGCCCGCCACGCTCTCCATCCTCCGCGCGGTCTTCCCCGACCGGCGCGAGCGGGCCACCGCCATCGGCATCTGGACGGCGGTCGCCGCCGTCGGCGCCGCCACCGGACCCGTGCTCGGCGGCTTCCTCGTCGAGCACTACTGGTGGGGCTCGGTCTTCCTGATCAACATCCCGCTGATGGCGCTGATCCTGCCGCTCGGCCGCTGGCTGCTGCCCGAGTCCCGGGGCGGCTCCGACGGCCCCTGGGACGTGCTCGGCGCGCTGATGGCCGCGGCCGGAGTGCTCGGCGCCGTCCTCGGCGTCAAGCGGCTCGGCGCCGGCGACCCGCTGCTCGCGCTGCCCACGGCGGGTCCGCTGCTCGCCGGAGCCGCGCTGCTCGTCCTCTTCGTACGGCGGCAGAAGCGGCGCGCGCACCCGCTGATCGACATGCGGCTGTTCTCCCGGCCCGCCTTCACCACCTCGGTCGGCTGCGTCGTGCTCGCCATGCTCGCCCTGGTCGGACTGCAGCTGATCGCCGTCCAGTACCTCCAGCTGGTCCTGGGACTCAGCCCGGTGGAGACCGGGCTCCGGCTCCTCCCGCTGACCTTCGCCGCGATGGCGGCCGGCGCCACCGGCTCGTACACCCTGCGCAGGCTCGGCCCGCGCCGGATGGTCGGCTGGGGCTTCGTCCTGACCGCCTCGGCGGTGCTGCTGCTCGTCCTCATGGGGCACCAGGACCGCCCGCTGCTGCTGACCGTCGGCTTCGTCCTGCTCGGCTTCGGACTGCAGACCACGCTCTTCTCGGCGTACGAGTCGATGCTGAGCGAGGCGCCGCCGGAGAGCGCGGGCGGGGCCGCGGCCATCGGCGAGACCTCCTACCAGCTCGGCGCCGGCATGGGCATCGCCTTGCTCGGCAGCGTGATGAACGCGGCGTACGGCCCCGGTCTGAGCGGGGTGCCCGGGGTGCCGGAAAGCGCCACCCGCGCCGCCGCGAACTCCCTGGGCGAGGCCTATCAGGTCGCCGGGCAGCTCGGCGGCACGGCGGGCGAGGCCCTGCGGCACGCGGCCCGGCACGCCTTCGTGAACGGCCTCCACGTGACCTTGTTCGTGAGCGCGGGCCTGCTGCTCCTCGGCGCGCTGATGGCACTGCGCCTGCCGCGCGTGATGGAGTGCCCGCCGGTGCCGGACGGCGACCTCGACGACGGGCGCGGGGCCGACGGCGAGGGCCGTACGGAAGGCCGGGGGCTCGCCGGAGCGGAGCCCGTCGACCGGAAGCCGGCCGGGCCGCTGCTCGCGGAGCTGCCCGGTGCGCCCGGGGCCGTGACGGGGGAGTCCTCGGGCACCGCCCGCGTCCCCGCCGGCCGGGGCCCGGTCGAGCCGGCGGGCTCGGGGAGACCGGGGCGACCGGGGCGCTGACGGTCGGGCGGTGTTGACGGTCGGGGTCTGACGGCCGGGCGGCCGTGGCGGCCGGAGTCCCGACGGGTGGCGGCGGGCCGGGCCCCGTGAGGGGCCTCAGCTCTGGTTGAAGAAGCCGTCCTGCGAGCGGCCGGCGGACTCGCCGCTGACGATCTGGGTGTCGGCCGGGGTCAGCAGGAAGACCCGGGTCGCCACCCGCTCGATCGAGCCACGCAGACCGAAGGCGAGGCCGGCGGCGAAGTCGACCACGCGCTTGGCGTCGTTCGGCTCCATCGCCGTGAGGTTCACGATCACCGGGACGCCGTCCCGGAACAGCTCGCCGATGCCCCGGGCGTCCCGGAATCCGTCCGGGGAGACGGTGGCGATCCGACGGCCGTGCTCCTGCGCCGTGTCGGACGCCACCCGCACCCGCGGGTCCGTCACCCAGGCGTCGCCGCTCTCGGCACCGTCGGCGTACTCGTCGTCGTAGTAACGCTCGTCGTTGTCCTCGACGAGTCCCAGCCAGGCACTGGCCTTGCGCACCGATCCCATGGACGCCTCCTTTCAGCGCGGTCACTTGTGGTTCCGCATATCCCTATCGTCGTCCATGATGCGGATCGCGCGCCAAGTGGATAGTCGGCGCGCAGGGGATTCGTGACGGTACTGGTGCAGAACGTGAGGTTCGAAAACTGGCGATTCGTCAGGGATCTTGCGGTATGCGGCGTCTGACAGGGGGTCGGATCCGGCCACGCAACTTAAAATATGAACGTCGGGCCGGAAGGGTGACGATCGGGGCGTACGGGTGAACCGACTCCTCCGGCGACCTCCTGGGTACGATGCCCGACGCGTTCGCGCAACCGGCGCGCACGTCCACGGGGGAAACGTACGGGGGAATGTCTTGTTCGGAATCGTCAGGCCCTGCGCGCACCGCCTCACCGAAGGCCTCAAGACCGAGTGGATGGCCCACCTCTGCGGCCTCTGCCTGGCACTTCGCGCGGACCACGGTCAGCTCGCCCGGGTCGTCACCAACTACGACGGCCTGATCGTCTCGGTCCTGACGGAGGCTCAGACCGGAGTGACCCAGGCCGGCCGGCGCACCGCGGGACCCTGCCCGCTCCGCGCGATGCGGACCGCGCCCGTGGCCCGGGGCGAGGGTGCCCGGCTCGCCGGCGCCGTCTCCCTGGTCCTCGCCTCCGCGAAGATCCGGGACCACGTCGCCGACCGGGACGGCCTGTTGGCCCGGCGGCCGGTCGCCGCGGCGGCCCGCCGGGTCGCCCGGTCCTGGGACCGGGCGGGCGCGCGCACCGGGCGGGCGCTCGGCTTCGACACCGCCGTGCTGGTCGACGCCGTCGACCGGCAGACCGGCCTCGAGGCCCTCGCCGGCCCCGGCACGCCGCTGCTCGTCGTCACCGAGCCGACGGAGACGGCGACCGCGGCCGCGTTCGCGCACACCGCGGTCCTCGCCGGCCGCCCCGGCAACGCCGCCCCCCTCGCCGAGGCGGGCCGCCTCTTCGGCCGCCTCGCCCACCTCCTGGACGCCGTCGAGGACCAGGCCGCCGACGCCGAGGCAGGCTCCTGGAACCCGCTCACCGCGACCGGCACCTCACTGGAGGAGGCCCGCCGGCTCGCCGACGACGCGCTGCACGGCATCCGCCTGGCGCTGAAGGACGTCGACTTCGCCGACGGCCGTCTCGCCCACGTCCTCCTCGCCCACGAGTTGCGCACCTCGATCGACCGCGCCTTCGGCACGACGACCTGCGCGCACGGGATGCCGGGACCGGGGCAGGGGCCGGTGCCGGGGAACCCGTACGGCGGCGGGGCGCCCGGCCCGTACGGCGGGGGCGGCCATCCGTACGGCGGCGGCAACCCGTACGGCGGGGCGGGCGGACCCGGGGGCCCCGGCGGGCTGCCGCCGCAGTTCGGTGCCGGCGGTCCGCGGCAGCCCGAGCCGCGCGGCTTCCTGGCCGGGTGCGCCATGTTCACCTGGCTGTTCTGCACCTGCCAGATCTGTTGCGCGAAGGAGTACGAGGGCCCCTGGTCCCGGAAGAAGCGCGAGGGCTGCTGCCGGGACTGCGACTGCCCGTGCGACGGCTGCTGCTGCCCCTGCGACGGCTGCTGACGGGCCGGCAGGAGCGGCATCGGCACTCCGCCGTCAGCGCGCGCCGTCAGCTCGCCGTCACCGCTTCGGTGCCGGGATCTCCGGCGGGGAGATCCGTGACTCCGCGATCGCCGAGGCCGTCACGCCCCACTTCCGCAGGATCCGGTCGTACGTCCCGTCCGCCTTCAGACCGTTCACCGCGGCCCGGAAGGCGGGCGCGAGCGGGGTGCCCTTCTTGAAGGCGAAGCCGACGTCGAGGCGGCGGTATTCATTGAGGAACTTCGTGTCCGGCTGCTGGGTCACCGCGTGGCGGATGCCGTTGATGGTGCTCATCACGACGTCGCTGCGGCCCTGCCGGAGCGACATCCAGACCGCCGCCGGCTCGTTGAAGACCTTCACCTCGTACGGCTCGCGGCCGGCCTCGGCGCACCGGCCCCTGTTCTCCTCCAGGGTCCGCTCGAAGGTGGTGCCGGCGCCGGTGGCCACCTTCAGGCCGCAGAGCAGGGTGAGGTCGGTGACGGCCGGCAGGGTGCTGTCGGCGCGGGTCGCGAAGCCCTGGCCGTCGTTGACGTAGGTGACGAAGTCGATGGTCTTCCGGCGTCCCTCCGTCACGCCGAAGTTCCCGGTGCCGACGTCGTACCTGCCGCTGCCGAGCGCCGGCAGGATCGCCTCGAAGCCGGCCACCTCCCGCTTCAGTTCGAGGCCGAGCGCCTTGGCCACCGCGTCGGCGAAGTCGGCGTCCAGGCCGACGACGGTCCGGCCGTCGGGCAGATAGGCCGAGCTGGGCGGGCTGCCGACGGAGGAGGCGAGGGTCAGGGTGCCCCGCCGCCGTACGTCGGCGGGCAGCAGCTTCGCCGCGGCCTCGTTCCTCCTCACCCCCGCCACCACGTCCTCGGTCGGCAGCGCGGCCTGCGACGCGCTGGCCGCGCCGGTGGGGGCCGTGACCGGCTCGCCGCCCGAGCAGGCGGTCAGGGTGAGCGCGGCGGCGGTGATGAGCGCGAAGGCGGCGCCGGTGGCGGTGCGTTGCGCACGTTGCGTGTGTGGGGTGCTGCTCATGGCTTCGGGGTCTCCAGACACAGGGCAGGGCGAAGCGAGGAGAGGGCAGGGCGAAAAAGGGAAAGCGAGGGGAGGGGAGGGTTCAGGCGCTCGAAAGACGCGCCTGGGCGTGAAGGCGCCGCGGGAGAGAGCACGCGGGCAGGGGTGAAGCAGGGGGTCGGCTCAACAGGAGGAGGACCACACACGACCGAGGTCGATGTGGGAGCGCGTGACCAGCCACTGCTGCGGATGCATGGCACAAGTGGAACAGCGATCCGTTTCCGCGTCAACCATGATGAGACGTACGGCTCACAGTCCGGACAGCCTTGACAGCGGCCCGTGTTCACCGCTTAGCCTCGACGAGCGGTTCGGGCTGAGGGGCCCGGTCCGCCTCCTCGCGCGTGAAGGCGCACCCCGTGTTCGATCCGCCCCCGGCATCCACGGAGCCTTCGCATGTCCGCGATCCTCGCCAAAGCCCCCGCGCCCACCCCGGCCGAACCCACCGAACCGCCGGCACTGCGCATCGTCCCCGCCCGCCGCGCCGGCCAGTGGACCGCCGCCGGCGCCGTCCTCGTCCTCGCCGCCCTCGGCATCCACTCCGTCGCCACCAACCGGGCCTTCCAATGGGACGTGGTCGGCGACTACTTCACCTCCGGGGCCGTGCTGCGCGGCCTCGGCCTCACCCTGTGGCTGACCGCCGTCGTGATGGTCCTCGGCTTCGCCCTCGGAACCCTGCTCGCCGTCCTCAGGCTGTCCGCCAACCCGGTCCTGCGCGCGGTCAGCCGGACCTACGTGTGGTTCTTCCGCTCCACGCCGATCCTGGTCCAGCTGCTGTTCTGGTTCAACATCGGCGCCCTCTACCCGGTCGTCCTCGGCGTCCGTACGGTCGACCTCCTCGGTCCGGTCTCCGTCGCCGTCATCGGCCTGACCCTCCACGAGGCCGCCTACGCCGCCGAGGTCGTGCGCGGCGGGATCCTGTCCGTCGACCGCGGCCAGATCGAGGCCGCCCAGTCCCTCGGCCTCGGCCGGCTGCGCCGGCTCACCCGGATCGTGCTGCCGCAGGCCATGCGCTCCATCGTGCCGCCCGCCGGCAACATGCTGATCGGCACCCTCAAGGGCACCTCGATCGTCTCCGTCATCGCCGTCCAGGACCTGCTCTACTCGGTACAGCTCGTCTACCACCGCACCTACCAGGTCGTCCCGCTGCTCCTGGTCGCCACCGTCTGGTACGTCCTGGTCACCTCGGTCCTCAGCGTCGGCCAGCACTACGTCGAGCGGCACTACGCGCGCGGCACGACCGGGGCCGGCACCCGATGAGCCGGGCGATCGTCGTCGTCGGTGCCGGGCCCCGCGGCACCGGCTTCCTGGAACGGCTCGCCGCCAACCTCCCCGAGCTGTACGGCCAGCGGCCCCTCGACGTCCACCTCGTCGACCCGCACCCGGCCGGGCCCGGCCGGGTCTGGCGCACCGCCCAGTCACCGCTGCTGTGGATGAACTCGCGGGCCGGGGACGTCACCATGTTCACCGACGAGACCGTGGAGATCGACGGGCCCGTCCGCCCCGGACCCACCCTCGCCGAATGGGCCGGCATCGACGGACACGTCTTCCCCAGCCGCCGCCGGCAGGGCGCCTATCTGCGCTGGGTCCACGCCCGGGCGCGCGCCGCCCTGCCGCCGTCCGTCACCGTCCACGAACACCCCACCACCGCGACGCGTGTCGAGGGGCCGCACGACGGGCGCCAGCGGGTCCGGCTGGAGGGGCGGGCCGCACCGCTCGTCGCCGACCTCGTCGTCCTCGCCCTCGGTCACCTCGACGCCCGCCCCGACGAACGGCAGCGGCGGCTCGCCGACTTCGCCGCCCGCCACGGCCTCGTCCATCTGCCGCCCGGCTTCACCGCCGACTGCGACCTGTCCGCCCTGGCCCCCGGCGAGCCCGTCCTGGTGCGTGGCCTCGGACTCGCCTTCGTCGACCTCATGGTGCTGCTCACCGAGGGGCGGGGCGGGCGGTACGAGCGGGACCCCGAGGACGCGGACCGGCTGGTCTACGTGCCGTCCGGCCGCGAGCCGGTGCTCCACGTCGGATCGCGGCGGGGAGTCCCGTACCACTCCAAGATCGGCTACGAGCTCGACGGCGAACGGCCGCCGCTGCCCCGCTTCTTCGGGCCCGTCCAGGTCGACGCCCTGCGCGCGGCGCCCGGCCCGCTCGACTTCCGGCGTGACGTGTGGCCGCTCGTCGCCAAGGAACTCGGCTGGGCCCACTACCACCGGCTCTTCAGCGCCCACCCCGAGCGGACCGCGGTCGCGTGGAGCGACTTCGAGGAGGCGTACGCCGCCGCCGCACCCCTCGGCCCGGAACTCGACGCCCTCGTCGCCGCCGCCGTGCCGGACCCGGCCGACCGGCTGGACCTCGACGTCCTCGACCACCCGCTGGACGGGGTGCGGTACGCCTCCGCCGACGCCCTCCAGGAGGGTATGCGCCGGTACGTCGCCGCCGACCTCGCCCGCCGCCACGACCCCGGCCACAGCCCCGACCTGGCCGTCTTCGGCGCCCTGCTCTCCGTCTACGGACAGCTGGCGCGGCTCGGCGACCTCGGGGACCCGGGCAACCGGTGGCACGGCTTCTTCAGCCTGCTCGCGTCGGGCCCGCCCGGGCCCCGGCTGCGGCAGCTGCTCGCGCTCTCCGAGGCCGGGATCGTGCGCTTCCTGGGCGCCGGCCTGACGGTGGAGACCGACGAGGAGCGGGGCGTCTTCCGGGCTCGCGCCACCAGCCTGCCGGGGGAGTGGACCGAGGCCCGCGCCCTCGTCGAGGCCCGGCTGCCCGAACCCACCCGGGAGCACACCGAAAGCGCGCTGCTGCGTGCGCTGTACGAGGACGGGGCCCGCGCCACCGACGCCGGGCTGCTCGCCGTCGACCCCGGCGACGGGCGGGTCCTCGGGCGGGACGGCCGCCCGCACCCCCGGCGCTTCGCGCTCGGCCCGCACACCACCGCCCGCCTCGGCGGTGCCTTCACCCGGCCGCGTACCGGCGGCTTCGCCTTCCGCCAGAACGACCGGGCGGCGCGGGCCGCCCTCGCGCTGCTGCGCGACCTGTGCGGCGCCTGACCGCCCCTCCTCCCCGCCCTTTCCCCCTGTCCCGAAGAGGTACCGCCATGGCCGCCACCCCCGTTCCCGCCGAGTCCGACGTGAAGGTCCGCATCCGCGGCGTACGCAAGAGCTTCGGCCCGCTGGAGGTCCTGCGGGGCATCGACCTCGACGTCCGGTCCGGCGAGGTCGCCGTCGTCCTCGGACCGTCCGGCTCCGGCAAGTCCACGCTGCTGCGCACCGTCAACCACCTGGAGAAGGCGGACAGCGGCTCCGTCAGCGTCGACGGCACCTACGTCGGCTACCGCCGCTCCGGCGACAGGCTGTACGAACTGCGCGAGCGCGCGGTCCTCAGGCAGCGCACCCGCATCGGCTTCGTCTTCCAGGACTTCCACCTCTTCCCGCACCTCACCGTCCTGGAGAACGTCGTCGAGGCGCCGGTCTCCGCCCTGAAACGTCCCCGCAAGGAGGCCGAGGCGGCCGCCCTGGGGCTGCTCGACCGGGTGGGGCTCGCGGAGAAGGCCGGGGCCTATCCCGGGCAGTTGTCCGGCGGGCAGCAGCAGAGGGTCGCCATCGCCCGCGCGCTCGCCCTCGAACCGGGTCTGCTGCTCTTCGACGAGCCCACCTCCGCGCTCGACCCCGAGCTGGTCGGCGAGGTCCTCGACGTCATGAAGGACCTGGCCGCCGCGGGGACCACCATGATCGTCGTCACCCATGAGATCGGCTTCGCCCGCGAGGTCGCCGACACGGTGGTCTTCATGGACGCGGGGCGGATCGTCGAACAGGGGCCGCCCGCCGAGGTCCTGGACAGCCCGCGCCACGAACGGACCCGTGCCTTCCTCTCCAAGGTCCTCTGACCCGCCCCGCCCGTATGGAAAGGTGAACCACCATGAGCACGGATGTATCGAGGGACGCGCCGAGCGACCCCCGGCAGGAGTGGCAGCAGTGGCACGAGCAGCGCACGGCGGCCGTCGCCTCGTCGTACGGACCGCTCTCGCTGGCCGGCACGTACTGGCTCTCGGACTTCCCGGAGGGGCGAATTCCGGCCGTTCCGGGGGAGTGGCGGGCGGACGGTGACGAGGTCGTCCTGACCGCGGGTGCCGAGGACGGGATCACGGTCGACGGAAAGCCGCTGATCGGCACGGTGCGGCTGACCGCCGACCACGCCCCGATCCACGAGTCCCGGGCCGAGTCGGCCGGGCGGCGGCTCGTCGTGCTGCGCCGCGAGGGGGAGTGGGCGGTACGGGACTTCGACCCCGAGTCGGCGGCGCGCCGCGCCTTCCGGGGCATCGTGGCCACGCCGTACGACGAGGAGTGGGTGCGGCCCGGTGTGTTCCGCCCGTACGCCGAGGACCGTCACGTACGGGTGGAGAACGCGGACGGCAGGGAGCGCGGGCTCGGTCTCGCCGGCGAGCTGGTCTTCGACCTGCACGGCGCCGAGCACAGTCTCCAGGTGGCGGTGGAGGACGACGGCACGCTGTGGGCGGTCTTCGCGGACGCCACCAGCGGCCGGGACAGCTACCGCTTCCGTTTCCTGCGGCCGGCCGCGCCGGCGGCGGACGGCACGGTGACGGTGGACTTCAACCGGACGCTGCTGCCGCCGTGCGCGTTCGCGCCGCACTTCATCTGCCCCTTCCCGCCGCCGGGGAACACGCTGGACACGGCGGTCTCGGCGGGGGAGCGGCGGCTGGTCGAGGACTGAGCCGGGGTGTAGGGATCGGGCGGGGGCGGGGCTGGTCCTAGCCCTGGTCCGAGCGCTGAACCGGGGCGTCCGGATCGGGCGGGGACGGTGCGGGCCGACGGGGGGCCGCGCCGTCCCCGTCCGTTGCGGGTGTGTGCGGGCGGTCTTGTGCGTTCCGGCCGCGGAGGCCAGTATCGCTCGCGGTGCATGTCAGGAACACGTCACCTGACGGTGCCTCATGGGCCCGCCACCCACGGGCTCCTCCGCCGTACTCGAAGGAGAACAGTGAGGACCACGCGCATCCGACTGCTCGCCGTCGCCGCCGCCGTCGCGGCCGCCACCGCCCTCGGTCTGCCCGGCGCCCAGGCCGCCCCCACCCCCGGACCGGCGAGCGCCGCGGCGCTCGCCCGGGCCGACGCCGCCGTCCTGAAGGCCGACGTCGGCGGCACCGCCTGGTACGTGGACAAGGCCGCCGGCAGAGTCGTCGTCACCGCCGACTCCACCGTGTCCGAGGCCGGTCTCGCCAAGATCCGCCAGGCCGCCGGCGCCGACTCCGGGGCGCTGCGCATCGAGCGCACCCCGGGCGTCTTCAAGCCCCTGCTCGGCCCCGGCGACGCCATCTACGGCGGCGGCTACCGCTGCTCGCTCGGCTTCAACGTGGTCAGCGGCGGTGTGCCCCACTTCCTGACGGCCGGCCACTGCGGCAACGTCGTCAAGACCTGGTACGCCAACTCGGCGCAGTCCACGCTGATCGGCCCCACCGTCGGGTCCAGCTTCCCCGGCAACGACTACGCCCTGGTCCGCTACGACAACACCTCGCTCGGCCGCACCGGGGGCTTCACCGCCGCCGACGCCTACGTGGGCGAGTCCGTCAGGCGCTCCGGCTCCACCACCGGCACCCACAGCGGCACCGTGACCGGCCTGAACGCCACCGTCCACTACTCCGGCGGCGGCACCGTGCGCGGCATGATCCAGACCAACGTCTGCGCCGAGCCCGGCGACTCCGGCGGCGCCCTCTACGACGGCAGCAAGGCGCTCGGCATCACCTCCGGCGGCAGCGGCGACTGCTCCCGGGGCGGCACCACCTTCTACCAGCCGGTGCCCGAGGCGCTCGCCAAGTACCGGGCGACCCTGCTCTGACGAGCCCGCCCTCCTGAGTTCGCAACTCCCGTATGAAGCACCTCAGTTGAGGGGCCGCACGGCCGAAAGGCGCCCTTGAGGCGTGAAGCCGTGCGGCCCGAGACTCCCCCACAGCGCCGGCCCAGGGCCGCGCCTCACGGGTCCGACACCCCACTGCGGGCCCCCGATTCCCCTCTGGAGGAACGAAAAGTGAGGATCAAGCGCACCACCCCCACGAGAACCCGCAACATCCGGATGCTCGCCGTCGCGACCGGCCTCGCCGCCGCCGCGGCGCTCGCCGTCCCCACCGCGAACGCCGACTCGGCCGCCCGGGCGGGCACCTTCGGTACCACCCAGCTCGCCGCCGCGAGCGACGCCGTCCTCGCCGCCGACGTGGCGGGCACCGCCTGGCACACCGACGCCGCCACCGGGAAGGTGGTCGTCACCGTCGACTCCACCGTCTCCCAGGCCGAGATAGCCAAGATCAAGCGCCAGGCCGGCGCCAACGCCGGCGCGCTGAAGATCGAGCGCACGCCCGGCAGGTTCACCAAGCTGATCTCCGGCGGCGACGCGGTCTACGCCAGCAGCTGGCGCTGCTCGCTCGGCTTCAACGTCAAGGACAGCGCGGGGAACTACTACTTCCTCACCGCCGGTCACTGCACCGACGGCGCCGGCACCTGGTACTCCAACTCCGGCCGGACCACGGTGCTCGGCAGCACCTCCGGATCCAGCTTCCCGAACAACGACTACGGCATCGTGCGCTACACCAACAGCACGGTGACCAAGTCCGGCACCGTCGGCAGCGTCGACATCACCAGCGCCGCCAACGCCACCGTCGGCATGTCGGTGACCCGCCGCGGCTCCACCACCGGCACCCACAGCGGCTCGGTGACCGGCCTCAACGCCACGGTGAACTACGGCGGCGGCGACATCGTCTACGGCATGATCCGCACCAACGTCTGCGCCGAGCCCGGCGACTCCGGCGGCCCGCTCTACTCCGGCAGCCGTGCCATCGGCCTCACCTCGGGCGGCAGCGGCAACTGCTCCTCGGGCGGCACCACGTTCTTCCAGCCGGTGACGGAGGCGCTGAGCGCGTACGGCGTGAGCGTCTACTGACCCGTCCCGCGGACCGACCCTCCCCGGTCGGGCACTCCCGTCCCTCCGGCCGCCGCGCCCGCGGCGGCCGGAGGGACGGCCGTTTCGCCCTCCGGCCGCCGCTTCAGCGAGGACATCACCAGGGTGACGACCGAGCCGACGACCGCCCAGGCCGACAGGACCAGCATCGAGGCGGTCATGTCGTGGCCCTTGAAGTACGCGATCGAGCGCGCCGCCCAGGTGCCCGCGCCCGGCGGCAGGGCCGGGCCGATCGCGTTCCAGAACGGCGGCAGCATCGGCAGCGGGAAGGCGCCGCCGGCGCTGGGATTGCCGGCGACGACGACGAGGAGGATCGCCAGGCCGATGCCGACGATCCCGAAGACCGACTGCAGGGCGAGGGTGGTGGCGCCGACCGCGAAGACCACCAGGGTGCCCAGCCCCCACAGCGCGGCGACGCCGCCGGGCAAGGCGCCGAGGATCGGGCCGACGATGACCGCGCCGCCGAGGCCGCCGAGGACCGCGTAGAGCGCGAGCACCCCGAGCCGGATGATCGCCCGCTCCCGGTTGGCGGGCCGGGAACCCGCGCTGATCGCCAGGATCGCGGCGCAGATGTAGCCGCCGACGCACCAGCCGACGACCAGGTAGAAGGCCGAGAGGCCGTCGAAGTCCTGGGCGGAGGCGGGGGCCACGTCGACGGTCTTCACGGTGCGCTGCTCGGCCGCCTCCACCTGCGTGAACATGCGCTCCAGGGCGGAGGAGAGCACGGTGCCGCCGCCGGAGGCGACGAGCAGGGTGTCGGTGCGGCCTCCCGGGTCGACGATCAGGGCGCCGTCGATGTCCCGGTTCATGATCTGCCGCCTCGCCTCGGCCTCGCTCGCCACCGTCCGCGGGTCGAGCGGCTCGCCGGGCAGCTTCTCGAGGCGTCCCATCAGGGTGGCGGAGACCTGCTGGGGGGCGACCACCCCGAAGGGCACGTCCTTCGGTTTCGGGTTGTGCAGGGCTCCGACGTACGAGGCGATGAACAGCAGCTGGAGGGCGAACACGCCGACGACCAGCAGGGCTGCTCGGGGGGTGACGGCGCTCTTCAGTTCGTCGACGAGACTCATGCCCCCACGCTCGGGGGCGGGGACCGTCCGCGCAGGCGGGCCTGGGCCGAACGGCTGACGCGCCACGGTTATCGTACGGGCGTTCGAAATGCGTTACGCTGGATCCGAGGGGGTGGAACGTACGTACGAATTCGAGCGGAAGTGCGGGAGGTGCGCATGTCGGGGTTCACGCATCTGCACACCGCGTCGGGCTTCTCGCTGCGCTACGGCGCCTCCCACCCCGCCCGCCTGGCCGAGCGCGCCGCGGAGCGGGGCATGGACGCCCTCGCCCTGACCGACCGCGACACCGTCGCCGGCACCGTCCGCTTCGCGAAGGCGTGCGCCAAGGCGGGTGTCCGTCCCCTGTTCGGCGTGGACCTGGCCTATGCGCCGGCGGCCGGTCCGTCCGGTGACGCGCGGACCTCCGCCCGGCGCTCGCCGGTGCGCGGCGGGGCGTTCGTCGACGAGTCCGCGCCCCGGGCCGTCCTCCTCGCCCGGTCCCGCGCCGGCTGGGCCGAGCTCTGCGCGCTCGTCACCGCCGCCCACGCCCACGCCGGCGAGGGGCAGCCCGTGCTGCCCTGGGCCGCCCATCGCGGCGAGGAGCTCTTCGTGCTGCTCGGGCCCGGCTCCGACGTCGGGCGCGCCCTCGTCGCCGGCCGCCCCGACCGGGCCGCGCGACTGCTCGTGCCCTGGCGCGAGCGGTACGGGGACGCCCTGTGCCTGGAGGTCGTGCACCACGGGCGCACCGGCACCGGGCCCGGCTCGCTGCGGCTCGCCGCCCGCACCGTCGGCTTCGCCGCCGAGCAGGGCGTCCGGCCGGTGCTCGGCAACGAGGTGCGGTACGCCGACCCCGGCCAGGGCCCCGTCGCCGACGTGCTCGACTCCGCCCGCCGCCTCGTCCCCATCGACCCCCGGGGTGCGGGGCTCGACAGCGGCGAGGCCTGGCTCAAGGGGCCCGCCGACATGCTGGCCGCCGCCGAGCGGGTGGTCGAGGCCGCGGGCTTCCGCCGGGACGCCGCGCACCGGCTCCTGGAGCGGACCGAGGAGGTCGCCGCCGCCTGTCTGGTCGACCCCGAGGACGACCTCGGCATGGGCTCCGCCCACTTCCCCGAACCGCACCTGGTCGGCGCGGCCCACCGCACCGCCCAGCGCGTGCTGGCCTCCCGGGCCGCCGCCGGCATGGTCCTGAAGGGCTACGACCGCCGCCCCGACCGGCGCGTCTACTGGGACCGGATGCACCACGAGCTGGACATCATCGCCCACCACGGCTTCGCCAGCTACTTCCTCACCGTCGCCCGGGTCGTGGACGACGTCCGGGAGATGGGCATCCGGGTGGCCGCCCGCGGCTCCGGCGCCGGCTCCCTCGTCAACCACCTCCTCGGCATCGCCCACGCCGACCCGGTCGAGCACAACCTGCTGATGGAACGCTTCCTGTCCAAGCGCCGCACCGAGCTGCCCGACATCGACATCGACGTGGAGTCCGCCCGCCGGCTCGAGGTCTACCGGGCGATCATCGGCCGCTTCGGCGCCGAACGGGTCGCCACCGTCGCCATGCCCGAGACCTACCGGGTCCGCCACGCCGTACGGGACGTGGGCGCCGCCCTGTCCATGGACCCGGCCGAGACCGACCGGATCGCCAAGGCCTTCCCGCACATCCGCGCCCGGGACGCCCGCGCCGCCCTCGCCGAACTGCCCGAACTGCGCGGGATCGCGGAGGAGACCCGGGGCCGCGAGAAGTTCTGGGAGCTGGTCGAGGCCCTCGACGCGCTGCCCCGCGGCATCGCCATGCACCCCTGCGGCGTGCTCCTCTCGGACGCCTCGCTGCTCACCCGCACCCCCGTCGTGCCCACCAGCGGCGAGGGCCTGCCCATGGCGCAGTTCGACAAGGACGACGTGGAGGACCTCGGGCTGCTCAAGCTCGACGTCCTCGGCGTGCGGATGCAGTCCGCGATGGCGCACGCCGTCGCCGAGGTCGAGCGCGCCACCGGCACCCGCCCGGACATCGACGCGATCCCGCCCGGCGACCCCGACACGTACCGGCTGATCCGCTCCACCGAGACCCTCGGCTGCTTCCAGATCGAGTCGCCCGGCCAGCGCGACCTGGTGGGCCGGCTCCAGCCCGAGACCCTCCACGACCTCGTCGTCGACATCTCGCTCTTCCGGCCGGGACCGGTCGCGGCCGACATGGTCCGCCCCTTCATCGCCGCCCGGCACGGCCGCGCCCCGGTCCGCTACCCGCACCCCGACCTGGAGGAGGCGCTGAAGGAGACGTACGGAGTCGTCGTCTTCCACGAACAGATCATCGAGATCCTGCGCGTCATGACCGGCTGCGGCCGCGACGAGGCCGACCAGGCCCGCCGCGGGCTCTCCCATCCCGAGGCGCAGGGGCGGGTGAAGGCATGGTTCGCCGAGCTGGCGAAGCGGAGGGGGTACGAGGACGAGGTCGTCGCCCGTACCTGGGAGATCGTCGAGGCCTTCGGCTCGTACGGCTTCTGCAAGGCGCACGCGGTGGCCTTCGCCGTGCCGACCTACCAGTCGGCCTGGCTCAAGACCCACCACCCGGCCGCCTTCTACGCGGGACTGCTCACCCACGACCCCGGCATGTACCCCAAGCGGCTGCTGCTCGCGGACGCCCGACGGCGCGGGGTGCCCGTGCTGCCGCTGGACGTGAACCGGTCGGCGGTCGCCCACCGTATCGAACTGGTGTCCGATCGTGGTGAGGAGAGGTGGGGGCTGCGGCTCGGCCTCACCGACGTCCACGGCATCAGCGAGGCCGAGAGCGCCCGCATCGAGGCCGGGCAGCCCTACGCCTCCCTGCTCGACTTCTGGGAGCGGGCCCGCCCGCGCAAACCCGTCGCCGAACGGCTCGCCCAGGTCGGCGCGCTCGACGCGTTCGGCGCCAACCGGCGCGACCTGCTGCTCCACCTGACCGAACTCCACCGCCTCCAGCGCGGAGCCGCCTCCTACGGAGGCCAGCTCCCCCTCGCCCAGGGGAAGAAGACCGCGCCCGTCGGCCTGCCCGACCTCGACGAGACCGAACGGCTCAGCGCCGAGCTCGGCATCCTCGGGATGGACGCCTCCCGCCACCTCATGGGCGACCACCAGGCCTTCCTGCGCGAACTCGGCGTGGTCTCCGCCCAGCGGCTGCGCTCGGCCAGGCACGGCCAGACCGTCCTGGTCGCCGGGGCCAAGGCGGCCACCCAGACCCCGCCGATCCGCTCCGGCAAGCGGGTCATCTTCACCACCCTCGACGACGGCACCGGCCTGGTCGACCTCGCCTTCTTCGACGACTCCCACGCGGCCTGCGCCCACACCGTCTTCCACTCCTGGCTGCTGCTCGTCCGGGGCGTGGTGCAGCGCCGCGGCCCGCGCAGCCTCAGCGTGGTCGGCTCCGCCGCCTGGAACCTCGCCGAGCTCGCCGAACTGCGGGCGGAGGGCGGCCTGGAGGCGGTGGGGGAGCGGCTGGCCGAACAGCCGGAGACCGGGACTCCGGAAGAGGGCGACACCGGCCGCCGGATCACCCTGTCCACCGGCTACGCGATGAACCCCTGGGCCGACCTCCGGCCGGCCGGGGAAGGCGCCGCGACACCGTCGCGGAAGCTCTGGCACAGCAGTCCGGGGAGCGCGGGATGATCCTCTGCGTACGGTTCAGGATGGAGCCCATGGGCGAAGTGATGCTCCCTCGGCTGCTCGACCTGCTGCGGGAGTTCACCCCGGTCGTCGAGGCCGCCCCGCCCGGCGAGGCGCTCGCCGACGTGCGCGGCGCGCTGCGCTACTTCGGCTGGAGCCCGGCCGAACTCGCCTCCGTCGTCCGGGTCAGGGCGCTCGCCCTGTACGGGATCGACTGCGTGATCGGCGCGGGCCCCAACCCGATGCTGGCCCGGATGGCGGCCCGTGAGGCCCGGCCGGGCGCCACCCTGGTCGTCGAGGACCCGGCGGCCTTCCTGCGCGACCGCCCGGTCGTCGCCCTCGACGGCGTCGGCCGCGCCACCGCCCGCACCCTGTGCGGCTACGGCCTCGACTCCGTCGGCCGGGTCGCGGACGCGCCGCTCGCCGTGCTCCAGCGGCTGGTCGGCGCCAAGGCGGGCCGGGAGCTCTGGGAGCGGGCGCGGGGCATCGACCGCGCCCCCGTCGTCCCCGGCGAGGTCTCCCGTTCTCTCGCGGCCGAACGCTCCTTCCCGCACGACGAGTTGGACACCGGCGAGCACCGCAGGGCGCTGCTCTCGCTCACCGAGGAGCTGGGCGCCCGGATGCGGACCGAGGGACAGGTCTGCCGCTCCCTGACGGTGACCGTGCGCTACGCGGACCGCACCACGTCCGGCCGCACCCGGACGCTGCGCGAACCGACCGCGCACTCCACCGAGCTCACCGCGCTCGCGTACGCGATCCACGCCTCCTTCGGGCTCCAGCGGGCCCGGGTCCGCGGCATCGCGCTGCGCGCCGAGGGTCTGGCGCCCGCCGAGGGCGCCGCGCACCAGCTGACCTTCGACCCGGCGGACGACAAGGCCCGGCGGATCGAGGAGGTGGCGGACCGGGCCCGGGCGAAGTTCGGGCCGCGGGCGGTGCTGCCGGGCTCGCTGGCGGCGTGAGCGGGACGCCGGGCGGAGAGATCACCCGCGAGCGCGACACACGACTTTTTACCGACGCGTAACTTCCCCCTGAACGCTACCCGTGCGTAGCTTGGCGGGAAGCGCATCCCCACTTGTGGTCCGGACCGCAGGGCGTACAGCAACTCGTTCTTCGAGACTCCCCTTGAGCCGCAAGGAGATCGCCCGATGCTGTCCCGGAACCTCTGGAAGCACGCCGTCAGAGCACTGTCCGTACTGCTCCTGACCGTCGCCGCCACCCTCGCCCCCACCGCGTCCGCCCAGGCCGACACCGCCGGATCCGCCCCCAGCCGCGGCTGGAACGACTTCTCCTGCAAGCCCTCCGCCGCCCACCCCCGCCCGGTGGTCCTCGTCCACGGCACCTTCGGCAACTCCGTCGACAACTGGCTGGTCCTCGCGCCCTATCTGGTCAACCGGGGCTACTGCGTCTTCTCCCTGGACTACGGGCAGTTGCCGAACGTGCCGTTCTTCCACGGCCTCGGCCCCGTCGCCGACTCCGCCGGACAGCTCGACGCCTACGTCGACCGGGTCCTCGCCGCCACCGGTGCCCCCGAGGCGGACCTCGTCGGCCACTCGCAGGGCGGCATGATGCCCCGCTACTACCTCAAGTTCCTCGGCGGCGCCGAGAAGGTGAACGCCCTCGTCGGCATCGCCCCCGACAACCACGGCACCACCCTGCTCGGCCTCACCGGGCTCCTGCCGTACTTCCCCGGCGCCGAGGACCTGATCAGCGCGAACACCCCGGGCCTCGCCGACCAGATCGCCGGCTCGGCGTTCCTCACCAAGCTCAACGAGGGTGGCGACACGGTGCCCGGCGTGCGCTACCACGTCATCGCGACCCAGTACGACCAGGTCGTCACGCCGTACCGCTCGCAGTTCCTGTCCGGCCCGAACGTCACCAACGTCCTCATCCAGGACCGGTGCGCGCTCGACCTGTCCGAGCACGTGGCGATCGGGACGGTGGACCGGGTCACGTTCCACGAGGTGGCCAACGCCCTCGACCCGGCCCACGCGACCCCGACCACCTGCCTCTCGGCGATCGGCTAGCGCCTCTCGGTCCTAGCGTCGGGACCCGGTCGACCTGCGGCGGGCCGTCGTGAACAGCACGACCGCGCCGAGCCCCAGAACGGCGGCGCCGCCCATGGCCAGATACGGGGTGGCGGCGTCGCCCCCGGTCTCCGCGAGCTCCTCGCCCTTCGCCTCCGGCGCGTTCGGGGCGGCGGTGGTGCTCGGTGCGGTGGTGCTCGGTGCGGCGGTGGTGCTCGGAGCGGCGGTCGTGGGGGCGGTCGTGGTGTGCCCGCCGTGCCCGGCGTGCCCCGCGGTGGACCGCGCGGTCGGCGCATCGGCCGGCGCGCTGGGCTCCGGAGCCCCCGTCGGGGAGGTGTCCTGCCCGAAGACCACGTCCGAGCAGGTGTAGAACGCCTCGGGGGAGTCGGAGCGCTGCCAGACCGAGTAGATCAGGTGGCGCCCCGACCTCTTCGGCACCGTGCCCGTGAAGACGTAGTCGCCGTTCTCCATCCGGGGGTCGGTCACCGTGGCGAACGGCTTCTCCTCCAGGTCCGCCCACCTCAGCGGCTTCGACGGGTCGTAGCCGTCCTTCGTCACGTACAGCGCGAAGGACCCCTTGTGCGGCGCGGTCCCCTTGTAACGGAAGGTGTGCGGGCCGGAGTTCATCCGGCTCGCCGGCCAGTCCGTCCTGGCCAGGTCGAGCCCCCGGTACTTCGCGTTCCCGGCGCTGCACAGCTCGCCGTCCGGGATCAGCTCGCGGTGCCTCCCGGCCGCGTTCGCGATGTTCACCCCGTTCCAGTCGTAGAACGCCTGGGTCCCGCTCGCGGCCACCGCCGCCCCGCACGCCGCCGAATCCGGACTCTCCGGTCCCTCCGCGAAACAGCCCGCGACCCGGCTGACGGGATCGGTCATCGACCCGTGGGCGACGGCGGCGGGCGCGGCGGCGAACCCGGACAGGAGCAGCGCGGCGGTGGCGGCGGTGGTGGCCGAGGCGGCGGCCGTACGGCGTGCGGTCATGGGGGGACGACTCCTTCACGAGGGTGGGGCGTGGGGGGTTGCCCAGCAAACTAGCCCTCGGAAAAGGCGCATTCGGGTCGCGGGACCGGCCACGGGCGATCCTTATGGTCGCGTTAAGGAGTCTCTAAGCAGCACCACAGACAGCGCCGCCCGGCCCCCGGCCGTCCGCCCTCAGCCCACCCGCCGGTAGCGCCGCTCCGGCCGCCCCGTGCCCCCGTACCGCAGCGTGACCTCCGCGCGGCCCGTCTCCGCGAAGTACTCCAGATAGCGGCGGGCGCTGACCCGGGAGAGCGATCCCGCCTCCGCGCACTCGGAGGCCGACAGGCCCTCCGGATGGGATCGCAGGACCGAGTCGACCAGCTCCGCCGTGTGCGCGGCCAGGCCCTTGGGAAGCTCGCGGGAGCCGCGGGGACGCGTGCCGAAGATCTGGTCGACGTCCTCCTGGCGGGCCTCCGCCGCCGCCAGCTCGTCCAGCCGGCCCTGCAGCGAGGCCACGTGCCGCAGCTGCTCCCGCAGGGCCGCCTGGCTGAAGGGCTTGATCAGATAGTGCAGGGCCCCGGCCCGCAGCGCCGAGCGGATCGTGTCGACGTCCCGCGCCGCCGTGATGAACAGCGCGTCCATGGACAGACCGGCCGCCCGCAACTCGCGCAGCACCGCGATCCCGTCCATGTCGGGCAGGAAGATGTCGAGCAGCACCAGATCGGGCCGCAGCCGGTGCGCGGCCCGCAGCGCCTCGGCGCCGCTGTGCGCGACACCGGCCACCTCGAAGCCCGGCACCGCCGACACATAGCGGCAGTGCAGCCTGGCCACCATGAAGTCGTCGTCGACCACCAGCACCTTCGTCACGCCGCCAAGGTAGGACGCGACCACAACGACCACAACGTCCGTTGATTGCGGAAGCGAGACAGCTTCTTAACGCGCAGGCAACATGTGGGCCACCTCACACCTCCACCCCTACCCACCGAGAGGCGGCACCCTTGCGCCTGCGCACCCCCCTCGCCCTGCTCGGGGCGGCCCTGCTCGTGCTCGTGGGACCGCCGCTGCTCACCCCCGGCAGCGGCGACTCCGACACCGGCACCCGGATACCCGGCCTGCGCTTCATGGTCCCCAACACGCCCGGCGGCGGTTACGACATCACCGCCCGCACCGCGGCCAAGAACGCCGAGGACGCCGGGCTCACCTCCGACATCGAGGTCTTCAACCTGCCCGGCGCCGGCGGCACCGTCGGCCTCACCCGGCTCGTCGGCGAGCACGGCAACGGCAGGCTGGCCATGTCCATGGGCCTCGGCGTCGTCGGAGCCGTCCACACCAACAAGACCCCGAAGACCCTCGCCGACACCACCCCGATCGCCCGGCTCACCATGGAGCAGGGCATCGTCGTGGTCGGCAAGGACTCCCCGTACAAGACCCTCCAGGACCTCCTCGCCGCCTGGCGGAAGAACCCCGGCAAGCTGCCCGTCGGCGGCGGCTCCTCGCCAGGCGGACCCGACCACCTGGCCCCCATGCTGATGGCCCGCGCCGCCGGCATCGCACCGAAGAGCGTCAACTACGTGCCCTTCGACGGCGGCGGCGAGCTGCTCGCCTCGATCCTCGGCGACAAGGTCGCCTTCGGCGTCTCCGGCGTCGGCGAGTACCTCGACCAGATCAGGTCCGGCGAGCTCCGGCTGCTCGCCGTCACCGGCGCCGAGCGCGTCCCCGGCCTGGACGCCCCCACCCTGCGCGAGGCGGGGCTCGACACCGAGTTCATCAACTGGCGCGGCATCGTCGCCCCGCCCGGCCTCACCGACGCCGAACGCGACAAGCTCGTCGGCCTCGTCACCGAACTGCACGACTCCCCGCAGTGGCGTGAGTCGCTGAAGACCCACGGCTGGAACGACGCCTTCCTGCCCGGCGAGGAGTTCGGCACCTTCCTCACCGAGCAGGACGAGCAGGTCGGCTCCGTCCTGAAGGAGCTGGGACTGTGAACACCACGACCACGGAGAACACCGCGGAGAAGAAGTCCTGGCTGCGCGAGCACTCCGAGCTGGGCGTCGGCGTCGTCCTCCTGCTCCTCGGCGTCCTCGTCCTCACCGACGCCCTCACCATGAGCGTCGACCTCGCCCAGCGCGGCCCCGTCGGCCCCCGCACCGTCCCCGTCGTCGTCGGCGCCGGCCTGCTCGTCGTCGCCGTGCTCCTCGCGGTCGACGTGCTGCGCGGCGGCCGCGGCGAGGCCGAGGGAGGCGAGGACGTCGACCTGGCCGAGCCGGGCGACTGGCGCACCGTCCTCCTCCTCGCCGGTGTCTTCCTCGGCTTCGCCGTCCTCATCGGCCCCGTCGGCTTCCCCGTCGCCGGCGCCCTGCTCTTCTGGGGCGCGGCCTACGCCCTCGGCAGCCGCCACCTCCACCGCGATCCGCTGATCGCCGCCGCGCTCTCCCTGCTCACCTACGTCGTCTTCGACAACCTCCTCGGAGTCCCGCTGCCCGGCGGCCCGCTGATGGGAGTGCTCTGACCCATGGACTCTCTGAACTCCCTGCTCGACGGGTTCGGCACCGCGCTGACCCCGATGAACCTGCTCTGGGCCGCCGTCGGCGTCCTCCTCGGCACCGCCATCGGCGTGCTGCCCGGCATCGGCCCCGCCATGGCGGTCGCCCTGCTGCTCCCCGTCACGTACGGACTCGAACCGACCGGCGCCTTCATCATGTTCGCCGGCATCTACTACGGCGCGATGTTCGGCGGCTCCACCACCTCGATCCTGCTCAACACCCCCGGGGAGAGCGCGGCGGTGGTCGCCGCCATCGAGGGCAACCCCATGGCCAAGGCGGGCCGCGGCGCCCAGGCGCTCGCCGCGGCCGCCGTCGGCCACTTCGCCGGCGGCCTGGCCGGCACGATCCTGCTGGTCGCCCTCGCCCCGACCGTCGCCGCGCTCGCCGTCGACATCGGCGCGCCCGACTACTTCGCCCTGATGGTCCTCGCCTTCATCGCGGTGACCTCGGTCCTCGGCTCCTCCCGGATCCGCGGCCTGGCCTCCCTGCTCATCGGCCTCACCCTCGGCCTGGTCGGCCTCGACCAGATGACCGGACAGCAGCGCCTCACCTTCGGCTCGCTCCAGCTCGCCGACGGCATCGACGTCGTCATCGTCGCGGTCGGCCTGTTCGCCATCGGCGAGGCCCTGTGGGTCGCCGCCCATCTGCGCCGCACCGCCGCCGCGCCCATCCCGGTCGGCCGGCCCTGGCTCGGCCGGGACGACGTCAGGCGCACCTGGAAGGCCTGGCTGCGCGGGCCGCTCATCGGCTTCCCGTTCGGCGCGATCCCGGCCGGCGGCGCCGAGATCCCCACCTTCCTGTCGTACGTCACCGAGAAGCGCCTCTCGAAGCACAAGGACCAGTTCGGCAAGGGCGCCATCGAGGGCGTCGCGGGCCCCGAGTCCGCCGCCTCCGCCTCCGCCGCCGGCACCCTCGTGTCCATGCTCACCCTCGGTCTGCCGACGACCGCCGTCGCCGCGGTGATGCTGGCCGCCTTCCAGCAGTACGGCATCCAGCCCGGCCCGCTGCTCTTCGAGCGCGAACCCGACCTGGTCTGGGGCCTCATCGCCTCGCTCTTCGTCGGCATGGTGCTGCTGCTCGCGCTCAACCTGCCGCTCGCGCCGCTGTGGGCCCGACTGCTCCGCATCCCCCGCCCGTACCTCTACGCCGGCATCCTGTTCTTCGCCGCCGTGGGCGCGTACGCGGTCGGCGGCGAGGCCCTCGACCTGGTGATCCTGCTGGTCATCGGCCTCATCGGCTTCGGGATGCGGCGCTACGGACTGCCCGTCCTGCCCGCCGTCATCGGCGTCATCCTCGGCCCGGCGGCCGAGCAGCAACTGCGCCGCGCCCTCCAGATCAGCGACGGCTCGCCCGCGGGCCTGGTCGACACGCCGTTCTCGGTGACGGTGTACGCGGTGGTCGTGATCCTGCTGGCCTGGCCCCTGCTGAGGAAGGTGATCGGCCGCCGCCGTAGCGTGTCGGCATGATCCACGAGACGCCCCGCCCCGCCGTCGTCGCCGACGTGCCCGCCGTGAAGGCCGTGACCGACGCGGCCTTCCACCACTACATCGAGCGGATCGGCCTCGTGCCGGCCCCGATGGAGTACGACCACGCGGCGAACGTGGCCGCGGGGCGGGTGTTCGTCGTCGGCGAGCCGGTGGCCGGCCTCGTCGTGGTGGTCCCCGAGGCCGACCACCTCTACCTCGACGAGATCGCCGTCCACCCCGACGCCCAGGGCACCGGCCTCGGCCGCGTCCTGATGACCTGGGTCGAGGACCGGGCGCGGGAGCTCGGGCTGCCGGAGGTGCGACTCCTCACCAACGCGATGATGTGGGAGAACCAGGAGATGTACGCGCGGTACGGGTACGAGGTCACCGAGCGCCGGCAGGAAGGCCCGTACGACCGTATTCATTACCGCAAAGTGCTCAACTCGCCCCCGATGGGGTGAGTTTCGGACATTGGGCGGCTTGATCCGATATCCCTGGCGGGCAGCACCCCACCCCCACCCGAAGGGAAACCCCACCGATGCGTGTTCGCCTCGCCCTCGCCGGCGCCCTGCTGGCCACCGCCGCCGCCACCGCCCCGACCGCCCACGCCGGAGCGGGCGACGGCCTGTCCGTCGACCCGCAGGGGACCGTCGCCGAGGACGGCACGGTCACCCTCTCCGGTTCCTACCGCTGCATGGACGACAGCGCGGGTCCGGTCTTCGTCAGCTCCACGCTGATCCAGGGGGGCCGCTCCGCCGGCATCGGCGGCACCCGGGCCCTGTGCGACGGAGTGGTCCACGGGTGGACCAACAGCGCCGTCGTGAAGGAGCCGGGCTACCGGGCGGGCGAGGCCCGGGTGGAGGCCACGCTGATGCAGCTCACCCCCCAGGGCTCGCTCGGCCTGCCGCTGCCCGCCTTCCTCGCCACCCAGGAGTCGGATGTCACGCTCGGCTGAGCAGCCGGACGATCCCGTCCCGGCCGAGGCCCTCCAGCTCGTCGAGGGCGAGCGAGGCCCGCTCGGCCGCCTCCGGGTCCGAGGCGGCTAGCCCGCTCGCCGCGAACTCGTCCTCGTCGAGCCGCAGCACCTCGCCGCCGTCCGCCGACACCCACAGATCCAGGTCCAGGTCCTCGACCACGACCGCGGTGCCGTCGACGGCGGCCGGCCGGGTCACGTCGCAGTACCAGCCCTTGAGCGTGCCGTCACCGGAGCGGACCTCCTTCACCGCGTACCACCGGTCGCGCCAGTAGTGCTCGGTGAAGACGTCGCCCGGCTCGAAGCGCACGAAGCCGAAGTCCCGGACGCCCTCGGCGGCCCACGGCGCGCGGACCGTCAGCCGCACCCCGTCGTCGGCGACGAGCTCGGCCGGATAGCGGATCTTGGTGCGTCCCGCCTTGACGAGCGTGATCTCGACCGCCGGCTCAGCCGAGGGTGCGGACATGGCGTACCTCCGTCGCGACGATGTCGTATCCGAACCACCGGTTGACGGCCAGCATCGGCGCGTTGGCGGCGTCGTTCCCGGTGAGGGCCTCGGTGCGGCCGGCCGCGCGGGCCCGGTGCAGCGAGTCGTTCTTCACGAGCTTGGCCAGCCCACGGCCCCGGTGGGCGGGGTGGGTGCCGGTCATGCCCGAGCCGTAGCGGCCCTGACCGTCGGTGCGGGCCGCGCTGAACGCCACCGGGCGGCCGTCGACCACGGCCACCGTGGTGAGCTCGCGGTCCAGCAGCGGATGGTTCCAGGTGGACGCCAGCCAGTGCGCGTAGTCGTCAAGCACGGCGGCCACGTCACCCGGCTCGTCCGCCGTGGTCACCGCGTCCAGCTCGAACAGCGGGCGCGGGTCGGCGGCGAAGTCGGCCGCGGTGCGCAGCTCGACACCGGCGGGCGGCGCCTGGAGCGGCGGCAGCTCGGCCGTGGTCAGGTCGAGCCGCAGGAAGTGGGCGGAACGGCTCGGCGCGTAGCCGTGCTTCTCCGCGAAGGCGCGCGGGGCCGGCTCGTCCAGGACCCAGCTGTACAGGGTCGTCGCCCCGGCCGCCGCCAGGTGCTCCTCGGCCGCGCGCAGCAGCAGCGCGCCGGCGCCGAGCCGTACGTGGTCGGGGTGGACGAAGACGTTGACAAGAGCGCCGCCCTGCGCGGGCGACTCGTGGGCGAGCGACACCTCCGCCGTGCCGACGGCCTCGCCGTCGATCTCGGCGATCAGCGGGCGGGCGCGGGCGTCGGGATGGGCGTGCGCCAGGTCGTACGCCACCTGGGGGCCGGTCGCGAGCATCCAGGGCAGTGCGGCGCGCCGTACCCGGGCGAAGCCCTCGGCGTCCCGCGGGTCCTCGGGCCGTACGTCGCGGACGATCACAGTCATGGCTCCGCACGCTATGCGGCGGACGGGCGCGACCGCCTCCCATTTTCCCGTGGGCCGGGTGCACAATCGGGCGGTGACGCTTCGAATCAGCGTGGATGCCCGTTCCACCACCGCTCCTTACGAACAACTGCGCGCCCAGATCTCGGAGAGCGCCCGTTCCGGCGAGCTGCCCGTCGGCTTCAAGCTCCCGACGGTACGCGGCCTCGCGGAGGACCTCGGGCTCGCGGCGAACACGGTCGCCAAGGCGTACAAGGCCCTGGAGGCGGACGGCGTGATCGAGACCCGCGGCCGCAACGGCACCTTCGTCGCCGCGGCCTCCGACGCGGCCTCCCGGCTGGCGGCGACCGCCGCCGCCACGTACGCGACGGAGGCCCGCCGGCTCGGTCTGACGCGGGAACAGGCGGAGACGGCGGTCGCGCAGGCGCTGCGGGCGACGTACGACGCCTGACGGCGCGTACGCCGCCGGGAGAGCGAGAGGTCAGAGGTAGAGGCCCGCGTCGGCCGAGCGCGGCTCCGGCATGTCGACGCCCGGCGTCCCGCGGCGCAGCGCGAACAGCTCCGCCAGCGTGGCGCCGTCCCGGCCCACGCCCTCCTCGCGGCCCAGCCAGGTCACCGCCTCGGGCCGGGTCAGACGGCCCACCTCGACACGGGCCAGGCAGCGGCCGGGGCGGACCACGGCGGGGTGGAGGCGCTCCAGGTCCTCGTTGGTGGTGACGGCCACCAGGACGTTGCGGCCCTGGCCGAGCAGACCGTCCGTCAGGTTGAGCAGCCGGGACAGCGCCTGGCCCGCCGTGTGCTTGGCCTCGCCCCGGATCAGCTCGTCGCAGTCCTCCAGGAGCAGCAGCCGCCAGCGCCCCTGGGGGGTGCCCTCGTCCTCGCCGATCGCGATGTCCATCAGATAGCCGACGTCGCTGAAGAGCCGTTCCGGGTCGAGCACGCAGTCGACCTGGCACCAGTCCCGCCAGGAGCGGGCCAGGGTGCGCAGGGCGGAGGTCTTGCCGGTGCCGGGCGGGCCGTGGAGCAGCAGCAGCCGGCCCGTGATGTCGTCCGGGGTGACGGCCATCAGCCGGTCCATCGCCTCGGCGACCGGCGCCGTGTAGTTGGGCCGGATCTCCTCCCAGGTGCCGGCGCCGATCCGGCGGGTGGTGCGGTGCGGGCCGCGCCGGGGCGACACGTACCAGAAGCCCATCGTGACGTTCTCCGGCTGGGGCTCCGGCTCGTCCTTCGCGCCGTCGGTGGCCTCCTTGAGGACCCGCTCGGCGAGTTCGGGGTCGGTGGCCGTGACGGTGACGTCGGCGCCCCGGCTCCAGCGGGAGACGAGCAGGGTCCAGCCCTCGCCCTCGGCGAGCACGGCGCTGCGGTCGTCGTCCTTCGCGGCCCGCAGCAGCCTGGCGCCGGAGGGCAGCAGGGTCGCCGACGGCTTCACCCGGTCCAGGCTGGTGCTGTGCGAGTGCGGCTGCTCGCCGGTGGCGAAGCGGCCGAGGAACAGCGCGTCGACGACGTCCGACGGCGAGTCGCTGTCGTCGACGTTGAGCCGGATCGGCAGCGCGTGCCGGGGATCCGCCGGTACCTCTGGGGTGGCTGACATGCCGTCCATGATCCGGCACGGTCGCATCGGACGCACGGCTTTTTGAACGTGGCGCGAGTGGCGTGATTTCGACGGTTTCTGAGGGCAATTCAGGGGAACACGCAAACGATTCTTGGCATGGACACTTCCAGAGGGCCGGGTCCGCTGCTACTACCTGGTAACGCAGAGATCCTGCTAAAGGGAGGTTCCATGAAACTGTCCCGATTCACGGCTTTTTCGTCCTCGCTCCTGCTCGGTGCCGTCCTCGCCCTCACCGGGGCGGGAACGGCCCAGGCCGCCGAGACCGCCGCGCTCGACTATGTGGCGCTCGGTGACTCGTACTCATCGGGTGTCGGCGCCGGGAGCTACGACAGCGCGAGCGGCAACTGCAAGCGCTCCACCAAGGCCTTCCCGGTGCTCTGGAAGAACGCGAACGCCCCCTCCTCCTTCGCGTTCACCGCTTGCTCGGGCGCCCGAACGGGTGATGTCACGGCCAATCAGCTCGGACCGCTCTCCACCGCCACCGACCTGGTCTCTCTCACCGTCGGCGGCAACGACGCCGGTTTCGCGGACGTCATGACCACCTGCGTCACCCAGTCCGAATCCGCCTGCATCAGCCGAATCAATCAGGCCAAGGCGTACGTGGACTCCACCCTGCCCGGCAAGCTCGACTCCGTCTACTCGGCCATCCGCAGCAAGGCCCCCAACGCCCGTGTCGTCGTGCTCGGCTACCCCCGCTTCTACAAGCTCGACGGCAGCTGCGTCGCCGGCCTGAGCGAGAACGAGCGGCGCGCCATCAACGACGCCTCCGACTACCTCAACGCGGCCACCGCCAAGCGCGCCGCCGACCACGGCTACACCTTCGCGAGCGTCGTCTCCGCCTTCACCGGCCACGAGATCTGCTCCGGCGCGGCGTGGCTGCACAGCGTCAACTGGCTCAACATCGGCGAGTCGTACCACCCCACCGCCGCCGGACAGTCCGGCGGCTACCTGCCGCCGTTCAACGCGGCGGACGGCGCGTAGCCGGGCCCCCGCCCGGGCCCGGGGAGACGGTCCCGTCCGACGGCGTCGCCGAAGACGGCGGGGTCGACGGCGGGGCCGTCTCCTCACAGGTCACCGAGAACGCCACCCAGTTGGACTGCCGGGCGACCGGCTCACGGGCCTCCAGCCGGATCCGGTCGCTCACGTCCGCGCCCGCCCCGTAGTCCGACTGCGTGCGCGGCACCTGCTGCTCGGTGGGCCCGCCCTCCGGGAACTCCAGCGTCTGCCACCCCTGGTCCGTGCCCTCACCGCTCTCCGTCACCCAGCGGTACGAGACGGTGGCCGGCGTCCGGTCCACCGTGACCGTCGCGGTGAACAAGGGCGCCTGCTCCTCCGAAGGCGGACAGGCGCCCTCGTAGCTCTCCCGCACCGCCCGGACGAACAGCAGCACCGACACCGGCGGAGTCGTCGTCGGGCTCGGCGAGGCGGTCGTCGCCGTCGCCGTCGTGGGCGGGGGAGTCGTGGGCCCCGTGGCCGTCGGCGCGCTCGTCGTGACCGGCGGCACGGTCGGCGTCCCGTCCGGGTCGGTGTCCCGCAGCGCCGCGTACGTCAGGGCGCCCGTTAGCAGCAGCAGCGCGGCGAGGGCGGCGAGCAGCCCGCCCCTCCTCCGGGACCGGGGCTCGGGCTCCGGCTCGGGCCCCGCCGCGGGCAGCGGAGCCGTCGCCCCGGAGCCGGCGGGCCCCGCGTAGCCTTCCTCCCAGGAGCCGACGGGCGGGGGCGCGTGGAGCGGGGCCGTCAGCGGCTCGGTGCGCGGAGTGCCGCCCGCTCCTACCAGCCGCAGCTCCTCCTCCGCCGTCTCCGCCGGAAGCCGCTGCTCCGGGTCCTTGCGCAACAGCCCCTCGATCACCGGCGCCAGCGGCCCCGCGTGCTCGGGCGGCGCGGGTTCCTCGTCCACCACCGTCCGCAGGGTGTCGAGCGCGGTCTCCCGGCGGAACGGCGAGACGCCCTCGACGGCGGCGTACAGAAGCACGCCGAGGGACCAGAGGTCGGCCGCGGGCCCCGGCGTGCGCCCCAGCGCACGTTCGGGCGCGAGGTACTCGGGCGAGCCGATGAGCTCGCCGGTCATGGTGAGCGGCGAGGTCCCCGCGACGGCCGCGATCCCGAAGTCGGTGAGCACCACCCGGCCGTCGTTGGACAGCAGGACGTTGGCCGGTTTCACGTCCCGGTGCAGCACCCCCGCCGCGTGCGCGGCCCGCAGCGCGGCGAGCACCTCGGCGCCCACGTGCGCCGCCCGCCGAGGCGGCAGCGGACCCTCCGCCTCCATCGTCTCGGCCAGCGTCAGACCGCGGACCAGCTCCATCACGATCCAGGGGCGGCCGTCGTCCAGGGCCACGTCGTAGACGGTGACGACGTTGCGGTGGGCGATCCGGGCGGCGGACCTGGCCTCCCGCTCCAGGCGGGCGTACAGCCGATCGCGGTCCTCGGTCGGGAGCCCGGCCGGCGCGCGGACCTCCTTGACCGCGACCTCCCGGCCCAGGAGCTCGTCCCGGGCGCGCCAGACGGTCCCCATACCGCCCTCGCCGAGCACGTCGAGAAGCCGGTAGCGACCCGCGATGAGCGTCATCACTCCACGGTAACCGAGCCCCGCCGATTTTGGTGGCGGAGATCACACCCGGTCGAAGGCCCGCTGGTGGCGGCCGTGCGTGCAGGATGGTTCGTGACGGTTCGACAGGTGTTCGATCGTTGTCCAACTCTCCCTGGAAGCAGACGGATTCGGACAGTGATCGTCAACCCCCGTACACCAGCGGTGAATCCTGCGGCCGGAATACACGGGTGTCGTAGCGGAGCGATAGGGTTAACCTGCCCGGGCCGGGTGCCCTCGTACGGGTGGGGAGTGACATGGAACAGATAACGATGCGCAGCAGGCCGCGTGTGCCTGCCATCACCTGCGGGAGCAGCGCGACCAGTTCGCGACTCGACCGCCATCTCGCGGTGCTCGGCGGTCCCGCCGTGCCCCAGCGCGAGGCGGCCGAGGCGACGCTGCTCATGCGGGAACTGACGACGCGTACGCGCGAGGTGCCGGTGCACGGTCACCGCAGCCGCAGCTCGCGGGTCTCGCTCTTCGCCCCGCTGCGCCGACTGCGCCGCTCGCTGTTCGGCAACCACGGCTGACGGGCCGTCCGGGGCGGGCATCCGCGTATCCCGACGCACCCCTCCCGCCCGCACCCGCTCGGCCCACGGCCCGCTCCTGACCGCACCGCCGGACGTGTCCCCGCCCGTCCGGCGCCTCTTCCTGTCCGGAGCGCCCCGGCCGCCCCGGTCGTCGGACCGTCCGGTGCGTCACCGGGGCGTCAGGTGCGTCAGTCGCGTCAGGTGCGGGCGTAGCGCCTGACGGCCACCGGAGCACACAGCGCGATCAGCGCCAGGGACCAGAGCAGCGCCCCGGCCACCGGGTGCGCCACCGGCCAGGCCGCGTCCGCCGGCACGGACGCGTTCCCGCACAGCTCGCGCACGGCGGTCGTCACCGCCGAGATCGGGTTCCACTCCGCGACCGTGCGCAGCCAGCCCGGCATCCCGTCGGTCGGGATGTACGCGTTGGAGAGCAGCGGCAGCATGAAGGTGGCGCTGCCCAGCTGGCCCGCCGCCTCCTCGCTGCGCGAGGCGAGCCCGAGCAGGATGCCCACCCAGGTCGCGGCGAAGCGGAACAGCAGCAGCAGTCCGACGGCGGCCAGCGCCTCCACGGCCGTGCCCTCGATCCGCCAGCCCATCGCGAGCCCGACGAGCAGCAGCGGGACCATGCCCGCCGTGCTGGTCACCAGATCGGCGAGGGCCTGCCCGAGCGGCACCGCCGCCCGGCTCACCGGCATCGTCCGCAGCCGGTCCGTCACCCCCCGGTGGGTGTCCTGGGCCGCCTGGAACATGCCCGTCATCACACCGTTCGCGGCTGTCGCCACCAGCATGCCCGGCACCAGATAGGCCCGGTAGTCGGCGCCCGGCATGGCGAGGGCGCCGCCGAAGACGTACCCGAAGAAGAGCAGGAAGACGATCGGCATGGTCTGCGTCATGACCGTGATCGCCGGGGCGTGCCGGATCCGCAGGAGATGCCGGCCCAGGATCGCGGTGCCGTCGTGGACGAGGGTGCTCATGCGGCGACCTCCGGGGCGGGGGCGGGACGGGGCGCGCGGCCGGTGAGGCGCAGGAACACCTCGTCGAGGGTGGGCGGCCGGAGAGAGGCGTCGACCAGGGGGATCCCGGCCGCGTCGACCTCCCGCACGATCCGGGGCAGGGTGAGCGTCGGGTCCGTGGTGACCGCGCCGACCGTGCGGTGCCCGGCGTCCAGGACCGGTGCGGAGCCGGTGAGCCGGTCGAGCACGGCGGCCGCCTCCTGGAGGAACGAGGCGTGGGCGACCACGACCTGGGCGTAGCTGCCGATCAGCGCCTTCAGTTCGGCCGGGGTACCTCGGTGGGCGGCCCGGCCCCCGTCGACGAGGACGACCTCGTCGGCGAGCCGATCGGCCTCCTCCAGATACTGCGTGGTCAGCAGCACGGTCGTGCCCTGGGACGCCAACCCCCGTACGACGTCCCAGATCTCGCCCCTGCTGTGCGGATCGAGCCCGGTGGTGGGTTCGTCCAGGAAGAGCACGCTCGGCCGGACGAGCAGGCTCGCGGCCAGGTCGAGGCGGCGGCGCATGCCGCCGGAGTAGGTGCGGGCGGGCCGGCCGGCGGCCTCGGTGAGCCCGAACCGCTCCAGGAGCTCGTCGGCGCGGGAGCGCGGGGCGCGCAGCAGCCGGGCGAAGAGCCGCAGGTTCTCGGCGCCGGTCAGGTCGCCGTCGACGGAGGCGTACTGCCCGGTGACCGCGATCCGCCGGCGCACCCCCGCCGGATCGCGCACCACGTCGCGGCCGGCGACCAGGGCGCTGCCGGAGTCGGGGGAGACGAGGGTGGTGAGCACCCGGACGGCGGTGGTCTTTCCGGCCCCGTTGGGGCCGAGGACACCGCAGACCGTGCCCTCGGGAACGGCGAGGTCGAGCCCGCGCAGCGCGTGGACCTCCCCGTACCGCTTCTGCAGACCCTCACTAAGTACAGCGTACGTAGTCGTCATGCGGCGACCCTAGCGCACTACGTACGGTGTACGTAACCAGGTGGTGTGCCGGGCCTCACTACGATGGGGACGACGAGGTGATGAGATGGCGGGCCGAGCGGCCGAACCCGAAGTGATCTGGGCGCGCCCCGAGCGCACGGGCCGCGGCCCGAAACCGGCCTACAGCCGGGGGGACATCACGGACGCGGCCGTCCGCATCGCCGACGCCGACGGCATCGACGCCGTCTCCATGCGCCGGATCGCCGCCGAACTCGGCTGCGGCACCATGTCGCTGTACAACTACGTGCCGCGCAAGGAGGACCTGTACGAGCTGATGGTCGACCGGGTCAGCGGCGAGTACGAGCTCGGCGGCGGGCCCAGCGGCGACTGGCGGGCCGACATGAGGGCCGTGGCCCGCGAGGCCCGGGAGATCCTGCGCCGCCACCCGTGGGTGATCCGGCTGATGACCACCGGCTACGCCTTCGGGCCCAACGCCCTGCGCTTCCTGGAGCACTGCCTGGAGTGCCTCGACGGGCTCGACCTGCCGGGCGGCACCAAGATGGAGCTCATCGCCACGGTCAACGGCACGGTGATGACCCTCGTGGCCAACGAACTCGCCCTCGCCGAACGGGCCCGCTCGCTGCCCTGGTCCGAGGAGCGCGAGCAGGCCGTACGCCAGGCCTATCTGGCGAGCCGCCTGGCCACCGGCGCCTATCCGCATCTGACGGCCGTCTTCACCGAGGCCGCCCCGCCGCCCGACGCGGAGGACGTCTTCGCGCGGACGGTCGACCGCGTCCTCGACTCCTTCGTGAAGAGCTGAGCTGCGCCCCGCTACAACAGCGCGAACTGCCCCTCCGGCCCCTCCTCCTGGTGGTCCAGTACGGACGCGGGCCGGCGGGCCCCGTCCGGCACCGGCAGCACCCCCGCCTCCCGCAGCGCGCTCCGGCCCAACCCGGCCGCTCCCGCGCGCGCCGCGAGCGCCGCGCACTCCGGCGCGCGACCGGCGAGCAGGGCCAGCACCGTGATCAGCTCCAGCAGCTCCGAGGTCCACTCCTGCGGCCAGGCGGCCGGCCCGATCGCCTCGAGCGTGCCCGGCTCGGCCGGGGCCGTCCGGTGCGCGAACCACTGCTCCAGCATCCGCGCGCCGCCCACCTCGAAGTCCCAGGCGCTCTCCGGCACGGGGGAGACGCGGCCCTCGCCCAGGCTCAGGACCTCCTCCTCCGCGTCGTACGCGAGCACCGCCGGCCGCGCCGGGATCGCCTCCCGCACATAGGGCCTGCGGCCACCGGGCAACCGGGGCCGCTCGCCGCCCCGGGCCCCGCGCAGCTGCACCGCCATGAGCTCCCGTCCCAGCGCCACGCCCTGCGCCCACACCGCCGGGTCCTCGGGCAGCGGCACCCGGCAGCCGGCGGGGGAGGGGAGTGCCGCCGCCACCGTCCAGGCCAGCACGTCCGGGGCGGCGACCTCGTGTCCGTACCGCGCGGTGAGCAGCGGCAGCAGCCCGGGCGCGAGGTTCGGCTCCCGGCCGCCGGGGCGGCGGAACAGCGGACGGATGCGGCCGGGGCGGCCGGCGGGGGAGCGGCCGTCGGGCAACACGGCCGTCACCAACAGCGCGGGACCGGCCGCGCCCGGCACGTACCCCTGCTCGACGGCGAAGAGCTGGTGGTCGTCGGCGACCCGCCACAGCTCGGGCCGGGCGGCGTCGATCAGCCGGTGGTCCGGCAGCAGCCACTGCTCGTCGAACGGCCCGTGCGCGAGCCGCACCGGCTCCGGACAGGGCCCGGTCTCCCGCGCGAGTCGCACGGTGCCGGTCCGCTGCCCGGGCAGCGCCGCCACCGAACTCGCGGGCGTCCGCGCCCGGCTCGCCCGGAACAGCGCCTCCCGCTCCGCCCCCTCCGCCGCCACCAGCCGGTCCCAGCGCGCCCTGAGCGTGCGCCGGTCCGGGGCCACGATCCAGGAGCGGCCCAGCCGCAGCGGCGCCACCGACCACGGCATGAGGTCGTCCAGCAGCGGCACGTCGTCCGTGGGTGCGTCCGGTCCAGGGGCTCGCGTCACGCCCCGCATGCTAACGAAGGGCGACCACGGGGTGTCTCGCTACTGGGCCTCCACCGTGACCGTGAAGGAGAAGCGGTCGCCGCGGTAGCGGATGCGGGCCACGTCGACGACCCGGCCGTCGTCGTCGTAGGTCACACCCGTGTAGTGCAGGATCGGAGACAGCAGCGGCACGTCGAGCAGGGCGGCCGTCTCCGGGTCGGCGAGGCGGGCCTCGACGGTGTCGGTGATGCGGCTGATGCGGACGCCGACCACGTCCCGCAGCACCTTCGTCATGGGCCAGCGCTCCAGGTCGGCCGGGTCGATGCCGGCGGCGACCTCGGGGAGCACCGCGTTCTCCGCCCAGTTGGTGGGCTCGCCGCTCTCGCCGTCGGCGCGCAGCCGGCGGAAGACGGCGACCTCCGCGGTGCCGGGGAAATACTCGGCGATCTCGCCGGGGACCGGCTCGGTGCCGTGGCCGAGCACGGTGGTCCGCTCGCCGGACTGCTGGGCCACGATCGCGTCGATCGAGCCGAGCAGCCGGCGCGGGGTGGAGCGCCGGGCGCCCGGCTCGATGAAGGTGCCGCGCCGCCGGTGCCTGCTGATCAGGCCCTCCTCCTCCAGCTCCTTGAGGGCCTGGCGCATGGTCAGCACGCTGACGCCGTAGTGCGCGGCGAGCTGCTCCTCGGTGGGCAGCCGCAGCGAGGCGTCGGGGGTGCGGCCCAGTATGGAGGCACGCAGCGACTGCGAGACCTGATACCAGAGCGGCAGCTTCCGGTTCAGGACCAGCGAGTCGGGAGCGAAGGCGGTCACGGCTCTCTCCAACGACGACTATGAGACACCCGGCCGGATGTCACGGCTGTTTACGGCCGGAAGTGGCGCTCAAGACCCTGCCATACGTCGTCGTAGCCGCGCTGCAGGTGGTCGGCGCCGGCCGCCTGGGCGGTGGCGGTGACCGGCCAGCGGGTCTCGAACATGAAGGCGAGGCCGTCGTCGATCTTCTGCGGCTTCAGCTCGGCGGCGCTGGCCTTGTCGAAGGTCTCCCGGTCGGGGCCGTGCGCGGACATCATGTTGTGCAGCGAGCCGCCGCCGGGCACGAAGCCCTCCGCCTTGGCGTCGTAGGCGCCCTCGATCAGGCCCATGTACTCGCTCATCACATTGCGGTGGAAGTACGGCGGCCGGAAGGTGTCCTCGCCGACCAGCCAGCGCGGGGCGAAGACGACGAAGTCGACGCCGGCGAGACCGGGGGTGTCCGAGGGCGAGGTCAGCACCGTGAAGATCGACGGGTCCGGGTGGTCGTAGGAGATCGTCCCGATGACGTTGAAGCGGCGCAGGTCGTAGACGTAAGGGGTGTGGTTGCCGTGCCAGGCGACGACGTCCAGCGGCGAGTGGCCGTAGGTCGCGGACCAGAGGTTGCCGCCGTACTTGTTGACCACCTCGACCGGGCCCTCGACGTCCTCGTACGCGGCGACCGGTGCCCGGAAGTCGCGGGCGTTGGCCAGACCGTTGGCGCCGATCGGGCCCAGGTCGGGCAGCTGGAACGGCGCCCCGTAGTTCTCGCAGACGTAACCGCGGGCGGTGGAGTCCAGGAGCTCGACGCGGAAGCGCACCCCGCGCGGGATCAGCGCGACCTCGCCCGGGCCGGCCGCGAGGTCGCCGAGCTCGGTGCGCAGCAGAAGGCCGCCGCGCTCGGGGACGATCAGCAGCTCGCCGTCGGCGTCGCTGAAGACCCGCTCCATGGACGCGTTCGCGTGGTAGAGGTGCACGGCCATGCCGGCCCGCTGGCCGGCGTCGCCGTTGCCGCCGAGGGTCCACAGGCCGGCCAGCCAGTCCGTGCCGGGGGCCGGCTCCGGCAGCGGGTTCCAGCGCAGCCGGTTCGGGTCGGGCACGGTCTCGGTGAAGGGCGCGCTGCGCAGGGCGCCGTTGTCGATCCGGGTGAAGGGGGGATGCGCGGCCGAGGGGCGGATCCGGTAGAGCCACGACCGCCGGTTGTGCGCCCGCGGCTCGGTGAAGGCGCTGCCGCTGAGCTGCTCCGCGTAGAGGCCGAGCGGCGCGCGCTGCGGCGAGTTCCGGCCCTCCGGGAGGGCCCCGGGGACGGCCTCGGAGCTGTGCTCGTTGCCGAAACCCGTGCTGTAGGTCAGCGCTTCGGCCGTCTTCCTCGCCTGTTCCGCGTTCATCGCCTGCTCCTGTCCTGACGCTCACAACAATCCTATGCATGACCGTAGGATTCCGCTCCCGCCCGCGTCAACGGGGCCGGGCCGGGGCTTTGCCGGGCTTTCTTGGACGGGGTGGGCGCACGGGGGGTTCCAAAACATGAACATTGCTCTACTCTCACGCGCATGTCATGGACCCGACGGTTCGTTCTCGCGCTCTCGGTCGTGCTCGCGGCGCTCGCCGCGGCCCTGTCCACCGCCCCCGCCGCCCAGGCGCACGAGGAGCGGCCCGTCACCTTCCCCGACGGCACGGGCAGCGTTCCCGTGCTGCGCACGGGGGAGCCCGACCTGCTCGTCTGCAAGGACGACCGGGCCGGCTTCGCCCGCCGGATCGCGGGCTTCCCGGCCGAGCTCAAGGCCCGCAACCTCGCCCTCCTCGACCGCTGCCTGCGCGGCGGCCACCGCCACCTCCAGCAGGCCGTCGACGCGGTCGACCGGCCCGGCATGACCATCGCGATCCTGCCCGGCCTCTACGAGGAGGAGCCCTCCCGGCCCGCGCCGACCGGCGCCTGCGCCTCGCTGAAGGCACCCACCTCGTCCTTCGGCTACCAGGTCCTCAGCTACGAGCAGCAGGAGCAGTGCCCCCACAACCAGAACCTGGTCGCGATCCTCGGCAAGAAGGACCTCCAGATCGAGGGCACCGGAGCCTCCCGCCTCGACGTCGTCATCGACGCCGGATACACCAAGCTCAACGCGATCCGCGCCGACCGCTCCGACGGCGTCTACTTCCGCAACCTCACCGCCCAGCGCACCACGTTCAACTCCCTCTACGTCCTCGCCGGCGACGGCTTCGTCATCGACGACGTCCTCACCCGCTGGAACGACGAGTACGGCTTCCTCACCTTCGCCTCCGACCACGGCCTGTACAAGAACTGCGAGTCCTACGGCAACGGCGACTCGGGCATCTACCCCGGCTCGGCCTCGAACATCAACGACGGCCGCGGCTACGACGTCCCCCGCTACTCCATCGAGATCACCGGCTGCCGCAGCCACCACAACATGGTCGGCTACAGCGGCACCGCCGGAGACTCCGTCCACGTCCACGACAACGAGTTCGACCACAACATGGGCGGCGCCTCCATGGACTCCGCCTTCCCCGGCCACCCCGGACTCCCGCAGAACCACGCCCGCTTCGAGCGGAACCTGATCCACGACAACAACCAGGACTACTACCGGCACGTCGCCGACGGCACCTGCGCCAGGCCGCCCGCCGAGCGCGGCTACGAACAGGGCGTCGTCTGCCCGCAGATCTCCATGCCGCCCGGCACCGGCATCATCACCGCCGGCGGCAACTGGAACCTCTACGAGGACAACTGGATCTACGGCCACCGCCGCGCCGCCTTCTTCCTCAGCGCCGTCCCCGCCTTCATCCGCGGCGAGTCGGCGTGGGGCAAGCAGACCGACACCTCCCACCACAACCGCTACGCCGGGAACCACCTCGGCGTCGACCGCTCAGGCGCCTCCCGCCCCAACCGCACCGCCGTGTGGTGGGACGGCCAGGGCAGCGGCAACTGCTGGCAGTCCGACTCCGGCGCCACCACCCCCTACGCCCTGCCCGACTGCGGCGCGCGCCGCGGCGAGGTCTCCGGCGACACCCGCCGCCTCGTCGGCGAGCCCGCCAAACTCGCCCACCTCCTCGTCTGCGCCGACTACGACGTCCAGGCCCGCCGCCTGCCCGCGGGCTGCGACTGGTACGGCGCGCGCGGCATCCAGCGCGTCGAGACCCAGCTCGCCCTGGGCGCCGCGGCCGTTCTCGCCCTCGTCGGCACCGTCCTGTGGCGGCGCCGGCTGCGCGGCAGCCGCCTCGCCGCCGTGGCGACCGCGGCGGGTCTCGCCGGCCTTGCCCTCGACGTCGCCGGCTCGACCCTCGCCCTCACCCCGACCCTCGTCCCGGCCCTGGCGCTGCTGCTCACCGGCCTGTGGTGGACCGCCCTCGGCGTGGCCCTGCGCGCCGCGCGCCCCCGCCGGCCGGCCTTCGCGTGGACGACCCTCGTCCTCGGCGCCCTCACCCTCCTCGACGCCTTCGACAAGGCGGTCCTCATGATCCCCTGGATCCCGCTGAGCCCGGCCTGGACCCGCGCCCTGCTCGCCGTCGCCTGGGTCCTGTGGGCGGTGATCGTCTCGGGCGCCCGCCGCCCCGAACCCGACGGCGGCGAAGTCGGGCCCGGTGGCGGCGAAGTCGGGCCCGGTGGCGGTGAGGTCGGGCCCGGTGGCGGTGAGGTCGGGCCCGGTGGCGGTGAGGTCGGGCCCGGTGGAGGAGAAGCCGGTGACGCCGGCCCGACGCCCGCCCCCGCCCCGGCCCCCACGGGCGGCGCCGCGTGAACCGGCGCCCCCCGCCCCGCGCGGTCGTCGCGCTCCTCGTCCTGGTCCTGGGTGCCGTGACGGCCACCGGCTGCGGCGGGCGACCGACCACCCACCACAAGCCCGGCACCGGCCACCAGGAGGCCACCGGCGGCAACGGCACCCTGCTGACCACCCAGGACGGCTCCGGGCACCGGCTGCGGGAGGTGCCCGCCGCCGGGGCGCCGACCGTGCGGATCGAGGCCCGCCCCGACAGCGAGGGCGGCTGGAACGTCCACCTGGTGGTGGAGAGGTTCCGCTTCACCCCCGACAGCACCGGCGGCGCCGCCCTCCCCGGCCGGGGCCACGCCCGCCTCCACCTCGACGGCCGCGAGACCGCCCGTGCCTACGCCCCCTGGGCGCACGTCCCGGCCGGCGCACGCACCCTCACCGTCCGGCTCCACGCCGACGACCACACCGCCTGGGCCGTCGCCGGCCGTCCCGTCGAGGCCACGATCCGCCTCGGGGCCCCCGCGGCCGCCACCGGAGCTCCCACCGAGCCGACCGGCCGCACCCTCACGATCACCATCCGCGGACACTCCGTACAACCACCCCCCTCCCGGGTCGAACTGAAGAAGGGCGAACGTCTCACCCTCCAGGTCACCGCCGACCGCGCCGACACCCTCCACGTCCACGGCTACGACCGTGAGGCGGCCCTGTCTCCCGGCCGAGCGGCCACCCTCACCCTCACCGCCGACCGCACCGGCCTCTTCGACGTCGAGACCCACGGGTCCGGACTCGTGCTGACCCAACTCGTCGTCCGATGACCGGCCTCGGCGACCACTCGCCGGCGCTGACCCTCGCCCACGGCGTCGGCGCCCAGCACGACCTGCCCCTCTCGCCCTTCTACGCCTACGCCGGCGCCTTCGCCGCGCTCTTCGTCTCCTTCCTCTCCCTCGGCCTGCTCTGGTCCACCTCCCGCTTCCGCGGCGACCGGGCAGGCCGCCCCCTGCCCGCCGCCCTCCAGCGCCTCGCCGACGCCCCGGTCACCCGCGCCGCCCTCCGGCTGCTCGGCGCCGCCGCCGGGACCGCCCTCGTCCTGCACCTCCTCCTCGGCCCCGACGACCCCGACCGCAACCCCGCCCCCGGCGCCGTCTACGTGCTGCTCTGGGTCGGCCTCGTCCCCGCCTCCCTCCTCCTCGGTCCCGTCTGGCGGCTCCTCAACCCCCTGCGCACCCTGCACGCCCTGCTCCCCGCCCGGCGCCCGCCCCGCCCGGTCCCCGCCCGGCTCGGCACCCGGCCCGCCGCCGCCGGACTCCTCCTCTTCACCTGGCTCGAACTCGCCGCCCCCGCCCACACCACCACCCCCGTCCTCCTGACCGCCCTCGCCGTCCACGCCACGGTCCAACTCCTCGGCGCCGCCCGCCACGGGGCCGCCTGGTTCGACCAGGCCGACCCCTTCGAGGTCTACTCCTCCCTCCTCGCCCGGCTCTCCCCGCTCGGCCGCCGCGCCGACGGCCGCCTCGTCGTGCGCTCCCCCTTCGACGGTCTCGACGCCACCCCGCCCCGGCCCGGCCTCGTCGCCACCGTCTGCGTCCTGCTCGGCTCCACCGCGTACGACGGACTCTCCGACCACCCCCGCTGGCTCACCACCCTCCAGACCTCACCCCTCGGCCGCACCGCCACCGCCACGCTCGGCCTGCTCACCGCCGTCGCCCTCGTCGCCGCGCTCTACGGCCTGTGCGCCGGCGCCCTGCGCCTGCTCGACCGCGAACTCACCACCCCGCTCGCCTCCTTCGCCCACTCCCTCCTCCCCATCGCCCTCGGCTATCTCGTCGCCCACTACTTCACACTCCTCGTGACCGAAGGACCACGCACCGTCATCATGGCAGTGGGCACTGACAACGCCCCCTCACCCGCCCCACCACTGAGCCCCGGCGCGCTCGCCACCCTCCAGGTCACGGCCGTCGTCACCGGCCACGTCCTCGGCGTCATCGCCGCGCACGACCGCTCCGTCCGCCTCTTCCCGCCCGACCGTGCCGTCGCCGGTCAACTCCCGCTGTTCGCGCTGATGCTCGCGTACACCCTCGGCGGCATCGGCCTGCTGATCGCCTGACGTCCACCGGAACGGCATGATGGTTCCCGTGCCCCAGCCCACCCCGAAGCCCTCGCCCGCCGCGGGTCAGGCCCCGCTGCTCCGCCGCGCACCCGTCCAGCAGCGCAGCGCCGCACGCCTCGCCCGTATCCTCGACGCCTGCGCCGAACTCCTCGACGAGACCGGATACGAGCAGCTGAGCACCCGCGCCGTCGCCGCCCGCGCCGGAGTCCCCATCGGCTCCGTCTACCGCTTCTTCGGCAACAAGCGGGCCATGGCCGCCGCCCTCGCCCACCGCAACCTCGACAGCTACGCCGCCCGCATCACCGCCGGGCTCGCCGCGCTCCCGGCCGTCGACGCCCCCGGCGCCATCGACACCGTCCTCGACGCGTACATCGCCATGAAGCGGACCGTGCCCGGCTTCGCCCTCGTCGACTTCGGCATCCCCGCCCAGGCCCCGCCCCCGGGCGAGACCGGCGACGAGGACCCCAACCGCCGGGTCGCCGAGCGCATCTGCGGCCTGCTCGCCGCACCCCTCGACCGCCCCGCCGACGAGACCCTGCTCCGCAAGGTCCTCGTCTGCGTCGAGGCCACCGACGCCCTCCTCCGCCTCGCCTTCCGCGCCGACCCGGCCGGCGACCCCGCGCTCATCGCCGAGACCCGCGCCCTCCTCCACGCCTACCTCGCGCCCTCCCTCGGGTAAGGGCTCCCGTCCGAAGCCTTGAAGCCCTTGCCCCTGGCCCACCTCCCTACCGGTCGGTATGCTCGCGCTTGCCCGCGCGCCATCGCCGCCGCCCCTGGGAGACCGCATGTCCTCCGCCCCGTCCACCGCCCCGCGCATCTGCCCCCTGTGCGAAGCGACCTGCGGACTGACCCTCACCGTCGACGACGGCCGGGTCACCGCCGCCCGGGGCGACCGGGACGACGTCTTCAGCCGGGGCTTCATCTGCCCCAAGGGCGCCGCCTTCCCCGAGATCGACGCCGACCCCGACCGGCTCACCGGCCCCCTCGTCCGCGAGAACGGCGTCCTGCGCGAGGCGACCTGGGAGGAGGCCTTCGACCGGATAGCCGCCCGCGTCCGCCCGCTGATCGAGGAGCACGGCCCGAACGCCGTCGGCGTCGTCCTCGGCAACCCGAACGTCCACACCGTCGCCGGCGCCCTCTACCCGCCGCTGCTCATCGGCGCCCTGGGCACCCGCAACCTCTTCACCGCCTCCACGGTCGACCAGATGCCCAAGCACGTCTCCAGCGGGCTGCTCTTCGGCGACGCCTTCGCCATCCCGGTGCCCGACCTCGACCGCACCGACCACCTGCTGATGCTCGGCGCCAACCCGCTGGAATCCAACGGCAGTCTGTGCACCGCCCCCGACTTCCCCGGCCGCCTCAAGGCGCTGCGCCGGCGCGGCGGAACCCTCACCGTCGTCGATCCGCGCCGCACCCGCACCGCCCGGCTCGCCGACCGCCACCTCGCCCTGCGGCCCGGCACCGACGCCCTCTTCCTCGCCGCGCTCGTCCACACCCTCTTCCAGGAGGACCTGACCGACCTCGGCCCCCTCGCCGCCCATGTCGAAGGGGTCGGCGAAGTCCGCGAGGCGGTAAGGGAGTTCAGCCCGGAGGCGGTCGCCGCCGACTGCGACCTGGACGCCGAGGCCATCCGTGCCACCGCCCGCGAACTGGCCGCCGCCCCCACCGCCGCCGTCTACGGACGCATGGGCTCCTCCACCGTCGCGTACGGCACCCTCGGCAACTGGCTCGTCGACGTCCTCAACGTCCTCACCGGCAACCTCGACCGGCCCGGCGGTGCCCTCTTCCCGCTCTCCGCGACCGCCCCCGCGCCCCGCCCGGCCGGCCCCGGCAAGGGCTTCGCGCTCGGCCGCTGGACCAGCCGCGTCTCCGGCCACCCCGAGGCCAAGGGCGAACTCCCGCTCGCCGCCCTCGCCGAGGAGATCGACACCCCGGGGGAGGGCCGCATCCGGGCCGTCGTCACCATCGCCGCCAACCCCGTCCTGTCCGCCCCCGACGGGCGGCGCCTCGACGCGGCCCTGGGCTCCCTCGACTTCATGGTCGCCGTCGACCCGTACCTCAACGAGACCACCCGGCACGCCCACGTCGTCCTGCCTCCGCCGCCGCCCTCGCAGAGCGCCCACTTCGACTTCGCCTTCAACGGCTTCGCCGTCCGCAACCAGGTGCGCCACACCCCCGCCGCCGTGCCCCTGGAGCCCGGCCGCATGGACGAGTGCGAGATCCACGCCCGCCTCGTCCTCGCCGTCTCCGGCATGCACGGCGCCCCGCCCTCGGCCGTCGACGAGCTCGCCGTCGACACCACCCTCGCCAAGGCCGTGACCCAGGAGCACTCGCCCCTCTACGGCGAGGATCCCCGGGCCGTCGCCGCGCGCCTCACCGGCACCACCGGGCCGGAGCGGCGCCTGGACCTGATGCTGCGCCTCGGACCGTACGCACGCTCCCACGGGCTCACCCTCGACGCCCTGCGCGCGGCCCCGCACGGCATCGACCTCGGCCCGCTCCGGCCGCGCCTGCCCGGCCTGCTCAAGACCCGCAGCGGCCGGATCGAGCTGCTGCCCGCGCCGATCGCCGCCGACCTGCCCCGACTGCGTGCCGCGCTCGGCTCCCTGGCCGACCCGGGCACCCTCCGGCTCGTCGGGCGGCGCCATCTGCGCTCCAACAACAGCTGGCTGCACAACATCCCCGCCCTCGGCGGCGGCTCCAACCGCTGCACCCTCCAGGTCCACCCCGAGGACGCGGCCCGGCTCGGTCTCGAGGCCGGGGCCGCAGCCCGGATCAAGGGGGAGGGCGGCGAGCTGGAGGCCGAGGTGGAGATCACCGACACCGTGCGGCCGGGTGTCGTGAGCCTCCCGCACGGCTGGGGCCACGACCGCCCCGGCACCCGGCTCGGGGTCGCCTCCGGCCGGCCCGGGGTCAACGTGAACCAGCTGCTCGACGGCTCGCTGCTCGACCCCCTGTCGGGCACCGCCGTCCTCAACGGCTTCCCCGTCCACGTAACACCGGCCCTGTGACCTGGGGTTTTGCTCGTATTGCTCACGCGTCAACATCTTGTTAACGCCGGAAGGGGCCACCTACCGTCATCCGGACCGCCGCTCTGGCGGGAGTTCAAGGGTGAACGTGAGGTGTCCTCCCATGCTGACCATCCTCGGCTTCGCCATGATCGCGACCTTCCTGGTCCTGATCATGATGAAGAAGATGTCGCCGATCGCGGCGCTCGTGCTCATTCCCGCGCTGTTCTGCGTCGCCGTCGGACAAGGGGCCCAGCTGGGCGACTACGTCATCGAGGGCGTCGGCAAGCTGGCGCCCACGGCCGCGATGCTGATGTTCGCGATCGTCTACTTCGGCGTGATGATCGACGTCGGCCTGTTCGACCCGATCGTCCGGGGCATCCTGCGCTTCTGCAAGGCCGACCCCGTGCGTGTCGTGGTCGGTACGGCGGTGCTCGCCGCGATCGTCTCGCTGGACGGCGACGGCTCGACCACCTTCATGATCACGGTCTCGGCGATGTACCCGCTCTACAAGCGGCTCGGCATGAGCCTGGTCGTCATGACCGGTGTCGCCGCCATGGCCAACGGCGTCATGAACACCCTGCCCTGGGGCGGCCCCACCGCCCGCGCCGCGACCGCGCTCAAGCTGGACGCGGGAGACGTCTTCGTGCCGATGATCCCGGCGCTCGGCGTGGGTCTGCTCTTCGTCTTCGCCCTCGCGTACGTCCTCGGGCGCCGTGAGCGCCGGCGCATCGGCTATCTCAGCCTGGACGAGGCGCTGGCGCCGCAGGCGGGGGCGCGGGCGGAGACGGTCCTGGTCAAGGCCGGCGGCGGGACCGGTGCGGGCTCCCGTACGGGCTCCGCCCCCGCCCCCGGTGCAGGCGGCGCGGACGCCGGTGACGGGCCGGCCGAGGGCGCGCCGGTCGAGGAGGACGGCTTCCAGGGCCTCGACCCCAACCGGGCGACCCTGCGGCCCAGGCTGTACTGGTTCAACGCCGGCCTCACCGTCGCCCTGCTCACCGCGATGATCCTCGAGCTGCTGCCGATCCCGGTGCTGTTCCTGCTCGGCGCCGCGCTCGCGCTCACCGTCAACTTCCCGCAGATGGCCGACCAGAAGGCCCGTATCGCCGCCCACGCCGACAACGTCCTCAACGTCGCCGGCATGGTCTTCGCCGCCGCGGTCTTCACCGGCGTGCTCACCGGCACCGGCATGGTCAAGCACATGGCCGACTGGCTCGTCGGCGCCATTCCCGAGGGCATGGGCCCGCACATGGCCCTGGTCACCGGTGTGCTGAGCCTGCCGCTCACCTACTTCATGTCGAACGACGGCTTCTACTTCGGCGTCCTGCCGGTCCTCGCCGAGGCGGGCGCGGCGCACGGCGTGTCGCCGCTGGAGATCGCCCGCGCCTCGCTCGTCGGTCAGGCCCTGCACATGTCGAGCCCGCTGGTCCCGGCGGTGTACGTGCTGGTCGGCATGGCGAAGGTCGAGTTCGGCGACCACACCCGCTTCGTGGTGAAGTGGGCGGCTCTGACGTCGCTGGTGGTGCTGGGGGCCGGGATCCTCTTCGGGATCATCTGATTCGGGATCCGAAGCCCCGTCCGCCCGCCCCGGTCGCTCTCCGCGACCGGGGCTTGCGGCTGTCCGGGGGATTCGAGGCGTTGTACGGCGTTGCGAGCGCACTGGGTAGCGACTTCGTAACAGATAGTCAGATTATCGGCTGATCTGTCCGACGTCTCGTGACTGGAGGAACCCCCGCATGACCGCTCTGGCTGTCCGCCCTCTGCTCTCCACCGCCGCCGCCTTGGTCCTCGGCGGCGTCGCACTGGCGGGTGCGCCCGCCGCCTACGCCGCGCCCGGTGACAACGGCGACGTCAAGATCCACGACTCCCAGACCGGGGAGGAGATCAACGCCAACAACCCCAAGGTCTGCCGGTTCACTCTCGCGGCCTTCAACTTCGACACGGCGCAGCGGGTCAACTGGGTGATCTCCCCGCAGCCCGCGGTCAACGGCTCGGCGGCGGCGGGTGAGATCATCCTCGACGACGGCGCGGGCGCCACCGGCCTGGTCCAGAAGATCCCCGACGGTCAGTACAAGCTCTTCTGGACCTTCGACGGCCAGCAGAGCAACGCGGCCAAGCACAAGGTCTTCAAGGTCGACTGCCCCGAGAACGGCAACGGCGGGCCCGGTGGTGGGAACGGCAGGCCGCCGCACGGTCCCGTCGGTGCGGGCGGCGGCGGAGTGGCGGAGACCATCGCCGCCGAGGACAGCTCCGCGTTCGGTGTCGGATCGGCCCTCGCCGCGGGTCTCGCGGGCACCGCGGGTCTGATCCTCGTCCGCCGTTCGCGCCGCCGCCGCACCGATGGCGCCGCGTAGGTCCCTGCCCCCGCGCGGAACGGCCCCCACCGGCCGGGCCCCCGTCTCGCTCCCGGCCTCCTCGCCGGACGAGCGGAGCCCGTACCGGACCCACCCGCGCGGGCCCGGCCGCCCGCGCGGACGCACCACCCGCCGGCAGCGCCGGCTCCTCCGGCTCGCCAGAACCGTCGTGGTGACCGTGTCCCTGGTCGCCGGCGGCGTCTGGTGGGCCCAGGGCGAGGAGCCGGCGGGCCCCGCGCTCGCCGCCGGGCCCGCCGCACACGGCGTGTCGGCCCCGGCCGGGACCGGAACCGGGGGCGCCTCGGGTCGCGCGGCCCGGGCGGCCGCCGAGCCGCCGCCCCCGCCGGCGCCCCTGGGCCGGTCCCGGCCCACCGCCCTCGCCGTCCCCGCCATCACCATCGAGGCCCCCGTGCTCGGACTCGGCCTCGACGCCTCCGGGCGACTCGCCACGCCGCCCGTCGACAACCCCCGGATCGTCGGCTGGTACGCGAACGGCGTGTCGCCCGGAGAGCGCGGCACCGCCGTCGTCGTCGGCCACCGCGACACCCGCACCGGACCGGCGATCTTCATCAACCTCAACTCGCTCTCGCCGGGCAACACGGTCCGGATCGCCCGCGCCGACGGCCGCGTCGCCGTCTTCACGGTCGACCGGGTGCGGACGTACGCCAAGTCGGCCTTCCCCGACAAGGAGGTGTACGGCGCCACGAACCGGCCCGAACTGCGCCTGCTCACCTGCGGCGGAAGCTTCGACCCCAAGGAGGGCTACGCCTCCAACATCGTGGTCTTCGCCCATCTCACGGGCGTCGAACGGGAGATCTGACCCGGCCCCGGCGGACCACGCCCCTCGCGCGCCCGCCGGCCACGGCCGCTCCGCCGTGCCTCCCTCCCGGGCGAGGGGGAATCCGCCAGTTCACGGGCGCCGGTGCCGTCCGGGCGGGCCGTGGACAGGGCGGGCGCCGACGGGTGAGGATCGGTCCGCACGGGGTCTGTACGGGTCCGTATCGAGTCCGCACGGGATTCCGTCGGGCGGGAGGGGCCTGGCGCCGGAAAACTAACAGCGCTAGTTTGGGTGTGCCCGTGCCCCGACAGGCGAGGAGAGACAGCGGATGAAGGCCCACGACGCGATGTACATCGGCGGGGAGTGGCGCCCCGCCGCCTCCCCGGAGACGATCGCGGTGATCGACCCGGCCACCGAGCAGGTCGTCGGCCACGTCCCGGCCGGCACCGCCGAGGACGTCGACGCCGCCGTACGGGCCGCCCGCGCCGCCTTCCCCGGCTGGGCCGCCACCCCGCCCGCCGAGCGCGCCGCCCGGCTCACCGCCCTGCGCGACGCCCTCGCCGCCCGCGCCGAGGAGATAGCCGCCACCGTCACCACCGAGCTCGGCGCCCCGCCCCAGCTCGCCGCCGCCGTGCACACCGGGCTGCCGATCGCCGTCGCCGGCTCCTACGCCGAACTCGCCGCCACCCACCCCTTCGAGGAGAAGGTCGGCAACTCGACCGTCTACTCCGAGCCGGTCGGCGTGGTCGCCGCGATCACCCCGTGGAACTACCCGCTCCACCAGATCGTCGCCAAGGTCGCCCCGGCCCTCGCCGCCGGCTGCGCGATCGTCCTCAAGCCCGCCGAGGACACCCCGCTCACCGCCCAGCTCTTCGCCGAGGCCGTCCACGAGGCCGGCGTCCCGGCCGGCGTGTTCAACCTCGTCACCGGCCTCGGCACGGTCGCCGGACAGGCCCTCGCCGAGCACCCCGACGTCGACCTCGTCTCCTTCACCGGCTCCACCGCCGTCGGCCGCAGGATCGGCGCCCTCGCCGGCGGCGCGGTCAAGCGGGTCGCCCTCGAACTCGGCGGCAAGTCCGCCAACGTGATCCTGCCCGGCGCCGACCTCGCCAAGGCCGTCGCCGTCGGCGTCGCCAACGTCATGTCCAACTCCGGCCAGACCTGCAGCGCCTGGACCCGGATGCTGGTCCACCGCGACCAGTACGACGAGGCGGTCCGGCTGGCCGCCGAGGCCGTCACCAAGTACGTCCCCGGCGAGCGCGTCGGCCCCCTGGTCAACGCCCGCCAGCGCGACCGGGTCCGCGGCTACATCGAGCAGGGCGTCGCCGAGGGCGCCCGGATCGTCGCCGGCGGCCCCGAGGCCCCGCGCGAGACCGGCTACTACGTGGCCCCGACCGTCTTCGCCGACGTCACCCCCGAGATGACCATCGCCCAGGAGGAGATCTTCGGCCCGGTCATCTCGATCATCCGCTACGAGGACGAGGCCGACGCCCTCGCCATCGCCAACGGCACCGTCTACGGGCTCGCCGGCGCCGTCTGGGGCGAGCCGGAGGAGGCCGTCGCCTTCGCCCGACGCATGGAGACCGGCCAGGTCGACATCAACGGCGGCCGCTTCAACCCGCTGGCGCCGTTCGGCGGCTGGAAGCAGTCCGGCGTGGGCCGCGAGCTCGGCGCGCACGGCCTCGCCGAGTACCTCCAGACCAAGTCCCTGCAGTTCTGAGTCCCCGCGGCGCTCGGTCCCGCGGTGCCCGGTCCGCGCGGCTCCGAGCGCCGTACTCACCGAAGGAGCCCCACGCGTGATCCGCGCCGCCGTCCTGCCCGCCGTCGGCTCTCCCCTGGAGATCACCGGCATCGAACTGCCCGAGCCCGGCCCCGGCCAGGTCCGCGTCCGCCTCGCCGCCGCCGGCGTGTGCCACTCCGACCTGTCGCTGTCCAACGGCACCATGCGGGTGCCCGTCCCCGCCGTCCTCGGCCACGAGGGCGCGGGCACCGTCGTCTCCGTCGGCGAGGGCGTCACCCATGTCGCCCCCGGCGACGGCGTCGTCCTCAACTGGGCGCCGTCCTGCGGCGCCTGCCACCACTGCGGGCTCGGCGAGGTCTGGCTCTGCGCCGACGCGCTGACCGGCTCCGCGAACGTGCACGCCCGCACCGAGGACGGCACCGAGCTGCACCCCGGCCTCAACGTGGCCGCCTTCGCCGAGGAGACCGTCGTCGCCGGCAACTGCGTGCTGCCCGTGCCGGACGGCGTCCCGCTCACCGAGGCCGCCCTGCTCGGCTGCGCCGTCCTCACCGGCTGGGGCGCGGTCCACCACTCCGCCCGGGTCAGGGCGGGGGAGTCCGTCGCCGTCTTCGGCGTCGGCGGGGTGGGCCTCGCCACCCTCCAGGCCGCCCGGATCGCCGGGGCCTCGACGATCGTCGCCGTCGACGTCTCGCCCGAGAAGGAGGCCCTGGCCCGGGCCGCCGGGGCCACCGAGTACGTCGTCGCCTCCGAGACCACCCCCAAGGAGATCCGCAAGCTGACGGGCGGTCACGGCGTCGACGCGGCCGTCGAGTGCGTCGGCCGCGCCGCCACCATCCGTACCGCCTGGGACTCCACCCGGCGCGGCGGCCGCACCACGGTCGTCGGCATCGGCGGCAAGGACCAGCAGGTCACGTTCCACGCCCTGGAGATCTTCCACTGGGGCCGCACCCTGTCCGGCTGCGTCTACGGCAATGCGAACCCGGCCGAGGACCTGCCGGTCCTCGCCGAGCACATCCGCGCCGGCCGCCTCGACCTGAGCGCCCTGGTCACCGAGCGGATCACCCTGGACGGCATCCCGGGCGCCTTCGACAACATGCTCGCGGGCAAGGGCGGCCGCGCTCTGGTCGTGTTCTAGGGGGGGCGATCTCGGGCTCGTACGGAAGATCCGTCCGTCCCGGCCGTCAGGTCGCGTCCGCCGGCCGGGACGGCAGGTCGCGTCCGTCGCCCGAGCCGTCAGGTCGCGTCCGCCGTCCCGGCCGAAGGCACCGCGGGGGTCTTCGGCCGGGACCGGGACACCGCCACGCCCGCCAGGCACAGCGCGCCGCCGGCCAGCGTCAGGAGCCCCGGCAGCTCGCCGAGCACCAGCCACGCCATCAGCACCACCAGGGCCGGCACCGCGTACGTCGTCGCGCCCATCCGGCCCGCCGTCGTACGGGCCAGGGCGTAGGCCCAGGTGGTGAAGGCGAGGGCGGTCGGGAAGACACCGAGATAGACCATGTTGAGGGTCGCCGACAGCGGGGCCCGGCCCGCCTCCTCGACGAGCTGCCCGGCGAACGGCAGACAGGCCGCCGTGCCGACCAGACAGCCGAAGGTGGTCACCTGCAGCGCGCTGCCGTGCGCCAGCGCCGGCTTCTGGGCGACGACACCACCGGCGTACGCGATCGCCGCGAGCAGACAGAGCACCACGCCGAGCACCGAGGCGTGCCCCTGCCCGGAGCCGGACATCGACAGGCCGACGGCCACCGCGCCCGCGAAGGACACGCCCATCCCGGCGAGCAGCCGCGGCGGCAGGGCCTCCTTCAGGAACCTGGCGCCGAGCAGGGCGATCAGGATCGGGCCGATGTTGACGACCATCGCGGCCGTGCCCGCGTCGACCTCCTGCTCGCCCCAGTTCAGTACCACCATGTACACCCCGAACCACAGCAGCCCCGAGGTCACGATGCCCGGCCAGGCGGCGCGCGGCGGCAGCCCCTCGCGCCGTATCAGGAGGACGGCCACGAGGACGAGGGACCCGGCGAGGAGCCGTCCGAGGGCGAGGGCGCCGGGGGAGTAGGCGGCCCCCGCGCTGCGGATGGAGACGAAGGCGGAGGCCCACAGGACGACGGTGACACCGGCGGCGGCGAGCGCGAGACGGGAGGTTCGGTTCGGCATGGGACGACCGTAGGGCGCGGACCGTTCGGCGTTCACCGCAATATCGCCCGGGGCCCGCGCCCCGCCGTGGCGTTCACCGCAATATCGCCCGGGGCCCGCCCCGCCGAGGGGATCAGCGCAGGGCCGCCGGCTCGATGCCCAGGGCCGCGTGCAGCGCCCGCTCCCCGTCCGGGGTCACCTTCACCGCGCGCTCCGACCCGATCCGTACGCACCACCCGGCGTCCATCGCGTGTCGGCACAGGGCCGCTCCCGCGAGCCCGGCGAGGTGCGGCTTGCGTTCGGTCCAGTCCAGACAGCCGCGCGCGACGGGCCGCCGCCCCTGGGGGGCGAGGGGGGTGCCGAGCTCCTCGAACCAGGCGAGCCCGGCGTCGGTGAGCGCGAACCCGGTGTCCTGGCGCAGCAGTCCGCGCTCGGTCATCGCCTCCGTGACGGCGATCCCGAGCCGTCCGGCGAGATGGTCGTAGCAGGTCCGTCCGCGCGCCATCGCCTGCCCGGCGCTCACGGCCCGCAGACCGCGCGGTGCCTCGGGCACGGCCGGCCCGGAGCGGGCGGCGAGGTCCTCGACGAGGTGGGCGATCCCCGCGTCGGCGAGCCGTACGTACCGGTGCCTGCCCTGCCGCGCCTCGGCGAGCACCCCGCCCGCGACCAGCTTGCCGAGGTGCTCACTGGCGGTGGACGGCGCCACCCGCGCGTGCCGGGCCAGCTCCCCGGCCGTCCAGGCCCGCCCGTCGAGCAGGGCCAGGAGGAAGGCGGCGCGGGTCTCGTCGGCGAAGAGGGCCGCGAGGGCGGCGAGGTCTTTGGGAGCCATGCGATCAGGGTGCCGCACTCATGTGTCGGCCGGCGCCGAACCGTCGTCCCGGCCCGCCCGGTAGGAACGCAGCGCGAGCAGCCGGTGGTCCTCCCCGAGCGAGAACGCGTCCCAGGGGAGCCGGCCCACCCGCTCGTACGCCTCCTCCGTGCGCGGATCATGACGCCGGGCGAGCCCGTAGGCGGCCTCCAGGCGCACCAGTCGGTCCTCCTCGTCGAGCAGCCGCCACAGCGTGTCCGCGGCGGCGGGGGAGCGGTCGCGGCTCGCGGCCAGCGTCTGCGCGACCGCGCCCCGGACGCCCGGGTCGGGGTCCCGGGCCAGGCCGAGCAGCGTCTCGGCGAACCGGGCGGCGTCGGCGGGCCGCCCCGCCTCGGCGGCGTGCCTCCGCCAGTGGTCGAGACACCCGGTGGTGGACGCGCGCACGGTCGGGTCGGGGTCGCGGACGAACGCGAACAGGGCGCGGTCGGCCTTCGGGCCCAGACCCGAGGCGTCGCCGAGGGCGACGGGCAGCGAGGCCCGGACGTCGGGGTCGGGATGACCGGCGAGCCGGAGGGCGATCGACTCCTCCTGGGGGTGCCCCAGGCCGACGTAGAGGTCGAGGATCTCCCACAGGACCTTCGGGTCGCTCTCGTCGAGCGCCCAGGCGGCGAGGCGTTCCGCCTCTTCCGTGCGGTCGTACGGCCGGTCGCTCACCATGTGGAGGACGTCGGCGTACCGCAGCAGCCGGAGCGCGAACAGCCGGCGGTCGCGCTCGGACGGGTGGTCGGCGGCGAGCACCGCCGACCAGGTCTCCCGGCCGTGCCGCAGACCCAGGGGGTAGAGGACGGCCGCCCGGTCCACATGGTGCGGGTCCGGGTCGGCGAGCGCCCGCGCCATCAGCACCTCCGGCGGCGTCTCGACCCCGAAGAAGCGTTCCAGCGAGGTCAGGATCGCGCCGTGCCCGGCCCGGACGGTCAGCCCGCCGAGCGACACCCGGTCGACGGTGCCGTCCTCGTCGTCCGGGATCCGCACCGTCTCGGCCGGCCCCGACGCGCCCGTCCGGCGCCGCAGTCCGGCCTCGGCGCCCGTCTCGTACCAGGCGCGGGCGAGTCGGAGCAGCCGTTCCCGCTCGGCCCGCGGGAGCCGCTCGCCAGGGTCCCGGTCCAGGGCGGCGTGGAAGACGGCGGGCGAGCCGCCCTCGACCGCCCGCGACAGCGGGGTCGTCCCGTCCGGCAGCGGCCGGTCCGGGTCGGCTCCGTGGTCCACCAGGAGCTCGGTCACCGCCGCGTCGTACGCCGTCACGGCCGCGCACAGCACCGGCAGCCCGTCCTCCCCGGCGGTGTCCGGGTCCGCGCCCGCCTCCAGCAGGCGCCGGACCTCGTCCGCGTCCCCGGTCCCGACCGCCGCTACGAGTCGCTCGTCGCGTCCTGCCTGGTCTGCCCGCTCCACGTACCCCGCACCCCCGCCTCGTACTGCAGCGCCAGCCCGTCGAGCAGCGCCCGCAGCCCGGTCTCGAACGCCCCCCGGTCGACCTTCTCACGCCGCTCCGCGAGCAGGTGCGCCTGGCCGAGGTGGGGGTAGTCCGCGGGGTCGTAGGCGGTCTCGTCGTCGACGAATCCGCGGGCGAAGGAGCCGAGGGCGGAGCCGGTGACGAAGTAGCGCATGAGCGCGCCGATGTACGTGGCCTGGGCGGGCGGCCAGCCCGCGCGGACCATCGCGCCGAAGACCGCGTCGGCGACCTTCAGGCCGGCCGGGCGGCGGCCCGGGCCCTGGGCGAGGACCGGGACGATCTGCGGGTGGTCGGCGAGGGCGGCGCGGTAGGAGACCGCCCAGTCGTGGAGCGCCGTGCGCCAGTCCCGCGGGTCGTCCGGGTCGAACATCGACAGGTCGACCTTCGCGCTGACCGCGTCCGCGACCGCGTCCAGGATCTCGTCCTTGGTGCGGAAGTGGTTGTAGAGGCTGGGCCCGCTCACGCCCAGCTCGGCCGCGAGCCGCCGGGTCGAGAGGGCGGCGAGGCCCTCGGCGTCCACGAGTGCTCCCGCCGTCTCGACGATGCGTTCTCGGCTGAGGAGGGGCTTGCGCGGTCGGGCCATGGCGCACATAGTAGGCGTGGACACGAAAACTAGCAGTGGTAATTAAACCGGTGAGGTGGCACGGTGGATCTGGCGCTGAGCGAGGAGCAGCAGGCCGTACGGCAGCTCGCGGAGGACTTCGTCGCCCGCGAGGTCACCCCGCACGTCGTCGCGTGGGACCGCGCCGAGAACGTCGACAAGTCGATCGTGAAGAAGCTCGGCGCCGTCGGCTTCCTCGGTCTGACCGTCCCCGAGGAGTACGGCGGCTCCGGCGGCGACCACCTCTCCTACTGTCTTGTCACCGAGGAGCTGGGCCGCGGCGACTCCTCGGTCCGCGGCATCGTCTCCGTCTCCCTCGGCCTGGTCACCAAGACCATCGCCTCCTGGGGGAACGAGGAGCAGAAGCGGACCTGGCTGCCCCGGCTCACCTCCGGCGACGCCGTCGGCTGCTTCGGCCTCACCGAGCCGGGCACCGGCTCCGACGCGGGGAATCTCGCCACCCGCGCGGTCCGCGACGGCGACACGTACGTGATCAACGGCAGCAAGATGTTCATCACCAACGGCACCTGGGCCGACGTCGTGCTGCTCTTCGCCCGCACCGGAGACGCCCCCGGCCACCGGGGCGTCTCCGCCTTCCTCGTCCCCGCCGACACCCCCGGCCTCACCCGCCGCGCCATCCACGGCAAGCTCGGCCTGCGCGGCCAGGCCACCGCCGAACTGGTCCTGGAGGACGTCCGCGTCCCCGCGGGCGCGCTGCTCGGCCCCGAGGGCAAGGGCTTCTCCGTCGCCATGTCCGCCCTCGCCAAGGGCCGGATGTCGGTCGCCGCCGGCTGTGTCGGCATCGCCCAGGCCGCCCTCGACGCGGCGGTGCGCTACGCCGGGGAGCGCGAGCAGTTCGGCAAGCCCATCGCCTCGTACCAGCTGGTCCAGGAGCTCATCAGCGACATCGCCGTCGACGTGGACGCCGCCCGGCTGCTCACCTGGCGGGTCGCCGACCTGATCGACCGCGGCCAGGACTTCGCCACCGCCGCGTCCAAGGCGAAGCTGTACGCCTCGGAGGCCGCCGTCCGCTCCGCGAACAACGCCCTGCAGGTCTTCGGCGGCTACGGCTACATCGACGAGTACCCGGTCGGCAAGCTGCTGCGGGACGCCCGCGTGATGACCCTCTACGAGGGCACCAGCCAGATCCAGAAGCTCATCATCGGGCGGGCGCTGACGGGGGTCTCGGCCTTCTGAGCGGCGGCCGGCCCGGCCTTTCGAGATCCTCGCCGAGGTCGTCCGCGACCGGCGGGGGCGGGGCGGATCGTCGGCCGGGCCGACCGGGCCCCGCGTGAAGACCCTAAGCGCTTGCTCACCTTCGTTGTATGGTGTTCGTCCTGGACGGCCCGAGAAGGAGTGTGCGATGAGCGCGGCGGAGGAGACGCCCGGCGGCGAGGACATGCCGTGGGGCGAGGTCACGCCCGAGGCCGCCCGGCGCCTGCTGGTCGCGGCCGTCGAGGCGTTCGCCGAGCGCGGCTACCACGCCACCACCACCCGGGACATCGCGGGCCGGGCCGGCATGAGCCCGGCCGCGCTCTACATCCACTACAAGACCAAGGAAGAGCTGCTCCACCGGATCAGCCGGATCGGCCACGACAAGGCCCTGGAGATCCTGCGTGCCGCCGCCGACGGCGAGGGCACGGCCGCCGAGCGGCTCGGCGACGCCGTACGGTCCTTCGTCCGCTGGCACGCCGAGCGGCACACCACCGCCCGGGTCGTGCAGTACGAGCTCGACGCCCTCGGCCCCGAGCACCGCACCGAGATCGTGGCGCTGCGCCGCGAGTCGGACGCCACCGTGCGCCGGATCATCAACGAGGGCGTGGCGGCGGGCGAGTTCGACGTCCCCGACGTGCCCGGCACGACGGTCGCGGTGCTCTCCCTCTGCATCGACGTCGCACGCTGGTTCAACACCCAGGGCCGCCGCACGCCCGACGAGGTCGGCGCGCTCTACGCCGACCTCGTGCTCAGGATGGTCGGCGCTCAGAAGAAGTAGCGGGAGACCGACTCGGCGACGCACACCGGCTTGTCGCCGCCCTCGCGCTCCACGGTCACCGTCGCCGTCACCTGCACGCCGCCGCCGGCCTCCGTGACCTCGGTCAGCACCGCCGTGGCGCGCAGCCGCGAGCCGACCGGCACGGGGGCGGGGAAGCGGACCTTGTTGGTGCCGTAGTTGATGCCCATCTTCATGCCCTCGACGCGCATGATCTGCGGGACCAGCGTCGGCAGCAGGGACAGCGTCAGGTAGCCGTGCGCGATCGTCCTCCCGAACGGGCCCGCGGCGGCGCGCTCCGGGTCGACGTGGATCCACTGGTGGTCCCCGGTGGCGTCCGCGAACTGGTCGATCCGCTTCTGCTCGATCTCCAGCCAGTCGCTGTACCCCAACGGCTCGCCGACCCCGGCGCGGAGCTCCTCGGCGGAGGTGAAGATCCTCGGCTCGGCCATGTTCCCGCTCCCTCTCGTATGGAAGTTTCTAAGCGCTTGCTCAGCATGTGGGGCGGGCGGCCTCCTGTCAACGGACCGGAACGGCCCTGACGTAGGCTCGGCCGAGTGCCGCAGATTCCCGAGAAGATCCATGAACTCACCGTCGGCCAGGTCTCCGCGCGCAGCGGGGCGGCCGTCTCGGCCCTGCACTTCTACGAGACCAAGGGCCTGATCAGCAGCCGCCGGACCAGCGGCAACCAGCGCCGCTACAGCCGTGACACCCTGCGTCGGGTCGCCTTCATCCGCGCCGCCCAGCGGGTCGGCATCCCCCTCGCCACCATCCGCGACGCCCTCGCCGAACTCCCCGAGGAGCGCACCCCCACGAACGAGGACTGGGCGCGGCTGTCGGCGGCGTGGCGCACCGAGCTCGACGAGCGGATCAAGCAGCTCGGCCGGCTGCGGGACCATCTGACGGACTGCATCGGCTGCGGCTGCCTGTCCCTGGAGAACTGCGTGCTGTCCAACCCGGACGACGTCTTCGGCGAACGCCTCACCGGCTCGCGCCTGATGCCGGAGCGCAAGGACTCCTAGTCCGTGTTCGGCCCCACGACGGCTCTGGAAAAGGAGCAGGGGCCCGCCACCCCCGTGGACGGGCCCCTGCTCGGATCACGGCGAGTACGTCACTCGTACTCGGTGCCGCCCTTGCGGGTCAGATACGCCGGACTGACCGCCTTCGCGATCGCGCGGCCGCCGAGGACCGGGCTGTAGCGCTCGGTCACCGGACGGATCACGAGCCCCTCGCGCAGGTGCAGTTCACGGCCGGAGACCGTCTCCCCGCCGCTCGCCAGCGCGAGGACCGTGTCCAGGTCGAAGGGTCCCGTGTGCAGCCGTGGCACGAGCGGCAGCTCGCCCGGCTCCAGGATCTCGGCCGGGTCCAGCCAGCGGACCTGACCGTCGATCTCGGCGGACACGTCGAACAGTGCGTACCCGAGGCCGTCCTCGGCGCGGGCGTTCGCCCCGTACGCCAGGTCCTGCACCCCGGCCCCGTACACCTCGCCGAACAGTCCGACGCGGGTCGCGCCCAGGCGCTCGGCGAGCCGGGCCGCGACGGCGGGCAGGCCGTGCCCGAGGACCGCGCGCCAGTACAGGTTGCGCGGATCCTCCTTCAGGGCCAGGCCCTTGGCGCCGAAGCCCTTGGAGGAGACGAGGACCCGGCCCTCACCGGCGAGATACGTGACCAGACAGGCCGTGCCGTGCAGCTTCTCGGTGAGGACGACCGGCTCGCCCGGCTCGAAGACGTCCGGGAAACGGTGCAGGTTCTCTATGTCCACCCACGGCAGCAGGTCCGGCGCGGCCTCCACGTCCCCGCTCATCGTCGGCGGGATCGGCGGCGCCCACTTGGTGATCCCGAGCAGCTCCGCGAAGTCGGTCCCGTCCGCGGCCGCCTGCTTCAGGTCCACACCGTCGAGCGCCTTCGGCCGGCACACGAGCCCCTGCGACAACTCACCGCGCAGCCGCACCGCCTTGACCCGGTTCGACGCCTTCCCGGCCAGCCGCCCGGTGAGCCCGAGCTCGTCGACCAGGCCGGGCGGCAGCACCGCCTGCTCCGGAATGTAGAGCGCCACGTCACCGGTCCGGTACATCCCCTTGGCGACCACCGCACGGTAGAGGCCGACCTGCGCGAGCTCCAGCGCGTCGGCGTTCGGGTGGTCGTGGACGGTCAGGGTCTCGGCGGTGACGCGCAGCGTCGACATGTCAGTTCTCCGGTCGCTCGGTCGAGTGCGATGGCGGTCGCGGTTTCGTTCGCGTGGTCATCGCCGCACACTCTGCCGGGCCGAATTCCCCTGGGCGAGCGTTTTGTTGGCTGCTAGTGTCGATCTCTTCGCCGTCCGGACAGCCCCGAGCGGACCCCGTCCGGTCGCCCCGGCCCGTCCCCGCCCGGTTCGCCTACGCCGAGACCGTCGCCGAAGCCGGCTCCGCGAGCGCCGCCGAGACCAGCTGAGCGTTGGTCCGGGCCGGCGAGCCGTCCGGGAGGAACAGCGTGTCCTCCAGGCCGATGCGGGCCGCCAGGCCCTGACGGCGGGCGAGGCGGAGGAGCGGCCAGGCGGCGGCGTCCCTGCCGTGCAGCAGCACCGGGCGGGCGTGCGGGGAGCGGGACAGGGCCGCCAGGAGCGCGAGGGCCGAGGATTCCGAGCCGGCCTCGGCGACGATCCGCAGCACCCGCGGGGCCACGGACGAACGCAGGAAGCGGGCCGGGCCGTCGGTGTCCCAGCGCAGCACCGCCTCGACGGCGACGCCCCGCCCCAGCAGGGCCGACGCGAGGGCCTCCGCGCCCGGCTCGTGCCAGTTGACCGCCGCGCGGTCCGGCAGCACCGTCCAGGAGCGCACCCGCGCCAGCCGACGGACCGGATCGGGCTCGGCCCACACACCCGTCGTCACTCCGACCGGCACGTCCACGGCCGCGCGGATCGCGGCCAGCGTGTCGGCGAGCACCCGCGGCGAGAGCGTGTCGCTCCCGCAGGGCGTCTTGGGGTGGACGTGCACGTCGTCCGCCCCGGCGGCGACGGCCGCCGCCGCTGCCTCGGCCATCGCGACCGGGGTCATCGGCACCGCCGCCGACTCCCCGGGCCCGCGGCCCCCGTTGAGACAGACCTGGAGCATCAGGCCACCGAGGCCAGCCGGGGCGACCGCTCACCACGGGTCCTGGCCAGGGCCCGAGGCGTCAGCACGGCCCGCGGTATCAGCACCCCGCAGTCCTCGCACACCGGGCCGAACCACGGCTCGTCCCTCAGCTCCGAGCGCCACTCGATCCGCGGCCCCGCGCACACCGGGCAGCGCTCGCCCGGCCCGCGCCGCAGCGCGTCGACCAGCCGGCCCACCACCTCCGGCAGCGGCTCGGTCGGGTGGTGCGCCGGATCGTCGCAGCGGGCCACCCCGTTGCCACCCCAGATCCTGCGGTGCCACTCGTCGAGCCCGCCCGGCCGGCGCAGCCCGCCGTGTTTCTCGCGCCGCCGCCGCTCGGCGAACTCCTTCTCGTACGCGAGCCACACCGCCCGCGCCGCCTCCAGCTCCTCGAGCGCGGCCACCAGCCGCCGCGGATCGGCCTCCCGGTCCTCGGGACCGAACCCGTGCCTGTGGCACAGATGGTCCCAGGTCGCCCGGTGACCGTAGGGTGCGAACCGCTCCAGACACTTGCGCAGCGAGTACCGCCGCAGCGCCGTGTCGCTCCCTGGGTCGCGGACCTGTCTCGCGAGACTCCGGAACCCGGCCATCTCTGCCACCTCCGTCGCTAGCACACCGGCGATATGAGAGGGACGAACGAGAGACCGATCCTGTTCCATCGACTTGCTCCCAGGCGGCGGAGAAGGGCACCGGATGGCCGGAACAGGACCCTCGGACGGCGGGGAACCTCCAGGGAAACGCAAGGGAAATTCAGCCGAAGCGGCCCGCCCGCGCCACCAGCCGGGCCAGCTCCTCATGGCAGATGTCGCTGTGCTCGGACACCACCCGGGCCCCGTCCACGCTCACACAGCCCGACGCGGGCGGCCCGTCCCGCAGCGCCGCCTCCAGCGTCAGGGCGGCCGTCCCGGGTACGGCCTGAACACCGTCGTAGCCGATCGCCCACCAGCGCGGGTTGTCCCGGCCCAGGAGCGACTCGTCGTCGCGGGCGAGCCGGGACGCCAGCGGGTAGAAGACCCGCAGCGCCGTGTCGCGGTGCGAGTGACAGGCCACCAGCGGCCCGTCGATCCGCTTCTGGAGGTCCCGCAGGGCCCCGCCGTGGCCGGGCTCGTGCGGCAGCCGCGCCGCGAAGGCGTAGTGCGAGAAGGCACCCTGAAGAAGCGTCACGGACTTCACGGTCCGGGCGCCCGCGGGCAGCCCGCGCAGGGCGTGGGCGACGAGCCGGGCGCCGAAGCTGTGCCCGACGAGATGGACCCGCAGCCCCGGGGCCGTACGGGCGAGTTCGCCAAGCAGCGGGCCCAGCCCGCGCTCACCGACCACACCGGCCCGGCGCTTCATGGTGTAGTACGTGGCCTGCCGCAGCGCCTCCTTCGCGCCCTTCCACAGCCGCTTCACACGGTCCCGGCCGAACAGCGCCTCCGTCCGCGGCTCGCCCGGGGCGCCGGTGCCGCCCTCCGCCGCGTCGGCGAACATCCCGTACACCGTCAGCGGATCCCCGACCAGGAACGCGGGCACGGTGGTGCCGGCGCGCACCTCACCGCCCCCGGCGGGCGCCTCCTCCGTGTCCGTCAGCCGCCGCAGCAGCGCCGCGAACTCCACGAACGCCGCCTCCTCGGCCGGTTCCCGCTCGATCAGCTCCGCGAGCCGCGCGACCACCGCCGTCCGGCCGGGCACGGTCGCGGCGAGCACCCCGTAGTCGGGGACCGGCTCGTCGGTGAACATCATCGAGGGCCACACGAGCCCCGCGTACCCGAGCCGCGCGCCCGGGGCGGCCACACCCGGGAAGGGCGCGAAGAAGCGGGAGAAGAGCCCGGACGCCACCGACGGCGCGTTGTTCCAGCCGTGCGAGAAGAGCACCAGGTCCGTGCACCCGCGCCGGGCCAGGCCGGCGAGCGCGCCCGCCTGGCCGGCCGGGCCGTCGCCGTCCTTGTCGAAGACGATCTCGCGGTACGGATCGACACTCGTCACCGTCATGGCCCGTCCCTCCGCGTCGAGGCGCGCCGCCGCACGGCCGCGGCGCCTCGGAATCCTTCCCACCGGGAAGGACGGCCAGTCGTCAGTGGCGCAGACGCGCCGCCGAGATCTCCGGGAAGTGCACGAGCGCGTCGTACGAGGTCGCCGGCCGCACCGAGGCCACACTGCCCGGCCACGGGTACGCGGTACCGATCGACCGGCTCGGCCGGGCGGTCGACAGCCACTGCCGGGCGGCCGGCGTCGCCGTGCGCAGGTCGAGCAGGAACGGGCGGGACGCGACCCGGTCGAGGACGTGCTCGTTGCTGTCCGGGCCGAGCGGCCCCACATCGAACACCCGTACCGGTTCGCCGGGTGCCTCGGTGTCATGGGCGTTGAAGGAGCCCCTGCCGAAGGTGGCGCCGATGCTCACGTAGTCCCGGCCGAGCGCGTCGCGCAGGAAGGCGCCCTGGAGCTTCGGGTAGTGGGCGGGCATGGTCGTCTCGTAGCCGACGTGCCCGTTGTGCGCCGAGAGGACCATCCGGTCGCCGGTGTGCCGCTGCCACCACACGGTGTTCTCGGCCATGACCCGGTCGCGGTACAGCATCGCCGCGGCGACGCCGTCCGGTGTGCCCAGGTCGTACGCGTACTCCGTGCCGACCTGCGCGATGGCCCGCGCGTGCTGGACGGCCCAGGCGTGCGCCTCGCGCGCCGCGCGGTCGTTCCCGACCGGCGCGCGCCGCTCCAGGAGGGCGAGGGCGCGGGTCACGTCCGCCTTCATCGCCCGCCGCTCGGCGAGCGGCCTGGCCATCAGGGCGTTCATCCAGGCGTCGACCGTGACGCCGTCGGCCGGCCGCGAGGACCGGTAGAGGTCGCGGACACGGGGGAGCAGGTCCGGATGGGCGCCGGCCACATAGCCGGTGACCTCGTCGAAGAGGCCGGGGCCCGCGTAGCCGAGGTCGTTGCCCATGAACCGCACCTGATGGCCGGGGTGGCGCAGGTTGTGCCGTCGCATCCAGGTGAACAGGTCCAGGTACTCCTCGGTGTTCCACAGGCCGTACGCGTTCTGGAACTCGTCCCGCATGATCTTGCGGATGTCGCCCTTGCCGAAGCGCACGTAGTCGTCGATCAGCAGGCCGGTGCTCCAGTTGGCCTCCAGGGCGAAGGTGGTGAACCCCCGCTCCTCCACGAGCCGTTCGAAGAGGCGGTGTTTGGCCTCGAAGAACTCGGCCGAGCTGTGGGTGGCCTCGCCGATGCCGACGACCTTCGCCGAGCCGACGATCCGCTCCAGCGCGCGGGTGTCGGTCAACGGGCGGGCCGTCACGGCCAGTTCCCGGGCCGGGTCGCGCGCGGGATCGGTGGCCGGCCGCTCCCGCGCGACGGCGGCGGGCGCGAGCAGGCCCACGCACACGGCGGCGATCAGGGTGGCGAGAGAGCGGCGGCGACGCCGTACGAAGGTGTTCATGCCCCCAGCCTCCGTGCCGCGGGGCGTGCGGGAACATCCCGCACGCCCCCGACCGGGCACGGGGGCAGGCCCCCCTCAGCGGTACATCAGATACTCCTTCCGCACCGCGCGGAACGCCGCGAGGTCCTCCTCCCAGGCGCCGACGACCTCGTCGGCCGGCGCGCCCGCGTCGATCAGGGTGCGCACCCGGCCGGACCCGGTCAGCTTGTCGATCCAGTGGTCGGCCCGCCACGCGAAGCCGCTCCACGTGCGCCGGGCGGTGACGAGGAGCGCGATCCCGGTGCGTACGGGATCGAAGGCGGCGCGGTCGTGCACCATCAGCTGCACCCCGCCGACCGTTCGGCCCTGGAACTTGGAGAAGGTCGGCGCGAAGTACGCCTCGCGGAACCGGACGCCCGGCAGCTCCAGCGCGTTCGCCGCCTCCGCCCACCGGCCGTCGATCCCCTCCGCGCCGAGCAGCTCGAAGGGCCGGGTGGTGCCGCGGCCCTCGGAGAGGTTGGTGCCCTCGAAGAGACAGGTCCCGGAGTAGACGAGCGCGGTGTCGGGAGTCGGCATGTTCGGGCTCGGCGGCACCCACGGCAGCCCGGTCGCGTCGAAGAAGTCGGCGCGCCGCCAGCCGGTCACCGCCACCGTCTCCAGCGGCACCGGTGTCGTCAGGAACTCCCCGTTGAACAGCCGGGCCAGCTCGGCCACCGTCATCCCGTGCGCCTGCGCGATCGGCTCGCGGCCCACGAAGGTCGCGTACGCCTTGTCCAGGACCGGCCCGAGCGCGGCCCTCCCGGTCACCGGGTTCGGCCGGTCGAGGACGACGAAGCGCTTTCCCGCCAGCGCGGCCGCCGCCATGCAGTCGTAGAGCGTCCAGATGTACGTGTAGAAGCGGGCGCCGACGTCCTGGATGTCGAAGACGACCGTGTCCACGCCCGAGGCCGTGAAGACGTCCGCGAGCGGCCGACCGCTCTTCAGGTACGTGTCGTAGACGGGCAGTCCCGTCGCCGGGTCGTCGTACCGGCCCTCGGACCCGCCGGCCTGGGCGGTGCCGCGGAAGCCGTGCTCGGGGCCGAACACGGCGACCAGGTCGACCCGGTCGTCGGCGTGCATGACGTCGACGATGTGGCGGGAGAGGGCGGTGATGCCGGTGGGGTTGGTGACCACGCCGACCCGCTGTCCGGCGAGCACCGCGTACCCGTCGGCGGCGAGCCGCTCGAAGCCGGTGCGGACCCGCCGGCCCCGGCCGGCCGGGGCGTCGGCCGCGGCAGGTGCCGCGGCCGTGCCGGCCGCCAGCGCGCCGCCCGCCGCCAGCAGGCCTCGTCTGGACAGGCTCATGGGGAAACCTCCTTGATCGCCTTCCCTGACATGGCCACGCACGCTAGCGCTCCACCGCCCCGCGCGGAACGAGGCGTGCCAGGGGGACTTCCCCTGTGACATACCGACTGGTTAGTCTGCCGCTGTAGCCGCAACGGAAGGGTGAGCCGCCGATGAACACGGTGCAGGGCGCTGGAGTGGTCGTCACGGGCGCGGGGGGCGGCATCGGCGCCGCACTCGCCCGCCGGTTCGCCGCGGAAGGGGCGCGGGTCGTCGTCAACGACCTCGACCCCGCCCGCACCAAGGCCGTCGCCGACGAGATCGGCGGTCTCGCCGTCCCCGGCGACGCCTCCGCCGTCATCGAGGAGGCCCGCGACGCCCTCGACGGCACCGGCGCCACCCTCGACATCTGGTGCGCCAACGCCGGACTCGCCTCGCCCGGCGACGCCTTCGCCGACGAGGACGTCTGGGCCGCCGCCTGGGACGTCAACGTGATGGCCCACGTCCGCGCCGCCCGCGCCCTCCTGCCCGACTGGCTGGAGCGCGGCACCGGCCGCTTCGTCTCCACCGTCTCCGCCGCCGGACTGCTCACCATGGTCGGCGCCGCCCCGTACAGCGTCTCCAAGCACGGCGCGTACGCCTTCGCCGAGTGGCTCTCGCTCACCTACCGCCACCGCGGCCTCAGGGTCCACGCCATCTGCCCGCAGGGCGTGCGCACGGACATGCTGACCGCCGCCGGATCGGCCGGCGAACTCGTCCTCGCCCCCACCGCCATCGAGCCGGAGGACGTCGCCGACGCCCTCTTCGACGCCATCGACGCCGACCGCTTCCTCGTGCTGCCGCACCCCGAGGTCGCCGGCTACTACCGCACCCGGGCGACCGACCCCGAGCGGTGGCTCGGCACCATGAACCACATCCAGCAGAAGTGGGAAGGAGCGGGCGCATGAGCGCGGACACCGGCTCCGACGGCGCGGACAACGGCTCCGGGGACGTGGACGACGGCGGCTCCGGGATCACGAACGGAGGCCGCGACGGCTCCCCGGGGTCGATCTACGCCGCCAGGCCCTGGCTCGGGCGGCTCAGCGAGGGCCAGCGGGCCCCGATCGACCCGCCGCCCACCCTGCTCCACGCCTTCCGGGCCGCCGCCGACCGCACCCCCGACCACCCCGCCCTCGCCTACTTCGACCACCGCGTCCCGTACCGCGAGGCCGACGCCCTGTCCGACTCCGTCGCCGGACACCTCGCCGCCCGCGGCGTCGAGCGCGGCGACCGGGTCGCGATCATGCTCCAGAACAGCCCGCACTTCGTCCTCGCCCTGCTCGGCGCGTGGAAGGCCGGCGCCACCGTCGTCCCGCTCAACCCCATGTACAAGTCCGCCGAGGTCGGCCACGCCCTGCGCGACTCGGGCGCCCGCGCCGTGATCTGCTCCGACCGCGCCTGGGACGGCCACGTCCGCGCCGCCGCCGCCGAGGCCGGCGTGCACGTCTCCCTCACCGCGGACGAGCGCCAGCTGCAGACCCGCGACGACGCCCGCGTCCTCGCCTTCGACCCCGTCCCCACCGACACCGACGACCTCCTCGCCGTCGCCCGCGCGGGCCACCCGGCCCCCGAAGGCCGTGACCTCGGCCCCGACGACATCGCCCTGATCAGCTACACCTCCGGCACCAGCGGCACCCCCAAGGGCGCCCTCAACCTCCACCGGGGCATCGTCCACAACGCCGAACGCCAGCGCACCGGCCACCCCGTCCCGCCCGGCGCCGTCTACTTCGTGCTCGCCCCGCTCTTCCACATCACCGGCCTCGTCTGCGAGCTCGGCGCCTGCTTCGCCAACGGCGGCACCCTCGCCCTCGCCTACCGCTTCGAGCCCGGCGTCGTCCTCGACGCCTTCCTCGAACACCGCCCCGCCTACACCGTCGGCCCCTCCACCGCCTTCATGGCGCTCGCCGCCCACCCCGCCGCCACCCCCGACCACTTCTCCTCCTTCCTGGTCGTCTCCTCGGGCGGCGCCCCCGTCCCGCCCGCCCTCGTCGAGCGGTTCCGCGCCGGCTTCGGCCCCTACCTCCACAACGGCTACGGCCTCACCGAGTGCACCGCCCCCTGCGCCTCCGTGCCCCCGCAGCACGAGGCGCCCGTCGACCCCGTCACCGGCACCCTGTCCGTCGGCGTGCCCGGCCCCGACACCCTCGTCCGGATCCTCGACGAGAACGGCGCCGAGGTCCCCTTCGGCGAACAGGGCGAGATCGCCGTCCGCGGGCCCCAGGTCGTCCCCGGCTACTGGCGGCTGCCCGAGGCCACCGCCGCCGCCTTCCCCGACGGCGAGCTGCGCACCGGCGACATCGGGTTCATGGACGAGGACGGCTGGCTCTACGTCGTCGACCGCAAGAAGGACATGATCAACGCCTCCGGCTTCAAGGTCTGGCCGCGCGAGGTCGAGGACGTCCTCCACACCCACCCGGCCGTCCGCGAGGCCGCCGTCGTCGGTGTCCCCGACGCCTACCGCGGCGAGACCGTCAAGGCGTACGTCAGCCTCCGCCCGGGCGCCTCCGTGGCGCCCGAAGAGCTCTCCGCCCACTGCGCGCGGCGGCTCGCCGCGTACAAGTACCCGCGCGAGGTCGAGATCCTGCCGGAGCTGCCCAAGACGACTAGTGGGAAGATCCTCAGGCGGGACCTGCGGTCCCGGAAGTGAGCACCAGCATGAACGAAAGGCGGCGCAGCATGGCCAGGACGACGGACGGGGACGGCGCACCCGTCCCCCAGAGGCTCCTCGCCGCCGCCACCCGGCTCTTCGCCGAGCAGGGCTACGACCGGACCTCCGTACAGGAGATCGTCGAGGCGGCCGGCGTCACCAAGGGCGCCCTCTACCACTACTTCGGCTCCAAGGAGGACCTGCTCCAAGAGGTCTACTCCCGCGTCCTGCGCCTCCAGCAGGAGCGGCTCGACGCCTTCGCCGACGCGGACGCGCCGGTCGCCGAGCGACTGCGGGACGCCGCCGCCGACGTCGTCGTCACCACCATCGAGAACCTCGACGACGCGGCGATCTTCTTCCGCTCGATGCACCACTTGAGCCCCGAGAAGAACAAGCAGGTCCGGGCCGAGCGGCGGCGCTACCACGAGCGGTTCCGCGCCCTGATCGAGGAGGGCCAGCAGTCCGGCGTGTTCTCCGCCGCGACCCCCGCCGACCTGGTCGTCGACTACCACTTCGGCTCCGTCCACCACCTGTCGACCTGGTACCGCCCCGACGGCCCGCTCACCCCGCAGCAGGTCGCCGACCACCTCGCCGACCTGCTGCTGCGGGCCCTGCGGCCGTAACGCCGGGCCCCGGGGCCGCCTACAGGTACTTCTTCAGCTCCCGGCGCGCCAACGAGCGCTGGTGCACCTCGTCGGGTCCGTCCGCGAGCATCAGGGTGCGCGCCCCGGCCCACAGCTCGGCGAGCGGGAAGTCCTGCGAGACCCCGCCGGCGCCGTGCACCTGGACGGCCTTGTCGATGATGTCGACGACGGCCCGCGGGGTGGCGATCTTGATCGCCTGGATCTCGGTGTGGGCGCCCCGGTTGCCGACGGTGTCCATCAGCCAGGCCGTCTTCAGGACGAGCAGCCGCAGCTGTTCGATGGTGACCCGGGCGTCCGCGATCCAGTTCTGTACGACGCCCTGCTGGGCGAGGGCCTTGCCGAAGGCGGTACGGGAGACCGCGCGCCGGCACATCAGCTCGACGGCCCGCTCGGCCATGCCGATCAGCCGCATGCAGTGGTGGATGCGGCCCGGTCCGAGGCGGGCCTGGGCGATGGCGAAGCCGCCGCCCTCCTCGCCGATCAGGTTCGCGGCCGGGACGCGGACGCCGTCGAAGACCACCTCGGCGTGGCCGCCGTGGGAGTGGTCCTCGTAGCCGTACACTTGCATCGCGCGCCGCACCTCGACGCCGGGGGTGTCGCGGGGCACGAGGATCATCGACTGCTGGCGCCGGATGTCGGCGCCGTCGGGGTCGGTCTTGCCCATGACGATGAAGATCTTGCAGTCGGGGTTCATCGCCCCGGAGATGTACCACTTGCGCCCGTCGACGACGTACGAGTCGGTGTCGTCGGAGGCTCGCCGGATCCGGGTCTCGATGTTGGTCGCGTCGGAGGAGGCCACCTCGGGCTCGGTCATCGCGAAGGCCGAGCGGATCTCGCCCGCGAGCAGCGGCTGCAGCCACTGCTTCTTCTGCGCCTCGTCGCCGAACTGGGCGAGCACCTCCATGTTCCCGGTGTCGGGGGCGGCGCAGTTGAGGGCGGTGGGCGCGAGCTGGGGGCTGCGGCCGGTGATCTCGGCGAGCGGCGCGTACTGGAGGTTGGTGAGCCCGGCCCCGTACTCCTCGTCGGGCAGGAAGAGGTTCCACAACCCCTGGCGCCTGGCCTCGGCCTTCAGCTCCTCGACGACCGCCGGGGTGTCCCACGGCGAGGCGAGCCGGGCGCGCTGCTCGTGGGCGACGGCCTCGGCCGGGTACACGTGCTCGTCCATGAAGGCGAGGAGTTTCGCCCGGAGTTCCTCGGTGCGGGCGTCGAACGCGAAGTCCATGGCGGTTCAGCCTTCCTGGAGGGTGGTGAGGCCGTGCTCGATGAAGACGGGGACGAGTTCGCCGATGCGGTCGAAGCCGGCGCCGACGGTCTGGCCCAGGGTGTAGCGGTAGTGGATGCCCTCCAGGATCACGGCGAGCTTGAACCACGCGAACGCCGTGTACCAGGACAGGGCGCCGGTGTCGCGGCCGGAGCGGGCGGCGTAGCGCTCGGTCAGCTCGGCGGCGGAGGGGTGACCGGCGGCCGAGGCGGTGGTGGAGACCGGCGAGTCCGGCAGGCCGAGCGGTGTGCTGTACATGATCAGCAGGCCGAGGTCGGTGAGCGGGTCGCCGAGGGTGGACATCTCCCAGTCGAGGACGGCCCTGATCCGGTCGTCCGAGCCGATGAGGACGTTGTCGAGGCGGTAGTCGCCGTGGATCACGGTGGGTGCGGGGGAGGCCGGCAGGCTGCGGCCGAGGGCCGCGTGCAGCTCGTCGATGCCCGGCAGTTCACGGCCCCGGGAGGCGGCGAGCTGCTTGCCCCAGCGGCGCAGCTGCCGGTCGAGGAAGCCCTCGGGCCGCCCGAAGTCCCCGAGCGCGACGGCGGCCGGGTCGACGGCGTGCAGATCGACGAGGGTGTCGACCAGGCCGAGGACCGCCCGGCGCGTGCGGTCGGCGCCCAGCGGGGCGAGCTCGGCGGCGGAGCGGTACGGGGTGCCGTCGACGAACTCCATGACGTAGAAGGGCGCGCCGAGCACCGACTCGTCCTCGCACAGCACGACCGTCTCCGGCACCGGCACGGCGGTGGGGTGCAGGGCGCTGATGACCCGGTGCTCGCGCCTCATGTCGTGGGCGGTGGCGAGGACATGGCCGAGCGGAGGGCGGCGCACGACCCAGCGGCCGGTCCCGTCGCTCACGACGTACGTCAGGTTCGAGCGGCCGCCCTCGATCAGCCGGGCGTCGAGCGGGCCGGCGACGAGCCCGGGCCGCTCGCGGTCGAGGAAACGGCGCAGGCGCTCGGGGTCGAGACCGGGAGGCGGCGAACCGGCGGGCGAACCGGGCGGAGAACCGGGCGGCGGGGCGGAACTCATGAAGGCGTACCTCCGGGGTCGGTCGGCGTCGCCTCATCATGACCGACCAGTCGGTATGTCGTCCAGGGGGCCCGGGAAAGTCGACGCCCGCCTCTGGTGCCCGGTCTCGCTGGATGAATAGGGTTCACATATGGATTCAGCGCTGCGCATCGACCAGGTCCGGCTGACCCCCGTCCTCATCAAGGACCCGCCCCTCCTCAACACCCAGGGCGTGCACCAGCCCTTCACTCCGCGCTTGGTCGTGGAGGTGGTCACGGCGGGAGGCGTCACCGGTCTCGGCGAGACCTACGGCGATACGGGATACCTGGACCTGGCCCGGCCGCTGGCAGAGGCTCTGCCCGGCCACTCGGTCACGGACGTGAACCGCCTGTTCGCGCTGGCCGCCGAGGTCTGCGATCCGGCCACGGCCGGCGGAGTGGACGACCGGGTCGACGCCGGCGGCCTGCGCGGAGCCCAGACCGCCGAAAAGCTCCGCCTCTCCGTCGTCTCCGCCGTCGAGACCGCCTGCCTGGACGCCCTCGGCAAGACCCTCGGGCTGCCCGTCCACGCCCTGCTCGGCGGCAGGGTCCGCGACGAGGTCGAGTACAGCGCGTACCTCTTCTACCGATGGGCCGCCCACCCCGGCGCCGCGGCCGACCCCGCCGACCCCTGGGGCGAGGCGCTCGACCCGGCCGGCATCGTCGAGCAGGCCCGCCGCTTCGACCGCGCCCACGGCTTCCGCTCGTTCAAGCTCAAGGGCGGCGTCTTCGAGCCCGAGCGGGAGATCGCCGCGATCCGCGCCCTGGCGAAGGAGTTCCCGGGCCGCCCGCTGCGCCTGGACCCCAACGGCGCCTGGTCCGTCGACACCTCCCTCGCCGTCGCCCGCGAACTCGGCGACGTCCTCGAATACCTGGAGGACCCGGCCACCGGTACGGAGGCGATGGCACGGGTCGCCGCCGGTACGGAGGTGCCGCTCGCCACCAACATGTGCGTGACGACCTTCGAGGAGGCGCCGGAGGCCTTCGCGCGGGGCGCGGTACGGATCGTGCTCTGCGACCACCACTACTGGGGCGGGCTGCACCGCACCCGCGAACTCGCCGCGCTCTGCCGCACCCACGGCATCGGGCTCTCCATGCACTCCAACACCCACCTGGGCATCAGCCTCGCCGCCATGACCCAGGTCGCCGCGACCCTGCCGCGGCTCGACCACGCCTGCGACACCCACTATCCGTGGCAGTCCGAGGACGTCGTCACCACCGCCCCGGAGTTCCGCTCCGGCCGCCTCGCCGTCTCCGACGCACCCGGCCTCGGCATCACCCTCGACCGCGACCGGCTCGCCGACCTGCACCGCCGGTGGGCAGAGGACGACGGCCGGATGCGCGACCGCGACGACGCGGCGGCGATGCGGGAGGCGGACCCGGCGTGGACGCCGGCGAGGTGGTAGCGGCGCACGCGGGGCTCGGAGCGGGATCGGTGCTTGAGGGTGGTGCTACGCGTGACAGGCCACCGGGACCCCGCCGTTCATCGCGGCCATGTCCCCGAACACCGCTGCCGGGTCCAGCGGATGGCCCTCCGGCAGGCCGTCCAGCTCCGCGTACGCCCGGTGCAGGTTGGCGACCAGGCGCTCGCTCTCCCGCCACGCGGCGAACTCGCCCAGCTCCGCCTGGCGCGCGGTCTCCAGAGGCGTCGCGCCCTTGGCGTGGCCCTCGGCCGCCAGCTCCCGCACCCAGCGCAGATAGCGCTCGGTCGCGTCGTACGCGGAGGGGTCGGTGACCGGGCCGTGCCCGGGGACCACCGTGGGCGCATCGAGCGACCGCAGCAGGTCGAGCGCGCGCAGCGAGCCGGCCAGCGAGCCCATCGGCAGGAACGGCGTGCCGCCGTGGAAGACCAGGTCGCCGGTGAACACCACGCCCTGCGCCGGGAGATGGACGATCGAGTCGCCCGTGGTGTGCGCGGGACCCGGGTGGATCACCCGCACCTCGGTCTCACCGACGTACAGCGTCAGCCGGTCCCGGTAGGTGAGGTGCGGCGGCAGGATCTCCACCCGGCCGAAGTCGGTCCGCGGCCACAGCAGATGGAGCTGGTGCCCGGCGGCCAGCTGTTCGGCCCGGCAGTTCTCGTGCCCGACGATCCGGGCCTCCGGCAGGAACACCCCGTTGCCGTAGGTGTGGTCGCCGTGGTGGTGCGTGGAGACGATGGTGCGGGGCGGCGCGAGCCCCGCGTCGAGCACGGCCTCGCGCAGCAACCGGGCCCGGCGTTCGGTGGCGGCGGTGTCGACGAGCAGCGTCTCGCCGCTGACGCCGTCGCCGTCGCCGTCACCGCCCGCGCCCACGAACCCGGCGTTGTTCAGGCACCAGCCACCGTCCGGCTGGACGAAGGCATGGACGTTCGGCGCGAGCGCGACCACATACGGATCGGTGGCGGGCACAGGTGATCCCCCGGATGAGAGGCCGACGTGACAGGGGAAGCGTGCCAGTCGGCCGCCGCCCGGGGGAAGTTCACCGCCCCGTCGGTGGTCGCCTCGTCAGAGCTCGCCCCTTCAGTGGTCGTCCCAGTGGTTGCCGTGCGCCGCGTGCCGGTGCCCGTCGTGCGCGTAGTCGACGTGGTCGCCGTGCACGACGCCGAGGTGTCCGCAGCCGGGCCCGTGCGTGTGGTCGGGGTGGGTGTGCGCCACGTGGGAGCTGGGCTCGCACTCGTCCCAGTGTCCGGCGTGCTCGCGGTGCAGGTGCCCGTCGTGGGCGTAGTCGACATGGTCCCGGTGCGGAACGGCGGCGTGGCCGCACGACGGGCCGTGGGAGTGCGCGTGGGAGGCCGGGTGCTCGTGGTGCGGAAGGGTCATGACATCACCTCTGTGAGGGGAGGGTGACCGTTCCAGGCTAGCCCGGAATGTTCGTTTCTTCAGAGTGTGGGGCGCGGATGCCGAGGGGCGGCGCTCAGAGCACGACCGCGACCGCGAAGCCCGCGAACGCCACCGTGCACACCGCCGCGAGCAGCGCGCCCCGGTGCGACAGCGGCAGCGGCCGGGCCGTCGCGCCCAGCGACTGGATGCGGCGGTGCCCGACCGCCAGGAACCCGACCCAGACCAGGGCCGACAGGCCCGCCGCCACGAGTCCGGTGGCCGTCACCCCGTCGTGGATGGCCTGTTTGCCGGCGAGGACCGCCACCACCGTGCACGACAGCGTCGTCCGCCGCCAGGCGAGCCGGGTCCGCTCGGGCTGGAGCCCCGGGTCCCGGTCCGCAGCCCCGGCACCGGGCCGCGCTCCGTACGATCCCGCCCCGGACCCGGACTCCGCCCCGGACCCGGACTCCGCCCCGGACCCGGTCCCGCTCACCGCCCGGTCCAGCCGAAGACCACGACCACCACCATCGCGAGCGCGACCACCGCCACCGCCAGGCTCAGCACGGTCGGGAAGCGCGAGACGGGCAGGTCCTCCCCCCGGCGCATGGCCCGCTCGCAGCGCACCCAGTGGTTCACCGCGCGCAGCGCGCACAGCACACCGGCCGCGAGCAGTGCGAGCGCCAGGCCGACCCGCACGCCCCAGCGCAGGTCCGGCAGGAACTGGTCCACGGCGAAACCGCCACCGATCAGCGCGAGCGCGGTCCTGATCCACGCGAGGAAGGTCCGCTCGTTGGCCAGGGAGAACCGGTAGTCGGGGGTCTCGCCCTCCTCCCGGAGGCGCCGCGGCGCGAACCACAGCCGCAGGCTCTGTACGAAGTCGCTCACGCCGGAACCCTATCCGCCGGGCCGACGCCCGCCCCCGATCCGTCCCGGACGCCGTCCCCCGATGTCCCGGATACCCCGCCGCTCGGCCCGGCCTCCGCTCAGCCCGGCGAGCCGCTCGGCCCGGCCGTCGCTCGGTCCGACCGCCGCGCGCGCAGCCGTTCGTACGCGGCGAGGCCGTCCGGCACCCACTCCCACTCGTCGAGCCGGGCCGCGAGCTCCTCCTCCGGCAGGAAGGCGTGCCAGGCCACCTCCTCCACCTGCGGGTCCACCGGCAGGTCGCACCGCACCTCGTACACGGCCGACCACCACTTGCCGGCGACGCCCCCGGAGTCGTACAGGAACTTCAGCAGCGGCACCGGCCTCGGCAGACCGGAGACGCCGAGCTCCTCCTCGGCCTCGCGCAGCGCGGCGTCGTCGTAGGACTCGCCCGCGCCGACGACCCCGCCGACGAACATGTCGTACAGGGAGGGGTAGACCAGCTTCGTGGGGGTCCTGCGGTGGACGAAGACCCTGCCCTGCGCGTCCCGGACCTGGATGAAGGCGCAGCGGTGGATCAGGCCCCGCGCGTACACCTCACCGCGCGGGAGCTGTCCGGTCACCCGGTCGTCCTCGTCGACGACGTCGATCAGTTCGTCAGCGGCGCTCATGCCGCCATCCAAGCAGGTCCCCCGTCCCGGCAGGTCCCCCGTCCCGGCGAATCTCCCTGCCCCGCAGGTCTCCCGGCGTGCTCACTGCCCCATGACGTACTTCACCGTCGGGCCGGTGGTCCAGCCGCCGTCCACCGCCAGCTCCGCACCCGTCACGTACGAGGCGGCGTCCGAGAGCAGGAAGACGACCGCGCCCGCGATCTCGTGCGCCTCTCCGACCCGGCCCATCGGCGTGTTGGGGTACCTGCCCTCGCCCTTCTCGATGCCGACGGAGGCGGTCATCGGCGTGTACGTCATGCCCGGGTGGACCGAGTTGACGCGAATCCGGGAGGCGCCGAGCTCCACCGCGCCGATCTTCGTCAGCCCCCGCACGCCCCACTTGGAGGCGCCGTAGCCGGCGGTCAGCGCCAGGCCCATCAGGCCCGCGGCGGAGGAGATGTTGACGATCGAGCCGCCGCCCGCCTCCTTCAGGACGGGTATGGCGGTCTTCATGCCGATGAAGACGCCGGTCAGGTTGACGTCGAGGACCTTGCGGAAGTGCTCGACGGACTCGGTCTCCAGGAAGGCGCCGGTCGCGATGCCGGCATTGTTCACGAGACCGTGCAGGGCGCCGAACTCCTCGACCGCGTACGCGACGGCCGCGGCCCACTCCTCCTCCGAGCTCACGTCGTGGCGGAGGAAGCGGGCCCGCTCGCCCAGCTCGGCCGCGGTGGCCCTGCCCTCCTCCTCCAGGACGTCGGTGATCACGACGTTCGCGCCGGCGGCCACGGCCTGGCGGGCGGCCTCGGCGCCGAGACCGCGGGCGCCGCCGGTGATCAGGACGGTCTTGCCGGTGAGGTCGTTCATGGAGGGTCCTTTCGGGGGCCTTCTGGGAGTCAGACGCTCCGGGGCGGTGCCGCCCGGAGAAGCGCGGTGGTGGTCTCGATCAGGTCGGCGAGGAAGAGCGCCTCGCTCGTGAGGGGTTCGCTGCCGTCGAGGTACTGCCTGGCCCGGTCCGCCATCGCCGCACCCACGACCGTCAGCGCCAGGTCGATCCGCTCCAGGCGCAGCGGACCGGGCAGACCGTCGGCGGCCAGACAGGCCTCCACCCGCTCGATCAGCCGCCAGTAGCGGGTGCCGGCCAGTGTCGGGTGCGGGGTGCGGGTGCGGATCCCGCTCTCGTGGCTGAGCTGTGCCGAGATGCGCAGGCAGCGCCGCCCCCGGTCGGTGCGCAGCTCGGTCGCCTCCGCCGTGACGAGCGCGCCGATCAGGGCGTGGGTGTCGTCGGGTGCCGCGTCGAGCAGCGGGGAGAGGACCTGTTCGGTGCGGAGCTGGCGGGCGGCCATCACGGCGTCGAGCAGCCCGGTCCGGGAGCCGAAGTGGTACTGCACGGCGGAGGGATTGCCCTGTCCGGCGAGGGTCACGACGTCCCGCAGCTGGGCGCCGTCGACGCCCTGGGCGGCGAAGACCTGCTCGGCGGCGCGGATCAGTTTCTCCCGGGTGTCGGGTCCCGATGTCCTTGCCATGCGGTCATATTAATGCTCGACATTAGAAAACGGAGCGAACACGAAGACGGTTCCGCACCGCCCGACCGTTGACTCGATACACCGGTGTATCGAAGATGCGGTCCATGCCTCATGAGTCGTACGACGCCGATGTCATCGTGATCGGGGCCGGCCTCGCCGGTCTCGTCGCCACCGCCGAGCTGGTCGACGCGGGCCGGTCGGTCATCCTGCTCGACCAGGAACCCGAGCAGTCGATCGGCGGCCAGGCCCACTGGTCCTTCGGCGGACTGTTCCTCGTCGACTCGCCCGAACAGCGCCGGATGCGCATCCGCGACAGCCACGCCCTCGCCCTCCAGGACTGGCTCGGCACCGCCGGTTTCGACCGGCCCGAGGACGCCTGGCCCCGCAGGTGGGCCGAGGCCTACGTCGACTTCGCGGCCGGCGAGAAGCGCGCCTGGCTGCACGGCCTCGGGGTCCGCTTCTTCCCGGTCGTCGGCTGGGCCGAGCGCGGCGGCTACGACGCCAACGGGCACGGCAACTCCGTGCCGCGCTTCCACATCACCTGGGGCACCGGGCCCGGCCTCGTCGCCCCCTTCGAGCGCCGGGTGCGCGAGGGCGCCGCCCGCGGCCTGGTCCGCTTCCGCTTCCGCCACCGGGTGACCGGCCTCGCCCGGACCGCCGGCGCGGTCGACACCGTGACCGGCGAGGTCCTCGCCCCCTCCGACGTGCCGCGCGGCACGGCCAGCGGCCGCGAGGTCACCGGCACCTTCTCCTACCGGGCGCAGGCCGTGATCGTCACCTCCGGCGGCATCGGCGGCAACCACGACCTGGTGCGCGAGCAGTGGCCCGAACGCCTCGGCACCCCGCCCGCCCGCATGCTCTCCGGCGTCCCCGCCCACGTCGACGGCCTGATGCTCGGCATCGCCGAGGACGCCGGGGCCCACCACATCAACCGCGACCGTATGTGGCACTACACGGAGGGCATAGAGAACTGGAACCCCATATGGGCCCGCCACGGCATCCGCATCCTGCCCGGGCCGTCCTCCCTCTGGCTCGACGCGACCGGCAAGCGGCTGCCCGTACCGCTCTTCCCGGGCTTCGACACCCTCGGCACCCTCGAACACATCATGAGGACCGGCCACGACCACACCTGGTTCGTGCTCGACCAGAAGATCATCGGCAAGGAGTTCGCGCTCTCCGGCTCCGAGCAGAACCCCGACCTCACCGGCAAGTCCGTCCGCGACGTCCTCGTGCGCGCCCGCGCCGACGTCCCCGGACCGGTCAAGGCCTTCATGGACAAGGGCGCCGACTTCGTCGTCGAACACGACCTCGCCGCCCTCGTCCGCGGCATGAACCGGATCACCGGTGAGGACCTGATCGACGAGGCCGCGCTGCGCCGGGAGATCACCGCCCGCGACCGCGAGATCGCCAACCCCTTCACCAAGGACCTCCAGATCATGGCGATCCGCGGGGCCCGCCGCTACCTGGGCGACAAACTGATCCGCACGGCCGCCCCGCACCGCGTCCTCGACCCCAAGGCCGGGCCGCTGATCGCCGTCCGCCTGAACATCCTCACCCGCAAGTCCCTCGGCGGCCTGGAGACCGACCTCTCCTCCCGGGTGCTCGACGGCTCCGGCGAGCCGCTGCCGGGCGTGTACGCGGCGGGGGAGGCGGCCGGCTTCGGCGGCGGCGGCGTCCACGGCTACCGCTCCCTCGAAGGCACCTTCCTCGGCGGCTGCCTCTTCTCGGGCCGCGCGGCGGGGCGGGCGGCGGCGGAGGCGGTGGGCTGACGGCGGTGGGCTGACGGCGGGGCGGGCGGCGGGGCAAGATGGACCGGTGACAAAACGCTTGTGGTTCCTGGCCGTTGGCACCGTCCTCGCGCTGGGCGGCCTCGCGGTCTTCCTCACCCTGCGCGGCCTCGACGCGGCCGACAAGTGGAGCAGCGTGCTCAGCCTCTTCTTCACGGTGGCCGGCTTCGCGCTGGCGCTGGCCGGCATGGTCGGCCGCGGGCCCGCGCAGTCGGCGGACGGGGCCGTCGCGGGGGGAGCGCTGCGCCAGATCCGCGGGGTCAGCGGCGACGTGGTCATCACGACCGGCGGCCCGGCCGGCAACGCCCCTGCCCCCGGCCCCGCGTCGGCTCCGGCACCCGGACAGGGCGGCGGCGCGCAGTCGGCCCAGGGCGCCCGTACCGGAGGCGACCTGACACAGATCGACGGGGTCGACGGCTCGGTGCGGATCCGGCCGGAGACGCCCACGTCATGAGGGGGCTGTTCAAGCGCTGGCTGCGAGACCCCGGCACCCAGACCGCCGAGGGCGCCACCGCGGCCCGCGACATCATCATGATCAGAGACGCCGGACCCGTCTACCTGGGGGACGAACCCCCGCCGCCTCCAGCGGACTTCGACGAGGCCGTCGCCCGCTACGCCACCCGCGTGCGCCAGCGCTACGGCCGCCTCGACCTGGAGGTCCTCACTCCCCTCCGAGACCAGGACGAGCATCCTGCCGTCCCCCTGCGAGACGTCTTCGTCCCCCAGTCCGTACGAGCCGATCCTCCGCCCGTCGAGCTGCCACTGGAACTGCTGCGCAGGCTCAAGGAATCCACCGACGCCGAGCTCCATGAACTGCCGCCGGGTGTCGACCGGGAGACGGTCGAACGGGCCCGTCAGGCGTACCGGCAGCGGCCGCCGCAACCGGTCCTCGACGTCCTGACCGCTCCGGAGAACGACCACGTCGTCCTCCTCGGCAACCCCGGCTCGGGCAAGTCCACCCTGTCCCGCTACCTGGCGCTGGCCCTGACCGCCCCGGACCCCGTGCCGGGCCTGGAGCCGCTGCACGGCCGGCTGCCGTTGATCCTGGAGCTCCGCGATTACGCGCAGGCCGCCTGGCGTGAGCGGAGTTTCGAGGACTACCTCGCCCACCTGTACGAGACGGAGGGCCTCGGCCTCCCGGCCGAGCTGCTCGCCTCCGTGCTCACCGGCGAAGCGCCCCGCAAAGCCCTCGTGATCTTCGACGGTCTCGACGAACTCTTCGAGAGGGACGTCCGGGACGCGGTCACCCGACGCATCGCCGGCTTCGCGGCCCGCCACCCCGAGGCCCGTCTCCTCGTCACCTCGCGTGGCCACGGCTACCAGCGCGCGGTCCTCGACGGCGCCGGGTTCGCCGACTTCATGCTCCAGGACCTCGACCGCGAGCAGATCGGCGCCTTCGTCGGGCAGTGGTTCGCCGTCGCCTGCCCCGAGGACCCCCAGAGCACCCGCAGGCTGATCGAGCGGGTCACCTCCGCCGTCGACGGCTCCCGGTCCGTACGGGAACTCGCGGGGAACCCGCTCATCCTCACGATCCTCGCCATCATCGGCCGCCGCCGCGAACTGCCCCGCGACCGGCGCCGGGTGTACGAGCACGCCGTGGACGTCCTGGTCGAGCACTGGGATCCCAGCAAGTACCTGAAGGACCGCCGGGTCGAGGAACACCTGCCGTACCTGGCCGCCGAGGACAAGCGGGAGCTCCTGCGTCTCATCGCCCGCCGGATGCAGGAGGGCCACGGCGGGATCGCGGGCAATCACATCGCGGGCCCCGACCTCGTCAGGCACTTCCAGGACTACCTGAGGGACCGCTACGCCCTCCCTCCGGACCGCGCGGCCACCGCGGCCCGCATCATGCTCGACCAGTTCCGCCACCGGAACTTCGTCCTCAGCCGCTTCGGCGGCGAGATCTACGGATTCGTCCATCGCGCCTTCCTGGAATACCTCATAGCGACGGACCTCGCCGACCGCTTCGAGCACACCCGGGAGTTGACGGAGGAGGATCTCCAGGACGTCTTCGAGGCCAAGGTCCCCGATCCGGCGTGGCAGGAGATCCTGCTGCTGCTCGTCGGGATGCTGGACGAACGCTTCGTGGCCGGGGTGATGGACCGGCTGCTGGCACCGCGACCGATCGCCGTCCCGCTCACGGAAAAGGGCGACCGGGCCTTCACGGAAGTGGCCTTCGTCGCCCGAGCCCTCGCGGAGGTGCGCCGCCTGGGCGTACTCGCGCCGCAGAGCGAGGCACTCGTGCGGAGGATCACCTGCCTGTTCGAGCAGGTGGAGGAGTTCGGTCAGGGGTTCCTCTATCCGTACGAGAAGGCGGGCGCACTCAGCTCGGCCCTCTCGGCGCTGGGCTGGAACTGGAGCGGGTGGGACGCGTACGCGACGTGGCACGACCGGCGCCCCGTCCGTCACGATCGGAGGGTGGACCGGACCTTGTCCGTCAACGAGATCGGGCAACTGGCCGCGGACATCCTGGTCTCCCGCTTCGAGGCGGAGGGGGGCCCGCTCCTGGCGGAGACCGCGGAGACCGCGATGCGCAGTCCGCACCGGGAAGTGCGGTACCGGATGCTCATGCGGGTCGCCGGCCGACTGGACGAGCAGCCCGAGTTGCGGGAGGTATTCGAGCGCTGCCTGCGGTCGGACCCGAGCCCTGCCGTCCGGCAGGCGCTTCTGCCGTCGCTGCTACGCCGGTCTTGGGCCGATCAGGACTGGGCGGTCCGGCTCCTGGTGGAGTGCTTGACGCAGGAGGCCGACGAGCGGGTGCGGGTGGAGGTGATGCGGAGGCTGCCGATCGCCGCGGTCCGCATCCCCGAGGTGCGCGCGCTCCTGGACCAGGCGCTCGACGACCCGTCTCCCGGGATACGGAGCGCCGCCTTCGACCGCCTGGTCAGGGACTCGGACCGGGAGCAGAGCCTCGCCATGCGCCGCTCCGTCCTGCGACGCGCGGACCCCGAGCTGCGCCTGCGGGCGTTCCGCGGCGTGCAGGAGGGCCCCGGTGACGACGATCACGAACTCCGGACGCTCGCCGAGGACACGGTGCGGAACGAGGCGTCCCCCGGCGTCGTCGCCGCCGCGCTCGAGACCTTCGGACCGCGAGCCCTTGGCGTCCCCCGAGTGCGTGAGCTGGTGCTGGAGTGCTGCGCGCACGCCGACGTCAAGGTCAGGCAGGCCGCGCTGCGCTGCCTCGGTCTGACGGCGGCGCCGGACGACGCACTGGTCGCGCACGTGGCGCACCTCCTGGAACTCGATCCGGACGCCGGGGTACGGCGGACCGCCCTGTCCACGCTCGCGGCGCTCAAGGGCGACGCGGCACAGGAATTCCTCGTCGAACGCATCCGTGCGGCCTCGCACACCGAGGGTCGCCTGGACGCCGTGAGCGAACTCGCCACCTCAGGGGCGGGGATCGCTCCCGAACTGTTCGTCGAGCGCCTGCTCGCCGAGACCGATGACTCCGTCCGTACGAGCCTCGCTCATTTCCTCCTCGCCTGGGGCGGCCGCAACGCCGATCTCGCCGAGGAGGCCCGGATCGCCCTCAACCTCGTCCGTACCGACCCGAGCGCCGACGTGCGATGGGCGGCCTTCGAGCGACTGGTCGAATTCCACGACGACGTACCCGCACTGCTCGCCCTCGCCGAGGACCGCTACGCCCACGACCCCGACGACACGGTCCGCGCCTACGCCTTCGCGTTGCTGGCCGACATCCGCCGCGACGACCCCGCCATCCTCCCCGTACTCCGCCACGCGATCGCGCACGAATCGGACCCGATCGCCGCCCGCGCCACCTCCCTGCTCGCCGTACTCGCGCCGGAGGGCCGGCAGGACCCGACCTGACGTCGGTCCCGCCGGCCCTCCGGGCCCATGAACAGGCCGCACCCGCTACACCACCAGCGACAACAACAGCACGAACACGATCCCCACCACGGAGATGATCGTCTCCATCACCGACCAGGTCTTGATCGTCTGGCCCACGTTCATCCCGAAGTACTCCTTCACCAGCCAGAAACCGGCGTCGTTCACATGGCTGAAGAACAAGGACCCCGCGCCGATCGCCAGGACGAGCAGCGAGACCTCGCCCGTCGACATGCCCTCGGCGAGCGGGGCCACCAGGCCGGCCGCCGAGATGGTCGCGACCGTGGCCGAGCCGGTCGCGAGGCGGATCGCGACCGCGATCAGCCAGGCGAGCAGCAGGGCGGGGATCGACCAGTCCTCGGAGAAGTCGAGGATCATCTGCCCGACGCCGATGTCGATCAGCGTCTGCTTGAAGCCGCCGCCCGCGCCGACGATCAGGAGCACGCCCGCGATGGGGGCCAGCGACTTCTCGACGGTGGAGGACAGCCGCTCCTTGGTGAAGCCGGCCGCCCGGCCGAGGGTGAACAGGGCGACGACGACCGCGGCGAGCAGCGCGATCAGCGGTGAGCCGATGACGTCGGTGACCTTCTGCAGACCCTGCTCCGGGTCGTCGACGACGATGTCGACGAGTGCCTTCACCAGCATCAGGACGACCGGCAGCAGCACGGTCGCGACGGTCACGCCGAAGCCGGGCCGCTTCTCCAGGCTGTCGGAGTTGCGGGAGGGGATCATCTTCTCCGGGGCCGGGACGTCCACCCAGCGGGCGGCGTACCGGGAGAAGAGCGGACCGGCGATGATCACGGTCGGTATCGAGACGAGGAGCCCGAGGGCGAGGGTGACGCCCAGGTTGGCGCCGACCGCGTCGATCGCGACGAGCGGGCCCGGGTGCGGCGGGATGAGTCCGTGCATGACCGACAGGCCGGCGAGGGCCGGGATGCCGATCCGCATCAGGGAGTAGTCGCCGCGCTTGGCGACCATCAGCACCACCGGGATCAGCAGCACGATCCCGACCTCGAAGAAGAGCGGCAGACCGATCACGGAGGCGATCAGGACCATCGCCCACGGCATGGCCCGTCCGCTCGCCTTCACGAGGATCGTGTCGACGACCTGGTCGGCGCCGCCCGAGTCGGCCAGCAGCTTGCCGAGGATCGCGCCGAGCGCGATGAGCACGCCCACGCCCGCCACGGTGCTGCCGAGGCCGGTGGTGAAGGACTTGATGGTGTCGGCGAGCGGGGCGCCGGCGAACGCGCCGAGCGCCAGCGAGCCGATGGTCAGCGCGAGGAACGCGTGCAGCTTGAACCTGGTGATGAGCAGGACGATGACGGCGATGCCGGCGAGGACGGCCATGCCGAGCTGGGCGTTGCCCGCCGAGGTGATCGGTTCGGCGGCGTCCGCTGCCAGGATCTCGACGCTGAGACTGGTCACGGTGGTCCCTTGGGGGTGAGGGGGCGGGGGGCAGGGGGGAGCAGGAGGGAGGGAGGTCAGGCGCTGAGCCGGCGCAGCGCGGCGACGGCCCGGGCGGTGATCTCCGCGGGGGAGCCGGAGACGTCGACGGCGACGCCGGCCTCGTCCTCCTGCAGCGGCTGCAGGGCGGCGAACTGGGAGTCGAGGAGCGCGGTCGGCATGAAGTGGCCCTTGCGGGCGGTCATCCGACGCTCGATGAGCTCCCGGTCGCCGGTGAGATGGAGGAAGACCACGCCGGGCGCGGCCGCACGCAGCCGGTCCCGATAGCTCCGCTTCAGCGCGGAGCTGCTCACCACCCCGCCGCGCCCGGCCCGGCCGTGCGCCCAGCGGCCGATGGCGTCGAGCCAGGGCGCGCGGTCCGCGTCGTCGAGCGGGACGCCGGCCGACATCTTGGCCACGTTGGCCTCGGGGTGGAAGTCGTCGCCCTCCGCGTAGGGGACGCCGAGCGCCTCGGCGACCAGCGGACCGATCGTGGTCTTGCCGGTCCCGGCGACGCCCATCACGACGACGACCTGGGGGGTGGAGCTCATCAGGGGTGCCTCGCTGTCTTCTTCGACATCTCCGACGTCCTCGACAGGGGGCCGAGGAGGGCTCGTCGAACTCCTCGACATCCGTCCGTCGCGGATCCGTCGCGCTCATGAAACCTATTGGGTACGACGTATTCAAGAGCCTGTGGCAAATAAGTCGTACTTTTTCTTTCCGGTCGGCCGTCCTGTGTGATCACCTGCGTGATCACGCATAGGCTGGCCACCATGACGACACCGGCCCAGGGGCTCCACCCGCACGTCCTCGCCACCCTGGGTCTCGCGATCACCGCGGGGGAGTACCCGCCCGGCAGCGTGTTGCGCACCGACGAGCTCGCCGAGCGCTTCGACGTCTCCCGGACCGTGGTGCGCGAGGTCGTACGGGTCCTGGAATCCATGCACCTCGTCGAGTCCCGGCGCCGGGTCGGCGTCATCGTGCTGCCGACCGAGCGCTGGAACGTGTACGACCCCCAGGTCATCCGCTGGCGCCTGGCCGGCACCGACCGCCCCCGCCAGCTCCGCTCGCTCACCGTGCTGCGTTCCGCGATCGAACCGGTCGCCGCCGGTCTGGCCGCGCTGCACGCCACCCCCGAGCAGTGCCGCGAGCTCACCGAGGAGGCCCTCGGCATGGTCGCCACCTCGCGCGGCCGTCGCCTGGAGGAGTACCTGGTGCACGACATCGCCTTCCACCGGGTCGTCCTCAATGCCTCGGGGAACGAGATGTTCGCCCGGCTCGGAGACGTGGTCGCCGAGGTGCTCACCGGCCGCACCCGCCACCAGGTGATGTTCGAGGATCCCGACCCGGCCGCCGTCACCCTCCACGTCCAGGTCGCCGAGGCCGTACGGGCGAAGGACGCCGCCCGCGCCGAGGCGCTGACCCGCGAGATCGCCGTCGGCGCGCTCAAGGAGCTCGACGTCCTCGCCCCGTGAGCGGGGCGCTGCCTCGTAGCACGTTGTACACCCGTGCGTAACCTCTGAACTAGCTCAAATCCGGGCGATCAGTGACATCCGCCACAGTCAGCGAGCGGGTGTTGCCGTGAGGATGTCCGCTGGCCGTGCCGGGAAGCCCCACAAGGGCACGGCCGGGTACCGCACAGACCCTCCCCCTCACGAAGGCGAACAACTCCATGAGTGACCGCATCACTGCGGCCGACCCGCTGTCCGCCACGCAGGCGGCGCCCGCGGCGTCGCAGGCTTCCGCCCACGTCGACGCCGGTGACGCCGGATACCGCAAGGACCTCAAGTCCCGGCACATCAACATGATCGCCATCGGCGGCGCCATCGGCACCGGGCTCTTCCTCGGCGCCGGCGGCCGCATGGCCAACGCCGGGCCCTCCCTCTTCATCGCGTACGCGGTCTGCGGCGTCTTCGCCTTCTTCGTCGTCCGGGCCCTCGGCGAGCTCGTGCTCTACCGCCCCTCCTCCGGCGCCTTCGTCTCCTACGCCCGTGAGTTCATGGGCGAGAAGGGCGCCTACACGGCCGGCTGGCTGTACTTCCTCAACTGGTCGACCACCGCCGTCGCCGACATCACCGCCGCCGCCACCTACGCGCACTTCTGGGCGATGTTCAGCGACGTCCCGCAGTGGATCCTCGCCCTGATCGCCCTCGCGGTCGTCCTCGCCGCCAACCTCATCTCCGTGAAGTACTTCGGCGAGATGGAGTTCTGGTTCGCGATCATCAAGGTCGCCGCGCTCGTCGCCTTCATGATCGTCGGCATCTTCCTCGTCGTGACCTCCCACGACGTCGGCGGCCACACCCCGGGATTCGCCAACATCACCGAGAACGGCGGCATCTTCCCCAACGGCGTCATGCCGATGCTGCTGCTGATCCAGGGCGTCGTCTTCGCCTACGCCTCCGTCGAGCTGTGCGGTGTAGCCGCCGGCGAGACCGAGAACCCCGAGAAGATCATGCCCAAGGCGATCAACTCGATCATGTGGCGCGTCGGCCTGTTCTACGTCGGCTCGGTCATCCTGCTCGCGCTGATCCTCCCGTACACCGCGTACTCCGGCGACCAGAGCCCCTTCGTCACCGTCTTCGACAAGCTCGGCATCCCCGGCGCCGCCGGCGTGATGAACCTCGTCGTCCTCACCGCCGCCCTCTCCAGCCTCAACTCCGGCCTCTACTCCACCGGCCGCATCCTGCGCTCCATGTCGCTGGCCGGCTCCGCGCCCAAGTTCACCGGCGTCATGAACAAGGGCGGCGTCCCCTACGGCGGCATCCTGCTCACCGCGGCCTTCGGCGTCGCCGGCGTCTTCCTCAACTACGTGATGCCCGAGGACGCCTTCGAGCTGGTGCTGAACTTCGCCTCCATCGGCATCATCGGCACCTGGGCGATGATCATGGTCTGCTCGCTGCTCTTCGTGCGCCGCTCCAAGGAGGGCAAGCTCACCCGGCCCGCCTACCAGCTGCCCTGGGCCCCGTACACCCAGATCGTCACGCTGGTCTTCCTCGCCGCCGTCGTCGTCCTGATGTGGCTGGACGGCGGAGTGGGCCGCACCACGGTCAACTGCCTGCCGCTGATCGCCGCCGCCCTCGTCGGCGGATGGTTCCTGGTCCGTGGCCGGGTCCGCGCCACCCAGGACGCCCGCCAGGACTGACCCCGCCCCACCCCTCCGCTTCCCCCCACGGGAAGAGCGAGACCCCCGCAGGCACGAACCGCGGGGGTCTCGCGTTTGGTCAGGAGACAGTGGTACGCAAGATCCTTACAGAGCCTGACCGCCCAGACACCGTCGGAGAAGGGAAGCTCGCCATGCCGCAGCACGTCCAGGGGGTCGTCGCCCCCGGCCGGAACGAACCCGTACGGGTCGAGACGATCGTGATCCCCGACCCGGGGCCCGGCGAGGCGGTGGTGAAGATCCAGGCCTGCGGGGTCTGCCACACCGACCTCCACTACAAACAGGGCGGGATCAACGACGACTTCCCCTTCCTCCTCGGCCACGAGGCCGCCGGAGTCGTCGAGTCCGTCGGCGCGGGCGTCACCGACGTTGCCCCCGGCGACTTCGTGATCCTCAACTGGCGCGCCGTGTGCGGCCAGTGCCGGGCCTGCCTGCGCGGCCGCCCCTGGTACTGCTTCGCCACCCACAACGCGCGTCAGAAGATGAGCCTGACGGACGGCCGGGAGCTCGCCCCCGCCCTCGGCATCGGCGCCTTCGCCGAGAAGACCCTCGTCGCCGCCGGCCAGTGCACCAAGGTCGACCCGGCCGTCGCCCCCGAGATCGCCGGCCTCCTCGGCTGCGGCGTGATGGCCGGCATCGGCGCCGCCCTCAACACCGGCGACGTCGGCCGGGGCGACAGCGTCGCCGTCATCGGCTGCGGCGGCGTCGGCGACGCGGCGATCGTCGGCTCCCGCCTCGCCGGAGCCGCCCGGATCATCGCCGTCGACATCGACGACCGCAAGCTCGACAAGGCCCGGCAGATGGGCGCCACCCACACCGTGAACTCCCGCACCACCGACCCCGTCGAGGCCATCCGAGACCTCACCGGCGGCTTCGGCGCCGACGTGGTCATCGAGGCCGTCGGCCGCCCCGAGACGTACCAACAGGCCTTCTACGCCCGCGACCTCGCCGGCACCGTCGTCCTCGTCGGCGTGCCCACCCCCGAGATGACGCTCGAACTCCCGCTCCTCGACGTCTTCGGCCGCGGCGGCGCGCTCAAGTCCTCCTGGTACGGCGACTGCCTGCCCTCCCGCGACTTCCCGATGCTCATCGACCTGCACCAGCAGGGCCGCATCGACCTCGGTGCCTTCGTCACCGAGACCATCGGGCTCGGCGACGTCGAGAAGGCCTTCGTCCGCATGCACGAGGGCGACGTCCTGCGTTCGGTGGTGATCCTCTGATGGCCGCCCGCATCGACCACCTGGTCACCTCCGGCACCTTCAGCCTCGACGGCGGCACCTGGGACGTCGACAACAACGTCTGGCTCGTCGGCGACGACACCGAGGCGATCGTCATCGACGCCGCCCACGACGCCGGGGCCGTCCTCGCCGCCCTCGACGGCCGCACCCTGCGCGCCATCGTCTGCACCCACGCCCACGACGACCACATCGGCGCGGCCCCCGCCCTCGCCGCCGCCACCGGCGCCCGGATCCTGCTGCACCCCGCCGACCAGCCGCTGTGGAAGCTGACCCACCCCGACCACACCCCCGACGGAGACCTCGCCGACGGCCAGGTCCTCACCATCGCCGGGACCGACCTGCACGTCCTGCACACGCCCGGCCACGCCCCCGGCGCCGTCTGCCTGTACGCCCCCGACCTCGGCACCGTCTTCACCGGGGACACCCTCTTCCAGGGCGGCCCGGGCGCGACCGGCCGGTCCTACTCCGACTTCCCGACCATCATCGACTCGATCCGGACCAAGCTCCTCGCCCTGCCACCCACGACGGTCGTCCGCACCGGCCACGGCGACCCGACCACCATCGGCGCCGAGGCCCCGCACCTGGAGGAATGGCTCAAGCGGGGCCACTGAGCTCAAGCGAGGCCACTGAGCGACAGCCGGCTCTCGAACCGCCGCTCCTCGCCCGAGAACGGGTCGGTGAACCCCAGCGTCCGCGCCAGCAGCTGCAGCGGCCGCCCGAAGTCCTCCGGCCCGTCCTCCCGCACGACCGGATACACCGGATCGTGCAGGATCGGCAGCCCCAGCGCGTTCATGTGCACCCGCAGCTGATGCGTCCGCCCGGTCTCCGGCACCAGCCGGTACCGCCCGAGCCCACCCGCGTGCCCGAGCAGCTCGACCCGGCTCTCGGCGTTCGGCTCGCCCGGCACCTCCCGGGCGGCCATCACCCCGCGCTCCTTCTCGATCCGGCTGCGCACCGTCACCGGCAGCGCCACCCCGGCGTCGTACGCCGCCACCGCCTCGTACTCCTTGCGCACCCGCCGGTCCCGGAAGAGCGTCTGGTACGCCCCCCGGTCCTCCGGCCGTACGACGAACAGCACAAGCCCCGCCGTCAGCCGGTCCAGCCGGTGCGCCGGCTGCAACGCGGGCAGCCCCAGCTCCCGCCGCAACCGCGCGAGCGCCGTCTCCGTCACATGCCGGCCGCGCGGCATCGTCGCCAGGAAGTGCGGCTTGTCCGCCACCACGATCCGCTCGTCCCGGTACACCACCCCGACCTCGAACGGCACCCGCTCCTCCACCGGAAACTCCCGGTGGAACCACAGCCAGCGCCCCGCCGCGTACGGCTCGTCACCACCGACCGGCCCGTCCACCCCCACGAACAGCCCGTCCCGCAGCATCTCCTCGACCCGCCCGGCCCCGACCGCCCCGGCGTACCGGTCCCGCAGATGCTCCCCGACGGTCGCCCACACCCCACCGGGATCCTCGGGAAGCCGTACCCGCACCGCGTCGATCCCGTCCCGCTGGGGGAGGGGAGAGGCGGGAGCCTTCGTTCTGCGTCTCACCGGTCCTACCGTCATGCCCTGGGCCACCACCACCGGCGGCAAACAAGAAGGACCCCACGAGATGTGGGGTCCTTCGCTGGTGTCCGAGGGGGGACTTGAACCCCCACGCCCGATAAAGGGCACTAGCACCTCAAGCTAGCGCGTCTGCCATTCCGCCACCCGGACAGGTGTCATGTCTTCGTGGCGCTCGGCCCTTCCGACGAGGAAAACCATAGCAAACATTCGAACCGGCCGATCACCACCCCCTCGGCCCCCGTCGCCCCCTGTCGGCGTCTCGGCATGTGACAGCCGCATGTCGGCGGTCGGACGGTCTTGGGGGCCGAGGGGGCCGCGCGGGAGGATGGGGCGATCAACGTCATCACGTGGGGCACGTAGTGGGAGGAAGCAGCGTGAGCGAGTCGAACACCGCGGCACGGAGCATGACCGGCGAGGACGAGGTCGTCGATCTCTGCCGTGACCTCATCCGCATCGACACCAGCAACTACGGCGACCACTCCGGCCCCGGCGAGCGGGCGGCGGCCGAGTACGTCGCGGAGAAGCTCGCGGAGGTCGGACTCGAGCCGAAGATCATCGAGTCGCACAAGGGGCGGGCCTCCACCGTCGCCCGGATCGAGGGCGAGGACCCGTCGCGACCGGCCCTCCTCATCCACGGCCACACCGACGTCGTCCCGGCCAACGCCGAGGACTGGACCCACCACCCCTTCTCCGGCGAGATCGCCGACGGATGCGTCTGGGGCCGCGGCGCCGTCGACATGAAGGACATGGACGCGATGACCCTCGCGGTCGTCCGCGACCGGCTGCGCAGCGGCCGCAAGCCGCCGCGCGACATCGTCCTCGCCTTCCTCGCCGACGAGGAGGCCGGCGGCACCTACGGCGCCCGCCACCTGGTCGACAAGCACCGCGACCTCTTCGACGGCGTCACCGAGGCGATCGGCGAGGTCGGCGGCTTCTCCTTCACCGTCAACGAGAACCTGCGCCTCTACCTGGTGGAGACCGCCCAGAAGGGCATGCACTGGATGCGGCTGACCGTCGAGGGCACGGCCGGCCACGGCTCGATGACCAACGACGACAACGCCATCACGGAACTGTGCGAGGCCGTCGGCCGGCTCGGCCGCCACACGTGGCCGGTACGCGTCACCAAGACCGTACGGTCCTTCCTCGACGAGCTCTCGGACGCCCTGGGCACCCCGCTCGACCCCGAGGACATGGACGCCACGCTCGCCAAGCTCGGCGGCATCGCCAAGATGGTCGGCGCCACCCTGCGCAACTCCGCCGCCCCGACCATGCTCGGCGCCGGCTACAAGGTGAACGTCATCCCCGGTCAGGCCACCGCGCACGTCGACGGACGCTTCCTGCCCGGCTACGAGGAGGAGTTCCTCGCCGACCTCGACCGCATCCTCGGCCCGCGGGTGAAGCGCGAGGACGTGCACGGCGACAAGGCCCTGGAGACCAGCTTCGACGGCGACCTGGTGGACGCCATGCAGCTGGCCCTGCGCGCCGAGGACCCGATCGCCCGGGCCGTGCCGTACATGCTCTCCGGCGGCACCGACGCCAAGTCCTTCGACGACCTCGGCATCCGCTGCTTCGGCTTCGCCCCGCTCCGGCTGCCGCCCGAGCTCGACTTCGCCGGCATGTTCCACGGTGTGGACGAGCGGGTCCCGGTCGACGGCCTGAAGTTCGGCGTACGGGTCCTCGACCGGTTCATCGACGCCAGCTGACGACCGACCACGCGCCCCGAAATCGACCGCGCGTGCACACGTGCCCGGAAAGAGTGAATGCCCGAGGCGCCTCGTAGCCACCCTGGTTCCCCCTCGTTACAGGTGATGCGGTCCGCGGCTGGGACCGCATTGCCAACAAGGAGGAATAATGATCAAGAAGGTCGTCGCTGCTGCGGCTGCCACCGGCGGTCTCGTTCTCGCGGGTGCGGGCATGGCCGTTGCCGACGCGGGTGCCCAGGGTGCGGCCATCGGTTCCCCCGGTGTCCTCTCGGGCAACGTCGTCCAGGTGCCGGTTCACGTTCCCGTCAACGTGTGCGGGAACACGGTCACCATCATCGGGCTGCTGAACCCCACCTTCGGCAACACCTGCATCAACGCCTGACGTCGAGTCTCGACCCCTGAGGTCTGAGCCAACGGCCGGCCCCGGAGTGCGTGCCATGCACTTCGGGGCCGGTGGTCATTTCGTCACGAGCCGAGAAGCAGGTAACCCACAATGCGACAGGTCACACGCATCACCCGCAAGAGCATCCTCACCGTCGCCGCGGCGGGCGGCATGATCGCCCTCGGCGGCGGCTACGCCCAGGCAGGCTCGGGCGCGAGCGGCACGGCGTCCGACTCGCCCGGCGTCGCCTCCGGCAACAGCGTCCAGGCCCCGATCCACGCGCCGGTCAACGTCTGCGGCAACACCGTCAACGTCGTCGGGCTGCTGAACCCGGCATACGGCAACTCGTGCGCCAACCAGAGCGCTCCGGGCGGCTACGGCGACGACGGCGGCTCCTCCGCCGGCGGCCACACCTCGAACTCGCCGGGCGTCGGCTCCGGCAACAACGTCCAGGTGCCGGTCGAAGCCCCGGTGAACGTCTGCGGCAACAACGTCACGGGCGTCGGCCTCGGCAACGCCGTCGGCGGCAACGACTGCGGCTACGGCATCGAGCCGACGACCCCCGGACACCCGGGAGAGCCCGGCAACCCCGAAGAACCCGGTCATCCGGAAGAGCCGGGCAACCCGGGTCACCCCGAGAACCCGGGCGGCCCCGGGGACAACGGCGGCGAACACCCGGAGAACCCGGGCACGCCCGGCACCCCGGACCGGCCGGAGGGACCGAACACTCCCGGTGCGCACACGGTCACGCAGGACCGGCCCAGCGAGGAACTCGCGCACACCGGCGCCGGGACGCTCGGAATCGCCCTGCCCGCCGGCGCGGGCCTGCTGCTCGCCGGCTCCGTGATCTACCGCCGGGCCCGCCGCAGCGCGTAAGCCGGGACGCCGCACGGCGAACGGAAAGGGCCCCGCGATCTCGCGGGGCCCTTCTCATCTCCCTCATCTCACCAGGTGGCCCGGATCTGACGGATGATGCGCCGGCGCAGCCGCACCCTGCGGCTGCCGTCACGGTGCAGGCTCAGTCGGTCCAACTCCCAGTGTCCGTACTCGGCATGGTCGGTCAAAAGCCGCGTCGCCTCCTTGCGGGAGACACCGCGCGGCACGTACACGTCGACAAATTCGTATTCCGGCATCGCATCTATTGTGCGGCCAAGGCCCAGGTACGGATAGCGTCTGTCCTATGTCTGATGCTGCGCAGCCCACCGCTGCCGAGGTACGCGCCGCCGCCGAGGCGGTCAAAGCCGCACTGGACCGTCACCTCGCGGCGGTCGAAGGCCGCACCGGGGACGACGACCCGGCCGTCTACGAGGCCTTCAACGCGCTCGCCGCGGCGGCGGAGGCGTACGACGAGGCCCTCTACGACCGGTACGACGAGGTCACACCCTTCGAGATCCCCGGCGCCGACGACTCCCTTCCGCCCTACGCGGGACCGGAGGAGCCGCACGCCCTCAGCGTGCTGATCCGCCGCGACTACGCCGTGGTGGAGCCGCAGCGCCTCATCGCCCAGGCCCGCCGGGTCACCGACCTCGAACGGGACGAGGCCGTGGGGACGGCCCACGCGGCGCTCGGGATCCTCTTCGGCGAGTACGAACCTGACGAAATCGCGTCCCGTCACAAGGAATTCGGCCTGGAGGAGGGCGACTCCACGCTCTGGGTCGAGGCCGCCGAGGACCTGCCGGAACCGGGGGAGTGGCTGCACGCCCCCTTCGAGCAGGCCGACCCCGAGCGGATCGTCTGCCGCTTCGACATCAGCGCCGTCTTCGACGACGAGACGGACGAGGACCTGCGGGGCCGGGTCCGCGGGACCTGAGCCCAGCCCCGAACCACCGCACCACGGGCGCCCCTTCCGCGCAGAGCGGGAGCGGCGCCCGTGGCGCGCGCAGGAATCGGCGAGATTCCCCTACGCCTCGTCCTCGTGGAGCAGCGTCTCCAGGAGCGGTCGCAGCCGGGTCGTGCGCTCCGGGTCGCGGCCCTCGGCCACCGCGCGCGGGAGCGCCTGGTCGACGCCGTGGACGACCGAGAGATGGCGCTCGGCCCGCCCGAACGCCGTGTAGACCCAGGCCCGGCTGAGGCCCGCGGCAGCGTCGCCGGGCAGCACCACGACCGCCGCCGGCCAGCGTGCTCCGACCGCCTGGTGCGCGGTCAGCGCCCAGCCGTGCCGCAGCGACGACTCGACCCGCTCCTTCGGGACGACGATCCGCTCGCCGTCGCGGTCCAGGTGCAGTCCCTCGGCGTCGGCCGAGACGACCGTGGCGGTGACCGTGTGCCCCGGGGCGGGGGAGTGGGCCACCCGGTCGCCCGGGTCGTAGCCGCCGAAGCGGCCGGGGCCCGGGTTGAGCCGCTGCTTGAGCGCCGCGTTCAGCGCGCGGGTGCCGGCGGAGCCGCCGTGCCCGACCGTGATCACCTGGGTCTGTTCGGTCGGCACGCCGATCGCCCGCGGGATCGAGTCGGCGACCAGCTGCACCGTGCGGTGCACCGCCTCGCCGGCGTCCCGGACCGGGACGATCACGACCTCCTTGCCGGGAGCGTCCACCTGGCTCAGCTCGCCGATGCCGACGCCCGAGACCAGCTCGCCGATCGGGCCGGGATCGGGGGTGCGGGAGGCGAGCTGCGGGGCGACGCGGGCCGCAAGCAGGTCGGCGAACACCCGGCCGGGCCCCGCGGACCCCAGCACATGGGGGTCGCCGCTGAGCACCAGTCGGCAACCGTCGGGCAGCGCCTCGACCAGGGCGGCCGCGCTCTCCACGTCGAGCTGCGGCGCGTCGAGCACCACCAGCAGGTCGAGCGCGAGGGCGCCCTCCGCGTCCCGGCCCACCCCCGCCGAGCCGGACAGCAGCCCGGCCACCGTCACGGCGCCCTCACGGGCGGTGTGGGCGGCGACGGCCACCCGCTGCCCCCGCGCGCGGGCGGCCTCGGTCAGCGCGACCGGTTCGGCGCGGGCGGCCTCGCCGCCGGTATGCAGCACCAGACCGTGCGCCCCGGCGGCGCGGACCGGCTCGGGGCCGTCCCACTCCTCCGCCCGGACCGTGCGGACCAGGCGGGCGAGGCCGTCGGCGAGGCTCTCCTCCGCGAGCGCGTACCGCTCGAGGCCGAGCAGCACCGGCACCTCGGGGCGCGGCTCGCCCGCTGCGCCCTCCGCCGGCTCCTCGTCCTCGTCCCGCTCCTCCTCGTCCTCCTCCTGGAAGACGAGGACCGCGGCCTCGGAGACCGCGAGGTCGACGGCCTTGTCGGGCTCGGGCACGGCGAGCCGGGCCAGCCCGTCCCGTACGGCTCCGATCTCCAGGGCCGTGTGGCCCTTCAGCGCCGCCTGCTCCAGGAGCCAGGCGGTGAGCGCCACGGCCCGGCGCGGATCGGCGGGGCCGCACTGGGGGCCGAGGAGCGCCCGCGCGAAGCCGTCCGCCTGCTCCGGGCGGACGCCGGGCACCGACAGCAGCTGCCACGGATCGTCCTCCAGCGCCCGCGCCGCGCCTTCGCCGAGGACGGCGGCCACCTGCCCGGCGAGCGCCTCGGGGGCCCCGCCGCGCGTGAGCACCTGCCGCACGGCCGCCGTCGTCTCCTCGGTCACCACCGGTGCCTCGGGCGCCGGCGGGCGCACGGTCGTCTCCGGCGCCGCGGGGGCCGAGGGCCGCGGCACCTCGGTCGGTCCGGACGCCTCGGGCGTCTCGACGCGCGGCGCCGCGACCGGCCTGGCGCCGCTCTCCACGGCCCGTACGGCGGCGAGGAGATCGGCGGCCGTCCCGCTCAGCTTCCGGCCCGCCTCGACGGGTCCGGCCCGCTCGGCCTTCCGCTGCTCGATCCTGGCCCGGAACTCCCGCTGCGCGGCGAGCTCCGCCTGCGCCTCGGACAGCTCCCCGGCCTCCGTCTCGGTCACGGCCGCGTCCGTCTCGCCCGCCGGCTCCTCCGCCGCCTCGTCAGCGGCCCCGGCTCTCCCGGCGTCCACGGCCTCCGCGCGCGCCGACTCGTCCTCGCCCGTGGGTGCTCCGGGCGCGGTGGCGTCGTCCGTCGCGGCGGCGGGGGCCGGCGTGGGGGACGGCGGCTCCTGGGCGTCGACGGTGGGCGCGGCCGCCTCGGGCGTGTTCTCCCCGGAAGGCTCGGTCACAAGGTGCTCCAGTCGTGATCCGGATAGCGGTGCACGGGCGCCGACACGTCGTCGAGGGCCCGGCAGATCTCGTCAGGAAGACTAAGGCTCTCCACTGACAACGCGGCCGCGAGCTGCTGCGCGTTGCGCGCGCCGATGATCGGGGCGGTCACGCCGGGCCGGTCGCGGACCCACGCGAGGGCGACCTGCAGCGGAGTGGTGGCGAGCCCGTCGGCGGCCGTGCGGACCGCGTCCACGATCCGGCCGGCCGTCTCGTCCAGATACGGCTCGACGAAGGGGGCCAGGGCCTCCGAGCCGCCGCGCGAGTCCGTCGGGGTGCCGTGCCGGTACTTGCCGGTGAGCACCCCGCGCCCGAGCGGGGAGGAGGGCAGCAGCCCGAGGCCGAGGTCGAGCGCGGCGGGCAGCACCTCCCGCTCGACGCCCCGCTGGAGCAGCGAATACTCCATCTGCGTCCCGGCGAGCCGGGTCCGGTCGCCGCCGAGCTGCCAGGTCCCGGCCTTGGCCAGCTGCCAGCCGCAGAAGTTCGACACGCCGACATAGCGGGCCCGGCCGCTGCGCACGGCGATGTCGAGGGCGTGCAGCGACTCCTCCAGCGGTGTGTGGGGGTCGAAGGCGTGCAGCAGCCACAGGTCCACGTAGTCCGTGCCGAGCCGGGCGAGCGAGGCGTCGAGGGCGGCCAGGAGATGGCCGCGCGAGCCGTCCGTGCGCCGGTCCGGATCGGGGACGCTGCCCGCCTTGGTCGAGATCACCAGCTCGCGGCGCGGCACGAGGCCGCCCCGGTCGTCGATGAGTCGCCCGAGCAGATACTCCGCCTCGCCGCCGCCGTACACGTCCGCGGTGTCCACGAGGGTGCCGCCCGCGTCCCAGAACGCCTTCAACTGTTCGGCGGCGTCGTGCTCGTCGGTGTCGCGGCCCCAGGTGAGGGTGCCGAGCCCGAGCCGGGACACGCGCAGGCCGGTCCGTCCGAGATGCCTCTGCTCCATGGCCGCGAGATTACTGGCCAGGGCACCACGCGGAGAGAGCCTGTGGACAACCTGTCCACAGGGCCGACGGCCCGTCCGGCTCCTGTCGGACGGGGGGTCCGCGCGCTAGAGTCCCGCACACAGGACGTTACCGATGGGTAAGGGGTACGTGGCATGCGGCTCGGCATCAACCTCGGCTACTGGGGCGCGGGCATGGACGGCGACAACCTCGCCGTGGCGCAGGAGGCGGACCGCCTCGGCTACGACGTGTGCTGGGCGGCGGAGGCGTACGGCTCGGACGCTCCCACCGTGCTCTCCTGGGTCGCCGCCAAGACCGAGCGGATCGACGTCGGTTCGGCGATCATGCAGATCCCGGCCCGCCAGCCCGCGATGACGGCGATGACCGCCGCCACCCTCGACTCGCTCTCCGGGGGCCGCTTCCGCCTCGGCCTCGGCGTCTCCGGACCGCAGGTCTCCGAGGGCTGGTACGGCGTCAGGTTCGACAAGCCGCTCGCCCGCACCCGCGAGTACGTCGAGATCGTCCGAAAGGCCATGTCCCGCGAGCGCCTCACCTTCCAGGGCGAGCACTGGACGCTGCCGCTGCCGGACGGCCCGGGCAAGCCGATCAAGCTCACGGTCCACCCGACCCGCCCGCACATCCCGCTCTACATCGCCGCCATAGGGCCCAAGAACCTGGAGCAGACCGGCGAGATCGCCGACGGCGCCCTGCTCATCTTCCCGGCCGCCGAGCACCTTGAGGAGACCGCCCTGCGCCACCTCCGGGCGGGCCGCGAGAAGGCCGGCCTGACGATGGACGGCTTCGACGTCCACCCCACCCTGCCGCTCGCCCTGGGCGACGACATCGACGCCCTGGCCGACGTCTTCCGCCCGTACACGGCGCTCTACGTCGGCGGCATGGGCAGCCGCAAGCAGAACTTCTACAACCAGCTGGCCCAGCGCATGGGCTACGAGAAGGCCGCCGCCGAGATCCAGGACAAGTACCTGGCCGGGGACAAGGACGGCGCCGCCGCGGCCGTACCGCGGCAGCTGATCGACCAGACCACCCTGCTCGGCTCCGTCGACCGCATCGCCGACCGCATGCAGGCCTACGCGGCGGCCGGGGTCACCACCCTGACCCTCGCCCCGGCCGGCTTCACCCTGGACGAGCGGATCGCGGCGCTCCGGGCCGGCGTGGAAGCCCTGGAGCGGGCCGGACTCGCGTAGCGGATCTCCGGGGAACGGGTCCCGGAAAAGTCTGCGGCCGTGGTGGGGGCTCGGGGGTCTTCCCCGCCACGGCCGTCACGCAGCACAACGCGCGACCGAGCCCAGGGGTTACGCGCCCCGCGGCACTTCCTCCGCACCGGGCCCGCGCCCGCCCCGCAGCCCGCCTCGCGCGACGCCCGTACCCCGTTCGGCCCACCGTCCGGTGCCCTCCTGTTGCCCGCCCCGCGGGGGCGCACTTGACTCGTGCTCCACGGGCGTGCGGCGTACGGACGTCCGCATGGAGGTGGCACCCATGCTTTCGGCCAAGAGCCTGTTCCAGGAAATCATCGACGACGACGAGTCCTTCCAGCTCTTCTGTTCCATCGCCGCCAGCGGCGAGGCCCAGGGAGGGTGGGAGAACGGCCGGATCGCCGCCCTCGTCCCGCCCGGCATGCGGGACATGGCCCCGAAGATCACCCGGCACGGCGCCGACGAGGACAAGCACGGCCGGATCTTCCACGCGCTGCTGAAGAAACGAGGACTCGAACCCGTCCCCGTACCGCCCGAGACCGACTACACGATGCTGCTCGAACGGCGCGGAATCGGTCTGGCCCACGACAAGCTGCGCCGGGACGAGCCGCTGACCGAGCGGGACATCATCGTCTACCTCGGCCACAGCCGGGTCACCGAGCAGCGCGCGGCCGACCAGATGGACATGCTCGTCCGGCACTTCGGCGACCACCCGGAGCTCGGCAGGGCCATCCACATGATCGACAACGACGAGTCCAACCACCTCGCCTACTGCCACGAGGAACTGCTGCGCCTCAACTACGAGGGACACGGCCGGCTCATCCAGCGCACCCTCCGGGAGTCCGCGCTCACCGAGATCCAGGTCTACCGGGACGTCAGCCTCGCCGTGATGAGCCACATGGGCCGCATCCTGGGCTGGCCCCGTGCCAAGGCCGCCGCCCTCGTCGCCGGCATCCACGGCATGTACGCGTACGAGCGGGCGGCCGGCTGGCACCGGATGGTGGACCTGCGGATGCCCGCACGGCGCGACGCCCTCGGAGGGCCCATGACGCCCGCCCCGGCCTTCTGAGCGGACCGCCGACCCCGCCCCCGGCGCACCCTCGGGCGGCGCGGCTCACATCCAGCCGCGCCGCTTGAACAGCCGGTACAGGCCCGTGACCACTCCGGCCATCAACAGCACCACCGCCGGATACGACCACGTCCAGCGCAGCTCCGGCATGTGGTCGAAGTTCATGCCGTAGACCCCGGCGACCATCGTGGGAACGGCGGCCATGGCCGCCCACGCCGAGATCTTGCGCATGTCGTCGTTCTGCCGCACGCCCATCTGCGCCAGATGCGCCGACAGCACGTCCGAAAGCAGCCGGTCGAGGCCCTCCACCTGCTCCGTCGCGCGCAGCAGATGGTCCTGCACGTCCCGGAAGAACGGCATCGACCGCTCGTGCACGAAGGGCACGGCGCCCGTCGCCAGCCGGGCCATCGGCCCGGCCAGCGGACTGCTCGCCCGCCGGAACTCCAGGACCTGCCGCTTCGCCGTGTAGATCCGCTCCGCGGTCCGGCCCGCGCCGCCGCCGGACGGCGCGAAGACGTCCGCCTCCAGCTCCTCCAGGTCGACCTGGAGCTCCGCCGCCACCTCGAGGTAGTGGTCCACCACCGCGTCGCTGATCGCGTACAGCACCGACGTCGGCCCGTGCTTCAGCAGCTCCGGATCCGCCTCCAGACGCCTGCGCACCGCCGCGAGCGGCGCGCCCTCGCCGTGCCGCACGGTCACCACGAACGAGTCGCCGATGAAGACCATCAGCTCGCCCGAGGAGACCCGGTCGCTCTCCGGCTCGTACAGCACCGGCTTGAGCACCACGAACAGCGAGTCGTCGTAGACCTCCAGCTTGGGCCGCTGATGCGCCTTCAGGGCGTCCTCGACGGCCAGCGGATGCAGCGCGAACTCCGCCGACACATGGTCGAACTCCGCCGCCGTCGGCTCGTGCAGCCCCACCCACAGGAACGCGTCGCCGGTCGCCCGCGCCTGCGCCAGGGCGTCCGACAGATCGCCGGGGTCGTCCGTCCGGCGCCCGTCCCGGTAAATGGCTGAGTCCACGATCACGGCCCGTATTCTCCCTCTCCCGATCCCGTCACGCACCCGCACGTACGCACCCGCACGCTGACCTGCTACCCCCTAGGCTGGCCGACATGGCCACGCTGATCCTCGTCCGGCACGGACGCTCCACCGCCAACACCTCCGGCGTGCTCGCCGGGCGGACGCCCGGGGTGGCGCTCGACGAACGCGGTGCGGCGCAGGCCGCCGCGCTGCCGGGACGCCTCGCCGGGGTGCCGCTCGCCGCGGTCGTCTCCAGCCCGCTCCAGCGCTGCCGCGAGACCGTGCGGCCGCTGCTCGACGCCCGTCCCGGACTGCAGCTGCACACCGAGCAGCGGATCAGCGAGTGCGACTACGGAGACTGGTCCGGACGCAAGCTCGCCGAGCTCATGGACGAGCCGCTCATGCAGGTCGTCCAGGCCCACGCCTCCGCCGCCGCCTTCCCCGGCGGCGAGTCCATGCGCGCCATGCAGGCCCGGGCCGTGGACGCGGTGCGCGACTGGAACGAGCGGATCGAGGCCGAGCACGGCGAGGACGCCGTCTACGCGATGTGCTCGCACGGCGACATCATCAAGGCGCTGGTCGCCGACGCCCTCGGCCTGCACCTCGACCTCTTCCAGCGCATCCAGGTCGACCCCTGCTCGCTGACCGTCATCCGCTACACCCGCCTGCGCCCCTTCCTGGTCCGCCTCGGCGACACCGGCGACCTCGCCGGCCTCGCCCCGCGCGAGACCCGCGAGGACGACGGCGGTGCGGCGGAGGTCGGGGGCGGTGCGGGCGCACCGTGATCCTTCCGCGCAGTAGGGTGGACGCGCCGCTGTAAAGGCGCCGCAAGACCAGTCCACAGCACCACAGTCGAGACCCAAGGGAGTCGGGAACGTGTCCCGTCAGGTGTTCCTCTACGACCCACCGGAGCGTTTCGTGGCCGGCACGGTCGGGCTGCCTGGCCGCCGTACGTTCTTCCTGCAGGCGTCCGCGGCCGGCCGGGTCACCAGCGTCGCCCTGGAGAAGACCCAGGTCGCCGCCCTCGCCGAGCGGATCGACGAACTCCTCGACGAGGTCGTGCGCCGCACCGGCGGCAACGCCCCGGTGCCCGCGGTCGCCCCGCCGGACACCACCGACACCGCCCCGCTGGACACCCCCATCGAGGAGGAGTTCCGGGTCGGCACCATGGCCCTCGCCTGGGACGGCGAGGAACAGCGCATGATCGTCGAGGCGCAGGCGCTCGTCGAGCTCGACGCGGACTCCGAGGAGGACCTCGCCGAGGCCGAGGAGCGGCTCCTCCAGGACGAGGAGAACGGCCCGCCCATGCTGCGGGTCCGGCTCACCGGCGCCCAGGCGAGGGCCTTCGCCAAGCGCGCCCTCGACGTCGTCAACGCCGGCCGCCCGCCGTGCCCGCTGTGCAGCCTGCCGCTCGACCCGGAGGGCCACGTCTGCCCGCGCCAGAACGGATACCGTCGCGGCGCATGAGCAGTCACCAGGCCCTCACGGCGGTCGACCTGCTGAGGCTGGGGGAGCTGACCGTTCGCGGCCAGGTCCGCGAGGCCTCCAACGCGGTGCTGTTCTGCTCCGTCGCGTACGCGGGCGAGGAGGCAGCCTGCGTCTACAAGCCGGTCGCGGGCGAGCGTCCGCTGTGGGACTTCCCCGACGGCACCCTCGCCCAGCGCGAGGTCGCGGCCTACGAGCTGTCCGAGGCCACCGGCTGGGGCCTGGTCCCGCCGACGGTGCTGCGGGACGGGCCGTACGGCGAGGGCATGGTCCAGCTCTGGGTCGAGGCCGACCCCGGGGCCGCGCTCCTGGCGCTCGTCGAGGAAGGGGAGCCGGGCGAGGGCTGGAAGGCCGTGGGGCCCGCCCAGATCGCCGAGGACCGCACCGCGCTGCTGGTGCACGCCGACACCCCGCAGCTGCGCCGGCTGGCCGTCCTGGACGCCGTGATCAACAACGGCGACCGCAAGGGCGGACACCTGCTGCCCACACAGGACGGGCGGCTGTACGGGATCGACCACGGGGTCTCCTTCCACGTCGAGGACAAGCTGCGCACCCTGCTCTGGGGCTGGGCGGGGGAGGAGCTGACCGAGGAGGCCGCCGCCGTCCTGGAGGCGCTGGACGGGCGGCTCGCCCCGGGCACTCCACTGGCCGAACGGCTGGCCGGGCTCCTGACGGCCGCCGAGGTGGACGCCCTGCGACAGCGGGTCGCCGTCCTGCGTGGGACCGGGCGCCACCCCGTACCGTCCGGGCAGTGGCCCGCGATCCCCTGGCCGCCGGTGTAGCGGGCGCGGTTCGTCGATCGTTTTCGGCCAAACTCTCCGGCCGGCGCGACACCCCCCGGGGGTATGCATGAACGGCCTTGTCCCGCAAGAGCGCCAGATCGGACAAGATCCCGGATGCGGTTCGTATCCGGAACTGCTGTCCGGTTACGCTCAGGACATGCATGCCTGGCCCGCTTCTGAGGTCCCCGCCCTGCCCGGCAAGGGCCGCGACCTCCGGATTCACGACACCGCGACCGGTGGACGAGTGACCCTCGCCCCCGGCCCCGTCGCCCGCATCTACGTCTGCGGCATCACGCCGTACGACGCCACCCACATGGGACACGCGGCGACCTACAACGCGTTCGACCTCGTTCAGCGCGTGTGGCTCGACACCAAGCGGCAGGTCCACTACGTCCAGAACGTCACCGACGTGGACGACCCGCTCCTCGAGCGGGCGAACCGCGACGGCATCGACTGGGTCGGCCTCGCCGAGCGCGAGACCGCCCTCTTCCGCGAGGACATGACCGCCCTGCGCATGCTGCCCCCGCAGCAGTACATCGGCGCGGTCGAGGCGATACCGGGCATCGTCCCGCTCGTCGAGCGGCTGCGGGACTCCGGCGCCGCCTACGAGCTCGACGGCGACATCTACTTCTCGGTCGAGGCCGACCCGCACTTCGGCCAGGTGTCGAACTACGACACCGAGCTGATGCGCCACCTGTCCGCCGAGCGCGGCGGCGACCCGGACCGCCCGGGCAAGAAGAACCCCCTCGACCCGATGCTGTGGATGGCCGCCCGCGAGGGCGAGCCCAGCTGGGACGGCGGCAGCCTCGGCCCCGGCCGCCCCGGCTGGCACATCGAGTGCGTCGCCATCGCCCTCGACCACCTCGGCATGGGCTTCGACGTCCAGGGCGGCGGCTCCGACCTGATCTTCCCGCACCACGAGATGGGCGCCTCCCACGCCCAGGCCCTCACCGGCGAGTTCCCCATGGCCAAGGCGTACGTCCACGCCGGCATGGTCGCCCTGAACGGCGAGAAGATGTCCAAGTCCAAGGGCAACCTGGTCTTCGTCTCCAAGCTCCGCCGCGACGGCGTCGACCCGGTCGCCATCCGGCTCGCGCTGCTCTCGCACCGCTACCGCGACGACTGGGAGTGGACCGACCAGGTCCTGCGGGACGCCCTCGACCGTCTCGGCCGCTGGCGCGCCGCCGTCTCGCGCCCCGACGGCCCGTCCGCCGACGCGCTCGTCGAGGAGATCCGCGAGGCGCTCGCCGACGACCTGGACGCCCCGGCCGCGCTCGCCGCGGTCGACCGCTGGGTCGCGCTCCAGACCGCCGAGGGCGGCACGGACGAGACCGCCCCCGGCCTCGTCTCCCGCGCGGTCGACGCCCTGCTCGGCGTCGCCCTCTAGGACGCGCACGGCCACGCGGCCGCCCTCGGGCCTCCGAAAAGAGGCCGGAGGGCGGCCGCGTCCGTGTCAGGGGCCGTCATCAGCGTGCGGATCCGGCCAATCTCGGCAGCCCCCACGCTCGTTCGCCGGATCGCACGGACGGAAGAGCGCCCCGAACGCCGGCGGCACCCGGGGCACGGCCGTCGTCCCGCTGCTCTGCCGCACGGCTACGGGAGGGGCGGCCGCACCGCCCCCCGTACCGGTCAGTCGTCGGTGTCGGTGTCGGTGTCGGCGGCGTCCGGCTTCGACCCCTCGCTCCGGCCGCCCGTGCCCTCGCCCGTGCCCTCGCCCGGGCCGTCGCCCGCGCGCTGACCCGACTCCGACTCCGGCTCCCGCCCTGACTCCTGCTCGGGGGCCCGCTCGGATTCCTGTTCCGCTCCCGGCACCGCCTCGGGGCCGGGCTGCTGCGGCTTCGGCGGGCGGGTCCGCTCGCTCGTGCCGTCCCGCAGATGCGAGGTGTCGCCGCCCTCCGTCGCCACTCCCGGACCGGCGCCCGGACCGGAGCCGGGACCCGTGCCCGGGTCGCGGCGCCGCAGATAGCGCTCGAACTCGCGGGCGATGGCCTCGCCGGAGGCCTCCGGCAGCTCCGCGGTGTCCCGCGCCTCCTCCAGCGTCTGCACGTACTCGGCCACCTCGCTGTCCTCGGCGGCCAGCTGGTCCACGCCCAACTGCCAGGCCCGTGCGTCCTCGGGCAGCTCGCCCAGCGGGATGCGCAGGCCGATCAGGTCCTCCAGCCGGTTCAGCAGGGCCAGTGTCGCCTTCGGGTTCGGCGGCTGGGACACGTAGTGCGGGACGGCCGCCCACAGGCTCACCGCGGGCACCCCGGCGTGCGTGCACGCCTCCTGAAGGATCCCCACGATGCCGGTCGGGCCCTCGTAGCGCGTCTCCTCCAGCTCCATCGTCCGGGCCAGATCGGGGTCGGAGGTGACCCCGCTGACCGGCACCGGACGGGTGTGCGGGGTGTCGCCGAGCAGCGCGCCCAGGATCACCACCATCTCCACGCCCAGCTCGTGCGCGAAGCCGAGCAGCTCGTTGCAGAACGAACGCCAGCGCATCGACGGTTCGATCCCGCGCACCAGGACCAGGTCCCGGGGCTTCTCGCCGCCGATCCGCACCACGGAGAGCCGGGTCGTCGGCCAGGTGATCTTCCGGACGCCGCCGTCCAGCCACACCGTGGGCCGGTTGACCTGGAAGTCGTAGTAGTCCTCGGCGTCGAGCGCCGCGAACACCTCGCCCTTCCACTCCCGGTCCAGATGGGCGACCGCCGCGGAGGCGGCGTCACCGGCGTCGTTCCACCCCTCGAACGCGGCCACCATGACCGGGTCGATCAGCTCGGGAACCCCCTCGAGCTCGATCACCCAGCGCCTCCTTCATCGAAGTTCCTGTCGTACGGACCAACCTTATGCCTTTCCGGCGGCCCGCCCGCAGCCCTCGGGCTCGCCCGAAAGCCGTTCTCGGCCTTGATCGACTACCCAGGAACTCCCGTCCGCACGCGTGGCGGCGTCAGTCCTCCCAGAGGGTGCTGGGGGCCTCTTTCCGTACCACCGGGGCGATCTCCTCGGCGAACCGTTCGAGCGTCTCGATCTGCTCCGCCGTGGACTGCCCGAAGGCGTCGACCGTGATCGACTGCAGGTCGTGGCGGTACACCTCGTGGTAGCCCAGGATCTTGTCGACGATCTGCCCCGGGGAGCCGATCAGCTGCGGGCCGTCGGCGATCGCGTCCTCGATCGTGCGGAACGGGGTGTTGTAGCCCGCCTTCCCCTCCAGGTCCGGCCGGAAGGACTGACGGACCTTCGCCTCGTAGAGGTCCTTGTAGCGGGTGACGGCCCGTTCGGCGGTGTCGGCTATGAGCAGCCCGCCCGAACCGGCCGCCACGCGCGCGTGGCGCGGGTCGTGACCGTACTCCTCGAACTTCTCGCGGTAGTGGGCGATGAGCCGCGCGTACGCCTCACGGGGCTGGACGGCGTTGGCGGTGAACAGCGGGTCGCCGTGCCGGGCGGCGAGTTCGGGGGAGTCGAGGCTGGTGGCGGAGCCGTGCCAGACCCGAGGCGCTCCCGCGTACGGGCGGGGGAGGGTGGTCACGTTCCGCAGCGCGGGACGGAACTCGCCCTTCCAGTCGACGCCCTCCTCGGTCCACAGCCTGCGCAGCAGCTCGTACTTCTCCCGCTGGAGGTCCCACTGCCGCTTCTCGTCGAGGCCGAAGAGGTCGAAGTGGCCGGCCTCCGCGCCCTTGCCGACGACGAGTTCGATGCGGCCGCGGGAGATCTGGTCGAGGGTGGCGTAGTCCTCGGCGACCCGTACCGGGTCGAGGATCGCGACGACGGTGACACCGGTCAGGAGGCGGATGCGGGAGGTGCGGGCCGCCAGCGCGCCCAGCACCACCGAAGGGCTGGAGGACAGGAAGGGGCCCGCGTGCCGCTCGCCGATCGCGTACGCGTCGAAGCCGAGCCGCTCGGCGGCCTCGCCGACCGCCAGGACCTGCTCCAACCGGTCGGCGGCCGACGGGAGTTCGCCGGTGAGGGGGTGCGGGGCGTGGCCGATGAGGGAGAGCACCTGAAACTTCATGCCCTCACTCTGCGCGCCGAGTGTTGCGGACGTGTGGCGGCCGTATGGCGGCGGTCGCGGCACGCGTCAGGGGCGGCCTCTCGGGAGACCGCCCCTGACGAAACCCTCGTGAGCGGGGCCTACTTGCGCAGCATGTCCTCGACCTTGCCGCGGATCTCGTCCGTGGCCAGACCCCGGATGGTCAGCGTGGTGCGGCGGCGCAGCACGTCGTCCGCGGTCTCGGCCCACTCGTGGTCGCGGGCGTAGGCGACCTGGGCCCAGATCTCCGGAGCGTCGGGGTGGACGCGCTCGGCGAGCTCGGGGTTCTCGTTCGCCATGCGGGCGATGTCGAAGGAGAGCGAACCGTAGTGCGTCGCCAGGTGCTTGGCGGTGTCGGCGGCCATCCGCGGGCCGGGCGCCGGGCCGTCCACGAGCAGCCGGTGGGCGACCGCGTGGGGGTTGGCAATGCCGGGCAGCGGCAGCCGCCTGGGCAGCGTGGCCACGGACTCGTAGTCCTCGCCGAGCGGTCGGCCCGGCAGCGACTCCAGCTTCTTCATGATGGTGCGGCCGATGTGGCGGAAGGTGGTCCACTTGCCGCCGGCCACCGACAGCATGCCGCCGCGGCCCTCGGTGACGACCGTCTCGCGCTTGGCCTTGGAGGTGTCGCCGGGTCCGCCCGGCAGCACCCGCAGGCCCGCGAAGGCGTAGGTGATCAGGGAGCGGTCGAGCTGCTGGTCGCGGATGGAGAAGGCGGCCTCGTCCAGGATCTGGGCGATGTCCTTGTCGTTGACCGCGACCTCGCCCGGGTCGCCCTCGTACTCCTCGTCGGTGGTGCCGAGCAGGAGCATGTCCTCCCAGGGGAGGGCGAAGGTGATCCGGTACTTGTCGATCGGGGTGGCCAGCGCGGCCTTCCAGGGGGAGGTGCGCTTGAGGACCAGGTGCGCGCCCTTGGACAGGCGGATGGAGGGGGCCGCGTTCGGGTCCTCCATCTTTCGCAGGTGGTCGACCCACGGCCCGGTGGCGTTGAGGACCAGGCGGGCGCCGACGCCGAACTCCGTGCCGTCGAGGCGGTCCCGGAGCTCGGCGCCGGTGACCCGGCCCTGGGTGAAGCGCAGGCCCGTGACCTCGGCGTGGTTGAGGACGACCGCGCCGGCGTCGACGGCGGCGCGGACCGTCATCAGCGCCATGCGGGAGTCGTTCATCTGGTCGTCGCCGTAGACGGCGACGGCCTTGAGGTTGTCCGTGCGCAGCTCCGGCACGTCCTGGGCGGCCTTGGCGGGGCTCAGCAGGTGTCCGACGCCGTCGCCGAAGGCGGACAGGGCGCTGTAGGCGAAGACGCCGGCGCCGAGCTTGGCCGCGCCGTGCGGGCCGCCCTTGTAGACGGGCAGGTAGAAGGTGAGCGGGTTGGACAGGTGGGGCGCCACCTGGCGGGAGACCGCGCGCCGCTCGAAGTGGTTCTCCGCGACCAGCTTGACCGCGCCGGTCTGCAGATAGCGCAGGCCGCCGTGGAGCAGCTTGGAGGAGGCGGAGGAGGTGGCGCCGGCGAAGTCGCCGGCGTCCACCAGGGCCACCCGCAGTCCGGACTGCGCGGCGTGCCAGGCGGTGGAGATGCCCAGGATGCCGCCGCCGATCACCAGGAGGTCGTACGTCGCCTTGGACAGCTGCTCTCTGGTCTCGGCGCGGGTCGGCAGGGAACCGGCGGCCGGGTGCATCCCCAGGGAGGGGAGGCTCTGCAGGGTGGTCATCGCGAATTACTCCTCGTCAGTTCTCTTCTGCTTCGAGCCAGCCCATGGAGCGCTCTACGGCCTTGAGCCAGTTCTTGTACTCGCTGTCGCGCTTGTCGGCGTCCATGCGAGGGGTCCACTCGGCGGCCCGGCGCCAGTTGGCGCGCAGGGCGTCGGTGTCGGGCCAGAAGCCGACGGCCAGGCCGGCGGCGTAGGCGGCGCCGAGGCAGGTGGTCTCGGCGACCATCGGGCGCACGACGGGGGCGTCCAGGAAGTCGGAGAGGGTCTGCATCAGCAGGTTGTTGGAGGTCATGCCGCCGTCGACCTTGAGGGCGGTCAGCTCGACGCCCGAGTCCTTGGTCATGGCGTCGGTGATCTCGCGGGTCTGCCAGGCGGTGGCCTCGAGCACGGCGCGGGCGATGTGCGCCTTGGTGACGTAGCGGGTGAGACCGGCGATGACACCGCGGGCGTCGGAGCGCCAGTACGGGGCGAACAGACCGGAGAAGGCCGGCACGAAGTAGGCGCCGCCGTTGTCCTCGACGGAGGAGGCGAGGGTCTCGATCTCGGCGGCGGACTTGATGAGGCCCATCTGGTCGCGCATCCACTGGACGAGCGAGCCGGTGACGGCGATGGAGCCCTCCAGGGCGTAGACCGGCTTGTCCTCGCCGATCTGGTAGCCGACCGTGGTCAGCAGGCCGCTGTAGGAGTTGATGATCTTGTCGCCGGTGTTCATCAGCATGAACGTTCCGGTGCCGTACGTGGACTTGGCCTCGCCCTCGGCGAAACAGGTCTGGCCGAACAGGGCGGCCTGCTGGTCGCCGAGCGCGGAGGCGACCGGGACGCCGTCGAGGACGCCGCCCTTGACCGTGCCGTACACCTCGGCGGAGGAGCGGATCTCCGGCAGCACGGCCGCCGGGACCTCCATGGAGTCCAGGATCCGCTCGTCCCACTGCATGGTGTGGAGGTTCATCAGCATGGTGCGGGAGGCGTTGGTGACGTCGGTGACGTGGTGACCGCCGTCGACACCGCCCGTCAGGTTCCAGATGACCCAGGAGTCCATGGTGCCGAAGAGGATGTCGCCGCGCTCGGCCCGCTCGCGCAGCCCCTCGACGTTGTCGAGCAGCCAGCGGACCTTCGGGCCGGCGAAGTAGGAGGCGAGGGGGAGGCCGGTCTCGCGGCGGAAGCGGTCCTGGCCGACGTTGCGGCCGAGCTCCTTGCAGAGGGCGTCGGTGCGGGTGTCCTGCCACACGAGGGCGTTGTGGACGGGCTCACCGGTGTTCTTGTCCCAGAGCAGCGTGGTCTCGCGCTGGTTGGTGATGCCGATGGCCTTGACGTCGGCGGAGGTGATGCCCGCCTTGTGGATGGCGCCCGCCACGACTTCCTGGACGTTGGCCCAGATCTCGGCGGCGTCGTGCTCGACCCAGCCCGGCTTCGGGAAGATCTGCTCGTGCTCCTTCTGGTCGACGGAGACGATCCGGCCGTCCTTGTCGAAGACGATGCAGCGGGACGAGGTGGTGCCCTGGTCGATGGCGGCGATGAACGGGCCGGCGCCGTGGGAGGCGGTGCCGGAGGTGTGTGCGTCGGTCACGGTGTACTCCAAGGGAGGTCTGGAAGAAGGACGGCTCAGGCGAACGCGATGTTGTAGATACCCGCGGCGATGGCTCCGCCGACCAGGGGGCCGACGACCGGGATCCAGGCGTAGCTCCAGTCGGAGCCGCCCTTGTTCGGCAGCGGGAGGAGGGCGTGCACGATGCGCGGGCCCAGGTCGCGGGCGGGGTTGATCGCGTAGCCGGTCGGGCCGCCGAGCGAGAGGCCGATGGAGACGACGACGAAGGCGGTGATCAGGGCGCCGATGACGCCGAGGCCCTTGCCGCTGTCGTTGAGGCCCTGGGTGAGCACGGCGAGCACCAGCACGACGGTGCCGATGATCTCGGTGGCCAGGTTCTGCCAGGTGTTGCGGATCTCGGGGCCGGTGGAGAACACACCGAGCACCGGACCGGCCGCGGGCGCGGCCTTCTGGTCGACCATGCCCTCCTCGTGCGGCGTCGAGATGATCGACTCGTCCGTGAGGTGGGCCCGGAACTGGCCGTAGTAGGCCACCCAGACCAGTGCGGCGCCGATCATCGCGCCCAGCATCTGACCGGCGACGTAGACCGGTACGTCGCTCCACTCCCCGTCCTTGATCGCTATGCCGATCGTCACGGCGGGGTTCAGATGGGCGCCGGAGAGGGAAGCGGTCATGTAGACCGCCGTCATGACGGCGAAGCCCCACCCGAAGGTGATCGCGAGCCAGCCCGCGCCACGGGCCTTGGAGCTCTTGAGCGTGACGGCGGCGCACACACCGCCGCCGAGCAGGATGAGTACGGCGGTACCGATGGTCTCGCCGAGGAAGATGTCGGAGCTGGACACCCGCGACTCCTTTGTCCTTCGTCCAGGGGAAGGCGAACCCCGGGTCCCTCCGGTGGTCCGCGCCCTCAGGGTGAGGGCGTTTTCGGCCCTTGGCACTGCCACACCTTAGCGCGTATTGCCGGTAGCTGTTCGACAATGCCGACCGATGAACGGAAGTTTTGCGCCAGGCTTAACAGCGCGTCAAGGGTCGCGGGCGCGAAAAACCCGCCGATAACGCGATCGTTACCGACGGGTCGGGTAGTGCTCCGGCGCAGGTGGGCGCCCGGTCAGAAGCGGCCGGCCCCCAGGTCCCGCGAGACCGCGCGGGCGCAGTCCCGCACCGCCGCCACCAGCTCCGAGCGCAGCTCGCCCCCGGCGCAGACCCGCTCCACCGCACCCGTGATCGCCACGGCCCCCACCGGCATCCGCCGACGGTCGTGGATCGGCGCCGCCACCGAGGCCACGCCCTCCCAGGTCTCCTCCACGTCGGCGGCCCAGCCGCGCGCCCGGGTCATGTCCAGCAGGGTCTCGAAGTCGGACAGCGCCGTGACCGTACGGGGTGTGAACGGCTCCCGCTCGACCTCCACCGCCTCGCTGTGCGCCACCGGGTCGTACGCCGACAGCACCTTGCCCAGGGCCGTGGAGTGCAGCGGCTGCATGGCCCCGACCTCCAGGACCTGGCGGCTGTCGTCGGGCCGGAAGACGTGGTGGACGATGAGGACGCCCTGCTGGTGCAGGACCCCCAGATGGACGCTCTCCCCGCTGGAGCGGGCCAGGTCGTCCGTCCACACCAGCGCTCGCGCGCGCAGCTCGTGCACGTCCAGATAGCTGTTGCCGAGCCTCAGCAGCTCCGCGCCCAGCTGGTAGCGGCCCGAAGCGGCGTCCTGCTCCACGAAGCCCTCGGCCTGGAGGGTGCGCAGGATGCCGTGGGCCGTCCCCTTGGCCAGGCCCAGGGAGGAGGCGATGTCGGACAGGCCGAGCCGGCGCTCGCCGCCCGCGAGCAGTCGCAGCATCGCCGCCGCCCGTTCAAGCGACTGGATGTTCTTCGCCATCGCCCGGCCCTTCTCCTCACATGCTGTTCGACAATGCTGAACACTATCGGTCGATGCCGACCTTGTGTCACACCAGACAGTGTCGTCCACGAACGGGTCGGACCGGGAGTCCCCGCACAAAGGATGCCGTCCACCAGCTGGAACCCCATGTCCGCCCCGGCACCCGCACGGTTACTCTGGGCCCGTGCACCCTCCTCCGAGCGTGCAAAGCCGACAGCCGTCGCATCCCAGGGAGCTCAATCCATGGCCTCGTCGCCGACCCCTTCCGCCGCAGCCGCGTCCCCCGCCCAGCGGGCCGACGCCCTCCGCGAGGCCTTCGCCTCCCGGGTCGTCGTCTCCGACGGCGCCATGGGCACCATGCTCCAGGCCCAGGACCCCTCCCTGGAGGACTTCCAGCAGCTCGAGGGCTGCAACGAGATCCTGAACATCTCCCGACCGGACATCGTCCGGTCGGTCCACGACGCCTATCTCTCGGTCGGCACCGACTGCGTCGGCACCAACACCTTCAACTGCAACTTCTCCGCGCTCGGCGAGTACGACATCGCCCACCGCATCCAGGAGCTCTCCGAGGCCGGCGCGCGGATCGCCCGCGAGGTCGCCGACGAGTACACGCAGAAGACCGGGCAGCAGCGCTGGGTACTGGGCTCCATGGGTCCCGGCACCAAGCTGCCGACCCTCGGCCACGTCGACTACACCACGCTGCGCGACGCCTACCAGCAGAACGCCGAGGGCCTCCTCGCCGGCGGCGCCGACGCCCTCCTCGTCGAGACCACCCAGGACCTCCTCCAGACCAAGGCCGCGATCGTCGCGGCCCACCGCGCCATGGAGGTCGCCGGCTACACCGTCCCGCTGATCACCTCGGTCACCGTGGAGACGACCGGCACGATGCTCCTGGGCTCCGAGATCGGGGCGGCGCTGACCGCGCTGGAGCCGTTGGGCATCGACATGATCGGCATGAACTGCGCGACCGGCCCGGCCGAGATGAGCGAGCACCTGCGCTACCTCGCCCGGCACGCCGGTATCGCCCTCTCCTGCATGCCCAACGCCGGTCTGCCCATCCTGACCAAGGACGGCGCGCACTACCCGCTGTCTGCCGAGGAACTGGCCGACGCCCACCAGACCTTCGTCGCCGAGTACGGCCTCAGTCTCGTCGGCGGTTGTTGCGGTACGACGCCGGAGCATCTGCGGCAGGTCGTGGAGCGGGTGCGCGGGCTGGTCCCGCCGGTGCGTGAGCCGCGTCCGGAGCCGGGTGCCGCGTCGCTGTACCAGACGGTGCCGTTCCGGCAGGACACCGCCTACATGGCGATCGGTGAGCGGACGAACGCGAACGGGTCGAAGAAGTTCCGTGAGGCGATGCTGGAGGGCCGCTGGGACGACTGTGTGGAGATGGCCCGGGATCAGATCCGCGAGGGCGCGCACATGCTCGACCTGTGCGTCGACTACGTCGGTCGTGACGGCGTCGCCGACATGGAGGAGCTCGCCGGCCGCTTCGCCACCGCCTCGACCCTGCCGATCGTGCTGGACTCGACCGAGGTGGAGGTCATCCGGGCGGGTCTGGAGAAGCTGGGCGGCCGGGCGGTCATCAACTCGGTCAACTACGAGGACGGCGACGGGCCGGAGTCCCGCTTCGCCAAGGTCACCCGCCTCGCCCAGGAGCACGGGGCCGCGCTGATCGCGCTGACGATCGACGAGGAGGGCCAGGCCCGTACCGTCGAGACGAAGGTCGCCATCGCCGAGCGCCTGATCGCGGACCTGACCGGCAACTGGGGCATCCGCGAGTCCGACATCCTCATCGACACCCTCACCTTCACGATCTGCACCGGTCAGGAGGAGTCCCGCAAGGACGGCATCGCCACGATCGAGGCGATCCGTGAGCTGAAGCGGCGCCACCCGGACGTGCAGACCACGCTGGGTCTGTCGAACATCTCCTTCGGCCTCAACCCGGCCGCCCGTGTCCTGCTGAACTCCGTCTTCCTGGACGAGTGCGTGAAGGCGGGCCTGGACTCGGCGATCGTGCACGCGTCGAAGATCCTGCCGATCGCGCGGTTCGACGAGGAACAGGTACAGACGGCGCTGGACCTGATCTACGACCGCCGGGCCGAGGGCTACGACCCGCTGCAGAAGCTGATGGCCCTGTTCGAAGGCGTCTCCACCAAGTCGATGAAGGCCGGCAAGGCCGAGGAACTCCTCGCCCTGCCCCTGGACGAGCGCCTGCAGCGCCGCATCATCGACGGCGAGAAGAACGGCCTGGAAGCCGACCTCGACGAGGCCCTGCAGGACACCCCGGCCCTCGACATCGTCAACAACACCCTCCTGGAGGGCATGAAGGTCGTCGGCGAGCTGTTCGGGTCGGGCCAGATGCAGCTGCCGTTCGTCCTCCAGTCGGCCGAGGTCATGAAGACGGCCGTCGCCTACCTCGAACCCCACATGGAGAAGACCGACGCCGACGGCAAGGGCACCATCGTCCTCGCCACCGTCCGCGGTGACGTCCACGACATCGGCAAGAACCTCGTCGACATCATCCTCTCCAACAACGGCTACAACGTCGTCAACCTGGGCATCAAGCAGCCCGTCTCCGCGATCCTGGAGGCCGCCGAGGAGCACCGCGCCGACGTCATCGGCATGTCCGGCCTCCTCGTGAAGTCGACGGTGATCATGAAGGAGAACCTGGAGGAGCTCAACCAGCGTGAGCTCGCGGCCAAGTACCCCGTGATCCTCGGTGGTGCGGCTCTGACCAGGGCGTACGTCGAGCAGGACCTGCACGAGATCTACCAGGGCGAGGTCCGCTACGCCCGCGACGCCTTCGAGGGCCTGCGCCTGATGGACGCCCTCATCGCCGTCAAGCGCGGCGTCCCCGGCGCCACCCTGCCCGAGCTCAAGCAGCGGCGGGTCGCCAAGGGCGCCGGCGCCCTCCAGATCGACGAGCCGGAGCCCGGCGGCCGCTCGGACGTCGCCACCGACAACCCGGTCCCCACGCCGCCGTTCTGGGGCACCCGGGTCGTCAAGGGCATCCAGCTCAAGGAGTACGCGAGCTGGCTCGACGAGGGCGCCCTCTTCAAGGGCCAGTGGGGCCTCAAGCAGAACCGGGCCGGCGACGGACCGTCGTACGAGGAGCTGGTGGAGAGCGAGGGCCGGCCGCGGCTGCGCGGCTGGCTGGAGCGCCTGCACACGGAGAACCTGCTGGAGGCGGCCGTCGTCCACGGCTACTTCCCCTGCGTCTCCAAGGGCGACGACCTGATCATCCTCGACGACGCCGGCAACGAGCGCACCCGCTTCACCTTCCCGCGCCAGCGGCGCGGGCGGCGCCTGTGCCTCGCGGACTTCTTCCGCCCGGAGGAGTCCGGCGAGACCGATGTCGTCGGCCTCCAGGTCGTCACCGTCGGCTCCCGGATCGGCGAGGCCACCGCCAAGCTCTTCGAGTCCGACTCCTACCGCGACTACCTGGAGCTCCACGGCCTGTCCGTGCAGCTCGCCGAGGCGCTCGCCGAGTACTGGCACGCCCGCGTCCGCGCCGAGCTCGGCTTCGGCGGCGAGGACCCCGAGGACGTCGAGGACATGTTCGCGCTCAAGTACCGCGGCGCGCGCTTCTCCCTCGGCTACGGCGCCTGCCCCGACCTGGAGGACCGCGCCAAGATCGCCGAGCTCCTCCAGCCCGAGCGGATCGGCGTCCACCTCTCGGAGGAGTTCCAGCTCCACCCCGAGCAGTCCACCGACGCCATCGTCATCCACCACCCCGAGGCGAAGTACTTCAACGCTCGGTAATCGTCACAGCGCCAAATACCTGCGACCCGAGTGATCGGGACGTACACTGGTCGGTCCAGTGCAGGCCGGTCGCCCCACCCCGTACCGGGGAGGGTGACCGGCCTTCTCGTCCCTCGATGGAGGTGTGCCGGATGACCAGTACGGTCCCCGCGTCCTTGTTCCGTGCCAACGGGAGCTCCGCCCTGCAGGCGGTCTTCCTCGACATGGACGGCACCCTCGTCGACACCGAGGGCTTCTGGTGGGACGCGGAGGTCGAGGTCTTCGCGGACCTCGGACACCGGCTGGACGAGGCCTGGCGGGACGTCGTCGTCGGCGGCCCGATGACCCGCAGCGCCGGCTACCTCATCGAGGCGACCGGCGCCGACATCACGCTCGCCGAGCTCACCGTGCTGCTCAACGAGAAGTTCGAGCAGCGCATCGACCGGGGCGTACCGATGATGCCGGGCGCCGAGCGGCTGCTCGCCGAGCTGGTCCGGCACGACATCCCGACCGCCCTGGTCTCCGCCTCGCACCGCAGGATCATCGACCGGGTGCTCGCCTCCCTGGGCCGCGACCGCTTCGCCCTGACCGTCGCGGGCGACGAGGTCACCCGTACCAAGCCGCACCCCGAGCCCTATCTGACCGCCGCCCGCGGAGTGGGCGCCGACCCGGCCCTCTGCGCCGTCGTCGAGGACACGGCCACCGGCGTCGCGGCGGCCGAGGCGGCGGGCTGCCGGGTGGTCGCCGTCCCGTCCGTCGCCCCCATCGCCCCCTCGGCGGGCCGGGTCGTCGTGCGCTCGCTCGAAGAGGTCGACGTGCCCTTCCTGCGCACCCTCATCTCCACCCCGCGCCACGACTGAGCCGGCGCGGAATTCGCGACCGGAAACGTTCAGGCCATTCGCCGAAAAGAACCCTGAGTGAGCTTGCTCACCCAGAGTGCCGACCGGCGGGTGGCCTGTCTGCGTGCGGTGTCCGGAACATGACGTTTACGTCCTGACGATGTGTCCCGTTTCGATCCCGCCCGTACGAATCATTCCCCCGCATGACTATCGAACGCACCGTATTCGTGATCGTTCCGTGCCCGCCGTGGCGGGCTTTGCCGTACGGCGGCACTGGTGTAGCCCACTAATCTCATCCGAGTACTCCGCCGCACCCTCCGCGTGCCCCGGCGGCCCACCCAAGTCGCCGTGTACACAGGACCGATCGCACCCCTTCCCGGCCCGATCGCCCGCCCCGACCGGGCGGCCGGCGGAGTGAACGAAAGCCGCTGTACCACTGCCGGCCGTCACCCCGCGCCGGATGAGGAGATCGTCCCTGATGAACCGCAAGACCCTGGTGCTGCCGACCGTGGCCGCACTGCTCACCCCCCTGCTCGCCGGCTGCGGTGGAGGGGACGAGAGCAGAGCGATCGTCGTCGGCACCACGGACCAGTTCGTCGCCACCGAGGACGCCCCCGCCCCGCTCGACCCGGCCTTCGCCTACGACACCGGCGCCTGGAACATCCTGCGGCAGACCCTGCAGACCCTCATGCACATCCCGCGCGGCGGCGGCCGCCCGGTCCCCGAGGCCGCCGAGAGCTGCGCCTTCTCCGACAAGGAGAGCGAGAGCTACCGCTGCAAGCTCCGCGAGGGCCTCACCTTCGCCGACGGCACCCCGCTCACCGCCCAGGACGTCAAGTTCTCCGTCGAGCGCGTCCTCGCCATCAAGTCCGACAACGGCACCGCCGCGCTCCTGTCCAACATCGACACCGTCGAGACCAAGGGCGAGCTCGAGGTCGTCTTCCACCTCAAGACGCCCGACGCGACCTTCCCGTACAAGCTCTCCACCCCGGTCGCCGGCATCCTCAGCAAGGACAAGTACGACGGCAAGGCGCTGCGCGAGGGCTTCCAGGTGGACGGCTCCGGCCCGTACACGATGAAGGCCGAGACCGCCGGCGACAAGGTGACGACGTTCGTCTTCACCAAGAACGCGAAGTACAAGGGCGACATCACCCTGCGCAACGACAAGGTCGAACTGCGCACCTTCGACGACGCCGAGGGCATGGACAGGGCGCTGCGCGGCGACACCATCGACATGGCGGCCCGCGCCCTGGCGCAGACGCAGATCAGGGAGCTCACCGACAAGCCCCAGGAGGGCATCGAGCTCACCGAGGTCCCCGGCCTGGAGATCCGCTACCTCGGCTTCAACACCAAGGCCCCGGCCGTCGGGGACAAGGCCGTACGGCAGGCCATGGCCGCCGTCGTCGACCGCGGCGCGCTCGTCAACGAGGTCTACGGACCCACCGCCCAGCCGCTGTACTCGCTGATCCCCTCCAGCGTCACCGGCCACGCCACCTCGTTCATCGACACCTACGGCGAGCCGAACACGCCGAAGGCCGCCAAGATCCTCCGTGACGCCGGCGTGAAGACCCCCGTCAAGGTCACCCTGCACTACACCACCGACCACTACGGCGCCGAGACGGCCAAGGAGTTCCGGGCCCTGCGCGGCCAGCTCAACGCCACCAAGCTCTTCGACGTCCAGGTCCAGGGCACCGAGTGGTCCAAGTTCCGCCCCGCGCAGAAGCGCGGCGAGTACGCCGTCTACGGCCTCGGCTGGTTCCCCGACTACCCGGACCCGGACAACTACGTCGCCCCCTTCCTCGACGCGGACAACTTCCTCAACACCCCGTACGTCAACCAGTCCGTCCGTGACGAGTTGATCCCGCAGTCGCGCCGCCAGGCCGACCGCACCGCCGCGGCCCCCGTCTTCGAGCGGATCCAGAAGATCGTCGCCAAGGACGTGCCCGTCCTGCCGCTGTGGCAGGGCAAGCAGTACGTCGCCGCGCGCGACGAGCTCACCGGCGTCGAGTGGGCGCTGAACACCTCCTCCGACCTGCTCCTGTGGGAGCTCGGTCGCGGCACCGCCTGACCCCTTCGTTCGTACCGGCCGCGCAGTCGTTGCGCGGCCGGCCTGGCACGAGATCACGAGGCAAGTTCTGTGAAGGCACACAACAAGTGGCTGACGGCCCCGCTCGCCGCGGGCCTGGCGACCGCCCTGCTCAGCGGCTGCGGCACCGAGCAGGGCGGCGACTCCGGAGGCTCCGGAGCCACCGTCCGCGTCGGCATGTCGGACGAGATCATGGCGACCGACCCCGCCGCCGGTTACGACCCCGGCTCGTGGCTGCTGTTCAACAACGTCTTCCAGTCCCTGCTCGCCTTCCCGAAGGGCGGCTCGCAGCCCGAGCCCGAGGCCGCCGACGAGTGCGGCTTCTCGGGCGGCAGCCGGGTCTACACCTGCACCCTGCGCGAGGGCCTGAAGTTCTCCAACGGCAACCCGCTCACTTCCAAGGACGTCAAGTTCTCCTTCGAGCGCGCCCTGAAGATCGCCGACCCCTCCGGCCCGGCCCCGCTGCTCTCGAGCATCCAGACCATCGAGACCCCCGACGAGCGGACCGTCGTCTTCAAGCTCAAGGTTCCCGACGCCACCTTCCCCAGCAAGATCGCCTCCGGTGCCGGCTCCATCGTCGACCACCGCGAGTACGCGGCCGACGGGCTGCGCACCGACGGCAAGGCCGTCGGCTCCGGCCCGTACAAGCTCGACTCGATCAGCGACACCGAGGCCGTCTTCTCCGCGAACACCGGCTACCAGGGCTCCGCCAAGCGCAAGAACGACCGGGTCACCCTCAAGCTCTTCCGCGGCGACCGCGAGGCCCTCGCCAAGGCCCTCTCCGCCGACGAGATCGACGTCGCCTACCGAGGCCTCGCCGCCGACGACATCGCCGCGCTCGAAGCCTCCGCGGGCAGCGACAAGGGCATCGAGGTCGTCCAGGGCAGCAGCGCCGAGGTCCAGCACCTGGTCTTCAACGTCAAGGACCCGGTCGTCGGCAAGCTGGGCGTCCGCAAGGCCATCGCCCACCTCGTCGACCGCGAGGCGCTCGTCCAGAACATCCACAAGTCGACCGCCACGCCGCTCTACTCGATCGTCCCGGCCGGTATCGCGGGCCACAACACCGCCTTCTTCGACACCTACGGCAGCCCCGACAAGGAGAAGGCCAAGAAGGCGCTCCGCTCGGCCGGCATCACCGACAAGGTCAGGCTCACCCTCTGGTCCACGCCCAGCCGCTACGGCCCCTCCACCGACCAGGAGGTGAAGGCCATCGCCGAGCAGCTCAACGCCAGCGGCCTGTTCGACGCCGACGTCAAGTCCGTCGAGTACGAGCAGTACGAGAAGGACATCGCCGCCGGCAAGTACGGCGTCTACGTCAAGGGCTGGGTCCCCGACTACCCGGACGCCGACAACTTCACCACCCCGTTCTTCGGCGACGACAACGTCCTCGGCAACCGCTACGAGAACGCCCTGATCACCGGCGAGCTGCTGCCGGCCGTCGCCGCGTCCCCCGACCGGGCCGCCACCGGCTCCACCTACAACAAGGTCCAGGACCTCGTCGCCGAGGAGCTGCCGCTGCTCCCGCTGTGGCAGGGCAAGCAGTACGCCGTCGCGAGCGAGGGCGTCACGGGCCTGGAGTGGACCCTCGACGCCTCCACCGTCTTCCGCTTCTGGGAGATCAAGAAGGGCTGAGCACCCTCCTGACCCGTCCTCCTCGGACACGGCAAGGGCCCGGCACACGCACAGCGTGCCGGGCCCTTCCCGCGTGCCCGTCTCCCGCCGGCCGCTGTTCCCGCGAGCCGCCGGTCCCGCGGGCTCACTGCGCGCCGGGACGCACCAGACCGCTCTCGTACGCGTACACCGCCGCCTGCACGCGGTCACGCAGCCCCAGCTTCGTCAGCACATGGCCGACATGGGTCTTCACCGTGGTCTCGCTCACGAACAGGTCCGCCGCGATCTCCGCGTTCGACAGACCGCGCGCCACCAGCTTCAGCACCTCGACCTCGCGGTCCGTCAGCGTGTTGAGGGTGTCCGGAACCTGCTCCTCGCCCGAGGGCAGATGCGCCGAGTACTTGTCGAGGAGCCGACGCGTGATCGACGGCGCCAGCATCGCCTCGCCCGCCGCCACCACCCGGATCGCCTGCACCAGCTCGTGCGCCGGAGCGTCCTTCAGCAGGAAACCGCTCGCCCCCGCCCGCAGCGCCTCCACCACGTACTCGTCCAGATCGAACGTGGTCAGCACCAGCACCTTCGCCGGCCCGTCCCGGCCGGGACCCGTGATCTGCCGGGTGGCCTCCACGCCGTCCATCCGCGGCATCCGGATGTCCATCAGGACCACGTCGGGCTGCAGCGCCCGCACCTGATCGAGCGCCTGGAGACCGTCCCCGGCCTCACCCACCACCGCGATGTCCTGCTCGGCCTCCAGGATCATCCGGAAACCAGTGCGCAGCAGGGGCTGGTCGTCGACCAGGAGGACGCGGATAGCCACGGAAAACTCCTTCTCAGAGGCGGGCGGGGCCGGCTCCATTCTGCCCTGCCCGCCCCACGCCCCCGGCTCAGGCCGGAGCCGGGCCCACCGCCCCCCGCCTCAGGCCGGACCCGGGCCCACCGCCACGCCCTCGCCGCCCGGCTCCGCCGGGCGCACGGGCACCACCGGCAGCGGATACACCGGGGGAGTGCCCCCGAACTCCGGACACACCGCACGGTGGTCGCACCAGCCGCACAGCTTCGTCGGCCGCGGCCGCCAGTCACCCGTCTCCGTCGCCAGCCGGATCGCCTCCCACAGCGCGTGCAGCTTGCGCTCCACCCGCAGCAGATCGGCCTCCACCGGGTCGTACGTCAGCACGTCACCGCTGCCCAGATACACCAGCTGCAGCCGGCGCGGCACCACGTTCTTCAGCCGCCACACCACCAGCGCGTAGAACTTCATCTGGAACAACGCGCCCTCGCTGTATTCGGGCCGCGGTGCCTTGCCGGTCTTGTAGTCGACGATCCGCACCTCACCCGTCGGCGCCACGTCGACCCGGTCGATCACCCCCCGCAGCCGCAGCCCCGACGGCAGCTCCGTCTCCACGAACAGCTCCCGCTCGGCCGGCTCCAGACGCGTCGGGTCCTCCAGCGTGAACCACCGCTCGACCAGCGCCTCCGCCTCCGCGAGCCACTGCGCGAGCCGCTCGCCGCGCTCGCCCGCCGGCTCCTCGGGGAACAGCTCGCCCAGCTCCGGGCGCGACTCGAGCAGCCGGTCCCACTGGCCGGGGATCAGCGCCTTCGCCCGCGGAGCCGTCCGCTCCACCGCCGGCGCGTCGAACAGCCGCTCAAGGACCGCGTGCACCAGCGTCCCCCGTGTCGCCGCCGCGCTCGGCTTCTCCGGCAGCCGGTCGATCACCCGGAACCGGTACAGCAGAGGACATTGCATGAAGTCGCTCGCCCGCGACGGCGACAACGACGTGGGCGTCCGCGGCACGGACGCGTCGCCGACGGGTGCCTCCGACAGGGGCGACCCGGGCTCCGCCGGCGGCTGCTCGCTCGTACTCATGACACAGACCCTACGACCCGCCACCGACAGCGAGCGGAATACCATCGACGCAGGACCCCGTCGCACTGCATGATCGAACCGTGACCGAGTGCGCGGACCGAGCAGCTCGGCGACGAAAGGAACCCGTGAACCAGGACGAGTCCAAGCCGCAGCGGACCGAGGAGCCGGGCGGTGGCATCCTCATGGGCCGGCCCTTCGGCGTGCCCGTCTACGTCGCCCCCAGCTGGTTCCTCGTCGCCGCCCTCATCACCTGGGTCTTCGGCGACCAGATCGAACGCGTCCTGCCCGAGCTCGGCGCCGCCCGCTACCTCGTCTCGCTCTTCTTCGCCATCGCCTTCTACGCCTCCGTGCTCGTCCACGAACTGGCCCACACCCTCGCCGCGCTCCGCTTCAAGCTCCCGGTGCGCCGCATCCAGCTCCAGTTCTTCGGCGGCGTCTCCGAGATCGACAAGGAGACCGAGACCCCCGGCCGCGAGTTCGTCCTCGCCTTCGTCGGCCCCCTGCTCTCCCTCGTCCTCGCCGGGATCTTCTACGTCACCCTGTACGCCGTCGAGCCCGGCACCGTCCCCGGTGTCCTCCTCGGCGGCCTGATGATCTCCAACCTCATCGTGGCGGTCTTCAACCTGCTGCCCGGCCTGCCCCTGGACGGCGGGCGGATGCTCCGCGCCGTCGTGTGGAAGATCACCGGCAGCCCCATGACCGGCACCGTCGCCGCCGCCTGGATCGGCCGCGCGCTCGCGGTCACCGTCCTCATCGGACTGCCGCTGCTCACCCGCACCGGCCTCCTCGGCAACTCCACCGACGACATCGACGGCTTCACCACCGTCACCGACGCCCTGCTCGCCGCCATCCTCGCCGCGATCATCTGGACCGGCGCCGGCAACAGCCTCCGGATGGCCCGGCTGCGCGAGCACCTCCCCGAACTCCGCGCCCGCACCCTCACCCGCCGCGCCGTCCCGGTCGAGTCCGCCACCCCCCTCTCCGAGGCCCTCCGCCGCGCCAACGAGGCCGGCGCCCGGGCCCTGGTCGTCGTCGACGGCCACGGCGTCCCCACCGGCATCGTCCGGGAGACCGCCATCGCCGGCGTCCCCCAGCACCGCCGCCCCTGGGTCGCCGTCAGCGTCCTCACGCAGGACCTCGTCGACGGCATGAAGGTCCCCGCCGACCTCACCGGTCAGCCCCTCCTCGACCACCTGCGGGCCAGCCCCGCCACCGAGTACCTGGTCGTCGAGGACACCGGCGAGATCTACGGAGTCCTGTCCGCCGCGGACGTGGAGAAGGCCTTCGTGAAGGCCATGGCACGACCCTCCTCATAACACCGGTACCCTGTTCACATGTCCGAACCGACCGGTGCCGCCCGCCGTCGCGGGCCCTTCAAGGTCGGGGACCAGGTCCAGCTCACCGACCCCAAGGGACGCCACTACACGTTCACGCTCGAGGCCGGGAAGAACTTCCACACCCACAAGGGTTCCTTCCCGCACGACGAGCTGATCGGTGCTCCCGAGGGCAGTGTTGTCCGTACCACGGGAAACGTCGCCTACCTCGCGCTGCGCCCCCTGCTCCCCGACTACGTCCTGTCCATGCCCCGCGGTGCCGCCGTGGTCTACCCCAAGGACGCGGGGCAGATCCTGGCCTTCGCCGACATCTTCCCCGGCGCCCGTGTCGTCGAGGCCGGTGTGGGCTCCGGCTCGCTCAGCTCCTTCCTGCTGCGCGCCATCGGCGACAACGGCATGCTGCACTCCTACGAGCGCCGCGAGGACTTCGCCGAGATCGCCAAGGGCAACGTCGAGCGCTACTTCGGCGGCCCGCACCCCGCGTGGCAGCTGACCGTCGGCGACCTCCAGGACAACCTGTCCGACACCGACGTCGACCGCGTCATCCTCGACATGCTCGCCCCCTGGGAGTGCCTGGAGGCCGTCTCCAAGGCACTCGTCCCCGGCGGCATCCTCTGCTGCTACGTGGCCACCACCACGCAGCTCGCGCGGACCGTGGAGTCCATCCGCGAGTTCGGCTGCTACGCCGAGCCGCAGCCCTGGGAGTCCATGATCCGCAACTGGCACGTCGAGGGCCTGGCCGTCCGCCCGGACCACCGGATGATCGGCCACACCGGCTTCCTCGTCACCGCCCGTCGCCTCGCCGACGGCGTGGAGCCCCCCATGCGCCGCCGCCGGCCCGCCAAGGGCGCCTACGGCGAGGACTACGAGGGCCCCAACAAGGGCTGACCCGCCCCCGGTGGGCGTCTCGCCCCAGGGGGTCGCCCCTGAGGGCTGACGCCCCGACAACGCAACGGCGCCGCCGTCGAGTTCCCGCCCCATGGGCCGGAAGTCGACGGCGGCACCCTCATGTTCGGCACCGGGAGCGAAGCTCCGCCGGTCCGTTGCGGGGGGAACCGACCCCTCCTGTTCCGCCCTTCTGTGACGTGTGGCACGATGCCCGCAACTCCTTCCGCACCGCCCACAGGAGACTTCTCGCGTGCAGACCTCCGCCGTCACGGACCTGGCGCACACCCACGCCCGGCCGGTGCACTGGCTGGCCACCGCCACCGCGATGGCCGGAGTCGTCGCCCTCGCGGGCCTGCTGCAGCCGGGGCCCGCCGGCGCCACCGCGGCCCCCGGCCCCCTGGCCGCGCCCGACGCCGCCACCGCCCGCTTTCCCCTGGAGTGCGGGGGAGGGCCCAGCAAGATCGCGCAGCGCGCGACCGGCGACCTCGACGGCGACGGGAACCCCGAGACCGTCGCAGTCGTACACTGCGAAGCCGGCTCCGGGACACCGCCCAGCGGCATCTACGTGCTCACGCACGGCAAGGGCGGCGCCGCCCCCGTCACGCGGGTCGTCGCCACCCTGGTGGAACCCTCCCAGCTGAAGACCGTCGCCGCGTTCGCCGTACGCGACGGCGCCGTCAGCGCCACGCTGCTCGGCTACTCGTCCCCGGACGTCCCCAGCTGCTGCCCGGACCAGAAAGAGCAGGTCAAGTGGCGCTGGCAGGGCGGCGCCTTCGTCCGCACCGCCCAGGCCGAGGCCCGCGCGGTCTGAGCCGCCCGCCCCGGCCATGCCGTCACCGGCCCGTCACTCCGCGTCGGGGCCGTACACCTCGACGCCGTCGCTGACCCGCCGCACATGGATGCAGTCGCCCGGGCACTCCTTCGCGGAATCGACCACGTCGAGCAACAACGGCAGCGGCACCGGCGTCGTCGCGCCCGCCTCCTGGAGCAGCTCGTCGTCCGCGCTCTTCACATACGCGAGCCCGTCGATGTCGAGCTCGAAGACCTCCGGCGCGTACTGCACGCAGATCCCGTCCCCGGTGCACAGGTCCTGGTCGATCCAGACCTCCAGCGCCTCCTCGGCGCCCACCGCCGGGGCCTCGTTCTGCACGGTCATATCTCCTGCCGTTTCTGCGTCGCGCGGACAAGTCAGGCCAAGCCTGACGGGTGTTGACCACCCATGACGATACAACCGGGCGCTTTTGCAATGACCGCCGGTGGGTATTTCCCTGGCGTGAGGGGAAGCGCAAGGGTGAAGATCGGACACACCCCGGGGTCTTTTTGATCTAGGGGTTTCAATCACCACCCACCCAGGTAGGGTCAGGAAGCGTCCAGCTCCCCTTGGAGGAGGTGAGGACCGTGGCAGCCCACGACGACGACATCAACCGCGGCATCCGGCCGGGGCGGGGGTCTGAGGACCCCGCCGGCCAGGTTGCCTATCTCGAGCAGGAAATCGCCGTCCTGCGCCGCAAGCTCGCCGACTCTCCGCGTCACACGAGGATTCTCGAGGAGCGGATCGTCGAGCTGCAGACGAACCTGGCCGGTGTGTCCGCACAGAACGAGCGGCTCGCCAATACGCTCCGTGAGGCCCGCGACCAGATCGTGGCCCTCAAGGAGGAGGTCGACCGGCTCGCCCAGCCGCCGGCCGGCTTCGGTGTCTTCCTGCAGGCCAACGAGGACGGCACGTGCGACATCTTCACCGGGGGCCGCAAGCTCCGGGTGAACGTCAGCCCCAGCGTCGAGCTCGACGAGCTCAGGCGGGGCCAGGAAGTCATGCTCAACGAAGCGCTCAACGTGGTCGAGGCCATGGAATTCGAGCGCGCCGGGGACATCGTCACCCTCAAGGAGATCCTCGAGGACGGCGAGCGCGCCCTGGTGATCGGGCACACCGACGAGGAACGGGTGGTGCGGCTCGCCGAGCCCCTGCTGGACATCACCATCCGCCCCGGCGACGCCCTGCTCCTCGAACCCAGGTCCGGCTACGTCTACGAAGTGGTCCCCAAGAGCGAGGTCGAAGAGCTCGTCCTCGAAGAGGTCCCGGACGTCGACTACGGCAAGATCGGCGGTCTGGGCAACCAGATCGAGCTGATCCGCGACGCGGTCGAGCTTCCGTACCTCTACCCGGACCTCTTCAAGGAGCACGAACTGCGGCCGCCGAAGGGCATCCTGCTCTACGGCCCGCCCGGCTGCGGCAAGACGCTCATCGCGAAGGCCGTCGCCAACTCCCTTGCCAAGAAGGTCGCCGAGGTGACCGGCCAGCCCGCGGGGAAGTCCTACTTCCTGAACATCAAGGGCCCCGAGCTCCTCAACAAGTACGTCGGCGAGACCGAGCGGCACATCCGCCTCGTCTTCCAGCGTGCCCGGGAGAAGGCGAGCGAGGGCACCCCCGTCATCGTCTTCTTCGACGAGATGGAATCCCTCTTCCGCACCCGCGGATCCGGAGTCAGCTCGGACGTGGAGAACACCATCGTCCCCCAGCTGCTCGCCGAGATCGACGGCGTGGAAGGCCTGGAGAACGTCATCGTCATCGGCGCCTCCAACCGCGAGGACATGATCGACCCCGCGATCCTGCGGCCCGGCCGGCTCGACGTCAAGATCAAGATCGAGCGCCCGGACGCCGAGGCGGCCAAGGACATCTTCGCCAAGTACCTGACCCCCTCGCTCCCGCTGCACGCCGACGACCTCGCCGAGCACAGCGGATCGAAGGAAGCCGCCGCCCACGGAATGATCCAGTCCGTGGTCGAGCAGATGTACGCGGAATCCGAGGAGAACCGCTTCCTCGAGGTCACGTACGCCAACGGAGACAAGGAAGTCCTCTACTTCAAGGACTTCAACTCCGGCGCCATGATCCAGAACATCGTGGACCGGGCGAAGAAAATGGCCATCAAGGCATTCCTCGACCACGACCAGAAGGGCATCCGCGTCTCCCACCTCCTCCAGGCCTGCGTGGACGAGTTCAAGGAGAACGAGGACCTGCCCAACACCACCAACCCCGACGACTGGGCCCGGATCTCCGGAAAGAAGGGCGAGCGGATCGTCTTCATCCGCACCCTGGTCACCGGAAAGCAGGGCGCGGACACCGGTCGCTCCATCGACACGGTGGCCAATACCGGTCAGTACCTGTAGGGACGCGCACCGGCTGCGGATGTCCGGGAAACGGGCATCCGCAGCCGTCGCTTTCCACTCACCGATCCGTTTCTGATCTCCCCGTACGCCCCGCGGCCGCTCTAGGCTCGTGGGTACCGCCGCACCACGCGCAGCGCGGGGAGCGGCGCCGGGCAAGGAGGGCCGCATGACCGTACGGCGAGTAATGGGCATCGAGACGGAGTACGGGATCTCCGTCCCGGGGCACCCCAACGCCAATGCCATGCTCACCTCGTCCCAGATCGTCAACGCCTACGCGGCGGCGATGCACCGGGCGCGCCGCGCCCGCTGGGACTTCGAGGAGGAGAACCCGCTGCGGGACGCCCGCGGCTTCGACCTCGCCCGCGAGGCCGCCGACTCCAGCCAGCTCACCGACGAGGACATCGGCCTGGCCAACGTGATCCTCACCAACGGTGCCCGGCTCTACGTGGACCACGCCCACCCGGAGTACAGCGCGCCCGAGGTCACCAACCCCCGCGACGCCGTCCTGTGGGACAAGGCCGGCGAGCGGATCATGGCCGAGGCCGCCGAGCGGGCCGCCCAGCTCCCCGGCGCCCAGCCCATCCACCTCTACAAGAACAACACGGACAACAAGGGCGCGTCCTACGGCACCCACGAGAACTACCTGATGAAGCGGGAGACCCCCTTCTCGGACATCGTGCGCCACCTCACGCCCTTCTTCGTCTCCCGCCAGGTCGTCACCGGTGCCGGCCGCGTCGGCATCGGCCAGGACGGCCGGGAGCACGGCTTCCAGATCAGCCAGCGCGCCGACTACTTCGAGGTCGAGGTCGGCCTGGAGACCACCCTCAAGCGGCCCATCATCAACACCCGCGACGAGCCGCACGCCGATGCCGAGAAGTACCGGCGGCTGCACGTGATCATCGGGGACGCCAACCTCTCCGAGATCTCGACGTACCTCAAGCTCGGCACGACCGCCCTGGTCCTGTCGATGATCGAGGACGGCTTCATCACCGTCGACCTCGCCGTCGACCAGCCCGTACGCACCCTCCACCAGGTCTCCCACGACCCGGACCTCCGGTACCTGGTCACGCTCCGCAGCGGCCGCACACTGACCGCCGTCCAGCTCCAGATGGAGTATTTCGAGCTGGCCAGGAAGTACGTGGACGAGCGCTACGGCACGGACGCCGACGAGCAGACCAAGGACGTCCTGAGCCGCTGGGAGGACACGCTGGGCCGGCTGGAGAACGATCCGATGAGCCTGGCCGGGGAGCTCGACTGGATCGCCAAGCGGGAGCTCATGGAGGGCTACCGCCGGCGCGACCGGCTGGAGTGGGACGCCGCCCGGCTGCACCTCGTGGACCTCCAGTACGCGGACGTGCGCCCCGAGAAGGGCCTGTACAACCGTCTGGCGGCTCGCGGGCGCATGAAGCGGCTCCTGGACGAGAGCGCGGTGGAGAGGGCCGAGACGAGCCCTCCGGAGGACACCAGGGCCTACTTCCGCGGCCGCTGCCTCGAGCAGTACGCGGACGACGTGGCCGCCGCCTCCTGGGACTCGGTCATCTTCGACCTGCCGGGCCGGGACTCGCTCCAGCGGGTCCCGACCCTGGAACCCCTGCGGGGTACCAGAAACCACGTGAAGGAGCTGCTCGACCGCTGCAGGACGGCGGAAGAACTCGTCCGCGTCCTTTCCGGCGGCGCGGGCGGCTGAAATGGCCGGGCACTGGGAATCATGGAAGCAGTGCCCGGACGTTATGGAAACTACGGGGCCGATGTCAGTCCCGGCTTGTAGGGTCTGATCTTGAGAGACCCAACCGAGCGGGCCGATTCGAGCGGGGTGAGGTTATGGCGACCAAGGACACCGGCGGCGGACAGCAGAAGGCGACGCGTTCCACCGAGGAGGTCGAGGAGACCACCACGGAGGCGAGCTCCGACCTCAAGGAACGCCAGGAGAAGCTGAGCGACGACGTGGATTCCGTCCTCGACGAGATCGACGACGTCCTGGAGGAGAACGCAGAGGACTTCGTGCGGTCCTTCGTGCAGAAGGGCGGCGAGTAGCCGCCCCGGCGAGCCTGTCGCCCTCCGTCCCCGGAGCCCCGGAAAAGCCGTGGGCCCGGGGACGGATGACAGGCGGTGGCACGGGTAAGGTCCGTGCACAGTCAAGATCGGCCCGTGCGTCCCACGGCGGGCCGTCGTTCCCACCGGAAGGAATCGCGTGGAAGCCAACCCTCGTAGTATCGGGCGTCTGCCGGCGGCCTTCCTGACGCCGGGCTCGTCCTCCTTCATGGACTTCCTTGCCGACCACTCGCCCGAGATGCTCCCGGGGAACCGGAAGCTCCCGGAGGGGATCGTCGAGGCACCGCACGGAACGACCATCGTCGCCGCGACGTTCCCCGGCGGGGTCGTGCTCGCCGGTGACCGCCGGGCGACCATGGGGAACATGATCGCGCAGCGGGACATCGAGAAGGTGTTCCCGGCCGACGAGTTCTCCGCGGTGGGCATCGCCGGTACGGCCGGCCTCGCCGTGGAGATGGTCAAGCTGTTCCAGCTGGAGCTGGAGCACTTCGAGAAGGTGGAGGGCACGACGCTCTCCCTGGAGGGCAAGGCCAACCGCCTGTCCACGATGATCCGCGGCAACCTCGGCATGGCCATGCAGGGCCTGGCCGTCGTCCCGCTCTTCGCGGGCTGGGACGAGGGCAAGGAGAAGGGCCGGATCTTCTCCTACGACGTCACCGGCGGCCGCTCCGAGGAGCACGGCTTCGCCGCCACGGGCTCGGGTTCCATCTTCGCGCGCGGGTCGATGAAGAAGCTCTACCGGGACGACCTGACCGAGCAGCAGGCCACCACGCTCGTCGTCCAGGCGCTGTACGACGCGGCGGACGACGACTCGGCGACCGGCGGGCCCGACATGGCCCGCAGGATCTTCCCGATCGTCACCGTCATCACGGAGGAGGGCTTCCGCCGGCTCTCCGAGCCGGAGTCCTCCGAGCTGGCCAGGTCCGTCACCGAGCGGCGGCTCGAGCAGCCCGACGGCCCGCGCGCCGCGCTGCTCTGACCGCTCGTCGCCCGTAGAAGCCCTTCAGACCGGAAGAAAGGGACGGATAGCCGGTGTCTACGCCGTTCTATGTCTCACCCCAGCAGGCCATGGCCGACCGGGCGGAGTACGCCCGCAAGGGCATCGCCCGTGGCCGCAGCCTGGTGGTCCTCCAGTACGCCGACGGCATCGTCTTCGTCGGCGAGAACCCGTCCCGCGCGCTGCACAAGTTCAGCGAGATCTACGACCGGATCGGCTTCGCCGCCGCCGGCAAGTACAACGAGTACGAGAACCTGCGGATCGGCGGTGTGCGCTACGCCGATCTGCGCGGCTACACCTACGACCGTGACGACGTGACGGCCCGGGGTCTGGCCAACGTGTACGCGCAGACCCTCGGCACGATCTTCTCCAGCGCGGGGGAGAAGCCCTACGAGGTGGAGCTGGTCGTCGCCGAGGTCGGCACGGAGCCGGAGGGCGACCAGATCTACCGGCTGCCCCACGACGGGTCGATCGTGGACGAGCACGGCTCGGTCGCGGTCGGCGGCAACGCGGAGCAGATCAGCTCCTTCCTGGACCAGCGGCACCGTGACGGGATGTCGCTGGCGGAGGCGCTGAAGCTGGCGGTGCAGGCCCTGTCGCGGGACACCAACGGCAGCGAGCGGGAGATCCCCGCGGAGCGGCTCGAGGTGGCGGTCCTGGACCGGACCCGTCCGCAGCAGCGGAAGTTCAAGCGGATCGTGGGCCGGCAGCTGAAGCGCCTGCTGGAGGCCGACGACGCGGCGGTCGCGAAGACGGACGATCCGTCGGACGAGGTCGCCGACGAGGAGTAGCCCTACGGCGCCCCACGCGACGAGGAGGGCCCCGGAACCGCTCAGGCGCGGTTCCGGGGCCCTCCTCCGTGCCCAGGGGCTCCCCTATGCGGCCGGAGCGGGGCCGGAGGAGCCCCGGACGACCAGCTCGACGGGGAGCTCGGCCGGAGCGGGCCGCTCGCCGCCGAGGACGGCGAGGAGGGCCTCCATGCCCCGCCGGCCGAAGTCCTCGGCGGGCAGCCGCACGGTGGTGAGCTCGGGTTCGACGGCGGTGGCGAGGGCCATGTCGTCGAAGCCGGTGACGGACAGGTCTTCCGGGACGCGGAGTCCGAGACGCCGGGCGGCCTTGCAGACGCCGGCCGCGAGGATGTCGTCGTCGCAGATGACGGCCGTGGGAAGAGGGCCGGACTCGCTGAGCGCGCGGCCGGCGGCCTCCGACGCGCCCGCCACGTTCAGCGGGGCCCGTACGGTGCTCAGCTCCGTCCCGCGCACGGCGTCGGCGAGCGCGGCGGCGCGGACGTCGAAGGTCCAGGAGGGGACCGCGGAGGCCAGGTGGAGGAAGCGGCGGTGCCCGAGGGCCAGCAGGTGGCCGGTGATGCGCCGCATGCCCTCGGCGACGTCGAGATTGACGTGCGCCGAGGCGCCGGGGTCGGCGGGGTCGCTGTCGAGCATGACGAGCGGCAGGTCGGTGCCGTGGAAGGCCGCCAGGGCGTCGGTGGCCATGGAGGACGCCAGGACGCCGTCGAGGGCGGCCTGGGCGGAGGCGAAGGGGTCCTTCGCGGGTCCGACGCCGTCGGGTGAGGGGTAGAGCACGACGCCGAACCCGTGCTGGGCGGCCACGGCGGCGGCGCCCGTGTAGACGTGGGCGAAGAACTCGTTGGTGAGCGCCGGGACGACGAGGAGGGCCGTGCGGGTGCGACCCAGGCGCAGGTTGCGGGCGGCGAGATTCGGCCGGTAGCCGAGCTCACGGGCGGCGGCGCGCACGGACGCGGCGGTGCGCTCGGAGACCCGCCCGCGCCACTTGTCACCGAGGACCAGGGAGACGGTGGCCTGGGAGACCCCGGCGGCGCGGGCGACGTCGCGGCTGGTGGGGCGGCTCCCGCCGGTGGGCTCCGGGCTGTGCACTCGTACCTCCGCGGCGGCTGTCCGCCGATCCGACCTCGCGCTCGGGGGTGGACCGGCGCCTCGGGGTCATGGTACGTATGACTCCGGACGTTATACGTAAAACCTCGGGCGGATGCCCCGAGAGGGGAGACGACATGGCCACCGAGGCCACGGCGAACGGCGGCTATCTCGACATCCTGCGCGCGCCCCACGCGGCGCGCCTGCTGACCGGCACCCTCGTCGGCCGGCTCCCCAACGGCACCGGCCCCATCGCCATCACCGTCTTCACCCGCGCCGAGGGCGGCAGCTACAGCCTGGCCGGCGGCCTCATCGCCGCGTACGGCCTCGCCACCGCCATCGGCCAGCCGCTCCTGGGCCGCGCCGTCGACCTCAAGGGGCAGCCGCGGGTCCAGCTGCCCGCCGCCGTGATCTCCGCCCTCGGCATGGCCGCCCTGGCCGTCACCGGCATCGGCAACCTGTTCCTCGCCTACGCCGCCGTCCTGGTCGCCGGACTCTTCACCCCGCCGCTCGAGGGCGGCCTGCGGGCCCTGTGGCCGAGCGTGCTGGGGAGGGAGGACAGGGTCCACCGGGCCTACGCCCTGGACGCCGTCGCCCAGGAGATCATGTTCACCGTCGGACCCCTGCTGCTCACCGTCCTGGTGGCGCTCTGGTCGCCCGCCTCGGCGCTCGTGGTCATCAACGTGCTCGGCGTCCTCGGCGCCCTGTCCGTGGTGCTCTCCGAGCCCTCGCGCGCCTGGCGGTCCGCGCCCCGCGAGGCCCACTGGCTGGGCGCCCTGCGCTCGCCCGGACTGCTCGCCCTGCTGGCCTCGTTCTTCTTCGTCGGGCTCGCCCTCGGCTCCATCACCGTCGCCGGTGTCGCCTACGCCGACGACCGGGGCAACGAGGCCGTCTACGGCTGGCTGATGGCCGCCCTGGGCCTCGGCGCCCTCGTCGGCGGCGTCGCCTACGGGGCCCGCCGCTGGGCCGGGGCGCCCGAGCGCCGGCTGCGGGTCCTCGTGCTGCTGCTCGCGGTCTTCTACCTGCCGCTGGTGCTCGTGCCCGGCCCGGTCGCCATGACCGCGCTCGCCGCCCTCTCCGGAGTCTTCCTGGCCCCCGCCATCGCGTGCGCCTTCATCGTCGTCGACCGCCACGCCCCCCGCGGCACCGTCACCGAGGCCTTCTCCTGGCTCGTCACCACCTTCGGGGTGGGCGCGGCCCTCGGCTCGGCCGTCTCCGGGCCCGCCGTCGAACTCGCCGGGACCCCCGCCGGTTTCGCCGTGGCCGGTGCCGGAGGCTTCGTGGCCTTCCTCGTGCTCCTCGCCACCGGCCGCGTGCTCGGGCCGCCCGCCGCCACGCGACACGCCGTCAGCGGGGCCACGGGAAGCGGTGGCGCCGCCGCCGGGCCGACCGAAAAGAAGACGCACTCATCGGAAAATGATCGAAACGAGGCCGTCGAACCCGGTTTCAGCGCAGGCTCTCAGGCGTAATGTTCAGACATGGACCGCCGCATTTTCGGGCTGGAGAACGAGTACGGCGTCACGTGCACGTTCAGGGGACAGCGCCGACTGTCTCCTGACGAAGTGGCGCGCTACCTCTTCCGCCGTGTCGTGTCATGGGGCCGCAGCAGCAATGTCTTCCTGCGGAACGGCGCCCGCCTGTACCTGGACGTGGGATCGCATCCGGAATACGCAACTCCCGAATGCGACAACGTGGTCGAACTGGTCACCCACGACAAGGCGGGCGAGCGCATTCTCGAGGGACTGCTCGTCGACGCGGAACGCCGCCTGCACGAGGAGGGAATCGCGGGCGACGTCTATCTCTTCAAGAACAACACCGACTCCGCCGGAAACTCCTACGGCTGCCACGAGAACTATCTGGTCGCGCGCCACGGAGAGTTCTCCCGGCTCGCGGACATCCTGATTCCGTTCCTCGTCACCCGCCAGCTGATCTGCGGGGCGGGAAAGGTGCTGCAGACCCCCCGCGGCGCCGTCTACTGCGTGTCCCAGCGGGCCGAGCACATCTGGGAGGGCGTCAGCTCCGCCACCACCCGCTCGCGCCCCATCATCAACACCCGCGACGAACCGCACGCGGACGCCGAGCGCTACCGCCGGCTCCACGTCATCGTCGGCGACTCCAACATGTCCGAGACGACCATGCTCCTCAAGGTCGGCGCCACCGACCTCGTGCTGCGCATGATCGAGGCGGGCACCGTGATGCGTGACCTCACCCTGGAGAACCCCATCCGGGCGATCCGGGAGGTCAGCCACGACATCACCGGCCAGCGCAAGGTCCGCCTCGCCAGCGGCCGCGAGGCCTCCGCCCTGGAGGTCCAGCGGGAGTACTACGAGAAGGCGGCCGACTTCGTCGACCGCCGCGGCATCCGCAGCGGCACCGTCGCCCAGGTCCTGGAGCTGTGGGGCCGTACGCTCGACGCCATCGAGCAGGAGCAGCTCGACCGCATCGAGACCGAGATCGACTGGGTCATGAAGTACAAGCTCATCGAGCGGTACCGGGCCAAGCACAACATGACGATGTCCCATCCGCGGGTCGCCCAGATAGACCTCGCGTACCACGACATCCACCGCCGCCGCGGGCTGTACTACCTGCTCCAGAAGAACGGCCAGGCGGCCCGGGTGTGCAACGACGTGAAGATCTTCGAGGGCAAGTCGGTGCCCCCGCAGACCACCCGGGCCCGGCTGCGCGGCGACTTCATCCGCCGCGCCCAGGAGCAGCGCCGGGACTTCACCGTCGACTGGGTGCACCTGAAGCTCAACGACCAAGCACAGCGCACGGTGTTGTGCAAGGACCCGTTCCGCTCGGTCGACGACCGGGTGGAAAAACTGATCGCCGGAATGTAGGACCCGCACAGTTCCGGTACGGATTCCCGGCACGCACGGCCCGGCCCCGCACGTTTCACGTGCGGGGCCGACGGCATCACAGGGTGGTCCCCTAGAGTGTCCGGACAACTACTGTGCCGTCTGAGATCTGAGGAACTAGTGCGCCGACTTGCCGGCCTGCTCGTCGTCCCGCTGCTGCTGCTCACCACAGCGGCCTGCGGCAGCGACGACAAGGGCTCCGATTCCGCTTCGATGAAGAACGGGCTGCCCGCCATCACCGCGGGCGAGAAGTTCGGCGAGAAGCCGACCCTCGCCAAGGGCGCGGGCGACCCCGTCAAATCCCTCAAGGTCAACGTCATCAGCGAGGGCAAGGGCGCGGTGACCAAGAAGGGCGACGCGCTCCAGGTGAACTACCTGGGTCAGGCGTGGGACTCGACGACCCCCTTCGACAACAGCTTCGACCGGAAGCAGCCCTTCGAGCTGACCCTGGGCGCCGGCCAGGTCATCAAGGGCTGGGACCAGGGCCTGGAGGGCCAGAAGGTCGGCAGCCGCATCGAGATCGGCATCCCGCCGGAGCTCGGTTACGGCGCGAACGGCCAGGGCGACATCAAGCCCAACGCGACCCTCGTCTTCGTGGTCGACATCCTGAAGGCGGTGACGATCCCGAAGTCCGCCACGGGCACCGAGGTCGCCCAGGAGAACAAGGACCTGCCGAAGGTCGGTACCAACACCGACGGCAAGGCGCCCTCGCTGACCGTCCCGAAGTCGGCCGCGCCGACCAAGCTGGTCTCCAACTACGTCCTGGAGTCCAAGGGCGAGGTCGTCAAGGCCACCGACACGGTCGTCGTGAACTACGTCGCCGCCCTGTGGAAGGACGGCAAGGTCTTCGACTCGACGTACACCACGGGCAAGCCGGCCAACTTCCCGCTTGACCAGCTGACCCTGAAGGGTCTGAAGGACGGCATCGCAGGGAAGAAGGTCGGCAGCCGGGTCCTGATCGTCGCCCCGCCGTCCGAGGCCTTCGGCGACCAGGAGAAGCAGGGAATCCCGAAGAACTCCACCCTGGTGTTCGCCGTCGACATCCTGGCGAAGATGTAAGACTGTCCGGGTCGCGCAGACCCTCGTCTGTGCGGTTCATAGTTGTTTGAGGAGCACACTGCAGTGAGCATCGAGAAGCCCGAGGTCGACTTCCCGGGCGGCGAGCCGCCGGCCGACCTGGAGATCAAGGACATCTGGGAGGGCGACGGCGAGGTCGCCGAGGCCGGCGACCTGGTCAACGTCCACTACGTCGGTGTGTCGTTCGACTCCGGCGAGGAGTTCGACGCCTCCTGGAACCGCGGCACCCCGCTGGAGTTCCCGCTCGGTGCCGGCATGGTCATCGCGGGCTGGGACCAGGGCGTGCAGGGCATGAAGGTCGGCGGCCGCCGCCAGCTGGTCATCCCCGCGCACCTCGCCTACGGCGACCGTGGTGCCGGCGGCAAGATCAAGCCGGGCGAGACGCTGATCTTCGTCTGCGACCTGGTGGGCGTCACCAAGCGTCGCTGACCCGACGACCAGGTCTCTTCCGAGGGCCCCCGCCTCACGGCGGGGGCCCTCGGCTCGTCCCCGCGCCTCCACCGCGGCGACCGCGCATCCGTCCCGGCTTTTGTCGGGACACCCCGGGGCGGTACCGTCGGACGTCTCACCAAGTCAATCCGGCAGAAGAGGGTGCGGGGCGTCGATGGCGATTGCCAAGGCCGAGCGGCTGATGAATCTTGCGCTGTGCCTGCTCGGGACCCGCCGGCCGCTGAGCAAGCGGGAGCTCCGCGCCTCCATCGAGGCCTATATGGAGGCGACCGGCGAGGACGCCTTCAACCGGATGTTCGAGCGCGACAAGGACGACCTGCGCGAGCTCGGCCTGGTCATCGAGACCGTCGAGAACCTGGACGGCGAGACCGGCTACCTGGCCCGCCGCGACTCCAACCGCCTGCCGCCCATCACCCTGGACGCCGAGGAGGCCGCCGCCCTGGGCCTGGCCGCCAAGGTCTGGCAGCAGGCCCGGCTGGCCGGCGCCGCGAGCGGCGCCCTGCAGAAGCTGCGGGCCGCCGGCATGCCGGAGGCGGAGGACGCGTTCGACTCCCAGGCCAGTGCCCTGGAGCCGCGCATCCCGGTCCACGAGGCCGCCTTCGAGCCGCTGATGCTGGCCTGCCGCGACCGCCGGCCGGTCGTCTTCGACTACCGCAAGGCCAACGCCGCCCGCCCCGAGCCCCGGCACGTCGAGCCGTGGACCCTGGAGTGCTGGCGCGGCCACTGGTACCTCGCGGGCTGGGACCGGGACCGCGGCGCCGAGCGGGTCTTCCGCCTGTCCCGTATCACCGGCAAGGTCCGCTCCCGGGCCGGCGCCTTCACCGCGCCCGTGCCCGACGTCGTCACCGTCCGCGAGACCGTGGAGAGCTGGGCGGGCGAGACCGCCACCCGCTCGGCCCGCATCCGGCTGCGGACCGGCTGCGGCTATCCGCTGCGCGCCCGCGCCCAGTCCGTGACCGAGGGCGTCGCGGACGGCTGGGACGAGCTGGAGATCCCGTACGGGCACGGCCTCGACGCCTGGCTCGTGGAGTTCGGCCCGGACGTGGTCGTGCTGGAGCCCGCTGACCTGCGGGCCGACGTCGTGGACCGGCTGCGCGCCGTGGCCAAGGGCTGAGGGGGAGAGGAACGACCATGGCCACGAACGCCATCGACCAGACGAGGCGGATGCTGTCCCTCGTCACGTATCTGCGCGAGCGTCCCGGCGCGCACGTCGCCGACGTCGCCCGCGCCTTCGGGATCACCGAGGACGAGCTGATCTCGGACCTCGACGTCCTGCCCATGTGCGGCACCAGCTTCCGTGGCGGTGACCTCCTCGACATCGACACCGACGGCGACCGGATCTGGTGGCACAACCCCGACGACGTCGCCGAGCCGCTGCGGCTGGCCGCCGACGAGGCGACCGCCCTGCTGGTGGCCGCGCGGGCGGTGGCCACCCTGCCCGGGCTGCGCGAGGGCGACCGCGAGGCACTGCTGCGCGCGACCGCCAAGCTGGAGGCGGCGGCCGGCGAGGCGGCCGGCGCCAGCTCCCGCCTCTCGGTGACCTTCGAGTCCGAGGGCGGGGTCTTCGCCGAGGTGGACCGGGCGATCTCCGAGCGGCGGCGGCTGTGGCTGCGCTACTACTCGCCGGCGCGCGACGAGCTCACCGAGCGCGAGGTGGACCCGATCCGGCTCTTCGCCGTCGGCCACACCTACATGGAGGCGTGGTGCCGGCTCTCCGAGGCGCGCCGGACCTTCCGGCTCGACCGGGTCGCCGAGATCCGGATCCTGGACGCGCCCGCCGCGCCGCCGGAGATCGAGCTGCGGGACCTGTCGGAGGGGCTGGTGCAGCCGTCCGCCGAGGACCCGGAGGTCGTGGTGGAGGTGGGGCCCGGGGGCCGCTGGGTCGCCGAGTACTACCCGCACGACCGGGCCGAGGAGCTGGCCGACGGAGGGCTGCGGATCACCCTGCGGACCCCGGCGCCGGCCTCGCTGCGCCGGCTCGCGCTGCGGCTCGGAAGCGACGGGCGGATCGTCGCCCCGCAGGAGCTCGCCGACAGCGCGCGTGAGGCCGCCGCGGCGGCGCTGGCCGCCTACGAGGGCTGAGCGGCACGGCCCCGCCCGGTCGCGGCAGAGCGCACCGGGCGGCGACAGCAGGGGGAATGTGACGTTCCGGGGGGACCGGACGCTGTTCCCAGTGAGAGGCGTACGCGTAGCGCAGTGGGGAGAATTGAGCGAAATGTCCGCAATGCCCGGCCTGTCGGCGTCGGTCGCCCCGGTCCACTTCAAGGCCGCCTGCCCCGACTGCCGGTCCCGCTTCGAACTCTCCGCCGGCGCCCTGCGGCTCGCCATCGGCGCCAGCCGCCGCACCACCTTCTACTCCTTCACCTGCCCCGAGTGCGGCAGCGCCGTCCGCAAGCCCGCGGGGGAACGGATCGTGGAACTGCTCACCGGCGGCGGCGTGCGCACCCTGCGCCTGCACACCACCGGCTGAGCCCGCCGCCGACCGGAACGTCTAGGCTCGCCCCATGTTCTGGCCCATGCTCGCCATCGCCCTCGGCTTCCTCGGCATCGCCGTCCTCGGCGTCCTCGGCATCAAGGTCTTCCTGGAGGCCCAGCGCCTCGGCCGTCAAGTGGCCCGCACCACAGAGCGCATCAACCAGGCCGCGGAAGACCTCGAACGAGCCTCCGTCGACCTGGCGCGAACGGGCGAGACACTGCGCTGAATTCGTGCCGAACCCCGCGCGGGACCCACACGACCCGCACACGCGGGACGCAATCGCACGTATGCACAGGCATTGCCGCCCGTTTACTCCTGCGGGTTACGATCGCTTGCAGCGCGGGTGGCCGGACGCATGTCCGACCGGCCGGGCACGCACTCCAATGTCGCCTCGGTGAAGAAGGTAAACAGCTATGGGTAGGCTCGGCCCCACCGAGATCATTCTGATCCTCGTCGTGATCATCCTGCTGTTCGGTGCCAAGAAGCTGCCGGACATGGCCCGTTCGCTGGGCAAGTCCGCCCGCATCCTCAAGAGCGAGGCCAAGGCGATGAAGTCCGACGACCAGCAGAGCGCCCCCGCCCCCGCCGACCCGCCCCACGCCGGCCCTCAGGACCAGCCCGCGCCGCGCACCATCCAGGCCGCCCCCGGAGACGTGACCAGCTCGCGTCCCGTGAGCGAGCCCACCGACACCACCAAGCGCTGACCCGGTCCGCCGCGGCCGCCGCAGAGGGCGGCGGCTGCCGCACGAGATGAGGACGTGGGTTGCTCAAGTCTGCCCGCAAGCAGGAGAAGGATCCCGAGGGCCGCATGCCCCTCGTGGAACACCTGCGTGAACTCCGCAACCGCCTCGCGAAAGGCCTCCTGGCCATCGCCGCGGTGACCGTCGTGGCCCTCGTGTACAGCGAGGACCTGATGCAGTTCCTGACGAAGTCGGTGCCCAAGTGCGGCCCCGGCATCACCAGCGACGGCGGCAACTGCGCGATCGTCTCCTTCAACACGCTGATGGCGCCCTTCAGCACGACGATCCAGCTCTCCCTGACGACGGGCCTCGTCGTCGCGAGCCCCGTCTGGCTGTACCAGCTCTGGGCCTTCGTCGCGCCCGGACTGCACAAGCACGAGAAGAAGTACACGTACGCCTTCGTCGGCGCCGCCGTCCCGCTCTTCACGGCCGGCGCCTACCTCGCGTACCTCATCCTCCCCATCAGCGTGAAGGTGCTCATCAGCCTCACGCCCGGCGGCTCCGCCAACATCCTCTCGCTCGGTGACGTCCTCGACTTCACCCTGCGCATGGTGCTGGTCTTCGGCATCGCCTTCGAGCTGCCGCTCGTCCTGGTGATGCTCAACCTCACCGGAGTCCTCACCGGCCGCCGCATGGCAGGCTGGTGGCGCGGCGTGATCATGGGCGTCTTCGTCTTCGGCGCCCTCATCACCCCCACCACCGACCCCGTCGGCATGCTCGCCCTGGCCGGACCGATCACCGTCCTGTACGGGGCGGCCGTCGGCTTCTCGCTGCTCAATGACAGGCGCAGGCGCCGCAACAACCCCGACGCCGAGCTCGACGACGACGAGGCCTCCGTGCTCGACCTGACCCCCGAGGCGGTCGGCGAGATCGAGGCCGTACCCGCCGCCCGGGCGGCCCTGCCCGAGCAGGCCACCGGCGAGCCGGACGGCAGCAGGCAGCACCGGCTGAACGGTTACGACGACATCACCTGATCTTGTAGGGTCCCCCCAGACTCCATCCGGGGGGACCCCCAATGACCAGCGAGATCACCCTCTTCGTCAATCCCACCGCGGGACGCGGCCGGGGCGCGCACGCCGCGCAGCCGGCCGCTCGCGCGCTCCGGGACGCCGGATTCTCCGTCCGCACCGTCCTCGGCCACGACGCCGACGACGCGCTGCGGCGCGCCCGCGAGGCCGTCGAGGGCGGCACCGGGGCCCTGGTCGCGGTCGGCGGCGACGGCATGGTCTCGCTCGCCCTCCAGGCCGTCGCCGGCACCGACACCCCCCTCGGAGTGATCGCCGTCGGCACCGGAAACGACTTCGCCCGCTGCCTCGGGCTCCCCGTGCGCGACCCCGCCGCGGCCGGCCGCGCCACCGCCGACGCACTCAAGGGCGGCGGCCGCACCGTCGACCTCGGCCGGACAGGCCCGGGGCAGGCCGACGACCGCTGGTTCGGCACCGTCCTCGCCTCCGGCTTCGACTCCCGCGTCAACGACCGCGGCAACCGGATGCGGCTGCCCGCCGGACGCTTCAAGTACGACCTCGCGATCCTCGCCGAGCTCGCCGCCTTCCGCCCGATCCCGTACCGGATCGTCCTCGACGACACCACCGAGCTCGAGATCGAGGCCACCCTCGTCGCCGTCGGCAACGGCACCTCCTACGGAGGAGGCATGCGCATCTGCGCCGGCGCCGCCATGGACGACGGACTCCTCGACGTCACCGTCGTCGGCGACTGCGGCCGCGCCGAGCTGATCAAGGTCTTCCCGCGCGTCTACAAGGGCACCCACCTCGACCACCCCAAGGTCACCGTCCACCGGGTCCGCTCGATCACCCTCGACGCCCCCGGCATCACCGGCTACGCCGACGGCGAGCCGGTCGGTCCGCTCCCCCTCACCGCCCGTTGCGTCCCCGCCGCGCTGCGCGTCCTTGCCCCGCCGGCCCACGGGACCGAAGCCGGTCGATAAAGATCGCGTCACTGTCAGAGGGGGCGGGTAGGCTCGACAACAAGATGACAGAGGACCTCACACCAGCCGAGGCGTACGCGGCTGCCCGCGCCCGCAACGCGGAGCAGGCCACCGCGCTGGCCCCCTTCCGCGAGATGTACGACTTCGGTCTGGACCCCTTCCAGATCGAGGCATGCCAGGCCCTCGAAGCGGGCAAGGGCGTGCTCGTCGCCGCTCCCACCGGCTCCGGCAAGACCATCGTCGGCGAGTTCGCCGTCCACCTCGCCCTGCTCCAGGGCCGCAAGTGCTTCTACACCACGCCCATCAAGGCGCTCTCCAACCAGAAGTACGCCGACCTCGTCCGGCGGTACGGCCACGCCAAGGTCGGCCTGCTCACCGGCGACAACAGCGTCAACGGCGACGCCCCGATCATCGTGATGACCACCGAGGTCCTCCGCAACATGCTCTACGCGGGGTCCCAGGCGCTCTCCGGCCTCGGGTACGTCGTCATGGACGAGGTGCACTACCTCTCCGACCGCTTCCGCGGCGCCGTCTGGGAAGAAGTGATCATCCACCTCCCGGAGTCCGTGACCCTCGTGTCGCTCTCCGCGACCGTGTCGAACGCCGAGGAGTTCGGCGACTGGCTCGACACCGTCCGCGGCGACACCGAGGTCATCGTCTCCGAGAGCCGCCCCGTGCCGCTGTGGCAGCACGTCCTGGCCGGCCGGCGGATGTACGACCTCTTCGAGGAGGAGACCGACCACGGCGGCCGCGGCGCCACCCGCCGCGAGGTCAACCCCGACCTGCTGCGCCTGGCCCGCACCGAGAACTCCCGCACGTACAACCCGCGCGAGCGGCGCCGCGGCAAGATGGTCCGAGAGGCCGACCGCGAGCGCGAGCGGCGCGCCCGCTCCCGCATCTGGACCCCCGGCCGGCCCGAGGTCATCGAGCGGCTCGACGCCGAGGGGCTGCTACCCGCCATCACCTTCATCTTCAGCCGGGCCGGCTGCGAGTCCGCCGTCCAGCAGTGCCTCTACGCCGGCCTTCGGCTCAACGACGACGAGGCACGCCGGCGCGTCCGCGAGATCGTCGAGGAGCGCACCGCCAGCATCCCCCGCGAGGACCTCCACGTCCTCGGCTACTACGAGTGGCTCGAAGGGCTCGAGCGCGGCATCGCCGCCCACCACGCCGGCATGCTCCCGACCTTCAAGGAAGTCGTCGAGGAGCTCTTCGTCCGCGGCCTCGTCAAGGCCGTCTTCGCCACCGAGACCCTGGCGCTCGGCATCAACATGCCGGCCCGCACGGTCATCCTCGAGAAGCTCGTCAAGTGGAACGGGGAGCAGCACGCCGACATCACTCCCGGCGAATACACCCAGCTCACCGGCCGGGCCGGCCGCCGCGGCATCGACGTTGAGGGCCACGCCGTCGTCCTGTGGCAGCGCGGCATGGACCCCGGCCACCTCGCCGGCCTCGCCGGCACCCGCACCTACCCGCTGCGCTCCAGCTTCAAGCCGTCGTACAACATGGCGGTCAACCTGGTCGACCAGTTCGGCCGGCACCGCTCGCGCGAGCTGCTCGAGACCTCCTTCGCCCAGTTCCAGGCCGACCGCTCGGTCGTCGGCATCTCCCGGCAGGTCCAGAAGAACGAGGAAGGCCTCCAGGGCTACCGGGACGGCATGACCTGCCACCTCGGCGACTTCGAGGAGTACGCGCGGCTCCGCCGCGACCTGAAGGACCGCGAGACCGAGCTGGCCAAGCAGGGCGCCGCCCAGCGGCGAGCCCAGGCCGCCGCCTCCCTGGAGCGGCTCAAGCCCGGCGACGTCATCCACGTCCCCACCGGCAAGTTCGCCGGCCTCGCCCTGGTCCTCGACCCCGGCGTCCCGGCCGGCCGCACCAACGGGCACCGCGGTTTCGAGCACCACGACGGACCCCGACCGCTCGTCCTGACCGCCGAGCGGCAGGTCAAGCGCCTCGCCTCGATCGACTTCCCGGTCCCGGTCGAACCGCTGGAGCGGATGCGCATCCCCCGGTCCTTCAACCCGAGGTCGCCGCAGTCCCGCCGCGACCTCGCCTCCGCGCTGCGCAGCAAGGCCGGACACATCAACCCCGAGCGCCACCACAAGCAGCGCTCCGCCGCCGCCGACGACCGCCAGATCGCCCGGCTGCGCACCGAGATCCGCGCCCACCCGTGCCACGGCTGCGACGAGCGCGAGGACCACGCCCGCTGGGCCGAGCGCTACCACCGGCTGCAGCGCGACACCCGGCAGCTGGAGCGGCGGATCGAGGGCCGCACCAACACCATCGCCCGCACCTTCGACCGGATCGTCGCGCTCCTCACCGAGCTCGACTACCTCCGCGACGACCAGGTCACCGACGACGGCAAGCGACTCGCCCGGCTCTACGGCGAGCTCGACCTGCTCGCCAGCGAGTGCCTGCGCGAAGGCGTGTGGGAGGGGCTCAACCCGGCCGAGCTGGCCGCCTGCGTCTCCGCGCTCGTCTTCGAGGCCCGCCAGTCCGATGACGCCGTCGCGCCGAAGCTGCCGACCGGCAGGGCCAAGGCGGCGCTCGGCGAGATGGTGCGGATCTGGGGACGCCTCGACGCCCTGGAGGAGGAGTTCAAGCTCCACCAGGCGGAAGGCGTCGGACAGCGCGAGCCGGACCTCGGCTTCGCCTGGGCCGCCTACCAGTGGGCCTCCGACAAGGGGCTCGACGAGGTGCTGCGCGAGGCCGAGATGCCGGCCGGCGACTTCGTCCGCTGGTGCAAGCAGGTCATCGACGTCCTCGGCCAGATCGCGGCCGCCGCGCCCCGGGAGAACAGCACGGTGGCGAAGAACGCCCGCAAGGCCGTGGACAGCCTGCTCAGGGGTGTCGTCGCCTACAGCTCCGTGGGCTGACGGCCCCGCAGAGGACTGTCCACAGGGGGTTATCCACAGGGGTGGCGAAGGTGCGGTTCCTTCCGCTTCCATGAACTCGTACAGCAGAACGAGTACTTGGGGCAGCACCACGCACCTCCTGCGGAAGGAAACGCACGTGACCACGCAAGCCGGTCCGTCCGCCGTCGTCACCACGACGGCGGACGGACGGACGACCGCACCGGGACCCCGAGGCGTCCCCGTGCTGGGAAACCTTCCGGAGTTCGGCAAGGACCCGCTCGCCTTCTTCGAACGGCTGCGTGAGCGCGGAGACTTCGTCCGCTGGCGCTTCGGCCGCACCCCGGCCCTCTTCATCGCCCACCCCGAGACCGTCGGTGAACTCCTCACCGAGGTGGAGCGGACCTTCGACCAGCCCGACCTGGGCATCGCCTTCCGCACCCTGCTCGGCGACGGCGTCGTGGTCTCCAAGGGCACCGACTGGCGGCGCAAGCGCTCCCTCGTCCAACCCTCCGTCCGGCCCCGCCAGGTCAAGTCCTACGCGGCCACCATGGCCGAGTGCGCCGTCGATCTGGCCGAGCGGTGGACCGACGGGCAGCGCGTCGACATCAAGCGGGAGATGGCCGCCCTCACCCAGCTCATCGCCGTCCGTACCATCTTCGGCGTCGACACCGCGGCCGACGCCGAAGCCATCGGCCGCGCCATGGACGTCGCCCAGCAGGAGATCGGCGCCGAGTTCAGCGGGATCGGCGCGATCCTGCCCGACTGGGTCCCCACCCCCGGACGGGCCCGGATCAAGCGGGCCACCGCCGTCATCGACGCCGAGGTGTCCCGGGTCGTCGCCCGCCACCGCGACGGTGACCGGGAGCGACCCGACCTGCTCAGCCGGCTCCTCGCCGCCCAGGACGAGACCGGCGCCCACCTCTCCGACCGGGAGATCCGCGACGAGACCGTCACCCTGTACATCGGCGGGCACGAGACCACCAGCTCCACCCTCGTCTGGGCCTGGTATCTCCTCTCCCGCAACCCGCGCGTCCAGGAGGCACTCGGCGCCGAGCTCGACCAGGTGCTCGGCGACCGCGACCCCGGCTTCGACGACTACGCCGAACTGACCTACACCCAGGCCGTGGTGAAGGAGACCCTGCGGCTCTACCCCACCATCTGGCTGATCACCGGCATCGCGAAGGAGGGCGCCACCCTCGGCGGCGCCCCGGTGCCGCCCGGCACGCGGGTCTGGAGCAGCCAGTGGGTCACCCACCGGGACGGGCGGTGGTACCGGGACCCGCTGGAGTTCCGGCCCGAGCGGTGGACGAGCGAGGCGGAGGAGATACCCGAATACGCCTGGTACCCGTTCGGGGGCGGGCCCCGCGTCTGCCTGGGCACCCGCTTCGCCATGGTCGAGGCGGTCCTGGTGCTGGCCGTGCTGGCCCGCCGCTTCCGCCTCGACGTCGACGCCGGGGAGATACGCCCGGTGCCGGCGCTGACGCTGCAGCCGGACCGGGACGTGCGGGCGACGGTGCGGGCGCGGTAGGGGCGCCGGCTGCGGCGGGGCCGTGGCCGTGGCCGTGGGCTGCGGGAGGTGCGCGCTGACGCCGGTCGAAGCGTGGCTCGCGGTGGGCGCGCGTTGAGGGCAGGCCGAGGCGTGGGCCGCGGTGAGCGTGCGCTGAGGGCAGGTCGAGGCGTGTGCTGCGGTGGGCGTGCGCTGAGCGGGGGCCGAGGCGGGTCAGACCAGGGCGAGCGCCAGCTCGCGGAGGTCCTCGGCCCGCAGGACCCGCTCGCCGAACCCCGGCAGGGGGACGTGCAGGGCGGCCGTCCAGCGGGCCGGTATGCCCTCCGGGCCGTGGACGGCACCGGCGAGCATGCCGGTCACGGCGGCGACGGTGTCGGTGTCACCCCCCAGGTCGATCGCCGCGGCGACGGCGTCCTCGTACGAGGTGGTGGTGCGCAGCGCCCACAGCGCGGAGCCGAGGCAGGGCCAGACGGCGCCGTTGAACTCCGTGGCGTCCTCCGGCCGCCAGTCGGGAGCGAGGACGACCGCCCACCGCTCCCGGTGGCGTTCCGCGACGTCACCGAGCACATCGGACACCACGGCGAGCGGGTCCCCGCCAAGCAGTGCCACTCGCACCAGTTCGTGCAGCACCGCGGTTCCTTCCCACGCGGCGGCGTCCCCGTGGGTGAGGGCGGCGATCCGCCGGGCCGCGTCCATCGTGGCGGCGCGGCCGGCGGAGGCAAAGTGCACGGCGGGGGTGGCGGCCCGCATCAGCGAACCGTTGCCCGCGCCACGGCCGTTCAGCCGGAAGTGCAGGGCGGCGGCGGTGTCCCAGGGGTCGTCGCCGAGCAGCACGGCCTCGGTCTGGAGCCCGATGTCCTTGGGCTCGGCCTCGGCCCAGCGGCGGAACCGGGCGAAGACGTCCGCCGGATCGAGCCCGCCCCGTTCGAGGAGCGACTCCCCGACGAGCACGGCCATCTGCGTGTCGTCGGTGGCCTCACCGGCCTCCCATCCGCCGCCCCCGCACATCTCGCCCGCCCCGACCGGGAACCGCTCGCGGAACACCCCGGGAAGCCCGAACTCGAAAGGAGCGCCCAGGGCGTCCCCCACGGCCGACCCCAACACGGCCCCCACGGCCCGCTCCTCGTATCGCATGGCGTCAGGCTAGGGGCCGGCCAGGCCGGGCGGACACGGGTTTTCCGGCGCTGCGCAAGGCCCTGATCGGAAGGAAGAGGAGGAGCGCGAAAGGCGAGAGCAGGACGGTGAGGACGAGCAGCGGGCCCATCAGACAGGGGGAGATGCCGAGGCGTCGGCCCTCGCGGTACATCCACTGCCCGAGGAGGAGGTCCCAGGCGATGACCTGCGCCCAGATCGCCCCGGCGCCGTTCGCCAGGGCGGTGAGGTCACGGAAGGTGTCGATGTCGGGGCTGCTGACCGCTGCCCAGAGTTCGGGAAGGACGGGCGCGGCGAGGACCAGGTAGACGGCCAGGACCGGCAGGACGGTGAGCGGCGAGGCCGCGATCCGGTCCGTGAGCCGACGGCCCGGCGCGAAGATCATCAGCAGCCAGACCGGTGCCGCGAGGAGGAAGGAGAGCTCGAAGAGAAGGCCGGTCATGCTCCGAGCTCCTGACGAGAGGCGGAGGCGGAGGTGGGGGTGGGGGTGGGGGTGGAGGGGGAGGGGGAGGGGGAGCGGAGGGCCAGTGCGGTGGCCGCGGCGGTGAGGAGGGCGACGGCGCCGGCCGCGGTGAGGGTCAGGCCGTCGGGGGAGAGGAGCGGCTGGCCGCGCAGTGCCTGCCAGGTGAGCAGGAGGAATCCGGCGGCGTACGCGGCGGACGCGACCAGGACCACCCGCAGCCGGATCCGGTCGTCGGCGAGCCGGACGAACCGCGGGGCGAGGGCGGACAGCAGGAGCAGGACCAGCGGAACCAGCTGGAGCGCGTGCATGCCGAAGAAGTGGGCGATGCGCAGGTCGCCGCCGGTGGTGGACCAGCCGGTGAGGGGCATGCCGGGCCCGCCGTCGGGGACGCCGACGCTGTGCGCGCCGACGATCGCCGGGTCGTCCTGCGCGAGTTGCTCCGGCGTCGGCCGGACCATGGCGAAGCCGATGGCGGCACCGGCGAGGGCGATCAGGGAGGAGAGCCGCACGGCCCAGGCGGTGGCGCGGTCCAGGATGCGGGCGCGCAGCAGCAGGACCGCGATGGCGAGGGCGGCCAGCCAGAGGACGACGACGGTGATGCCCATGGCGTCGAAGAGGGCGGAGTCGAAGGGCGTCGCGTGGTTGAAGTGGCTCTGCTTCCCCCGGACGACCTGGGTGGTGATCAGCACCATCTCGCCGAGGCTCGCGGCGGTGACGACCGTGCCCGCCCACCAGCCGACACGCCGGGCGCGGGCGCCGGGGAGGAGGGAGAGCATCCAGGCGAGGGTGAGTGCGTAGGCGACGAACGAGACCGAGAACTTGAAGGGCTTGGCCCAGATGGGCGCGCCGACCAGCACGCGGTCGTCGAGGACGAGCCCGGCGGCGGAGACGAGCGCCAGGGCTGCCATGGAGGCGGCGAACCAGACCAGGGGCCGGTGGAGTGAGCGGAGCTGAGGTGCCGAGGACATGGCTGATCCCCCCGTGGGATGCGCGGGAGCGCAGAATGGATAGTGGCGCTTGCTGCTATCTGATAGTGCCACTATCTATGATGGGGGTGCCGGTCGGCAAGGCCGGAGCACGACCGGAAAGGTGAACCCACGGTGCGCATCGGAGAGTTGAGTCGCAGGGCCGGAGTGTCCGTGCCGACGATCAAGTACTACGTACGGGAGGGGCTGCTGCCGGCCGGCCGGTTGACGAGCCCGAACCAGGCCTCGTACGAGGAGCTCCATGTACGGCGGCTCCGCCTGATCCGTGCCCTGCTCGACGTCGGCGGCCTGTCCGTCGCCGGCGTCCGCGAGGTCATCGCGGCGGTCGACGACCCGGAGCGGTCGGTGCACAAGATGCTGGGCACGGCGGCCGACCGCGTGGTGCCGCGCTACGAGCACCCGGGGGACGAGCCGGAGGACTCACTCGTCGCCGCGCGTGCGGCGGTCGCCGATCTGCTCGCCCGTCGAGGCTGGCACGCCTATCCCGAGGCCCCGGCCGCCGAGGCCCTCGCCGTCGCCCTGGCCGCCCTCGACGACGTCGGCCACGGCGGCTTCGCCGAGGTCCTCGACGACTACGCCGACGCGGCCGAGCGCGTGGCCCGGACGGACCTCGACTACGTGGCCCGCAACGTCGACCGCGAGGAGCTCGTCGAGAGCGTGGTCGTGGGCACCGTCCTCGGCGACGCGATGTTCGCCGCCCTCCGCCGGCTCGCCCACATCGACGCCTCCGACCGCCTCTTCGGCACGGAACGCTGAGCCTTGGGGCGCGGTCCCGGGGGCCGGTCCCGGGGGCCGGCCGCTCGGCAGCGGGGCGCTGCCCCGCCGCCCCCGCCCGGGCCTTCACCGCCCCGGGCGGCCTCGTGGCCCGGGTCCGCACCGGCCCCTGTCTTCACCCCCCTGGGTGGTCGGCCTCATGGCCCAGGCCCGGTGCGGGCCGTTCGCCGCGTGGTTCGCGTCGGGTGGTCGGATCGCCTCGCCCGGCCTGGTCGCGGTCGCCCCAAGCCTCCGACGCTGCGCTGCCAGGTTCGCCCCGGGGGCCCCTCGCCCCGTCCCGGGTGGCCGTCCCTCATCGCCTGGGGCTCGCTCGCCCCAGCCTGGTCCTGGTAGCCCAAGCCCCCGACCCTTCGCCGCCCGGTACGCGTCGCGTGGTCGGATCCCCTCGCCGCGGCCCTTCGCTGCCTGCCCGGTTCGCCGGGCCGTCGGTCCGCCCCGGGCCCTTCGCCGCCCGGTTCGCGTCGGGTGGTCGGATCGCCTCGCCCGGCCTGGTCCTTACCGCACTGGCCTCGTCGCCCAGGCTCGCCCCCGGCCCTTCGCCGCCCGGTTTGCCCCCGGGCGGGATCGGGCCCCTCGCCCGGTCTTGGTCCGGCCCTTCGTCGCCCGCGCGGTCGGATCGCCGTTCCCGCCCAGACTCTCGGCCGCCGCTCAGGGGCCGCATGCTCGACGCCCGAGGGGGCGGGAGTCGTCGGCTCCCGCCCCCTCGGGCGTTGTTCCGCGTCGTGTCTGTGCGCGGGTCAGTTCTCCTGCTCGCGCTCGACCTGCTCGTTCCACTCGCGCTTGATCGCGCGCCAGGCCTCGTCGGTCTTGCCGAGGCGCCAGTAGCCGGAGATGGAGAGCCGCTCGCGCGGGACCTGGCGGTCCTGGCGCAGGTGGCGGCGGAGCTCCTTCACGAAGCCGGCCTCGCCGTGGACGAAGGCGTGGACGTCGCCGGCGGGGAAGTCCAGGGAGCGGACGGCCTCGATCAGCGCCTCGCCCGCGGGGCGGGAGCCACGGTGCAGCCAGGTGACGTCGACGCCCGCCACGGTCGCGAACTTCTGCTCCTCGGACGTGTCCGCGACCTCCACGAAGGCGTGCACGACGGCACCCTCCGGCAGCCGCTCCAGTGCGACCGCGATGGCCGGCAGGGCGCTCTCGTCGCCGACCAGGAGGTGCCAGTCGGCGGCCTCGTCCGGGGCATAGCCGCCGCCGGGGCCGAGGAGGCGCACGGTGTCGCCCGGCCGCGCCCGCGCCGCCCACGGGCCGGCCAGACCCTCGTCGCCGTGGACCACGAAGTCGACGGTCAGTTCGCGGTGGAGCGGGTCCCAGGCCCGTACCGTGTACGTCCGGGTGGTCGGCCACTGCTCGCGCGGGAACTCCGCGCGGATCCGCTCCATGTCGAACGGCTCCGGGTAGCTCACGCCCTCCGGCGCGAACAGCAGCTTCACGTAGTGGTCGGTGTGCTCGCCGACCTCGAAGGCCTGCAGTCCTGGGCCGCCGAGCACGAGGCGCACCATGTGCGGGGTGATCCGCTCCGTGCGCACCACCTGGGCCTCGTGAGCCCTGGGTGCCTTGCGTGCGGGCGCTTCTGCCACGACGGTCTCCCGTTCCGGGTAATTACTTAGGTTTGCCTAAGTTAGCATCCCGGAACGGGGGCGGCCCAGAGGGCCCCGCCGCCGGGGCCGCTCAGCGCTCCAGAACCGGCAGCAGCCGGCCCACCGCCCCGCCGAGCCCCCATCGCTCCACCAGACCGGCCAGGGCGGCCGGGTCGCGGGGCGCCTTGGGGAGCGCGGCGGAGAACTCCGGCAGCGGCACGTCCCGCGCCACCCGGACCACGGCCGGGGCCACGTCCAGATACGCCGCCGCCTCCACGATGCCCCGCCGCTTCGCCGGGGTGAGCCTCGACGTCCGGTCGACCGCCGCCGCCCGGACGCCCGCCAGGTCCCCGTACTCCGTGATCAACTGCGCCGCCGTCTTCTCGCCGATGCCCTTCACGCCCGGCAGCCCGTCGCTGGTGTCGCCGCGCAGCGCCGCCATGTCCGCGTACTGGTCCGGTCGCACCCCGTACTTCGTACGGATCAGCTCGGCGTCCACCAGATCGCAGTCGCCGACGCCCTTGCGCGGATACAGCACCCGCACCCCGCGCTCGTCGTCCACCAACTGGAACAGGTCCCGGTCGCCGGTGACGATGTCCACCGGGCCCTCCGCACGCTCCGTCAGCGTGCCGATCACGTCGTCCGCCTCGAATCCGGCCGCGCCGACCCGGGCGATGCCCAGTGCTTCGAGCACCTCGACGATCACCGGGACCTGCGGTGACAGCGTGTCCGGGACCTCCTCCACGTCCGGGCCGGTCGGCGTCTCCACGGCCACCCGGTGCGCCTTGTACGAGGGAATGAGGTCCACCCGCCACTGCGGACGCCAGTCGTCGTCCCAGCACGCCACCAGGTCGTCGGGACGGTGGTCCTGGACCAGCCGGCCGATGAAGTCGAGGAGACCGCGCACGGCGTTCACGGGCGTGCCGTCCGGCGCCCGGACCGAGTCCGGCACGCCGAAGTACGCGCGGAAGTAGAGGCTGGCGGTGTCGAGGAGCATCAGGCGTCGCGTCACACCCCGATCATGCCGCACCCCACCGACACCCCCGGCCCGATCACCGGAGACCCCCCGACACGCCTCGTCACCCCCACCCCACCCTCGTCACCCCCGCCCCACCCTCGTCACCCTCGCCCCACCTACGATTCCGCCCGACCCACCCACGACACCCCCCGCACCCTCCACACCCTCCACACCCACGACCATGGTCACCCTCCGCGTGACACCGGTCACCTTCGCGTTTCCCCCGTACGAGCCCGGGCAGGCGCGAGCCCGGAGTGGACCCGGTACGGGATTCAACGATTCGAGCCGAACGAGAATCCCCGTACGTGACGGGCGACGCGGACCGATCCCGCCCCGCTCCACGGCCCGGCTGCGGGGTTGGGGGCCCCACCAGGACGAAGTCCTAGGGGGGTGGGCCGTTTTCGTTGCTATCCGTGAGGTGTATGTGTCCAGGCTCCAGGCCGATCACCTGTACAAGGTGTTCGGCAGGCGACCCGACGAGGCCGTCCGTAAACTCGCTGCCACCGACGAGACCGCAGCCGACCGCGACGCCCTGCGCGCGGACGGGACGACGGCGGCCGTGATCGACGCCTCCTTCGTCGTCGAACCCGGCCAGATCTTCGTCGTCATGGGTCTCTCCGGCTCGGGCAAGTCCACCCTGCTGCGCATGCTCAACGGCCTGCTCACCCCCACCGCGGGCCGCGTCCTCCACGACGGCCGCGACCTCACCGCGCTCTCCCCCCGCGAGCTGCGCGAGGTCCGGTCCAAGAAGATCAGCATGGTCTTCCAGCACTTCGCGCTCTTCCCGCACCGCAGCGTCCTCGAGAACGCCGCCTACGGACTCGAGGTCCAGGGCGTCCCGCGCGCCGAGCGCGAGCGGCGGGCCACCGAGGCCCTGGAGCTGTGCGGCCTCGCCGGCTGGGAGAAGTCCTGGCCCGACGAGCTGTCCGGCGGCATGCAGCAGCGCGTGGGACTCGCCCGCGCCCTCGCCACCGACGCCGACCTGCTCCTCATGGACGAGTCGTTCAGCGCCCTCGACCCGCTGATCCGCCGGGACATGCAGGACCAGCTGCTCGTCCTGCAGCAGAAGCTGAAGAAGACCATCGTCTTCATCACCCACGACCTCAACGAGGCCATGCGGCTCGGCGACCGCATCGCCGTCATGCGCGACGGCCGGATCGTCCAGCTCGGCACCGCCGAGGACATCCTGGTGCGCCCCGCCAACGACTACGTCGCCTCCTTCATCCAGGACGTCGACCGCACCCGGGTGCTCACCGCCGCCGCCGTCATGACCGACGGCACCGTCGCGCCCGAGGACTGCCCGCCCGGCTGCGGCTGCCGGCCCGTCGCCCCGGAGACCCCGCTCACCGAGCTGTGCACCGTCTCCGCGCGCTCCCTGCACCCGATCCCCGTCGAGAACGCCGACGGCGAGGTCCTCGGCGTCGTCGCCCAGGACCGCCTCCTCGGCGTCATGGGCGGCCTCGACGTCGACATCCACCCCGGAACCCGCACCGTCAGCAGCACCCGCCCCGACGGCACCCGGCCCGACGCCACCCGCCCCGACGCCACCCGCGCCGACGCCACCCGCATCCCCGCCCAGGCCCAGAACGGCCCCGACGGCGATACCCGCGCCGACGGCGATGCCCGCCCCGACACGAAGGAGGTGACCACCGATGCCTAGGCTCCCCCTCGGCCAGTGGGTCGACAGCACCGTCGACTGGCTCCAGGCCCAGCTCTCCTGGCTCTTCGACGCCGTCACCACCGTCGTCACCGGTCTCTACGACGGCATCGACGCCGTCCTGTCCGCACCCCAGCCGCTGCTCTTCGCCGGCATCCTCGCCGTCGTCGCCTGGTGGCTGCGCGGCCTCACCGCCGGTGTCCTCGCCTTCGCGGGCTTCGCCCTCGTGGACTCCATCGAGCTGTGGGACGACGCGATGGCGACCCTCTCGCTCGTCCTCGTCGCCACCCTCGTCACCCTCGTGATCGCCGTACCGCTCGGCATCTGGGCGGCCCGCTCCAAGACCGTCAGCGCCGTCCTGCGCCCGGTCCTCGACTTCATGCAGACCATGCCGGCGATGGTCTACCTCATCCCCGGCATCATCTTCTTCGGCGTCGGCGTGGTCCCCGGCATCATCGCCACCATCGTCTTCGCCCTGCCGCCCGGCGTGCGCATGACCGAACTCGGCATCCGCCAGGTCGACGGCGAACTCGTCGAGGCCGCCGAAGCCTTCGGCACCACCCCGCGCAACACCCTGCTGCGCGTCCAGCTGCCGCTCGCGCTGCCCACGATCATGGCCGGCGTCAACCAGGTGATCATGCTCGGCCTGTCCATGGTCGTCATCGCCGGCATGGTCGGCGGCGGCGGACTCGGCGGCGCCGTCTACCGCGCCATCGGCAACGTCGACATCGGCCTCGGCTTCGAGGCCGGCATCTCCATCGTCATCCTCGCCATGTACCTCGACCGGATGACCGGAGCCCTCGGCCGCCAGGTCTCCCCGCTCGGCCGCCGCGCCGCCGCCAAGGCCCGCGCCGCGACCGCCGCCCGCGCCGGCGCCAAGATCTGGAGCCACCGCCCGCAGCCCGTCACCGCCCTCGTCGGCGTCGTCGTCCTCGCGCTCGTCGCCGGCGGCATGGGATTCCTCGGCGGCGGCGGAGCCTCCTCCACCACCGCGTCCGGCACCGACACCGGCCACGGCAAGAAGATCAGCCTCGGCTACATCCCGTGGGACGAGGGCATCGCCTCCACCTTCCTCTGGAAGGAACTCCTGGAGCGCCGCGGCTACGAGGTCGACACCAAGCAGCTGGAGGCCGGCGCCCTCTACACCGGGCTCGCCGGCGGCCAGATCGACTTCCAGACCGACGCCTGGCTGCCCGTCACCCACGCCCAGTACTGGGAGAAGTACCGCAACAAGCTCGAAGACCTCGGCTCCTGGTACGGCCCCACCTCCCTGGAGCTCACCGTCCCCTCGTACATGAAGGACGTGAACACCCTCGCCGACCTCAAGGGCAAGGCCGGGAAGTTCGACGGCCGCATCGTCGGCATCGAGCCGAGCGCCGGAATGATGGGCATCCTCAAGGACAAGGTCCTGAAGGACTACGGCCTCGAGGGCGAGTACAAGGTCGTCGACGGCTCCACGCCCGGCATGCTGGCCGAACTCAAGCGCGCGTACGACAAGAAGGAGCCGATCGTCACGACCCTCTGGTCGCCGCACTGGGCCTACTCCACGTACGACCTCAAGAAGCTCCAGGACCCCAAGGGCAGCTGGGGCAAGGGGGACGGCGTCCACACGCTCGCCCGTAAGGGCTTCACCCAGGACAACCCCGAGGTCGGCGCCTGGCTGAAGAAGTTCAAGCTCAGCGAGAAGGAGCTCACCGGCCTGGAAGCCGTCATCCAGGAGACCGGCAAGGGCAAGGAGCAGGAAGGCGTCCGCACCTGGCTCGACCGGAACCCGGGCGTCGCGGAGCGGCTCGCCCCGCAGTAGATCCGGATGCGCTACGGAAAGATGCGCTACGGAAAGGGGTGGTCGCCGAACGTATTCGGCGACCACCCCTTTTCGCCACGACGCGAAACCCCGCCCCAAAGCTGCGTAAGGTGCAGGTAACCGACCGGTACACCCAGGCACGAGGGAGGGGGCCGACATGGACGACAAGGAGTCGCTGCGCGTGGGCGCGGCCGTCAAGAGGCGCCGCCGGGCGCTCCAGCTGACGCTGGCCGTCGTCGCCCAGCGCAGCGGCCTGTCCGTGCCCTTCCTCAGTCAGGTCGAGAACGAGCGGGCCCGCCCCAGCGACCGCTCCCTCCAGCTCGTCGCCGCTGCCCTGGAGACCACCGCCGCCGAACTGCTCGCCGCCGCCGAGGCCGCCCGCACCGTCGACGTCGTACGCTCCGACGAGGAACTGTGGGACATGCCGCCAGGCGTACGGCCCCTGGTCCGCGGCCGGCACCAGCTCCAGGCCCTGGAATTCACCGGCGAACAGGACGCCGGTCGCGAATTCCTCCACCGCAACGACGAGTTGCTGTACGTCGCCGACGGCGCCGCCGAGGTCGAGGCCGAAGGCCGCGCCTACCGTCTGGAACGCGGCGACACCCTCTACCTCTCCGGCGGCGTCCGCCACCGCTGGCGCGCCACCGCACCGGGCACCCGGCTCGTCTTCGTCTCCGTCGGCGACCACATCGAGGCCGCGGAGGCGTGAGCCGCCGCCCGCACCCCAGGGTCGTGTCCCTGGTGCCGTCGCTGACCGAGGCCGTCGCCGTCTCCGCGCCCGGCGCCCTCGTCGGCGTCACCGACTGGTGCACCCACCCCGCCGACCTGGGCGGCGCGGTACGCGTCGGAGGCACCAAGAATCCGGACGTCGCTGCCGTCGCCGCGCTCCGGCCCGACCTCGTCATCGCCAACGAGGAGGAGAACCGGGAGCCGGACCTCGCCGCCCTGCGCGCCGCCGGGCTCGACGTCCTCGTCACCGAGATCCGCACCCTCGACCAGGCGCTCGCCGAGCTCGCGCGGGTCCTCGGCGCCTGCGGGGTCCGCGACCGGCCGCGCTGGCTCGACGAGGCAGAAGCGGCCTGGGCGGCGGTGGAGCCGTGCGAGCCGCCCCGCACCGCCGTCGTGCCGATCTGGCGACGGCCCTGGATGGTCCTCGGTCGCGACACCTTCGCCGGCGACCTGCTCGCCCGGCTCGGCGTGCGCAACCTCTACGGCGACCACCCCGAGCGCTACCCGCGGGTGCCGCTCGAAGAACTGAACGCCGCCTCGCCGGACCTCGTCGTGCTGCCCGACGAGCCCTACCGCTTCACTCCCGACGACGGCCCCGAGGCCTTTCCCGGGGCCACCGCCGCGCTCGTCGACGGGCGCCACCTCACCTGGTACGGGCCCTCCCTCGTCAGCGCCCCGCGATCACTGGCCGCGGCCCTGCGAGCAGCGCACCGCTGAGCAGCCCGCGCACGGTGCGGGTGCCCGCCACCAGCCAGGCCGCGACGAGGAGCACGTACAGCCCGATCGCCAGCCACCGGAAGGCGGCAAGACCGGTGTGCAGCGCCAGGCCCTCCGCGCCCGTCACACAGGTGCCCACCGGGAACGTGAACGCCCAGAACGTCATCGCGAAACCCATGCCCCGGCGGCGGGCCCGCAGCACCAGCGCCCCGGCGAGAACCAGCCACAGCAGCGCGAAGCCCATGACCGGGACGCCGTAGAGGACGGCGAAGGCCGAGAAGGCGTGCGCGTACGAACCGGGCCCGGGCAGTGCCCCGCCGAGCGCCCCGCCGAGTGTGACGTCGGCGAACTTGTTCGCCGCGGTCGTCGACTGGCCGAGCGGGCCGAGGACCAGGAACAGGGTGGGGGTGAGGGTGAGCGGGAGAGGACCGGCGGTCACCAGCCGACCGAAGACCAGGGGCAGCATCACCAGGGTCGCCAGCAGGCTGATGCCGAACATCCCGTAACAGGCGAGGAGGAAGGTCTGCTGCACCTGGCCGGCGGGGAGATGCGGCAGCAGCAGCGGGCCGAGGGCGGCGGACACCATGGGGGCGACCACCGGAAGCAGCCACACCGGAGAGGCGCCCTCGATCCGGTGGTGCACCACCATCAGATACGGCACGGCCACCGCGGCCGCCAGGCCGATCGCCGTCCCCGCGGTGAAGAGGACCGTGTCGACGGCGATCGCGGCGGGCAGCCCGATCCAGTCCCTGCCGACGATCATCGTGCCGCCGCCCACCGCGAGCAGCGCCATGGACAGGCATCCGTAGAACGGGGCCATCGCCGGATCGAGCAGATGGGCACGGGCCTGGTCACGGTGGTGGGTCCAGTGCAGGGCGCGGGCGGCGAGCAGCGTCAGCAGCATCGCCAGGGAGAGCGCCCACACCGCCGTGCAGGCGGTGCGCAGGCCGGGCACGTCGACTGGCAGGGTCGCCCCGGCGTTGGCGACGATGGCGGTGCCCATCACCGAGGCGTACCAGTTGGGACCGAGGTGACGGACCGAGGCCCACCGTGCGCCGGGGGTGGTGGCGACGGGGGCCGGACGGGAAGGAGCGAGGGTTGCCATGGCTCGATCCTTTCGCCCTCGCAGGGCCCCGACCAGGGACTCTGCGGCTATGAGGACATAAGCTGATCTTATGAGCAGTGAGTCGAGCGACGTCGTCAGCCTTCTGTCCCACCGAGTCCCCGACCTCGGCGCGCTCGAACTGCTCCTCGCCGTCGCCCGGCACGGCAGCCTCGGCCGGGCCGCCCGCGAGGTCGGCATCACCCAGCCCGCCGCCAGCAGCCGCATCCGTTCCATGGAGCGGCAGCTCGGCGTCGCCCTCGTCGACCGCTCGCCGCGCGGCTCCCGGCTCACCGACGCCGGCGCGCTCGTGACCGACTGGGCGCGTCGGATCGTCGAGGCCGCCGAAGCCTTCGACGCGGGTGTGCAGGCGCTGCGGGGGCGGCGGGACTCGCGGCTGCGGGTCGCCGCGTCCATGACCATCGCCGAGTATCTGCTGCCGGGATGGCTCATCGCGCTGCGGGCGGACCGGCCCGACACCGCCGTCTCCCTCATGGCCGGCAACTCCGCGGCCGTCGCCGAGCGGCTCCTCGGCGGTGAGGCCGACCTCGGCTTCGTCGAGGGGCTCGCCGTGCCGGAGGGGCTCGAAGGCGCGGTCGTCGCGCACGACCGGCTGGCCGTGGTCGCCGCGCCGTCGCATCCCTGGGCCCGGCGTCGTGCCGCGCTCGATCCGGCGGAGCTGGCCGCCACGCCGCTGGTGCTGCGGGAACGCGGCTCCGGGACGCGGCAGGTGCTCGACGCGGCCCTCGCCGCACACGGGGGACTCGCCCAGCCGCTGCTGGAACTCGCCTCCACCACCGCCGTCAAGGCGGCTGCGGTCAGCGGGGCGGGACCCGCCGTGCTGAGCGAGCTCGCCGTCGCCGAGGAGCTGGCGTCGCGGCGGCTGGTGGCCGTGCCGGTGGCGGGTGTCCTGCTGCGGCGGGACCTGCGGGCCGTGTGGCCGGCGGGGCACCGGCCGACGGGGCCGGCGCGGGATCTGCTCTCGCTGACGCGGGGCTGACGCGGCGGGGTGGGTGGGGGCGCGGAGGCACGGCCCCCGCTCCCGTCCCTCGCCCCGTCCGCTCAGGCCGTCGTCGCGCTGCGGAATGTCACCTTGCCGTCGACCGTGGTGAGAACGACGGGGAGGTTGGGCAGCTCGGTCGCAGGGACCGTCAGGGGGTTGTCGGCCAGGACCGTGAGGTCGGCACGGTGGCCCGGGGCGATGCGGCCCGCCTCGTGCTCCTCGTGTGCCGCGAAGGCCGCGTTCACCGTCATGCCGCGCAGGGCCTCCAGCGCCGTCAGCGCCTGCTCGGGGGCGTGCGGGGGCAGGCTCAGGTCGCGGGTCGGGCGGCGGTGGCGGGCGCCGGCCATCACGCCGAGGGGCGGGAAGGGGGCGATCGGCCAGTCCGATCCCAGGACGACGGTCGCCCCGGAGTCCCACAGGTCCCGGCAGCGCCACGCCCGTGAGGCGCGCTCCTCGCCCAGCCGGCGCGACCAGTTGTCGGTGTGGTCGGCGCGGGTGAAGTCGCAGCAGTGGGTGGGCTGCATCGAGGCGACCACGCCCAGGTCCGCGAAGCGGTGCAGGGTGTCGTCCGGGACAGTCTCGATGTGTTCGATCCGGTGGCGAACGCCGCTGTCCTCCTGGGCCCGCGCCTTCTGTACGGCGTCGAGGGCGTGGCGTACGGCGGCGTCGCCGATGGCGTGGGTGGCGGTGGGCACCCCGGCGCGGTGCAGCTCGCCGACGATGTCGGTGTAGGCGGTCGGGTCGGGCCAGAAGGCGTGCGTCGACTCGCCGTGGCAGTCCGGGCGCTCCAGCCACGCCGTGCCGTTGTCGATCGTGCCGTCCATGAAGAGCTTCACGCCGTCCACGCGCCACAGCGCGCCGCCCGTGCCCTGCCGGGCGATCAGCGCCCGGACTCCGCCGGCGTCCGTGCCGGGCTGGCACCAGGGCGCCACGCGAAGGCGCAGGGGGAGTTCGCCGGCCTCGTCGAGCGCGGCCAGGAGGGCGAGGCTCTCGCCGTTGGCGTCCATGACGTGGCCGCCGGTCAGGCCGGCCGCGGCCATGGCGCGCAGGGCCGCGGCGAGGCGGTCGCGTCGCTCCTGGTGGGTGGGCCGGGGCGCGACGCGTTCCACCAGCTCGCAGGCGGCGTCCTCCTGGAGGAGTCCGGTCGGCCGGCCGCTCTCGTCGCAGACGACCTCAGCGGAGGCCTGGTCGAACGTGCGCGGCCCGTCGACGCCGGCGAGTTCGAGGGCGCGGCGGCTGGCGAGCGCCGAGTGGGCGTCGAAGAGGAGGAGGAAGGCGGGGACGCCGGCGAGGACGGTGTCGAAGGGGGCCGTGGAGACCGGCTGGTCGCCGAAGACGTTCGGGTCGAGGCCCCAGGCGAAGAGCCAGTCCCCGCGGTCGAGGGCGCGGACGGCGACGGCCAGCGCGTCCCGTACGTCCGCGAGGTCGGCGCACCGCGACAGGTCGAGGCCGTGGGTGAGGTCGGCGCCGGTGACGGGGTGGAGGTGGCCGTCGACCAGGCCCGCGGTGACCACCGCTCCCCTGAGGTCGATGACCTCGGTGGTGCGGTCCGCGAGGGCGCGCATCTCCCGGTCGTCGCCGAGCGCGGCGATCCGTCCGCTCTCGGACACGGCGAGCGCGGTCTCCGGGAGGAAGGTGCCGGTGCCCGGGTCGAGCAGCCGGGCGGAGGACAGGACGAGACGGGTGCGCACAGGGGCTCCAGGGCAGGGGCGGGGGAGGGTTGGGCGTGGAGAGGGGACTCAGCGGGGGAGGTCGGCGGGGAGGGCGTTCGCCTCGCGGGTCAGGGTGCCCGGGGGCAGGGACAGTTCGCGTTCCGCGGTCGTGACGGCCATCCGCAGCACCGCCTCGGGGCGGTTGCTCCGGTCGGTGTTGGCGTGGGCGCCCAGGCCGTCAAGGACGACCAGGATCATGATCGCCGCCGTACGGGGGTCCTCCGTGCGGAACTCCCCGCGGGCGACGCCGTCGCGGATCACGCCTTCGAGGCGGTCGTCCGAGGCCAGCTCCATCGTGGCGACCCGCTCGCGCAGGACCGGCCGGTAGCGGCTGAGGTGGCGGGCGTTGATCCAGAGGCGGCTGATGTCGTCGTAGGCCTCTCCGGAGGAGAGGGCGAAGTAGCGGGCGAGGTACTGCGTGGGGGTCCCGTCGGGCCGCTCGGCGGGGAGCAGCGCGTCCAGTTCGCCGGTGGCGGCGACGGCGAAGGCCTCGGCCACCAGGTCCTCCGCGGAGGGGAAGTAGTGGCTGATCAGGCCGGGGCGCACGGCGAGCTCATCGGCGATCCGGCGCAGGGTCACGCACTCCAGGCCCTCGGTGAGGGCGACGGCCGCGGCCGCCTCGACGATCTCCGCCCGGCGGGCCTCGGGGGACTTGCGAACGCGTTTGCGCGGGACGCTTGACGACATACCGGCGATGCTATTGAGTGTGCGACCAATAAGCAACCAGGTGTGCACGACACGCTCCCCGGAGGGCCGTATGGCTGCCACGTCTCCCGATCCGAGCCCCCGGTCCGCCGGGGGTCCCGCCGCCGATCGCGCCACCCGGATCGAGGCGCACGGCATCGACCACATCCCGGACGGGGAGCGGCACGGGCGGCCGCGCGAACTCTTCTCGGTCTGGGCCGCCGCCAACGTCACCTACCTGAGCCTGGTGGTCGGCGGCGCCCTCGTGCTGATGGGCCTCAGCCTGGGCCAGGCGCTCGTGGTGATCGTCGTGGGCAACCTATTCTGGCTGCTCACGGGAGTGCTCGCGATCTCGGGTCCCGCCGCGGGAGCGCCCAGCGAGGTCATCACCCGGGCCGTGTACGGCGTGCGCGGCAACCGTGTGAACAACGCCGTGACCGGCTGGGTCATCTCCGTCTGCTACTTCGCGCTCAACCTGGCCGCGGCCGCCGGAGCGGTGTTCGCCCTGGTCGAGAAGGCCGGGATCGGTGCTTCCACCGGCGTCAAGCTGGTGATCGTCCTCGTGATCGCCGGGATCACGCTGACCATCGGCGTGTACGGGCACGGGCTGATCGTCCGGCTCTATCTGCCCGTCACCATCGCCCTGACGGCCGTCTTCGGTGTCGTGGCCTATGTGGTGCTGCTGCGCGCGGACTTCGGCCACGCGCCCGATGCCCCGCCCCACGGCGTCGAACTGTGGGCCACGCTGATCGCCGGGGTCACGCTGATCGCGGCCGGCCCGCTCTCGTACACCACCAGCGCGGACTTCTCCCGCTATCTGCCGAGGACCTCCTCGGCCAAGGCGGTCATGGGGTGGACCGCGCTGGGAGGTTTTCTGCCGAGCGTCGTGGTGTGTGCGATCGGTGCCCTCGCCGGCACCATCGTGGACATGACGGACCCGCAGGCCGCCCTGGAGTCGCTGCTGCCGGGCTGGTTCGCGCCGGTCTTCCTGCTCGCCCTGGTGCTCGGCACCATCGCCATCAACGCCATGACCGCGTACAGCGCGGGACTCGCCCTCCAGGCCGTGGGTCTGCGCATCCGCCGCTCGCGCAGCGTCCTCGTCGACGGCGCGGTGGCGGTCGCCCTCACCCTGTACGCGCTGTTCGTCTCCGACTTCCTGGACACGGTCGGCAACGTGCTGCAGCTGACCGTCGTCCTGCTGGGTCCCGCCATGACCGTGTACGCGGTCGACATCCTGCTCCGCCGGAACCGCTACGACGGGCTCGCCCTGACGGACGAGAGCCGGGGAAGCTCCTTCTGGTACGCGGGCGGCGTCAACCCGGCCGGGGCGGCAGGCGTGCTCGGTGGTGCCGGTGCGGCGGCGCTGTGCGTCGACACCGCCTACACCGGGCCGATCGCCCGTGCCCTCGGCGGGATCGACCTGGCCCTTCCGGTGGGGATGGGTGTCGCCGGGCTGCTGTACGCGCTCCTCATGCGCGGCCGGGTCACCCGCTAGCCGCCGCCACGAGGCCGCGCATCACCCGGAAGTCCTCGCCCATCTCCGGGTGCCACTGGACGCCCAGGGCCCAGGCGGGGGAGGGCAGTTCGATCGCCTCGACCGTGCCGTCCTCCGCGTGGGCCGAGGCGATCAGGTTCTTGCCGAGGACGTCCACGCACTGGTGGTGGTAGGTGGGGACGGAAGTCCGTTCCGGGACCAGGGCGGCGTAGCGGGTGCCCGGGACCGGTGCGACCGGATGCCGGCCCATCACGCCGACCGCCTCGGTGTGGCCGTCAAGGTGCTGGACGAGGGTGCCGCCCAGGGCCACGTTGAGCAGCTGCATGCCCCGGCAGATGCCGAGGAGCGGGGTGCCGGAGGCCAGGGCCGCGTCGATCAGGGCCAGTTCCCAGCTGTCCCGGGCCCGGGCCGGCGGGCCGGTACGGGGGTCGGGCTCGGCCCCGTACCGTACCGGCTCCACGTCGGCGCCGCCCGCGACCACCAGACCGTCCAGGCGGGCGACGGTCTGTGCGGCCGCGGACGGATCGTCCGGCGGCAGCATCGCCGCGAGCCCGCCGCTCCGCTGGATCAGGCCGGGATACGCGGCCGGGAGCAGCGCCGCCGGCAGGTCCCAGACGCCCCAGCGGGCCTGGTCCAGATAGGTCGTCACGCCGATGAGCGGTCGGGGCACGGAGTCTCCTTGAGAGAGAGGGGTCGGTCAGCGTTCGAGTTCGGCCTCGGCCGCGGCGAGCGCCGCGAACTCCTCCTCGGGCGCGCTCGCCACCAGACGGTGGCGACTGTAGAACGCGAAGTAGGCGAGGGCGATCACGTACACGGCCAAGGCGATGAACGCCGCGTCCTTGTCGACCAGGAAGGTCGCCACGAGGGCGGACAGGGCCAGGACGAAGGCGACCGAGGAGGTCACGACACCGCCCGGGGTGCGGTACGGGCGGTGCAGGCCCGGCTCACGGCGGCGCAGCACGATGTGGGAGAGCGCCATCAGGGCGTACGAGATGGTGGCGCCGAACACCGCGATGTTCAGCATCCGCGCCCCGTCCCCGGTCCCCGCGGCGAGCGCGAAGCCGAGCGCGCCGGGGATGAGCAGCCCGAGGTAGGGCGACTTGCGGCGGCTGGTGAGGGAGAGGAAGCGGGGCAGATAGCCGGCCCGGGACAGGGCGAAGAGCTGGCGGGAGCCCGCGTAGATCAGGGAGAAGAAGGACGCGACCAGGCCGGCGAGGCCCGCGTAGTTGACGAAGCGGCTGAGGGCGGTGGGCGCGCCGTCGCCCTGGAGGGCGACCACCAGCGGGTTGCCGGCCTCCTGGACGGCCGCCGAGCCGCGGGCCCCGGTCGCCGCCAGGAAGGTGATCAGGGCGAGGACCACGAGGACGCCCATCGACAGGGCGAGGGCCCTCGGCATCGAGCGCACCGGGTCCTTGGCCTCCTCGGCGGCCAGCGGCACGCCCTCGACGCCCAGGAAGAACCACATGCCGAAGGGGAAGGCGGCCCAGATGCCGAGGAGGCCGAACGGCAGCCAGGAGCTGGAGCCGGCCGCGTCCGGGTCCGCCGGGATGTCGTTCAGGCCGTCCACGTGGAAGTCGCTCAGCGCGCCCAGGGCGAAGACCAGCAGCGCGGCCACCGCGACGGCGGTGACGATCAGACTGAAGCGCAGGGCCTCGCCCACGCCCCACAGGTGGATGCCGATGAAGAGGGCGAAGCAGACCAGATAGACGGGCCAGCCCGACTCCAGGCCGAAGAGTCCGAGGGACTCGACGTAGTCGCCGATGAAGATGGAGATGGCGGCGGGCGCGAGGACGTACTCGATGAGGATGGCCGTGCCGGTGAGGAAGCCGCCCCAGGTGCCGAGCGCCCGCCGGGCGAAGCCGTAGCCGCCGCCCGCGGTGGGCAGGATGGCGGACAGTTCGGCGAGCGAGAAGACCAGACAGGCGTACATCGCGCCCATCAGCACCGTCGCGATGGCCAGGCCGCCGAAGCCGCCCTTGGACAGGCCGATGTTCCAGCCGGAGAAGTCGCCGGAGACGACGTACGCCACGCCGAGGCCGGTCAGCAGCAGCCAGCCCGCGCTGCCGCGGCGCAGGGTGCGGCGCTGAAGGTAGTCGTCGGGTGCGGCCTTGTTTCCTGTGGTGCCTGAGGTGTCTTCCAGCGTCATGGCGGCGGTCAGCTCCCCGGAACGGGCCCAATGGATTGGTGCCATACCTTTGCGGCCGTCGGGTGGGAAGCGCAAGACCCGTGCGTTACGTTCCGGTTACGCGGGGCCGGTGCCCTCACGTCAGGAAGCCGCGCAGCAGCGCGGCCGTCCCCGCGCAGTGCTCCCGCATCACCTCGCGCGCCGCGTCCGCGTCCCCGTCGAGCACCGCCTCCACCAGCGCCGTGTGCTGGTGCTGGGAGTGCTCCAGATTGCGCACCAGGAGCGGGATGCAGTCGAGCAGGTCGTTGACCGTCGCCCGGACGGCCGCGTACTGCGCGGTCAGCGTCGGCGAACCGGACAGCTCGGCGAGCGTCAGATGCAGCAGGGTGTCCTGGCGACGGTAGTCGCCCAGCGGGGCGTCATGGGTCGCCGCCAGGGCCGCGCGCAGCCGCTCGGCGCCCGCCCCGTCCAGGCCGTGCGCCGCGCACAGCCCGGCCGCGCCGACCTCCAGGACCTCGCGGAAGCGCAGCGTGTCCTCCATGTCGACGGCCGCGATCCGGCGGCGCAGCTCCGCCTCGTCGGCGGTCTGCTGCCGCCGCAGCACGAACGTGCCGCCGTACCGCCCGCGCCGGCTCTCCACCAGGCCCTGCTCCTGGAGGACCTTGAGGACCTCGCGCAGGGTGACCCGGCTGATCCCCATCCGGTCCGCGAGCTCCCGCTCGGCCGGCAGGCGCTCCCCGCCCGGCACCAGACCGAGCCGCACGACCTGCAGGATCTGCTCCAGGGCCTCCTCGAACCCGTTGCCCGCGCGCACCGGTCGCAGCACGGGCGTCAGCCGGTCCGCCGATTCACTCGTACTGGCCACCTCGCCGTTTCCCCTTCCCAAGCAATGGTTCTGAGCAATACCTTATGGCTCCCGGCAGGCCGAAGGAGGAGTAATCCCGTGGCAGACCGCAAACCCCCGCTCGCCGTCGACGAGCTCCGCTCACTCGTCGCGAGCGGCGAGATCGACACCGTCGTCCTGGCCTTCCCCGACATGCAGGGACGGCTCCAGGGCAAGCGGTTCGCCGCACCGTTCTTCCTGAGCGACGTCCTCGACCACGGCACCGAGGGCTGCAACTATCTTCTGGCCGTCGACACCGAGATGAACACCGTCGACGGCTACGAGATGTCCTCATGGGACCGCGGCTACGGCGACTTCGCCATGCGCCCCGACCTCTCGACCCTGCGCCGCGTGCCCTGGAACGAGGGCACCGCCCTGGTCATGGCCGACCTCGCCTGGAGCGACGACAGCCCCGTCGTCGCCGCGCCCCGCCAGATCCTCCGTCGCCAGCTCGACCGGCTCGCCGAGCACGGCTTCACCGCCCACGTCGGCACCGAGCTCGAGTTCATCGTCTTCAAGGACACCTACGAACAGGCCTGGGACGCGCACTACCGCGGCCTGACCCCGGCGAACCAGTACAACATCGACTACTCGATCCTCGGCACCGGGCGGATCGAACCCCTGCTGCGCCGCATCCGCAACGAGATGACCGCCGCCGGACTCACCGTCGAGTCCGCGAAGGGCGAGTGCAACCCCGGCCAGCACGAGATCGCCTTCAAGTACGACGAGGCCCTCGTCACCTGCGACCAGCACGCCGTCTACAAGACCGGAGCCAAGGAGATCGCCGCCCAGGAGGGCTGCTCGCTCACCTTCATGGCCAAGTACAACGAGCGCGAGGGCAACTCCTGCCACATCCACCTCTCCCTCCAGGACGCCGACGGCCGTAACGTCATGGCGGGGGAGGGGGCGGACGGCATGTCCGACGTCATGCGGCGCTTCCTCGCCGGCCAGCTCGCCGCCCTGCGCGACTTCTCCCTGCTCTACGCCCCGAACATCAACTCCTACAAGCGCTTCCAGCCCGGCTCCTTCGCCCCCACCGCCGTCGCCTGGGGCCACGACAACCGCACCTGTGCGCTGCGGGTCGTCGGCCACGGCCGCTCCACCCGCTTCGAGAACCGCCTCCCCGGCGGCGACGTCAACCCCTACCTCGCCGTCGCCGCACTCGTCGCCGCCGGCCTCCACGGCATCGAGCAGGGCCTCGAACTCCCGCCCGCCTGCACCGGCAACGCCTACACCGGCGAGTACGAGCACGTGCCCACCACCCTGCGCGAGGCCGCCGAGCTCTGGGAGAACAGCGAGATCGCCAAGGCCGCCTTCGGCCCCGAGGTCGTCGCCCACTACCGCAACATGGCCCGCGTCGAGCTCGACGCCTTCGACGCCGCCGTCACCGACTGGGAACTGCGCCGCTCCTTCGAACGCATGTGAGGAACGACTTGCCGCACGAACTGCACGTCCTGAACCCGGCGACCGAGGAGCTCGTCGCCACCGTCCCCGCCGCCGGCCCGGCCGACGTCGACACCGCCGTCGCCCTGGCCACCGAAGCCCAGCGGTCCTGGGCCGCCGCCGCACCCGCCGACCGGGCCCGCGTGCTGCGCCGCTTCGCCGCCACGGTCGACGCCCACCTCGAGGAACTCGCCCTCCTGGAGGTCCGCGAGGCCGGCCACACCCTCGGCAACGCCCGCTGGGAGGCCGGGAACGTCCGCGACCTGCTCGACTACGCGGCCGGGGGAGCGGAGCGGCTCAACGGCCGCCAGATCCCCGTCCCCGGCGGCCTCGACATCACCATCCTCGAACCGCTCGGGGTCGTCGGCGTCATCGCCCCCTGGAACTTCCCCATGCCGATCGCCGCCTGGGCCACCGCCCCCGCCCTCGCCGCCGGCAACGCCGTGATCCTGAAGCCCGCCGAGACCACTCCGCTCACCGCGCTCCGACTCGCCGAACTCGCCCTGGAGGCCGGCCTCCCCGAGCACCTCTTCCAGGTCCTCCCCGGCGAGGGCCCGGTCGCGGGGAACGCGCTCGTCGAACACCCCGGCATCGCCAAGATCGTCTTCACCGGCTCGACGAGGGTCGGCAAGCAGATCATGGCCAAGGCCGCCGGCCAGGTGAAGCGGGTCACCCTCGAACTCGGCGGCAAGAGCCCCAACATCGTCTTCGCCGACGCCGACCTGGAGGCCGCCGCGGCCGCCGCCCCCATGGCCTTCCTCGACAACAGCGGCCAGGACTGCTGCGCCCGCACCCGCATCCTGGTCCAGCGCCAGGCGTACGACCGCTTCCTGGAGCTCCTCACGCCGGCCATCGAGGAGATCGTCGTCGGCGACCCCCGCGACGAGCGCACCCAGATGGGCCCCCTCATCTCCCGCGCCCAGCTCGACCGGGTCCGCTCCTACGTCGACGGCGCCACCGAGAACAGTCCGACCGTCGAGGCCGTGCGCGGCAAGGCCCCCGAGGGCCCCGGCTTCTGGTTCCCGCCCACCCTCCTCACCGGCCTCGCCGAGGACGCGCCCTGCGCCGTCGAGGAGGTCTTCGGCCCCGTCGCCGTCGTCCTGCCCTTCGAGGACGAGGCCGACGCGATCCGGCTCGCCAACGCCACCCCGTACGGCCTGTCCGGCTCCATCTGGACCCGTGACGTCGGCCGCGCCCTGCGCGCCTCCCGCGCCGTCCGGGCCGGAAACCTCTCCGTCAACTCCCACTCGAGCGTCCGCTACTGGACCCCGTTCGGCGGCTTCGGCCAGTCCGGCCTCGGCCGGGAACTGGGTCCCGACGCCCTGACCGCCTTCACCGAAACCAAGAACGTCTTCATCAGCACGGAGGCCTGAGCACCATGACCGACACCGAGAGCACCGAAGAGATCATCTGCCGCCGGCTGGTCGGCCGCACCGCCGTCATCACCGGCGCCGGCAGCGGCATCGGCCTCGCCACCGCCCGCCGACTCGCCTCCGAAGGCGCGAACGTGGTCTGCGGCGACATCGACGAGCAGGCCGGCAAGGCCGCCGCCGAAGAGGTCGGCGGCACCTTCGTCAAGGTCGACGTCACCGACCCGGAGGAGGTCGAGGCGCTCTTCCGCACCGCCTTCGAGACCTACGGCTCCGTCGACATCGCCTTCAACAACGCCGGCATCTCGCCCCCCGACGACGACTCCATCCTGGAGACCGGCCTCGAGGCCTGGAAGCGGGTCCAGGACGTCAACCTGACCTCGGTCTACCTGTGCTGCAAGGCCGCCCTGCCGTACATGCGCCGCCAGGGCAGGGGCTCCATCATCAACACGGCCTCCTTCGTCGCCGTCATGGGCGCCGCCACCAGCCAGATCTCGTACACCGCCTCCAAGGGCGGCGTGCTCGCCATGTCCCGCGAGCTCGGCGTCCAGTTCGCCCGCGAGGGCATCCGCGTCAACGCCCTCTGCCCGGGGCCCGTCAACACCCCGCTCCTCCAGGAGCTGTTCGCCAAGGACCCCGAGCGGGCCGCGCGCCGCCTGGTGCACATCCCCGTCGGCCGGTTCGCCGAGGCCGAGGAGATCGCCGCCGCCGTGGCCTTCCTCGCCAGCGACGACTCCTCCTTCATCAACGCCACCGACTTCCTCGTCGACGGCGGCATCTCCGGCGCGTACGTGACCCCCCTCTAGACCTCGCCACCGCCGCCACCCATCCCCACACCCCCCGCACCCCCACCCGTGCGGCCGGGCGTCGCAAGGCGCCCGGCCGCACGGAGCGCGGCCGCGCCGCGCTCTAGAGGAACGTGCGGCCCTCGCCCCGGTACGTCGGGACGGCGGCCGTGACGCGGTCGCCCTCCACCAGCTGCAGGGTGTCGAAGCGCTCGCACAGCTCGCCGGCCTTCGCGTGCCGGAACCACACCTTGTCCCCGATGCGCAGATCGTCGGCGGGGGAGCCGATCAGCGGGGTCTGGACCTCACCCGGGCCCTCCTGCGGGTCGTAGCGCAGACCCTCCGGCAGGTACGGGACCGGGAGCCGGTCCCGCCCGGCGGCGCCCGAGGCCGGGTAGCCGCCGCCGAGGACCGTCACCACGCCCACGCCCGGGCGGCGCACCACCGGCTGCGCGAAGAGGGCCGCCGGCCGGCCCGAGAAGGACGTGTAGTTGTCGAACAGACGCGGCACGAAAAGACCCGAACCCGCCGCGATCTCCGTCACCGCGTCCTCGGCCGCCGTGTGCTGCACGCTGCCGGTCCCGCCGCCGTTGACGAACTCCAGGTCGGGCGCCACCGCCCGGACCGCCCGCACCACCGCCGCCCGGCGCGCCGCCAGCTCCTTGCGGGCCGCCGACTGCATCAGCCGGATCGCCCGCGAGCGCAGCGGCCGGCCCGCGACCGCGTCCCCGACACCCGCCACATGACCCTCGTACGCCATCAGCCCCACCAGCCGGAAACCGGGCCGGCGCGCGACCGACCGGGCCAGCTCGGCCAGCTCGGCCGGCTCCCGCAGCGGCGAGCGCAGGGCCCCGATCCGCACCCGGCCGCCCAGCAGCCGCAGCGAGGTGTCCAGCTCCAGACAGACCCGGATCTCCTCCGCGCCGCCCGCCCGCGAGGCCTCCATCAGATCGAGCTGCGCCACATCGTCGACCATCACCGTCACGGCCCCGGCCAGCTTCGCGTCGCCCGCGAGCTCCGCGAACCCCGCCCGGTCGGCCGACGGATAGGCCAGCAGCACGTCCTCGAACCCTGCCCTGGCCAGCCACAGCGACTCGGCCAGCGTGAAGGACATCACGCCCGCGAACCCGTCCCGCGCCAGCACCCGCTCCAGCAGGGCCCGGCACCGCACCGACTTGCTCGCCACCCGGACCGGCTTCCCGCCGGCCCTGCGGACCAGGTCGTCGGCGTTGGCGTCGAAGGCTTCCAGATCGACGAGGGCGACGGGCGCGTCGAGATGGGCGGTGGCCCGGTCGTACCGGGCGCGGTCGGCGGCACGGGGAGTCATGGCCCGAGCTTGCCAGAGACGTTTACGCGTGGGTAGCCCCTTGATCCGGTGGCACCCCTGCGTTCCCGCCCCGCCGGGAACAGCCCGTAGAGTGGCGGCCATTGCTTTCGCAGATCGACCAGGGGGACGGGGATGAGCACCGAGCCGCAGCGCTCCACGTCCCGCATCACCGAGGCCCTCCTCCCCCCGGAGCGCCCCACGCCACCCGCTCCGGCGACTTCGGACGCCTCCGCACCGGCCGCACCGGCCGCGCCCGGCTCCCGTGTCACCGAGGTCCTGGCGCCTTCGCAGCGCCGCCCGTCGGCGCCGCCCGGGGCTCCCACGCCTCCGCCCGCCGCCGCGCCCGCCGCGCCCACTGCGCCCGCCGGGCAGGCTCGGCCCCGCCGGGCCGCGCAGCCGCTGCCGCCCGAGCAGCCGGCACGTCTCGCCGCGGCCCCCGCCGAGACCCCGGCGGAGACGACCACCCGGCTCCGTCCCGTACGGGACAGCCGCCCGGCCGCGGGGCCCGCACCGGCCCCGGTGCCGGGCCCCGCGCCCGCCCGACCCACCACCGCGCCCGCCGCTCCGCCCGCGCCCGCGTACGCCTACGACCCCTGGGCGCTCGGCCCCGAGACGGCCGCCGAGACCACCACCCGGCTGCGCCCCGTACGGGACCGCAGCACCGGCCGGGTCGTCGCCGCCGCGGCCTGCGCCGTCCTCGCCCTCGGTCTCGTCGGCGGCGCCGTCACCGGCGCGGTCCTGGCCGGCAGCGGTGCCGGCGAGGCCGCCGAACCGCCCGGCTACACCCCGGCCCGCGCGCTCTGGCACAACGCCCCCGTCGACACCCTCTTCCCGCGCACCCTCCCCGGCCCCGCCGCCGGACCCGGCGGCTCCGCCCGCACATGGACCCGGATCGTCGTCGCCCCCGACGCCCCCTGCACCGCCGCCACCCTGCCCAAGGGCCTGCACACCGCCCTCAAGACCGTCGGCTGCGAGCGCGTCCTGCGCGCCACCTACACCGACGCCACCTCCTCCCACGTCACCACCGTGGCCCTCGTCTTCACCCAGGCCGACCCCGCCACCATGCGCACCCTCGGCTCCCGCGCCGCCGACGAACCCGCCCCCGCCCTCTCCGGCCCCGGCACCGTCGCCGCGGCCTTCGGCGACCGGCAGCGGGCCAGCTGGTGGCGGCACATCCTGACCGACCTGCCCGTCGTCGTCACCGCCGTCTCCGGCTTCGCCGACGGCCGCGCCGTCACCGAACCCGAATCCGCCGACCGGGCCATGACGCCCAAGCGGACCACCCCGGTCGCCCAGGCCGGCCTCGGCCACGAGGCCAAGGGCGTCGGCGACGCCGTCGAACGCGCCCTGCGCAAGACCGTCGCCGCCACCGTGAAGGAGGACCAGGAGTGATCCTCCGCCGCCACCGGGCCCGCGGCGCGGCCGCCGCGCTGCTCGCCGCCGCCTTCACCGTCCTCCCGGCGACCACCACCCCCGCGTACGCCGACACCATCCGCGCCCGCCAGTGGGGCCTCGACGCCCTGCACACCACCCAGGCCTGGCGCACCACCCGCGGCGAGGGCATCACCGTCGCCGTCCTCGACACCGGCGTCGACGCCACCCACCCCGACCTCGCGGGCTCCGTGCTGCCCGGCACCGACCTCGTCGGCTTCGGCGCCGCCCGCGGCGACCGCGCCTGGGCCCGCCACGGCACCGCGATGGCCGGCATCATCGCCGGACACGGCCACGGGCCCGGCGGCCAGGACGGCGTCCTCGGCGTGGCCCCGAAGGTGAGGATCCTGCCCGTGCGGGTCATCCTCGAAGGCAGCGACAAGGCGCGCGACAAGGCCCGCAAGACCCGGGGCACCGCCCTCGCCGAAGGCATCCGCTGGGCCGCCGACCACGGCGCCGACGTCATCAACCTCTCCCTCGGCGACGACTCCGAGTCCGCCCACCCCGACGCCGGCGAGGACGCCGCCGTGCAGTACGCCCTCGCCAAGGGGGTCCCCGTCGTCGCCTCCGCCGGCAACGGCGGCGAGAAGGGCGACCACATCTCCTTCCCCGCCGCCTACCCCGGCGTCATCGCCGTCACCGCCGTCGACCGCTGGGGCACCCGCGCGTCCTTCTCCACCCGCCGCTGGTACGCCACGGTCAGCGCCCCCGGCGTCGACATCGTCATCGCCGACCCCGACCGCCGCTACTACGAGGGCTGGGGCACCAGCGCCGCCGCCGCGTTCGTCTCCGGCGCCGTCGCCCTGGTCCGCGCCGCCCACCCCGACCTGACCCCGGCCCAGATCAAACGGCTCCTCGTCGACACCGCGCGCAGCCGTCCCGAGGGCGGCCGCAGCGACGAGAAGGGCTACGGCACGGTCGACCCGGCCGCCGCGATCGAGAAGGGCCGCAGGCTGAAGGGCACCGACCTCAGGACCGTCGCGGCCGGCCACACCGCCCGCTACTTCGGCCCCGGCCCCCAGCCGGCCCCCGAGGAGACCCACCCCGTGGGCCTCCTCGCCCCTCTCGCGGGCGGCGTCGGCGTCCTCTTCCTCGCCGCCGCCGTCGCCCTGTGGCGGGGCAGCCGCAGCCGCTGACCGTCCGCCGGTTAGGCTCCTCGGGTGGCGCTCAAGAACATCCCCGATCCCGGTTTCTCCGACGACGACGGCACCGCCGACCCGCGGCTCGCCGCGGCGCTGGCGGCGTGGGCGGAGGACAGAACCGCACACGGGCCCGTCCTCGAAGCCCTGCGGGACGCCCGCCTGCTCGTGCCCGTCGTCGCGATGCTCGGCGAGGTCGAGGTCGACCCGGCCACGGGTCTGCGCCAGGAGAAGACCAGCGACATGGCCGTGCCGACCCTGACGGCCGGGGACCGGCGGGCGCTGCCGGCCTTCACCTCGATCGCGTCGCTTGCCCTGTGGGACCCGGCCGCCCGGCCCGTCGCCGTTCCCCTGCACCAGGCGCTCGCCGCCCTCGTCCACGAGAAGGCCGACACGCTCGTACTCGACCTGGCAGGGCCCGTGCCGTACCAGGTCACCGGTTCCGCGCTGCTCGCGCTCGCCGAGGGCCGCAGCAGTACGGACCCGCTGGACGACCCGGCCGTCCGGGACGCGGTGCGGGCCGCGATCGCCGCCGAGCCCGCCGTCCTGCGCGCCCACCTGGGGCCGGGCGCCGCCGACGGCGTCCTCGCCCTGGTCCTCGCCGAGGACGCCGCTCCCGCCGAGGCCGCCCAGCGCGTGGCCCAGCGGCTCGCCGCCGACGAAACACTGAGGGCCCGCCTGGTGCGCGGCCTCGACCTGGCACTGCTGCCGGCCTCGGCCACGCCTCCCGGCGAGCCCTTCTACGTAAAGAACTAGTCGTACGGGCGACCTCTGCTGCTGGCCGTACACCGGACCCGTGACTGCGGTCTTCCGGGGGACGACCCCCGTACCCCCGCTTGGCTAGCCGTACACCGGACCCGTGACTGCGGTCTTCCGGGGGACGACCCCCGTACCCCCGCTTGGCTAGCCGTACACCGGACCCGTGTACTTCTCGCCAGGGCCCTGGCCCGGCTCGTCCGGGACGAGGGAGGCCTCGCGGAAGGCGAGCTGGAGGGACTTCAGGCCGTCCCGCAGCGGCGCCGCGTGGAAGGAGGAGATCTCCGTCGCGCCGCCGTCGAGCAGGCCCGCCAAGGCGTGGATCAGCTTGCGGGCCTCGTCGAGGTCCTTGTGCTCGTCGCCCTCCTCGGTGAGACCGAGCTTCACCGCGGCGGCGCTCATCAGGTTGACGGCGACCGTGACGATCACCTCGACCGCCGGGACCTCGGCGATGTCGCGGGTCATGGCCGCGAAGTCGGGAGCTTCCGAAGAAGCGGAGGAGTCCGTGGACTCGTGCTGGGGCGTCTCGCTCATGTCCCACACGATAAGCGGACGTACGGTTCGCGCCGACCGGCGGGTCCTGCTAACCTTGTGTAACGACCGGCCGGACACGTGCGTGCCCGGCCCACAAGTGGAGGCTCCGACTTCCCACCTTGCCGCCCTCGCGGGCGGCGGGTCACCGGTCAGGTGGTGACCATCGTTCCGTACGGACGATGGGGCCGCCCGATGTGCGCCCCGCGGTTGACCGCGGCGGTGCTCCGGTTTTCCGTGGAGCCCCGCCTGTGTCCCGTCGGGGCATTTTTCGTGCGCCCGCTCGGTTGGTCTCGACAGTTCTACCGTGTACGTGTCCGTCCGCCAGGCGGTCGCGTGGTGCTACCGAGGAGGATCCATCAGCGCCGAGCCCCGCATCAACGAGCGGATTCGCGTTCCTGAGGTGCGTCTTGTCGGCCCCAGCGGCGAGCAGGTGGGCATTGTCCCGCTTGCCAAGGCCCTGGAGCTCGCGCAGGAGTACGACCTCGATCTGGTTGAGGTCGCGGCGAACGCCCGTCCGCCCGTGTGCAAGCTCATGGACTACGGGAAGTTCAAGTACGAGTCGGCCATGAAGGCCCGTGAGGCGCGCAAGAACCAGGCGCACACGGTCATCAAGGAGATGAAGCTCCGGCCGAAGATCGACCCGCACGACTATGACACCAAGAAGGGTCACGTCGTCCGGTTCCTCAAGCAGGGTGACAAGGTCAAGATCACGATCATGTTCCGTGGTCGTGAGCAGTCCCGGCCTGAGCTCGGTTACCGACTGCTGCAGCGCCTCGCGGAGGACGTTCAGGAGCTTGGCTTCATCGAGTCCAACCCGAAGCAGGACGGCCGGAACATGATCATGGTTCTGGGTCCGCACAAGAAGAAGACCGAGGCCATGGCCGAGGCGCGTGAGGCCCAGGCCGCACGCAAGGCCGAGCGTCAGGGCGGTTCGTCCGAGGCGCCCGCCGCCGAGGAGGCCCCGGTCGAGCAGGCTCCGGCCGAGCAGGCTCCGGCCGACGCGTCGGCCGAGAACACCGAGGCGTGATCCCGCGGGGCTGTCCTCCCGGCAGCCCCAGGGTTCCCGCCCGGGACCACCAAACGAAGAATTGACGCTCCCAGTCGTCCGGTGTCCGCACCGGGGGAGCGCCACTGACGAGGAGATAACGGCGCTATGCCGAAGAACAAGACGCACTCCGGTGCCAAGAAGCGCTTCAAGGTCACCGGCTCCGGCAAGATCCTGCGCGAGCGCGCCGGCAAGCGCCACCTGCTCGAGCACAAGTCGTCCAAGCTGACGCGTCGCCTCACCGGCAACGCCGAGATGGCCCCGGGTGACTCCGCCAAGATCAAGAAGATGCTGGGCATCTGATCTGATCTCCCGCCCTCGGCGACGAGGGCATCCGGCACAGACCGGGACCCATCCGATTTCCGGGTCGTGTGAGCACCACCACGGCCCCGCTACAAGGAGTTAAGAAGTGGCACGCGTCAAGCGGGCAGTCAACGCCCACAAGAAGCGCCGGGCGATCCTCGAGCAGGCCTCCGGCTACCGCGGTCAGCGTTCGCGCCTGTACCGCAAGGCCAAGGAGCAGGTCACCCACTCGCTGGTCTACAACTACAACGACCGCAAGAAGCGCAAGGGCGACTTCCGTCAGCTGTGGATCCAGCGCATCAACGCCGCTGCCCGCCTGAACGGCATGACGTACAACCGCCTCATCCAGGGTCTGAAGGCCGCCAACATCGAGGTGGACCGCAAGATCCTCGCCGAGCTGGCCGTCAACGACGCCAACGCGTTCGCCGCGCTGGTCGAGGTCGCGCAGAAGGCCCTCCCGGCCGACGTCAACGCCCCGAAGGCCGCCGCCTGATCTTCCAGGCCGCAGTACTTCTGCCCGGACCCGCAGGCCCCGCGCCTGCGGGTCCGGCGCGTTGACCGCCGTTTCCTCCGCGCCGATTCCGCGCTGTTCCCTCCGCGCCGTCCGCCGCCGTTCCCGAGCCGACCCGAGCCGAGTCAGAGAGCCGCAGGCACATGTCCACCCCCGAGCTGATCTCCCCGCGTTCGCCGCGCGTCGTCGCCGCCCGGCGGCTCGCCAAGCGCAATTTCCGGGGCAAGGACCGCCTCTTCATCGCCGAGGGCCCGCAGGCCGTCCGCGAGGCCGTCGAGCACCGCGGCAGCAGCGGTGAACCGACCCTGGTCGAGCTCTTCACCACCGTCGAGGCCGCCGAGCGGTACGCCACGATCGTCGACGCCGCCCGCGCCGCCGGCGCCCGCGTCCACCTCGCCTCCGACGCCGTCCTCGCCGAGGTCTCCCAGACGGTCACCCCGCAGGGCCTCGTCGGCGTCTGCCGCTTCCTGGACTCGCCCTTCGAGGAGATCCTCGCCGCCCGGCCCAAGCTGGTCGCCGTCCTCGCGCACGTCCGCGACCCCGGCAACGCCGGCACCGTGCTCCGCTGCGCCGACGCGGCCGGAGCCGACGCCGTGATCCTCACCGACGCCTCCGTGGACCTGTACAACCCGAAGTCGGTGCGCGCCTCCGTCGGTTCCCTCTTCCACCTCCCGGTCGCCGTCGGCGTCCCGGTCGAGCAGGCCGTGGCCGGCCTCAAGGGCGTCGGCGTACGGATCCTGGCCGCCGACGGCGCGGGCGAGGACGACCTCGACGACGAGCTGGACGCCGGCACCATGGGCGGCCCCACCGCCTGGGTCTTCGGCAACGAGGCCTGGGGGCTGCCCGAGGAGACCCGGGCCCTCGCCGACGCCGTGGTCCGCGTCCCGATCCACGGCAAGGCCGAGAGCCTCAACCTGGCGACCGCGGCCGCCGTGTGCCTGTACGCCTCCGCGCGCGCCCAGCGCCCCCCAACCGCCTCCTGAGGCCCCACCGGGCCCCCTCGCCTAGTAGGGTGACGGACTCGGGGCCCACTGCGGTACACGGAGGGGTGGGATGACGGGGATGACGGTCGGCACGGGCAGTTCCGCACAGGCACGGAGCATCCCGCCCGACGCGCCCGCATCACCACCGGCGCCCCCGGACCGGCCGCACGGCGACGAGTCCGCCCCGCTCTCCGGTGAGCGCCAGGACATCACCCCGGCTGTCGATCCGGCCGCCGCCCCGGACGTCGACCCGGCCTCCGGGCTCGGCGTCGATCCCGACGACCTGCCCGACGGGCTCGTCGTCGCCGACGAGAACGGCCGGATCATCTGTTTCAACGCCGCCGCCAGCCGCATCACCGCCGTACCCTGCGACGCCGCCCTCGGCCGGCCGCTCGACCGGGCGCTGCCGCTCGAAGACCTCAAGGGCCGCCGATGGTGGGCGCTCACCGACCCGTACGGCGGTCTCGCCACCCGGCGCGGACAGCCCGAGCGCAACCTGCTGCTGCCCGGCGGGCGCGAGGTGCTCGTCTCCGCCCGCTACGTCCGCACCCGCCCCGCCGGGCCCGTCCGGCGGGTCGTCGTCTCCCTGCGCGGCACCGAGGCCCGCCGGCGCACCGAGCGCAGCCACGCCGAGCTGATCGCCACCGTCGCGCACGAACTGCGCTCGCCGCTCACCTCGGTCAAGGGCTTCACGGCCACCCTCCTCGACAAGTGGGAGCGGTTCACCGACGACCAGAAGCGGCTGATGCTGGAGACCGTCGACGCCGACGCGGGCCGCATCAAGAGGCTCATCGCCGAGCTCCTCGACATCTCCCGGATCGACTCCGGGCGACTGGAGGTGCGCCGCCAGCCCGTCGACATCGCCGCCGCCGTCGGCCGCCACGTGCACGCCCACACCACCGGCGGCCAGTCCCCGGACCGTTTCTTCGTCCGGGTCCACCCCGACCTGCCCGAGCTGTGGGCCGATCCCGACAAGATCGACCAGATCCTCGGCAACCTGCTGGAAAATGCGGTGCGCCACGGCGAGGGAACCGTCACCATCGAGGTGGCACCCACCACGGCCACCACCGACGGAGAGAAGGGGACGGAGGTCACCGTGAGCGACGAAGGCCCCGGTATCCCCGAGGAGTCGATGGGCCGCGTCTTCACCCGCTTCTGGCGGGGCAGCAAGCGCGGCGGCACCGGGCTCGGCCTCTACATCGTCAAGGGCGTCGTCGAGGCCCACGGCGGCACGATCACCGTCGGACGCGGCCCCCGTGGCGGAGCCGAGTTCCGATTTATCCTGCCCGTCGGCACCCCGGCCCACCTCCTCTGAGGTCCCCTCCGGACCCCCTCCCGGGTCTCACCAGGCGAGACCGTACGAGATCAGGAGCCGCCGAGGCCGCCCACGGGCTCATTCGCGTCCCCTCACCCCGTTAGACTCGTCCTTTGGCACGTTTGCGCCCTTGACGTCGAGCGGGGCCGCCCAGCCAGCCAAAGGAAGACACGGGAAGAGATGTCGGCACCCAATAAGTCGTACGACCCGGTCGAGGTCGAGGCCTTGAAACCGGAAGAGATCGAGCGCATGCGGGACGAGGCGCTCGCCGCCTTCGCCGCCGCAGGCGACCTCGACGCGCTCACCCACGCGAAGACCGCGCACACCGGCGGCACCTCGCCGCTGGCGCTCGCCAACCGCGAGATCGGCGCCCTGCCCCCGCAGGCCAAGGCCGCGGCCGGCAAGCTCGTGGGCCAGGCCCGCGGTGTCGTCTCCAAGGCGCTGGCCGCCCGCCAGGCCGAACTGGAGGCCGAGCGCGACGCGCGCGTCCTCGTCGAGGAGGCCGTCGACGTCACCCTGCCGTACGACCGTGTCCCGGCCGGTGCGCGCCACCCGCTGACCACCCTGATGGAGCGCGTCGCCGACGTCTTCGTCTCGATGGGCTACGAGGTCGCCGAGGGCCCCGAGGTCGAGGCCGAGTGGTTCAACTTCGACGCCCTGAACTTCGTACCGGACCACCCGGCGCGCCAGATGCAGGACACCTTCTTCGTCCAGGGCCCTGAGGGCACCACGGGCGACGAGTCCGGCGTCGTGCTCCGCACCCACACCTCGCCGGTCCAGGCCCGCACCCTCATCGACCGGGAGCCCCCGGTCTACGTGGTGTGCCCCGGCCGCGTCTACCGCACCGACGAGCTCGACGCCACGCACACCCCGGTCTTCCACCAGATCGAGCTGCTGGCCGTCGACGAGGGCCTGACCATGGCCGACCTCAAGGGCACCCTGGACCACATGGTCCAGGCGCTCTTCGGCCCGGACATGAAGACCCGGCTCCGTCCGAACTTCTTCCCGTTCACCGAGCCGTCCGCCGAGATGGACATGCTCTGCTACGTCTGCCGCGGCGAGTCCGTCGGCAACCCGGAGCGTCCCTGCCGCACCTGCGGCAGCGAGGGCTGGATCGAGCTCGGCGGCTGCGGCATGGTCAACCCGAAGGTGCTCGTCGCCTGCGGTGTGGACCCCGAGAAGTACAGCGGATTCGCCTTCGGGTTCGGCATCGAGCGGATGCTGATGTTCCGCCACAACGTCGAAGACATGCGAGACATGGTCGAGGGTGACGTCCGGTTTACCCGGCCGTTCGGGATGGAGATCTGATGCGGGTCCCGCTTTCCTGGCTGCGGGAGTACGTCGACCTGCCGGCGACGGAGACCGGCCGTGACGTGCAGGCCAAGCTCATTTCGGCAGGGCTCGAGGTCGAGACCGTCGAGCTGCTCGGCGCGGGCCTCACCGGCCCGCTGGTGGTCGGCAAGGTCCTCACCATCGAGGAGCTGACGGAGTTCAAGAAGCCGATCCGCTTCTGCACCGTCGACGTCGGCCAGGCCAACGGCACCGGCGAGCCCCAGGAGATCATCTGCGGCGCCCGGAACTTCGCCGAGGGCGACAAGGTCGTCGTGGCCCTGCCCGGCGCCGTGCTGCCCGGCGACTTCCGGATCGCCGAGCGCAAGACGTACGGCCGGGTCTCCCGCGGCATGATCTGCTCGGGCGACGAGCTCGGCATGGGCGACGACGGCTCGAACGGCATCATCGTGCTGCCGCCGGAGCACGAGGTCGGCACCGACGCCACCGTGCTGCTGGAGCTGTACGACGAGGTCCTCGACATCGCCGTCACCCCGGACCGCGGCTACTGCCTGTCGATGCGCGGCGTCGCCCGCGAGACCGCCATCGCCTACGGCCTGCCGCTGCGCGACCCGGCGCTCCTCGACGTGCCCGCGCCCAACGCGTACGGCTACCCGGTCCAGATCGCCGACCCGATCGGCTGCGACCGCTTCGTCGCGCGCACGGTCGTCGGCCTCGACCCCGAGGCCCGCTCGCCGATCTGGCTGCGCCGCCGCCTCCAGAAGGCCGGCATGCGTCCGATCTCGCTCGCCGTGGACGTCACGAACTACGTGATGATCGAGCTCGGCCAGCCGCTGCACGCCTACGACCGCAGCCGGGTCGACGGCCCCATCGGCGTCCGCCGAGCCGCCGAGGGCGAGAAGATCACCACGCTCGACGGCACCAAGCGCGTCCTCGACTCCGGGGACCTGGTCATCACCGACAACCGCGGCCCCATCGGCATCGCGGGTGTCATGGGCGGCGCCGACACGGAGATCGCCGACCCGGCGACCGACCCGGAGACCGGCGCCCTCGTCGGCACCACCGAGGTCGTCATCGAGGCCGCGCACTTCGACGCGATCTCGATCGCGCGCACGGCCCGCCGCCACAAGCTGTCCTCGGAGGCGTCCAAGCGCTTCGAGCGCGGCGTCGACCCGCAGGCCGCCGCCGCTGCCGCGCAGCGGACGGTCGACCTGCTCGTGCTGCTCGCCGGCGGCACCGCCGAGGCCGGTGTCACGGAGGTCGTGGCCCCGTCCGCGCCGCACACGATCACCATGCCGGCGAACCACCCCGACAAGGTCGCGGGTGTCGACTACGGCCGCGAGACCGTCGTCCGCCGCCTCCAGGAGATCGGCTGCGACGTCTACGGGCAGGACGAGCTCGTCGTCACCGTTCCGTCGTGGCGCCCCGACCTCTACGTGCCGAACGACCTGGCCGAGGAGGTCATCCGGCTCGAGGGCTACGAGAACCTGCCCTCCACGCTGCCCAAGCCCCCGGCGGGCCGCGGCCTCACCGAGCGCCAGCGCACCCACCGCCGGGTGGGCCGCGCCCTGGCCGGCGCCGGCTACGTCGAGGCGCTGAACTACCCCTTCATCGGCGAGCAGGTCTTCGACCAGCTCGGCCTGGACGCGGACGACGCCCGCCGCCGGGTCGTGAAGCTGGTCAACCCGCTCTCCGACGAGGAGCCCGCCCTCCGTACGACGCTGCTGCCGGGCCTGCTCGGCGCGCTGCGCCGCAACGACGGGCGCGGCAGCCACGACCTGGCCCTCTTCGAGACCGGCCTGGTCTTCCGGCCGGGCGAGCAGCCGGGCGTCGCCGTCCGCCTGCCCGTCGACCGCCGCCCCACCGACGAGGAGATCGCCGGCGTCAACGCCGCGCTGCCCGCGCAGCCGCGCCGCGCCGCCGTCGTCCTCGCCGGGGCCCGCGAGCAGGCCGGCTGGTGGGGCAAGGGCCGTCCGTCCGACTGGGCCGACGCGATCCAGGCGGCGCGCGTCGTGGCCGCCGAGGCCGGTGTGGAACTGCTGATCGACGCCGACCAGCACGCCCCGTGGCACCCGGGCCGCTGCGCCTCCTTCCACGTCGTGATCGACGGGGAGAAGGTCCTCGCCGGTCACGGCGGCGAGCTCCACCCGCGCGTCGTGAAGGCCCTCGGCCTGCCGGCCCGCACCTGCGCCATGGAGCTGGACCTGGACGTCCTGGAGCGCGCGGGCGAGGGCCCGCTCAAGGCCCCGCGCATCTCCGCCTTCCCGGTCGCCACCCAGGACGTCGCCCTGGTCGTCGACCAGGACGTGCCCTCGGCCGCGGTGGAGCATTACCTGGCCGGCGGCGCGGGTGAACTCCTGGAGTCCATCCGTCTGTTCGACGTCTACACCGGCGACCAGATCGGCGAGGGCAAGAAGTCCCTCGCCTACGCCCTCCGCTTCCGCGCCCCCGACCGCACCCTGACCGTCGACGAGGCCACCGCGGCCCGCGACGCCGCGGTCGCCCTGGCCGCGGAACACACGGGCGCCGTCCTCCGCGGCGCCTGACGGCCGCAGCACACACGAGGGGCCCCGCCCCGGGTCAACAACCCGGGGCGGGGCCCCTCTACTCTGTGAGAGGGCAGACCGTGTGACGATCCGTAAGGAACTCACCCGGAGTCGGAAGCAAGGGGGAGGAACAACGTGCCGCTCGTAGCGATCCAACCTTCATTCGGAAACCCGGTGGCGAGACTTCACTGGCGGGAAACCCTGGAGCAGGAGGTTCCCTTCGCCTCAGGGCATCACGCCGCCGCGCTCACTCCCGGCCAGCGGGCAGCCCTGTCGAAACTTCATCCGACCGGCTCGGCCCGGTTCTGGGGAGCGACCGCGGCACAGGACGCGAACATGGAGCGCCTGGGCACCGGCGACGTAGTGCTCTTCACCGGAAAGAAACTCGTGCGGGGCATAGGAGAGGTCGGCGTCACCTTCAGGAACGCCGCTTTCGCCGACACCATGTGGAAGCCGGACTCACAGAAGGGAAGCTGGCACAACGTCTACAGTCTCCTCTCGTTCCGCCCGACGGACATTCCGTACGAGGAGATCTGGGACCTGCCGAGCTTCAACGCCGGTGACAACTTCATGGGGCTGCGGATCCTTGACGGCGAGAAGGCCGAGGAGATCCTGCAGGGCCTCGGCATCGCGACGGTGACCGAGTCCCGGCGCGAACTCGCCCGCGATGAGGAGGTCGCCACGGCCATCGCCGCGAGCACGCGCATCATCCCTGTCGAGAACGTGCACACGTCCGGCACCGCCTACCAGCGTGACGAGCGCGAGATACGGGTGTCGCGAGCCGAGGCGCTCCTCGTGGCCGAATACCGCGCCACCCTGACCGGGGTGGACGTCCAGCGCATGCGTACACCGTCCGGGCCGACCGATCTCCACGTCACAGGCCCGGACGGAACGGAGATCGTCGAGGCGAAGAGCAGCGGTGACCACGGCCATGTGCGGGCCGCGCTCGGCCAGCTCCTCGACTACGCGCCGCACAGTCCGCATCCCGCGGATCGGCTCAGTGCTCTCTTCCCGGTCCGTCCGCAGGACTCGGACATCGCGCTGCTGCATCGCTACGGCATCGACTGTCTCTATCGCTCGGCTCCGCATGTGTTCGAACGTGTGGAGGCTCCGACAGCGGCTCGGGCGCACATGCGGAAGGCCTGGAGCGACGTGTCTTGCGGCCTGTGACCTGAGCCGACGTCGCTGCGGCCCATCGCGAGGTGAGCGGGCGAACGCATCGGACTTGGGGACGAGGGCTTCGAAACAGGACCACGAGGTTGCTCACTCCTTCGGGTGAGATCCCCGGTGGATGTTCCCCCGTGTCCTCCCGTCCCGCGAGAATCGACGCGGTCACAGGGGCGGGCCTGTGTGCCGCAGGGTCTTCGGGCGCTGGCGGGCCTCGGGAAGGGCCGTGGATGTTCCGTGACAGGTCAGTGGTTGCCGAAGGCTCCCGGATGCGGCGGATGGCTCCGTTGGTGGCTCCCGCGGTGTGGGGGCTCGTGGCCGTCGCGTGGCGGTTGTGGTGTCCGCTGGCCAGGGAGCCCGGGCTGCCGATGCGGATCGCCACCAGCGTCGTGTTCCTGACCGTCGGGGCGGGGCTCGTTCTCGGGGTCCGGCACGGGCTCGCACGGGAGTTGGCGCGGGTGCGGGCCGTGGCCGAGGCCGCGCAGCAGGTGGTGCTGCGACCGCCGCCCGCGCGGCTCGACGGGCTCGCCGTCGCCGCGGGGCAGCTGTCGGCGTCCCGGGGGGCCGCGATCGGCGGCGACCTGTACGAGGCGGCGGCCACCCCCTACGGGGTACGGATCGTCATCGGGGACGTACGGGGGCACGGGCTCGCCGCGCTCGGCGCCGTGGTCGCCGTCCTCGGCAGTTTCCGCGAGGCGGCCCATGACGAGCCCGAACTCGCGGGCGTGCTGCGGCGCCTGGACCGTGCGCTCGGGCGGCATCTGTGCGAGCGGGCCCGCGAGGAGCACCCGGCCAGGGGCGGGCGTGCGCCCGAGCACCCCGCGGCCGAGGAGTTCGTGACCCTGCTGCTCCTGGAGATCCGCGCCGACGGCCAGGTCGACGTCCTCGCCTGCGGCCACCCCGGCCCGTACCGCCTCGACCGACGCCGTGTCGAGCCCGTGTCCGTCGGCGACCCGCTGCCGCCGCTCGGCGCCTTCCCGCTGCCGGCCGACCTCGTACCGCACCGCGCGACCCGGCTGCTGCCCGGCGAGACGCTGGTGCTCTACACCGACGGCGCCGAGGAGGCCCGGGACCACCGCGGCCGCTTCTTCCCGCTGGACGCGGTCCTCGCCGCCTCGCCCCGCGAGGCGCCGGCCGCGCTGGTCCGTCGCGTCCACACCGCGCTGCTGCGCCACACCGGCGGCCGGCTCGCCGACGACGTGGCCCTGGTCGTCGTCCGCAACGACCGGGTGCGGGTGCCGGCGCAGCCCGCCGAACCCGGGCTGCGCCGTACCCGTCCCGCGCCCTCCCCGCACTAGGCTCCGTGACGGGGAGGGCAGGGGACCGACGCCGCCCGCGCTGCCACGGAGTGTCGGGCAGATCAACAGCGCGGGCGGCGCGGGACCGGGCGGCCGCACTGTCAGAGGGGGAGCCGGCGGCCCGGTCCTCGCCCTTCGGCGAGGATGCCAAGTCAACCCGTACCGGCACGACTTCGGCACCGCGCGCGGAAGGGAAGAACGAGCACTTCGTTCACACCCCGTGCGAAACCGTCCTTCACTACGCTGAGCGCACCGAAGCACCGGAGCGGTCCCATGCACCCCGACTTGCCGGCCCAGAGCCCCCGTACGACCTCGCCCAGACCCTCGCCCTCGCCGAGCCCCACTCCCTCGCTCGACCCCATGCCGCCGCCCAGGCCCTCACCGAGGACCTCGCCCAACGCCCTGCTGGACGCACTCCTCGACGAGGCGGGCATCTCGCACGCCGGCCTCGCCTCCCGGGTGAACCAGGCGGGCCGGGCCCGTGGTCTCACCCTGCGCTACGAACACACCGCAGTCGCCCGCTGGTTGAAGGGGCAGCGGCCGCGCGGCCAGGTCCCCGACCTGATCTGCGAGGTCCTCGCCGACCGGCTGCGCCGCGCCGTCACCCTCGACGACATCGGCCTCGGCGTGCCCGACGGCACGGCCGCCGGCCTCCTCGCGCCCGGCACACCACTTTCCGGCTTCGTCGACCGGGCCACCGCCCTGTGGCGCTCCGACGAGCAGCATCGCCCCCACCTCCACGCCGCCCCGGCGGTGACCGGGACCCCCGCCGTGATGCCGGTGTGGGAGTGGGAGAACCCGCCGGAGGACACCGACGTCTCCCGCGACGGCCGCACCCGGGTCTCGGCCGCCGACGTCTCGATGCTGAGCGCGGCCCGGGCGCACTACGAGCAGATGTACCGCAAGGCGGGCGGGATGGCGACGCGCGCCCGGATCGTCGGCTTCCTCACCACCGAGACCGCGCCGCTGCTGCGCGGCGCCTACGGCGACGCCCTCGGCCGCCGGCTGCACCGCGCGACCGGCGGCCTGGTGGCCGTGGCCGGTATCTGCGCCTACGACTCCGACGCCCATGGGCTCGCCCAGCGCTACTTCCACCAGGCACTGCGCCTGGCGAAGGCGAGCGGCGACCGCGGGCTCGGCGCCTATGTGGTCGCGCTGCTCGTCAACCAGTCGTTGTTCATGGGGGAGTACCGGCAGGCGGTGGCCTTCGCCGAGGCGGCGCTGCGCTCGGCCGGACGGGAGATCACCCCGGCGCTCGCCACCGACCTGACGGCGATGCAGGCCAAGGCCTACGCGCACCTCGGCGACGCGGCGGCGGCACTGGCCTGCGTGCGCCGGGCGGAGGCGGAGGCGGAGCGGATCGCCCCGGGCCGCGAACCGGCCGAGACCGGCTACGTCCAGCCCGGCCTCGTCAACGTACAGGTCGCCGAGGCCCTGCTCAGTCTGGGTGAACTCGCGGCGGCCCACGCGCACGCGGCGGCGGCCGTGGAGACTCCGGCGCACGACCGGGGCCGGGTGCACCGGCTGGCGATGCTGTGTCAGGTCCAGCTGCGGCAGGGCGAGCCGGATCTGGCCGCGCGGACGGCGGTGGAGATGACCGAGCGGGCCCGCGGCATGGAGTCGCGGCGGCTGCGGGACCGGCTGAGGCTGGTGCGGGAGCAGCTGCTCGCGAGTGGGGGAGGAGAGGCACGGGAGGCCGCCGAGCTCATCGACGCCGCGCTGCGCGTGCCTCTGTGAGCCCGTTCTTGCGACCTCGTCACAGCTGCGATATTGCCACCAAGTAATCACCGACCAGTCGGAAGGTGGCAAAACCGTGCAGTGGACGAAATTAAGCGAACAGCCCGTCTATGAGAACCGCTGGTTCCGGGTCAATCTCGCGGACGTCGAACTCCCCGACGGCCGCCGCCTCGACCACTACCTGATCCGGCTCCGGCCGGTCGCCGTCGCGACCGCCGTCAACGCCGCCGACGAGGTCCTGCTGCTCTGGCGCCATCGCTTCATCACCGACAGCTGGGGCTGGGAAATGGCCGCCGGCGTCGTCGAGGACGGCGAGACGATCGAGGTCGCCGCCGCCCGCGAGATGGAGGAGGAGACCGGCTGGCGCCCCGGACCGCTGCGCCCGCTGCTCACCGTGGAGCCGTCCAACGGCCTCACCGACGCCCGCCACCACCTCTTCTTCGCCGAGGAGGCCATCTGGACCGGCCCGCCCCAGGACGCCTTCGAGTCCTCGCGTCTCGCCTGGGTCCCGCTCAAACTCGTCCCCGACATGATCGCCCGCGGCGAGGTCCCCGCCGCGAACATGGCCGCCGGGCTGCTGATGCTGCACCACCTGCGGCTGGGCTGACCCGAGCCGCCGGGTACCGAGGCCGGGGACGGGGCGCGGAAAAGGCCCGGCGGGGCGCGGAAAAGGCCGGACGGGGCGCAAAAGGCCGGACGACCCGTACCTGTGCGGTGTACGGGCCGTCCGGTGGCAGCGGAGGTGCGTGAAGCACTCCGCGGTCAGGAGTACGGGTAGAAACCCGAACCGGTCTTGCGGCCCAGACGGCCCGCGTCCACCATCCGCTGGAGCAGCGGGGGAGCGGCGTACAGGGGCTCCTTGTACTCGGCGTACATCGAGTCGGCGATCGAGGCGATCGTGTCCAGACCGATCAGGTCCGACAGCTTCAGCGGCCCCATCGGGTGGGCGCAGCCGAACTCCATGCCGTTGTCGATGTCCTCGCGGCTCGCGATGCCCGACTCGAACATCCGGATCGCGGACAGCAGATACGGCACGAGCAGTGCGTTCACCACGAAGCCCGAGCGGTCCTGCGCGCGGATCGCGTGCTTGCCGAGGGTCTTCTCGGCGAACAGCTGCGCCCGGCTGATCGTGCCCTCGGAGGTGGTGAGGGCGGGGATCAGCTCGACGAGCTTCTGCACCGGCGCCGGGTTGAAGAAGTGGATGCCGATCACGTGGTCGGGGCGCGAGGTCGCCACGGCCAGCTTCACCAGCGGGATGGAGGAGGTGTTGGAGGCCAGGATGGCGTCCGGCCGGGTCACCACCTGGTCGAGCACCTGGAAGATCTCGGTCTTGATCTGCTCGTTCTCCACGACCGCCTCGATCACGAGGTCACGGTCGGCGAACTCGCCCAGGTCGGTGGTGAAGCTGAGCCGCGCCAGGGTGGCGTCGCGCTCCTCGTCGCTGATCTTGCCGCGTTCGGCGGCCTTGGCGAGCGAGTTGTAGAGCCGCGTACGGCCGATCTCCAGCGCCTCGCCGGTGGTCTCGGCGACCTTCACCTCGAGACCGCTGCGGGCACACACCTCCGCGATGCCCGCGCCCATCTGGCCGCAGCCCACCACTCCGACGCGCTCAATGTCGGCCATGGAGTCCGTCACCTCGTGCCTTTCGCTCATTGCTGGCGGCGGGCCCGTGTGATTCCGGTGCGACCGCCTCGACTCCACGACGTTACTCCCGACGGAGCAGATGATCGATCGTTCTGGGGTGGGCATGCTGTCCCAGGGGCTGTGACGTATCCGATATCCAAGGAAGGCCAGGGGTGACAAATGCCGCCGATCGGTAGAAGAGGGTTCGTGGCCGGAATCACGCTGACGGCACTCGCCGTCGGCACGGGCGCCGGGACGGCTGCCGGGGCGGGTGCGGAGACCGCCGTCGGCCACGCCGGCGAGCGGGACGACGGGGACGGGCGGGCCCCGGCCGCCTTCCGGGGCATGTGGATCGCCACGATCGGCAACCGCGACTTCCCCTCCCGGCCCGGCCTCCCCGCCGCCGAGCAGCGCGCGGAGCTCGAAGCCCTGCTGGACCTCGCCGTACGGCGCCGGATGACCGCCGTCGTCCTCCAGATCCGCCCCTCCGCCGACGCCCTGTGGCCCTCCCCGTACGAGCCCTGGGCGCAGTGCCTCACCGGTGTCCAGGGCAAGGACCCCGGCTGGGACCCGCTCGGCACGGCCGTGGCGGAGGCGCACGCCCGCGGCCTGGAGCTGCACGCCTGGTGCAATCCGTACCGCGTCGCCTTCCACGCGGACCCCGCCCGGCTCGCCGCGGGCCACCCCGTGCGGCGGCATCCCGAGTGGGCCCTCACCTACGACGGCAAGCTCTTCTACGACCCGGGCGTGCCCGAGGTCCGGCGCCACGTCCAGGACGCCATGCTCGACGCCGTACGCCGCTACGACATCGACGCCCTCCACTGGGACGACTACTTCTACCCGTACCCCGTGCCGGGACAGCGGCTCGACGACGACGAGACGTTCCGGAGGTACGGGGCGGGGTTCACGGACCGGGCGGCGTGGCGGCGCCACAACACGGATCTGCTCGTCTCCGAGATGGCGGCGCGGATCAAGGAGGTCAAGCCCGACGTCGCCTTCGGCGTCAGCCCCTTCGGGGTCTGGCGCAACGCCTCCACCGACCCGGCCGGCTCCGACACCGGCCCGACCGTGCAGACCTACGACGACCTGTACGCCGACACCCGCCGCTGGATCCGGGAGCGCTGGATCGACTACGTCGTCCCGCAGCTCTACTGGCACATCGGCGCCGCCGCGACCGACTACGCCAAGCTCGTGCCCTGGTGGGACGGGGTCGTCCGGGGCACCGGCGTCCGCCTCTACCTCGGCGAAGCCCTGTACAAGGTCGGCGACCCGGCGCAGCCCGCGGCCTGGCAGGACTCCCGGGAGCTGGCGCGCCACGTCGAACTGGCCCGGCGCTATCCGAACGTCGGCGGGCACGTCTACTTCGCGGCCCGCGAGGTCGCCAAGGACCCGCTGGGCGCGCTCACCGCCGCCATCGAGGCCTGAGAGCCGGGTCTCCGAGGACCGGGTCTCTGAGGTCTCTGAGCACAGGGTTCGTGAGGGCCAGGTCTCCTGAGGGCCACGTCATCGTGAGGTCCCGGGTCTCTGAGGGCCGGGACCGCGCGGACCCGGGGGCTACTGGCCCCCGGCCTCCGCCTTATGGCGTACGACGGTGTCGGGGCCCGGCGACATCAGGGCCTCGTGGCCGTCGTCGTCGAACTTGACGCGGTACGGCGGGCTGCCGTTCTCGCCCAGTACCTCCAGGACCTTGGCCGTGCGGTCGTGGTGACCGACCGTACGGCCGTGCACCACCAGCTTGTCGCCCTCGGACGCACGCATCGGTGACCTCCTCGCGGCCGGGCTCGACCTACTCCGGACTACGGCTTTCACTCCTGTCATTGTGACCCGCGTCTCAGCTCTTCGCCCGCTGGGTCACCGCGATGCAGACGAGCACCGCCACGGCCGCGACCGGGGCCGCCGGGGCGAGGTCCTCCCCGAGCACGGTCACCGACCAGAACAGCGTGAGCAGCGGCTGGGCGAGCTGGAGCTGGCTGGCGCGCGGGATGCCGATCGCCGCCATGCCCCGGTACCAGACGTACAGGCCGAAGAAGGTGGAGCCGGCCGCCACCCAGACGAGCCCGACGACACCGTGCGCCGTCAGACGCACCGGCTCGTGTGCGAGGGCCACCGCCGAGCCCACCGCCATCAGCGGCAGACAGAACACCAGCGCCCAGCCGATCACCTGCCAGCCCGGCATCAGCCGCGCGAGCCGGCCGCCCTCGGTGTAGCCGGCGGCGCACACCAGCAGCGCGCCGAACAGGTAGAGGTCGCCGGTCGACAGCGCGCCGCCGCTCTGCTGGAGGGTGAAGGCGAGCACGACCACGGCTCCGGAGACCGCCGCGATCCAGAACGTACGGGACGGGCGTCGCCCCGTGCGGATCGCGGCGAAGGTCGCCGTGGTGAGCGGCAGCAGACCCACCACGACGGCGGCGTGCGAGGTGGTCGAGGTCTGCAGCGCCAGGGTCGTCAGGAGCGGGAAGCCGACCACCACACCGCCCGCGACAACGGCGAGCCCGGCCCAGTGGCGCCGCTCCGGCAGCGGCACCCGGCCCACCAGGAGGAAGGCGCCCGCGATCAGCGCGGCGAGCACCGAGCGGACGGCGACCAGAGACCAGGGGCCGAAGCTCTCCAGGCCCCAGACGGTGGAGGGGAAGGTCAGCGAGAAGGAGAGCACGCCGAGCGCGGCGAGCAGGGTGCCCCGGCTCGCGGCCGGGGATCCGTCGGCCGGGGACCCGTCGGCCGTGGATCCGGTGGCCGTGGATCCGGTGGCCGTGGACCCGTCCGTGGTGGCTCCGGCGGCGACGGGGGCAGCGACGGACGCGGGGCCGGTCGATCCGGCGGCGTCTCGGGGAGTCGCGACCGCTATCGTGCTCGGAGTAGTAGCGCTATTCTGTGCTGTCATGCACGAGCGTAGCAGTGTCGCGGGCCTGGCGAAATCCCTGAAGGCGGAGCTCAACCGCTACTCCCCAGGGGAGAAGCTGCCGTCGAGTCGGGCCCTCGTCGAGCGCTATCGCGTCTCCCCGGTCACCGTCACCCGCGCCCTCGCCCAGCTCGCCTCCGAAGGCCTCGTCGTCACCCGGCCCGGCGCCGGCGCCTACCGCGCCGACACCCGCACCGCCGCCCCCGCCGCCGGAGACACCTCCTGGCAGGAGCTCGCCCTCAGCGCCGACACGGCCACCGAACTCGTCCCCCGGTCCGTCGACGCCTCCGGCGTCCTCGTCACCCTCGCCGCGCCGCCGCCCGGCGTCGTCGAGTTCAACGGCGGCTACCTCCACCCCGTCCTCCAGCCCGAACGCGCCCTCGCCGCCGCCCTCGCCCGGGCCGGCCGCCGCCCCGGCGCCTGGGGCCGGCCGCCTGCCGACGGTCTCACCGACCTGCGCGCCTGGTTCGCCCGCGAGGTCGGCGGCAGCGTCACCGCCGCCGAGATCCTCATCACCGCGGGCGGCCAGTCCGCCCTCACCACCGCCCTGCGCGCCCTCGCCCCGCCCGGCACCCCCGTCCTCGTCGAATCGCCCACCTATCCGGGCATGCTCGCCGTCGCCCGCTCCGCCGGACTGCGCCCCGTCCCCGTCCCCACCGACGCCGACGGCATCCGCCCCGACCTCCTCGAAGCCGCCTTCCGTGCCACCGGCGCCCGCGTCGTCGTCTGCCAGCCGCTCTTCCAGAACCCCACCGGCGCGGCCCTCCCCGTCGAACGGCGGGCCGCCGTCGTGCGCATCGCCCGCGCCGCCGGCGCCTTCGTCATCGAGGACGACTTCGCCCGCCGCCTCGTCCACGAGGACTCCGCCCCGCTGCCCCCGACCCTCGCCGCCGACGACCCCGACGGCGTCGTCGTCCACGTCTGCTCCCTTACCAAGATCACTTCGGCGAGCCTCCGGGTCGGCGCCCTCGCCGCCCGCGGCCCCGTCCTCGAACGGCTCCGCGCCATCCAGGTCGTCGACAGCTTCTTCGTCCCCCGCCCCCTCCAGGAAGCCGCCCTCGAACTCGTCGGCTCGCCCGCCTGGAGCCGCCACCTGAGGGCGGTCACCCAGGAGCTGAAGAACCGCCGCGACACCATGACCGGCGCCGTCGCGCTCCACCTCCCCGAACTCGCCCTGCCCCACATCCCGTCCGGCGGCTACCACCTCTGGCTCCGCCTCCCCGACACCCTCCCCGAAGCGGCGCTCCTCCCCACCGCCCTGCGCGCCGGAGTCGCCGTCGCCCCCGGCCGCCCCTACTTCGCCGCCGAACCGCCCGCCGGCCACATCCGGCTGAGTTTCGCGGGTGTCGCCGGGCCCGCGGAGATCATCGAGGGCGTCCGCCGGCTGCGGACCGCGATCGACGAGCTCACCGGGTGAGGCGGGAGGCGGTTCCCGCCGCGGCCGTCGCGGTCCCCGCGGTGGCCATCGCCCCGGGGATATTCGCCTGACACGGGACCGCGGCCCTGGCACCCTGCGCCCATGAGCGACTCCGCAGCCGCGTACGACACCGTCATGCACGGGGCGTACGAGATCTCAGCCGACCCCGCCCGCATCGACGCCGCCCGCGTCCACCACTGGCTCTCCACCGACTCCTACTGGGCCATGGGCCGACCTCGGGAAAAGCAGGACCGGGCCATCGCCGGATCCCTCAACTTCGGGGCCTACGACCGGCGGAGCGGCGCGATGGCCGCCTATGCCCGGGTCGTCACCGACTACGCCACCTTCGCCTGGCTCTGCGACGTCTACGTCGACCGGCCGGCCCGCGGCACCGGCCTCGGCACCGCCCTGGCCGCCGCCGTCCGCGACCACTTGGAGCCGTACGGGCTGCGCCGCATCATGCTCGCCACCGCCGACGCCCACGGCGTGTACGAGAAGGTCGGATTCGCGCCACTGCGGAATCCGGACATCTGGATGGCTCTCGGACAGCAGTGAGTCACGATTCGCTCCGAGCCGGGAAATGACCCCTTGACCTGCTGACCCACCGGCCTCACGATCGCGGCCATGGGTCTTCGGGTCACGCTCGTCGCGGCGGCGCGCAGCTCCTCCCTGCTCGCCGAACGCTTCGACGACGACCGGCCGCTCGACGAGGCCGGCTGGTACGAGGTGCAGCTCGCCGCGCCCCGGCTGATTCCGCTCGGCGCGGCCGAGCTCCGCTACTGCTCCCCGACCCCGCGCAGCCGCGCCACCGGCACCGCCCTCGGCTACGCCCCGCTCGCGCAGCCGGCCCTGCGCGACTGCGACATGGGCCGCTGGCGCGGACTCACCCTCGCCGAGGTCGCCGCCCTCGAACCGGCGGCCGTCGACGCCTGGCTCACCGACCCGCGCACCGCCCCGCACGGCGGCGAGACGCTGCTGTCCTTCATCGTCCGGGTCGGCGGCTGGCTCGACACCCGGCCCGCCGACGACGGCGCGATCGTCGCCGTCGCCGAACCCGCCGTGGTGCGCGCCGCCCTCGTCTACGCCCTGAAGGCCCCGCCCGCCACGTACTGGAACGTCGACGTCCGCCCGCTGTCGACCGTCACCCTGACGGGTCGGCCGGGGCTGTGGCACCTGCAGTTGGGGGCGGCGGTGGGCTGAGGGACGAGCCGGGGTGGGCGGGGCGTCCGGCGGCGTCCGGTGGGCGGTGCCCGACCGGCTAGCCTGGGGGCACGATGAACCGTCTGACCACGTCATGGGGCACCTTCCCGCTCACCCGCTTCCCCGCCGACCCGCGCGACCCGCTGCGCGCCTGGGACGCCGCCGACGCGTATCTGCTCGACCACCTCGCCGAGGCCGGCACCGATCTGTCCGGGACCGTCGTCGTGGTGGGGGACCGGTGGGGCGCGCTCGTCACCGCGCTCGCCGGCGCCGGCGCCTGCGCGGGCACCGGAGAACTGGTGCAGATCTCCGACTCGTACCTCGGGAGGAGCGCCACCGGCGAGAACCTGGCCCGCTCGGGGGCCGCCCCGGACGCGGTACGGCTGCTCACGACGCAGGACCCGCCGCCCGAGCGGGTCGACGTGCTGCTCGTCCGCGTGCCCAAGAGCCTCGCGCTCCTGGAGGACCAGCTGCACCGGCTCGCCCCCGCCGTGCACGAGGGGACGGTGATCGTCGGCACGGGCATGGTGAAGGAGATCCACACCTCGACGCTGAAGCTGTTCGAGACGATCCTCGGCCCCACCCGCACCTCCCTCGCCGTGAAGAAGGCCCGGCTCATCCACACCACGCCCGCGCCCGGAGCGGCGCGGGGCGAGAACCCCTGGCCGTACCGGTACGCGCTGCCGGCGGACGCGCCGGCCGGGCTCGCCGGGCGCACCGTCGTCAACCAGGCCGGCGTCTTCTGCGCCGACCGGCTCGACATCGGCACCCGCTTCCTGCTGCGGAACCTGCCCACGGGCCTCGGCCGGTCCACGGTCGTCGACCTCGGCTGCGGCAACGGCGTCGTCGGGCTCGCCGTCGCGCTCGCCGAGCCGGAGGCCGAGCTGCTCTTCACCGACGAGTCGTACCAGGCCGTCGCCTCCGCCGAGGAGAACTTCCGTACGCAGGCGGGGGAGGGGCGCAAGGCCCGGTTCGTCGTCGGGGACGGCCTCGCCGATGCCGAGCCCGAGTCGGTCGACCTGGTACTCAACAACCCGCCGTTCCACAGCCACCAGGCCACGACCGACCGCACCGCCCGCCGCATGTTCGCCGACGCCCGCCGGGCCCTGCGGTCCGGCGGGGAGCTGTGGGTGGTCGGCAACCGGCACCTCGGCTACCACGTCACCCTGCGGCGGATCTTCGGCAACGCCGAACTGGTCGCGAGCGAACCGAAGTTCGTCGTCCTGAAGGCGGTGAAGCGGTCAAGCGGTGAAGGGGTGCAGGGGTGCAGGGGTGAAGGCCGTCAGGAGAGGGTGACCAGCTCCCGGTAGCCCTCGTTCCACAGGTCCTCCTCCGCGTCCGGAAGCAGCAGCACCCGCTCCGGACGCAGCGCGTCGATCGCACCCTCGTCGTGGGTCACCATGACGATCGCGCCCGGGTACGTTCCCACGGCGGCCAGGACCTCGTCGCGCGAGGCCGGGTCGAGGTTGTTCGTCGGCTCGTCGAGCAGCAGCACGTTCGCGCCCGAGTGCACCAGACCCGCCAGGGCGAGCCGGGTCTTCTCGCCGCCCGAGAGGACCCGGGCCGGCTTGTCGGCGTCGTCGCCCCGGAACAGGAAGGCGCCGAGCACGCTCCGCACCTCCCCGTCGGTCAGGTCCGGCGCCGCCGCGGCCAGGTTCTCCCGGACCGTGCGGTCCGGGTCGAGCGTCTCGTGTTCCTGGGCGAAGTAGCCGATCCGCAGGCCGTGTCCGTGCACCACCCGCCCCGCGTCGGGGGTCTCGCGGCCCGCGAGCAGCCGCAGCAGGGTCGTCTTCCCCGCGCCGTTGAGCCCGAGGACGACCAGCCGGCCGCCCCGGTCCACCGCGAGGTCGACCCCGTCGAGGACCGGCCGGCCGGAGCCGTACCCCTTGGTGAGGGAGATCGCGCCCAGCGGCGTACGACCGCAGGGCGCCGGTTCCGGCAGCCGGATCCGTGCCACCTTGTCGGTACGTCGCACCTCCTCCAGGCCGTCCAGCAGCCGGTCGGCCCGGCGGGCCATGCTGCGGGCGGTGACCGAGGTCGACGAGCGGGCCTTCATCCGGTCGGCCCGTGCGTGCAGCGCCGCGGCCTTGCGCTCGGCGTTGGCGCGCTCGCGGGTCCGGCGGCGCTCGTCGGCGTCCCGCTGGGCGAGGTAGGCGGCCCAGCCGGTGTTGTGGACGTCGACGGTCGTGCGCAGCGGGTCGAGGTGGAAGACCCGGTTGACGGTGGCGGCGATCAGGTCGAGTTCATGACTGATGACGACCAGGCCGCCCTGGTGCGCGGAGAGGAAGCCGCGCAGCCAGCCGACCGAGTCCGCGTCGAGGTGGTTGGTCGGCTCGTCCAGGAGCAGCGTGCCCTCGCGGCCGTGCTCGGCGAACAGGATCCGCGCCAGCTCGACGCGCCGCTTCTGTCCGCCCGACAGGGTGCCGACGGGCCGCGCCATCGCCTCCGCGGGCAGCCCGAGACCGGCGGCGACCCGGGCCGCCTCGGCCTCGGCCGCGTATCCGCCGCAGGCCTCGAACGCGGCCTCGGCGCGGCCGTAGGCGTCCATCGCACGGGCGTCCGCCCGCTCGGCGAGCCGGTCGGCGGCCTCGCGCAGCCGGCGGACGGCGACGTCCATGCCCCGCGCCGACAGGATGCGGTCGGTGACCGTCACCGAGGGGTCGGCGGCGCGCGAGTCCTGCGCGAGAAGCGCGACGGGACCGGTGCGCGCGACGCTGCCGGCGGCCGGGGCGCGCAGCCCGGCCAGGGTGTGCAGGAGGGTGGTCTTCCCGGCGCCGTTGCGGCCGACGAGGCCGACGCGGTCGCCGGGCGCGATGTGGAAGGAGAGATCGGACAGCAGGAGACGGGCGCCGACGCGCACGTCGACACCGCGGACGGTGATCATGGGATAACGCTCCGAACAGACTGAAGGACACACGGGTGGCGTGGTAGCGGGTCCTCAGCTAGGAAATTCGGGGCGTAGACATGGGGCTGAGGGTAAGGGGCGGGGCGGGCCGGGCGCATCCGATTTTGGTCGGGGCGCCTCTGTCGAGGACGGGGCGGGTGCGGGGCCGACCCGCCGCGGACGGGGTCGAACCGCTCTGGGCTGGGCCGCTCCGGGCCAGGCCGTAGCGCAGGGCGTAGCCCCCGGGGCGGTCGAGCCGCTTCGGTCTGGGCCGCTCCGAGCCGCCTCGGGTCGAGTCGCCTCGGGCCGAGCCGCCTCGGGCCGAACCGCTCCGCCCAGCCCCGCCCGCCCCGCCGGCCCGAGGTAGGGCAGGGCCTCCCCGCCCCGCCTCGGCCCGGCCGAAGCGGCGCAGAGAGGCCGCTCTCGCCGTGTGCGAGGCCGGCCCCCTCGGGTGGCGAGCCGCCGTCCCCGGCTGGCCCCGCAGGTCGCGAGGCCGCCGCCAGAGTCGTGCCCCCGCAGGCGTAGAGCCGCGACCGGCCCTCCGGCCCCACCACCCCTCAGCCGTCCGGGAACCTCAGCTCCAGGGCCCGTACGCCCTCCTCGCCCGTCGTGATGTCCAGGGCCGTGATGCGCTCGTCGCGCAGGGTGAGGGCCACCGCCACGACCGGGCGGCCGGCGGTGAAGGCGACCACCCCGAGGGCGCCGTCGACCAGGGCCGGTCGGATCGTCCCGGCCGTCCCGGCCGTCCCGGCGAGGGCGACCGCAGCCCGCTCGGCGACCGCGCCGGCGCCGTGGACCGGGCCGTGGGCGCAATGGGCCACCACCTCCGGGTGGAGGGCGGCGGCGAGGGCGCGCGGGTCGCGGGCGCGGGCGGCGGACAGGAAGCGCTCCATCGCGGCCCGCTGCCGCGCCGGATCCCCGCCGGGACCGGGACCGGGGCCCCGCACCCGCAGCCGGGCCGACCTCGCGCGCCGGCCCGCCTCCTCGGGGGTGCCGCCGGTGATCCGCGCCGTGTCGTCGAGGGACAGTCCGAAGAGGTCGTGCAGCACATAGGCGAGACGCTCGCCGCGCTCGAGACCCTCCAGGAGGACGAGCAGCCCGAGCCAGACGGGATCCACGCCGTCCGGGTCCGCCGCCCGCGGCGGCTCCAGGCCCGCCCGGCGCTGCAGCCGCCGCACGCACGCCCGCCCCACCACCGTCACCAGCCACTCCCGCAGCCCCTCGCCGACCTCCGCCCGCGCCTCGGCGAGGGCCTCGTCCGCCTCCGCGCACCCCCCGAGCATCCGCCGGGCCACGGCCCGCAGCCGCTCCTCCTGCGCGTCGAACCGCGCGGTCAGAAAGGTCTCCTCGTTCATCCGGCCTCACCGCTCATCGGGCCTCACTCCTCGTCGGGACCGCCGGCGGCGGTCGTGCGGAATCGTCGGTGCAGTGCCCTGACGCTCCGGGCCGTGCGGATGTGACAGCGGAAGTCTTTGCATAAACCTGCGGTCACGCGTATAGTCATGCCATCCATGAGGAGGGTTTCCATGACGGTACGAGCAGCAGTCGCGGGCGCGAGCGGATACGCGGGCGGAGAGCTCCTGCGCCTGCTCCTCGCCCACCCCCAGGTCGAGATCGGCGCCCTGACCGCCCACTCCAACGCCGGTCAGCGACTCGGCGGACTCCAGCCGCACCTGCTGCCGCTCGCCGACCGCGTCCTGGAGGACACCACCGCCGAGGTCCTCGCGGGCCGGGGCCGTCGGCATGACGTCGTCTTCCTCGCGCTCCCGCACGGCCAGTCCGCCGCCGTCGCCGAGCAGCTCGGCCCGGACACGCTCGTCATCGACATGGGCGCCGACTTCCGGCTCTCCGACTCCGCCGACTGGGAGAGGTTCTACGGCTCCCCCCACGCCGGCACCTGGCCCTACGGCCTGCCCGAACTGCCGGGTGCCCGCGCCGCGCTGGAGGGGTCCAAGCGCGTCGCGGTGCCCGGTTGCTTCCCCACCTCCGTCTCGCTCGCGCTCTTCCCCGCCTACGCGGACGGGCTCGCCGAGCCGGAAGCGGTGATCGTCGCCGCCACCGGCACCTCCGGCGCGGGCAAGGCCCTCAAGCCGCACCTGCTCGGCAGCGAGGTCATGGGCAACGTCACCCCGTACGGCGTCGGCGGCGGCCACCGGCACACCCCCGAGATGATCCAGAACCTCAGCGCCGTGGCCGGCGAACGGGTGGCCGTGTCCTTCACGCCGACCCTCGTGCCCATGCCGCGCGGCATCCTCGCCACCTGCTCGGCCCCCGCCCGGCCCGGCGTCACCGCCGAGAGCCTGCGCGCCGCGTACGAGAAGGCCTACGCGGACGAGCCGTTCGTCCACCTGCTGCCCGAGGGCCAGTGGCCCTCCACGGCGTCCGTCCAGGGCTCCAACGCCGTACAGGTCCAGGTCGCCTACGACGAGGCCGTGCACCGGATCATCGCGATCAGCGCCATCGACAACCTCACCAAGGGCACCGCCGGCGGCGCGGTGCAGAGCATGAACATCGCCCTCGGGCTGCCCGAGGACACCGGACTTTCCACGATTGGAGTCGCTCCATGAGCGTCACCGCAGCGAAGGGATTCACGGCCGCGGGCATCGCGGCCGGGATCAAGGAGAACGGCAACCCCGACCTGGCCCTCGTGGTCAACACCGGGCCGCGCCGCGCCGCCGCGGGAGTCTTCACCTCCAACCGCGTCAAGGCCGCCCCCGTCCTGTGGTCCCAGCAGGTCCTCGCCGACGGCGAGCTGACCGCCGTCGTCCTCAACTCCGGCGGCGCCAACGCCTGCACCGGCCCGAAGGGCTTCCAGGACACCCACGCCACCGCCGAGAAGGTGGCCGAGGTCCTCAGCGCCCAGGGCACGGTCATCGGCGCCGGCGAGGTCGCCGTCGCCTCCACCGGCCTCATCGGCGTCCTGCTCCCCATGGACAAGCTCCTCCCCGGCGTCGAGAAGGCCGCGGGCGAGCTCTCCGAGCACGGCGGCGAGAAGGCCGCCATCGCCATCAAGACCACCGACACCGTCCACAAGACCGCCGTCGCCGGCAAGGACGGCTGGACGGTCGGCGGCATGGCCAAGGGCGCGGGCATGCTCGCCCCCGGCCTCGCCACCATGCTCGTCGTCCTCACCACCGACGCCGACGTCGACGCCAAGGACCTGGACTCCGCGCTCCGGCAGGCCACCCGGCTCACCTTCGACCGGGTCGACTCCGACGGCTGCATGTCCACCAACGACACCGTCCTCCTGCTCGCCTCCGGCGCCGCTGGCGTCACCCCGGCCCAGGACGACTTCGCCGAGGCCGTGCGGGAGGTCTGCGCCGACCTCGCCCGCCAGCTCATCGGTGACGCCGAGGGCGCCAGCAAGGACATCCGGATCGAGGTGATCAACGCGGCCACCGAGGACGACGCCGTCGAGGTCGGCCGGTCCATCGCCCGCAACAACCTCCTCAAGTGCGCCATCCACGGCGAGGACCCCAACTGGGGCCGGGTGCTCTCCGCCATCGGCACCACCTCCGCCGCCTTCGAGCCCGACGAGCTCAACGTCGCCATCAACGGCGTCTGGGTGTGCCGGAACGGCTCCGTCGGCGAGGACCGCGAGCTCGTCGACATGCGCTACCGGGAGGTCGTCATCACCGCCGACCTCGCCGCCGGGTCCGAGTCCGCCGTCATCTGGGCCAACGACCTCACCGCCGACTACGTCCACGAGAACAGCGCGTACTCGTCATGACCAACACCACGCGGAAGCACAAGGCCCTGCCCAAGGCGCAGATCCTCATCGAGGCGCTGCCCTGGCTCACCCGCCACCACGGCAAGACCGTCGTCATCAAGTTCGGCGGCAACGCCATGATCGACGACGACCTCAAGGCCGCCTTCGCCCAGGACGTCGTCTTCCTGCGCCACGCCGGTCTCAAGCCGGTCGTCGTGCACGGCGGCGGCCCCCAGATCAGCGCGGCGCTCGACCGGGCGGGCCTGGTCAGCGAGTTCAAGGCCGGCCTCAGGGTCACCACCGCCGAGGCCATGGACGTCGTACGGATGGTCCTCGCCGGCCAGGTCCAGCGCGAGCTCGTCGGCCTGCTCAACCGGCACGGCGCCTTCGCCGTCGGCCTCACCGGCGAGGACGCCCACACCATCACCGCCACCAAACACCAGCCGGTGATCGCGGGCGAGCCGGTCGACATCGGCCGGGTCGGCGAGATCACCGCCATCGACACCGGCGCCATCCAGGCGCTCCTCGACGACGGACGGATCCCCGTCGTCTCCTCCATCGCCCGCTCCCAGGACGACGACCATGTCTACAACGTCAATGCTGATACGGCGGCTGCGGCACTCGCTGCGGCGCTGGGCGCCGAAACGCTGATGGTCCTGACCGACGTCGAGGGCCTCTACGAGGACTGGCCCCACAGCGACGAGGTCATCAGCCGGCTCACCGCGAGCCAGCTGGAGAAACTCCTTCCCGAGCTCTCCAGCGGCATGGTCCCCAAGATGGAGGGCTGCCTCCACGCCGTGCGCAACGGCGTCACCACGGCCCGCGTCATCGACGGCCGCGTCCAGCACTCGATCCTGCTGGAGATCTTCACGGACGAAGGCATCGGCACGATGGTCGTGCCCGACGAGACGAAGGGGGAGTCGTGATGAGCAACGCCGACCTGACCCAGCGGTGGCAGGACGCGCTGATGGACAACTACGGCACGCCCCGGCTGCCGCTGGTCCGCGGCGAGGGCGCCAAGGTCTGGGACGCCGACGGCAGGGAATACCTCGACTTCGTCGGCGGCATCGCCGTCAACGCCCTCGGCCACGCGCACCCGGCCGTCGTCGACGCCGTCTCCCGGCAGATCGCCTCCCTCGGCCACGTCTCCAACCTGTTCGTCGCCGAGCCGCCCGTCGCCCTCGCCGAACGCCTCCTCGGACTCTTCGGCCGCCCCGGCAAGGTCTTCTTCTGCAACTCCGGCGCCGAGGCCAACGAAGGCGCCTTCAAGCTCGGCCGGCTCACCGGCCGGCGCCACATGGTCGCCACCAGCGGCGGCTTCCACGGCCGGACCATGGGCGCCCTCGCCCTCACCGGCCAGCCCGGCAAGCAGACCCCGTTCCTGCCGCTGCCCGGCGACGTCACCCACGTCCCGTACGGAGACGTCGACGCCCTGCGCGCCGCCGTCACCGAGGACACCGCCTTCGTCATCATCGAGCCCGTCCAGGGCGAGAACGGCGTCGTCGTCCCGCCCGCCGGCTACCTGAAGGCCGCCCGGGAGATCACCCGCGCCACCGGCACCCTGCTCGTCCTCGACGAGGTCCAGACCGGCATCGGCCGGACCGGACACTGGTTCGAGCACCAGGCGCACGAGGGCGTCGACCCCGATGTCGTCACCCTGGCCAAGGGCCTCGGCGGCGGCCTGCCGATCGGCGCCACCGTCGCCTTCGGCGCGGCGGCCGAGCTGTTCACGCCCGGCCACCACGGCACCACCTTCGGCGGCAACCCGGTCGCCTGCGCCGCCGGACTCGCCGTGATCGACACCCTCGCCGCCGACGGCCGCCTCGACGAGGTCAAGCGGCTCGGCGAGAAGCTGCGCGACGGAATCGAGGCTTCGGGTCACCCACTGGTCTCCCACGTCCGTGGCTCGGGCCTTCTGCTGGGTATCGTGCTCACCGAGTCCCTCGCGCCGCAGGTGCAGCAGGCGGCTCAGGACGCCGGTCTCCTGGTGAACGCGCCCGCCCCCGATGTCGTACGGCTCATGCCGCCGCTCGTCATCGGCGACGCGGAGGTGGACGCCTTCCTCCAGGCCCTGCCCGGTGTCCTCGACGTGGCGAACGGGCAAGGACGAACCGGAGAATGAGACGACGATGACCGACGCGCAGGAAATCGAGCACGGAGGGCCGTCGGTTCCGCAGACCCGCACCGCACGCCACCGCAGGATCGTCGACATCCTCAACCGGCAGCCGGTGCGCTCGCAGAGCCAGCTGGCCAAGCTGCTCGCCGACGACGGGCTGAGCGTCACCCAGGCGACGCTCTCCCGTGACCTCGACGAGCTCGGCGCGGTGAAGATCCGCAACACCGGCGGCGAGCTCATCTACGCCGTGCCCAGCGAGGGCGGCTTCCGCACCCCGCAGGCCCCGCTGGGGGAGTCCGCCAAGGAGGAGCGCATGCGCCGCCTCTCCGGCGAACTGCTGATCTCCGCCGAGGCCTCGGCCAACCTGGTGGTGCTCCGCACTCCGCCGGGCGCCGCCCAGTTCCTCGCGTCGGCCATCGACCAGGCCGAACTCCACGCCATCCTCGGCACCATCGCGGGTGACGACACCCTGCTGCTCATCTCCCGCGACCCGGTCGGCGGCCAGGCCCTCGCCGACCACCTCCTCCGCCTCGCGCAGAAGGAGCGCTAGCCGACGCCAGGCCGTGTCCGTAAGGTCCCGCCTGGCCCGCGACCCCTGGCACGCACGCTCGCTGCGTTGTCGGGATCACCCACGTACGCCCAGTACGAGGGCGACCCTCCGCCTTGCGATCGCACGCACCAGACGCCGCGGGCCCTGCCCTGCGGTCAGACGGCGCTGCTTTCCGGACACGGCCTAGTAGTTCGTGATCGCCGTCGGCCCGCCCCGCGTGCCGACGGCGACGTGCGGCCGGCGGGCCGGATCGGCCCAGGCCAGGATCCGCCGCATCGCGTCCTTCGGCACGGACACGCAACCGGCCGTCGCCCCGCGCCCGTTCACGTGCAGGAAGATGCCCGCGCCGCGCCCGCGCACCGGGCGCTCGTAGTTGAAGCCGACGACGAGCGCGTACGCGTACTGCGTGCCGTACGTGACGAGGTGTTCGGCCTCGGCCGCCCGGCAGTCCCGGGGCAGCCCCTCCACCCACCGGTTGTAGGCGCGCGCGTCGTTGTCCTGGCACCACCAGGACCGGTCGGTCACCCGCGCGTAGCGGTACGCCGTCCCGGCCGGGGCCGGTTCGATCCCGAAGGCGTACGGCAGGTCGTAGAGCCCCGTCGGCGTGGTGTTCGTGCCCTGCCGCCGCCGGCTGCCCTCGGCGAGCCCCTTCGCGCCGAACCGTGCGGGCGCCGATCCCGCCTTCACCCACCGTCCGCCGCGCCGGTCCCACCAGGTGAGGGTGCCGGTCGTGGCGGCGGTGTCCGCGGCCACGGCGGTGATCAGCTGCGAGCCGCCGCCGGTGTCCGCCATCCGCGCGGGCAGCGGCACGGGTCCGGGCGCGGCCAGCGTCGCGGCCAGGGCGCCGAGCGCGAGAAGGGTACGCATGGCGCGACGCTAGGCGGGCCGCCGGACGGCCGCCAGGTCACGAGGCCGTACGGGGGAGCGGCGGCAGCGGAAGCGGCAGTCCGGGAAGCCCGTCGAGGCTGGTCGCCACCTGCGCGCGCAGTACGCGTCGAACTCCTCCTCCGACGTGCGGTGGAAGTAGTCCGCGTGGAGCCGGCGCTCCTCCCGGTACTCCATCAGCGGTACGGCGAACCCGCAGGCGTCGCTGATCCGCCGGGCGTGCACCACGACGATCGCCCGCACCCCGCCCTGCCCTTCGACGGCCTCCGCGGGGAAGCGGGCGAACAGCTCGGGGGAGCGCGGGTCGTCGCGGAGCACGGCCTCGCCGGTGCCGTGCACCCGCACCACCGTCGGCGGCCCGAGAGCGAGGTCCACATGAGGGTGATCCGCCCGTTCCCCGGCTCGCGCAGATGGGCGACGGTCTCGGCGGCGCTGCCGCCGAAGTCCACGTAGACGAGCGTCAGTTCGTCGAGGACGACCAGCGTCCCCGGCGCCCCTTGGGGGAGAGGTTCCCTTAGGCGTCACCGGCGAGTGGCGCGGTCGCGGTGAAGAACAGCGGCTGGGCCTCGATGAAGCCGGGGAGACGACCGTCCATGCGTGCTGCGTTTTTCCCGTGACGATCATTCTCCCCGCACGCCCAACGGCGCCCCGGACGGTCAGAAGCGCCAGAACCGGGTGCGGCCGTCCGCCGGCCGCGGTCGGGCCTCCTCGATGCCGAGGGCCCGCCGGAACCGCAGCCGCGCCACCGGATCGGGGTCCTCCGTGAGCCGCCGGGCCGTCTCCTCGTAGGCAGCCGTGCCGTGCTCGCGCAGCAGCCGCAGCGCGCGGACGCGGACGTGCAGCGGCTGTTCGGGGCCGGTGCGCCGCAGGAGTTCGTCCTCGGGCAGGCGGTCCGCCCAGGGCAGCAGGGCCCGCGCCGCCTCCCGTACGACACCGGGCGCGGGGTCGTCGAGCAGGGGCAGCAGCCGGGCGTGGTCGGCGACCTCGAGCACGCGCAGTCCCGCGACGGCCGAGGACCGGACCGTCGCGCGCTCGTGACCGGTCAGCTCCCAGAGCGACGGAAGGTCGGCCGACCGCTCGCCGCACTCCGCGAGCCCGAGCGGTGCCCGGTCGGGCACGGTCGCCGGGTCCGCGCAGGCCGCCCGGTACAGGGCCAGCGGGTCCCGCCCGTCCTGTCGCAGTACCCAGCGGGCGCAGGCCCGCACGAGCGCCGAGCGGTCGTGGAGGAACGGCTCGGCCTCGGCGGCCCGGCCGGCCCCGCGCAGCGCGGTCACCCCGGCCGAGCGCACCTCGCCGGCGCGGGCGCCGAGCAGCAGGGGCAGCGTCTCGTCGGGGACGCCCGCGGCCAGCGCGGCGCCGGCGGCCCGGTCCCGTACGGCCACGTCCTCGTCGTACGCGGCCAGCCGGGCCAGCTCGCCGGGTCCGAGCAGTCCTCGCTCGACCGCGAGGTCCAGGGCGAGCCGCCGGGTGGGCCGGTCCCGGTTGAGCAGCAGGGCGGTGACGGTGGCGGCCGGGGCGGTGCGCAGGAAATCCCGCAGCAGCGCGGTGGCCTCGGCGCCGCGCAGCCGGCGCCCGACCCGGAGGATCACCGGGACGGTGACGGCGAGCGTGCGGTCGTCGGCCCCGGGCAGGGCCGCGGCCAGGACGTGGCGGGCCCGCGCACGGACCGGATCGGCCCAGTCGGCCGTGCGGACGGCCACGAGCGGGAGCACGGCGGGCCGCCCGGGGGCGTGGGCGAGCGCCGCCTCGCGGACGAGTCCCTCGCCCGCGCACAGCGCGAGGATCAGCTGCCCTTCGGTGGGCCGGGGCCCGCCGGGCGTGACGGCGGGGCCGGTGGCCCTCAGCCAGTCGTGGGTGGGGCGCTCGAACCGGGTCCAGGTGTGGCCGGACCGGATGCGCGCGTCCAGCTCGGTCCACGTGCCCGGCCGCCACACGTCCCTCAGCACCCGGGCGGGCGCGCGCCCGCGCGCGAGCCCTCGTATCGCCGCGTCCAGCGGCGGCTCCTCGCTCGTCATGCACGGAGCGTAGGGCCCCCGCACCCCGTCCCGCCTGCGATTTTTCCGCTCGCGCAGGCGCTCCACGCAGGCCCGTTGACAAAACATACGGAGGACTGCATAGTTATACCCATCAGTGGTTGCAAGGTAAGGAGAACCCCGTGACCGAGCGCGTCGTACTCGCCTATTCGGGCGGCCTGGACACCTCCGTCGCCATCGGCTGGATCGCCGAGGAGACGGGTGCCGAGGTCATCGCCGTCGCCGTGGACGTCGGCCAGGGCGGCGAGGACCTGGACGTCATCCGCAAGCGCGCGCTCGCCTGTGGTGCGGTCGAGGCCGAGGTCGCGGACGCCAAGGACGAGTTCGCCGACGAGTACTGCCTCCCGGCGATCAAGGCCAACGCCCTCTACATGGACCGCTACCCGCTGGTCTCCGCCCTCTCCCGGCCGGCCATCGTCAAGCACCTGGTCGCCGCCGCCCACAAGCACAACGCCTCGATCGTCGCCCACGGCTGCACCGGCAAGGGCAACGACCAGGTGCGCTTCGAGGTCGGCATCCAGGCCCTCGGCCCGGACCTCAAGTGCATCGCCCCGGTCCGTGACTACGCGATGACCCGGGACAAGGCCATCGCCTTCGCCGAGAAGGCGAACCTGCCGATCGCCACCACCAAGAAGTCCCCGTACTCCATCGACCAGAACGTCTTCGGCCGCGCCATCGAGACCGGCTTCCTCGAGGACATCTGGAACGCCCCGATCGAGGACATCTACGAGTACACCCAGAACCCGGCGGTCGCCCGCGAGGCCGACGAGGTCGTCATCTCCTTCAAGGAGGGCGTCCCGGTCGCCATCGACGGCAAGCCCGTCACCGTCCTCCAGGCGATCCAGCAGCTCAACGAGCGCGCCGGCGCCCAGGGCATCGGCCGGATCGACATGGTCGAGGACCGGCTCGTCGGCATCAAGTCCCGCGAGGTGTACGAGGCTCCCGGCGCGATCGCCCTGATCACCGCCCACCAGGAGCTGGAGAACGTCACCGTCGAGCGCGAGCTGGCCCGCTACAAGCGGCAGGTCGAGCAGCGCTGGGGCGAGCTCGTCTACGACGGCCTGTGGTTCTCCCCGCTCAAGCGCGCCCTGGACGGCTTCATCGACGAGGCCAACCAGCACGTCACCGGCGACATCCGGATGACCCTGCACGGCGGCCGCGCCGTCGTCACCGGCCGGAAGTCCGCGGAGTCGCTCTACGACTTCAACCTCGCCACCTACGACACGGGCGACACCTTCGACCAGTCGAAGGCCCAGGGCTTCATCGACATCTTCGCGCTCTCCGCGAAGATCGCCGCCAAGCGTGACCTGGCGTAGGCACGACTCGTTCACAGCCGCCTCCTCGCCCCAGCGGTGGGGAGGCGGCCGCACACCCACAGTCTTGAGGAGCAGCAGCTGTGAGCAGCAACAACGGTGACGTCCGGCTCTGGGGCGGCCGGTTCGCCGACGGACCCGCCGAGGCCCTGGCGAAGCTGTCCGCGTCCGTCCACTTCGACTGGCGTCTCGCGCCGTACGACATCGCCGGTTCCCGTGCCCACGCGCGCGTGCTGCACAAGGCCGGGCTGCTCACCGAGGACGAGCTGACCCGCATGCTGGCCGGTCTCGACCGGCTGGAGGCGGACGTCGCCGACGGCTCCTTCACCGGCACCATCGCCGACGAGGACGTCCACACCGCCCTGGAGCGGGGCCTCCTGGAGCGCCTCGGCGCCGAGCTCGGCGGCAAGCTGCGGGCCGGCCGGTCCCGCAACGACCAGGTCGCCACGCTCTTCCGGATGTACCTGCGGGACCACGCCCGGATCATCGGCGGGCTGATCGCCGACCTCCAGGCCGCCCTGGTCGGCCTCGCCGAGGCCCACCCGGACGTCGCCATGCCGGGCCGGACCCACCTCCAGCACGCCCAGCCGGTGCTCTTCGCCCACCATGTCCTCGCCCACGTCCAGGCGCTGTCCCGGGACGCCGAGCGGCTGCGCCAGTGGGACACCCGGACCGCCGTCTCCCCCTACGGCTCCGGCGCGCTCGCCGGCTCCTCGCTCGGGCTCGACCCGGAGGCGGTCGCCAAGGACCTCGGCTTCGAGCGGGGCTCGGCGGGCAACTCCATCGACGGCACCGCCTCCCGTGACTTCGTCGCCGAGTTCGCCTTCATCACGGCGATGATCGGGGTGAACATCTCCCGGATCGCGGAGGAGATCATCATCTGGAACACGAAGGAGTTCTCCTTCGTGACCCTGCACGACGCCTTCTCCACCGGCTCGTCGATCATGCCGCAGAAGAAGAACCCGGACATCGCCGAGCTGGCCCGTGGCAAGTCCGGCCGGCTCATCGGCAACCTGACCGGCCTGATGGCCACGCTGAAGGCCCTGCCGCTCGCTTACAACCGGGACCTCCAGGAGGACAAGGAGCCGGTCTTCGACTCCATCGACCAGCTGGAGATCCTGCTCCCGGCCTTCACCGGCATGATGGCCACCCTCACCGTCCACCGCGAGCGGATGGAGGAGCTCGCCCCGGCCGGCTTCTCCCTGGCCACCGACATCGCCGAGTGGCTGGTCCGGCAGGGCGTGCCGTTCCGGGTGGCGCACGAGGTGGCCGGCGAGTGCGTCAAGGTCGCCGAGGCGGAGGGCAAGGAGCTCGACGAGCTGACGGACGAGCAGTTCGCCAAGATCTCCGAGCACCTCACGCCCGAGGTCCGCACGGTCCTCGACGTGCCCGGCGCCCTCGCCTCCCGCAGCGGCCGGGGCGGCACCGCCCCCTCGGCGGTCGCGGCACAGCTGGTCGAGGTCAAGGCGGACCTGGTCATCCAGCAGGCCTGGGCCACCGCCAAGAACTGAATCCCCGCACCCCCGCACCCCTAGAGCGCCGCCGCCCAGTCCGCGAGCGCGTCGAAGTCCGGCCGGGTCAGCCCGGTCCGTTCGTCGACGCGCAGCAGCAGGGCGGCGGCGAGGTGGTTCCGCTCCACGTACTCGTGGTCGTACGACGTGATGTCGTCGTCGATCCAGGCGAAGGGCCGCCGCGCCGCGTACTCCAGGATGTACTGCGTCTTCCAGAAGGTCCCGCGAGGGGCCTTTCCGTGCATCTGGGGCCAGTCGATGAACGGCAGCTCGGGCAGCCCCAGCCGCGGCCCGATCCAGTCGTTCGCCTCGCCCTTCCACGTCGTCGCCCAGACCAGTTCGTACGCCTCGGCGAGGGCGAGCAGCTCCTCGCCGTGGCCGGGGTTCAGCCACACCCGCAGCGGCTTGGTCCCGGTCCAGCCGGTCGGCCGCATCCGGTGGGTGGTGTAGCGCTCGGGCTGCGCGGCATAGGGGTTCAGCGGTCCGTCCACGTCGATCAGCAGCAGCGGCTTCGTCATGTCCACAGCATTCCTTTCCCGTCTGGTGAGGCACGGTAATTTCGAATGAGACGTTGATGTCTCATTCGGTGTATGGTTGTCTCATGTCAGTCGATCGCACCCAGGTGCTCCGCAGCGCCGCTGCCCTGCTCTCCCGCAAGGCGACCGCCACCATGGACGAGGTCGCCCGGGCCGCCGGCATCGGCCGCGCCACCCTGCACCGGCACTTCGCCGGCCGGGACGCGCTCGTGCGGGCCCTGGAGCAGATGGGTCTCGAAGAGCTCGAGTCCGCCCTCGACGCGGCCGGGCTCGACGACGGGCCCGCCGACGAGGCCGTACGCAGGCTGATCGGCGAAGTGGAGCCGGTCGCCCCGCTGCTCGCCTTCCTCGTCACCGAGAACCAGCTCTTCGAGGGCGACCAGCAGAACGAGGGCTGGGCCCGCCTCGACGCCCGGGTCTCCGCGCTCTTCCGGCGCGGACAGGAACAGGGCGTCTTCCGGATCGACCTGACCCCCGTCTGGCTCACCGAGGCCCTCTACGGGCTCTTCGGCGCCGCCGCCTGGTCCGTGCAGGACGGGCGGCTCGCAGCCAAGGACTTCCAGTACATGATCGCCGAGCTGCTGCTCGGCGGAGCGCGCAGGAGCGTGGAGAAGTGATCACCGACAGCGTCACCCGTGCGGGCACGCACGAGAGCCATACCGAGGGCGTCCGCCGCCCCGGCCGGTGGCTCGCCCTCGCCGTGCTCGTCCTGGCGGTCCTGCTGGTGGCCGTGGACGCCACCGTACTCGGCCTGGCGACCCCGTTCCTCTCCGAGGACCTCAAGCCCTCCGGCAGTCAGCTGCTGTGGATCGGCGACGTCTACTCCTTCGTCATCGCCGGTCTCCTCGTCTCGATGGGCAGCCTCGGCGACCGCATCGGCCGCAAGAAGCTGCTGCTCGTCGGCGCCGTCGCCTTCGGTGCCGTCTCCGTGCTCAACGCCTACGCCACCAGCCCCGAGATGATGATCGCGGCCCGCGCCCTGCTCGGTGTCGCCGGCGCCACCCTCATGCCGTCCACGCTCGCGCTGATCCGCAACCTCTTCCACGACCCGCGCGAGCGCAGCCTCGCCATCGGCATCTGGGGCGCCATGGCCTCGGCCGGTGCCGCCGTCGGCCCGGTCGTCGGCGGATTCCTGCTCGAACACTTCTGGTGGGGCTCGGTCTTCCTCATCAACCTGCCCGTGATGGCCGTCCTGGTCCTCATCGGCGTCAAGCTGATCCCCGAGTCGAAGAACCCGAACCCCGGCCCCTGGGACCTGCCCAGCGTCGGCTTCTCCCTCATCGGCATGATCGGCGTCGTCTACGCGATCAAGGAGGTCGCCTCGCACGGCCCCACCCTCGACGTGGCCGTCGCCACGCTGGTGGGCCTCGGCGGCCTGACCTGGTTCGTCCGCCGGCAGCTCACCCTGCCGACCCCGCTCCTTGACATGCGGCTGTTCCGCAACCGCGGCTTCTCCGCCGCCGTCCTCGCCGACCTGCTCACCATCCTGGGCCTGTCCGGCCTGGTGTTCTTCCTGTCCCAGTTCTTCCAGCTGGTCCAGGGCCGGCAGCCGCTGGAGGCCGGATTCGCCGAACTGCCCGCCGCCATCGGCGCGGTGACGGCCGGTCTGATCGCCGGCCACGTCGCCCGGCGGTTCACGGTGCGGTCCGTGGTCGCGGGCGGTCTCGCCGCCATCGGTCTCGCCCTGGCGGCCCTGACCGCCATCGGGCAGTCCACCGGCTACCCGCTGCTCGGCGCGAGCCTGCTCGTCGTCGGCGTGGGCGCGGGCTTCGCGTTCACCGTCACCGCCGACGTGATCCTCTCCAGCGTGCCCAAGGAGCAGGCCGGCGCCGCCTCCGCGGTCTCCGAGACGGCGTACGAGCTGGGCGCGGCCCTCGGCATCGCGCTCCTCGGCTCCATCGTGACCGGCGTCTACCGGGGCTTCGCCACCCCGGCCGGCATCCCCGCCGACACCGCCGCAGCGGCCCACGACTCGCTCGGCGGCGCCGTCGAGGCATCCGCGGGGCTCGCCCCGGCCCAGGCCGGCGCGCTGGTCTCCGCCGCCCAGGAGGCCTTCGTCGACGGCCTGCGGATCGCGGCCGGCGTCGGCGCGGTGGTCCTCCTGGCGACGGCGGTCGCGGCCTGGTTCCTGCTGAAGGGCCAGAAGCTCGCGGACGGCGTCGAGCACTGACGCCCGCCACACGAGACGGCGCCCCCGTACGGATCGATCCGTACGGGGGCGCCGTCGTCGTGCGGCGTTACGCCGCTTCCTTCGCCTTGGTGGCGTACATGTCGACGTACTCCTGGCCGGACAGTCGCATGACCTCCGCCATCACCGAGTCCGTGACCGCCCGCAGCACGTACCGGTCCCGGTCCATGCCCTCGTAACGGGAGAACTCCATCGGCTCGCCGAAGCGGACCGTCACCCGGCCCGGCCGCGGGATGCCCGCGCCGCCCGGCTGGATCTTGTCGGTGCCGATCATCGCGAACGGCACCACCGGCGCCCCCGTCATCAGGGTGAGGCGGGCGATGCCGGTACGGCCCCGGTAGAGGCGGCCGTCGGGGGAGCGGGTGCCCTCGGGGTAGATCGAGAAGATCCTGCCCTCCTCCAGGACCCGACGCCCCGTCATCAGCGCGGCCACACCGCCGCGGCCGCCGTCACGGTCCACCGGGATCATGCCGACGCTGGTGAAGAACCAGGCCATCAGCCGGCCCTTGAGGCCCTTGCCCTTGACGTACTCGTCCTTGCCGATGAAGAACACCTGGCGGTCCAGGCAGATCGGCATGATCATCGAGTCGATGAAGGTGAGGTGGTTGCCCGCGAGGATGACCGGCCCGGTGCCCGGGACGTTCTCGGCGCCCTCGACGCGTGGCCGGAACATGAGGCGCAGGACCGGGCCCAGGGTGGCCTTCATGATCGCGAGACGGGACAACGGTTCCTCCGGTGTCGGGCGGGCGGCTCCACGGAGCCGACGGTGCAGGTGGCGACGATACTCGCGGGTCACGTCCGGTCGCACATCGGGTTCACCACATGGATACGCGGTGTTGACGTGTGTTTCCGCCATGTTCCGCCCAGGTCTGCCGTCCGTAGGGCATCAGTGCCTAGCGTCGGGGACACCTTTGACAGGTGCGGGACATCACACCGGATACACCAAGGAGAGTTCATGACCCAGCCCGAGCGCCCGACCCCGGCCCGACGAGCGGTCCTCGGAGCGGCCGGAGCCGCCGTCCTGGGCGGCTCCACCGTGCTCGCCGGCGGCACCGCGCAGGCCGTGCAGTCGGCCGTCGCCGCCGACACCGACCGGGGCGCCGCCCGTGGCACCGGCCGCGGCCGCGGCTACCGTTCCCTGCCCGTCCCCACCGTCATCGCCCACCGCGGCGCCAGCGGCTACCGCCCCGAACACACCCTCGGCTCCTACCGGCACGCCCTCGACCTGGGCGCCCACGTCATCGAGCAGGACCTCGTCCCCACCAAGGACGGCCACCTGGTCTGCCGCCACGAGAACGACATCACCGGCACCACCGACGTCGCCGACCACCCCGAGTTCGCGTCCCGCAAGACCACCAAGACCGTCGACGGCACCGCCCTCACCGGCTGGTTCACCGAGGACTTCACGCTCGCCGAGCTGAAGACCCTGCGCGCCAAGGAGCGCATCCCCGCCATCCGCCAGGAGAACACCCTCTACGACCGCCGCTGGACGATCCCCACCTTCGAGGAGGTGCTCCGCTGGGCCGAGGAGGAGGGCCGCCGCCGGGGCCGCGAGATCTGGCTGCACGTCGAGACCAAGCACCCCACCTACTTCCGCTCCCTCGGCCTCGGCCTCGAGGAGCGGCTCGCCCGGCTGCTGCGCCGCCACGGCCGCCACCGCGCCGACTCGCCGACCTTCCTCCAGTCCTTCGAGCCCACCAGCATGCAGCGGATGGCGAAGCTCGTCGACACGCCCCGGGTCGTGCTGCTGTGGACCGCCGACGACCGCCCGTGGGACTTCCGCGAGACGGGCGACCCGCGCACCGTCGCCGACCTCGTCACGCCCGAGGGCCTGGCCTGGATCGCCTCCTACGCCCAGGGCATCGGCCCGCTGCTCGACCTGGTCATCCCCAAGGACAAGGACGGCCGGCTCGGCAGCCCCACCACGCTGGTGCGCGACGCCCACGCGAAGGGCCTGATCCTGCACCCGTACACCCACCGCAACGAGAACACCTTCCTGCCGGCCGACCACCGTCGGGGCACCGACCCGACCGCGTACGGGGACTCCTTCGGCGCGCTCCGGCGCTACCTCGCCACCGGCATCGACGGCATCTTCTCCGACAACCCCGACACCGCGCTGCTGGCGGCGGCGGAGTTCTCGGGGCGCTGAGGCCGCAGGATCCTGGGTCCTGGATGTTGGATCCGGGATACGGGATCCTGGATACGGGATATTGGATCCAGGATGTTGGATCCCATATCCACCCGCGTACCCCCGACCGGGTGGTTCCCGGCCGGGCCCGCAACCGGGCCCGGCCCGCGCCGCATCGTGGCGGGCATGACCTCCCCGCCCTCCCGCACCTCCCGCGAGACGCTGCTCGCCACCCTCCGCCCCCTGCTCGCCGCCGAGTCCCGGGCGGAGGCCCCGGCCGCCGGCGTCGAGGCCGGAGACCTCGAACAGGCCGTCTGGCTGCGGCTCCTGGAACGGCTCCAAGGGGACGGCGCCCCCGACCACCCCGCCGACTGGCTGCGCCGGGCCGTACGCGCCGAGGCCCGCCGCGCCCGCCGGGCGTCGGCCCGTGAGCGCCCCTACCGCGGCGAACCGGCGCACGACGCACAACGCTCACCCGAACACTCCGCGCTCGTCGCCGAACGCCGCCGAGCCCTGCGCGCCGCCGTCCGCCGCACCCCCGGCCACTGCCCCCGGCTGCTCACCGCGATGCTCCACCCGGACGACCCCACCTACCGGGAAATCGCAGGGGCGTTGGGTATCTCACAGGGGAGTCTGGGGCCGATGCGTTCCCGTTGCCTGGGATGCCTGCGCAGAATGCTGGCTGCGGAGGTTCCCGCCCCGAGCGCACGGGGAAGGGTGCCGTAGACCGACGGCGGACCAGGTGAGCGGGAGGCATGCACACATGGGCATGAGCGTGACCATCTCAGCGGCAGACGCGCAGGACGCGGAGCACATCCTCAAGCTGCAGTACCTCTGCTATCAGCGCGAGGCCGAGATCTACCAGGACTGGTCCATCGAGCCGCTCACCCAGTCGCTCGACGCCCTGCGCGCCGAACTCGTCGAGGGCCGGGGCTTCGTCGCCCGCCTCGGCGACGAGATCGTCGCCTCCGTCCGCGGCCGGCTCGACGAGGACGGCACCGTACGGATCGCCAAGCTCATCGTCCACCCCCGCCTCCAGCGCCACGGCCTCGGCGGTCGGCTGCTCGACGCCATCGAGAGCCACTTCGCCGGCGAGCCCGCCCCCGCCGCCAAGCGCTTCCAGCTCTTCACCGGCCACCGCAGCGAGGGCAATCTGCGCCTCTACCGCAGCAAGGGTTACGAGCAGGTCGCCACCCGAGAGATCGGCCCCCGCCTCACCCTCGTCACCCTGGAGAAGGCCGCGTAGCCGACCCTGGTCCGCCCGCTCCCGCCCGCGCCCGCCGGCCCGCCTCCTCAGGCGGGCCGCATCGCCGCCCGGTAGCGGGACGGGGCGATCCCGAACCGCTCGGTGAACGCCTGCCGCAGCGCCTCCGCGCTGCCGAACCCGCAGCGCGCCGCCACCCCCGCCATCGGCAGCGTCGTCGAGGCGAGCAGCTGCGCGGCGGCCTCGGTGCGGGCCTGCCGCACATAACGGCCGGGCGCCCGGCCCAGCTGCTCCGTGAAGAGACGGGTCAGATGGCGGGGCGTCACCCCCGCCCGGGCGGCGAGCGCCGCCGTGCTCAGGTCGCCGTCCGGATGGGCCGCGATGTGCTCGACGAGCCCGCGGACCAGGTCGTCACGGGCCGGCGGGGTCGCGGTGAACAGGCTCATCTGCGCCTGGTTCCCGGGGCGTTGCAGATACACCACGAGGTCACGGGCGACCTGGCGGGCCAGCTCCGGGCCGTGGTCCTCCTCGACGAACGCGAGGGTGAGGTCGAGCGCGCTGGTGACCCCGGCCGCCGTGTAGACGTGCCCGTCGCGGACGTAAATGGGCGCCGGGTCCACGGTCACCTCCGGGTGCCGCTCGGCGAGCAGCCGCGCGAACCGCCAGTGCGTGGTCGCCCGCCGGCCGTCCAGGAGCCCGGCGGCGGCCAGCACTCCCGCGCCCGTGCACACCGACGCCACCCTGCGGCTCTCCCGCGCCAGCCGCCGCACGTGCCCGACGAGCCGGGTGTCCGCCGCCGCCCGCTCGAAGCCCGTACCGCCCGAGACGATCAGGGTGTCGAGGGGGCCCGTCAGCCGCTCAAGCGACCGCTCGCTGCCGAGGACGAGACCCGAGCCGCAGACCAGCGGGCCGCCGCCCGGACCCGCGAGGAGCACCCGGTACGGGACCGCGGGCGCGCCGATCCCGTTGGCCATGGCCAGGGTCGTCGTCACGCACGCGATGTCCAACAGCTCGGCCGCCTCGTAGCCGACCACCACCATGAGCCGCTCCGCCATGCGCCCGACCCTATGCCGGAAGGACGGGTACCCCAAGGGGACGGACACCGCGGCCGCGCACCGCTTCCCGGCGGCCCGGCCACCCGGGACAGTGGTCCTCACCGCACTCACGGCGTTCACCCGCGCTCACCGTACTCGTCCGCAAATCACCGCGCTCACCGCACTCGCCCGCACGTCACCGCGCTCACCGCGCCCGCCCGCACCGCCGCACGCGTCCACCAGCTCGCCGCACCTGCCGCACTCCGGCAACGGCCCCGCTCTCCGGAAGGCATCCGCATGCACACGCTCGCGCACCGCTGGCCCACCCTGGTCGCCCTGGCCCTGGCGGGCCTCACCTTCGTCGACGGCCGCCCGGCACCGGAGTTCCTCGCGGCGGTCCTCGCCGCGATGCCGTTGTTCTATCTGCTCTTCGGCGCGCTCCGCGGCGAACTGCGGCCCCCGCGCGTCCTCGCCGTGCAGCTCGCCGGTCTCGCCGGCTTCGCCGCCGTCGCCCTGCTGGCCGTGACCGTGGACGGCACCCTCGCGCTGCTCGTCCTCGCAGCCGGCTGGCTGGGGCACGCCGTGTGGGACGCCGTGCACTTCGTCAGGGCGCGGGTCGCGCCCCGGCAGTGGTCGGAATGGTGCGGCGTCTTCGACGCCTGCGGCGCTCTCGCCCTCGTCCTGGCCGCGCTCTAGCGGGCGCGCCCGAAACAGACGGCGGCTCAGGCCGTACGGGACCGGCGCAGCCACCAGATGCCGGTCAGCGGAAGCAGCACCGGAATGAAGATGTAGCCGTAGCCGTAGTCCGACCAGACCGTCGCGTCCGGGAACGCCGACGGCTCCACCAGCGTCCAGGTCCCCACCGTGAGCACGCCCACGAGCTCGGCGGCGCAGCACACCAGCGCCGCCTTGCGGGCCGTCTCCCCGCCCCGCACCAGCGTGTAGGTGATGAAGGCGTACACCACGGCGGCCACCGCCGACAGGCCGTACGCGAGCGGCGCGCGGTCGAACTCGGTGGCGATCTGGTAGATCGAGCGGGAGACCGCGCCCACCGACATCACGCCGTACAGCCAGACCACCAGCGTGCCCGGCCCCTTGACCAGACGCGTGGTCCCCTCGGTCGCGGTCATGGTCAGCCCACCGTCCAGATGTCGTGGAGACGCACTTCGAGCACGGCCAGCACCACCGCACCGGCCGCCACCGTCGCCGAGCCCCACTTGCTGCGCTCGGTCAGCGACATCAGACCGGCCGCCGGCACCGCACACAGCGAGCCCAGCAGATAGGCGACGAAGATCGTCGCGCCCTCCTCGGCCTTCTCGCCGCGCGCCAGCTGCACGATGCCGACCACCAGCTGCACCAGGGCGAGGAAGGTCACCACGGCCATGCCGATGAAGTGCCAGTCCTTGGTGGGCTGGTCCCGGGTGAAGGCGAAGCCGCACCAGGCGGCGAGCGCGAGCGCGGCCACCGAGACCGCGACCGTCAGGGCGTCAAGCATGCGCCCGAGGGTATTACGGGCCGAATGGCCCGATGCGCGCGGCCCCCGTCCGCGCGCGGTCCGCCTCCGGCCCGCCTTCTCACGAGAGGCGCCCCACGCCCTGCCCCGGCACCGTGGCCTTGGCCACAACCGCGATCGCGAACGGCCCGACGCGGGCCGGGTCCCACCCCATGTGCCGCAGCCATCGCCCCAGGCCGCCGGGCCGCACGGGCTGTCCGCATGGTGTCTCATCCATGTCCGCTATACGGACAGTCCACTTTCGTTCGCACGTTTGCATGCTTTACTTGCAGCCATGACCACGACGAGCAGCCGCACCCTTGCGACCGAGGCGATCACGACGCCCGGTGCTCGTTGTATGTGTCGAATGTGCGCCATCTGAGGGCCCCCGCCAGAGACTCGCGCCCCGAAGCGAGCCCCCGACGGCCGAGCCGGTCCGCACCCCCGGGCGCCGGACCGAGCCCCGCCCCGCGCACGCGCTGCCTCCCGGCCACCAGCCGCGACAGCGACCGCCTGCGCCTGACTGTCCGAACGACGAATGCCCCGTGCTCGGCGGACCCCGCGCCGCGCACTCGACAGTGACGGAAACCCTGTGATCACCACTTCGGGCCTGACCAAGGTCTACGAGTCGCGAGGCCGCCAGGTCACCGCTCTGGACGGCGTCGACCTCCACGTCCGCGAAGGCGAGGTGTTCGGCGTGATCGGCCAGAGCGGCGCCGGCAAGTCCTCGCTCATCCGCTGCGTCAACCTCCTGGAGCGCCCCACCTCCGGCACCGTGACCGTGGACGGCGTCGACCTCACCGCGCTCGCCGGCCGCGGCCGCCGCGCCGGGAAGGACCTGCGCCGCGCCCGCAGCAGCATCGGCATGGTCTTCCAGCACTTCAACCTGCTGTCCTCCCGCACCGTCAAGGACAACATCGAGCTGCCCCTGGAGATCCTCGGCGTCTCCGGCGCCGAGCGCACCCGCCGTGCCCTGGAACTCCTCGACCTCGTCGGCCTCGCCGACAAGGCCAAGGCCTACCCCGGCCAGCTCTCCGGCGGCCAGAAGCAGCGCGTCGGCATCGCCCGCGCCCTCGCCGGCAAGCCCAAGGTCCTCCTCTCCGACGAGGCCACCAGCGCCCTCGACCCGGAGACCACCCGCTCCATCCTCCAGCTGCTGCGCGACCTCAACCAGCAGCTCGGCCTCACCGTCCTGCTCATCACGCACGAGATGGACGTCGTCAAGACCATCTGCGACTCGGCCGCCCTCATGCAGAAGGGCCGCATCGTCGAGTCCGGCACCGTCGGTGAACTGCTTGCCACCCCCGGCTCCCAGCTGGCCGCCGAGCTCTTCCCCGTCAGCGGCGCCGCCACCGGCCCCGAGCGCACCGTCGTGGACGTCACCTTCCACGGCGAGACCGCCACCCAGCCGGTGATCTCGCAGCTCTCCCGTACGTACAACATCGACATCTCGATCCTCGGCGCGGCCATGGACACCGTCGGCGGCCGGCAGATCGGCCGCATGCGGATCGAACTCCCCGGCCGCTACGAGGACAACGTCGTCCCGGTCGGCTTCCTGCGCGAGCAGGGCCTCCAGGTCGAGATCGTCGAACCGCAGGACCGGCCGGAGTCCGCCGAGGCGCCCGTGCTGGTGAAGGAAGGTGCCAAGTGACCTGGTCCGAGATGCAGCCGCTCCTTGAGCAGGGCACCGTCGACACCCTCTACATGGTCCTGTGGGCCACCGTCGTCACCATCATCGGCGGCCTCCCCCTCGGCATCCTCCTCGTCCTCACCGACAAGGGCGGACTGCTGCAGAACCGGCCGGTGAACAAGGTCGTCGGCGCCGTCGTGAACGTGGGCCGCTCGCTGCCCTTCATCATCCTGCTGATCGCCCTGATCCCGTTCACCACCTTCGTCGTCGGCACCTTCATCGGCCCGACCGCCATGATCGTGCCGCTCGCCATCGGCGCCATCCCCTTCTTCGCCCGGCTCGTCGAGACCGCCATCCGCGAGGTCGACCACGGACTCGTCGAGGCCGTCCAGGCCATGGGCGGAGGCATCCCCACCATCGTCCGCAAGGTCCTCCTCCCGCAGGCCCTGCCCTCCCTCGTGTCCGCCGTCACCACCACCGTGATCGTCCTCATCGGCTACTCCGCGATGGCCGGCGCGGTCGGCGGCGAAGGCCTCGGCTCCAAGGCCGTCACCTACGGATACCAGCGCTTCGACACCACCTTCATGCTGGTCACCGTCGTCGTCCTGGTCGTGATCGTCACCGTCGTCCAGCTCATCGGCGACGGCGTCGTCCGCCTCCTCGCCCGCCGCGGCCGCACCGCCTGAGGCACCCCCAGACTTCGCAACCCGAAGACAAGCCCGGACTTGTTGTCCAGGCGACCACCGCTCCACCGGAAAGAGGCACTCTTCGTGCGCAAGAACATCAAGCTCACCGCGGGTATCGCCGCCACCGCCGCCCTCGCCCTCGGCCTCACCGCCTGCGGCACCTCCTCCGACCCGTCCTCCTCCAAGGACGCGGCCGGCTCCGCCGACAAGCCGCTCGTCGTCGCCGCGTCCCCGACGCCGCACGCCGACATCCTCGACTTCGTCAAGAAGGAACTCGCCGCGAAGGAGGGCCTGAAGCTGGAGGTGCGCGAGTTCACGGACTACGTCCTGCCGAACACCGCCACCGAGACCGGCCAGGTCGACGCCAACTTCTTTCAGCACAAGCCGTACCTCGACGACTTCAACAAGAAGAACGGCACCCACATCGTCCCGGTGGCCAACGTCCACCTCGAGCCGCTCGGCCTCTACTCCAAGGGCCTGAAGTCGGTGAAGGACATCAAGGCCGGCCAGACCATCGCCGTCCCCAACGACACCACCAACGAGGGCCGCGCCCTTCACCTGCTCGCCGACAACGGGCTCATCACCCTCAAGGCGGGCGTCGGCACCGACGCCAAGCTCTCCGACATCACCGACAAGAAGGGCCTGGAGTTCAAGGAGCTGGAGGCCGCCACCGTGCCCCGCGCCCTGAACGACGTCGACGCCGCCGTCATCAACGGCAACTACGCCATCGAGGCCGACCTCCAGCCCGCCGAGGACTCCCTCGTCCTGGAGAAGGCGGAGGGCAACCCCTACGCCAACTTCCTCGCGGTCAAGGAGGGCGACGAGAAGGACGCCCGCGTCCAGAAGCTCGTCAAGCTCCTCAACTCGCCCGAGGTGAAGAAGTACATCGAGGACACCTACAAGGGCTCGGTCATCCCGGCCTTCGGCACCCCCGCGAAGTAACACCGGCGGTAACGTCCTCGCCCCGAAGGCCCCGCGCGCCCCGTCCGGCACGCGGGGCCTTCGGCTCACCCGCGCATGCGCGGCGGCATCCCCATGCTGCATGCTGTGCGTTCACGGTCTTCACGTATGGAGCTGCGCATGACTACGACCTTCCCGTCCATCTCCATCAGCACGGACAGGTTGGTGCTGCGCGCGTACGAAGAGGCCGACATCCCCGCCTTCGTGGAGATGATGAACGACGAACTCGTCGTCGCCTGGACCTCCGTCCCGCACCCGTACACCCGCGCCGACGCCGAGACCTGGGTCCGCAGGATCGCTCCTGCGGAACGCACCGAGGGCCGCGGCATCGTCTTCGCCGTCACCGAGTTCCTCACCCAGCGCCTCGTCGGAACCGTCCACCTCCACAACACCAACTGGCGCACCCTGGCCACCGAGGTGGCCTACGTGACCGCGCCCTGGGCCCGAGGCGAGGGCTACGCCACCGAGTCCGTCCTCGCCGTGGCCCAATGGCTCTTCGGCGACCGCGGCTTCGAACGCCTCGAACTGCGCACCGCCGCCGACAACACCGCCTCCCAGCAGGTCGCCCAGAAGATCGGCTGCATCAGCGAAGGCGTCCTGCGCAACGCCTGGATAGCGCGCAGCCAGACCGAGTCCGGCGAGTGGGCCGGCATCCGCACCGACCTCATCGTGTGGAGCCTCCTCCCCGAGGACCTCGACGGCGTCGCCGACCAGATGGCCGAGGCCGGCTACTCCACCTACGCCGACTGGAGCTGACCGCACCGGTAGGCTCGGACCCGCCCCTGACCTGCACACACTCCGAGGGAGACAGACACAGATGGCCGACCGGGTCACGGTGATCGGCTGGGACGGCTCACCCCTCACCGCGGCGGCCCGGTCCGCCCTCGCCGCCGCCACCCTCGTGGCCGGCGCCGCGCACCACCTGGCGCTGCCCGAAGTGCCCCCGACCGCCGAGCGCGTCCGCCTCGGCAGCGTCGACCTCGCCGCCCGCCGCATCGCCGCCCACCGCGGCACCGCCGTCGTCCTCGCCGACGGCGACCCCGGCTTCTTCGGCGTCGTCCGCACCCTGCGCGCCCCCGAACACGGCCTCGAGGTCGAGGTCGTCCCCGCCGTGTCCTCCGTCGCCGCCGCCTTCGCCCGGGCCGGCATGCCCTGGGACGACGCCCGGATCGTCGTCGCCCACCAGCGCACCCTGCGCCGCGCCGTCAACGTCTGCCGCGCCCACCCCAAGGTCGCCGTCCTCACCTCGCCCGGCGCCGGACCCGCCGAACTCGCCCTCCTCCTCGACGGCGTCCACCGCACCTTCGTCATCTGCGAGGCCCTCGGCACCGAACGCGAACAGGTCAGCGTCCTCACCTCCGACAAGGCCGCCGACCACGCCTGGCGCGACCCCAACGTCGTCCTCGTCATCGGCGGCGGCAACTCCGCCGCGGGCTGGCTCATGGGCCATGACACGCCCGCCGTACGAGGCTGGGCCCTGCCCACCGAGGAGACCGGCGGCCGCACCGGCCAGGACGCCACCCTGCGCGCCGCCCAACTCGCCCGGCTCGGCCCCCGCGTCGGCGACCTCGTCTGGGACATCGGCTGCGCCGGCGGCACCTTCTCCGTCGAGGCCGCCCGCTTCGGCGCCGCCGTCATCGCCGTCGACACCGACCCGGAGGCCTGCGCCCGCACCGACGCCGCCGCCCGCCGGGCCGGCGTCCAGCTCCAGACCGTCCCCGGCCGCGCCCCGCACGTCCTGGAGAGCCTGCCCGAGCCCGACGTCGTCCGCATCGGCGGCGGGGGAGTCCCCGTCGTCACCGCCTGCACCGACCGCAGGCCCGAGCGGATCGTCGCGCACGCCGCCACCCGCGACGAGGCCGAGGCGATCGGCGCCGCCCTCGCCGACGGCGGCTACGACGTCGAGTGCGCCCTCCTCCAGACCGTCGGCCTCGACCCGGACGACTGGGCGGAGCGCGCCCGATCCGTCGTCTTCCTCCTGTCCGGCCGCAGAGCCTGAGGGCCACCCGTGATCGCGTCGTCCGAGCGGCGCGGTAGGCTGGCCGATTGTTGTACCGCACCCAGATGTTCGGCGTTTTGTTCGTCAATGTCCGGAAGTAGTGGCCCCATTGGGTCGCTGATGTGGTACGGAGCAGTGGGGGACCGCGCGACGTGGCGCAGTCCACAGCGCACCGTGGCGGATCCGCCTGCCACGATGGCCCAAGGCCGCGACAATGCATGGGTGTCCGCGTGCCTCGTGCCGCGCGGCGCGCACGCTCGTTCTTGTTGACGGGCAAGGTCTGAAGGAGCACAACCGATGGGCGAGGGGTACGCAGCATGACGGACACCGGCCAGATCCCGGGCGAGGGGCTGCCGGAGAACGCAGGCATGGTCGAGCAGCCGGGCATCCCCGCTCCGGGCGCGTACACCTTCCTGGACCCCTCCGAGAACGCAGCCGAGGACGACGACCTGCTCCTGATGCCGGGCGCACAGGGCGCCTGGAGCGAGCACCAGCCGGGCGTCCAGCCCGCGCCGCCGGTGGCCGTGCCCGCCCCCGTGGACCCGCTCACCGCCCCCATCGAGCAGGTGACCGCCACCCCGGCGCACGGCGTGCCCCTGGCCGCCCCGCAGGAGCCGGTGCTCGACCACGGCTACGAGCCGGGCGTCCTCGACACCGGCGCCCACGAGGCCGCGGGCCGTGATTCGGGCTCGGTGGACCTGGGCGCGGTCCGCATGCCGGAGCCGCCCACCGCGTCCACCCCGCCGCCCGCCCGCCGTCCCCTGCACATGGGCCCGCCCGTGCCGGACGCCGGTGCCGGCGTGGTGCGCTCGCTCGCCGACCGCGGCCCCGCCGCCCCGATGCCGGTCCGCACGCCGGGCCCGCCGACCGAGGGCCCCCAGTACTTCGACGTGCCGCCGCAGGACCAGCAGACCGCGCCGCAGGGCGCGATGCCGTGGCCCGCGCAGCCCCAGGAACCTCAGGAGGCCGTCGCAGAAACGGTCGTCCCGCCGGTCGCCCAGTTCGTCCCGGTCGAGGGCTCCGTCCCGACGACCCCGCACCTCGCCCCGACCCCTCAGCCCGAGCCCGCTCCCGTCGCGGAGGAGCCCGCCCCCGCTCCCGTCGAGGCCCCGGTGGCCGAGCAGGTCGCCCCGGAGCCCGTCGTCGAGCAGGCGCCCGCTCCCGTCGTCGAGGTCCCCGCCCCGCGCGAGCCCGAGCCGGAGCCCGCCGTGGAGGCGGCCCCCGCCCCGGTCGCCCCCGCCCCGGTCGCCCCCGTGGCGGAGGCCCTGGCCCCGGCCGAGGAGCCCCACCTGGAGCCTGCCCCGGCCCCGGCCGTCGCCGAGCCGGCCCTGGAGGCCCCGGCGGCCGAGGCGCCGTCGGAGGAGGTCCCCACCGCCGAGGCGGCGCCTGCCCAGGAGCCGATGCCGGAGGCGCCCGTGGCCGAGGTCCCCGTGGCCCAGGCGCACCCGGTCGAAGAGCCGCCCACCGAGGCCCTCCCGACCGAAGAGCCGTCAGCCGAGGCCCCCCTCGCCGAGACCCCCCTCCCCGAGGCGCAGCCGACCGAGCCGGCTCCCGCCGCGGAGGCCCCCGCGGAGGAACTGCCGGCCGAGGCGGCTCCCGCCGCGGAGGTCCCCGCCCACGAGCCGACCGCCGAGGAGCTGCCTGCCGAGCAGCCGTCGGCCGAGGCGGTCCCCGCCGCGGAAACCCCTGCCGAGCAGCAGATCACCGAGCAGCAGATCACCGAGCAGCAGATCGCCGAGGAGCCGACCGCCCCGGAGTCCGCCGAAGAGCTGGAGCCGTCCGCCCCGGAGCAGGTCACCGAGGAGCCGTCCGCCCCGGAGCAGATCGCCGAGGAGCCGTCCGCCCCGGAGCAGACCGCCGAGCAGCAGATCGCCGAACATCCGGAGCCGTCCGCCGAGGAGCCGTCCACGCCGGAGCAGAACGACAGCGCGCCCTCCGACCGCGCCCCGGGCTACGACGAGGCCGAGCGCGAGGCCGTGCTCCGCGTGATGCGCGAGCGCCGCGACATCCGCAACGGCTTCCGCTCCGACCCGATCCCGCACGAGGTGCTCCTGCGGGTCCTGGAGGCCGCCCACACGGCCCCCTCCGTCGGCCACTCGCAGCCGTGGGACTTCGTCGTCATCCGCTCCGCCGAGACCCGCCGGACGATGCACGAACTCGCCACGCGCCAGCGCGAGGCGTACGCCAAGTCCCTCCCCAAGGGCCGGGCGAAGCAGTTCAAGGAACTGAAGATCGAGGCCATCCTCGACACCCCGGTGAACATCGTCGTGACCGCCGACCCGACTCGGGGCGGCCGCCACACCCTCGGCCGCTACACGCAGCCGCAGATGGCCCCGTACTCCTCGGCGCTCGCCGTCGAGAACCTCTGGCTCGCGGCCCGCGCCGAGGGCCTGGGCGTCGGCTGGGTCAGCTTCTTCGACGAGCGCGAGATGGTCCGCGCCCTCGGCCTGCCCGAGCACCTCGAAGTGGTCGCGTACCTCTGCGTCGGCTATGTCGACGAGTTCCCGGAGGAGCCCGAGCTGATGCAGGCGGGCTGGTCCAAGCGCCGCCCGCTGTCCTGGGTCGTCCACGAGGAGACGTACGGTCGCCGCGCCCTGCCCGGCGAGGAGCCGCACGACCTGCTCCAGGAGACCGTCGCCAACATCCGCCCGCTGGACGCCAAGGCGCTCGGCGAGGCGTGGGAGCGCCAGAAGCGCATGACCAAGCCCGCGGGCGCGCTGGGCATGCTGGAGATCATCTCCGCCCAGCTCTCGGGCCTCTCCCGCGTCTGCCCCCCTCCGATCCCGGAGCCGGCCGCCGTGGCGATCTTCGCCGGCGACCACGGCGTGCACGCCCAGGGCGTCACCGCCTGGCCGCAGGAGGTGACCGGCCAGATGGTCGCGAACTTCCTCGGCGGGGGAGCGGTCTGCAACGCCTTCGCGAACCAGGTGGGCGCCGAGGTCTGCGTCATCGACGTCGGCGTCGCCACCGACCTCCCCGCCACGCCCGGCCTGCTGCCCCGCAAGGTCCGCGCGGGCACGGCCGACTTCACCATCACCCAGGCCATGACCCGCGAGGAGGCGGTCGCGGCGATCGAGGTGGGCATCGAGACCGCCCGCGACCTCGTCGCCGCCGGCAACAAGGCCCTCCTCACCGGTGAGATGGGCATCGCGAACACCACCGCGTCCGCCGCCCTCATCTCGGTGTACACCGGGGTGGACCCGACCGAGGTCACCGGCCGCGGCACCGGCATCAACGACGAGATGCACGCCCGCAAGGTGGACGTGGTCCGCCGCGCCCTCGACCTCCACAAGCCGGACCCCGCGGACCCGATCGGCGTCCTCGCGGCGCTCGGCGGCCTGGAGCACGCGGCGCTGGTCGGCCTGATCCTGGGCGCGGCCTCGCTCCGTACCCCGGTCATCCTCGACGGCGTCTCCACCGGCGCGGCCGCCCTGGTGGCCCGGGCCATCGCCCCCGAGTCGCTGGCGGCCTGCATCGCGGGCCACCGCAGCGCCGAGCCGGGCCATGTCGCGGCCCTCAACAAGCTGGGCCTGCGTCCCCTGGTCGACCTGGACCTCCGCCTCGGCGAGGGCACCGGAGCACTCCTCGCCCTCCCGGTGGTCCAGAGCGCCGCGCGGGCGATGCACGAGGTCGCCACGTTCGACTCCGCGGGCGTCACGGAGAAGTAGCAGACGCACCCTGCACGCCCCCCCGCCCCAGCTACGGGAGTGGGGGACGTGCAGGGACCCGTGTTCGGGACGTAAAGCGTGATGTGTGGCGCGGAACAAGGGCGTGCGCGTCACAAGCTCCCGAACCGCGCCGTAAATCATGCAGTCCCGACCACGGGTCCCGGAGCGTGCCCCGCGTCACCGGACCACGGCGGGACATCCGTCACAGCGTGATTTCCGCAGGTCACCGATATCGTTTGGGGCACACCACCGCCCCTCCAGAGGAGCCGCCCGCACCATGGCCGAGCATGCCGACCACGCCGAGCACCCCGCCTACCCCGTCGGACTGCGCCTCGCCGGCCGCCGCGTCGTCGTGTTCGGCGGCGGTCAGGTCGCCCAGCGCCGGCTCCCGGCCCTGATCGCGGCCGGGGCGGAGATCACCCTCATCTCTCCCTCCGCCACCCCTTCCGTGGACGCGATGGCCGAGACGGGCGAGATCACCTGGATCAAGCGCCGGTACGAGGAGGGCGACCTGGCCGACGCCTGGTACGCCCTCGTCGCCACCACCGACCCGGTGGCGAACGCCGCCATCTCGGCCGAGGCGGAGCGGACCCGGACCTGGTGCGTGCGCTCCGACGACGCGGAGGCGGCCACCGCCTGGACCCCGGCCACCGGCCGCAGCGAGGGCGTGACCGTCGCCGTCCTCACGGGCCACGACCCGCGCCGTTCCGCGGCGGTCCGGGACGCGATCGTCGAGAGCCTCCGCAACGGCTCGATCACGGCCCCCGCCCGCCGCGCCCGCACGCCGTTCGTCGCCCTCGTCGGCGGCGGCCCCGGCGACCCGGACCTGATCACGGTCCGCGGCCGCCGCCTCCTGGCCGAGGCGGACGTGGTCATCGCGGACCGGCTCGGCCCGCGCGACCTCCTCTCCGAGCTTCCCCCGCACGTCGAGGTGATCGACGCGGCGAAGATCCCGTACGGCCGTTTCATGGCCCAGGAGGCCATCAACAACGCCCTGATCGAGCACGCCAAGCAGGGCAAGTCCGTGGTCCGCCTCAAGGGCGGCGACCCGTTCGTGTTCGGCCGGGGCATGGAGGAGGCCCAGGCGCTGGCGGCCGAGGGCATCGCCTGCACGGTGGTCCCGGGCATCTCCAGCTCGATCTCGGTGCCGGGCGCCGCGGGCATCCCGGTCACGCACCGCGGCGTGGCGCACGAGTTCACGGTGGTCAGCGGTCATGTGGCCCCGGACGACCCGCGCTCGCTGGTGGACTGGGCGTCCCTCGCGAAGCTCACGGGCACCCTGGTCATCCTCATGGGCGTCGACAAGATCGGAAAGATCGCGGAGGCGCTGGTCGCCCACGGCAAGTCGCCCGACACCCCGCTGGCCCTGGTCCAGGAGGGCACGACGGCCACCCAGCGCCGCGTCGACGCGACGCTGGCGACGGTCGCCGAGACCGTGAAGGCCCAGGAGGTCCGCCCGCCGGCGGTGATCGTCATCGGCGACGTGGTGAACGAGGCCCCCGACAAGCTGACGCGGCGCCCCGAGTAACCCCACCCCCGCCCCGCCCCACCATTGGCACCACCCCCCGGACAAGGCAGTATCACCCCGTGGCCGAACTCATCACGATCGACGACCCCGACGACCCGCGTCTGCGCGACTACACCGGCCTGACCGATGTCGAGCTGCGCCGCAGGCGCGAGCCGGCCGAGGGCCTGTTCATCGCCGAGGGCGAGAAGGTGATCCGCCGGGCGAGGCAGGCGGGTTACGAGATGCGGTCGATGCTGCTCTCCGCCAAGTGGGTCGACGTGATGCGGGACGTGATCGACGAGGTCCCGGCTCCGGTGTACGCGGTGCAGCCGGATCTGGCCGAGCGGGTCACGGGCTATCACGTGCACCGCGGCGCCCTGGCCTCGATGCAGCGCAAGCCGTTGCCGGACGCCAGGGAGCTGCTGGGTGCGGCCCGCCGGGTCGCGGTGATGGAGTCGGTCAACGACCACACCAACATCGGCGCGATCTTCCGCAGTGCCGCCGCCCTCGGCATGGACGCCGTCCTGCTGTCCCCGGACTGCGCCGACCCGCTGTACCGCCGGTCGGTGAAGGTCTCGATGGGCGCCGTCTTCTCCGTCCCGTACGCCCGCCTGGACACCTGGCCGCGCGGTCTGGAGGCGGTACGGGAGGCGGGCTTCAGGCTTCTCGCCCTCACCCCGGCCGAGAAGGCCACGTCCATGGACGAGGCGGCGCCGCACCGGCTGGACCGGGTGGCGCTGATGCTGGGCGCGGAGGGCGAGGGCCTGTCGACGCAGGCGCTGCGCGCGGCGGACGAGTGGGTCCGCATTCCGATGGCGCACGGCGTGGACTCGCTGAACGTGGGTGCGGCCGCGGCCGTGGCGTTCTACGCGGTGACGAGCGGCCGCCCTCAGCCGTAGGGCCCGCAGCCGAAGCCGAAGCCGCAGCCCAGCCGCACGCGGACCCGCACCCTCACGTGCAAGAACGATCCCCGCTCGCCCCGCGGCCCCGTCACCCTTGCAGGGCCTGCGCGGCGGCGATGCCCAGGGCGACGACGAGCGTCACGACGACGAAGACGAAGAGCCGCTGGCGCAGCAGCCTGGGGTTGGCGGGCCGGCGCCCGGTGGAGGTGCCGCGCGCTCCGGGGCGGGTGCCGGGCCGGGACTGCGAGTTACGGGATCCCGCGCCGGTACGGGGTGAGGCGGGCCGGGATGCGGACGGCCGCGAACCCCCGGTGGGCCGGTCACCGATGCCCCGCTCGCCGGTGGTGGCCCGCTCGCCCGCGCGTTCGCCCGCACGCTCGCCGGACCATTCCCCTGACCATTCCCCGGACCGCTCACCGCCGCGCCCGCCCGACCGCTCCGTGGTGCGTTCGGTGTACCGCTCGGTGGGCCGGACGGTGTTGCGTTCCTCGACGCGTTCGCGCTGGCCGGGGGTCCGGGTGGCGGCGGGAAGCCCTTGCGCCTCGCGGGCGGCGATCTCCTTGAGCCGCATGGACAGCTGGAGGGTGCTGGGCCGTTCCTCCGGGTCCTTCGCGAGGCAGGCCCGTACGAGCGGCGCCAGTGCGTCCGGCACGCCGTGCAGCTGCGGCTCCTCGTGCACGACCCGGTAGAGCATGACCTCGGAGCTGCCGTGCCCGAAGGGCGAGTCGCCCATGGCGGCGTACGCGAGAGTGGCACCCAGCGAGAAGACGTCCGTGGCGGGGGTGACGGCCGCGCCCCGCACCTGCTCGGGCGCGAGGAAGCCGGGGGAGCCGACGGCGGTGCCGACGTGGGTGAGGGTGCTGGCGCCGGTGGCCCAGGCGATCCCGAAGTCGATGATCCGGGGGCCCTTGGGGGACAGCAGGATGTTGGAGGGCTTCAGGTCACGGTGGACGACGCCGGCCTCGTGGACGGCGACGAGGCCCTCGGAGAGCGCCGCGCCGATCGCGGCCACGTCGGCGGCCCGTAGGGGTCCTTCCTCGGCGACGCGGTCGTGCAGCGAGGGCCCGGGGACGTACTGGGTGGCGAACCAGGGGCGCTCGGCCTCGAGGTCGGCGGCGACGAGCCGGGCGGTGCAGCCGCCGCGGATCCGCCGGGCGGCGGAGACCTCGCGGGCGAACCGGGAGCGGAACTCCTGGTCCTCGGCGAGGTCGGGCCGGATCACCTTGAGCGCCACGCGCTGTCCGCGCCGGTCGGAGCCGAGGTACACGACTCCCATGCCGCCGGCTCCCAGCCTGCGGTGGAGCCGGAACGACCCGACGATCCGCGGGTCCTCGCGCCGGAGCCGCATCATCGCCATGTCCGTCCCCTCGTCCGTTCGACGTGGCACAGCTTACGTACCGCCGCCCCGGCGTGCTCACAGGCCGCGCCCTCGTGGTCGCTTCGATTGTCAGTGCTGGGGGGCACACTTGAGGCCCGGTCAGCCCGTTCGGTCGTCAACACCCCTTCGTATCAGGGCGGTTGGGATTCGGCCGGGTCGACACCCCGTGGGTCGGCGGTAAACGTGAGTGACGTCACGCGAGCTGTGGGGGCCCCTCCGGGAAGACCCTTATTCCGGGGGAGCCGTCTCCACCCAGGGGAGTACGCCGGGCGGAGGGTCGTCATCCTCCGGGAGGCCCGGAAGTCGGTACGCGGGCATGACGTCCGGGCGGCCGTCGCTGCCTAGATTTGAGGGCAAGCGGCGGGTGCAGCACTCGTCCCCCGAGGTCACCGCACCCGCCGCATCCAGACCGACAGGAGAGGAACCATGGCGTACTCGGCCCCGCGGATGAACCCCCGCCCTTCCGGCCGTCGTCACCCGCTGGTGGCGACTGCCATGGTCCTCCCTCTCGCGACCCTGCTCGTGGTCGTCTTCGGCGGCTGGGACGCGGTGGTCACACAGGCGTCGTCCGTGGGCGTGATGCTGGGGCGCTGAGTGGCGCCCCGGACCCGGGAGAGCGGCCCGGGTCGGGGACATCCGGCCAACAACCCCGTGGGGACGGGGGTGCGGCGGACGGCAGCGTGCGGCCGGTCAGCTGGGGAGCTGACCGGCCCTCGCGCTTTTCCCGGAGCGGCAGCGAGCCCTTCCCCCACCCGGAACCAGCCACGCGGACACCCACGTAGGCTCCCCGCGTGGACGACACCACCCTCCTGAAGCTGCACGCCCTCGCCCGCGCCGCCGCGCACCCGATCGGGCCGGACCGAGACGGCCCGTGCGCCTGTCCGGTCGGTCTGCTGGCGGACCGGGACGACGGCACGGTCGTACGGCACGGGGGACTGGTCCTGAAGGCGCACGCCCCGGACAGTGACACGGCGGAGCTACGGGCGCGGGTCGCGCTCGCGGGCCTGCCGGCCCTGGAGGGGGTCCTGCTTCCGCCCGTGGCGGGGCCGGAGGCCCTGCCGGACGGCCGTCCGCTGACGGTCTGGCCCTTCGGGGCGCCGGTCGACCCGGAGGATCCGGACGCGGCTCCCTGGGAGGAGGCGGGGCGGCTGCTCGCCCTGCTGCACCGGACTCCGGCGCCGCCCGGTCTGCCGTCGATGAGGGCGCGGGTGAAGGTGGCGCTGGCGGTGGAGCGGATGCGCCGCACCGCTCCGGACCATCCGGCCGCGGCGACGGTGCTGCGCGCGTGGGCCACGCTGCCGGCCGGGGACACCGGCCAGGGCCGCCCGGCGCTGTGTCACGGCGACTTCCATCTCGGTCAGCTCGTGCGGCCGGGCGGTGGACCGTGCTGGCGTCTGATCGACGTGGACGATCTGGGTGTCGGCGATCCGGCCTGGGACCTGGCCCGTCCGGCCGCGTGGTTCGCGGCCGGGCTGCTGCCGCCGGAGGTCTGGGCGCGCTTCCTGGGGGCGTACGAGACGGCCTGCGGCCCCGCGACCGCCGCCCCGGCGAGCGTCGGCCCGGCGGGCGTCGGCCCCTCGACCGCCGGTCCGGCCCCGGCCGACCCCTGGGCGCGCCTGGACGTACCGGCCCGCGCCCTGACGGTGCAGACCGCCGCGCTCGCCGTCGCCAAGTCGACCGCCGAGGGGCGGCCGCTGGACGAGGTGGAGGTCGTGATGATCGACACGTGTGCCCGAATCGCGTCGCTGCGAACCGAGTTGGCCCGGCCTGCGTCCCCGTAGGGTGAGAGTCCCATTCGAAGGCAGGGAGTTGATTCCAGCATGCAGTGTCCCAAGTGCCACGCGCCCATGCACACGTACAACCGCAACGGTGTCCAGATCGAGCAGTGCAGCGGCTGCCGCGGCATATTCCTGGACTACGGCGAGCTGGAGGCCCTGACCCGTCTCGAGGCGCAGTGGGCCCAGCCGGCCCCGCCCGCCGCCCCGCCGGCGTACCCGGCGCAGCCCGCCGCTCCCGCGTGGGGCGCCCCGCACCACGGCGGCCACCACGGTCACCGCCCGCGCGGTTTCGGCCGGATGCTCTTCTCCTCCTGAGCTCTTCCTCAGCTTCGGGCCCGAGCACCGGGCCCGAAGCCAGGGCCCGAGGCCCGAAGCGTCACGACGAAGCCCCCGGCCGCGAGGAGCGGCCGGGGGCTTCGTGTGTGGTGCGCGATACTGGGATTGAACCAGTGACCTCTTCCGTGTCAGGGAAGCGCTCTCCCGCTGAGCTAATCGCGCGGGAACACCCGGGGGTGCGGTTACTGCGTGCGCGATACTGGGATTGAACCAGTGACCTCTTCCGTGTCAGGGAAGCGCTCTCCCGCTGAGCTAATCGCGCGGGGGATCCGAAGATCCAGGACCCGAGGGTCCAGTGGACGATACTGGGATTGAACCAGTGACCTCTTCCGTGTCAGGGAAGCGCTCTCCCGCTGAGCTAATCGTCCTTGGAGGTGGAGACGGGATTTGAACCCGTGTAGACGGCTTTGCAGGCCGTTGCCTCGCCTCTCGGCCACTCCACCCGGAGTGAATACGGGGGTTCGGGAAGATCCCCCACATCGAGCGGACGACGAGATTCGAACTCGCGACCCTCACCTTGGCAAGGTGATGCTCTACCAACTGAGCCACGTCCGCTTGTCGTTTCCGTTTCGCTTGCGCGTCCCGGCGACGTGTTGAACTCTAGCGGATTCCTGGGCCAGTACAAAAACGCGTTTCCGCAGCGTGCTGACCTGCGGCACCTCCCGGGGGCCGGGAGCGTTCGTACGGCGTTCACTCCGCGTGTTCCCCGGGTGGCACCCAGCGGCTCCCGCGCGCCCCCCGGCCGCCCCCTGACCCCGCTCCCCGACCGCGCTCCCCGACCCCGTGGCTCCGGCCCCCGCCCCGCCCGACCCGGCGCCCCTAGACTCGCAAGCGTGCACACCCTCGCTCCTCTGGCCCGCTTCGGCGGCCTCCTCGCCACCGACCTCCGGGACGTCACCCATGATCCCGAGGCGCTGGACTCCGCCGGCTTCTGGGCCGTCTGCGCGGACTTCGAGGGCCGTCTCACCTGCGCCCGCTTCGGCGACGTACGGCCCGACCCGGTTCCCGCGCCCGTCCCGGGCGCCTGGCACGGCCCGGCGGCCGACGACTGGACGTCGTCCCTCGACCGCGCCGCGTACACGGCGGGCGTGCGACGCGTGCGCGAGCACATCGCGCGCGGGGAGGTCTACCAGGCGAATCTCTGCCGGGTGCTCTCCGCGCCGCTGCCCGACCCGGCCCGCGCCGACGTCGACGCGCTCACGGCGCTCCTCGCCCGCGGCAACCCCGCCCCCTACGCCGGAACGATCCGCCTGCCCGCGCACGGCGTGGAGATCGCCACTGCCTCTCCCGAGCTCTATCTGCGGCGTACCGGCCGCACCGTCGAGTCCGGCCCGATCAAGGGCACCGGCCGGACCGCCGAGGACCTCCTGGAGAAGGACCACGCGGAGAACGTGATGATCGTGGACCTGGTGCGCAACGACCTGGGCCGGGTCTGCGCCACCGGTTCGGTCACCGTGCCCGAGCTCTGCGCGGTCGAACCGCACCCGGGGCTCGTCCACCTGGTCTCCACCGTCCGCGGTGAGCTCCGCGAGGACGCCGGCTGGGGCGATCTGCTCGCCGCGACCTTCCCGCCCGGCTCCGTGACCGGCGCCCCCAAGTCCAGCGCCCTGCGGATCATCGAGGCGCTGGAGACCGTCCCCCGCGGGCCCTATTGCGGCGGCATCGGCTGGGTCGACGCCGACCGGCGCACCGCCGCGCTGGCCGTCGGCATACGCACCTTCTGGATCGACCGCCCCGAGGGCGTGCTGCGCTTCGGCACCGGCGCGGGGATCACCTGGGGCTCCGATCCCGAGAGGGAATGGGCGGAGACCGAACTGAAGGCGTCCCGCCTGGTCGCGATAGCGTCGGGCGGGTACGAGGCGAGCGGCGCGTACGAGACGAGTGGCGCGTACGACGCGAGTGGAAAGGCCATATCTCGATGAAACTCTGGGTCAACGGCGGACTGCACGACGCCGGGACCGCGCTGGTGTCCGTCCTGGACCACGGTCTGACCGTCGGCGACGGCATCTTCGAGACGGTCAAGGCCGAGCGTGGCGAAACGTTCGCTCTCACGCTGCACCTGGAGCGGCTCACCCGCTCCGCCCGGGGCCTGGGACTGCCCGACCCGGACCTCGACGAGGTCCGCCGCGCCTGCGCCGCCGTGCTCGCCGCCAATCCGATGGAACTCGGCCGGCTCCGCATCACCTACACCGGCGGTCTGTCGCCGCTCGGCTCCGAGCGCGGGGACGCGGGCCCCAGCCTGGTCGTGGCCCTCGGCGAGACGAGCCGGCGCCCCGACTCCACGGCCGTGATCACCGTCCCGTGGACCCGCAACGAGCGCGGCGCCCTCACGGGCCTGAAGACCACCTCGTACGCGGAGAACGTCGTCGCCCTCGCCAGGGCGCGGGAGCGGGGCGCGTCCGAGGCCCTGTTCGGCAACACGGTCGGCCGACTGTGTGAGGGCACCGGCTCCAACGTCTTCGTGGTGGTGGACGGCCGGATCCTCACCCCGCCCGTCTCCTCCGGCTGTCTCGCGGGCATCACCCGCGCCCTCGCCGTGGCGTGGACCGGGGCGGAGGAGACCGACCTTCCGCTGGAGGTCCTGGAGAGCGCCGACGAGATCTTCCTGACCTCGACCCTGCGCGACGTGCAGGCGGTGCACCGGGTGGACGGCCGGGAGCTCTCCGCGGCGCCGGGCCCGGTCACGGCCAAGGCCATGCGGATCTTCGACGAGCGGGCGGCCCGGGACCGGGACCCGCGGCTCGGCTGACCCCGGCCCCGCCCCGGAATCCGGATGACGGACCGGGGCGGGGGTGGGTAGAACACGGGTGATGACCACCACCCTGCGGCCGTCCGAGCCGCTCCAGCAGACCGCCGACGGCGGCCGGTCGCGCACGTACGACATCTGCGTGAACAGCCGCCGGGTCGGCTCCGTCCGCCTCACCACCGACCCGGCGTTCGGCGCCGCCTCGGGGATCATCGAACGCCTGCGGGTCGACGAACCGGACCGGGGCCGGGGCCGGGCCACGGTGGCGGCGCTCGCCGCCGAGGAGGTGCTGCGGGACTGGGGCTGCGGGCAGGTGCAGGTGTCCGTGCCCGCGGACGCCGAGGCGGCGCTGCGCCTGGTCCGCTCGCTCGGCTACACCGAGCGCAGCCGGAACATGGTCAAGGAACTGCCCGAGCACCCTCCCGCCCTGCCGCCCGGCCTCGACGTGCGGCCGATGACCGACGAGGAGTTCGTCAGGTGGGAGGCCGCGGCGAGGGAGAGGTTCGCCCGGAGCTGGCTCAGCCGGGGCGTCCCGGAGGCGCAGGCCCGCGCCAAGGCGGAGGCCAGCCACCGGGAGCTGCTCCCGAGGGGCCTCGCCACCCCCGGCACGGCCATCCACCTGGGGGTTCTGCGCGGCGAGGCGGTCGGCCGGGTGTGGACGGGCGTCCGCGAGCTGGAACCGGGGGTGAGCGCCGGTTACGTGTACGACATCGAGGTCGCCGAGGAGCACCGGGGGAGGGGCTACGGCCGGGCGCTGATGCTGGTGGCCGAGGGCGTGGTGCTGGCGGCCGGGGAGCGCCTGCTGGGACTGCACGTCTTCGCGGGCAACACCCCGGCGATCCGGCTCTACGAGTCCCTGGGCTACCGCACGACGCACATCAACAGCTTCAAGGCGCTCTGAGCGTCGGGCCGGGGCCGCGGGGGCGAGGGGCCGCCGCTACGGGCCCGGGCGTCGGCGAGCGGGGCTGAGCGGGGTTCTAGGCGTCGGCGAGCAGGCGGTCGGCGATCTCCTCGATGCGGGCGCGCAGGCCGTCCTGGCTCTGGCCGCCGTCGAGCCGCTCGCCGCCGATGACATAGGTGGGGGTGCCGGTGACCTTGACCGCCTTGCCCTCGGCCTCGTCCGCGTCGACCGTCAGGAGGTGCCGGCCGTCGATCAGGGCGGTGTCGAACTCCTCGTCGTCCAGGCCCAGTTCCCGGGCCACGTCCAGAAGCACCGGCTCGCCGCGCCCGCCGAGCTCCTCGGTCCTGGCGAGCAGCGCCTCCGTGTAGGCCCAGCCCTTGCCCTGCGCGAAGGCCTCCTCGGCGGCCTGGGCGGCGGCGTAGGCGTGCTTGTGCTTGGCCAGCGGGAAGTGGCGCAGCTGTACGTCGAGGCGCTCGCCGTACTTCTCGCGCAGCGCGCGGACGTCGTCGAGGGCCTTGAAGCAGTCGGGGCACTGCAGGTCGAACCAGGCCTCCAGGACGACGGGGGAGGCGGGGGTGGTGGACTCACTCATGGGAAGAGTCTCTCCCATCCGCGTCCCCGCCCGCCCTCGGTCCCTGGGGGACGACCCGGAGATCTCCCTGATCCGCGGCCGGAGGCATGGTCGCGCGGGGCGGGGCGGTGCAGGATGGAAGGGACGTATCACCCGGGACCTGGAGGATCGCATGCTCGCCGAGACCATCTGCTCCGCGGTGTCCGCGGCGGGCCTGGGCATCGCCGCGATCACGGCCTTCCGCAGGAGGTTCCTGACCGCGGCCAGGATCGCCGCCTATGCGCTGGTGCCGCTCGGGCTGGTGATGACGGGTGCGGTGGAGTGGCTGGCGCGTACGGCCTTCAGTCCGACCGCGTGGATCGGCTTCGGGGTGCTGGGCGCGGCCTGGCTGCTGTTCTCCTCCACGCGGGCCGTCGAGCGGCGTCGCGCCGGACGCAAGGAGACGGCCGGGGCAGCGGAGCGGCCGGCCGTGGCGCCCGCCGCGTCGGCGCCCTCACACGGTGCCGGCCGGCGCGGGCCGACCACGAAACCCAAGGCCGGTTCCGCCGCCGAGGACGACTTCAGCGACATCGAGGCGATTCTGAAGAAGCACGGAATATGACCGCTTCTGTCACTTCTCGTCCCGTGCGGCCACGGGATGGGATGAACCGGCCCTGACCCGGGGCGTGTTGCGGGATCGTCGGGGCGTCGGGTGCGCCATCATCCCCCCGAGATGCTGGATACCTCGCGGGACCCCGTTCCCGCCCCCGCCCCTGCCCCCTCCGCCGCCGACGAGCCGCGCGGCTGTCTGTTCGCGCTCTCCCAGCCACCGCTGATGATCTTCCTGGCGGTGATCGGCGGGCTGCTGCTCATGGCCGCCGTCCATGATCTGTTCCTGCTGTGAGCCTCCGGCCCGACGGCGTCAGCCGGCGGCCTCCTTGCGGCGCGCCCGGTACGCGGCGACGTGCAGTCGGTTGCCGCAGGTGCGGCTGTCGCAGTAGCGCCGGGAACGGTTGCGGGAGAGGTCGACGAACGCGCGGCCGCAGTCGGGGGCCTCGCAGCGCCGCAGCCGCTCCTGCTCGCCGGCGACCACGATGAAGGCGAGCGCCATGCCGCAGTCGGCGGCCAGGTGGTCGGCGAGGGAGGCGCCCGGCGCGAAGTAGTGCACGTGCCAGTCGTAGCCGTCGTGGTCGGTGAGCTGCGGCGTGGTGCCCGCGGCGGCGACCAGCTGGTTGATCAGCGTGGCGGCGATCCTGGCGTCGGGGGCGGAGAAGACGGCCGTGAAGCGGTCGCGCACGTCCCGGACGGCCCGCAGGTCCTCGGCTCCGAGCTCACCCACGTCGCTGATCTTGTGGGCGTGCACGAAGGACTGCAGTGCCTGGAGGTCCCCGAGTTCGTCGTCGCGGTCGCCCTGGGGGGCGGTGTTCACCAGACCGACGACGGTGTCGAGGGCGATCCGGGTGTCGTGGGGGATCAGCACGATTCGCTCCCTGGCCGGCTGCGGGCGGGCGCCCGCGCAATTGCGCTGACTTTAGCGCGACCCGGAAACGGGCATCGGCGCCCCTCACCGCGCCGGCTGCGCGGTGAGGGGCGCCGACGGAAGGCGCGGGGGGCTGCCCGCGCGGCGCCGTCTCCCCGAGTCGGACGGCGCCGTGCGGCGGCTGTCGGCCTGGCTCAGCTGTCGGCCAGGATGTGGGAGAGCTCCGTATCGAGGTCGAAGTGGCGGTGCTCGGTGCCGGGCGGCACGGCAGCGTCGGTCCGCTTGAGGAACGACTCCAGGGCCCTCGCCGGGGCCTCGAGCAGGGCTTCGCCCTCGGGAGAGCTCAGGGCGATGCAGACGACTCCCTGGCCGTGGCTACGGGACGGCCAGACGCGGACGTCGCCCGTGCCGGTGGGCCGGTGCAGCCCCTCGGCGAGAAGGTCGCGGGCGAACACCCATTCGACCGTCTCCTCGGCTCCGGTGTGGAAGGTGGCGTGCACGGCATACGGATCGGCCGTGTCATACCGCAGGCCCGCGGGTACAGGCAGTGAGGACTCGCTCGACACAACGAGGCGCAGGTGCAGCTCGCAGCTGACCGTGGTGTTCATAAGCGCCAGGGCCTTTCGCTCAGTGTGCGCTCGGGGATTCGCACGTCGGCGAAATCGACATGCCACCTACGGTGCCGTTGTAAACCCCTCTGTCTGTTTTGTGATCGTTCAGGTAGCTCGTATGGAGGCATGTAACTTTGGGTAATACCGCCATTCCGGCAGTCGGCGCCGGTCCGGTAAGTTGGGCCCATGCATGCGGAGAGTGACGAGCGCGCCGGACAGTCCGCGGCCGGCGGGGGAAGCGGCGCCGAACAGCCCGAGGAGACCCCTCTGGGCTCGCGGGCCCCGGAGTTCATCAAGGCCCGCAGGACCCTGCACCTGAGCTGGCAGGTCGGCGTCTTCGTGGTCGGCCTCGCCGTGGTCGGCGCCGGCATCGTGATGCTGCCCCTGCCCGGCCCCGGCTGGCTGGTGATCTTCGCCGGCATGGCGATCTGGGCGACCGAGTTCGTCTGGGCCCAGCTGGTGCTGCGCTGGACCAAGCGCAAGGTCACCGAAGCCGCCCAGCGCGCCCTCGACCCCAAGGTCCGTCGCCGCAACATCATCCTCACCACCATCGGTCTGGTGATCACCGCCGTGCTGCTCGGCGTCTACCTGTGGAAGTTCGGCTTCGTCATGCCGTGGAAGATCGACCGCTGAACCGAACGTGGTGCGGCAGCCCCGCTGACATGGGGTAATGTTTGCGGTGCGCCCGGGCGATTAGCTCAGTGGGAGAGCGCTTCGTTCACACCGAAGAGGTCACTGGTTCGAACCCAGTATCGCCCACCACCCGGACCGAGGGCCCGGAGACGACACCGTCTCCGGGCCCTCGGCGTCCCACCGCCCCGGCCGCCTCAGCGCATCCGCCCGAGGCGCTCCCGCAGCCGTCGCGCGTCGCGCAGCCGCTGCTCGTACGTCGCCCCCACCGCGAGCAGCAGCAGACCCACCAGGGCCGGCGGCAGCCAGCGCGGCAGCGCGCCCACCACCTGCACCACGTACGGCGCCAGCTCGTGCAGCCCGTCCAGGGCCAGCACCGCGCCACCGAGCAGCAGCGGCGCCTGCAGCCGGAACCGCGCGCCCACCAGCGTCACCACGAGCGCGGCGAGCCCCAGGAGCAGCGGCCGCACCCAGTGCGGATCGGCCCAGACCGCGACCAGGCTCGGCACCAGCGTCGCCGCCAGACCCGGACCGTACGCCGCCCAGGACGAGGCCTCCGGGTCGCGCCGCCGCCGCAGCACGCCCACCAGCAGGGCCGGGACCGTCACCGGCAGCGTGTACGCCTCCGGCGTCGTCACCTCCCACACCGCGAGCCGCACCCAGGTGGCCAGCAGGAACAGCGCCGCCGCCACCCACGAGGCCACCACTCGCCGCTCCGGCCGTACCGCCGTCGCCGCGGCCACCACCCCGCCGAGCGCCAGCGCCAGGGCCAGCAGCGCCGGCCGGCCCCCGGTCAGCCCCAGCGCGCACAGCCCCACGGCCGCGCCCGTGCCCTCCACCGCCACGGCCACCGGGTGCCGCCGCAGCCGCGCGCCGACCCCGGCGGTCGCCGCGGGCACGGCCAGCAGCACCAGACCGCTCAGCGCCGCCCCCAGCTCCGCGGCCGCCGCACCGGCCCCCACCAGACCGGCCACCGCCAGCACCGCCCCCACGGCCCCGACGAGCCGCCGCCCGCCCGTGCCGAGCACGGCGACCCCGCCGAACAGCACCGCCAGCACGCCCAGCACCGCGAACGTGGCCGCGCGGGTGTCCAGGCCCAGCGCCACCGCGCCGACGGCGGACCCTAGGCCGCACCCGTACGCCAGCCACCCGACGACGCTCTCCGGCGCCGCCCGCCGGCCCTCGGCGGCCGGACGGCGAGGCGCCCACCCGGCCCAGGTCCCGGGCGCCGCATGCCCTTCCCCGTCCGCGTCCCCGCCGGCCGGGTCGCCGGACGGCAGCCCCCGGGCCAGCAGCGCCGGGCGCAGGGCCACGGCCAGGGCCGCCGCGGCCGTCGAAAGCTGCAGCAGCAGCGTCACCGCGTACGGCAGGCCCAGGGACACCGGCAGAGCGGTGAGCAGGCCCCACACCAGCAGCAGGGCGCCACACCGGGCCCACAGGCGCGGCACCACCGCCAGGGCGGCGGCCGCGAGCAGCAGGACCAGCGGGGCGGTCGCCGGGTGGTCGGGCAGGATCGGCCGGGCATGCGTCCCCGACCAGATGTCCGTCGACCGCGCCAGCGGCCCGAGCAGCCCCGCCACCACCGGCGGCAGCGCCCACGCCACCGCGAGCGCCAGCACACCGCCACCCGCCGCGGCCAGGCCGAGCCGCATCCCCCGCGACGGAACGAAACGCCCACCGGAACCGGCCGTGTCGGCCGCTCCCCGGCCCCACAGCGCCACCGACGCCACGACCACGGCGCACAGGGCGTAGCCCGGGACCGCCCAGACATCCGGAAGCGCGGGGCGCAGCAGGCCGCCCAGGGTGGCGACGACCGCCAGCCCGGCGACGGTGGCCGAGGCGAGGGCGGTCGGGGTGTGGCGGTGGGCGAGCAGGAGCAGGACCGCGGCTGCCACGAGGAGCAGCGGGGCGGCCCGGCCCGGGACGGTGACCGAGAACCCGAGACCGGTCAGCAGGGCCCAGCCGCCGAGGGCGGCGGCGCCGACGCCGGCCGTCACGCGCACGGCCGGGATCCCGGCGCGCAGAACGGCCGCGAGGTCGAGCACCGCCGTGGCCAGGGCCGCCCACGCGAAGGCGAGCGCACCGCCGTCGGCGGCCAGCACGCCCAGCGGAAGCGGAAGTTGGGCGGCGATCACGGCCGCCGGGAGCGGCACCCGCAGCCGGGGCAGGGCGGAGCCGTACGCGGCCCAGGCACCCGCGAGGACGGCCGAGGCCACCGCCGCGTACGCCAGGCCGTCCGTGTCCGGCAGCGCCACCCGGTGCAGCGCGTACGCGTCGAGGAGCGTCAGGACCAGACCGAGCGCGGCGAGCGACACCGCCGTGGAGCCCAGGCCCCGGCGCAGCAGGGCCACCGGGGCGAGGAGCGCGGCCGAGGTCACGACGGCCAGGACGGCCGCCCGGCCGCCGATGCCCATGCTGCCCCAGCTCACCAGCGTGAAGACGAGCGCGGCGACGGTCAGCAGCACCCCGCCCAGCGTCAGCAGCACGTTCTGCGTGCTGCGCGGCGTCGCCTCGGGCCGGGGCGGCGCGGGGAACGGCGCCGGCGCGGCCACCGGCGCGCTCACCTGGGGGTACAGCGCCCGCAGCAGCCAGTCCCGGCGCACCAGCAACTGGGCCCGGCGGGCATCGAGTCGGGCCAGTTCGCGGTCGACGAGCACCAGCTCTTCCGCGGGAGGCAGGGAGGAGTCCATAGGCGGAGTGTGACGCCGGACACGCGAGGAGGGGATGCGTACGGCTACTCAGATCCGCCTCTGAGTAGCCCACACTGGAGCCATGGACTGGTGCCGCTACCGCTTCCGCAGCGTCTGGCGCCTCGCCGCGCCGCCCGAGGCCGTCTACGCCGCCCTGGAGTGTGCCGAGGACTACCCCCGCTGGTGGCCGCAGGTCCGTGAGGTCGTCCCCGTCGACGAGACCACCGGCACCGCCCGCTTCCGCTCCCTCCTCCCGTACGACCTGGTCGTCACCGCCCGGGCCAGGCGGCGCGACCCCGCCGCCCGGGTCCTGGAGATCGCGCTCGGCGGAGACCTGGAGGGCTGGGCCCGCTGGACCCTCAGCACCCTGCCCGACGGCACCGGCACCCACGCCCTGTACGAGCAGGAGGTCGAGGTCCGCAGCCCGCTGATGCGCGCCCTCGCCGTACCGGGACGGCCCGTCTTCCGGGTCAACCACGCCCTGATGATGCGCGCCGGACGCCGTGGGCTCGCCGCCCACCTGCGCGCCTCGCCGCCGCCGGTTTGAACCGAGCCCCGCGGGCCCTGTATGGTTCAACCCGTTCCCGGGCGATTAGCTCAGCGGGAGAGCACTTCGTTCACACCGAAGGGGTCACTGGTTCGATCCCAGTATCGCCCACCGGGAGAGGCCGGTCCGTCGCATGACGGACCGGCCTCAGCCGTTTCCGGCGAAGGCTCACCACCACCCCGTCGTCCCGCCGTCCGGCGGTGACGGATCACGCCGCCGTACGCAGCTCCGGGCGCAGCGGCCACGCCGGGTCCACCGACTCCGGGGTGCCCTGCCGGGCGAACCACGCCTGCAGGCCCCGCGCCTGCGCCGCGTGCCACACCGCCTGCAGCGTGTGCAGTTCGGCCGGCGACAGCCGGTCGAGCCGCGCGGCGAAACGCCGCCCCACCGCCCGTACGACATCCATCGCCGCCTGCGCGTCCGCCGCCGCGTCGTGCGCGCCGTCCAGCACCACCCCGTACTCCTCGCACAGGTCCGTCAGCGTCCGCCGCCCCTTGCGGTAGCGGTCCAGGTGCTTGTCCAGGACCCGCGGGTCGAGCACGCACAGCGGCACGTGCTCCAGGTAGCGGCCCAGCGAGGACGCGCGGTGGCGGCGCAGCTCGCGGTCCAGGATCGTCAGGTCGAAGGGTGCGTTCATCACCACCAACGGCCGCCCCGCCGCGATCTGTTCGGCTATCGCCCGGCCCACCTCCTCCACGACCGGCGACGGCCACCGCCCGTTGCGCTGGAGGTGATCGTCCGTCAGACCGTGGACGGCGGTGGCCTCGGCCGGCACCGGAATCCCCGGATTCACCAGCCAGCGCGTCACCCGCGGGCGCGTGCCCGTCGCGTCCTGGACGACGAGGGCGGCGGACACGATCCGGTCCTCCTCGACGTCGACTCCCGTGGTCTCCGTGTCGAAAGCGGCCAGGGGCCCTTCGTACCAGTGCGTCGTCATCCCCGAACTCCTCGCACGTGCGCGGCAGATGGCCATCCCCCTGCCCGAATCGTTGATACCCGGGCTGTTTGCGCCGTACGCGGACCGGTGACAACACAGGTGACGGGGAAGGAAATTGACATGGCGCTCGCCCAGCCCGAATCGGGAGGGCTGCCGCCTCAGCGGGCAGCACCGCTGCGCGGCTCACTCGCCACCACCGCCTGCATGGAGACCCTCCAGGTCGGATACCTCCACGCGGTCGCGGCGGCGGCGGGCTGCTCGCTGTCGCAGCCGTTTCCGGACAACGGCATCGACTGGCACGTGAGCCACAGCGCTCCCGGCCACACCATCGACGACGAAGTGACCATCAAGGTGCAGCTGAAGTGCACCTACCAGATACCGCCGCGCACGGCCGGGTCCGCCGCCGCGGAGTTCTCGTTCACCCTCGACAACGAGCACCTGGTGAAGCTCGCGCGGACCCCCGTGGCGGTCCACAAGATCCTGGTCGTGATGATCGTCCCGCGGGACCGGGAGGACTGGCTGCGGGCCGGGCACGACGGGCTCGACCTGCGGCACTGCTGCTACTGGATCAACCTGGCCGGCCACCCGGTCACGGGACGAAGCAGGACCACCGTGCGCATCCCGACGGCACGGATCTTCGACGACCGGGCGCTCTGCGAGATCATGGCCCGGGTCGGCGTGGGAGGGAGACCCTGATGCACCGGCCGACCGACGAACCGGAGAACGGCGCCGGCCACGGCCCCGATCCCGTGCCACCCCCACCCCTGTGGCCAAGGCCCCACCCGCTCCCCGGTGACCTCCCCGGCCACTGGACCGGCGTGCCCGCCGCCCCCGCCGGGCCCTGGGCCGAGGCCGGAGAGACCCCCGACCCCGGCCGCGTCGACCCCCGGGTCCTCGGCGCGCTCCTCGCCAGGCACGGCTGGCGGCGGCGCGGCGGAGCCGCCGGGCGCTACAGCCGCTGGTCGCCGCCCGGCCCCGAGGCCGGCAGCCGCGGCACCAGCCTCCTCGTACCGGAGAGCCGCTCCTTCCCCGACAGCGAGGACCTGCTCGGCGAGGCGCTCACCGCCCTCGCCCGCAGCGCCGCGCCCTCCGCCCGTGAGGTCCTCACCGGCCTCACCGTCCCCAGCGACGAGATCCGCTGGTGGCGCGATGTGCCTCCGGGCCCGGCCGGTGCCGTGCCCTGGCCCGTCCAGGAACAGCTGAGGACCGCGGCCCGCGGCGTCCTGCTCGCCGGCGCCCTCGCCGTCCGCGGCCGGGCCGGCTATCACGGGGCCCGGCACCGCAGACACGCCCAGGCCTCCCTGGAGAGCGTCGTCGTCGGCGCCGCCCCCGGCGGGCGCGGCCTGACCGCCTTCCTGCCCGTCGACCCCGGCCGTGCGGTCACCGTCCGGCTCTACCACGCCCTCTACGCGGCCCGTGAGGCCGTCGACTACCAGCGGGCCACCGGCGGCATGGAAGCCTTCGACACCGCCGTCGAGGCCGGGGTGAGCCGCGAGCTCACCGAGGCCCTGGTCGCCCTCGTCCGCGGTACCGAAGGGGCCGGAATCGCCCTGGAGTGGTCCCCGGCCGCCGGCACCCCCGAGGGCTGTGCCGCCCGGCCCGAGCCGGTCGAGTTCTCGCCCGGCGACCTGCCGGCCCTGCGCGCCGCCGGCGCCCGCTACCTGACCGACGAGCCGTCGCTGCCGGTCCGCATCACCGGCGCCGTCGTCCGCATGCGCCGCTCCGGGCCGCGCGGCCACGGCACGGTACGGCTGCGGGTGCTGGCCGGCGCCGAGGTGGGGCACGTCCGCGTCACCCTCGACGAGGAGGCGTACCGCACCGCCGGGCACGCCCACCTCGTCGGGCTGCCGATCCGGCTCGTCGGCCGCCTGGAGAGCCGGGGCGGCTTCCGCCGGCTGACCGACGCCACCGGGGTCGTACCGGTGCAGGTGGACGAGGCGGTCAGGGACCGGCTGATGAAATCGCTCCAGGAGAACCTCGAGTTCTTCGAGGAGGCCTGCGGGCCGGGCGAGGACTGACGCATCCGCCCGGGAGCCCTGGTCGCACCGCGGCCCCCTATAGGATCGAGGCTGCGCGGCACCTCGTCTCTGTCGCGCACCGCCGGCGCCGGCACCTCGTGTCTGCCTGCGCCCCTATGTATGGAGCACCCGTGTCTGAAGTCCGTGTGACCGTCCAGTCCGCCTCGGGATCAGAGGAGAGGACGGTGAGCGCGGGCACCACGGCCGGCGCCCTGTTCGCCGACGACCGCACCGTCATCGCCGCCCGTGTCGCGGGCGAGCTGAAGGACCTGTCCTACGAGATCGCCGAGGGCGATGTCGTCGAGGGCGTCGAGATCTCCTCCGAGGACGGCCTGAACATCCTGCGCCACTCCACCGCGCACGTGATGGCCCAGGCCGTGCAGGAGCTGTTCCCGGAGGCCAAGCTGGGCATCGGCCCGCCGGTCCGGGACGGCTTCTACTACGACTTCGACGTGGAGAAGCCGTTCACGCCCGAGGATCTCAAGGCCATCGAGAAGAAGATGCAGGAGATCCAGAAGCGCGGCCAGCGCTTCTCCCGCCGCGTCGTCTCCGACGAGGAGGCCCGCGAGGAGCTCAGCTCCGAGCCGTACAAGCTGGAGCTCATCGGCATCAAGGGCGCCGCGTCGACCGACGACGGCGCGAACGTCGAGGTGGGCGGCGGCGAGCTGACCATCTACGACAACCTGGACGCGAAGACCGGCGAGCTGTGCTGGAAGGACCTCTGCCGCGGTCCCCACCTGCCCACCACCCGCAACATCCCCGCGTTCAAGCTGATGCGCAACGCCGCCGCCTACTGGCGCGGCAGCGAGAAGAACCCGATGCTCCAGCGCATCTACGGCACCGCGTGGCCGTCGAAGGACGAGCTGAAGGCCCACCTCGACTTCCTCGCCGAGGCCGAGAAGCGCGACCACCGCAAGCTCGGCAACGAGCTCGACCTCTTCTCCATCCCGGACGAGATCGGTTCCGGTCTCGCCGTCTTCCACCCCAAGGGCGGCATCATCCGCCGGGTGATGGAGGACTACTCGCGCCGCCGGCACGAGGAGGAGGGCTACGAGTTCGTCTACTCGCCGCACGCCACCAAGGGCAAGCTGTTCGAGAAGTCCGGCCACCTCGACTGGTACGCCGAGGGCATGTACCCGCCCATGCAGCTCGACGAGGGCGTGGACTACTACCTCAAGCCCATGAACTGCCCGATGCACAACCTGATCTTCGACGCGCGCGGGCGCTCCTACCGTGAGCTGCCGCTGCGCCTGTTCGAGTTCGGCACCGTGTACCGGTACGAGAAGTCCGGCGTCGTCCACGGTCTGACCCGGGCCCGCGGCTTCACCCAGGACGACGCCCACATCTACTGCACCCGCGAGCAGATGGCGGACGAGCTCGACAAGACGCTCACCTTCGTCCTCAACCTGCTGCGCGACTACGGTCTGACCGACTTCTACCTGGAGCTGTCGACCAAGGACCCGGAGAAGTACGTCGGCTCCGACGAGGTGTGGGAGGAGGCCACCGCGGTCCTCCAGCAGGTCGCCGAGAAGCAGGGCCTGCCCCTGACCCCCGACCCGGGCGGCGCCGCGTTCTACGGCCCGAAGATCTCCGTGCAGGCCCGTGACGCCATCGGCCGCACCTGGCAGATGTCGACCGTGCAGCTCGACTTCAACCTGCCGGAGCGCTTCGACCTGGAGTACACCGCGCCGGACGGCACCAAGCAGCGCCCGGTCATGATCCACCGCGCGCTGTTCGGCTCGATCGAGCGCTTCTTCGCGGTGCTCCTCGAGCACTACGCGGGTGCGTTCCCGGCCTGGCTGGCCCCGGTGCAGGCGACCGGCATCCCGATCGGCGACGCGCACGTGGAGTACCTCCAGGAGTTCGCCGCCAAGGCGAAGAAGCAGGGGCTTCGGGTGGAGGTCGACGCCTCCTCGGACCGGATGCAGAAGAAGATCCGCAACGCCCAGAAGCAGAAGGTCCCGTTCATGATCATCGCCGGTGACGAGGACATGGCCAACGGTGCCGTCTCCTTCCGCTACCGCGACGGTTCGCAGGAGAACGGCGTCCCGGTCGACGAGGCCATCGCCAAGATCGCCAAGATCGTCGAGGACCGCGTCCAGGTCTGACGGCCCGTCGTACGGCCCACGCCGTAAGCCGGTCCGACGGTCTCAGGAGGCCCCCGGGGAATCCCCCGGGGGCCTCCTCTCGTTCCCGCGGTCGAAGCGCTGGATCAGCCAGGACGAGAACGAGCCGGTCACCGCGCCGAGCAGCGCGAGCCCGCAGGCCATGAGCGCCACGGCGACCAGCCGCCCGACCGGGGTCACCGGGGCCACGTCCCCGTAGCCGACCGTCGCCAGCGTCGCGCAGGTCCACCAGACCGCGTCACCGAAGGTGCGGATCGTGGCGCCGGGTGCCCCGTACTCGTGGTGGTAGACCGCCAGCGCCCCCGCGAACCCCAGCAGCGTGACCGTCAGACCGGCGTAGGCCATCACCCGGGCGTAGAGGGTCAGCCGCGCCCTGTCACGGCGGCGCTGCACCCGGTCGTACACCGTGATCATCCGCAGGGGACGCAGCAGCGGCAGGACGAGGACGACGGTGTCGAGTGGATGCCGACGCGGGAACCGCAGCGGCCCGAGGCCGCTGAGCCGCAGCCGTACCGCGTAGTCCACGGCGAAGAGCGCCCAGGCGGCGCAGGTGATCGCGAGGCACAGGTCCTGCAGGCCCGAGGAGAGGTCGCGGGCCAGCACCCGGACCGTGTACCCGCCGAGATACACCAGGGACGCCACCGCGAGCGGTGTCTCCGTCCGTGCTTCCCAGCGCTCCTGCGACGCCGCTCGCTCGCTCATCGGATCAGGATGGCCCCCGCGGGGATCCGCTGCCCCGGCGACACGATCCGAACGGGCGAAGCCATATGCTGCACAGCATGACGACTGAGCCGGAACAGCAGATCGGAGTGGGGACGCAGGACGCGTTCCAGCGCCTGTGGACGCCTCACCGGATGGCGTACATCCAGGGCGAGAACAAGCCGACCGGGCCGGGTGCCGAGGACGGCTGTCCCTTCTGCACGATCCCGTCGAAGTCGGACGAGGACGGTCTGGTGATCGCGCGCGGCACGAGCGTGTACGCGGTGCTGAACCTGTACCCCTACAACGGCGGCCACCTGATGGTGGTGCCCTACCGCCACGTCGCCGACTACACGGACCTCGACGCCGCCGAGACCGAGGAGCTCGCCGAGTTCACCAAGCGGGCCATGGTCGCGCTGCGGGCGGCCTCGGGCGCGCACGGCTTCAACATCGGCATGAACCAGGGCACGGTGGCGGGGGCCGGGATCGCGGCCCATCTGCACCAGCACATCGTGCCGCGCTGGGGCGGGGACACGAACTTCATGCCGGTGGTCGGCCACACCAAGGTGCTGCCGCAGCTGCTCGCCGACACCCGGCGGATGCTGGCCGACGCCTGGCCGGCCGGCATCTGACCCGGACCCGCCCGAAGGGCAGCCCCTAGGCGTCGTAGACGTCGGCCTTCTTCGGGCCGGCGTCCTGGACGCCGCCGCTGAGGACCAGCGAGCGGTTGCTGAAGCGCTCGGTGTCCACGTTGTGATCGTCCAGCACCCTGATGGTCGCGGCGTGGACCGCGCGCAGCACCGGCGTGGCCGCGCGGATCGCGTCGTCGGCCATGAAGCGGTTCTTCCACGGCGGGCTCGCCCAGGGGTGGCGAAGGCCGAAGGGCTCGGGCAGGACCAGCTTGCCGCCGAGGAAGTCCAGGACCGGCGGGAACCAGGTGAGCGGGGCGCGCACGGCCTGGCGCACCACGTCGTCCGTGTCCGTCAGCGGCAGCTTGATCTCCTTGGTCTCCCAGAACCTGACGGTCTTGGAGACCTCCTTCGTCTTCGCCGCCGGCTTCGTCGTGAAGAGCGAGTGCACCGGGCCGAGGGCATGGCCGGTGACCTCGACGCGCAGCGTGTGGTGGAGCGAGGTGACCGTCACCATCATCGTGAGGACCAGCTGGCCGTCCCACAGCGTGAACTGGACGCCCAGATAGTGGCGGTTGCCGGCGCCGAACTGCTGGTCGTTGCAGATGCGCTGTATCTCGTGGGGCTTCACCTGGAAGGCGACGATGTTCTCGCCCTCGGGGCGGGCGACCTCGTCGGCGCCCTCGCCGATCGGCGAGACGATCCAGTGCTTGACCGTCGGCTTGGGGAAGCCGGTCTTCAGGGAGCCGCGTTCGAGCAGCGTCAGCTCGGTGTGGATCTGGCGGACGACGTCCCAGGCGCGGAAGTCATGGATCTCCTTGCCCGCGCGCGGGACCAGTTCCTCCGCGAGGGTCCAGCTGCCCCAGCGCGTGCCCATGCCCAGTATTCCCTTGGGGCCGGCGTAGAAGACGACGTTGGACTGCTGCTCGGCCGTCAGCTTCTGCAGGTTGAGGCGCAGCTCCTCGGCCGTCTTCTCGGTGGGGTCCTTCGGTACGGCCTGGGGGATGGCGGCGCCGATCCCGCCTCCGCTGAGCAGCGCCGTCCAGCGCTCCCGCAGGTCCTGGGCGGTGCTCTCGCAGATCCGGCGGGCCAGGAACCAGCCGACCACCGGTGCCACGATCATGGCGCGCAGATAGTTCGGCAGCACGCCGTCGAAGGGCAGCTTGAGCAGGAACAGCAGGGCGATGAAGCCGGCCGCGAGCATCAGGGCCGTGCCGATGGCGCTGGTGCGCTTGTTCTCGGAGCCCGCGGCCAGCCGGCGGAGCTGGATCACCCCGAGCCAGAGCAGCAGGCCCGGCAGGAACAGCACGCCGAAGACCAGGGTCACCAGCGTCAGTTTCACGTCACGCTGCTTGCGCAGGCCGGTGGCCGCCAGGCAGTGCTCCACCACGGGCTGGGGGTCGGCGCCGAAGGACTGGATCAGCGGCTTGCGCGCGCCGCCGAGCATCCGGACCTGGACGGCGCGGGAGAACGCCTCGCCGAGGTCGGGCCGGAACAGCTTCTGCCATCTGCCCGGCTTGAGTGTCGACTTGTGCAGGTCGTTGTCGGCCTTGAGGATCTCCTCGACCGGGCTGTCGCGATACGCGACGGAGGCGAGGGCGGCGGTCGCCGCCGTCTGCGCGTCCGAGCCCTGCAGGGGAATCTGCGCCCCGGGTCCGAAACTGCCGATCGTCACTGCCGCCCCCATCGCCACGGTTCCCTGTGCGGGCTGTTCCCAACTGCCGCGCCCCGCACACCTTCTGAGCTGGGCACCACAGCGTAACCGGGCGGCACCGGATGCGTCACCGGAGCACGGGAGCACGGCCGAATGCCGCCCGCCGCAGTGGGGTCGGCGGGCGGCATCTGCCTGTCACGGTGTCAGGAACCGGCTCTCGGACCGGCTTACGAACCGGCTCACGAAGCCTTTCGCGTCTCCTCGCGGACCCGGTCGGCCAGATGCGGCGGCATCGCCTCGTGCCGTGCGTACGTACGGTCGAAGCTGCCCGTTCCGTGCGAGACGGACCGCAGGTCGATCGCGTACCGCCCGATCTCGATCTCCGGCACCTCCGCCCGCACCACCGTCCGGCCCGGCCCCGCCTGATCGGTGCCGACCACGCGCCCGCGGCGGCCCGACAGGTCGCTCATCACCGGGCCCACGTAGTCGTCGGGGACGAGCACCTGCACCTCGGCGACCGGTTCCAGGAGATGGATCTGCGCCTCGGCCGCCGCCTCCCGCAGGGCGAGGGCGCCCGCCGTCTGGAAGGCGGCGTCGGAGGAGTCCACCGAGTGCGCCTTGCCGTCCCGCAGGGTGACCCGGATGTCGACCAGCGGATGGCCCGCCGCCACCCCCTTCGCCGCCTGCGCGCGGACGCCCTTCTCGACGGACGGGATGAACTGGCGCGGGACGGCCCCGCCGACCACCTTGTCGACGAACTCGACGCCGCTGCCCGGCGGCAGCGGTTCCACGTCGATCTCGCAGATCGCGTACTGGCCGTGCCCGCCCGACTGCTTCACGTGCCGGCCGCGCCCCGACGAGGGGCCGCCGAAGGTCTCGCGCAGCGCCACCTTGTGCGGCACGGTGTCGACCTGGACGCCGTACCGGCCGCGCAGCCGCTCCAGGGCCACGTCGGCGTGCGCCTCGCCGAGGCACCACAGGACGACCTGGTGGGTGTCCTGGTTCTGCTCCAGGCGCATCGTCGGGTCCTCGGCGACCAGCCGGGCCAGCCCCTGCGAGAGCCGGTCCTCGTCGGCCTTGCTGTGCGCCTCGATCGCCAGCGGCAGCAGCGGCTCGGGCATCGACCACGGCTCCATCAGGAGCGGGGCGTCCTTCGCCGACAGGGTGTCGCCGGTCTCCGCCCGCGCCAGCTTGCCGACACAGGCGAGGTCGCCCGCCACGCAGTGGGCGAGCGTGCGCTGCTGTTTGCCGAACGGAGAGGTGAGGGCGCCGACCCGCTCGTCGACGTCATGGTCCTCGTGCCCCCGGTCGGCGAGCCCGTGGCCGGACACATGGACGGTCTCGTCGGGCCGCAGGGTGCCGGAGAAGACCCGCACCAGCGAGATCCGCCCCACATAGGGGTCCGAGGAGGTCTTCACGACCTCGGCGACCAGCGGCCCGTCCGGATCGCAGGTCAGCGCCGGACGCGGCGCGCCCTCCAGGGTGGTGACGGCCGGAGCCTCCCGCTCCAGCGGGGTGGGGAAACCACCGGTGATCAACTCGAGCAGCTCGACCGTGCCGAGGCCCTGCTTCCCGCCGTCGGCGGCGGGGGCGGCGGCGAGCACCGGATGGAAGGTGCCGCGCGCGACCGCCTTCTCCAGGTCGTCGATCAGGGACTTGAGGTCGATGTCCTCGCCGCCGAGATAGCGGTCCATGAGGGTCTCGTCCTCGCTCTCGGCGATGATCCCCTCGATCAGCCGGGCCCTCGCCTCGGCGATCAGCGGCTTCTGCGTCTCGTCGGGCGGGTCCTCCCGCCGTACGCCCGTCGAGTAGTCGAAGATCCGCTCCGTGAGCAGCCCGACCAGGCCGGTGACGGCCGCGTGCCCGTCGGCGCCCTCGGCGCCGCGCACCGGCAGGTACAGCGGGAGCACGGCGTCGGGGTCGTCACCGCCGAACAGCGAGGCGAGGACCTCGGTCAGGCGGGTGTAGTCGGTGCGGGCCGTGTCGAGGTGGGTGACGACGATGGCGCGGGGCATGCCGACCGCGGCGCACTCCTCCCACACCGCGCGGGTCGAGCCGACGACCGCGTCGGCCTCCTGCGCCGCCGAGACGACGAAGAGGGCCGCGTCCGCCGCGCGCAGACCGGCCCTCAGCTCCCCGACGAAGTCGGCGTATCCCGGGGTGTCCAACAGATTGATCTTGCACCCGCCCCACTCCACCGGGACGAGGGAGAGCTGTACGGAACGCTGCTGGCGGTGTTCGATCTCGTCGTAGTCGGAGACCGTGCCGCCGTCCTCGACGCGCCCGGCGCGGTTCACCGCGCCCGCGGTCTGCGCCAGGGCCTCGACGAGGGTCGTCTTGCCCGATCCGCTGTGGCCGACCAGCACCACGTTCCGTACGGCCGAGGGCTGGTCGGCCGTTGGAGCCCTGCCGGCGGCCCCGGAGTGGGTGTTCGCCTTGTCGCCCATGATGTTCCTCCCGACTGCTCGTACGGTGAGGCGGGGCGCGGGCGCGGGGGAGTGGCAGCACCCGACGGCGTTCGGCCGCCCGTCGCGTGCGGCTCCGGCGGCGCCCGCGGTTGTCCTTCGAGCTTTGCACCGACGTCATGGTGCGTCCATACGTCGTACGGGCGCGGGCCGCCCCGGGGCCGTCCGCGGGTGCCGCCGCTGCGGCGGGGGCCCGCGTGGCTACGATGGGTGAGCCGGTGGTCGTAGGGGCCGCGCGGCCCACCGAACCTCGGGAAGGCCATGCTGAACAAGTACGCGCGTGCGTTTTTCACGCGTGTCCTCACACCGTTCGCCGCGTTTCTGCTCCGCCGGGGCGTCAGCCCCGACGCGGTCACGCTCGTCGGCACCGCCGGAGTGGTCGCCGGCGCCCTGGTCTTCTTCCCCCGCGGGGAGTTCTTCTGGGGCACGATCGTCATCACGCTGTTCGTCTTCTCGGACCTCGTCGACGGCAACATGGCCCGGCAGGCGGGCATCTCCAGCCGCTGGGGCGCCTTCCTCGACTCGACCCTCGACCGGGTCGCCGACGGGGCGATCTTCGGCGGATTCGCCCTCTGGTACGCGGGCCGGGGCGACGACAACGTCCTGTGCGCCGTCGCGATCTTCTGCCTGGCCAGCGGCCAGGTCGTGTCGTACACCAAGGCGCGAGGCGAATCGATCGGCCTGCCGGTCGCGGTCAACGGACTCGTCGAACGGGCCGAGCGGCTCGTGATCTCGCTGGTGGCGGCCGGTCTCGCCGGACTGCACGGCTTCGGCGTGCCCGGCGTCCAGGTGCTGCTGCCCATCGCCCTGTGGATCGTGGCGACCGGCTCGGCCGTGACCCTGGGACAGCGGGTCGTGACCGTACGCAGGGAGTCGGCGGAGGCGGACGCCGCCTCCCGGGGGAGCGAGGCGACATCGTGAGCGGGCTCAAGGACAAGCTGAGCGACGGCCTGTACGGCCTGGGCTGGGCCACCGTCAAGAAACTCCCCGAGCCGGTGGCCCGGGGCCTCGGCCGGCGGATCGCCGACACGGCGTGGAAGCGGCGCGGCAAGAGCGTCCTGCGCCTGGAGTCCAACCTGGCGCGGGTCGTCCCCGACGCGTCGCCCGAGCGCCTCGCCGAGCTGTCGAAGGCCGGTATGCGCTCGTACATGCGCTACTGGATGGAGTCCTTCCGGCTGCCCACCTGGAGCAAGGAGCGGGCCACCGCCAGCTTCGACCCCAAGGACGTCCACCACCTCAAGGAGGGCCTGGCCTCCGACCGCGGCGTGATCATCGCCCTGCCGCACATGGCCAACTGGGACCTCGCCGGCGTCTGGGTCACCCGCGCGCTCGGCGTGCCGTTCACCACGGTCGCCGAACGCCTCAAGCCGGAGACGCTGTACGACCGGTTCGTCGCCTACCGCGAGTCGCTGGGCATGGAGGTGCTGCCGCACACCGGCGGCGCCGCCTTCGGCACCCTCGCGCGGCGGCTGCGGGCCGGCGGCCTGGTGTGCCTGGTCGCCGACCGCGACCTGTCCGCGTCCGGGGTGGAGGTCTCCTTCTTCGGCGAGACGGCGCGGATGCCGGCCGGGCCCGCGATACTCGCCCAGCAGACCGGCGCGCTGCTGCTGCCCGTGACGCTCTGGTACGACGACAGCGACGTCATGCGGGGGCAGGTCCACGCCCCCGTGGAGGTTCCGGAGTCAGGCACCCGCGCCGAGAAGACGTCCTCGATGACGCAGGCCCTCGCCGACGTCTTCGCCGGGGGCATCGCCGACCACCCGGAGGACTGGCACATGCTGCAGCGGCTGTGGCTCGCGGACCTGGAGGAGCGCGGGACCGGCGAGGGGGAGCGGCGGCCTTGAGGATCGGCATCGTCTGCCCGTACTCCTGGGACGTGCCGGGCGGCGTCCAGTTCCACATCCGCGACCTCGCCGAGCACCTGATCCGGCTCGGTCACCACGTCTCCGTCCTGGCTCCCGCCGACGACGAGACCCCGCTCCCGCCGTACGTCGTGTCCGCCGGGCGCGCCGTGCCCGTGCCGTACAACGGCTCGGTGGCCCGGCTCAACTTCGGCTTCCTCTCGGCGGCGCGGGTCCGGCGCTGGCTGCACGACGGCACCTTCGACGTCGTCCACATCCACGAGCCGACCTCGCCGTCGCTCGGGCTGCTGACCTGCTGGGCGGCGACCGGGCCCCTCGTGGCCACCTTCCACACCTCCAACCCGCGCTCGCGGGCGATGATCGCCGCGTACCCGATCCTCCAGCCTGCCCTGGAGAAGATCAGCGCGCGGATCGCGGTCAGCGAGTACGCCCGGCGGACGCTCGTCGAGCACCTCGGCGGCGACGCGGTCGTCATCCCCAACGGCGTCGACGTCGACTTCTTCGCCCGGGCCGAGCCCAAGAAGGAGTGGCAGGGGGGCACGCTCGGCTTCATCGGACGCATCGACGAGCCGCGCAAGGGCCTGCCGGTCCTGATGAGGGCGCTGCCGAAGATCCTCACGGAGCGGCCCGAGACCCGGCTGCTCGTCGCCGGGCGCGGCGACGAGGAGGAGGCCGTCGCCTCGCTGCCGCGCGAGATGCGGTCGCGGGTCGAGTTCCTCGGCATGGTCAGCGACGAGGACAAGGCGCGGCTGCTGCGCAGCGTCGACGTGTACGTGGCGCCCAACACCGGCGGCGAGAGCTTCGGCATCATCCTCGTCGAGGCCCTGTCCGCCGGCGCCCCCGTGCTCGCCGCCGACCTCGACGCCTTCGCCCAGGTCCTCGACCAGGGCGCGGCCGGCGAGCTCTTCACCAACGAGGACGCCGACGACCTCGCCGACCGGGCGATCCGCCTCCTCGGCGACGAGACCCGCCGCGACGAGCTGCGCGACCGGGGCTCGGCCCACGTCCGGCGCTTCGACTGGTCGACGGTCGGCGCGGACATCCTCGCGGTCTACGAGACGGTGACGGACGGCGCGGCCTCGGTGGCGACGGACGAACGCGTGACGGGGGGCTTGCGGGCGCGTCTGGGCTTGTAGGGGGAGGGGCCGCTGCCTGTGCGGGCCGGGCGCCCGCGCCCCGTACGGCCCGGCGCCCGCGCGGCCCGCAGCCGGCTCGGGCCGGCGCCCGCGCCCCTGTGCGAGCCATTGCCGCGCGCGCGTGCGGCCCGCCTGTGGCCGGCGCGGCCCGCCGCCCCGCGCCCCTGCGGGCCGCCGCCCCCGCCCCGTGTGGGCCTTCGTCCCGCTTGGGGGTCCCCCCAGGGCGAAGCCCTAGGGGGAGGGACGGGTGGGCACACGGGACGGCGCCCCTTGCGGGCGCGTTCCGCACCTGCACCTGCCCGCACCACGAGTACGGCGCGCTCGTGGTGCGGGTCAAGGAACCGGGAGCCTAGGCCCGGCAAGGGGCGCCGTTCCGTTGTGCCCACCCGTTCCGCCTGGGGGCACCCCCGGACGAAGTCTGGGGGAGGAACGAATGCCCACAACGGGGGTGGGAGGGGGCAACGCCCCAGCGTGGCGCGGCCCACTCCCCGGCGCGCCGCGCCGGGAGACGGGTGGGCACCGCTCCGGCGGAACGAATGCCCACAACGGGGGGCGGCGACGGCGGACGGGCGCCGCGCCCGGGGGGCGCAGTCCACAACGGACGCGGCGACGGCCCCCGCCCGTACGCTCTCGGCGGAGGCGGTCGTGGAGCGGGCCGCCGGCGGGCAGGGTGGGGGCATGATCTCGATCGAGACGCTCGACCTCGGCCACTTCACCCGGCCCGCCGCGGAGTGGGGCGGGCCCCACGACCGCCGCGAGCCCGCCCTCGGATATCTCGTGCGGTACGAGGGCGGCGCCCTCGTGTTCGACACGGGGCTGGGGGAGGGCTCGCCGGAGGCCGACGCGCACTACCGGCCCGTGCGCAGGCCGCTCGCCGTCGGGCCGGACGACGTCGACCTCGTCGTGAACTGCCATCTGCACTTCGACCACATCGGCGGCAACCAGCGGTTCCCCCGCACCCCCGTCCTCGTCCAGCGCACCGAGCTCGCCACCGCCCTCGCCGGGGACTACACCATCGACGCGCTGCTCCCCGGCGTCCGGTACGTGGAGCTCGACGGCGAGCACGAGATCGCGCCCGGCGTGCGCGTCGTCCCCACGCCCGGCCACACCGACGGGCACCAGTCGCTCGTCCTCGACCACGGCGACCGCGTGACCCTGCTCGCCGGGCAGGCGTACGACTTCGCGCACGAGTTCGGCACCCCGTACCGCTCCTGGCTCGGGCGGATCGGCGAGCTCGCGGCCGGGCGGCGGGTGCGGGTGCTGTTCGCCCATGACCACGAGGTGTGGGAAGGGACGCTGCCGCTGCCCCGGTAGCCTGTGCGCCCGTGACCGAAACCCTGATCTGGACCGTCGTCGCGCTGATCCTCGTCGGCGTCTACCTGAGCTGGACCGCCGGCCGGCTCGACCGGCTGCACACGCGGATCGACGCGGCCCGGGCCGCGCTGGACGCGCAGCTGCTGCGACGGGCCTCGGTCGCCCAGGAACTGGCCACCTCGGGGGTGCTGGATCCGGCCGCGTCGATCGTGCTGTACGAGGCGGCGCACGCGGCCCGGCAGGCCGAGGAGGACCACCGTGAGGTCGCCGAGAGCGAGCTCAGCCAGGCGCTGCGGGCGGTCTTCGGCGAGCCCGAGCAGGTCGAGCTGGTGCGGGAGGCGCCCGGCGGCGAGGAGGCCGCGGGCGAGCTCGCCGCGGCGGTCCGGCGGGTGCCGATGGCGCGCCGGTTCCACAACGACGCCGTCCGCGCCGCACGGGCGCTGCGTCGGCACCGCAAGGTGCGCTGGTTCCGCCTGGCCGGGCACGCTCCGTTTCCGCTCGCCTTCGAAATGGATGACGAACCGCCCGTAGCCCTTGCGGATCGCCCCACCTGACCCCTATCCACCTTCGTAACCTGCGAAAACGAGCCACCCGCTGCACATTGGCCCTTGATGTGGACCGCACGTGGCCTGTTTCCTCACTCTTGTCGTCAACCCCGTTGTCACGAGTGAGGTACCCCGTGTCCACCACGCCTTCCACCACCCCCCAGTCCGCTGAGTCCTCGGCGATCGGCACCTCCCGCGTCAAGCGCGGCATGGCCGAGCAGCTCAAGGGCGGCGTGATCATGGACGTGGTCAACGCCGAGCAGGCGAAGATCGCCGAGGACGCCGGCGCCGTGGCCGTCATGGCCCTGGAGCGGGTTCCCGCCGACATCCGCAAGGACGGCGGCGTCGCCCGCATGTCCGACCCGAACATGATCGAAGAGATCATCGAGGCCGTCTCCATCCCGGTCATGGCCAAGTCCCGCATCGGCCACTTCGTCGAGGCCCAGGTCCTGCAGTCCCTCGGCGTCGACTACATCGACGAGTCCGAGGTCCTCACCCCGGCCGACGAGGTCAACCACTCCGACAAGTGGGCCTTCACCACCCCCTTCGTCTGTGGCGCCACCAACCTGGGCGAGGCCCTGCGCCGCATCGCCGAGGGCGCGGCCATGATCCGCTCCAAGGGCGAGGCCGGCACCGGCAACGTCGTCGAGGCCGTCCGCCACCTGCGCCAGATCAAGAACGAGATCGCCAAGCTGCGCGGCTTCGACAACAACGAGCTGTACGCCGCCGCCAAGGAGCTGCGCGCCCCGTACGAGCTCGTCAAGGAGGTCGCCGAGCTCGGCAAGCTGCCGGTCGTGCTGTTCTCCGCCGGTGGCGTGGCCACCCCGGCCGACGCCGCCCTGATGCGCCAGCTCGGCGCCGAGGGCGTCTTCGTCGGCTCCGGCATCTTCAAGTCGGGCGACCCGGCCAAGCGCGCCGCCGCCATCGTGAAGGCCACCACCTTCTACGACGACCCGAAGATCATCGCGGACGCCTCCCGCAACCTGGGCGAGGCCATGGTCGGCATCAACTGCGACACCCTGCCCGAGGCCGAGCGCTACGCCAACCGGGGCTGGTAATGACCACTCCCGTGATCGGTGTCCTGGCTCTCCAGGGCGACGTACGGGAGCACCTGATCGCCCTGGCCGCGGCCGATGCCGTGGCCAGGCCGGTCCGGCGCCCCGAAGAGCTCGCCGAGGTCGACGGCCTCGTCATCCCCGGTGGCGAGTCCACCACCATCTCCAAGCTGGCCGTCCTCTTCGGCCTGATGGAGCCGCTGCGCGAGCGCATCGCGGGCGGCATGCCCGTGTACGGCACCTGCGCCGGCCTGATCATGCTCGCCGACAAGATCCTCGACCCGCGCTCGGGCCAGGAGACCTTCGGCGGCATCGACATGATCGTGCGCCGCAACGCCTTCGGGCGGCAGAACGAGTCCTTCGAGGCCGGTGTGACCGTGGCCGGGATCGACTCTCCCGTCGAGGGCGTCTTCATCCGCGCCCCGTGGGTGGAGTCGGTCGGCGCCGAGACGGAGGTGCTCGCCGAGCACGACGGGCACATCGTCGCCGTACGGCAGGGCAAGGCCCTCGCGACCTCGTTCCATCCCGAACTCACCGGCGACCACCGGATCCACGCACTGTTCGTGGACATGGTGCGCGCGGAGCGGTGAGAGGATCCCGGTAGGATCTCTGGGGTTCGTAGGGAAATTGGTTACGCGAAGGAGACAGGCAGATGTCCGGCCACTCTAAATGGGCTACGACGAAGCACAAGAAGGCCGTGATCGACGCCAAGCGCGGCAAGCTCTTCGCGAAGCTGATCAAGAACATCGAGGTCGCGGCCCGCACCGGCGGTGCCGACCCGGACGGTAACCCGACCCTCTTCGACGCCATCCAGAAGGCCAAGAAGAGCTCGGTGCCCAACAAGAACATCGACTCCGCGGTCAAGCGCGGCGGCGGCCTCGAGGCCGGCGGCGTGGACTACGCGACGATCATGTACGAGGGTTACGGCCCGAACGGTGTCGCGGTGCTCATCGAGTGCCTCACCGACAACCGCAACCGCGCCGCCTCCGACGTGCGCGTCGCCATGACCCGCAACGGCGGCTCGATGGCCGACCCGGGCTCCGTCTCGTACCTGTTCAACCGCAAGGGCGTCGTCGTGCTGCCCAAGGGCGAGCTGTCCGAGGACGACGTCCTGGAGGTCGTGCTCGAGGCCGGTGCCGAGGAGGTCAACGACCTCGGCGAGAGCTTCGAGGTCATCAGCGAGGCCACCGACCTGGTCGCGGTCCGCACCGCGCTCCAGGCGGCCGGCATCGACTACGACTCGGCCGACTCCAGCTTCGTCCCGACCATGCAGGTCGAGCTCGACGAAGAGGGCGCCCGCAAGATGTTCAAGCTGATCGACGCGCTCGAGGACAGCGACGACGTGCAGAACGTCTTCGCCAACTTCGACGTCAGCGACGAGGTCATGGCGAAGGTCGACGCCTGATCCCGGTGCTTTCCACCAGCGGGCCGACGGGACACACCCCGTCGGCCCGCTGCGTTGTCAGTGGCAGCCGATAGCCTGCACAAACAGGCTTGCGATCGGTGCGGGACAGGAGGGGGCGGCGTGCGCGTACTCGGGGTGGACCCGGGGCTCACCCGGTGCGGCATCGGCGTCGTCGAGGGCGTGGCCGGAAGGCCGTTGACGATGCTCGGCGTCGGTGTCGTGCGGACCCCGGCGGACGCGGACATCGGTCCCCGGCTGGTCGGCATCGAGCAGGGCATAGAGGAGTGGATCGACCGCTTCCAGCCAGAACTGGTCGCCGTGGAGCGGGTGTTCAGCCAGCACAACGTGCGGACGGTGATGGGCACCGCCCAGGCCAGCGCCGTCGCCATGCTGTGCGCCGCCCGCCGCGGACTGCCCGTCGCCCTGCACACCCCCAGCGAGGTCAAGGCCGCCGTCACCGGCAGCGGACGCGCCGACAAGGCACAGGTCGGCGCCATGGTCACCCGACTGCTGCGGCTCTCCGCCCCGCCGAAGCCGGCCGACGCCGCCGACGCCCTCGCCCTCGCCATCTGTCACATCTGGCGCGCCCCCGCGCAGAACCGTCTCCAGCAGGCCGTCGCCCAGAACCGTCTCCAGCAGGCCGTCGCCCTGCACGCCTCGAAAGGCCGCCCGTCATGATCGCCTTCGTCAGCGGCCCGGTGGCCGCCCTCGCCCCCACGACCGCCGTCGTCGAGGTAGGCGGCGTCGGCATGGCCGTCCAGTGCGCCCCGAACACCATCGCCGGCCTCCGCGTCGGGGAGCACGCCCGGCTGGCCACCTCCCTGGTCGTCCGGGAGGACTCGCTGACCCTGTACGGCTTCGCGGACGACGACGAGCGCCAGGTCTTCGAGCTGCTCCAGACCGCCAGCGGCGTCGGCCCCCGGCTCGCCCAGGCCATGCTCGGCGTGCACAGCCCGGACGCCCTGCGCCTCGCCGTCTCCACCGGCGACGAGAAGGCCCTCACCGCCGTGCCCGGCATCGGCAAGAAGGGCGCCCAGAAGCTCCTGCTCGAACTGAAGGACAAGCTCGGAGCCCCGCTCGGCAGCAGCGGCCTGGTCGGCCAGCAGCGCGGGGCCACGGGCCCGGCCCCCTGGACCGAGCAGCTCGCGGCCGCGCTCATCGGCCTCGGCTACGCGAGCCGCGAGGCCGACGAGGCCGTCGCCGCCGTCACCCCGCAGGCCGAGGCCGCGATCGCCGCCGACGGCTCGGCCCCGGTCCCGCAGCTCCTGCGAGCCGCCCTGCAGACCCTGAACCGCGCCCGCTGACGGCCGCAGGCCGTACGGGGCCCGGGGGCCCGCCCCGCCCACCCGCACCGCACTCCACCAGAAGGCAGACTCCACCGTGAACTGGGACGACGACAGCACCGCCGAGCCGGACGCGCGCCTCGTCGGCGCCTCCGCCGAGGGCGACGACCAGGCCGTCGAGGCCGCGCTGCGCCCCAAGGACCTCAGCGAGTTCGTCGGTCAGGAGAAGGTCCGCCAGCAGCTCGACCTGGTGCTCAAGGCCGCCCGCCAGCGCGGAGCCACCGCCGACCACGTCCTGCTCTCCGGCGCCCCCGGCCTCGGCAAGACGACCCTGTCGATGATCATCGCGGCGGAGATGAACGCCCCGATCAGGATCACCAGCGGGCCCGCCATCCAGCACGCCGGCGACCTCGCCGCCATCCTGTCCTCCCTCCAGGAGGGCGAGATCCTCTTCCTCGACGAGATCCACCGGATGTCACGGCCCGCCGAGGAGATGCTCTACATGGCGATGGAGGACTTCCGCGTCGACGTGATCGTCGGCAAGGGCCCCGGCGCCACCGCCATCCCGCTGGACCTGCCCCCCTTCACTCTGGTCGGCGCCACCACCCGGGCCGGTCTGCTGCCGCCACCGCTGCGCGACCGCTTCGGCTTCACCGCCCACATGGAGTTCTACGAGCCCCACGAGCTGGAGCGGGTCGTGCGCCGCTCCGCCGGGCTCCTGGACGTCGAGATCGACACCGCCGGCGCCGCCGAGATCGCCGGCCGCTCCCGCGGCACCCCTCGCATCGCCAACCGCCTGCTGCGCCGCGTCCGCGACTACGCCCAGGTCAGGGCCGACGGGGTGATCGACCGGGAGATCGCCGCCGCCGCCCTCGCCGTCTACGAGGTCGACAGCCGCGGCCTCGACCGCCTCGACCGGGCGGTCCTTGAGGCCCTGCTGAAGCTCTTCGGCGGCGGACCCGTCGGCCTGTCCACCCTCGCGGTCGCGGTCGGGGAGGAGCGCGAGACCGTCGAGGAGGTCGCCGAGCCCTTCCTCGTACGGGAGGGACTGCTCGCCCGCACGCCCCGTGGCCGGGTCGCCACTCCCGCGGCATGGACGCACCTCGGACTGGTTCCGCCGCAGGCAGCGGGCCCGGGAGGCGCGGGGAACGGAGCGGGAAAGGGACAACAGGGGCTCTTCGGGGCGTGACGGCGCGGAGACTCGCCCGTTCGGGAACCGGGGTGCGATGCTGGGCGTTGTTCCATCGATGCGGACTCGCCTAGACTCCGCCGATGCCGCTCCTTGTGGTCGGCGCACCCACCCCCGAATCAGGCCGCGGAGTCTTCCCCGGCCTTGCGAAGGAAATTCCGTCCCGTGAATAACATCGGCATGCTCCTCCCGTTCATCGTGCTCATCGGGGCCATGTTCCTCATGACCCGTTCTGCCAAGAAGAAGCAGCAGCAGGCGGCGGAGATGCGCAACCAGATGCAGCCCGGCTCCGGCGTACGAACCATCGGGGGGATGTACGCCACCGTCAAGGAGGTCGGCGACGAGACCGTCCTCCTCGAGGTCGCTCCCGGCGTCCACGCGGTCTACGCGAAGAACGCCATCGGCGCCGTCCTCGAGGACAGCGAGTACAACCGCATCGTCCACGGCGACGACGACACCGTCGTCCCGGACGACGCCTCCTCGCTGACCGAGGCCGCCGAGAAGGCCGACGAGGCCGACGAGCCCGGCGAGACCGCCAAGGCCGACCTCACCAAGAAGACGGACGCCGACGAGGGCGACAAGGACGGCAAGGCCGACGGCAAGGCCGACGGCGAGACCGAGGCGAAGTAGTTCGCGGCCGGAGCCGCGCGTCACGCCCACCCGGCGTGCGCGCGGCTCCGGCGACGGTTTCGACCGCGGGGGCAGGTCCCCACACACACTTCGTGGCCGTCTCGCGCCCACCCGGCGCGCGGCGGTTTGGACAGGGAGAAACGACAAGGTGGCAGCACCGAAGAAGGGCCGAAGGCCGGCGGGGGGCCAGGGCCGGCCGGGCCGCGCCCTGGCACTCATTCTGATCGCCATGGTCGCGCTCACCGGCGGCATGTTCTGGTCGGGGCACACCACCCCGCGCCTGGGCATCGACCTCGCCGGCGGAACGTCGATCACGCTCAAGGCCACGGCTGAGCCCGGCCAGGAATCGGCGATCAACGAGACCAACATGAACACCGCGGTCGGCATCATCGACCGCCGTGTCAACGGTCTCGGCGTCTCCGAGGCCGAGGTCCAGACGCAGGGCCGCGAGAACATCATCGTGAACATCCCTCGCGGGACGAACGAGAAGCAGGCCCGGGAGCAGGTCGGTACCACCGCCCAGCTGTACTTCCGCCCCGTGATCGCCGTCGCAGCCGCCACGCCGCAGCCGGTGCCGAGTGCCAAGCCCTCCGGCACCCCGTCGACCCCGCCGACGCCCACCGCCTCCGGCAAGCCGCAGGGCGGGAAGTCGGCCACGCCGACGGCCACCGCCTCCACGCAGGGCCGTGCGCTCACCGAGGCCCTCAAGGCCCCGAGCCCCACGCCCACGGGCTCCGCGAGCCCCAAGACCTCGGAGAGCCCCAAGGCCCCGGCGACACCCGGGGCGAGCCAGACCCCCGACCCGGGCACGGCGGCGCTCGAGCAGAAGTTCGCCACCCTGAACTGCCTCGACCCCAAGCAGCAGGCGTCCGCCGGCAAGGGCGCCAAGCCCACCGAGTCGACCGTGGCGTGCGGTGAGGACGCTCCCGGCCAGTGGTCGAAGTACCTGCTCGGCCCGGCCGAGGTCGACGGCAAGGACGTCGACGAGGCCAAGGGCGTCTTCGACCAGCAGCGCGGCATGTGGATCGTGACCATGGACTTCACGAGCGCGGGCTCGAAGAAGTTCCAGTCGATCACCAGCAAGCTCTCGCAGCAGACCGACCCGCAGAACCGCTTCGCGATCGTCCTCGACGGTCAGGTCGTCTCGGCACCCTCCGTGCGCCAGACGCTGAGCGCCAGCGCCGAGATCTCCGGCAGCTTCAACCAGCAGACCGCCCAGGACCTCGGCAACATCCTGTCCTACGGCGCCCTGCCGCTCGCCTTCGAGACCCAGAGCGTCGACACCGTCACCGCCGCCCTCGGCAGCGAGCAGCTGGAGGCCGGTCTGATCGCCGGCGCCATCGGTCTCGGGCTCGTCGTGCTGTACCTGGTCGTCTACTACCGCGGCCTGTCGCTGATCGCCCTGCTCAGCCTGGCGGCCTCGGCCCTCCTCACGTACGTGATCATGTCGCTGCTCGGTCCGGCCATCGGCTTCGCGCTGAACCTGCCGGCCGTCTGCGGCGCCATCGTCGCCATCGGCATCACCGCGGACTCGTTCATCGTCTACTTCGAACGTGTCCGCGACGAGGTCCGCGAGGGCCGGACGCTGCGACCGGCCGTCGAGCGCGCCTGGCCGCGCGCCCGCCGCACGATCCTCGTCTCCGACTTCGTGTCGTTCCTCGCCGCCGCCGTCCTCTTCGTCGTCACCGTCGGCAAGGTCCAGGGCTTCGCCTTCACCCTCGGTCTGACCACCCTGCTCGACGTGGTCGTGGTGTTCCTCTTCACCAAGCCGCTGATGACGCTGCTCGCCAGGACCAAGTTCTACGGCGAAGGCCACGCCTGGTCCGGCCTCGACCCGAAGCGCCTCGGCGCCAAGCCGCCGCTGCGCCGCTCCCGCCGTGCCACCGCCGCCGGCCCCGTCGACTCCCCGAAGGAGGCGTGAGATGGCGAAGAAGCGCGACAGTCTCGGCGCCCGACTCAACCGCGGTGAGGTCGCCTACGACTTCATCGGCAACCGCAAGCTCTGGTACAGCGTCTCCATCCTGATCACCATCACGGCGATCGTGGCGCTGGCCGTCCGCGGCCTGAACATGGGCATCGAGTTCCAGGGCGGTGCCGTCTTCACGACGCCGAAGTCCGAGGTCTCGGTCTCCCAGGCCCAGGAGTACGCGGAAGAGGCCTCCGGCCACGAGGCGCTGGTCCAGAAGCTCGGCAGCGGAGCGCTGCGCATCCAGGTCGGCGGGCTCGACACCCAGAAGTCCGACCAGGTCCGCGCCGAGCTCGCCAAGGACCTGAACATCCCCGAGAACAAGATCGCGGCGGAGCTGGTCGGCCCCAGCTGGGGCGAGCAGATCGCCAACAAGGCATGGACCGGTCTCGCGGTCTTCATGATCCTCGTGGTGATCTACCTGGCCATCGCCTTCGAATGGAGAATGGCGGTCGCGGCGCTCATCGCCCTGATCCACGACCTGACCATCACCGTCGGCATCTACACGCTCGTCGGCTTCGAGGTCACGGTCGGTACGGTCATCGGTCTGCTGACGATCCTCGGCTATTCGCTGTACGACACCGTCGTCGTCTTCGACTCCCTCAAGGAGCAGACGAAGGACATCACCAAGCAGACCCGCTTCACCTACAGCGACATGGCGAACCGCTCGATCAACGGCACCCTGGTCCGCTCGATCAACACCACCGTCGTCGCCCTGCTGCCGGTCGCCGGCCTGCTCTTCATCGGTGGCGGCGTCCTCGGCGCCGGCATGCTGAACGACATCTCGCTGTCGCTGTTCGTGGGTCTCGCCGCCGGTGCGTACTCCTCGATCTTCATCGCCACCCCGCTCGTCGCCGACCTCAAGGAGCGCGAGCCGGCCATGAAGAACCTGCGGAAGAAGGTCCTCGCCAGGCGGTCCGCCGCGGCCGACCGGGGCGAGTCCGACGCCGACTTCCAGGAGGAGGCCCTCGCCGGCGAGGCCGCCGTCGTCGGTCAGGGCCGCCGCGGCCGCTCCTCGGAGCGGCACGGATGACGGCCGGGACGCAGAGCACCACCGAGCTGCTGCTCAGCCGCATCCGGGACGTCCCCGACTACCCGAAGCCGGGAGTGCTGTTCAAGGACATCACCCCGCTGCTCGCGGACCCGGAGGCGTTCACCGCGCTCACCGACGCCCTCGCCGCGCTCTGCGCCGAGCAGGGCGCCACGAAGATCGTCGGCCTGGAGGCCCGCGGCTTCATCCTGGCCGCGCCGGTCGCCGTCCGCGCCGGCCTCGGCTTCATTCCGGTCCGCAAGGCCGGGAAGCTGCCCGGGGCCACGCTGCGGCAGGCCTACGAGCTGGAGTACGGCACCGCCGAGATCGAGGTGCACGCCGAGGACCTCGCCGCGGGCGACCGCGTCATGGTCATCGACGATGTCCTCGCCACCGGCGGCACGGCCGAGGCCTCCATCGAGCTCATCCGGCGCGCCGGGGCCGAGGTCGCCGGGGTCGCCGTGCTGATGGAGCTCGGCTTCCTGCCGGGCCGGGCCCGGCTGGAGCCCGCCCTCGGCGGCGCCCCGCTCACCGCGCTCATCACCGTCTGACACCGTCGGTCCCGTACGGGGGCGGTCCGGGGAATTCCCCGGACCGCCCCCGTCGTTTTCCGGACAGACCCCGGAACGGGGACCCGGCGAAGCACCGTGCGCGCACCGGCGGCGTCTCAGCCCCCAGGCACGTGAGCACAGGCGCTTCCAGGTCGATACGATGGCCTTTCCGGGCCTGACCGGGGGACCCGGAAACTCCCCCCGACTCCGTCCGGGGGTACCCCATAGGAGCGCTCTTGCCAGACGAGGCCCAGCCACTCTCCGCCGCGCAGCCCGATCCGAAGGCCGAGAAGGCCGCGACGGGCCCCGCCGCGCCCCAGAACCCGCCCGCGGAGACCCGGCCCAGGCCCGCGGCACCCGCACCGGCCCCGTCCGCCCGGCCCGCTCCGGCCCCGTCCGCCCGCTCCGGCGGATCCTCCAGCCGCGTCCGCGCCCGGCTCGCCCGCCTGGGCGTCCAGCGCTCCTCCCCGTACAACCCGGTCCTCGAACCGCTGCTGCGGATCGTCCGCTCCAACGACCCGAAGATCGAGACGGCGACGCTCCGCCAGATCGAGCGGGCCTACCAGGTCGCCGAGCGCTGGCACCGCGGCCAGAAGCGCAAGAGCGGCGACCCGTACATCACGCACCCGCTCGCCGTCACCACCATCCTCGCCGAGCTCGGCATGGACCCGGCGACGCTGATGGCAGGGCTCCTGCACGACACCGTCGAGGACACCGAGTACGGCCTGGAGGACCTGCGCCGCGACTTCGGCGACCAGGTCACGCTGCTCGTCGACGGCGTCACCAAGCTCGACAAGGTCAGGTTCGGCGAGGCCGCGCAGGCCGAGACCGTCCGCAAGATGGTCGTCGCCATGGCCAAGGACCCCCGGGTCCTCGTCATCAAGCTCGCCGACCGCCTGCACAACATGCGCACCATGCGCTATCTCAAGCGGGAGAAGCAGGAGAAGAAGGCCCGCGAGACCCTGGAGATCTACGCCCCGCTGGCGCACCGGCTGGGCATGAACACCATCAAGTGGGAGCTGGAGGACCTCGCCTTCGCGATCCTCTACCCCAAGATGTACGACGAGATCGTCCGGCTCGTCGCCGAGCGCGCCCCCAAGCGCGACGAGTACCTCGCCATAGTGACCGACGAGGTCCAGGCCGACCTGCGGGCCGCCCGCATCAAGGCCACCGTCACCGGACGCCCCAAGCACTACTACAGCGTCTACCAGAAGATGATCGTCCGCGGCCGTGACTTCGCGGAGATCTACGACCTGGTCGGCATCCGCGTGCTCGTGGACACCGTCCGCGACTGCTACGCGGCCCTCGGCACCGTCCACGCGCGATGGAACCCGGTCCCCGGCCGGTTCAAGGACTACATCGCGATGCCGAAGTTCAACATGTACCAGTCGCTGCACACGACGGTCATCGGACCCAACGGCAAGCCGGTCGAGCTGCAGATCCGCACCTTCGACATGCACCGCCGCGCCGAGTACGGCATCGCCGCGCACTGGAAGTACAAGCAGGAGGCCGTCGCCGGCGCCTCCAAGGTCCGTGCCGACGTGCCGAAGAAGGTCGGCGGCAAGGACGACCACCTCAACGACATGGCGTGGCTGCGCCAGCTGCTCGACTGGCAGAAGGAGACCGAGGACCCCTCGGAGTTCCTGGAGTCGCTGCGCTTCGACCTCTCCCGCAACGAGGTCTTCGTCTTCACCCCCAAGGGCGACGTCATAGCGCTGCCCGCCGGCGCCACCCCCGTCGACTTCGCCTACGCCGTGCACACCGAGGTCGGCCACCGCACCATAGGCGCCCGGGTCAACGGCCGGCTCGTCCCGCTGGAGTCGACCCTCGACAACGGCGACCTCGTCGAGGTCTTCACCTCCAAGGCCGCCGGCGCCGGACCCTCCCGGGACTGGCTGGGCTTCGTCAAGTCCCCGCGCGCCCGCAACAAGATCCGCGCCTGGTTCTCCAAGGAGCGCCGCGACGAGGCCATCGAGCACGGCAAGGACGCCATCGCGCGGGCCATGCGCAAGCAGAACCTGCCGATCCAGCGGATCCTCACCGGCGACTCGCTGGTCACCCTCGCCCACGAGATGCGCTACAGCGACATCTCCTCGCTGTACGCGGCGATCGGCGAGGGCCACGTCACCGCCCAGTCCATCGTCCAGAAGCTGGTGCAGGCCCTCGGCGGCGAGGAGGCCGCCACCGAGGACATCGCCGAGACCGCCCCGCCCTCGCGCGGCCGGTCCAAGCGCCGCTCCAGCGCCGACCCGGGCGTGGTCGTCAAGGGCGTCGAGGACGTCTGGGTCAAGCTGGCCCGCTGCTGCACCCCGGTGCCCGGCGACCCGATCATCGGCTTCGTCACCCGCGGCAGCGGCGTCTCGGTGCACCGCAGCGACTGCGTCAACGTCGACTCGCTGTCCCGGGAGCCCGAGCGGATCCTCGACGTCGAGTGGGCGCCCACCCAGTCCTCGGTGTTCCTCGTCGCCATCCAGGTCGAGGCCCTGGACCGCTCCCGACTGCTCTCCGACGTCACCCGGGTCCTCTCGGACCAGCACGTCAACATCCTGTCGGCGGCGGTGCAGACCTCCCGCGACCGGGTGGCCACCTCCCGCTTCACCTTCGAGATGGGCGACCCCAAGCACCTCGGCCACGTCCTGAAGGCCGTGCGGGGCGTGGAGGGCGTCTACGACGTCTACCGCGTGACCAGCGCCCGGCGCCCCTAGGGGGTGTCTCGCCGATCTTGCCGGGCTCGCGGCGTCTGGCACCGCGCCTCGCTGCGTTGTCGTCGGTCGCCGATGTCCCCCAGAGCTTCGCCTGGGAGGGGCCCCCACCGTATGGACTCCCTCCTCCGCCTTGCGATCCGTCCCCTAGGCCCTGCGGGCCTGGGGAGACCCCAGGCATCAGACGCCGCTCCCTGATCCGGCCTGATCGACAAGACACCCCCTAGGCCGTACGCCCCCGGTACGTACGAGAAGGGCCCCCGGCGCGTCTGCCGGGGGCCCTCCTCGTGTCAGCCGGGCGGGATCAGCCGCCGAACTCCTGCAGGCCCTTCAGGGCCTGGTCGAGCAGCGCCTGACGGCCCTCGAGCTCCTTGGCGAGCTTGTCGGCCTTGGCGTCGTTGCCCGCCGCGCGGGCCGTGTCGATCTGCTTCTGCAGCTTGTCGACCGCGTCCTGGAGCTGGCCCGTCAGACCCGCGGCACGCGCCCGCGCCTCCGGGTTGGTGCGGCGCCACTCGGCCTCCTCGGCCTCCTGGATCGCGCGCTCGACCGCGTGCATCCGGCCCTCGACCTTCGGGCGGGCGTCGCGCGGCACGTGGCCGATGGCCTCCCAGCGCTCGTTGATGGAGCGGAACGCGGCGCGGGCCGCCTTCAGCTCCGTCACCGGCACCAGCTTCTCCGCCTCGGCCGCGAGCTCCTCCTTCAGCTTGAGGTTCTCGGTCTGCTCGGCGTCACGCTCGGCGAAGACCTCGCCGCGCGCCGCGAAGAAGACGTCCTGGGCGCCGCGGAAGCGGTTCCACAGCTCGTCCTCGTGCTCGCGCTGGGCCCGGCCCGCCGCCTTCCAGTCCGCCATCAGCTCGCGGTAGCGGGCGGCCGTCGCACCCCAGTCGGTCGAATTCGACAGCGCCTCGGCCTCGGCGACCAGCTTCTCCTTCGTCTTGCGGGCCTCCTCGCGCTGCGCGTCCAGCGCCGCGAAGTGGGCCTTGCGGCGCTTGGAGAAGGCCGAGCGGGCGTGCGAGAAGCGGTGCCACAGCTCGTCGTCGGACTTCCGGTCGAGCCTCGGCAGGCCCTTCCAGGTGTCCACGAGCGCCCGCAGCCGCTCGCCCGCGGCGCGCCACTGCTCGCTCTGCGCCAGCTCCTCGGCCTCGGTGACCAGCGCCTCCTTGGCGGCCCGCGCCTCGTCGGCCTGCTTCGCCTTCTGGGCCTTGCGCTCCTCGCGGCGCGACTCCACCGTCTCGGTCAGCTTGTCGAGCCGGGCCGACAGCGCGGCCAGGTCGCCCACCGCGTGGTGCTCGTCGACCTGCTGGCGGATGTGCTCGATGGCCGCCTGCGCGTCCTTCGCCGAGAGGTCGGTGGTCCTCACCCGCTTCTCGAGGAGGCCGATCTCGACCACCAGGCCCTCGTACTTGCGCTCGAAGTAGGCCAGCGCCTCCTCGGGGCTGCCGGCCTGCCACGAACCGACGACCTTCTCGCCCTCGGCCGTACGCACGTACACGGTGCCCGTCTCGTCGACGCGGCCCCACGGGTCGCTGCTCACAGCGCCTCCTCAACATGATGCCGACTCGGGGGCCCGGCCCCCTGGCATCGTCCACGGTTTCCCGGCGGGCCTCGCCCGCCCTCCACAGCGCGGCCGACGGCCTGCGCTGCACAACGCCAATCTAGGCGAACGGCGGCCCGGCTGTCCGCACTCAGCGCGACCGAAATTCGGCGGTCACGCGCTGGTGCGGCTCCCGGGCCGCCCCCGCGTCACTTCTTGGTGACGGCGGCCTTCTGGATCGTGACCGCCTTCTGCGGCGCCCCGTCGCCGGAGCCCCCCGCGACACCGGCCTTGGCGACGTCCTCGACGAGCTTCAGGCCGTCCGCGTCGAAGGTGCCGAAGGGGGTGTAGCTCGGCGGGAGCTTGGTGTCCTTGTAGACGAGGAAGAACTGGCTGCCGCCGGTGTTCGGACCGGCGTTGGCCATCGCCACGGTGCCCTTCGGATAGGTCACCGAGCCGTCCGCCCCGGCCTTGCCCAGGCCGTTCAGGTTCTCGTCCGGGAGGGAGTAGCCCGGGCCGCCGGTGCCGTCGCCCTTCGGGTCGCCGCACTGGAGCACGAAGATGCCCGAGGTGGTGAGGCGGTGGCACTTGGTGCCGTCGAAGTACTTCTTGTCGGCGAGGTGCTTGAAGGAGTTCACGGTCCGCGGGGCCTTCGCCGCGTCCATCGTGACGGTGATGTCCCCGAGGTTGGTCTTCAGGGCCATCGTGTACGTGGCCTTCTTGTCGATGGCCATCTTCGGCTCGGGCTGCGAGGGCGTGCTCTGCTCCGGGCTCGGGGAGTCCGACGGGCTCGACGCCACGTTGTCCGGGCCCTTCGAGTCGTCGCCGGTCAGCGCCACCGACGCCCACACGGCGCCGCCCGCGGCGAGCACCACCGCCAGCGTCGAGGCGATGACGATGTTCCGGCGCGACCTGCGCCGCGCCTCCTCGCGCCGCTGCTGCTGCCGAAGGTACTTCTCTCTGGCGAGCTGCCGCCGCCGCTGATCGCTGGTGACCACCGGGTCCGCTCCTTGTCGATCGTCTGTTCAGTCCTGGCCGGATGGCCCGTACCGTATACGGGTTGGCTGTGGAATACGCAGCGCCGGTAGGCTCTGATCTGCTGCATTCCGCTGCACAGCGCACCGCAGCGGCCTTCTGCCGGACGACAAATAAGGACGATCGTGCTGATTGCCGGGTTCCCCGCCGGAGCCTGGGGCACCAACTGTTACGTGGTCGCCCCCGCCGCAGGCGAGGAGTGCGTCATCATCGACCCGGGCCACCAGGCCGCCCAGGGTGTCGAGGAGACGCTGAAGAAGCATCGGCTCAAGCCCGTCGCCGTGGTCCTCACCCATGGCCACATCGACCACGTCGCCTCCGTCGTCCCGGTCTGCGGCGCCCATGTCGTACCCGCGTGGATCCACCCCGCCGACCGGTACATGATGAGCGATCCGGAGAAGGCCCTCGGCCGCTCCATCGGGATGCCCCTCATGGGCGAGCTGACCGTGGGCGAGCCGGACGACGTGCACGAGCTCACCGACGGCGCCGAGCTGAAGCTCGCCGGACTGGAGTTCTCCGTCGCGCACGCGCCCGGTCATACCAAGGGGTCGGTGACCTTCCGGACGCCGGAGACCACGGAGGTCCCCTCCGTGTTCTTCTCCGGTGACCTGCTGTTCGCCGGCTCCATCGGACGCACCGACCTGCCCGGCGGTGACATGGACGAGATGATGCGGTCGCTGGCCCGCGTGTGCCTGCCGCTCGACAACTCGACCGTGGTGCTGTCGGGGCACGGTCCCCAGACGACCATCGGCCAGGAGCGCGCCACCAACCCCTATCTGCGGCAGGTGGCCGCCGGCCTCGGGAGCGCGGACGCTCCCCGACGAGGAATGTGACGAGACCCACGTGAGCACCTTCAAGGCCCCGAAGGGCACCTACGACCTGATCCCGCCGTACTCGGCGAAGTACCTGGCGGTCCGGGAGGCCATCTCCGCCCCGCTGCGGACGGCCGGCTACGGCTACGTCGAGACGCCCGGCTTCGAGGACGTCAACCTGTTCGCCCGCGGTGTCGGCGAGTCCACCGACATCGTCACCAAGGAGATGTACGCCTTCGAGACCAAGGGCGGCGACAAGCTCGCCCTCCGTCCGGAGGGCACCGCGTCCGTGCTGCGCGCGGCCCTGGAGGCCAGCCTGCACAAGCAGGGCAACCTGCCGGTGAAGCTCTGGTACTCGGGCTCCTACTACCGCTACGAGCGCCCGCAGAAGGGCCGGTACAGGCACTTCTCGCAGGTCGGCGCCGAGGCGATCGGCGCCGAGGACCCGGCGCTCGACGCCGAGCTGATCATCCTGGCCGACCAGGCCTACCGCTCCCTCGGGCTGCGGAACTTCCGCATCCTGCTGAACTCGCTCGGCGACAAGGAGTGCCGCCCCGTCTACCGCGAGGCCCTGCAGAGCTTCCTGCGCGGCCTCGACCTCGACGAGGAGACCCTGCGCCGCGCCGAGATCAACCCGCTGCGCGTCCTCGACGACAAGCGCGAGTCGGTGCAGAAGCAGCTGGCCGGGGCCCCGCTGCTGCGCGACTACCTGTGCGACGCGTGCAAGGCGTACCACGAGGAGGTCCGCGCGCTGATCAGCGCGGCGGGCGTGGTCTTCGAGGACGACCCCAAGCTGGTGCGCGGTCTGGACTACTACACCCGCACCACCTTCGAGTTCGTCCACGACGGCCTCGGCTCGCAGTCCGCGGTCGGCGGCGGCGGCCGCTACGACGGCCTGTCCGAGATGATCGGCGGCCCGGCGCTGCCGTCGGTCGGCTGGGCGCTCGGCGTGGACCGCACCGTCCTCGCCCTGGAGGCCGAGGGCGTGGAGCTGGACATCCCCGCGACCACCAGCGTCTTCGCCGTCGCGATCGGCGAGGAGGCCCGCCGGGTGCTGTTCGGCAAGGTCACCGAGCTCCGCAAGGAAGGCGTGGCCGCCGACTTCTCCTTCGGTGGCAAGGGCCTGAAGGGCTCGATGAAGGACGCCAACCGCTCCGGCGCCCGCCTGGCGGTCGTCGCCGGCGAGCGCGACCTCGCCGAGGGCGTGGTCCAGCTCAAGGACATGGAGTCCGGCGAGCAGCAGGCGGTTCCCCTGGACGCGCTGGTCGAGGCGGTCAAGGCGAAGCTGGCCTGACCGGCGCGACGACGAAGGAGGGCCCCCGGCGCAGGCCGGGGGCCCTTACCGTCCGCTCACGTCGTCCGTGCCACCCTGTGCGGCACAATGACCGTGGCCGGTCAGGGGACGAGCAGAGCGAGAAGAGCGAGCACAGCGACATGACGAAAGCAGCGGCAGCGAACCGGACCGCGGAGCGGGAGGACTCCCGAGCCATCGGCGCCGGCCGTGGCTTCGCCTGGATCCTGGTGATCACCGGCGCCGCCGGACTCCTCGCCTCCTGGGTGATCACGCTCGACAAGTTCAAGCTCCTCGAGGACCCGAACTTCACCCCGGCCTGCAGCCTGAACCCGATCGTCTCCTGCGGCAGCGTGATGAAGAGCGAGCAGGCCGCCGCGTTCGGCTTCCCGAACCCGATGCTGGGCCTCGTCACGTACGCCGTCGTCGTCGCCCTCGGCGTCGGTCTCCTCGCCGGCGCCCGCTACCGCCGCTGGTACTGGCTCGGCCTCAACGCCGGCACGCTCTTCGGCGTCGGCTTCTGCACCTGGCTCATGATCCAGTCGCTGTACGAGATCAACGCGCTGTGCCTGTGGTGCTGCCTCGCCTGGGTCGCCACCCTCGTCATGTTCTGGTACACGACCTCGCACAACGTCCGCCGCGGCGTGATCCCCGCCCCGTCCGGCCTGCGCAGCTTCTTCGACGAGTTCACCTGGGTCCTCCCGGCGCTGCACGTCGGCATCATCGGGATGCTGGTCCTGACCCGCTGGTGGGACTTCTGGACGAGCTGACGGGACTGTCAGTGCTCTGACTTAGGCTTCATGACGTGGAGCCCGACCTCTTTACCGCAGCCGCCGAAGAACGCCAGGAGAAGGACCCGACCAGCAGCCCCCTGGCCGTCCGGATGCGTCCGCGCACCCTCGACGACGTCGTCGGCCAGCGCCATCTGCTGAAGCCGGGTTCGCCGCTGCGCCGACTGGTCGACGACCGGGCCGGCGGCCCGGCGGGCGCGTCCTCGGTGATCCTGTGGGGGCCGCCCGGCACCGGCAAGACCACCCTCGCCTACGTGGTGTCCAAGGCCACCGACAAGCGCTTCGTGGAGCTCTCCGCGATCACCGCGGGCGTCAAGGAGGTCCGCGCCGTCATCGACGGGGCCCGGCGGGCCGCGGGGGGCTACGGCAAGGAGACCGTCCTCTTCCTCGACGAGATCCACCGCTTCTCCAAGGCCCAGCAGGACTCCCTCCTCCCGGCCGTGGAGAACCGCTGGGTGACGCTGATCGCCGCCACCACCGAGAACCCCTACTTCTCGGTGATCTCCCCGCTGCTCTCCCGCTCGCTGCTGCTCACCCTGGAGCCGCTCACCGACGAGGACGTGCGCGGGCTGCTGCGCCGGGCGCTGGAGGAGGAGCGGGGACTCGGCGGCGCGGTGACCCTGCCGGAGGACGCCGAGGCGCATCTGCTGCGGATCGCCGGCGGCGACGCCCGGCGCGCCCTGACCGCCCTGGAGGCGGCGGCGGGCGCGGCCCTCGCCAAGGCTGAGCCGGAGATCACCCTGGAGACGGTCGAGGAGACCGTCGACCGCGCGGCCGTGAAGTACGACCGGGACGGCGACCAGCACTACGACGTGGCGAGCGCCCTCATCAAGTCGATCCGCGGCTCGGACGTGGACGCGGCGCTGCACTATCTGGCCCGGATGATCGAGGCGGGGGAGGACCCCCGGTTCATCGCCCGGCGGCTGATGATCTCGGCGAGCGAGGACATCGGCCTGGCCGACCCCCACGCACTGCCGCTGGCCGTCGCCGCCGCCCAGGCCGTCGCGATGATCGGCTTCCCCGAGGCGGCCCTGACCCTGAGCCACGCCACCATCGCCCTGGCCCTGGCCCCGAAGTCCAACGCGGCGACGAACGCGATCTTCGCGGCGCGCGCCGACGTCCGGAACGGGCTCGCGGGCCCGGTCCCGCCCCATCTGCGGGACGGCCACTACAAGGGCGCGGCCAAGCTCGGCCACGCCCAGGGCTATGTGTATCCGCACGACGTCCCGGGCGCCATCGCGCCCCAGCAGTACGCCCCGGACACCGTCCACGGCAAGCGCTACTACGAGCCGACGAGGTACGGCGCGGAGGCGCGCTACGCGGACGTGGTGGAGAAGGTCCGGGAGCGGCTGCGCGGCGAGGGCGGCTGACGGCCCGGGCCGCCGGCCCCGTGCACGGCCGCTCCGGCGAACCGGTACACTCGTGCGGAGAGCTGCGTCCCGTGTCCGGCCCCGGCCGGCGCCACCAGAGCGGGACAGTCAGCCGGAACACCGCCTCCGTGCGGAGTTCCAGGAGCGTCGCGCACCTTCGAAGGTGTCGCGTGCCACCCACCACCCTCCGGGTCTCCGGAAGCGGCGGTGGGTCGTTCGCGTGCTGCACGTACGTGCCCAGACCAGGGAGCGGCTGCCCGGCGGGTCCTCGAGGACCCGTGGGGTTTCCCGGCTGCGGATGCGACCTCCTCAACCACTGGTGAAGCCGTATTCGTACAGAACAGAGAGGTTGGTTCATGCCGAACCAGTCCCGCCCCAAGGTCAAGAAGTCGCGTGCCCTCGGTATCGCGCTGACGCCGAAGGCCGTCAAGTACTTCGAGGCCCGCCCCTACCCGCCGGGCGAGCACGGCCGTGGCCGCAAGCAGAACTCGGACTACAAGGTCCGTCTGCTCGAGAAGCAGCGTCTGCGCGCCCAGTACGACATCAGCGAGCGCCAGATGGCCCGCGCCTACGACCGTGCCAAGAAGGCCGAGGGCAAGACGGGTGAGGCGCTGGTCGTCGAGCTCGAGCGTCGCCTCGACGCCCTGGTCCTGCGTTCGGGCATCGCCCGCACCATCTACCAGGCCCGTCAGATGGTCGTCCACGGCCACATCCAGGTCAACGGCCAGAAGGTCGACAAGCCGTCCTTCCGCGTCCGTCCCGACGACGTCGTGATGGTCCGCGAGAAGTCCCGCTCCAAGACCCTCTTCCAGGTCGCGCGCGAGGGTGGCTTCGCCCCCGACGGTGAGACCCCGCGTTACCTGCAGGTCAACCTGAAGGCCCTGGCCTTCCGCCTCGACCGCGACCCGAACCGCAAGGAGATCCCGGTCATCTGCGACGAGCAGCTGGTCGTCGAGTACTACGCCCGCTGATCCCGGTCAGGACGTAGTACCACCTCCGCGGTGTTCAGCCCGCCGCTTCCCCGCCCTTACCGGTGGGGGAGCCGGCGGGCTTCCGCGTGTCCGGGACCGGTGACCCGCCCGTACGCGGCGGCCGCGGCACCCGTGCCCCCGCGTGCCCGCCCAGGGCCGGAGCCCGACGCTCGGCGAGCGCCCGGTCCACCGCCGCGTCCAGCGACAGGGCCAGGCCCTCCCGATAGCGGGCCCCGTACGCCTCGCGGCCCAGGGCCGCCCGCAGCTGCCGCTCGCACAGCGTCCTCGGCCCGTCGAAGTACGCCGAACCGAACACCGGCACGCCCACCGAGTCCCACACGGGCCGGGCCGCGCCCTGCAGCACCGCGGCCTCCGACGCGTCCCCCTCCGCCGCCGTCACCAGCGCCAGCAGCTCGATCGCCAGGACCAGGCCCACCAGATCGTGGAAGGCGTGGTTGATCGCGACGCACTCGACGAGCAGCTCCCGCGCCGCCGCGTGGTCGCCGCCGGTCAGCGCCGCGTAGCCGAGCACATAGAGCGCGTACGCCCGGGTCCAGCGCTCGCCCCGCTCCTCACAGACCTCGCGCACCTCCGCGCACAGGGCCACCGCACCCTCCAGATCGCCCTGGAAGGCCCGCGCCATCGCCAGCTCGACCTGGCCCATCAGCACGTTGCTGTTCAGCTCGCCGATCTCCCGGTACGTCTCCAGGGCCTCGCCGATCAGCTCCTCGGCCCGCGGCATGTCGTCCGACAGCAGCGCCAGACAGCCCATCCGGTGCGTCGCGTACGCCCGCGCCACCGGGTTCCCCGTGATCCGGGCCCGCTCCCCGCACTCGTGCAGCGCCGCCACCGCGGCCGTCGGATCGCCCTGCAGGATCGCCACATAGCCCAGCACCCACAGCGCCTTCAGCCGCGCGTCCTCGTGCAGCACGACCTCCTCGGCGCCGGGCATGGCGAGCGCCCGGTCCAGCCAGTGCCGCCCCTCCGAGAGCCGCCCGCACCCGACCCAGGAGAACCACAGCGTCCCCGCCAGGTGCTGGGCGAGCGCGGACTCCTCCGCCGACTCCAGACACAGCTCCAGGGCCGCCCGCAGATTCGGCAGCGCCACGTCCGTACAGGCCGCCACCTCCGCCTGCCGGGGGCTGAACCACTCCAGCTCGCACCAGGTCGCGAGTCCCATGTACCAGTCCCGGTGCCGGCGGCGCATCCGCTCGGTGTCGCCGAGCGCCGCCAGCCACTCCGCCCCGTACGCGGCGACCGTGTCCAGCATCCGGTAGCGCGGCCCGGCGGCCGTGTCCTCCCTGGCCACCAGCGACTGCGCCAGCAGCTCGCCCAGCACGTCGAGCACCCGGTCCGACGGCAGTTCGGGGCCCCCGCAGACGTACTCCACCGCCTCCAGGTCGAACGGCCCGGCGAACACCGACAGACGCGCCCACAGCAGCCGCTCCTCCGGCGTGCACAGCTCATGGCTCCAGCCGATCGCCGTACGCAGCGTCCGGTGCCGGGGCAGCGCGCCCCGCCGGCCGCCGTCGAGGATCCGGAAGCGGTCGTCGAGCCGCCGCAGCACCTGCTCCGGGGTCAGCAGCGGCAGCCGCGCCGCCGCCAGTTCGAGCGCCAGCGGAATCCCGTCCAGACGCCGGACCAGCTCCCGCAGCGTTCCCCGGTCACCCACGGCGGCGGCACCCGCCTCCAGGGCCCGCCCCGTCAGCAGCGTCAGCGCGTCCGCCTCGTCCATCGGCGCGAGGCCGAGCACCGCCTCCCCGTCCACCCGCAGCGGGCGGCGGCCCGCCGCGAGCACCGTCAGTCCCGGGCAGCCGAGGAGCAGTTCGCGCAGCAGCTCCGCGCACGCGTCCACCAGGTGCTCGAAGCCGTCCACGACGAGCAGCAGCCGCAGCTCCGCGAGGTGATCGAGCAGCACCTCGCGCGGCCCGCGCACGGTGTGGTCGGTCAGTCCGAGCGCCTCGACCAGGGCATGGGCCACCAGCTCCGGATCGCGCAGCGAGGACAGCTCGGCCAGCCGGACCCCGTCGGCGTAGCGTTTCTGCAAGGCGCCGGCGGCCCGCAGCGCCAGCCGGGTCTTGCCGACCCCGCCCACCCCGACGACCGTGACCAGCCGGAACTCGCCGAGCAGCCGGGCCAGTTCGTCCTGTTCGGCGGCCCGTCCCACGAACCGATTCAGCTCCGCAGGGAGATTGCTCCGTCGCATGGCACACGGAGCGTACTCATCCGCGCGCGCTCCGTACAATCGACGCCGGACAACTCCCCTCCCCGCGGGCGGTAATGCGGTAGGGCGCCCGACCTCGGGCGCGATAGGGTCGGAGGACGTATATCAGCACGGGTCCGACGACCGTCCGGGGCCCGACGACAGCAGAGAGCGGTGCGGAGTGACCGGTGGAGAGGTTGCCGGGATCCTGGTGGCCGTGTTCTGGGCGATTCTCGTCTCCTTCCTCGCCGTGGTGCTGGTGAGACTGGCGCAGACGCTCAAGGCGACCACCAAGCTCGTGGCGGATGTGACCGACCAGGCAGTCCCGTTGCTCGCCGACGCCTCCGCGACCGTCCGCTCCGCGCAGACCCAGCTCGACCGGGTCGACGCCATCGCCTCGGACGTCCAGGAGGTCACCTCCAACGCCTCCGCGCTGTCCACCACCGTCGCCTCCACCTTCGGCGGCCCGCTGGTCAAGGTCGCCGCCTTCGGCTACGGAGTGCGCAAGGCGCTGGGCCGGGACCGGCAGGACACGCCGCCCGCGCGCGAGCGGCGTACTGTGATCGTCGGTCGCACCGTGCCGTCCGCGAGGCGCCGGAAGCAGAAGGGCTGAGCACCATGTTCCGCCGTACGTTCTGGTTCACCGCGGGCGCAGCCGCCGGCGTGTGGGCCACCACCAAGGTCAACCGGAAGCTCAGGCAGCTGACCCCGGAGAGCCTCGCCGCCCAGGCGGCCGACAAGGCCGTCGAGGCAGGCCACCGGCTGAAGGACTTCGCCCTCGACGTGCGGGCGAACATGCTCCAGCGGGAGGCCGAGCTCGGCGAGGCCCTCGGCCTCGACGCACCGGTGGACCCGGAGCACGAGCTCCCGGCGTCCCGCCGCCGGGCCGCGCTCGGGCCCCACACCCCCACAGACACGACCACCTATTCGCTTTCGTACAACCGGAATGAGGACCACTGATGGAGTCGGCTGAAATCCGCCGCCGCTGGCTGAGCTTCTTCGAGGAGCGCGGGCACACCGTCGTCCCTTCGGCGTCGCTCATCGCGGACGACCCGACTCTGCTGCTCGTCCCCGCCGGCATGGTGCCCTTCAAGCCCTACTTCCTGGGCGAGGTCAAGCCGCCCTTCCCGCGCGCCGCGAGCGTGCAGAAGTGCGTGCGCACGCCGGACATCGAAGAGGTCGGCAAGACCACCCGCCACGGCACGTTCTTCCAGATGTGCGGCAACTTCTCCTTCGGCGACTACTTCAAGGAAGGCGCCATCAAGCTGGCCTGGGAGCTGCTGACCTCCTCGGTCGAGCACGGCGGCTACGGGCTCGACCCGGAGAAGCTCTGGATCACCGTCTACCAGGACGACGACGAGGCCGAGCAGATCTGGCGCGACGTCGTCGGCGTCCCCGCCGAGCGCATCCAGCGCCTGGGCAAGAAGGACAACTTCTGGTCCATGGGCGTGCCCGGCCCCTGCGGCCCCTGCTCCGAGATCAACTACGACCGCGGCCCCGAGTTCGGCGTCGAGGGCGGCCCCGCCGTCAACGACGAGCGGTACGTCGAGATCTGGAACCTCGTCTTCATGCAGTACGAGCGGGGCCGGGGCATCGGCAAGGAGGACTTCGAGATCCTCGGCGACCTGCCGTCCAAGAACATCGACACGGGCCTCGGCATGGAGCGCCTGGCGATGATCCTCCAGGGCGTGCAGAACATGTACGAGACCGACACGCTCAAGGTCGTCATCGACAAGGCCACCGAGCTCACCGGCGTCGCCTACGGCAAGTCCCACGACACCGACGTCTCGCTGCGCGTGGTCGCCGACCACATGCGCACCTCCGTGATGCTCATCGGCGACGGCGTCACCCCCGGCAACGAGGGCCGCGGCTACGTGCTGCGCCGCATCATGCGCCGCGCCGTCCGCAACATGCGCCTGCTCGGCGCCACCGGCCCGGTCGTCGGCGAGCTCGTCGACACCGTCATCACGACGATGGGCGAGCAGTACCCGGAGCTGGAGACCGAGCGCAAGCGCATCGAGACGGTCGCCCTCGCCGAGGAGGCCGCGTTCCTGAAGGCCCTCAAGGGCGGCACCAACATCCTCGACACCGCCGTCACCGAGACCAAGGCCGCCGGCGGCACGGTCCTCTCCGGCGACAAGGCGTTCCTGCTCCACGACACCTGGGGCTTCCCGATCGACCTCACCCTGGAGATGGCCGCCGAGCAGGGCCTGTCCGTGGACGAGGACGGCTTCCGGCGCCTGATGAAGGAGCAGCGGGAGCGCGCCAAGGCCGACGCCCAGGCCAAGAAGACCGGTCACGCCGACGTCACCTCGTACCGCGAGATCGCCGACGCCGCCGGCGCCACCGAGTTCACCGGCTACACCAACACCGAGGGCGAGACCACCGTCGTCGGCCTGCTGGTCAACGGCGTCCCGTCGCCGGCCGCCACCGAGGGCGACGAGGTCGAGGTCGTCCTCGACCGCACCCCGTTCTACGCCGAGGGCGGCGGCCAGATCGCCGACCAGGGCCGCATCAAGCTGCACTCCGGCGCCGTCATCGAGGTCCGCGACGTGCAGCAGCCGGTCCCGGGCGTTTCCGTGCACAAGGGATCGGTGCAGGTCGGCGAGGTGACCGTGGGCGCCACCGCCTACGCCGCCATCGACGTGCGCCGCCGCCGGGCCATCGCCCGCGCCCACTCGGCCACCCACCTGACCCACCAGGCGCTGCGCGACGCCCTCGGCCCGACGGCCGCCCAGGCCGGTTCCGAGAACCAGCCCGGCCGCTTCCGCTTCGACTTCGGCTCGCCGAACGCCGTTCCCGGCACGGTCCTCATGGACGTCGAGCAGAAGATCAACGAGGTCCTCGCCCGCGAGCTCGACGTGCACGCCGAGGTCATGCCGATCGACGAGGCCAAGCGCCAGGGCGCCATCGCCGAGTTCGGCGAGAAGTACGGCGAGAAGGTCCGCGTCGTGACGATCGGCGACTTCTCCAAGGAGCTGTGCGGCGGCACGCACGTCCACAACACCGCCCAGCTGGGTCTGGTGAAGCTGCTCGGCGAGTCCTCCATCGGCTCCGGCGTGCGCCGCATCGAGGCCCTGGTCGGCGTCGACGCGTACAGCTTCCTCGCCAAGGAGCACACGGTCGTCGCCCAGCTCCAGGAGCTGGTCAAGGGCCGCCCGGAGGAGCTGCCGGAGAAGATCTCCACCATGCTCGGCAAGCTGAAGGACGCCGAGAAGGAGATCGAGAAGTTCCGCGCGGAGAAGGTCCTGCAGGCAGCCGCCGGTCTGGTCGAGTCCGCCAAGGACGTCCGGGGCGTCGCCCTGGTCACCGGCCAGGTGCCGGACGGCACCGGCGCCGACGACCTGCGCAAGCTGGTCCTCGACGTCCGCGGCCGCATCCCGTCCGACCGCCCGGCCGTGGTGGCCCTGTTCAGCACCGTGGGCGGCAAGCCGCTCACGGTCATCGCCACCAACGAGGCCGCCCGTGAGCGCGGCTTCAAGGCCGGCGAGCTGGTCCGCACGGCCGCCAAGACCCTCGGCGGCGGCGGTGGCGGCAAGCCCGACGTCGCCCAGGGCGGCGGTCAGAACCCGCAGGCCGTCGGCGAGGCCATCGAGGCCGTCGAGCGTCTCGCGGTGGAGACCGCGTGACGATGCGTCGCGGACGCCGTATCGCGGTCGACGTCGGGGACGCCCGGATCGGGGTCGCCTCGTGCGACCCCGACGGGGTCCTGGCCACGCCGGTGGAGACCGTGCCGGGACGTGACATCCCGGCCGCCCACCGGCGGCTCCGCCAGATCGTCGAGGAGTACGAGCCGATCGAGGTTGTCGTGGGTCTGCCCCGCTCGCTCAGCGGGCGGGAGGGCCCGGCCGCGACCAAGGTCCGTGCCTTCGCCCGGGAGATGGCCAAGGGCATCGCCCCGGTGCCGGTCCGCCTGGTGGACGAGCGGATGACGACGGTCACGGCGACCCAGGGGCTGCGGGCCTCCGGAGTGAAGGCCAAGAAGGGGCGGTCCGTCATCGATCAGGCCGCCGCTGTGATCATCCTTCAGGCAGCTCTTGAGTCCGAACGGGTATCAGGTAATCCGCCCGGCGAGGGCGTCGAAGTGGTCATCTGATCGCGATACGGTAACGTTCCGCGCGATGCGGCGGTGTTCGAACAGCTGCCGCACAACGTAGAGGCGGAACGTCCGGAAGCCTCGCGGCTGTTTGGGGATCGATGACTGAGTATGGCCGGAGCCCCGGCTCCGAACCGTGGCACCCCACGGACCCGCTGTACGGGGACCAGGGGTGGGAGGGCCAGCAGCAGTACCCGCAGCAGCCGCAGCAGTACGGCCACCAGGACCCGTACGGGCAGCAGCAGGCATATGCCGACGGCATGTACCAGCAGCAGCCGCAGGACTACGGCGCACAGCAGTACGGCGAGCAGCAGTACGGGAACCCGGGCGGTTACGACACGCCCGGGTATCCCGCACAGCAGTACGACACGACCTGGGAGACGGGCCAGGCGGCCATGCCGTACAACGCCCCGCCCGCCGATCCCTACGGCGGCCAGAACCCCGACCTCTACGGCACCCCCGAGGCCTATCCGCCGCCGCAGCCCCCGGGCCGCCGACAGGTGCCGCCGCAGCCGGTGACCGACTGGGAGGCGGAGCCGCGGGAAGAGGAGCGGCATCCCTTCTTCACCGGTGAGGACGCGCCCGACGACGACTACGACGAGCGCGACGACCGGGACGAGGCGCCGGTGGGTCGCCGCGCCGGCCGTGACCGTCGCGGCAACAAGAACAAGAACAAGGGCAAGAAGGCCAAGAACGGGGTCGCCTGCCTCATCGTGGCGCTCGTCCTCGTGGGCGGCGTCGGCGGCGTCGGCTACTTCGGCTACCAGTTCTGGCAGGGCCAGTTCGGTGCGGCACCCGACTACACGGGCCAGGGCAGCGGAGAGGTCCAGGTCGAGATCCCCAAGGGCGCCCTCGGCTACGAGATCGGCAACATCCTCAAGAAGAACGGTGTCGTTAAGAGCGTCGACGCCTTCGTCTCGGCCCAGCAGAAGAACCCCAAGGGCCAGCTCATCCAGGCGGGCGTCTACACCCTCAAGAAGGAGATGTCGGCGGAGAGCGCCGTCGCGCTCATGCTCAACCCGGTGAGCCAGGCCAATTTCGTCATCCCCGAGGGCAAGCGCAACGCCTGGATCTACGACCAGCTGGACAAGCGGCTCGACCTCAAGCCGGGCACCACCAAGGGCATCGCCGTCAAACAGGCGAACAGCCTCGGCCTGCCCGACTGGGCCAAGAACCACCCCGAGGTCAAGGACCCGCTGGAGGGCTTCCTCTTCCCGGCGAGCTACCCGGTCGCCAAGGGCACCAAGCCCGAGGACGTCCTGCGCAAGATGGTCGCGCGCTCGAACGCCGAGTACACCAAGCTCGACCTCGACACGAAGTCGCGGGAACTCGGTCTGAAGGGACCGTGGGAGCTCATCACGGTCGCGAGCCTCGTGCAGGTCGAGGGCAAGTACAAGCACGACTTCGACAAGGTCGCGCGGGTCGTCTACAACCGCCTCAAGCCCGGCAACATGGAGACCGTGGGCCGGCTGGAGTTCGACTCCACGGTCAACTACCTCAGGGGCGAGAGCACCCTCGACGTCGGCGCGGTCAAGGACCTGCGGAAGATCCAGGACCCGTACAACACCTACCGCGTCCAGGGCATGATCCCCGGCCCGATCAGCAACCCGGGTCTCGAGGCCGTCCAATCGGCCCTGAACCCGACGCCCGGCCCGTGGTACTACTTCGTGTCGATCAACGAGAACAAGACGGTCTTCGCCGTGACGATCGCCGAGCACAACAAGAACGTCGCGGAGTACGAGAAGGAGCGGGAGAAGTCGGGGCAGTGAGTACGAGACACCGGGCGGCCGTCCTCGGTTCGCCCATCGCCCACTCCCTCTCGCCGGTGCTGCACCGGGCCGCGTACCGGGAGCTCGGCCTCGACGACTGGTCGTACGACCGCTTCGAGGTCGACGAGGCCGCGCTGCCCGGCTTCGTGGGCGGGCTGGACGCGTCCTGGGCGGGCCTGTCGCTCACCATGCCGCTCAAGCGGGCGATCATCCCGCTGCTCGACGAGGTCACCGACACCGCCGCCTCGGTCGAGGCGGTCAACACGGTCGTCCTCACCGAGGACGGCCGCCGGGTCGGCGACAACACCGACATCCCCGGCATGATCGCCGCCCTGCGCGAGCGGGGCGTCGAGAAGGTGGACTCCGCGGCCGTCCTCGGCGCCGGTGCCACCGCCTCCTCGGCGCTCGCCGCGCTCGCCCGGATCTGCTCGGGTCCCGTCACCGCGTACGTCCGCAGTGAGGCGCGCGCGGAGGAGATGCGTGGCTGGGGCGAGCGGCTCGGCGTCGACGTGCGCACCGCCGCCTGGGACGCCGCCGCCGAGGCCTTCGGCGCGCCGCTGGTGATCGCCACCACCCCGGCCGGGACCACGGACGCGCTCGCCGCGTCCGTCCCCGACACGCCCGGCACCCTGTTCGACGTCCTCTACGACCCGTGGCCCACCCGCCTCGCCGCCGCCTGGTCGGCCCGCGGCGGCAAGGTCGTCGGCGGGCTCGACCTCCTGGTCCACCAGGCGGTGCTGCAGGTCGAGCAGATGACCGGCCGCGCTCCGGGCCCGCTGGCGGCGATGCGGGCGGCGGGGGAGAAGGCGCTCGCCGAGCGCTGAGAACGCAGAAGAACAGATACGTCGTAAGGCAAGGGGGGCGGCGTGGAACTCGCGTCGAAATGGGATATTGGATTCGATCTCGCGCATCTGGTGTGGGGACTGATCAGGATCGCGTTCATGGCGCTGCCGGAATGGATCCGATATCCCGTCCTCATCCTGGGAGGCGCCTTCGTCCTCTGGGTGATAGGGACCCGGGTCCGGGACTGGTGGCGGGAGCGGGGCGCCACGCCGCCCGACGCGGCGGAAACCCCGGCCGACACGTGAGACATGTGTCCCGACCCGTGGACCGGCGATCGATCGACCGCCGGGACGTGGGAGGATCGGGGGTGGCGGACCAGGGCCGCGCACCCCGGTCGCGCCGTCGCAGTGCCCAGGCGCGAGCATGAGGAGCATCGTTGAGCAGGTTGCGTTGGCTGACGGCGGGGGAGTCCCACGGACCCGCGCTGGTTGCAACCCTTGAGGGACTTCCGGCCGGCGTTCCGGTCACCACGGAGCTGGTGGCGGACCATCTCGCGCGGCGGCGCCTCGGCTATGGACGCGGTGCCCGCATGAAGTTCGAGCAGGACGAGATCACCTTCCTCGGCGGCGTCCGCCACGGCCTCTCGCTCGGCTCGCCGATCGCCGTCATGGTCGGCAACACCGAGTGGCCCAAGTGGGAGAAGGTCATGTCGGCCGACCCGGTCGACCCGTCCGAGCTCAAGGAGACGGGCCGCAACGCGCCCCTGACCCGCCCCCGCCCCGGCCACGCCGACCTGGCCGGCATGCAGAAGTACGGCTTCGACGAGGCCCGGCCGATCCTGGAGCGCGCCAGCGCCCGCGAGACCGCCGCCCGCGTCGCCCTCGGCGCCGTGGCCCGCTCCTTCCTGAAGGAGGCGGCCGGCATCGAGATCGTCTCCCACGTGGTCGAGCTCGCCGCCGCCAAGGCCCCGTACGGCGTCTACCCGACCCCCGCCGACGTCGAGAAGCTCGACGCCGACCCGGTCCGCTGCCTCGACGCCGACGCCTCGAAGGCGATGGTCGCCGAGATCGACCAGGCCCACAAGGACGGCGACACCCTCGGCGGCGTCGTCGAGGTCCTCGCCTACGGCGTCCCCGTCGGCCTCGGCTCCCACGTCCACTGGGACCGCCGGCTCGACGCCCGGCTCGCCGCCGCCCTCATGGGCATCCAGGCCATCAAGGGCGTCGAGGTCGGCGACGGCTTCGAGCTCGCCCGCGTCCCCGGCTCCCAGGCCCACGACGAGATCGTCGCCACCGAGGACGGCATCAGGCGCACCTCCGGCCGCTCCGGCGGCACCGAGGGCGGCCTGACCACCGGCGAGCTGCTGCGCGTCCGCGCCGCCATGAAGCCGATCGCCACCGTCCCGCGCGCCCTCGCGACCGTCGACGTGGCCACCGGCGAGGCCGCCGCGGCCCACCACCAGCGCTCCGACGTCTGCGCCGTCCCGGCCGCCGGCATCGTCGCCGAGGCGATGGTCGCCCTCGTCCTCGCCGACGCCGTCCTGGAGAAGTTCGGCGGCGACTCGGTCCCCGAGACCCGCCGCAACGTCCAGGGCTACCTCGACAACCTCCACATCCGGTGACCGGCGGCCCGCTGGTCGTCCTCGTCGGCCCGATGGGCTCCGGCAAGTCCACCGTGGGCGCGCTCCTGGCCGAACGGCTCGGCGCCGCCTACCGGGACACCGACGCCGACATCGTCGCCGCCGAGGGACGCGAGATCGCGGACGTCTTCGTCGAGGACGGCGAGGACCACTTCCGCGCACTCGAACGGGAGGCCGTGCGCACGGCCGTCGCCGAGCACGAGGGCGTCCTCGCCCTCGGCGGCGGCGCCGTGCTCGACGAGGGCACCCGCGCCCTGCTGCGCGGGCTGCCCGTCGCGTACCTCTCCATGGACGTCGAGGCCGCCGTGCGCCGCGTCGGCCTCGGCGCCGCCCGGCCGCTGCTCGCCGTCAACCCGCGCCGCCAGTGGCGCGAGCTGATGGAGGCGCGCCGCCACCTGTACGAAGAAGTCGCGCGTGTCGTCGTCGCCACCGACGAGCGCACGCCCGAAGAGGTCGCCGACGCGATCCTCGACGCACTGGAGTTGAAGGACGTATGACGGACCAGGAAGTGACCCGTATCCAGGTCGGCGGCTCCGCGGGCACCGACCCGTACGAGGTGCTGGTCGGCCGGCAGCTGCTCGGCGAGCTCCCCGGGCTCCTCGGCCCGTCGGTCAAGAGGGTCGCCGTGATCCACCCGGAGGCGCTCGCCGAGACCGGCGAGGCGCTGCGCGCCGACCTCGCCGACCAGGGCTACGAGGCCGTCGCCATCCAGGTGCCCAACGCCGAGGAGGCCAAGACCGCCGAGGTCGCCGCCTACTGCTGGAAGGCGCTCGGCCAGACCGGCTTCACCCGCAGCGACGTCATCGTCGGCGTCGGCGGCGGCGCCACCACCGACCTGGCCGGCTTCGTCGCCGCGACCTGGCTGCGGGGCGTGCGCTGGATCGCGGTGCCCACCACCGTCCTCGCGATGGTCGACGCGGCCGTCGGCGGCAAGACCGGCATCAACACCGCCGAGGGCAAGAACCTCGTCGGCGCCTTCCACCCGCCCGCCGGCGTGCTCTGCGACCTCGCCGCGCTCGACTCGCTGCCGGTCAACGACTACGTCAGCGGTCTCGCCGAGATCATCAAGGCCGGTTTCATCGCCGATCCGGTCATCCTCGACCTGATCGAGGCCGACCCGCAGGCCGCCCGCACCCCGGCCGGACCGCACACCGCCGAGCTCGTCGAGCGGTCGATCAGGGTCAAGGCCGAGGTCGTCTCCGGCGACCTCAAGGAGGCCGGCCGCCGCGAGATCCTCAACTACGGCCACACCCTCGCCCACGCCATCGAGAAGAACGAGCGGTACAAGTGGCGCCACGGCGCCGCCGTCTCGGTCGGCATGGTCTTCGCCGCCGAGCTCGGCCGCCTCGCCGGCCGCCTCGACGACGCCACCGCCGACCGGCACCGCGCCGTCCTGGAGTCGGTCGGACTGCCGCTCACCTACCGAGGCGACCAGTGGCCCAAGCTTCTGGAGACCATGAAGGTCGACAAGAAGTCCCGCGGCGACCTGCTGCGCTTCATCGTCCTCGACGGGCTCGGCAAGCCGACCGTCCTGGAGGGCCCCGACCCGGCCGTGCTGATCGCCGCGTACGGAGAGGTGTCCGCGTGAGCGAGCGCCGCCGCGTCCTCGTGCTGAACGGCCCGAACCTGGGCCGGCTCGGCTCCCGGGAGCCCGACATCTACGGCGCCACCTCCTACAAGGGGCTCGTGGAGTCCTGCCGCGCCCTCGGCGAGGAGCTCGGCTTCGACGTCGAGGTGCGGGAGACCAACGACGAGGGCGAGATGATCCGCTGGCTGCACGAGGCCGCCGACGGCTCCCTGCCGGTCGTCCTCAACCCGGGCGCCTTCACGCACTACTCGTACGGGATGCGTGACGCCGCCGCCCAGCGCACCGCGCCGCTGATCGAGGTGCACATCTCCAACCCGTACACCCGCGAGGAGTTCCGGCACACCTCGGTGGTCGCCGCCGTGGCCACCGGGACCGTCGCCGGCTTCGGCATCGGCTCCTACCGGCTCGCCCTGCGCGCGCTCGCGGAGGAGCTCGATTCCTGACCGGGCACGTCGATCCGCCCCCGGCCGTTTCCCCTGGAGAAGCCGGGGGCGGTAACGTTCCGGCAACGACGGAATCATCGGCGCAGGGACGGAGTGGGCACCGGATGCAGCACGGGATGGGGGCTCCGTTGCCACCGAACGAACCCGCCGGCCACACCCACTGGGCTCCCGGCGCCCCCGGCGCCCGGGCCCAGGGCGGACCGCCGCCGGTCCCCCCGGCGCACGCGCACCACCCCTACCCGGCTCCGCCCGTGCCCCAGAGCCCGCCGCCCGGCCCGCCGGCCGGCTGGAGCGGCGCACCGGCCGCCGGGCCCGTCGGCGGCCCGCAGACCGCCGGTCCGCAGGTCACCGGGCCCGTCGCAGGACCGCAGGTCACCGGACACCTCACGGCGCCGCCCCCGGCGGCCGGCACCGCCACCATCGCCGTGCTGCTCATCGGCCCGGCCGGCGCCGGCAAGACCACCGTCGCCCGGCACTGGGCCGGCCGCCGGAGCGTGCCGACGGCCCACATCAGCCTCGACGACGTGCGCGAGTGGGTCTGCTCCGGCTTCGCCGACCCGCAGTCCGGCTGGAACGAGAACTCCGAGGCCCAGTACCGGCTGGCCCGCCGCACCTGCGGCTTCGCCGCCCGCAACTTCCTCGCCAACGGCATCTCCTGCATCCTCGACGACGCCGTCTTCCCCGACTGGCCCGTCGTCGGCCTCGGCGGCTGGAAACGCCATGTGGGCCCGGGTCTGCTCCCTGTCGTCCTGCTGCCCGGCCTCGACGTGGTCCTGGAGCGCAACGCCGAACGCAGCGGCAACCGTCGTCTCGCGGACGAGGAGGTCGCCGCGATCCACGGGCGGATGGCCGGCTGGTACGGCTCCGGCCTGCCGATCATCGACAACTCCACGTACGACGTGGAGACCACCGCCCGCGTCCTGGACGAGGTCCTCGCCCGCGCGATATCCGGCCAGCCGCAGTCCTGAGCGCTCCTCCTGAGCGGTCGGCTCCCGGTCGGCCGCGCACAACAGGCCGGGGCGCCCGGGCGCTCGTAGGCTCGGAACATGTCAGAGCTGTATGCGGACCGCCGGATGCGGCTGCGCGACCGGTGCGCGGCCGCCGGCAACGCGGCGGCCCTGGTCACCCGCCCCGCCAATGTCCGCTACCTCACCGGTGGCTCGCCCGCCGGCGCCGTGCTCCTGCTCGGCCCCGACGAGGACGTGTTGCTGTGCCCGACCGCCCCGGGCGGAGATCCGGCCGACGGTCGGCTCGACGAGCTCCTGCGCCGGCTCGCCCTGCCCACGGACGGCGGCGACCCGGCGGTCGCCGCGGTCGACTTCGCCCGCAAGGCCGGAGCGGACGCCCTGGCCGTCGAGGAGCACCATCTGACGGTCTCCCGCCACCGGGCCATGGGCTCCGTCGCGCCCGGCCTGCGGCTGGCCGACCTGTCCTCGGCCGTCGAGCAGCTGAGGATCGTCAAGGACGAGGACGAGATCGCCTGTCTGCGGATCGCCGCCGAGATCGCCGACCAGGCCCTCGGTGAGCTCCTGGAGTCGATCCTGGTCGGCAGGACCGAGCGGCACCTCGCCCTGGAGCTGGAACGCCGGCTCGTCGACCACGGCGCCGACGGGCCCGCCTTCCCCACCTCCGTGGCCACCGGGCCGCACTCCGGGCGGGCCGGGCACCGGCCCACCGACCGGCGGGTGGAGGAGGGCGACTTCCTCTCCGTCTGCCTCGGCGCCAACTACCGCGGCTACCGCTGCGAGATCGGCCGCACCTTCGTCATCGGCACCAGCCCCGCCGACTGGCAGATCGAGCTCTACGACCTCGTCTTCGCCGCTCAGCGGGCCGGACGCGAGGCGCTCGCCCCCGGCGCCGCGTACCGCGACGTGGACCGCGCGGCCCGGCAGATTCTCGCCGCGGCGGGCCACGGCGACGACACCACGGCCCTCACGGGGCACGGCGTGGGCCTGGAAATCGACGAGGACCCGCAGCTCGCACCCGCGGCCATGGGTAAACTGGACGCTTGTGTGCCGGTCACCGTCGAACCGGGGGTCCACCTCCCGGGCCGGGGCGGGGTCCGGATCGATGACACGCTCGTCGTGCGCCAGGAGGCGGACGGCGGACCCGAGCTACTCACCATCACGACCAAGGAGCTGCTCGCGCTGTAGGGCGCGTACGCCTCCGGGGTCCACGTCAGTCCAGGAGATTCCGCAACCGTGGCTTCCACGAACGACCTCAAGAACGGCCTGGTGCTCAAGCTCGAAGGCGGCCAGCTCTGGTCCGTCGTCGAGTTCCAGCACGTCAAGCCCGGCAAGGGCCCGGCCTTCGTGCGCACCAAGCTCAAGAACGTCATGTCCGGCAAGGTCGTCGACAAGACCTTCAACGCGGGTGTGAAGGTCGACACGGCCACCATCGACCGCCGTGACATGCAGTTCTCCTACATGGACGGCGAGTACTTCGTCTTCATGGACATGGAGACCTACGACCAGCTGATGGTCGACCGCAAGGCCGTCGGCAACGCCGCCAACTTCCTCATCGAGGGCTTCACCGCCACCGTCGCGCGGCACGAGGGCGAGGTCCTCTTCGTCGAGCTCCCCGCCGCCGTCGAGCTGACCGTCCAGCACACCGACCCGGGCGTCCAGGGCGACCGCTCCACCGGTGGCACCAAGCCCGCCACCCTGGAGACCGGCCACGAGATCCAGGTCCCGCTCTTCATCACCACCGGTGAGAAGATCAAGGTCGACACCCGCACCAGCGACTACCTCGGCCGGGTGAACAGCTAACCGTGGCCGCCCGGAGCAAGGCCCGCAGGCGGGCCTTCCAGATCCTGTTCGAGGCCGATCAGCGCGGTGCCTCGGTGCAGGAAGTCCTCGCGGACCAGGTCCGGCTCCACCGGGCCGACGACCGCCAGCCGCCGGTCAACGACTTCACCATGCAGCTCGTCGAGGGCTACGCCCAGCACATCGCCAGGATCGACGAGCTGATCGCGACCTACGCGGTGGACTGGGACCTCGACCGGATGCCCGTCGCGGACCGGAACATCGTGCGCCTCGGCGCGTACGAGCTGATCTGGGACGACGGCACCCCGGACGCGGTGGCGATCGACGAGGCCGTGCAGCTCGCCAAGGAGTTCTCCACGGACGAGTCGCCGACCTTCGTCAACGGTCTGCTCGCGCGCTTCAAGGACCTGAAGCCGCGCCTGCGCCGGGACGCGGACGTCTAGTCCCCCCTGGCGGTCGAAGGGGCCCGCAGCACTCGGTGCTGCGGGCCCCTTCGACGTGCCTGGGCGGTGGGCGGGAAAGCGCCGGGCCCTGGGAGTCGGTGACTCCCAGGGCCCGGCGGCACGTTTCTGCGGTGACCCGAGAAGGGGTCAGGGCGGTCAGCCCTCCTCGTGGGCGACGGCGCGGCGCGCGTCCGCGTCCAGCACGCCCCAGCTGATCAGCTGCTCGGTGAGGACCGAGGGGGACTGGTCGTAGATGACGGCGAGGGTGCGCAGGTCGTCCTGGCGGATCGACAGCACCTTGCCGTTGTAGTCGCCGCGCTGCGACTGGATCGTCGCCGCGTAGCGCTGGAGCGGGCCGGCCTTCTCCTGGGGGACGTGGGCCAGGCGCTCCAGGTCGAGGACCAGCTTCGGCGGCGGCTCGGCGGCCCCGCCCGGCGTGGTCCCCGGCAGCAGCTCCTGCACCGGCACACCGTAGAAGTCCGCCAGCTCGGCCAGACGCTGCACGGTCACCGCACGGTCGCCACGCTCGTACGAACCGACCACGACCGCCTTCCAGCGGCCCTGGGACTTCTCCTCCACACCATGGAGGGAAAGGCCCTGCTGGGTGCGGATCGCACGGAGTTTGGCCCCGAGCTGCTTTGCGTATTCGCTGGACATAACGCTCCCGGACGCTGTGACGACATGCGGCTGCGCCGCGCGGCTGGTAACTCACTGTGAGGTTACGCAGCGTGACACTCTCCCGTCAAGCCGAATGGTCCATACCGCCCACTCCCGAGGGACGGCGCACGGAGTGGCGCCCCAGGGGTGAGCAGGGCACCCATCCGCCCCTGGTAAGGTGGACGGCGCAATTCCGACGTCCTTTAAGGTCCGTCCCGTGAGGCGGAGAAGGAGGTCCGTTTTCATATGGACGCACAGCAGCAGACCGATGCCGCCCGGCCCGTTCTCGAGGCCCCGGACATCGCGCGGGTCCTGACCCGCATCGCCCACGAGATCGTCGAACGTGCCAAGGGCGCCGACGACGTGGTCCTCCTCGGCATTCCCACCCGCGGCGTCTTCCTCGCCCGCCGGCTGGCCGAGAAGCTCGAGTCGATCACCGGCGCCAAGATCCCGGTCGGCTCCCTCGACATCACCATGTACCGGGACGACCTGCGGATGAAGCCGGCGCGCGCCATCGGCCGCACCGAGATCCCCGGAGACGGCATCGACGGCCGCCTCGTCGTCCTCGTCGACGACGTCCTCTTCTCCGGCCGCACCATCCGCGCCGCCCTCGACGCCCTCGGCGACATCGGCCGCCCCCGTGCCGTCCAGCTCGCGGTCCTCGTCGACCGCGGCCACCGCGAACTCCCGATCCGCGCCGACTACGTCGGCAAGAACCTCCCCACGTCGCTGCGGGAGACGGTCAAGGTCCAGCTCGCCGAGGAGGACGGTCGCGACACCGTCCTGCTCGGCAGCAAGCCCGCCTCCTGATCCGGACCGGCCCACGACGGGTCCGGGGCACAGCCCTGCGCACCCGCATGCCCACCTCCTCCCCACCACGGAGAGAAACCCCGATGATGCGTCACCTCATCTCGGCCGCCGACCTCACCCGCGACGACGCCGTCCTCATCCTCGACACCGCCGAGGAGATGGCCCGGGTGGCCGACCGGCCCATCAAGAAGCTCCCGACCCTGCGCGGGCGCACGATCTGCAACCTCTTCTTCGAGGACTCCACCCGCACCCGGATCTCCTTCGAGGCGGCCGAGAAGCGCCTGTCCGCCGACGTCATCAACTTCGCGGCCAAGGGCTCCAGCGTCTCCAAGGGCGAGTCCCTCAAGGACACCGCCCAGACCCTGGAGGCGATGGGCGTCGACGCCGTGGTCATCCGCCACGGCGCCTCCGGCGCCCCGTACCGCCTGGCCACCTCCGGCTGGATCGACGCCCCCGTCATCAACGCCGGCGACGGCACCCACCAGCACCCCACCCAGGCCCTGCTCGACGCCTTCACCATGCGCCGCCGCCTCGTCGGCCGCGACGCCGGTCTCGGCAAGGACCTGGCCGGAAAGCGCATCACCCTGGTCGGCGACGTCCTGCACAGCCGGGTCGCCCGTTCCAACGTCGACCTGCTGCACACCCTCGGCGCCGAGGTCACCCTGGTGGCCCCGCCCACCCTGGTCCCGGTCGGCGTCGAGACCTGGCCCTGCGAGGTCTCCTACGACCTCGACAGCGTGCTGCCGAAGTCCGACGCGGTCATGATGCTGCGTGTGCAGCGCGAGCGGATGAACGCCGCCTTCTTCCCGACCGAGCGCGAGTACTCGCGCCGCTACGGGCTGGACGGCCACCGGATGGCGAAGATGCCGGAGCACGCCATCGTCATGCACCCCGGGCCCATGGTCCGCGGCATGGAGATCACGGCCGAGGTCGCCGACTCCGACCGCTGCACGGTCGTCGAGCAGGTCGCCAACGGCGTCTCCATCCGCATGGCCGTCCTCTACCTGCTGCTCGGCGGCTCCGAGCCCGCCGCCACCCACGCCCGTACCGAGGAGAACTGAGAAGCGCATGAGCAAGATCCTGATCCGTGGTGCGAAGGTGCTCGGCGGCGAGGCCCAGGACGTCCTGATCGACGGCGAGGTCATCGCAGAGGTCGGAACCGGCCTGTCGGCCGAGGACGCCCAGGTGATCGAGGCCGAGGGCCGGATCCTCCTGCCCGGCCTGGTCGATCTGCACACCCACCTGCGCGAGCCCGGCCGCGAGGACTCCGAGACCGTCCTCACCGGCACCCGCGCCGCCGCCACCGGCGGCTACACCGCCGTCTTCGCCATGGCCAACACCTTCCCCGTCGCCGACACCGCCGGCGTGGTCGAGCAGGTCTACCGGCTCGGCAAGGAGGCCGGCTACTGCGACGTGCAGCCCATCGGCGCCGTCACCGTCGGCCTGGAGGGCAAGAAGCTCGCCGAGCTCGGCGCCATGCACGACTCCGCCGCCGGCGTCACCGTCTTCTCCGACGACGGCAAGTGCGTCGACGACGCCGTGATCATGCGCCGCGCCCTGGAGTACGTGAAGGCCTTCGGCGGCGTCGTCGCCCAGCACGCCCAGGAGCCCCGCCTCACCGAGGGCGCCCAGATGAACGAGGGCGTCGTCTCCGCCGAGCTCGGTCTCGGCGGCTGGCCGGCCGTCGCCGAGGAGTCGATCATCGCCCGCGACGTCCTCCTCGCCGAGCACGTCGGCTCCCGCGTCCACATCTGCCACCTCTCCACGGCCGGCTCCGTCGAGATCGTCCGCTGGGCCAAGTCCCGCGGCATCGACGTCACCGCCGAGGTCACCCCCCACCACCTCCTCCTCACGGACGAGATGGTCCGGACGTACAACCCGGTCTACAAGGTCAACCCGCCGCTGCGCACCGAGCGCGACGTGATGGCCCTGCGCGAGGCCCTGGCCGACGGCACCATCGACATCGTGGCCACCGACCACGCCCCGCACCCCCACGAGGACAAGGACTGCGAGTGGGCCGCCGCCGCCATGGGCATGGTCGGCCTGGAGACCGCCCTGTCCGTCGTCCAGCAGACGATGGTGGAGACCGGCCTGCTCGACTGGGCCGGCGTCGCCGACCGGATGTCCGTCAACCCCGCCCGGATCGGGCAGGCCAAGGGCCACGGACGCCCCGTCTCGGCAGGTGAGCCCGCCAACCTGACCCTGGTCGATCCGGCATACCGTGGTGTCGTGGACCCCGCCGACTTCGCCTCCCGCAGCCGCAACACCCCCTACGAGGGCCGCGAGCTTCCGGGACGCGTCACCCACACGTTCCTGCGGGGCCGGGCAACGCTCGTCGACGGGAAGCTGGCGTGACACCACTCATCCACCTGGCCGCCGAAGCCGAACAGAAATCGGCCGAGGTCACCGACTGGGCCGGACGGCTCGGCTGGGTCGCCGGACTGCTGCTCTTCATCGCCTTCGTCTACTGGCTGATGCGCCAGGGATGGAAGTGGCGCGGCAGCCTCCAGTCCGACCTCCCGCCGCTCCCCGCCGTCCCCGAGGCGCCCGATGAGCCGCGGCTGACGCTCCAGGGCCGCTACCACGGCTCCACCACCGCCGGACAGTGGCTCGACCGGATCGTCGCCCACGGCCTGGGCACCCGCAGCCGCGCCGAGCTCACGCTCACCGACGCCGGGATCTCGGTCGTACGCCCCGGGGCGAACGACTTCCTGATCCCCGCCGCCGCCCTGCGCGAGGCCCGCCTCGACAAGGGCATCGCCGGCAAGGTCCTCGCCGAGGGCGGCCTGCTGGTCGTCACCTGGGCCCACGGCGACAAGCTGCTCGACTCCGGCTTCCGCGCCGACCGCGCGGCCGAGCACGCCGCCTGGGTCGAGGCGGTCAACGCCCTCACCACCCCGAACCACGCAAGCACGACGGAAGGCACCGCACGATGACGACCTCCACCAGGGGAGCCAGCAAGGTTCCCGCCGTACTCGTCCTGGAGGACGGCCGCATCTTCCGCGGCCGCGCCTACGGGGCCGTGGGGGAGACCTTCGGCGAGGCCGTGTTCTCCACCGGCATGACCGGCTACCAGGAGACCCTGACCGACCCGTCGTACCACCGCCAGGTCGTCGTCATGACGGCCCCCCACGTCGGCAACACCGGCGTCAACGACGAGGACCCCGAGTCCGCCCGCATCTGGGTGGCCGGCTACGTCGTCCGCGACCCCGCCCGCGTCTCCTCCAACTGGCGCGCACAGCGCTCCCTCGACGAGGAGCTGCGCCACCAGGGCGTCGTCGGCATCCAGGGCATCGACACCCGCGCCCTCACCCGCCACCTGCGCGAGAGCGGCGCCATGCGCGTCGGCATCTTCTCCGGCAGCGCCCTGCCCGACGAGGGCACCATGCTCGCGGAGGTCCGCCAGCAGCCCGAGATGAAGGGCGCCGACCTCTCCGCCGAGGTCGCCACCAAGGAGACCTACGTCGTCCCCGCGATCGGCGAGAAGAAGTTCACCGTCGCCGCGGTCGACCTCGGCATCAAGGGCATGACCCCGCACCGGATGGCCGAGCGCGGCATCGAGGTCCACGTGCTGCCCGCCACCGCCACCGCCGAGGACGTCTTCGCGGTGAACCCCGACGGCGTGTTCTTCTCCAACGGCCCCGGCGACCCCGCCACCGCCGACGGCCCCGTCGCCGTCATGCGCGCCGTCCTGGAGCGCAGGACGCCGCTCTTCGGCATCTGCTTCGGCAACCAGATCCTCGGCCGCGCCCTCGGCTTCGGCACGTACAAGCTGAAGTACGGCCACCGCGGCATCAACCAGCCCGTCCAGGACCGCACCACCGGCAAGGTCGAGGTCACCGCGCACAACCACGGCTTCGCCGTCGACGCGCCCCTCGACAAGGTCTCCGACACCCCCTTCGGGCGTGCCGAGGTCTCCCACGTGTGCCTGAACGACAACGTCGTGGAAGGCCTGCAGCTGCTCGACCAGCCCGCCTTCTCCGTCCAGTACCACCCCGAGGCGGCCGCGGGCCCGCACGACGCCGCGTACCTCTTCGACCGCTTCGTTTCTCTGATGGAGGCCGAGCGTGCCTAAGCGCACCGATATCCAGTCCGTCCTGGTCATCGGCTCCGGCCCGATCGTCATCGGCCAGGCCGCCGAGTTCGACTACTCCGGCACCCAGGCCTGCCGGGTCCTCAAGTCCGAGGGCCTGCGCGTCATCCTGGTCAACTCCAACCCGGCCACGATCATGACCGACCCGGAGATCGCCGACGCCACCTACGTCGAGCCGATCACCCCCGAGTTCGTCGAGAAGATCATCGCCAAGGAGCGCCCCGACGCCCTCCTGCCCACCCTGGGCGGCCAGACCGCGCTCAACACCGCGATCTCCATGCACGAGCAGGGTGTGCTGGAGAAGTACGGCGTCGAGCTCATCGGCGCCAACGTGGACGCCATCCACAAGGGCGAGGACCGCGACCTCTTCAAGGGCGTCGTCGAGGCCGTCAAGGCCAAGATCGGTTACGGCGAGTCCGCCCGGTCCGTGATCTGCCACTCCATGGACGACGTCCTCAAGGGCGTCGACACCCTCGGCGGCTACCCCGTCGTCGTCCGCCCCTCCTTCACCATGGGCGGCGCCGGCTCCGGCTTCGCCCACGACGAGGAGGAGCTGCGCCGCATCGCCGGCCAGGGCCTCACGCTCTCCCCGACCACCGAGGTGCTCCTGGAGGAGTCCATCCTCGGCTGGAAGGAGTACGAGCTGGAGCTGATGCGCGACAAGGCCGACAACGTCGTGGTCGTCTGCTCCATCGAGAACTTCGACCCGATGGGCGTCCACACCGGCGACTCCATCACCGTCGCCCCGGCGATGACGCTGACCGACCGCGAGTACCAGCGACTGCGCGACATCGGCATCGCGATCATCCGCGAGGTCGGCGTCGACACCGGCGGCTGCAACATCCAGTTCGCGGTCAACCCGGACGACGGCCGGATCATCGTCATCGAGATGAACCCGCGCGTCTCCCGCTCCTCCGCGCTCGCCTCCAAGGCCACCGGCTTCCCGATCGCCAAGATCGCCGCCAAGCTGGCCGTCGGCTACACGCTGGACGAGATCCCCAACGACATCACCGAGAAGACCCCGGCCTCCTTCGAGCCGACCCTCGACTACGTCGTCGTCAAGGCCCCGCGCTTCGCCTTCGAGAAGTTCCCCTCCGCCGACTCCACGCTGACCACGACCATGAAGTCGGTCGGCGAGGCCATGGCGATCGGCCGCAACTTCACCGAGGCCCTCCAGAAGGCCCTGCGCTCCCTGGAGAAGAAGGGCAGCCAGTTCGCCTTCACCGGCGAGCCCGGCGACAAGGCCGAGCTGCTGCGCGAGGCGGTCCGCCCGACCGACGGCCGGATCAACACGGTCATGCAGGCCATCCGCGCGGGCGCCACGCCCGAGGAGGTCTTCGAGGCCACCAAGATCGACCCCTGGTTCGTCGACCAGCTCTTCCTCATCAAGGAGATCGCCGACGAGCTCGCCCTGGCCGAGAAGCTCGACCCCGAGCTGCTCGCCGAGGCCAAGCGCCACGGCTTCTCCGACGCCCAGATCGCCGAGATCCGCGGCCTGCGCGAGGACGTCGTCCGCGAGGTCCGGCACGCCCTCGGCGTCCGCCCGGTCTACAAGACGGTCGACACCTGCGCCGCCGAGTTCGCCGCGAAGACCCCGTACTTCTACTCGTCCTACGACGAGGAGACCGAGGTCGCACCGCGCGAGAAGCCCGCGGTGATCATCCTGGGCTCCGGCCCGAACCGCATCGGCCAGGGCATCGAGTTCGACTACTCCTGCGTCCACGCCTCCTTCGCGCTCAGCGACGCCGGCTACGAGACCGTGATGGTCAACTGCAACCCGGAGACCGTCTCCACCGACTACGACACCTCCGACCGCCTGTACTTCGAGCCGCTGACGCTCGAGGACGTGCTGGAGATCGTCCACGCCGAGTCGCTCGCCGGCCCGCTCGCCGGTGTCGTCGTCCAGCTCGGCGGCCAGACCCCGCTGGGCCTCGCCCAGGCCCTCAAGGACAACGGCGTGCCGGTCGTCGGCACCTCTCCGGAGGCCATCCACGCCGCCGAGGACCGCGGCGCCTTCGGCCAGGTGCTCGCCGACGCGGGTCTGCCGGCCCCCAAGCACGGCACCGCCACCACCTTCGCCGGCGCCAAGGCCATCGCCGACGAGATCGGCTACCCCGTCCTCGTACGCCCGTCGTACGTGCTCGGCGGCCGCGGCATGGAGATCGTCTACGACGAGGCGCGCCTGGAGGCGTATATCGCCGAGTCCACCGAGATCTCCCCGACCCGCCCGGTCCTCGTCGACCGCTTCCTCGACGACGCCATCGAGATCGACGTCGACGCGCTCTACGACGGCGAGGAGCTCTACCTCGGCGGCGTCATGGAGCACATCGAGGAGGCCGGCATCCACTCCGGCGACTCGGCCTGCGCCCTGCCGCCGATCACGCTGGGCGGCTTCGACATCAAGCGGCTGCGCGCCTCCACCGAGGCCATCGCCAAGGGCGTCGGCGTACGCGGCCTGATCAACATCCAGTTCGCGATGGCCGGCGACATCCTGTACGTCCTGGAGGCCAACCCGCGTGCCTCCCGCACCGTCCCCTTCACCTCGAAGGCGACCGCGGTGCCGCTCGCGAAGGCCGCCGCCCGCATCTCGCTGGGCGCCACCATCGCCGAGCTGCGCGCCGAGGGCCTGCTGCCGAAGACCGGCGACGGCGGCACCCTGCCGCTGGACGCGCCGATCTCCGTCAAGGAGGCCGTGATGCCGTGGTCGCGCTTCCGCGACATCCACGGCCGCGGCGTGGACACCGTCCTCGGCCCGGAGATGCGCTCCACCGGCGAGGTCATGGGCATCGACTCGGTCTTCGGCACGGCGTACGCCAAGTCGCAGGCCGGCGCCTACGGCCCGCTGCCCACCAAGGGCCGCGCGTTCATCTCCGTCGCCAACCGCGACAAGCGCTCGATGATCTTCCCGGCCCGCGAGCTCGTCGCCCACGGCTTCGAGCTGCTCGCCACCTCCGGCACCGCCGAGGTCCTCAAGCGCAACGGCATCAACGCCACCGTCGTGCGCAAGCTCAGCGAGGGCGAGGGCCCCGGCGGCGAGAAGACGATCGTCCAGCTCATCCACGACGGTCAGGTCGACCTCATCGTCAACACCCCCTACGGCACCGGTGGCCGCCTCGACGGCTACGAGATCCGTACGGCGGCGGTCTCGCGCGGCGTCCCGTGCCTGACCACGGTCCAGGCGCTCGCCGCGGCCGTCCAGGGCATCGAGGCGCTGGGCCACGGCGACGTGGGCGTCCGCTCGCTCCAGGAACACGCGGCGCATCTGATCGCGGCCCGCGACTAGCAGCCCACAAGGGGGACACCGAGAAAACGGTGTCCCCCTCTTGCTGAGGACACCCTTCATGTACAAGTTCTTCTTCCACCTCGTCTTCAAGCGGATGGACCCGGAGGAGGCCCACCACCTGGCCTTCCGCTGGATCCGGTTCGCGGCCCGCGTCCCGGTCCTGCGCACCTTCGTCGCCGCCGCGTTCGCGCCCCGGTACGAGGAGCTGCGCACCGAGGCCCTCGGCCTGCGCATGCACGGCCCCTTCGGCCTCGCCGCCGGCTTCGACAAGAACGCCGTCGCCATCGACGGCATGGCCATGCTCGGCTTCGACCACGTCGAGATCGGCACGGTCACCGGCGAGGCCCAGCCCGGCAACCCCAGGAAGCGGCTCTTCCGGCTCGTGGGGGACCGCGCCCTGATCAACCGGATGGGCTTCAACAACGAGGGCTCCGCCGCCGTCGCCGCCCGCCTGGCCGCCCGCAACCCCGTCTTCAGGACGGTCGTGGGCGTCAACATCGGCAAGACCAAGGTCGTGCCCGAGGCCGAGGCCGCCGCCGACTACGTGAAGTCCACCGAGCGCCTCGCCCGGCACGCCGACTACCTGGTCGTCAACGTCTCCTCCCCGAACACCCCGGGCCTGCGCAACCTCCAGGCCACCGAGTCGCTGCGGCCGCTGCTCACGGCCGTCCGCGAGGCCGCGGACCGCTCCGTGACGGGCCGCCGCGTCCCGCTCCTGGTGAAGATCGCCCCCGACCTCGCCGACGAGGACGTGGACGCCGTCGCCGACCTCGCCCTGGAGCTCGGTCTGGACGGCATCATCGCCACCAACACCACCATCGCCCGCGAGGGCCTGGGCCTGAAGTCCGACCCCGCGCTGATCAAGGAGACCGGCGGCCTGTCCGGCGCCCCCGTCAAGCAGCGCTCCCTGGAGGTCCTGCGCCGCCTCTACGCGCGCGTGGGCGACCGGATGGTCCTCGTGGGCGTCGGCGGCATCGAGAACGCCGAGGACGCCTGGCAGCGGATCCTCGCCGGCGCCACCCTGGTCCAGGGCTACAGCGCCTTCATCTACGAGGGCCCCTTCTACGCCCGCGCGATCCACAAGGGCCTCGCGGCGCGCCTCGCCGCCTCCCCGTACGCCACCCTCGCCGAGGCCGTCGGCGCCGACACCCGAAAGGCCACCGCATGATCCCCTTCGGTGCACGACTCCGTTCCGCCATGGACGAGCGCGGCCCCCTGTGCGTCGGCATCGACCCGCACGCCTCGCTCCTGGACTCCTGGGGCCTGGCCGACGACATCGCGGGCCTGGAGCGCTTCACGTACACGGTCGTCGAGGCGCTGGCCGACACCGTCGCCGTCTTCAAGCCCCAGGCGGCCTTCTTCGAGCGCTTCGGCTCCCGCGGCGTCGCCGTCCTGGAGCGGGCCGTCGCCGATCTGCGCGAGGCCGGCGGCCTGGTCGTCATGGACGCCAAGCGCGGCGACATCGGCTCCACCATGGCCGCCTACGCGGAGGCCTTCCTGCGCAAGGACTCCCCGCTCTTCTCCGACGCGCTCACCGTCTCCCCGTACCTCGGCTACGGCTCGCTGAAGCCGGCCGTGGACCTGGCCCGGGAGTCCGGTGCCGGGCTCTTCGTGCTGGCGCTGACCTCCAACCCGGAGGGGGCCGAGGTCCAGCGCGCGGTGCGCGAGGACGGCCGCAGCGTCGGCGCGACGATGCTGGCGCACCTGGCGGAGGAGAACGCGGGGGAGAGCCCGCTCGGCTCCTTCGGCGCGGTCGTCGGCGCCACCCTCGGCGACCTGTCCGCCTTCGACCTCGACATCAACGGCCCCCTGCTCGCGCCCGGCATCGGCGCCCAGGGCGCGACCGCGGCCGACCTGCCCGCCGTCTTCGGCGCGGCGGTGCGCAACGTGGTCCCGAACGTCAGCCGCGGGGTGCTCAAGGAGGGTCCGGACGGAGCCGCGCTGCGGGCCGCGGCGGAACGTTACGCGAACGAGATCAGGGAGGCCGTGGGCGCCTGAGGCACCCCGAGGGCCGTTTTCGGCGGGTTCTCGCCAATCCGCAGGTCGGGCGGCGTGTCCTCGCCGTCTCACTCCTTGACAAAACTTGACCCAAAACCGGGTCGTTATGTCGGAAAAGTCCTGGTCGGTCGATGCTGACCAGGACTTTTCGTCTGTTCTCGCTGACTGGAGCGGCCTCGGCCGCTAGTCTCCGGGACAGAGTCGGCGTTCGGCGTACTCCACGTCGGTCGTTGCTCCACTGGTGTGGTGTGCTCCGCTCGCGCGGGGCGTGCAGCTTCCCACCGGTCCGTATCCGACAGTTCGACATCCGAGGTGACGTAGGCGTGGCTCTTCCGCCCCTTACCCCTGAACAGCGCGCAGCCGCGCTCGAAAAGGCCGCCGCGGCTCGCCGGGAGCGGGCCGAGGTCAAGAATCGACTCAAGCACTCCGGCGCCTCCCTCCACGAGGTCATCAAGCAGGGCCAGGAGAACGACGTCATCGGCAAGATGAAGGTCTCCGCGCTGCTCGAGTCCCTGCCGGGCGTGGGCAAGGTCCGCGCCAAGCAGATCATGGAGCGACTGGGCATCTCCGAGAGCCGCCGGGTCCGCGGCCTCGGGTCCAACCAGATCGCCTCCCTGGAGCGCGAGTTCGGCAGCACCGGCGCCTGAGGGCGCCCCCGCCCGGGGGCAAGCGTCCCGGGCACACCCGTAAAGCTGGAATAATCGCTGCATGGCAGCAGAGGTACGTCCGCGGCTGACCGTGCTCTCCGGCCCCTCAGGGGTGGGCAAGAGCACGGTCGTCGCTCATATGCGCAAGGTCCACCCCGAGGTCTGGCTCTCGGTGTCGGCCACGACACGGAAGCCGCGACCCGGCGAGCAGCACGGCGTCCAGTACTTCTTCGTCACGGACGACGAGTTCGACAAGCTGGTCGCCAACGGCGAGCTGCTGGAGTGGGCCGAGTTCGCGGGCAACCGCTACGGCACCCCGCGCCGCGCCGTCCTCGACCGCCTGGAGGCGGGCGAGCCGGTGCTCCTGGAGATCGACCTCCAGGGCGCGCGTCAGGTCAAGGACTCCATGGCCGAGGCCCAGCTGGTCTTCCTGGCCCCGCCGAGCTGGGACGAGCTGGTCCGCCGGCTCACCGGCCGCGGCACCGAGTCGCCCGACGTCATCGAGCGCCGGCTGCAGGCCGCGAAGGTCGAGCTGGCCGCCGAGTCGGAGTTCGACACCACCCTCGTCAACACCTCCGTCGAGGACGTCGCACGCGAGCTGCTAACGTTGATGCACGTTGTCTGATCTTTTTTCCATCTTCGGAAGGTAGAGCGTGTCCTCTTCCATCACCGCGCCCGAGGGCATCATCAACCCGCCGATCGACGAGCTGCTCGAGGCCACTGACTCGAAGTACAGCCTCGTGATCTACGCGGCCAAGCGCGCGCGTCAGATCAACGCGTACTACTCGCAGCTCGGTGAGGGTCTGCTCGAGTACGTCGGACCGCTCGTGGACACCCACGTCCACGAGAAGCCGCTCTCGATCGCCCTGCGCGAGATCAACGCGGGCCTGCTGACCTCCGAGGCCATCGAGGGCCCGGCGCAGTAAGCGCGCATCGCTTGTCACGATTGCCACCACAGGCCCGGCGGAACATCCGCCGGGCCTGTGGTGTCTCATGGAGTCGTACGCATCCGTCGTACGCATCCGAGCGCGGGGAGCAGAGTTGAGCGCGGTGACGAGGCCGAAGGTCGTGCTGGGCGTGAGCGGCGGCATCGCCGCGTACAAGGCGTGCGAGCTGCTGCGGCGGCTGACCGAGTCGGGACACGACGTCCGGGTCGTGCCGACGGACTCGGCCCTGCACTTCGTCGGAGAGGCCACCTGGTCCGCGCTCTCCGGCAACCCCGTCTCCACCGAGGTGTGGGAGACCGTCCACGAGGTCCCGCACGTGCGGATCGGCCAGGCCGCCGACCTCGTCGTCGTCGCCCCCGCCACCGCCGACATGCTGGCCAAGGCCGCCCACGGCCTCGCCGACGACCTGCTGACCAACACCCTGCTCACCGCCCGCTGCCCGGTGGTCTTCGCGCCCGCCATGCACACCGAGATGTGGGAGCACCCCGCCACCCAGGAGAACGTGGCCACCCTGCGCCGCCGCGGCGCCGTGGTCATCGAGCCCGCCGTCGGCCGGCTCACCGGCGTCGACACCGGCAAGGGCCGGCTGCCCGACCCCAACGAGATCTTCGAGATCTGCCGACGGGTCCTCGCCCGAGGCGTGACGACCCCCGACCTCGCCGGCCGCCATGTGGTGATCAGCGCCGGCGGCACCCGCGAGCCCCTCGACCCGGTCCGCTACCTGGGCAACCGCTCCTCCGGCAAGCAGGGCTACGCCCTCGCCAGGGCCGCCGCCGCCCGCGGCGCCCGGGTCACCCTGATCGAGGCCAACACCGGGCTGCCCGACCCCGCGGGCGTCGACGTCGTGCGCGTCGGCACCGCCGTACAGCTGCGCGAGGCGGTCCTCAAGGCCGCCGCCGACGCCGACGCGGTCGTCATGGCGGCGGCGGTCGCCGACTTCCGCCCCGCCGCCTACGCCGCCGGCAAGATCAAGAAGACCGACGACGGCGGCGCCCCGACCGTCGAGCTGGTCCGCAACCCGGACATCCTGGCCGAGATCTCCGCCGACCGCGCCCTGCCCGGCCAGGTCGTCGTCGGCTTCGCCGCCGAGACGGACGACGTGCTCCCCAACGGCCGGCAGAAGCTGCGCCGCAAGGGCTGCGACCTGCTCGTCGTCAACGAGGTGGGGGAACGCAAGACCTTCGGGTCGGAGGAGAACGAGGCCGTGGTCCTCGCCGCCGACGGCACCGAGACGCCCGTGCCGTACGGACCGAAGGAAGCCCTCGCGGAGACGGTCTGGGACCTGGTGCTGCCGCGCCTGCGCACCCGCGTCGGGTGAGGGCCGGGGTGAATTCCGCGGGAACGGGAAGGGGCGCCCGGACGTCCCTCCCACGGCGGAGAGAAATCCCGCGAAACCGGACATAAGTCCAGCTCGGCGCGTCGAATACCGCACAGATCACGCCCCTGCCGGAAAGGGGACCTGGTCAGATGCCCGATCCTGCCCGATAGACTGTCCTCGGAACGTCGCGGGGCGCAGCCCCCTGCCGGTCCGCAATCGAGTAGCCAGCAGCCGCTGCAACCCCAGGGAGCGTTGTGTCCCGTCGTCTGTTCACCTCGGAGTCCGTGACCGAGGGTCACCCCGACAAGATCGCTGACCAGATCAGCGACACCATCCTCGACGCGCTGCTCAAGGAGGACCCCACCTCCCGCGTCGCCGTCGAGACGCTGATCACCACCGGCCTCGTGCACGTCGCCGGTGAGGTCACCACCAAGGCCTGGGCGGACATCCCCACCCTCGTCCGCAACAAGATCCTCGACATCGGGTACGACTCCTCGAAGAAGGGCTTCGACGGCGCGTCCTGCGGCGTCTCGGTCTCCATCGGGTCGCAGTCCCCGGACATCGCGCAGGGCGTCGACACCGCCTACGAGTCGCGCGTCGAGGGCGACGAGGACGAGCTCGACAAGCAGGGCGCCGGCGACCAGGGCCTGATGTTCGGCTACGCGTCGGACGAGACCCCGGAGCTCATGCCGCTCCCGATCCACCTGGCGCACCGCCTCTCGCGCCGCCTGACCGAGGTCCGCAAGAACGGGACCATCCCGTACCTGCGCCCCGACGGCAAGACCCAGGTCACCATCGAGTACGACGGCGACAAGGCCGTCCGCCTCGACACGGTCGTCGTCTCCTCCCAGCACGCCTCGGACATCGACCTCGAGTCGCTGCTCGCGCCCGACATCCGCGAGTTCGTCGTCGAGCACGTCCTGAAGCAGCTCGTCGAGGAGGGCATCAAGCTCGACACCGACGGCTACCGCCTCCTGGTCAACCCGACCGGCCGCTTCGAGATCGGCGGCCCGATGGGCGACGCCGGCCTCACCGGCCGCAAGATCATCATCGACACCTACGGCGGCATGGCCCGCCACGGTGGCGGCGCCTTCTCCGGCAAGGACCCGTCCAAGGTCGACCGCTCGGCCGCCTACGCCATGCGCTGGGTCGCCAAGAACGTCGTCGCCGCGGGCCTCGCCTCCCGCTGCGAGGTCCAGGTCGCCTACGCGATCGGCAAGGCCGAGCCCGTCGGCCTCTTCGTCGAGACCTTCGGCACCAACACCATCGAGAACGAGAAGATCGAGAACGCCATCGCCGAGGTCTTCGACCTCCGCCCGGCCGCGATCATCCGCGACCTCGACCTGCTCCGCCCGATCTACTCCCAGACCGCCGCCTACGGCCACTTCGGCCGTGAGCTGCCGGACTTCACCTGGGAGCGCACCGACCGCGTCGACGCCCTCAAGGCGGCCGCCGGTCTGTAAGCGACCGCAGCACGACGAAAGGCCCGGCACCCGGTGGTGCCGGGCCTTCGCCGTCTTCTCCTGACTGTCGGTGGCGTCTGGTAGGTATGGGGCTGTGAGCAGCGAGAACGAGAAGCCCCGGGGGCACGAGGGGCACGAGGAGCCCGAGCAGCTCGCGCTCATCCGGGAGACGGTGCGGCAGGCGAAGGTGCCGCGGGCCAAGCCGCGGACGTGGCGGGGGGCCGCACTGGCGAAGGAGCTGCCGGTGGCGCGGGTCGTGGTGAACAAGGGCGTGCTGCACCTCGACCAGTTCTTCGACTACGCCGTGCCCGAGGAGCTGGACGCCGTCGCCCAGCCCGGGGTGCGGGTGCGGGTGCGGTTCGGGGCCGGGGCGCACCAGGTGCGGGGCGGCCGGCGCGAGGGCGGGCGGCTGATCGACGGGTTCCTCGTGGAGCGGCGCGCCGAGTCGGACTACTCCGGGCCGCTCGCCGCGCTCGCCGACGTCGTCTCGCCCGAGCCGGTGCTCGGACCCGAGCTGCTCGGACTCGCCCGCGCCGTCGCCGACCGCTACGCGGGCAGCCTCGCCGACGTGCTCCAGCTCGCCGTCCCGCCGCGCAACGCCCGCGCCGAGAGCCGGCCCTCGCCCGCGCCGCTGCCGGCTCCGGCCCCGCCCGAGCCGGGCAGCTGGGGGCGGTACGAGCAGGGAGCGGCGTTCCTGGACGCGCTGGCGAGCGGTGGTGCGCCCCGGGCCGTGTGGAACGCGCTGCCGGGCCCGCACTGGGCCGACGAGATCGCCCGCGCCGTCACGGCCACCCTCGCCTCCGGCCGGGGCGCGCTCGTCGTCGTCCCCGACGGCCGGGCCGCCGCCCGCGTCGACCAGGCCCTCACCGACCTCCTCGGCGAGGGGCGGCACGCCCTGCTCACCGCCGAGGCCGGCCCCGAGAAGCGGTACGCGCAGTGGCTCGCCGTCCGGCGCGGAGCCGTCCGCGCGGTCGTCGGCACCCGGGCCGCCATGTTCGCGCCGGTCCGCGACCTCGGGCTCGCCGTCATCTGGGACGACGGCGACACCAGCCACAGCGAGCTCCACGCCCCCCAGCCGCACGCCCGCGACGTGCTGCTGCTGCGCGCCGCCCACGACCGGTGCGCCTTCCTGCTCGGCTCCACCAGCTGCACCGTCGAGGCCGCCCAGCTCGTCGAGTCCGGCTGGGCCCGGCCACTGGTCGCCGGCCGGGACCAGGTGCGGACCGCCGCCCCGCTCGTCCGGACCGTCGGCGACACGGACCTCGCCCGCGACGAGGCCGCCCGCGCCGCCCGGCTGCCCACCCTCGCCTGGCAGGTGGTGCGCGAGGGCCTGAAGACCGGTCCGGTCCTCGTCCAGGTGCCGCGCCGTGGATACGTGCCCCGGCTCGCCTGCGAGCGGTGCCGCACCCCCGCCCGCTGCCGGCACTGCTCCGGCCCCCTGGAGGCCCCCGAACAGCAGGAGCTGCACTGCGGCTGGTGCGGGAAGTCCGCGGCCGACTGGCACTGCGTGGCGTGCGGCTCCACCCGGCTGCGCGCCCAGGTGGTGGGCGCCCGGCGCACCGCCGAGGAGCTGGGCCGGGCCTTCCCCGCCGTGCCCGTACGCACCTCGGGGCGCGACCACGTCCTCGACCGCGTGCCCGGCCGGCCGGCCCTGGTGGTGAGCACCCCCGGCGCCGAACCCGTCGCCGAGGGCGGCTACGCGGCCGCCCTGCTCCTCGATGGCTGGGCCATGCTCGGCCGCCCCGACCTGCGGGCCGGCGAGGAGGCGCTGCGCCGCTGGATCGACGCGGCCTCGCTGGTGCGTGGCCAGGGCGACGGCGGCACGGTGGTGGTCGTCGCGGAACCCACCCTGCGCCCCGTCCAGGCCCTCGTCCGCTGGGACCCCGTCGGCCACGCCCAGCGCGAGCTGGCCGAGCGCGCCGAGCTGGGGTTCCCGCCCGTCTCGCGCATGGCGGCGGTGGCGGCCCCGCCGGAGGCCCTCGCGGCCTTCCTGTCCGCCGCCGAACTGCCCCCCGACGCCGAGATCCTGGGTCCGGTCCCGCTGCCCGTCACCCGCCCCGGCGGTCCCCGCCGCCCCGGCGACACCCCGCCGGGCGAGCAGTGGGACCGCGCCCTGATCCGCGTCCCCCCGGGCAGCGGCGCCGCCCTGGCCACGGCCCTGAAGAAGGCCCAGGCGTCCCGGCTCGCCCGGGGCGGGGGCGAGCCGGTGCGCGTGCGGGTCGACCCGCCGGACATCGGCTGACCGCCGCCCCGCCCCGCGAGCCCGCCCGGCCCGCTGACGCGTCAGGCCGCCCGTGCCGTGGGGCACGGGCGGCCTGGAAGGGTCTGCGGACGGTCTGGGGCCGGCCTGGGGGTCCCGTCAGCCGTTGCGCGGCGCCGGGAAGGCCGCCGGGCGGGCCTCCTCGCGGAGGGTCTGGCTGCCCGACGTCGGCTGGGGCGGCATGCTGCGGGCCGGCGGGACCACCGGGATCGTCCGCGTCGCGGTCGTCTCCGCGGGGCGCTCCTGCTCCAGGGCGACGCCCGGCTGGGGCGCGCGGCGGGATCCGTAGCGGCGGTGGACCGCCTGCTTGGTGACTCCGAGCGCGGAGCCCACCGCGTCCCACGAGAAACCGAGGGAGCGGTCGAAGTCCACCGCGGCCGTCACCAGGGTCTCGACGCTGTCCCGCAGCTCCTGGGCGAGGCGGACGGTCGGAGCGGGGGCGCGTCCGTAGACGACGAAGCCCGTCGAAGGGGCGGAGCGGCGAGGGCGGTAGACATTGCCCAGCTGGGCCGTCAGGGTGCGCAGTGCGTCAACCTGCCGCCGGACCCGCTCGATGTCCCGCACCAGCAGGTGCAGACTCGCCCGGGCCTGGGCGTCGTGGGTTGCGTGGTCGGCCATGGATAAGCCTCTCGAACCGGCGTGAAAAGGGGCGGGTCGCGGGGGGAGGGCGACCCGATTCGGTCAATCTCTCTTGACCAACGCGCCACCCGGGCTGGGGTCACGCTGCGGGGGCGTATCCGCATATGCGCAGGGCGCTCGCCCTTCCGTACGCCCCCCGGGCCGGCGGCCCCTAGACTGGTGTGCTGCCCTCCCCGCGCTCGGCTTGGCCCGAGCAGGGAGGCACTCCCAACGCCCCGAGATGCGAGGTTTTCCCGCGTGAAGCTCGTCTTCGCAGGTACCCCCGAGGTCGCCGTACCCGCCCTGGACGCCCTGCTCGCCTCCGGGCGGCACGAGGTGGCCGCCGTCGTCACCCGGCCCGACGCCCCCGCGGGGCGCGGGCGGCGGCTCGTCGCGAGCCCCGTCGCCGAGCGGGCGGAGGAGGCCGGGATCGAGGTCCTCAAGCCGGAGCGGCCGCGCGACGAGGCGTTCCTCGCACGGCTCCGGGAGATCGCGCCCGACTGCTGCCCGGTCGTCGCGTACGGCGCGCTGCTGCCCCGCGTCGCCCTGGACATCCCGGCCAACGGCTGGGTCAACCTGCACTTCTCGCTGCTGCCCGCGTGGCGCGGCGCGGCGCCGGTGCAGCACGCGGTGATGGCCGGGGACCAGGTGACCGGAGCGTCGACCTTCCGGATCGAGGAGGGTCTCGACTCCGGGCCGGTGTACGGGGTCGTCACCGAGGAGGTCCGCCCCACCGACACCAGCGGCGACCTGCTCACCCGGCTGGCCTTCGCGGGCGCGGGGCTGCTCGCGGCGACCATGGACGGCATCGAGGACGGCACCCTCAAGGCCGTGCCGCAGCCGGCCGAGGGCATCACCCTCGCCCCGAAGATCCAGGTCGAGGACGCGCACGTCGACTTCGCCGCCCCGGCGCTCCGCGTCGACCGCGTGGTCCGCGGCTGCACCCCGGCCCCCGGCGCCTGGACCCTGTTCCGCGGCGAGCGCCTCAAGCTGATCCAGCTCGCCCTGCTGCCGGACCGCACCGACCTGGCTCCGGGCGAACTCGCGGTCGGCAAGAACAACGTGTACGTCGGCACCGGCTCCCACGCCGTCGAGCTGCTGTGGGTCCAGCCCCAGGGCAAGAAGCCGATGAAGGCGGCGGACTGGGCACGCGGCGTCCGGATCGCCCCCGGCGAGCGCGTCGGGGCGTAGCGGGGCAGGGCGCAGGCGGTAGGGACGTGCTGCTCCCGCTCCCCGAGGGGTCCTGGTGGGACTGGACGGTCCTGCGCTACGACGGCAGCCGGCTGACGCTCGCCGCCGGCCACGACCTCACGTACCACCACGGGCTCGAGGTGGTCTTCACGGACACCCTCTACATGCGCTGCCCGACGGACTTCATGGACCCGGCGTTCCGCGAACCGACGCCGCGGGAGCGAGCGGAGATCACCCGGCTCGTCGGCGACGAGCCGGGCGTGCTCGTCGCCTTCGAGGCCGACGGCGGCGGCACCGAGCCGGTGTCGTGTCTGATCGCCGCCGACGGCTGGGCGATCCGGCAGGGGCGTTTTTCCCGGCGGGGGAGCGCGGACGTACGCTGAGAGGGTTCGACCTCTCACTTTCGTCACGCGGAGCACCTTTGAGCGAGCAGGCACGTCGCCGCACCCCGAACCCCTCGAACGCCACCAAGGCCCCCAGGCCGCACCGCAGGCCCAAGAAGGACCCCGTCCGGATCCTCGCCTTCGAGGCGCTGCGGGCCGTGGACGAGCGGGACGCCTACGCGAACCTGGTGCTGCCGCCGCTGCTGAAGAAGGCCCGGGACAAGGGTGACTTCGACGGCCGGGACGCGGCGCTGGCGACCGAGCTGGTGTACGGGACGCTGCGCCGGCAGGGGACGTACGACGCGATCATCGCCGCCTGCGTCGACCGGCCGCTGCGCGAGGTCGACCCGCCGGTGCTCGACGTGCTCGCGCTCGGCGCGCACCAGCTGCTCGGCATGCGGACGCCGAGCCACGCCGCCGTGTCCGCCACCGTCGAGCTGGCCCGGGTGGTGCTCGGCGACGGGCGGGCCAAGTTCGTGAACGCGGTGCTGCGCAAGATCGCGCAGGACGACTTCGACACCTGGGTGGCCCGGGTCGCGCCGCCTTACGAGGAGGACGCCGAGGACCACCTCGCCGTCGTCCACTCGCACCCCCGCTGGGTGGTCTCCGCGCTCTGGGACGCCCTCGGCGGCGGCCGCGCCGGGATCGAGGCGCTCCTGGAGGCCGACAACGAGCGGCCCGAGGTGACCCTGGTCGCCCGCCCCGGCCGGGCCACCACCGAGGAGCTGGCCGCGGCGGCCGAGACCGAGCCCGGGCGCTGGTCGCCGTACGCGCGGCGGCTCGCCGAGGGCGGCGAGCCCGGCGCCCTCACGGCCGTCGCGGAGGGCCGGGCCGGCGTCCAGGACGAGGGCAGCCAGCTGGTCGCGATCGCCCTCGCCAACGCGCCCGTCGACGGCCCCGACACCCGCTGGCTCGACGGCTGTGCGGGCCCCGGCGGCAAGGCGGCCCTGCTGGGCGCGCTCGCCGCCGAGCGCGGCGCCGCCCTGCTGGCCTCCGAGAAGCAGCCGCACCGCGCCCGCCTGGTCGAGCGCGCCCTGGCCGGCAACCCCGGCCCGTATCAGGTCATCGCCGCCGACGGCACCCGCCCGCCGTGGCGCGAGGGCTCCTTCGACCGGGTCCTGATGGACGTGCCCTGCTCGGGCCTCGGCGCCCTGCGCCGTCGCCCCGAGGCACGCTGGCGCCGCCGCCCCTCCGACCTCGACGGCTTCGCCCCGCTCCAGCGCGGGCTGCTCACCGAGGCGCTGCGGGCCGTCCGTATCGGGGGAGTGGTCGGTTACGCGACCTGCTCGCCGCACCTGGCGGAGACCCGGGTGGTCGTCGACGACGTCCTGAAGAAGACCGGCGGCGCCGAACTGATCGACGCCCGGCCGCTGCTGCCCGGCGTCCCCGAGCTCGGCGACGGGCCGGACGTCCAGCTGTGGCCGCATCTGCACGGCACGGACGCGATGTACCTGGCCCTGATCCGCCGCACGGCCTGAACCCCGCCCGGAAACGGCGGCCTGCACCGCGCCGGCGGGCCGCCGCCGTGCCCACGCCTGCCGGCCTTCGCCCCTGGTCCCCGCGCCCCGCGGTGGATCGGATGCTCAGTCAGATGAGTACGGATACTCATGAGTTGAGCCTCGCTGCTGGGATCTAGTGGTCCCTGACTGATGATCCACAGCGGTGAAGCGGGGGACGAGGCGTGGCGTGGGACGAGTGGGACCAGATCAAGGCCGAGATGGCCGGCGGCGGGCAACCCACGGCGATGCGGCTCAACCAGGTGCCGGTCGAGCCCGGTTCCGGGCCCAGCGCCGTGACGGGCGGCCTGAAGTCCAGCCAGAAGGCGTGGAACACCGCCGGTGAGGGCGTGGGCTCCCTTCGCCAGGGCATCGGCACCGGGCTGACCAAGCTGGAGGCGGGCCAGGCGGGGCTCGGCGCGACCACGGGCTGTCTGACCGCGGCCGCGCAGAAGGACGTCTACGACTCCTGGAAGAAGTACGCCGAGAGCGTCAGCAAGAGGTGCGGTTCCCTCCAGGGCATCCTGCAGCAGGTGGGCCGCGACGTACTGACGACCGATGACGCGGTCAAGGGCGAGATGGACCGGCTGAGCCGCGAGTACGCGGACACGGACGCCGTCGGCGGCCAGACGAAGGGCCGGTGAGGCGGGCATGGACTACGCCACCCTCAAGGCCTTCAAGTCGGCCGAGTTCGAGGGCGCCGCCGACGGATACCGTGCCCTGGGCAACGCGGCCCAGGCGGCCAAGGAGCACGTCGAGAACACCGTCGCCACCGGGATGCGCAAGTCGCTGGCGGGTGAGGCGATGGAGGCGTCGCAGAAGCAGCTCCAGGCACTGGCGAAGAACTTCCACTACGCCGTGACCGAGTGCCACGTGATCAGCACGGCCCTCAACGGCTTCGCCCACGACATGGCGGCCGCCAAGCGGAAGCTGGAGTCGGCCGTCGCCGACGCCACGGCCGACGGCTGCACGGTCGGCGCGGACGGCTCGGTCGCCTTTCCCGCGGGCCGGAAGCCCGGCGCGGACAAGGACACCGAGGGCGGCACGGTGACGGGGAGCGCCGGCGGGAACGAGACCTCCGACGCCCTGGAGCGCCAGGCGGCGAACATCCACCCCAATCCGAACTACGGCAAGGCGATGGCGTACGCCGACCGGATCGCCGACGCGCTCAAGGAAGCCACGGACGCGGACGCGAAGTGGGAGCCGAAGATACGGGCCCTCAAGGCCGATGACGACCTGACCGTGTCCGACAAGGACTGGACGGACGTCACGTCGGACACCGGGGGCGTACGCGAGGCGGCCGACGCCTACCTCGACGCGATCAAGCCGCCGCCCGAGAACAACTGGCCCCAGGACAACGCCAACTGGTGGAACGGCCTGACCGACGAGCAGCGCGAGGCCTACATCTCGATGCACCCCGCGAGCGTCGGGGCCCTCGACGGCCTCCCCTCGACCGTGCGCGACGAGGCCAACCGCACGGTGCTCGCGGAACAGCGAGCCGCCAGGCAGCTGGAGTACGACGCCTGGCTGAAGAAGGAGCCGGAGCACTACCGGCCCTACATCAGCCCCGTCACGGGGCGCGAGGTCAAGGGCGCGATGGTCCCGACGGACGAGTGGAAGGAGTGGGAGGAGAAGAGGAAGCAGCTGGAGAACGGCTACAAGGGCATGGACGCCATCCAGTCCCGGTTCGAGACCTTCACGAGCGAGAGCAACCGCCCCTATCTCCTCGGGTTCGACGGCGACAACATGGGCCGCGCCATCGTCTCCATCGGCAACCCGGACACCGCCGACAACGTGGTGACGTACGTGCCGGGTACGTTCGCCAAGCTGGAGTCCATCGGCGGGGACATGGACAGGGCCGTGGCGCTCCAGGCGGAGGCGGAGCGCCAGGACGGCGCCCACAGGACGGCCTCGATCGTGTGGCTCGGTTACGACGCCCCGCAGGGCATCATGACCGACGCGACGGAGCCCGAGTGGGCCGACGCCGCGAAGGAGCCGCTCGGCGACTTCATCCAGGGGATCGAGGAGGCCAATCACCGCGAAGGCGGTGTGCGGCAGACGCTCATGGGCCACAGCTACGGCTCCCTGGTCGTGGGCGAGACGATGGAGATGCACATCGATCTGCCTGTCGACAACGCGATCATGCTGGGCAGTCCGGGTGTGGGAGTGGACCACGCCAAGGACCTGAACATCCCGCCGGACCGCGTCTTCGCGGCCACGGCCCAGAACGACCTGATCAACCTCGCCCCGCCGATAGGCAAGGACCCGCTCAGCCCGAAGGCGTACTGGGACACGTTCTTCGACGGTGACGCGATCGTGCACGGAACCGACCCGACCTCCGAGGACTTCGGTGGCCAGGTCTTCGAGGTTCCCAACGGGAAGCTGCCGTTGGTGCACGACTGGGAGATGATGCCGGCGCACTCCCAGTACTGGGAGGAGAAGCCGCTCGGCAGCCTGGGGAAGATCGTGACCGGAGGACGACCGTGAAAGCACGCAGGGCAATCCCGGCTGCCGCACTGCTGGCCATGACGATCATGGCGACCGGGTGCGGGGCACAGGAGGACGGACAGGCCGGCGCAAACCCACCGAAGCAGGTAACGATGAACGAGCAGCAGGCGATCGACCGGGCCGAGCAGATCATCGGCGAGGCGGTGGACGGCATGTCACCCCGACCGACCCTGGAGCGCATGGGCAACGCGCCCGTCGGCGCCTGCCTCGCCAGGGACGACCACGGCCCCGACGAACGGGTGCAGGTCACCCTCATCTACAAACTGACCGGCGTTCCCGGGGCCCAGGCCCAGAACCTCGTGCGCCAGGCCCGGGACGCCTGGCTGAAGAAGGGCTACACGTACAACACCTCGGGCGAGGTCGACTGGGCCGGGGCCTTCCCGACGGTCTACATGCGGACGGAGCCCGACGACTTCTGGATGGACGCCGTGACCGGTGTCGTCGACCGCGCCAAGGGCGAAGGGATCGCCTCCCTCAAGGTGACGTCCCCCTGCTTCCTCCCGCCCGGCAAGGCCTCGGCGGGCTCGGCCGCCGCCGACCCCGCCGCGTTCGAGACCGCGGAGGCCGACTCTCCCGCCGCGCGCCGGGCCCTCGGGCACTCCAGCCGGATCTACGACGCGCTGGGGGTGGGATCGGTGCCCCCGCGGACCGGGGAGGGCCTCACCACGGTCCGGGACGAAGCGCTGGCCGGGGTGCACCACACCTGGTCGACCGTGCCGCTGTCGGACGAGGAGAGGACACGGGCCGTCGCGCGTGCGGAGACGTACTTCCGTGGTGCGGGGTGGAACGTGCGCCGGCTGCCGGCCCCGGAGGCCGCCCCGGCCCTCGTCGCCGGCCACCCCGAGGAGCACACGGTCGCCCAGGTCGCGGCCTCGCCCACCGGTGCGTTGCGGGTCGCGGTGACGACGCCCTTCGACGGTCCGGCGTCCGCGGACGTGTGACGGCCGGTTCCGACCGCCGCCGGCCGCGCGTTCCGGGAGCACGCGGCCGGCGAAATCCACTGGTCTGTACCATTACGTCCCGTGCGGGGACCCGCCCCCGCACAATCCGCACCGCATCGCGGCAAAGAAGTCCTCAAGAACGTGGCAGGCTTGGCACATGGCGCAGATCAATCCCAGCATCCTGTCCGCGGACTTCGCCCGCCTCGCCGAGGAGGCGAAGGCGGTCGACGGCGCCGACTGGCTGCACGTCGACGTGATGGACAACCACTTCGTGCCCAACCTGACGCTGGGCGTGCCGGTGGTCGAGTCGCTCAGCCGGGCGACGGACACCCCCCTCGACTGCCACCTCATGATCGAGGACCCGGACCGCTGGGCCCCGCAGTACGTGGAGGCCGGCGCCGGTTCGGTCACCTTCCACGTGGAGGCCGCCGCCGCCCCGGTGCGCCTGGCGCGGGAGATCCGGGCCAAGGGGGCACGGGCGTCGATGGCGCTCAAGCCGGCCACGCCGATCGAGCCGTACGAGGACCTGCTCCCCGAGCTCGACATGCTCCTGATCATGACCGTCGAGCCCGGCTTCGGCGGCCAGGCCTTCCTCGACATCATGCTGCCGAAGATCCGCCGCACCCGTGAGCTGATCTCCAAGCACGGTCTGGAGCTCTGGCTCCAGGTCGACGGCGGCGTCGCCGAGTCCACCATCGAGCGGTGCGCCGAGGCCGGCGCGGACGTCTTCGTGGCCGGTTCCGCCGTCTACGGGGCCGCGGACCCGGCCGCCGCCGTCCGTTCCCTGCGGGCTCAGGCCGAGGCCGCGACCGCCTCGGCACCGTGGGCGTGTGGCCACTGAGCCTCCAATGACCCACCGGTACGTGAACGTGGTCCATCGGGCCGCCGACACGGCCGATCAGGACCCACCGGATCTGACAGGATGAACGGTGAGTCCGGAGTGTGAACAGCAGCACCGAAGCGCAAGCGCGGCCGGAACACGGCACATGAGCAGCGGTACGTGAACAGCAGTGAGGAGATCGCGGTGGCGGGTATGTCGGCGGGACGGTCAGCCCTGCGGATGGGACCCGCGGAGCTCGTGCAGGCGGCGGCCATGGCCCGCCGCTTCTACCTCGAGGGCAAGTCGAAGATCCAGATCGCCGAGGAGTTCGGCGTGAGCCGCTTCAAGGTGGCGCGGGTCCTGGAGACCGCCCTGGAGCGCGACCTCGTGCGCATCGAGATCCGCGTACCGGCCGAGCTGGACGCCGAGCGCTCCGACGCGCTCCGCGCCCGCTACGGGCTGCGCCACGCCGTCGTCGTCGAGTCCCCGGCGGAGGGCGACGAGGAGTCGCCCGACCCGGAGAACCTCGGCGAGGTGGCGGCCGACCTGCTCGGCGAGCTGGTCACCGAGGGAGACGTCCTGGGCCTGGCCTGGGGCCGCTCCACCATCCACATGGCGGCCGCCCTCGACCGGCTGCCGCCCTGCACCGTCGTCCAGCTCACCGGCGTGTACGACGCGGGCACCGCCGAGCGCGGCTCGGTCGAGGCGGTACGGCGTGCCGCCCAGGTCTCCGGCGGCGAGGCGCACCCCATCTACGCGCCCATGCTGCTGCCGGACGCGGCGACCGCCAACGCCCTGCGCAGCCAGACCGGCATCGCGCGGGCCTTCGAGTACTTCGACAAGGTGACGGTCGCCTGCGTGTCCATCGGCTCCTGGGAGCCGGGCATCTCGACCGTGCACGACATGCTCTCCGACGAGGAGCGGGCCCACTACGCCTCGCTCGGCGTCGCGGCCGAGATGTCGGCGCACCTCTTCGACGCGGAGGGCCGCCGGGTCGGCCGGGACCTCGGCGAGCGGTGCATCACCGTCGAGGCGGACCGGCTGCGCCGGATCCCCGAGGTCGTCGCCATCGCCGGCGGCCAGCGCAAGGCGGCGGCGATCGGCGCGGTGCTCCGCTCCGGTCTCGTCACCAGCCTGGTGACCGACCGGTCCGCGGCCGACTACCTGCTGACCGAGTTCAGCCCGGCCCCGCGCCCGGCCCTCGACCGCGCCGACCCGGACGGCGTCTGACGGACGCCCGGCGAACGCGACCGGGGCCCGGCGCATCGTCACCGGCCGAGGTGGGGAGACGCACTACACGGACGACCACTACCAGAGCCTCCGGGAGGTGGTCCCGGATGAGGATCGACGACGCCGTCGTCCTCGACCTGCACGGGGTCACGGACAAGAACGCCTTCATCAACCGCTGCGTCCGCACCCTGCCGCTGCCGGTCTGGTTCGGCCGCAACTGGGACGCGCTCGCCGACTGCCTCGCCGATATGCGCGAACCCATGGCGATCGTGGTGACGGGCTGGCACGCTTACGCCGAGGCCGAACCGGACGACTGGTCCATCGCCCAGGAGGTGTTCTCGGCGGCGGCCCGGGCGAGCTCCGCCGGCCTCGCGGTCCTCCTCTCGCTCGGCGGCGACCTCGCCCATCTGGAGGATCGCACAAGCGCCCCCTCGCAAGGCTCGGACGATCAGCCCGCATCACCCCGCGCCCCCGGCGTGGGACAATGAACTACGTGCTTTTTCCCCTGGCTGAAATGCCTAGGGGCCGATCCGAACGACTGGGATGTCAGCACGTGCGTTTCCTCAATGACGTCAAGCCGCCGTACGACCTCACGTACGACGATGTGTTCATGGTGCCGAGCCGCTCGGCCGTCGGTTCCCGCCAGGCCGTGGACCTCTCCTCCCCGGACGGGACCGGTACGACGATTCCGCTGGTCGTGGCCAACATGACCGCCATCGCCGGCCGGCGGATGGCCGAGACCGTGGCCCGCCGCGGCGGCCTGGTCGTCATCCCGCAGGACATCCCCATCGAGGTCGTCACCGACGTCATCTCGTGGGTCAAGAGCCGTCACCACGTCCTCGACACCCCGATCGTCCTGGCCCCGCACCAGACCGTCGCCGACGCCCTCTCGCTGCTGCCGAAGCGGGCGCACGACGCCGGCGTGGTCGTGGACGAGTTCGACCGCCCGGTCGGTGTCGTCACGGACGCCGACCTGTCCGGCGTGGACCGCTTCACCCAGCTGTCCGAGATCATGTCCCGGGACCTGCTGCTGCTCGACGCCGACATCGACCCGCGCGAGGCGTTCAACACCCTGGACCACCACAACCGGCGCTACGCCCCGGCGGTCGACCAGGACGGCAAGCTGGTCGGCATCCTGACCCGCAAGGGCGCCCTGCGCGCCACCCTGTACACGCCGGCCGTCGACGACAAGGGCCGGCTGCGCATCGCCGCCGCCGTCGGCATCAACGGCGACGTGGCGGGCAAGGCCAAGCAGCTGCTCGACGCGGGCGTGGACACGCTCGTCATCGACACCGCGCACGGCCACCAGGAGTCGATGATCTCCGCCATCCGGACCGTCCGGGCGCTCGACCCGCAGGTCCCGATCGTGGCGGGCAACATCGTCGCCGCCGAGGGCGTCAAGGACCTGATCGACGCCGGCGCCGACATCATCAAGGTCGGTGTGGGCCCCGGCGCCATGTGCACCACCCGCATGATGACCGGTGTCGGCCGCCCGCAGTTCTCGGCCGTCCTGGAGTGCGCCGCCGAGGCGAAGAAGTACGGCAAGCACGTCTGGGCCGACGGCGGTGTCCGTCACCCGCGTGACGTCGCCATGGCGCTCGCCGCCGGTGCGTCCAACGTCATGATCGGCTCCTGGTTCGCCGGCACCTACGAGTCCCCCGGCGACCTCCAGCACGACGCCAAGGGGCGTGCGTACAAGGAGTCCTTCGGCATGGCCTCGGCCCGCGCCGTCAAGAACCGGACCTCGGACGAGTCCGCCTACGACCGCGCCCGCAAGGCGCTGTTCGAGGAGGGCATCTCCACCTCCCGGATGTTCCTCGACCCGCAGCGCCCGGGCGTCGAGGACCTGATCGACTCGATCATCGCCGGTGTCCGCTCCTCCTGCACCTACGCCGGTGCGGGCTCGCTCGCCGAGTTCGAGGAGAAGGCCGTCGTCGGCATCCAGTCCGCCGCCGGTTACGCGGAGGGCAAGCCGCTGCACGCCAGCTGGAGCTGACCGCCGAAACGAATCGGCTGATGCCGTGGGCCCCCGGGAAAACACCTCCCGGGGGCCCACGGCCTTCCCGTACGGTCGGCCGCATGGACCTTACGGAGATCAGACCCTGCCGGGCCGAGGACCTCACCCCGCTCGACCGACACCTGCCCGCTCCCGGCGCGCCGGACCGTCATCCCGGGCGGTTCGCGCGGCAGGAGGCCGGGCTCGGCACGTATCTGATCGCCTGGCGCGACGGCGAGCCGGTCGGGCACGGCCAGGTGCGCTGGGACGGCTGCGCGGCGCCCGAGGTGCGGGCCGTGCTCGGCGACTGCCCCGAGTTCAACGGCCTGGACGTACGGGCGGAGCTGCGCGGGCAGGGCATCGGCACGGAGCTGGTCCGGGCGGCCGAGGAGCTGGCGCGGAAGCGCGGCGCGGGCCTCCTCGGGCTCGGCGTGGCCCACGACAACCCCCGGGCGGCGGCGCTGTACGCGCGGCTGGGCTACGAGCCCGTGACCGCCTACATCGACCGCTGGTCGTACACGGACCCGCAGGGGCGGACGCACCACGAGGCCGACTCCTGCACGTTCCTGGTCAGGCGGCTGGACTGACCCCCGCTCGCCCCACGAAGCCCGCCTCGCGCAGCGCCGCCGCCACCGCCGCCGCGATCCGCGCGTGGCCCCGGTCGTTCGGGTGGAGGCCGTCCGCCAGGTCCTCCGGGCCGAGGAGCTCCCGGCCGGGCAGCAGCGCCAGACGGGCGTCGCCGGCCGCCCTGAGGTCCCGTAGGGCCTCCTCCATGGCCGTGCGCAGCTCCGCGAGCGTGGCGCCCAGGGCGTTCCCGGTCCGCTCGGCCGCGGGGCGCAGCACGGGGGAGAGCAGCAGCAGCGGGGTGCCCGGGTGGCCGCGGCGGACCAGGGTGACGAAGGCCCGGGTCGTCTCGTAGAGCAGCGGGGCCGAATGGGGCACGGCCCCCCAGCAGTTGGTGCCGAAGGCGAGCGTGATCAGCTCGCCCGGGAGGCGGGAGAGCTGCTCGGCGAGGGGCAGCTCGCCGCGCGCGCCGCCCGCGTAGCCGAGGTTGACCGGGTCGAGCCCGAGCGTGCGGCCGGCCGTCGCGGGCCAGGAGTGCGCGGGCCGGGTGGCCCACCAGCCCTCGGTGATCGAGTCGCCGTGGACCAGCCAGCGCGGGCGCCGCGGCGCGGGGGCCAGGGCGCCGCCGAGCGGCCTGATGCCCCGGACGAACGGGGCCTGTCCCTCCGGGAGATGGATGGTGAACTCGCCGCCGCCGGGAGGGAGTTCGATGCGGACGGCGGACTCCTCGGCGGGCTCGGCGAACACCTCGGCGAGACAGCGTGACCTGTCCCAGAGCGCGAAGCCGTGCCGCAGCGCCCGCAGGGCGTCGCCCGCCGCCGGCACGGCCGCCCGGTAGCGCAGCTCCACCGCCCGGGTGCCCGGCGCCGCCCTGAACTCCACCCGCACCCCGATGGGCAGCGCCGCCCGCGCGGCGATGTCCGAGGGCAGCCGTCCCAGGTCCGCGGGGTCGGCCCGGACCGGCCGTGCGCCGTCCCGCCATGCCGTACCGCGCAGAAAGGGTTCCGGTTCGAGCCAGCTCACGACGACCTCCGATCGGCGGGTGCGGCGTGGGTCATGCGCCACAAGGAGTCCATGCACCTGAACGGGCCTCCGTACGCCCCCGATGTGTCGATTCATGCGGGGGAGCGCAATGTTTCCCCGTCTGTGTCGGAAGCGCGCAATGATCATTCGACAGTGCGCAACAACCCTGCATTACGAGTGCGAAGCCTCAGCGCTTAGGCTCGTGCCTCGTACCAGGAGTGGCGGCGACCGCCTGCTCGGCGGTTCCCCCTTCCCCCGTGGGCTGTCTCGACATGCCCGCGTACCGCCGCGGTCCTCGCCTCGTCACAGGCAGCGATAAGGAGCCTCCGCAGTGCTGGACCACGGCGCAGCCCCACCGGCCGAGGACACGACCGTCCCGACCGCCCGCAAGACTTCCGGGCTCTCCGCCCTCACCCGCCGCAAGCCGGTCGAAGACCTGGTCGCAGAGGGTGGCCAGGGCGAGGGCGGCAGCCTCCGCCGCTCGCTCTCGATGTGGCAGCTGACCATGATCAGCATCGGTGCGACGCTCGGCACCGGCATCTTCGTCGTGCTCGGCGAGGCCGTTCCCGAGGCCGGCCCGGCGGTCACGCTGGCGTTCGTCTTCGCCGGCCTCACCGCGCTCTTCTCGGCGCTCTCGTACGCCGAGCTGGCCGGGACCATACCGGTCGCCGGATCCTCGTACTCGTACGCGTACGCAACGATGGGTGAACTCGTCGCCTGGGTGTGCGGCTGGTGCCTGATGCTGGAGTACGGCGTCTCGGTCGCCGCCGTGGCGGTCGGCTGGGGCGACTACCTCAACGAGCTGCTCGACGGCACGATCGGCGTCACCCTCCCCGAGACGCTCAGCGCGCCCCCCGGCGACGGCGGCGTGTTCAACCTGCCGGCGCTGATCGTCGTCGTCCTCGCCATGCTCTTCCTGCTCGGCGGCGCCCGCGAGTCGGCCCGTGCGAACACGATCATGGTGGGCGTGAAGATCGCCGCCCTGGTGCTCTTCTGCGCCGTCGGCTTCATGGGCTTCAAGTCCGGCAACTACTCCGACTTCATGCCGCTCGGCATCGGGAGCGTCGGCGCCGCGGGAGCGATCCTCTTCTTCTCCTACATCGGCTTCGACGCCGCCTCCACCGCCGGCGAGGAGGCCAAGGACCCCAAGCGTGACCTGCCGCGGGCGATCATGCTCTCGCTGGTCATCGTGACCGCGCTGTACGTGCTCGTCGCCGCCGTCGCCGTGGGCGCCTGGGACTGGAAGAAGTTCGCGGGCTCCGAGGCCTCGCTGGCCGCGATCATGAACGATGTCACGGGCCAGAGCTTCTGGGGCACCCTGCTCGCCGCCGGTGCCGTCATCTCCATCGCCAGCGTCGTCCTCACCGTGCTCTACGGCCAGACCCGCATCCTCTTCGCGATGTCCCGCGACGGCCTGGTGCCCAAGGTGTTCGGCAAGGTCGACGCCCGCACCGGCACGCCCCGCGTCAACACGCTGATCGTCTCCCTGCTGTGCGGCGTCCTCGCCGCCGTCGTCCCGCTCGGCGAGCTGGTCAACGCCACCAGCATCGGCACGCTCTTCGCGTTCGCCCTCGTCAACGTCGCCGTGGTGGTGCTCCGCTCCACCCGCAAGGACATGGAGCGCACCTTCAAGGTGCCCTTCGGCCCGGTCTTCCCGGTGCTCGGCTTCGTGTGCTGCGCCTACAGCATGTACAGCCTCGACCTGATCACCTGGGCGTACTTCGGTGCCTGGATGGCCGTGGGTCTCGTGTTCTACTTCCTGTACGGCATGCGCCGCTCCCGACTGGCCACGGCCCCGGCCCTGGCAGAGGCCCCCGCAGAGAAGTGATCCACCCGTAGTGCGACTCAACGACCTCGACGAACGCATCGTCCACGCCCTCGCGGAAGACGCCCGCCGCAGCTACGCCGACATCGGCTCGCTCGTCGGCCTCTCCGCGCCCGCCGTCAAACGGCGCGTGGACCGGCTCCGGGCCGAGGGCGCCATCACCGGATTCACCGTACGGGTGGACCCGGCGGCGCTCGGCTGGGAGACGGAGGGGTTCGTCGAGATCTACTGCCGCCACAACACCTCGCCGGACGACATCCGGCGCGGGTTGGAGCGGTACCCGGAGGTGGTGTCCGCGTCGACCGTCACCGGTGACGCGGACGCCGTCGTCCAGGTCTTCGCCTCCGACATGCGCCACTTCGAGCGCGTCCTGGAGCGGATCGCGGGCGAGCCCTTCGTGGAGCGCACCAAGTCCGTCCTGGTGCTCTCGCCGCTGCTGCGGCGCTTCTCCTCCGGCTCGCCCGCGTAAGGCCCCGCGCGGCCTGTCGACCGCCCCGCCCACCCCCGTGGGACGGGGCGGTCGGTCTATGCGGTCGGTCTATTCGGTCGGGTAGACCAGGTGCCAGGGCAGTACCTGGAAGTCACCCGTGCCGGCCCGCACCTTCTCGAAGGGCGCGGCGCTCAGGCAGGGCGGCACCTCCACGCTCGCGTCCCGCCCGACCCAGCTGTAGCCCAGCCGGTCGCGCTTCCCGTCGTCGTGCACGGAGATCCCGACCCGCTTCCCCCTGAGGGGCTCCAGATCGGTGTCGACGACGACGCCCGTCACCACGGCCACCTTCCCGCCGGTGGTGAGGCAGTCGACCTCGGCCACCGCGTAGCCGCCCTCGCCGTTCTTGTAGTGGCTGTAGCGGAAGGTGCCGGTCGCGGCCTGCGGGTCCATGGTGTCCTTCGCCGCCAGGTGCGCGTCGAAGGAGAAGGTGATGTCGTCGCCGGCCGGCCGGTAGAGCTTGGCGGTGCCGGTCAGCGCCGCCGCCTCGCGGTCGCCGCCCTTCCCGTCCCCCGAGGCGGTGGCGGAACCGGCCGCCCCCGCCGTGATCAACAGGGCGGCGGCCAGGGCGGCGATCTTCGTACGACGGTTCATGTCGACTGGTCCTTTCGGCAGGTCGTCCGGCTGTCTTCCGGACGACCACCACTCTTCCGCGCCGCCCGCGCCACGGCGTCGCGCCGGGGAACGGTCCCCGTCTCCGCCGCGCGGCGGGGGAGCCGTACACCCCCGGTCGGAGCCGTGCGCAACGAATCGCCGCCGCCGTCGAGAATCGCGCAACGGTTCGACGGTCGGTCCGCAACGCTCCCGCCTTGTCCCGACCGAGCGCGAAACCGTACCGTTTTTGACGTCTTCCCCCTCAACTCCGCCCCCCGAGGATCGCTCATGCCCGCGCTGCGCACCGCCCTGCTCCAGAGCTCCGGACAGCTCGGTGACGTGGCCGCCAATCTGAAGATCCTCGACGAGGCCGCGGCGCGGGCCGCCGACGCCGGTGCGCGCCTTCTGCTGGCCCCCGAGCTGTTCCTGACCGGCTACGCCATCGGCCCCGACCTCGCGCGGCTCGCCGAGCCCTCCGACGGCCCCTCCGCCCGCGCGGTCGCGGACATCGCCGCCCGCCACGGCCTGGCCGTCGGCTACGGCTACCCGGAGCGCGACACCGAGCGGCACGGCGTGCTGTACAACTCGGCTCAGCTCTTCGGCGCCGACGGCGCGGTGCTGGCGCACTACCGCAAGACCCACCTCTTCGGCGACTTCGAGGCGAAGTGGTTCACGCCCGGCGACGACGGTGTCGTCCAGGCGGAGCTCGACGGCCTCACCATCGGCCTGATGATCTGCTACGACGTCGAGTTCCCCGAGAACGTACGGGCGCAGGCGCTGGCCGGCACGGACCTCCTCCTCGTGCCGACCGCGCTGATGCACCCGGCCGAGATCGTCCCCGACTCCGTCGTCCCCGTGCGCGCCTTCGAGAACCAGCTCTACATCGCGTACGCCAACCGGACCGGCCCCGAGGGCGACTTCGAGTTCGTCGGCCTGTCCACCCTCGCCGCCCCCGACGGCACCGCCCGGGTCCGCGCCGGGCGCGGCGAGGACCTCGTGATCGGCGAGGTCGACCCCGACTTCCTGGCGGCCTCCCGGAAGGTCAACCCCTACCTCCGCGACCGCCGCCCCGGGCTCTACGGCTCCCTCGTCTGAGCCGGCCCGCCCCGCCCTCCCCCTGCCTCACCTGTTTCGTGCAAGGAGTCCGTACCCCATGACGTCCACGGTGCCCACCGCCGTCCAGCACACCGACGGTCAGCCGCCGATCACCATGTTCGGCCCGGACTTCCCGTACGCCTACGACGACTTCCTGGCCCACCCGGCCGGTCTCGGCCAGATACCCGCGACCGAGCACGGCACCGAGGTCGCCGTCATCGGCGGCGGGCTCTCCGGGATCATCGCCGCGTACGAGCTGATGAAGATGGGCCTGAAGCCCGTCGTCTACGAGGCCGACCAGATCGGCGGCCGGCTGCGCACCGTCGGCTTCGAGGGCACCGGCACGGACGGCCTGACCGCCGAGATGGGCGCGATGCGCTTCCCGCCGTCCTCCACGGCGCTGCAGCACTACATCGACCTGGTGGGCCTGAAGACCACGCCGTTCCCGAACCCGCTGGCCGAGTCCACCCCGTCGACCGTCGTCGACCTCAAGGGCGAGTCGCACTACGCCGAGACCGTCGACGACCTGCCGCAGGTCTACCGCGACGTGGCGAAGGCGTGGAACGACTGCCTGGAGGAGGGCGCCGACTTCTCCGACATGAACCAGGCCATGCGCGAGCGCGACGTGCCGCGCATCCGCGAGATCTGGGCCAAGCTCGTCGAGAAGCTCGACAACCAGACCTTCTACGGCTTCCTGTGCGACTCCGACGCCTTCAAGTCCTTCCGGCACCGGGAGATCTTCGGCCAGGTCGGCTTCGGCACCGGCGGCTGGGACACCGACTTCCCCAACTCCATCCTGGAGATCCTGCGGGTCGTCTACACCGAGGCCGACGACCACCACCGCGGCATCGTGGGCGGCTCCCAGCAGCTGCCGCTGCGCCTGTGGGAGCGCGAGCCGGAGAAGATCGTCCACTGGGCGCAGGGCACCTCGCTGTCCTCGCTGCACGACGGCACCCCCAAGCCGGCCGTCACGCGCCTGAACCGCACCGCCGGCAACCGGATCACCGTCACGGACGCCTCCGGTGACATCCGTACGTACCAGGCGGCGATCTTCACCGCGCAGTCCTGGATGCTGCTGTCCAAGATCGCGTGTGACGACTCGCTCTTCCCGATCGACCACTGGACGGCGATCGAGCGCACCCACTACATGGAGTCGTCCAAGCTCTTCGTGCCCGTCGACCGGCCGTTCTGGCTGGACAAGGACGAGGAGACCGGCCGGGACGTCATGTCGATGACGCTGACCGACCGGATGACCCGCGGCACCTACCTCCTGGACGACGGCCCGGACAAGCCGGCCGTCATCTGCCTCTCGTACACGTGGTGCGACGACAGCCTGAAGTGGCTGCCGCTGTCCGCGAACGAGCGGATGGAGGTCATGCTGAAGTCGCTCGGCGAGATCTACCCGAAGGTCGACATCCGGAAGCACATCATCGGCAACCCGGTGACGGTCTCCTGGGAGAACGAGCCCTACTTCATGGGCGCCTTCAAGGCCAACCTGCCGGGCCACTACCGCTACCAGCGCCGCCTGTTCACGCACTTCATGCAGGACCGGCTGCCCGAGGACAAGCGGGGCATCTTCCTCGCCGGCGACGACATCTCCTGGACGGCCGGCTGGGCCGAGGGCGCGGTGCAGACGGCGCTCAACGCGGTGTGGGGCGTGATGCACCACTTCGGCGGCGAGACCGACGCCACCAACCCGGGCCCGGGCGACGTGTACGACGAGATCGCCCCGGTCGAGCTGCCGGAGGACTGATCCGGGTCAGGGCCTGGTGAGGGGCGTGAGCATCATCCGCCCCACCAGGCCCACCGACCGGTCGAGGCGTTCGGTGAACTCCTCGGCCAGGTCGGGCAGCCGCCGCAGCTGCCACAGCGAGCGGGCGGCGAGCCAGGCCCCGTCGCGGGCCCGGTCCAGGCTCCAGCAGCCGAGCAGATGCGTCAGCGGGTCCGTGACCTCCAGGAGGTCCGGGCCCGGCATCAGTTCCTCCCGGATCCGCTCCTCCAGGAGGACCAGCACGTCGCCGACCCGGTGGAACTCGTCCTCCAGGTCGGCGGGCGCGCAGTCCAGGGTCCGGCAGGTGTCGACCACCGCGAGGGCCAGGTCGTGGCCGATGTGCGCGTTGATCCCGGCGAGCGCGAACTGGAGGGGCCGTACGCCGGGGTGGCGCCGGTAGTGGAAGAGCGGCCGCCAGCAGGCGGGGGCCGGACGGTCGGTGGCGACGGCGTCGACGACCGCGAGATAGCGCTCGGCGAACCGTACGTCGAGGGTGGCGGCGGCCTGCCGGTCGGCGAACGTGCCCGCCTCGATGGCCCGGCCGATCTCCTCGGTGACGGTCAGATAGACCCGGTTGAACACGGCGACCCCGTCCGAGGGGTGCCAGGCGGAACGGATGGCCCGCATCCGGTCCACCACGGGATCGACGGCCGTGAACGGCCCGAGCTCGATGTCCTGCTGCGCCATGTCCTGCGTCTGCGCCGTGGATGCCATGGGTGCAGCGTGGCAGCCGGAGAGCCGGACGGAAGGATTCCGCCGCCCGGCTTCCCCAGATCGGGCGAATCGGTTACGGCTTGGCGGCGGGTTCCTGGCCGTCCGTGGTCTCGTACGAGCTGGTGCCGGCGTCGAGCAGGGGCTCCTGCTGCTTCATGTGGGCCGGGGCGAAGGCGCGCAGCACGTGGTAGCCGGTGATGACGACGAGGGTGCCGAGCGCGATGCCGCCGAGCTCGAAGGTGTCGGTGAAGGTGAGCTTCACCCCGCCGACGCCGATGATGATGCCGGCCGCGGCGGGCACCAGGTTGAGCGGGTTGCGCAGGTCGACCCCGGCGTTGATCCAGATCTGCGCGCCGAGCAGGCCGATCATGCCGTACAGGATCACGGTGATGCCGCCGAGCACGCCGCCGGGGATGGCGGCGACGACCGCGCCGAACTTGGGGCACAGGCCGAAGAGCAGCGCGAAGCCGGCCGCGGCCCAGTAGGCGGCGGTGGAGTAGACGCGGGTGGCGGCCATGACGCCGATGTTCTCGGAGTACGTGGTGTTCGGCGGGCCGCCCACGGCGGTGGACAGCACGGAGGCGGCGCCGTCGGCGGCGATCGCGGTGCCGAGCCTGTCGTCCAGCGGGTCGCCGGTCATCTCGCCGACGGCCTTGACGTGTCCGGCGTTCTCGGCGATCAGCGCGATGACCACGGGCAGCGCCACCAGGATCGCGGACCACTCGAAGCTCGGTCCGTGGAAGGAGGGCAGGCCGATCCAGTCGGCCTTGCCGACGCCGGACAGGTCCAGTCGCCAGTGGTCGGTGACCTGGCCGCTCGGGGACATCGAGTGGATCCTGCCGAAGACCAGGTCGAAGACCCAGGAGATGCCGTAGCCGAAGATCAGGCCGAGGAAGATCGCGATCCGCGACCAGAAGCCGCGCAGCGCGACCACGGCCAGACCGGTGAACAGCATCACCAGCAGCGCCGTCCACTGGTCCTGCGGCCAGTACGTGGAGGCGGTGACCGGGGCCAGGTTGAAGCCGATCAGCATGACCACCGCGCCGGTGACGACCGGCGGCATGGCCGCGTGGATGATCCGCGCGCCGAACCTCGCGACCGCGAGACCGGCGAGGAAGAGCACCACGCCGACCACGAGCACCGCGCCGGTGACGGTGGCGCTGTCGCCGCCGGAGGCCCGGATCGCGGCGGCGACGCCCACGAAGGAGAGCGAGCAGCCCAGGTAGGACGGGACCGTGCCGCGGGTCGCGAGCAGGAAGATCACGGTGGCGACACCGGACATCATGATCGCGAGGTTCGGGTCGAGGCCCATGAGGACCGGAGCCACGAACGAGGCGCCGAACATCGCCACCACGTGCTGGGCGCCGAGACCGACCGTACGGGGCCAGGAGAGGCGTTCGTCCGGACGGACGACGGCTCCGGGGGCGGGTGTCCTCCCGTCGCCGTGCAGGGTCCAGCGCACGCCGAGGCTCATGTGGTCGCTCCAGTTCTCAAGGGGATTCCGGTGGCTCCGGTCCCGTCGTGCCGGGGCCGGGAGCGGGACCGAAAAAGATCAGCCACATGGTAGTGCGCCGCCGGTCAGCGGACCCCGTCCGAGGCACCGACCTTCGTCGTCCCGGCCGGGGCCCGGCCGCCCGACCGCAGCACGCCCGCCCCCAGGACGAGCCCGAACGTCAGCAGCGTGACCAGGCCGAAGGAGAAGACCAGCGAGGTGGCGTCGGCGATCCCGCCGATCGCCGACGGGGCGATGAGGCCCGAGGTGTACGTGATGGTGGCGACGCCCGCGATGGCCTGGCTCGGGTTCGGGCCGCTGCGCCCCGCGGCGGCGAACGCCAGCGGGACGACGACCGCGACGCCGAGCCCGATGAGTCCGAAACCGGTCAGCGCGAGGGCCGCGTGCGGGGCGAACACCACGAGGAGCCCGCCCAGGGTGGCGGCCAGGCCTCCCACGCGTACCGTCCGCACCGCGCCGAAGCGGTCCACCACCCGGTCGCCGACGAGGCGTGCCACGGCCATGGTGAGGGCGAAGGCGGTGGTGGACGCCGCGGCCAGACCGGCCGACGTGCCCAGCTCGTCCCTGAGGTAGACGGCCGACCAGTCCAGGCTGGCGCCCTCCGCGAACACCCCGCAGAAGCCGATGGCGCCGATGACCAGCGCCGACTTCGGGGGCAGCGAGAAGCGCGGCGGCGCCTCCTCCTCGGGCGCGCTCTGCAGGTCGAGCACGCCCTGGCAGCAGACGAGCCCGATCACGGTCAGGACCAGGGCGGCGATCAGATGGTGCAGCCGGGCGTCGCCGCCGAGGTGGGCGGCGACGGTGCCGGCCGCGGAGCCGATCAGGGCACCGGCGCTCCACATGCCGTGGAGGCTGGACATGATCGAGCGGCCGAGCCGGTTCTCGGTCTCGACGCCGAGCGCGTTCATGGCCACGTCGGACATGCCGGCGGCGGCGCCGTAGACGAAGAGGGCCGCGCACAGTCCGTAGATGTTCGGCGCGAGGGACGGCAGGATCAGCGACAGGGTCCACAGCGTGAGCAGGCCGCGCAGCGCGGTACGGGCGCCGAAGCGGTGGCTGATCGCGCCGGCCAGCGGCATCGCGAGCGAGGCGCCGATCGCCGGGAAGGCGAGGGCGAGACCCAGCTGGCCCGGGCTGACGCCCGCGTGGTCCTGGATCCAGGGGATGCGGGTGGCGAAGCTGCCCGTGACCGCGCCGTGGACGCAGAAGACGGCGGCGACGGCGAACCGGGCCCGGCGCAGCCGTTCGGTGCTGAAGACGGTCTCCGCCGCCATGGTCCCTCCCTTGGGTCGTGGTCTCGGCGTAAACTATCAGGAACCCTGCCTGATAAATAGTGGGCCGAGGGGAACGGAAGTCCGAGTCCGTCTGAGAGGATCGCCGCATGGCCGCATCCCCGAGCACCGCGCGGGCCATCAACGACCGGCTCGCCCTGCGACTGCTCCAGGCCGAGGGCCCGTTGACGGCGACCCAGCTCAAGACGCTCACCGGACTGTCCCGCCCCACCGTCGCCGACCTCGTCGAGCGGCTCCGGGACTCCGGGCTCGTCCATGTCGTCGGCGAGAGCGGCGCCGAGCGCCGCGGCCCCAACGCCAAGCTGTACGGGATCGTCGCCGACCGCGCCCATCTCGCCGCCCTCGACGTGCGCACCCGCTCCGTCACCGTCGTGGTCGCCGACCTCCTCGGCACCACCCTCGCCGAGGCGTCCCTGCCGATCGACGAGGGCGCCGCACCCGGACCGGCCGCCGACCGGGCCGTCGCCCTCCTCGAACGCACCGCGGCCGAGGCCGGCGCCGCCCGGCTGCACAGCGTGGCCGTCGGCGCCCCCGGCCTCATCGACCCGGCCACCCGGGAGCTGCGGGACACCGCCCAGCTCCCCGAATGGCACCGGCGCCTGATCGCCGCCCTCCAGGAACGACTGCCCGCCGCCGTCCTGGTGGAGAACGAGGTCAACCTCGCCGCCGTCGCCGAACTGCGCGAGGGCGCCGCCCGCCAGGACCGCGACACCTTCGTGCTGCTCTGGCTCGGCCAGGGGGTGGGCGCGGCGATCGTCCTGGACGGGCGGCTGCGCCGCGGGGCCTCCGGGGGAGCGGGCGAGATCGGCTTCCTGCCGGTGCCGGGCACCTCCGGGCTGCCCTCCGCCCACGGCTGTGACGGCGGCTTCGACGAGCTGGCCTGCGCCGCCGCGGTCGCCGCCCTCGCCCGCACCCACGGCCTCGACCCCGCCACCGCCCTGGAATCCGGCCACGCCCCCTTCCTCGACGCCCTCGCCGACCGGCTCGCCATCGGCGCGGCCGCCGTCGCGGCCGTCCTCGACCCCGGCTGCGTCGTCCTCGCGGGCGAGACCGGCCACCGTGGCGGCCCCGGCCTCGCCGCCCGCGTGGAGGCCCGCCTCGCCGAGCTGTCCCCGCTGCGCACCGAGGTCCGCGCCACCACCCTCGGCGACGCCGCCATCCTGCGCGGCGCGCTCCTGACCGCCCGCGACGCGGCGCAGGACGCCCTCTTCCCGTAAGGGGGGCGGGCCCGGGAAACGCGACCGCGCCGCGCTCCGGACAGGGGAGCGCGGCGCGGGCGGGGGAGGCCCGGCGGCGGCCAAGGGCCGTGAGACCACCGCCGGGGGTTCTCGGGTCGTGTCGATCAGCAGGCGCCCTGGTCCCTCCAGACGCCCCACTCGCCGGTCGTGCCCGGCTCCTCGTTCTGGGTCCACCACTGGGCCTTCCAGGTGCGGCCCTTGTGGGAGACCAGGTTCCCCGCGTTGTAGACCGTGCCCGCCACGTACGCCGGCGCGGTGCAGGTGCCACCCGTGGGCGTGGGGGTCGGGGTCGGCCCGGTGGGGGTGGGCGTCGGACCGGTCGGGGTCGGCGTCGGGGTGGGCGTCGGGGTCGAGCCGCCCGGCTCGACGACCGTCGTGCCGCGGGCCAGGTCGCCGGCGAGCGCGTACGTCGTGCCGCTGATGTTCACCGTCCAGTTCGACGGGGTCGAGACCGGCAGGTAGTAGTTGAACGCCAGGTCGACACTCGCGCCCGGGGCCAGCGACTGCCAGGCCGGCAGCTTCAGCGAGACCCGGTGGAAGTCGCCCTTCAGGCCGCCCACGTTGCCGCCCGTGTGGTCGCTGCTGATCACCTTCGTACCGAAGCCGGACTGGTCGGAGGCGTTGCCCGGGGCGGCGGTCGCGTAGTCGAACTGGAACTCGGTGCCGCCCGGCAGCGCCGTCTTGGTGTTGTTGGTGATCTTGATCTTGGGGGTGATCGGGTAGTTGGAGTCGCCGAGCTTGAACTCGGTGAACTCCACGCCCACGTTCACCGCCTGGGCCGGCAGCGCCTTGTTCGACTTCTTGGCGCCGTACGGGGTGGCCGCCTTGAACTTGTCGTACATCAGGGAGGTGAGCGTGTCACCCATCTCGTACTGACCCTTGGCGGCGTTCCAGTCGTAGTCGCCGGCCATCTCCCAGACCATCGTGCCGCCGATGCCGCGGCTGACGACGTAGTCCGCCTTGGCGGCCACCGACTGCTCGTCCTCGGTGGAGAGGAAGACCTTCTTCTGGGCGTTCCACAGCCACGGCGCGACCAGCGTGGAGTCGTACTTGCGGGCGTAGGTGCCGGTGAGCGTGGTGTTCGCGGGGAAGCCGTACTTCGTGACGTAGTCGCCGACGATCCCCTTCTCCAGGTTCTTGGCGTGCCACATCGGGTTGGAACCGGCGGGCGACTCCTGCCCGCTGGTGTCCTTGTCGTGCCACAGGTTGTCGATGCCGACGGCGCCGTCACCGCACTTGGTCAGGCCGGCGCCGGCCGGGCAGCTGGTCGCTGCGGCCTTGCCCCACAGACCGTCGGTGCCGCCCTGCACGTTCTTGTGGCCGCGGGTGTAGTAGGGCAGGCCGATGTTGATCCGGCCGGCCGGCATCGAGCCGCGGAAGTAGTGGTACGCCCAGTCGGTGTTGAGGTAGCCGATGCCGCCGTACTGGGAGGAGCCGTAGACGTTCGCGGCCGCCAGCTCGCCGTCCTTGCCGTCGTCGAAGAGCGAGGCGTTCGGGCCGACGTACTCGTTCCAGGCGCCGTGCAGGTCGTAGGACATGATGTTGACGTAGTCCAGGTACTTCTGCACCTGGAAGGTCTCCATGCCGCGCAGCAGGTAGCCGGAGGAGGGCGCGGCGACGGTCAGCAGGTAGTGCTTCCCGTCGGCGGCACCGGCCCGGTCGAGCTTCTCGCGCAGGGACTTCATCAGGGCGGCGTAGCCCTGGACGAGGCCGGCGCGGCGCGCGTTGGCGAGCTGCCAGTCGAGCGGGTTGCCGGCGTCCTTCATCGTCGTGGGGTACTCGTAGTCGATGTCGACGCCGTTGAAGCCGTACTTCCGGATGAAGTCGACGGCCGAGTTCGCGAACGTGTCGATCCCGGCCTGGTTGACCGACCCGTCGGCGTTGGTCGCCATGGAGTAGAAGCCGCCCGAGTTCACCCGGGTGCCCTTGTCGTCGAAGTAGCCGCCGGTCTCCGCCCAGCCGCCGACCGAGATCAGCGTCTTCACGTCGGGGTGCTGCTTCTTGAACTTGTTGAGCAGGTTGAAGTGGCCCTTGTAGGCGTACGCCGGGTCCATCTCCGCGCCCGCGACACCGGGCCAGGTCATCCCGGTGGCCGCGTTGTCCGGACCGTCGGTGCCCACGGACAGCTTGTTGTCGCCGCCGACGTGCCCGAAGGCGTAGTTGATGTGGGTGATCTTGTCCCAGGGAATGTCCTTGGCGAGGTAGGCGGGCTCGCCGTTCCTGCCGGTGCGCCAGCCGGTGAAGTAGCCGATCACCCGGCGCTGGTGGTCCGCGCCCATCTTCTCGCGGCCCTCGGTGTCGTAGACCGAGCAGTACGGGACGTCGACGCCGGGGGTCTTGTAGAGGCCGTCGGGGCGACAGGACTCGTTGTCGGCGGCGTACGAGACGCCGCCGGAGGCGAGGGAGCTGATCAGCAGTCCGGCGACGGCGGCGCCGGAAGCGAGCAGCGACGCCCTCTTCTTCGTGGGGGACAACACGGTCGGTTCCTCCAGGGGGAGGTCGGCAGAGCACAACAACGAACAAGGGGGTGGATCGTGTTGGGCCCGTGGAGTGCGCACGCCGGCGGGCCGTACCTCGGAGGTGACTCGGAGATTAAGAGGACTAGACCAGTGCGTCAATAGGTCTGGACCAACGAGGAATTCGGGAGAGGTCTCCAGGCGTGGGGTGTGACAGGGGCATGGCGCTTTGTGAGCCAGCCCACAGGGCTTCACCCGCATGGCCGCTCCCCGGCCGTGGCACACTGGCCCTGTATCAGCAGCAGCGCACTCCGGGGTCGGTGTAATTCCGAACCGGCGGTATAGTCCGCGACCCGTCCGCAGCCAGCGGCCGGTTGACCAGGTGAGATTCCTGGACCGACGGTGAAAGTCCGGATGGGAGGCAGTGCGCGGCGGGCGACCCTTTCCAGGGGTGTGCCGGCCGTACGTCCGCTGGTCGCCGTCTCGGCACGAGTGCCGCACCGGCGTACCGGGGACTGAAGGCCCACGCACCCCCTGCGCGAGCCGTCGTACCCGCTCTCTGTCGTCATCGACAGGCCCCGGAGTCCGTGCCCGAAGAGGCAGGAGGACCCGGTGGCCCAGCAGGCCGACATCACCGCCATGCGACGCGCGATCGCGCTCGCCGCCCGCGGTCTCGGCTCCACCAGCCCCAACCCCGTCGTCGGCTGCGTCATCACCGACGCCTCCGGCCACCAGGTCGGCGAGGGCTGGCACCGGCGCGCCGGCGGCCCGCACGCCGAGGTCCACGCCCTGCGCGAGGCCGGCGTCCTGGCCCGCGGCGGCACCGCCTACGTCACCCTCGAACCCTGCAACCACACCGGCCGCACCGGCCCCTGCGCCCAGGCCCTGATCGAGGCCGGGATCGCCCGTGTCGTCTACGCCGTCGGCGACCCGAACCCGCAGGCCACGGGCGGTGCCGACACCCTCGGCGCGGCCGGCGTCGAGGTGACGCAGGGCCTCCTCCAGGACGAGGCCGAGGCCGGCAACATCGCCTGGCTCACCTCCGTCCGCCAGGGCCGCCCCTTCGTCCGCTGGAAGTACGCCGCCACCCTCGACGGCCGGATCGCCGCCGCCGACGGCACCTCCCGCTGGATCAGCTCTGCCGAGTCCCGCGCCGACGTCCACCGGCTGCGCGCCGAGTCCGACGCCGTCGTCGTCGGCTCCGGCACCGCCCGCGCCGACGACCCGCACCTCGCCGTCCGGGGCACCGCGGCGGCCGAGGAGATCGTCCAGCCGCTGCGGGTCGTCGTCGACACCGACGCCACCGCCGTGCAGCCCGGCGCCCGCGTCCTGGACGACGCCGCGCCCACCCTGATCGCGATCGCCGAGGACGCCGGGACGACCCTCGCGAGCGAGCAGGTCGTACGCCTCCCCAGGGACGGCCGCGGCCTGTCCGTGCCGGCCCTCCTCGCCGCCCTGTACGACCGCGGCGTCCGCTCCGTCCTCCTGGAGGGCGGCCCCACCCTCGCCGGCGCCTTCGTCGCCGCCGGCGCCGTCGACCAGGTCGTCGGCTACCTCGCCCCCGTCCTCCTCGGCGCCGGCCCGCACGCGCTGGCCGACGCCGGCATCACCACCATCGCCGACGCGCTGCGGCTCGACATCACCGAGACCACGCCCGTCGGACCCGACCTCCGCATCACCGCGACCCTCACCTCCAAGGGAGCCTGACCGTGTTCACCGGAATCGTCGAAGAGCTGGGCGAGGTCGTCGCCGTCGAGCGACTGGCGGACGCCTCCCGCTTCCGCCTGCGCGGCCCCCTGGTCACCGAGGGCGCCCAGCACGGCGACTCGATCGCCGTCAACGGCGTCTGCCTCACGGTGGTCGAGTTCGGTGACGGGGAGTTCACTGCCGACGTCATGGCCGAGACCCTCAAGCGGTCCTCGCTCGGCGCCCTGGAGGTCGGCTCCCGGGTCAACCTGGAGCGGCCCATGGCCGTCGGCGGGCACCTCGGCGGCCACATCGTCCAGGGACACGTCGACGGCACCGGCACCGTCCTGGAGCGGACCCCCTCCGAGCACTGGGAGATCGTCAAGGTCGGCCTGCCCGCCCCGCTCGCCCGCTACATCGTCGAGAAGGGCTCCATCACCGTCGACGGCGTCAGCCTCACCGTCGTCGAGGTCGGCGACGACTGGTTCACCATCAGCCTCATCCCCACCACCCTCGCCCTGACCACGCTCGGCATCAAGCAGCCCGGCGACCCGGTCAACCTCGAGGTGGACGTCATCGCCAAGTACGTCGAGCGGCTGCTCGGCCCGAACGCACAGGAGAACGTCAAGTGAACTGGCTCAACTCCGAGGCGTTCACCGTCTTCGGTCAGCACATCATGTGGTCCGACATGATCGGCAACACGATCGGTCTGATCGCCCTGGCCCTCGGCTGGCGCCGCTCCATCCTCACCTGGCCCGCCCAGCTGCTCTCCGGCGTCATCCTCGTCGGCGCCTACGCCTCCGCCCACCTCTCCGGCGGCGTCGGCAAGCAGCTCCTCGTCATCGCCGTGGCCGCCTGGGGCTGGTGGCAGTGGAACCGAGGCCGGCAGCAGGCCCAGGACGGCTCCATCGCCGTCCGCTTCGCCACCTGGAAGGAGCGCGGACTGCTCCTCGCCGGCGCCGTCCTCGGCACCCTCGCCGTCGGCGGACTGTTCACCCTCTACCCGTCGCTCTCCTGGAGCCCCTGGGCCGACGCGTACATCTTCGTCGGCACCCTCGTCGCGATGGTCGCCCAGGCCCGCGGCCTGGTCGAGTTCTGGTTCGCCTGGCTCCTCGTCGACCTCGTCGGCGTCCCCCTCGCCTTCAACAGCGGCCTCGCCTTCTCCGGCCTGGTCTACGTCATCTACTTCGCCCTCGTCATCTGGGGCATGCGCGACTGGTGGCTCCGGACGCGCACCGCTCCGGCCCTGGAAGGAGCAGCGGCATGAGCACGGCACCCCTTCTGTTCGACGCCACCGACCTCGCCCTCGACCCCGTCGAGCAGGCCATCCGCGACATCGCCGCGGGCCGCCCCGTCGTCGTGGTCGACGACGAGGACCGCGAGAACGAGGGCGACCTCGTCATCGCCGCGGAGATGGCCACCCCCGAGGTCATCGCCTTCATGATGAGCGAGTGCCGCGGCCTGATCTGCGCACCCATGGAGAACGACGAGCTGGAGCGCCTCCAGCTCCCGCAGATGGTCGAGCACAACACCGAGTCGATGCGGACCGCCTTCACCGTCTCCGTCGACGCGGCCCCCGCCCACGGCGTCACCACCGGCATCTCCGCCGCCGACCGCGCCACCACCCTGCGGATGCTGGCGAGCGGCGAATACGAGCCCTCCGACTTCGTCCGGCCGGGCCACATCTTCCCGCTGCGCGCCAAGGAAGGCGGCGTCCTGGTCCGCAACGGCCACACCGAGGCGGCGGTGGACCTCGCCCGCCTCGCGGGTCTGCGCCCGGCCGGCGCGATCGTCGAGATCGCCGGCGAGGACGGCGTCATGCTGCGGCTGCCGGAGCTGATCCCGTTCGCCCGCAAGCACGGCCTGACGATCATCTCCATCGAGGACCTGATCGCCTACCGCCGCTCCGCCGAGCCGACCGTCCGCCGCGAGGCCGAGGTCCACCTGCCCACGGCGCACGGCGAGTTCACCGCGTACGGCTACCGCTCCACCGTCGACGGCGTCGAGCACGTCGCCCTCGTCCACGGCGAGATCGGCGACGGCCGGGACGTTCTGGTCCGGGTCCACTCCGAGTGCCTGACCGGCGACGTCTTCCACTCGCTGCGCTGCGACTGCGGCCCCCAGCTCCAGGCCTCCATGGACCGCATCACCGAGGCCGGCCGCGGCGTCGTCGTCTATCTGCGCGGCCACGAGGGTCGTGGCATCGGACTGCTGTCCAAGCTGCGCGCGTACGAGCTCCAGGAGCGCGGCCGCGACACCCTCGACGCCAACCTGGAGCTCGGGCTGCCCGCCGACGCCCGCGACTACGCGGCCGGCGCGCAGATCCTCGCCGACCTCGGCGTCCGCGGTGTGCGGCTGATGACCAACAACCCGGACAAGATCGACGCCCTCACCCGCCACGGCCTCGACGTCGAGGGCCGCGAGCCCATGCCCGTCACGGCGGGCGAGCACAACCTCCGCTACCTGCGCACCAAGCGCGACCGGATGGGCCACGACCTGCCCTGGCTGGACGGCTCCCCGGCCGCCACCTGCGGCAACCAGTAAGTCACCCGTACACAAGTCACCCGAGCAGGACCAAGGAGAGACATGAGCGGCAAGGGCGCACCCGTCCTCAGCGTGAAGAACTGCGGCGACCTCCGCGTCGCGGTCGTCGCGGCCCAGTGGCACGAGAAGATCATGGACGGCCTCGTCGACGGCGCCCTGCGCGCCCTGAGCGAGCTCGGCATCGAGGAGCCCACCCTGCTGCGCGTCCCCGGCAGCTTCGAGCTCCCGGTCGTGGCGAAGGTGCTCGCCGGTCGCGGCTACGATGCCATCGTGGCGCTCGGCGTCGTCATCCGCGGCGGAACGCCGCACTTCGAGTACGTGTGCCAGGGCGTCACCCACGGCCTCACCCAGGTCTCGATCGACACCGGCGTACCCGTCGGATTCGGCGTCCTGACCGTCGACAACGAGGAGCAGGCCCTGGACCGGGCCGGCCTGGAAGGCTCCAGCGAGGACAAGGGCCACGAGGCCGTCACCGCCGCCGTCGCCACCGCGACCACGCTGCGGACGGTCAGCGAACCCTGGCGCTGAGTGCAGATCCCCACCCCGTACTCTTAGGACATCATGGCGAACGAAACCCGCAAGAGCTTCGAAGAGCTCTTCGCCGAGCTCAAGCTCAAGGCCGAGACCGGCGACCCGGCGACCTCCCGCACCGCGGAACTGGTCGGCAAGGGCGTCCATGCCATCGGCAAGAAGGTCGTCGAGGAGGCCGCCGAGGTCTGGATGGCCGCCGAGTACGAGGGCAGGGAAGCCGCCGCCGAGGAGATCTCGCAGCTGCTGTACCACGTCCAGGTGATGATGGTCGCCCGCGGGATCTCCCTCGACGACGTCTACGCCCACCTCTGATTCTTTCCCCTTACGTCACCAACCTCTGAGGCAAAGGAAGCCCACCCCATGCTGCGCATCGCCGTCCCCAACAAGGGTTCACTCTCCGGACCTGCGATGGAGATGCTCCATGAGGCGGGCTACCGGCAGCGCAAGGAGTCCAAGGAGCTCGTCACCGTCGACCCGGACAACGAGGTGGAGTTCTTCTACCTCCGTCCCAAGGACATCGCGATCTACGTGGCGTCCGGCCGGCTCGACATCGGCATCACCGGCCGCGACCTGCTCCTCGACTCCGGCGCCAACGCCGAGGAGATCCTGCCGCTGAACTTCGGCCGCTCCACCTTCCGCTACGCCACCCGGCCCGGCACCGCGAGCGGCCCCGAGGACTTCCACGGGATGACGATCGCCACCTCCTACGAGGGCATCGTCGCCAAGCACCTCGCCGAGCAGGGCGTCGACGCCTCCGTCGTCCACCTCGACGGCGCCGTCGAGACCGCGATCCAGCTGGGCGTCGCCGAGATCATCGCGGACGTCGTCGAGACCGGCACCAGCCTGCGCAACGCCGGCCTGGAGGTCATCGGCGAGCCGATCCTCACCTCCGAGGCCGTCGTCGTACGCCGCACCGGCGCCCCGACCGACGACCCGAAGGTCCAGCAGTTCCTGCGCCGCCTCCAGGGCGTCCTCGTCGCCCGCAGCTACGTGATGATGGACTACGACTGCCGCGCCGAGCACCTGGAGCAGGCCGTCGCCCTCACCCCGGGCCTCGAGTCGCCCACCGTCTCGCCGCTGCACAACGAGGGCTGGGTCGCCGTCCGCGCCATGGTCCCCGCCAAGGAGGCGCAGAAGGTCATGGACGACCTCTACGAGCTGGGCGCCCGGGCGATCCTGACCACGGCCATCCACGCCTGCCGCCTCTGACCCCGCCGCCTGCTCGCACCTGCATCGCCAGGCCCGCACTGCTCGCACCGCACTGCTAGGAACGCCATGTCCGACGCCACCGCCCCCGCCCTCCCGGTCACCTTCCGGCCCGGCCGCACCCGGGCGGTGCTGCTGACCGTCGGGACGGTGATGTTCGTGGTCATCACCGTGGTCGCGCTGATGCTGGAGCGGCTCAACCCGGGGGAGCGGGTCAGCTTCGTCTTCACCGCCGCGCTCTTCCTCGGCGTCCTGGTGATGCTCAGCCGCCCCAAGGTCGTCGCCGACCAGGAGGGGGTGACGGTCGTCAACATCACCCGGACACGCCGACTGGCATGGGCGGAGATCCTCCGGGTCAACCTGCGCCCCGGCGACCCCTGGGTCTTCCTCGACCTGAGCGACGGCACCAGCCTGCCGGCCCTCGGCATCCAGCCGGGAATCGCCAAGCAGCAGGCCATCAGGGACGCCCGCGCGCTGCGGGCCCTCGCCGAGAGCCGGGGCACCGGCGCCGAGTCGGCCGGGGCGGCCTGAGCCCCCGGACCGTCCCCCGTTCGTCCCCCATACGGGGCCGACCCCCTGCCCGCGACGGCACGGGCGTGATTACTCTTGTGGCGGTGGTGCCGAGTGGCACCACCGCCTCGCGTATGTGCAGGGCCGCCGCCGGCGGCCCGCGAGGCAGCCCTTCGACCCGAGGAGTGACTCCCTCCGGCAATGGACGGATCGTCCGGTAGTACCTGCGCCGCCCTCTTCCCCGAGGCGGCGGCATGATCGTCTCCCTGCTGCTGCTCGCCGCGGCCTTTCTCCTGATCCTCGCCAACGGCTTCTTCGTGGCCGCCGAGTTCGGCCTCGTGACCGTGGAACGCGCCGACGCCGAGCGCGCCGCCGCCGAAGGCGACCGCCGGGCGCGCACCGTCGTCAGGGCGCTGCGCGAGCTGTCCTTCCAGCTCTCCGGCACCCAGCTCGGCATCACCCTCACCTCGCTGGTCACCGGCATGCTCGCCGAGCCCGCGCTCGCCGGGCTGCTCGACGGGCCGCTCACCGCGACCGGACTGCCCGCGGGCGCCGTCTCCGGCATCGCCGTGATCGTGGGCATGCTGCTGGCGTCGGCCGTGCAGATGGTCGTCGGCGAACTCGTGCCCAAGAACTGGGCGGTCTCCCGGCCGCTCCAGGTGGCCCGGTTCGTCGCCGGACCGCAGCATGTCTTCGCCACGCTGTTCCGGCCCGTGATCACCCTCCTGAACACCGTCGCCAACCGGATCGTCCGGCTGTTCGGCGTCGAACCGGCGGACGAGCTCGACTCGGTCCGCACCCCGGGCGAGCTCGTCGCCCTCGCCCGCCACTCCGCCCGGGCCGGCGCCCTCGAACAGGACACCGCCGACCTCTTCGTACGGACCCTGTCCTTCGGCGGGCTGACCGCCGAGCAGCTCATGACCCCGCGGGTCAAGGTGAGCGCCCTGCAGTCGGACGCCACCGCGGCCGACGTCGTCAACCTCACCCGGGCCACCGGCCTGTCCCGGTTCCCCGTCTACCGCGAGCGGATCGACGAGATCGTCGGCATGGTCCATCTCAAGGACGCCCTCGCCGTCGTGCCGCACGAGCGGCATCGCGTGCCCGTGGGCCGGATCGCCGTCCCGCCGCTGCTCGTCCCCGAGTCGCTGCCGGCCCGGACGCTCCTGGAGCGGCTGCGCCGCGAGCAGCCGATCGCGGTCGTCGTCGACGAGTACGGCGGCACCGCCGGGGTCGTCACCCTGGAGGACATCGTCGAGGAGCTCGTCGGCGAGGTCCGCGACGAGCACGACACCGCCGCCGACGAACGGCCGGAACTGGCCGCCCTGCCCTCCGAGGACGGCTCGCAGGTCTGGGAGGCCGACGGCTCCTGCCGGGTGCACACCCTGCACCGGATAGGCCTCGACGTGCCCGAAGGGCCGTACGAGACGGTCGCCGGGCTCGTCGCCGATCTGCTCGGGCGCATCCCCGCCCCGGGCGACCGTGCCGAACTCCCCGGCTGGCGGCTCTCCGTGCGCCAGGTCGACCGCTACCGCGCCGAACGGGTGCGGATCATGCGCACCGCCCAGGTGCCGGTCGCGGCGGAGGCGGCCCGATGAGTCTGCTTCCCCTGCTCTTCGCCCTCCTGCTCGTCCTCGCCAACGGCTTCTTCGTCGGCGCCGAGTTCGCCCTGGTGTCCGTGCGGCGCAGCCAGATCGAGCCGCTGGGCGGCAAACGGGCCCGCCAGGTCCTGTACGGGCTCGAGAACCTGCCGCAGATGATGGCCGCCGCCCAGTTCGGCATCACCGTCTGCTCGCTGACGCTCGGCGCGGTCGCCGAGCCGACCGTGGCCCGGCTGCTCGAACCGGTCTTCCACGCCGTGGGTGTGCCGGAGGGCCTGATCCATCCCCTCGGGTACGTGCTCGCGCTCGCCGCGGTGGTCTTCCTCCACCTGGTGATCGGCGAGATGGTCCCGAAGAACCTGGCCATGGCCGCCCCCGAGCGGACCGCGCTGTGGCTCGGCCCCGCCCTGGTCGGCTTCGCCCGGCTCTGCCGGCCGGTGACCCGCGCACTGGGCGCCTGTGCCCGGGTGGTGCTGCGGGCCTTCCGGGTCGAGCCCAAGGACGAGGTGGAGGCGGTCTTCACCAGCACCCAGCTCGGCCGGCTCGTCGAGGACGCCGGTCAGGCCGGACTGCTCGACCCGGCCGAGCAGGAGCGGCTGGAGGACGCCCTGGAACTGGGCACCCGCCCGGTGACGGACGTCCTCATCCCCTCGGCCTCCCTGGTGACGGTCTCCCCGTCCGTCACCCCGCGCCAGATCGAGGAACTCACGGTCCGGACCGGCTACTCCCGCTTCCCGGTGTGTGCCGAGGGCCGGGGCGGCACCTTCATGGGCTTCGTGCACGTGAAGGACGTCCTGGACCTGGAGGACGGGGAGCGGGCGGTGCCCCAGCAGATCTGGCGGCCGATGGCCACGCTGCGGGCCGAGCTGCCGCTGGACGACGCCCTCACGGTGATGCGCCGGGCCGCGACCCATCTGGCCCAGGTCGCGGACGCCTCCGGCCGGGTGCTGGGTCTCGTGGCCCTGGAGGACGTTCTGGAGACCCTGGTCGGCGAGGTCCGTGACCCGGCGCACCGGGTGGTGTCGCCGCCGCGGCCTCCGAGGCCGGAGCAGGTGCTGGCGAGCTGAGGCGTGAGGCCCGGGTCGGATCTCGGATCCAATATCCGAATATCGGATCCGAGATGTCGGATGTTGGATCCGGGATATTGGATCCGAGATGTCGGATGTTGGATCCGGGATATTGGATCCGAGATGTCGGATGTTGGATCCGGGATATTGGATCCGAGATGTCGGATGTCGGATCCAACATCCTGGATCCGGTCAGATCCCCGGCGGTTCCTGCGGGCCGCGGTTCGTCGGACCGCGGCCCGACAGCACCTCCCCGTACGCCTGCATCAGGTCCGGCAGCCGCAGCGTGGCGAGGTCCTCGCGGCTCGGGGTGCTGGGGTAACCCGAGAGCCGCAGATCGCGGTAGGCGCAGGACTTCTCGTACAGGGTCCGCAGAAAGCGGCCGTTGCCGAGCTCGTCGATCCAGCCCTGTTCGACGACGTGCGCGCTGATGGAGCGCAGCTCGTCGAGGGCCTCCTCGTCCCAGCCGTCCCCGTTGGCGGCGGCGAGCACCTCGCCGATCGCCGTGAGCTCTCGCGGGCGGTACGAGGGGAAGTCGACCCGGGTCGTGAACCGGGAGGAGAGCCCCGGGTTGGTGGCGAGGAGCCGGTCCATCCCCTCCGGGTAGCCGGCCAGGATCACCACCAGGTGGTCGCGGTTGTCCTCGGCGCGCTTGAGGAGGACCTGGAGGGCTTCGTCGCCGTAGGCGTCGCCCTTGCTGTAGCCGGTGTTGGAGAGCGAATAGGCCTCGTCGACGAAGAGCACCCCGCCGACCGCGGAGTCGATCAGCTCGTTCGCCTTGACGGCGGTCTGGCCCAGGAACTCGCCGACCAGATCGGCCCGCTGGGCCTCCACCAGATGGTCCCCTCCGAGCAGCCCGAGGGCGTAGAAGACCCGGCCGAGGATGCGGGCCACGGTGGTCTTCCCGGTGCCGGAGGGACCGGAGAACACAAAGTGACGTTTCGGCGGCTGGACCGGAAGCCCCTGCCCCGCCCGCAGCCGGGCCATCTCCAGCTGCGCCGACAGCGCCTTCACCTGCCGTTTGACCGGCTCCATGCCGACCATCCGTTCCAGCTCCGCGAGTGCCTCGGCGAGCAGCGCCGGGTCGGTCGGGCTGGCCGGGAAGCGGGGCGGCACCGGCTGGGGCGGGACCGCCGCCTTCTGGCGCACCGCCTCCGGCGGCACCGCGGGCGCCGGCGGCGGTACGGCCTCGGGTTTCAGGAGCAGGCCGTCGCCGGCCGGGACCTCGGGGTCGGCGCGCTCGCCGTCCACCGTGTCCTGGCCGAGGCCGCCGTACATCGCCGGGGCGAGTCCCATCGGGTCATCCGGCCCGTCGAAGCCGTCGTACTCGGCGATGGCGGTGAGCCGCGCCGCCGTGTCCATGAAGGCCGGGTCGATCCGGTGCACCGCCCGGTACAGGGGCAGCGCGGCGGCGGTGCGGCCGGTGCCCTCGTGCGCCCTGGCCAGCCAGTAGCGCAGCTCCTTGCGCTGGGGCTGCTCGCTGCGGCAGCGCATGAGCGCCGTCGCGAGCAGCGGCTCGGCCTGGCCGTACATCTCCAGACGCACCCGCGCCATGCCTCCGAAGAGCCCCGCCTCGATGCCGAGCAGCGGATCGTCGACCAGCGGCTCGGTGTGCCGCACCAGCTGCTCCCAGTCCTTGACCAGGTACGAGCGGCAGGCGTGCAGGAAGCGGACCTGGGGGTCGGTGTCGACCGGCGGGAGGCCGGCGAGCGCCCGGTCGAGCTCCGGCACATGGCGTCCGTCGAGCCAGTGCGAGGCGTGCGCGAGCAGCAGATCACGCGGGCTCTCGAGCACCGGTTGCACCCACCAGCCCAGCCAGTACCAGGAGTTCAGGTTCCTGCGGTGCCGGGCGCGCTGTTCGCCGAACCGCTCGCGGTGGCGGTACATCCGCAGCAGGGCGGTGGTGGTGTCCACCCGCAGCGCGTGCAGACCGAGCCAGCCGTCGGCCATGCCGGGGTCGATGCGTACCGCCGTACGGAACTCCTCCTCGGCCTGCGGATAGGCGCCCATCGTGTAGGCGTCGACTCCGCGCAGCCAGGCGAGCTCGGCGGGGGCATGCGTGCCCTGTGTGCCGAAGTCCATTCGGGTCCCCCACAACCGTCTACACGTGGACGGGAATTGACCGCACCGAGGGGCATCGTACCTGCGCAGGGGGTGCGTGATGAGGGAGAAGGAGGCGATCAATCGTGATCGACGCGATCCGCCGGAGGCACGGCGATCGTGACCCTCGGTGATGATCGGGGCGGAACGAAGCCCCCGATCACGGGGGAACAACCGGGGGCTTCGCGTCCGCGGCGACTCCGAAGAGCCGCACATTGAAGAACGTAAGACCTGTCCGCCCCTGGGGTCAAGCCGAGTTGGGGCACTTGCGGAAGTGGACTTCCGCCTCCTCAGTTTGCGGCCGGGGAGCCGTCACGATGGGTGAGGATCTGGTTCGGGCCTGCTGTCACAGAAGGGCCGGGAAGCCACTCGTACCCCTCGCCCCGCTCCCGTACCAAGGTGTCCGCGAACGGCCGTGAGGGGTCCGCGGCGAAATGGCGAGTCTCCGCCACCGTCCAGCCGTCCCAGAAGGAGGACAGCGCAGGCCCGTCGCGGTGCCGGCCGCGCGCCCAGGACTCCTCTGGACCGCGCTCCATCCACAGCAGTCGCGCGAGGAACGGCCGCAGCTCCCGCCGCCCGGCCCCCACACCCTCCACCAGCACCACGGGTGCCGGGGACAGCTCCCTCGGCGGTCCGAAGGCGCGCAGATTCCAGTCGTACGGGCGATAGAGCGCCGTCTCGCCCCGGGAGAGCGGCCCGATCACCTCGGCGAGCATCCGGCCGGTCCACTCGAAGAGCTCCGCGTGGGTGGCGAGGTCGTCGAGGTGCAGGACCGGGGCGTCGTCGAGAGCCGCGGAGAGCCGCGCGGCGAGCGTGGACTTGCCGGAGCCCGCGTGGCCGTCGACCGCGACGAGCCGCACCGGTCCGCAGGAGGGCGGCAGCCGGCGCAAGAACGCGGCCGAGCGGTCGAGGTCGTTCATGGCCTCCAGGGTAGGCGAGCCGGAGCGAGCGGGACGCCGCAGGTCAGCGCCGCGCACGGTGCCATCGGTCGAGACCAATATTGCTCGGGCGGCACGCGTCGAATCGCTGGCAGAACGCGTCCGCGAGCCGCGATAGTGGGCCCGCAGCCCGTCCGTTCGCCACCACCGACTGGAGGGTCACCGCCCATGCCCCCTGCCACTCCGCGCAGAACCGTCCTCGCCGCCCTCGCGGCCGCCGCGGGCACGACCGCGGCCACCGCCACCCCCGCCGCCGCGCTGACCGGGGCCTGCACCGACGGCGCGGCCGGTGCCGACGAGACCAGGGGCGGCCACGCCCCGGCGCCCGGCACGGTCGACAACCGCTTCTGGAGCACGTACACCGACTGGCGCTGCGGCACCCCCGCCGGCACCCGGGCCGTCGCCGGCCACCGCCCCGCCCTCGTCATCGACGCCCCCGCCGGCCGCACCGACTACACCGACCCGCACACCGGCCTCACGAGCACCTGGGAGTACGCGGTCTGGACCTCGCCCGTCCACACCTCCACCGTCCCCGCCACCGAGGTCATCGCCTCCTGGAACGCCGACACCCCGCCCGGCACCTGGCTGCAGGTCGAGCTGAGCGGTGCGTACGGCGACGGAACCCGGACGCCCTGGTTCGTCATGGGCCGCTGGGCCGCCGGCGACACCGACATCCGCCGTACCTCGGTCGACGACCAGACCGACGGCAGGGCCTCCCTCTGGACCGACACCCTCTCCGTCGACGACCCGGCGAGCGGCCTGCGGATCCTCTCGTACCGGCTGCGCCTCACCCTCCACCGCAGGCCCGGCACCACCCTCACCCCGATGGTGTGGCGAGTGGGCGCGATGGCCTCGGACATCCCCGACCGCTTCACCGTGCCCGCCTCGGCGCCCGGCCTCGACCGCGAGCTGATCGTGCCGCGCTACTCGCAGAACACCCACATCGGCCAGTACCCGGAGTACGACAACGGCGGCGAGGCCTGGTGCAGCCCCACCTCCTCGCAGATGATCGTCGAGTACTGGGGCCGTCGGCCGTCGCCCGAGGACCTGGCCTGGGTGAACCCCGCCTTCGCCGACCCCCAGGTCTGCCACGCGGCCCGCTTCACCTACGACCACCAGTACGAGGGCTGCGGCAACTGGCCCTTCAACGCCGCCTACGCCGCCACCTACCCCGACATGAACGCGGTCGTGACCCGGCTGCGCTCGCTCGCCGACCTCGAGACCCTGATCGCCGCGGGCATCCCGGTCATCACCTCCCAGTCCTTCCGCAAGGAGGAACTCACCGGCGCGGGCTACGGCACCTCCGGCCACCTCATGACCGTGATCGGCTTCACCCCGGCCGGCGACGTGATCGCCAACGACCCGGCCTCCCCGAGCAACGAGGCCGTCCGCCGGGTCTACCGGCGGCGCGAGTGGGAGAACATCTGGCTGCGGACGAAGCGCTACAACGCGAGCGGCAAAGTGGTGTCCGGCACAGGAGGGGTCTGCTACCTCTACTTCCCCGACCGGCCGACTCCCGCGCAGCGGAAGGCGCTTGCCGCCGTCGGCGTCCGCTGAGGCCCGCGTGTGCCCCGGGGCGGCGTGATCTGCGTCGCTGCCCCCTGCCCGGGCGGCTGGCAGGGTGAGCGGCATGACCGCGACCTCTCACGCCGCCGCCCGTGTCCGCACCCGCACCGGTGGCCCGAAGACCGATGGACCGAAGGTCCTGGAACACCTCCTCGGCTGGACCCTGGTGGTCGTCCTGGCGATGTTCGTCACCCAGGCCGGTCTGATGTGAGCCGGCCGGCCCTCGGTGCGCCTGGGAGGCGCGGCGCGGGCGGGGTGTGAGCGGGCGCCGCCGAACGGGCATACTCCAGCCGCCACGGCCGCCTGCCGCGCCCGCGCGCGCTCGCCGCGGGGCAGCATCGGCGCAGTGCCCCGGCCCGAGGGGCCGCGAGAGGGAGGAGTGCGCCGCCATGTCCGACCGCGCCCCGCAGCCCGTGGAACGCAGGCTGCCCACCGAGGAGTCCCGGGAGCTGTTCGCCCTGGTCCGGGAGATCATCGCGCGGGAGATCGCTCCGCGCGCCGCCGAGGAGGAGGTCGCCGGCCGCTTCCCCCGCGAGCTCTTCTCGCTGCTCTCCGCCTCGGGCCTGCTCGGACTGCCGTACGACTCCGCGTACGGCGGCGGCGACCAGCCGTACACCGTCCACCTCCAGGTCCTGGAGGAGCTGGCCGCCGCCCGGCTCACCGTGGCCCTCGGGGTCAGCGTGCACAGCCTGTCCTGCCACGCCCTGGCCGCCTTCGGCACCGAGGAGCAGCGGGCCGCGCATCTGCCGGCGATGCTCGGCGGCGGTCTCCTCGGCGCGTACGGCCTCTCCGAGCCGTCCTCGGGATCCGACGCGGCCGCGCTGCGCACCCGGGCGGTCAGGGACGGCGACGACTGGGTGCTCGACGGCACCAAGGCGTGGATCACCCACGGCGGGATCGCCGACTTCTACACCGTGATGGCCCGTACGGGCGGGGAGGGGCCGAAGGGGATCACTGCCTTCCTGGTGCCCGGGGACGCGGAGGGGCTGAGCGCCGCGGCGCCGGAGCGGAAGATGGGAATGAAGGGCTCGCCGACCGCGCAGGTGCACCTCGACGGCGTCCGCGTCCCCGACGCGCGGCGGATCGGAGCGGAGGGGCAGGGCTTCTCGATCGCCCTCGCGTCCCTGGACTCGGGGCGGCTCGGCATCGCGGCGTGTGCGGTGGGCCTCGCGCAGGCGGCACTGGACGCGGCCGTCGGCCACGCGCTGGAGCGACGCCAGTTCGGCCGGCCGATCGCCGACTTCCAGGGGCTGCGCTTCCTGCTCGCCGACATGGCCACGCAGGTCGAGGCGGGCCGGGCGCTCTACCTGGAGGCGGCGCGGCTGCGCGACGAGGGGCGGCCGTTCGGGCGGCAGGCGGCGATGGCCAAGCTGTTCTGCTCGGACGCGGCGATGCGGGTCACGACGGACGCGGTGCAGGTGCTCGGCGGCTACGGCTACACCGCGGACTTCCCCGTCGAACGGTTTCTGCGCGAGGCCAAGATGCTCCAGATCGTCGAGGGCACGAATCAGATCCAGCGGGTGGTCATCGCACGTCACCTTGCCGGACCAGAGTCCCGCTGACGCGTACGGTCCGGTCGGCCCACACGGGGCCGGCGGCGAGGCGGCTCCACTCCTGGTCGCGACGGCCGGGCAGGGTCCTTCCGTTGCTGGCCCAGAGGTGCAGCAGCGCCGTGTAGATCGGCGGGTCGGCGAGGTGCGGCGGCGGTGGGGCCGCGGGACCGGGAGCGGACGGCGGCACGGGAACGGCCATCGGCGCCGTCATCGGTGCCGCCGTCATCGCGGTCATGGTCGCGGACGCGGACGCGGTCATGGTCGCGGTCGCGCTGATGGGCGCGGTCGCGGGCATCTGGGCCGGTACCGGCATCGGAACCGGCGTGGGGTCCGGCATCGAAACGTCGTGCTGAACCGATTCTTCAAAGCGCGGCTCGGACTGTCGATGCCGGCCGTATCCGCTGGGTGTCGTATACAGCGTGGTCATGCCGGGATCAACGCTCCGCGCCGCCTCCCGGTCACCGCCCGGGGCCGTCGAGCGGAAGTTCGAGGCGTCCCCGGCCCTCCCCGGCCCCCTCCCCGGTCCTCCCCGGCCCCCTCCCCGGTCCTCCCCGGCCCCCTCCCGAGCCCGCCCAGGCGCCTGCACGACCCTGGCCCTCGCCGCATCAACTGACGTACCGTCAACTTCCTTGCCCCGCTCAGGAGGTCAGGAGGTCAGCCGTGTCCGACGACCGGCCCGTCCCGCTCGACGAGTACCCCGTGCACCAGGCACCGCTCTCCATGAAGCACCACATCAGCGGTGACCGGAACGTCTACGACCGATGCATCTTCCATGTCTTCGACCACCAGGGCCGCGCCCTGCTGATCGCCGGCCTCGGCGTCTACCCCAACGCCGGCGTCATCGACGCCTACGCCACCCTGCGCACCGGCGACCGGCTGCACGCCGTCCGCGCCTCCGACGCCCTCGGCGACGACCGGACGGACCTGTCCGTCGGCCCCCTGCGGATCACCGTCGACGAACCGCTGCGACGGCTCGGCCTGCACTGCGACCCCGACCCCGACGACCCCGACGGGCTCTCCTTCGACCTGGCCTGGACCGGCGACTTCCCCGCCGTCTGGGAACCGCACCACACCCAGCGCCGCGGCGACCGTCTCACCCTGGAGGGCCGCCGCTTCGTCCAGGCCGGCCACGCCACCGGCACCGTCCGGGCGGGCGGCGAGACCTTCGCCGTCGCCGCGGGGGAGTGGACCGGCACCCGCGACCGCAGCTGGGGCATCCGCCCGCTGCCCGGCGAAGAGCCCGGCCGCGCCGAGGAGTTCCGCCCCGAGGGCTTCCACTGGCTCTGGATCCCCATGCGCTTCGACGGCCGCTTCCTCATGGTCATCGCCCAGGAGGACGCCGACGGCTACCGCACCCTCAACGAGGCCCTGCTCGTGCGGAACGGCCGGCGCGACACGCAACTGGGCTGGCCGCGTACGGACATCACCTACCGCCCCGGCACCCGTACGCCCGAGCGGGCCGTCGTCCATCTCGCCGACCCGGCCGGGAAACCCCTGGAGATCGGCGTCGAGATCCTCGCCTCCTCCCCGCTCGCCGTCGGCGCCGGCTATCCGCCCGCCCCCGACTGGCAGCACGGCACCTGGCAGGGCCGCGGCTGGACCGACCGCCGCGTCTACGACCTCTCCGACCCGGCCGCCCACCCCCTGGCCGCCTTCGGCGTCACCGACCACGCCGCCCGCTTCACCCTCGAAGGCCGCACCGGCTACGGCATCTTCGAGCACGGCTCCTTCGGCCGCCACGACCCCAGCGGCTTCGCCGACCACGCCGCCACCGCCCCGTAGGGAGTGCCCCTGATGGCCACCGCGCCCCGCCCCCGCACCACCACCCGCGACCCCGAGGAGCTGGGCCGGCGGCTCACCGTCTGGCTCGACCGGCGGTTGCCCGGCGCCCGCGTCGGCGGCCTCGCCGTGCCCGGCTCCAACGGCATGTCCAGCGAGACGCTGCTGTTCGACCTGGAGCACCCCGACGCCCCGGTGCGGGGCTGCGCGCTCCGGCTCGCCGCCGACCCCGCCGCGTACACCGTCTTCCCCGTCTACGACATGGCGCGTCAGCACCGGGTGATGCGCCTGGTCGGCGAGCACACCGACGTCCCCGTGCCGCGGGTGCTCTGGCTGGAGGAGGACCCTGGACCGCTCGGGGCGCCCTTCTTCGTGATGGCCCGCGCAGAGGGCCGCGTCCCGCCGGACGTCATGCCCTACACGTACGAGGGGAACTGGCTGCACGCGGCCACCGACGCCGAACGCGCGGCGCTGGAGGCGGCGTCGGTCGCCGTCCTCGCCCGGCTGCACGACGGATTCCCGGCCAAGGAGGCCGAGTTCCTGATGCCGCCCGGCGAGGGAAGCCCGCTGCGCCGCCATGTCGACGCCCAACGGGCCTACTACGCCTGGGTGGTGGACGGCCTCACTCCCTCACCGCTGATCGAGTCCGCCTTCGACTGGCTGGAGGCGCACTGGCCCGCCGACGAGGGGCCGGCCGTCCTCAACTGGGGAGACGCCCGCATCGGGAACATCGTCTACGACGGGTTCACCCCCGCGGCCGTGCTCGACTGGGAGATGGCCGGCTTCGCCCCGCGCGAGGTCGACCTCGGCTGGACGGTCTACCTGCACCGCTTCTTCCAGGACCTCACCGTGAGCTTCGGGCAGCCCGGACTCCCCGACTTCCTGCGGCGCAACGCCGTCGAGCGCAGGTACGCCGAACTGACCGGGCACACGCCCCGGGACATGGAGTTCCACACCCTCTACGCGGCGCTGCGGCACGCGATCGTGATGCTCAGGATCGCCTACCGCCAGGTGCACTTCGGCGAGGCGCGGGTCCCGGGGGCCGCGGAAGACGCCGACCGCCTGATCCTGCACCACGCCACCCTCGCGGCGATGGTGCAGGGGCGCTACTGGTGAGGGCCGGGATCAGGCCGCGCGGCGCAGCTGCGCCCGCTTGATCGGCCGCGAGCCCGGGCCGCCGACGTGCGAGAACGGCTGCGTCCGCCAGTCCAGACCCTGAGGGAGCGTCAGGAGCAGGGCGGTGTCCTGCTCCTGGACCTCCAGGGTGTCGTCCGCGGGACGGGTGTCGGCGGCGGACCGGCCGGTGCCGGTGCAGACCGTCAGGACGAAGGGGTTCCACGGCGTCGGGCAGAGCGCGTGCTCCGGCAGGACGTCCTCGTCCGCGAGCAGTGCGATCGGCTGCTCGCAGTCCGGGCAGATCACCCGGTACATCTCAAAGGTGTCGTACGCGTCGAGCTCGTCGGACGTGTCGACGGAATCAACAGGCTCCTGCATGGAGAATCTCCCCCTCGGACGGGTCGGCCGGATCTGAGTGGCCTCGACCACAGCAACCAATTCCCATACGGCCGACCGCATAACCGTGAGGTCACGCCTCAGCCCCCGCAAAACCTGTGGTGTTCGTCACATGCCGGTCGCAGGTGCCCCATGGATGCCCAAACTCTGGGATAGGTCCGGCCCCGACTGTGCCCCCGCCCCTCCGGGGCAATAGGGTCACCGCATGGAGGAGCTGGATCGTCAGATCGTCGAGTTGCTCGTCAAGGACGGGCGCATGAGCTACACCGACCTGGGCAAGGCCACCGGCCTGTCCACCTCGGCCGTACATCAGCGCGTCCGCCGCCTGGAGCAGCGCGGAGTCATCCGCGGCTATGCCGCCGTCGTCGACCCGGAGGCCGTCGGTCTGCCGCTCACCGCCTTCATCTCGGTGAAACCCTTCGACCCCAGCGCCCCCGACGACACCCCCGACCGACTCGCCGACATCCCCGAGATCGAGGCCTGCCACAGCGTCGCGGGGGAGGAGAACTACATCCTCAAGGTGCGCGTCGCCACCCCCCTGGAACTCGAGCACCTGCTCAGCCGGATCCGCTCCCAGGCCCATGTCTCCAGCCGCACCACCGTCGTCCTGTCCACCCCCTACGAGGCCAGACCGCCCCGCATCTGAGGGGCGAGCGCCCTGACTCCGGGGGCCCGGCGGACAAACCGGGTCCCCGCAGGTCCTAGCCTGGTCGCATGAGCGCGTACGAACACCGCACCGTGCTGCTGCGCGGTGGAGAAGTCCACAGCCCCGCCGACCCCTTCGCCACCGCCATGGTCGTGGAGCGCGGACACGTCGCCTGGGTGGGCTCCGAGGGCGCGGCCGACGCCTTCGCCTCCGGTGTCGACGAGGTCGTGGACCTCGACGGCGCGCTCGTGACCCCGGCGTTCGTCGACGCCCATGTGCACACCACCGCCACCGGCCTCGCGCTCACCGGCCTCGACCTGTCCGGCGCCGCCTCGCTGGCCGAGGCGGCCGACGCGATCCGCGCCCACGCCGCCGCCCGTCCCGCCGACCGCATCCTCATCGGCCACGGCTGGGACGCCGCCCGCTGGCCCGAGCGCCGCCCGCTCACCCGCGCCGAGCTCGACGGCCTCACCGGCGGCCGGCCGCTCTACCTCACCCGCATCGACGTCCACTCGGCCGTCGTCACCACCGCCCTGCTCGACCTCGTGCCCGGCGTCCGCGCGCTGACCGGCTTCCACGACGGGCAGCCGCTCACCGGCGACGCCCACCACGCCGTCCGCGCCGCCGCCTACGCCGCGCTCTCCCCGCGGCAGCGCACCGAGGCCCAGCGCGCCGCCCGGCAGCACGCAGCCTCCCTCGGCATCGGCACCCTGCACGAGTGCGGCGGCCCCGAGATCTCCTCGGAGGACGACTTCACCGGCCTGCTCGACCTCGCCCGCAGCGAGCCCGGCCCCCGGATCGTCGGCTACTGGGCCGACCTCGACGTCGAACGGGCGCGCGCCCTCGGCGCCCTCGGCGCGGCCGGCGACCTCTTCGCCGACGGCTCCCTCGGTTCCCACACCGCCTGCCTGCACGAACCGTACGCCGACGACTCCGGCGCCGGCGTCGCCCACCTCGACGCGGCCGCCGTCGCCGCCCATGTCGTCGCCTGCACCGAGGCCGGCCTCCAGGCCGGGTTCCACGCCATCGGCGATGCCGCCGTCGACGCGGTCGTCGAGGGCGTCAGGACCGCCTCCGAGAAGCTCGGTCTGGCCCGGATCAGGGCCGCCCGCCACCGCGTGGAGCACGCGGAGATGCTCAGCCCCGAGTCGATCGCCGCCTTCGCCGAGCTGGGACTCACCGCGTCCGTGCAACCGGCCTTCGACGCGTACTGGGGCGGCGAGGACGGCATGTACGCCGACCGCCTCGGCGCCGAGCGGGCCCGCACCCTCAACCCGTACGCCGCCCTGCTGCGCGCGGGCGTGCCGCTCGCCTTCGGCTCGGACAGCCCGGTCACCCCGCTCGACCCGTGGGGCACCGTGCGCGCCGCCGCCTTCCACCGGACGCCCGAGCACCGGATCTCCGTCCGCGCCGCCTTCACCGCCCACACCCGGGGCGGCTGGCGCGCGGTCGGCCGCGACGACGCCGGCACGCTGGTGCCCGGCGCGCCGGCCGACTACGCGATCTGGCGCACCGGCGAGCTGGTGGTCCAGGCCCCGGACGACCGAGTGGCCCGCTGGTCGACCGACCCGCGCTCCGGGACGCCCGGTCTGCCCGATCTGTCCCCCGGCGGCGAGCTCCCCGTCTGCCTGCGGACCGTCGTCTTCGGGCAGACGGTGTTCGTACGGCCGAACGAGTGACGTAAGGACATTTCGTACCACCGCTCGACTTCCGGCGGGCTCGCCCGCGACCTGCGGATCTTTACCGACGCTCCGCAGAGACGGTTCATCACCGCAGGTCAAACGGGTGTTGACAGCAGGCCGCCACCGGCCGGTAGGTTCGGCGGGTCCACCAAGGACGTCCGACCGGTTTCAAACCTCCACGCAGGCACCGAACGCCGCCCGCGCCTCGGGGGCGAGGGAAGGTTTTTCCGGCGGAGGGTGCGACCCGGGTGGGGCCCCGGCGTTCAGTAGACAACGGCCTTGGGTCGATCCGCAGCCAGCGGGTCCCGGGTCGGCCCGAAGGACGCCGGGCCCCGATCCCGCACCCCATGCGCAGGGCTCGCTATGGTGGGGGCTCGCGTATGTATCCGAAGGGGCAGTAGTGAACGACGGTGGCCAGAGGCGTTACGGCCCGCTCGGCAAGGCCTTGGTGATCATCCCCACGTACAACGAGGCGGAGAACATCAAGCCGATCGTCTCGCGCGTACGGGAGTCCGTACCCGAGGCGCACATCCTCGTGGCCGACGACAACAGCCCCGACGGCACGGGCAAGTTCGCCGACGAGCTCGCCGCCGAGGACGATCACGTCCACGTGCTGCACCGCAAGGGCAAGGAAGGGCTCGGCGCCGCCTACCTCGCGGGCTTCCGCTGGGGCATGGACCACGGCTACGACGTCCTCGTCGAGATGGACGCCGACGGCTCCCACCAGCCCGAGGAGCTGCCCCGGCTGCTCACCGCCCTCAAGGGCGCGGACCTGGTGCTCGGCTCCCGCTGGGTGCCCGGCGGCCGGATCGTGAACTGGCCCAAGTCCCGCGAGTTCATCTCCCGCGGCGGCAGCCTCTACTCGCGCCTGATGCTCGACGTCCCGATCCGCGACGTCACCGGCGGCTACCGGGCCTTCCGCAAGGAGACCCTGGAGGGCCTCGGCCTCGACGACGTCGCCTCGGCCGGCTACTGCTTCCAGGTCGACCTCGCCCGCCGCGCGGTCGCCGCCGGCTTCCACGTCGTCGAGGTGCCCATCACCTTCGTGGAGCGCGAGGTCGGCGACTCCAAGATGAGCCGCAACATCGTCGTCGAGGCGCTGTGGCGGGTCACCGGCTGGGGTCTGACGGCCCGGGCGCAGAAGGTCGGCAAGCTCCTCGGCCGCAAGCCCTCGCACTGATCGCTCCGGCCCTCTCGCCCTGATCGCCCCGGCCCGTCGGCGCGCGCTGATCGCGCCCGCCCGCTCGGGCCGGGCGCGCGGCTCTCCCGGGCTGACAGCTCCGGGTCTCCCGGACCGGGTCGCGCCGGTCCGTCGTGCGGACTGCCGCCTTTACGGCGTTCCTGCGGGCCGCCAGGCACACTGGGGGGCATGACGACCGGCGCACCGCCTCCCCTCGCCCCGAAGCGCTCACGCGCGCGTACGTTCCTTCCGCTGGGTCTCGCCGCCTGGCTGGTCCTGGAGATCTGGCTGCTCACCGTCGTGGCGGACGCGGCGGGCGGGCTGACCGTCTTCCTGCTGCTCGTCGGAGGTGCCGTGCTCGGCGCCGCCGTGATCAAGCGGGCGGGCCGGCGGGCCTTCGCCAACCTCACCACGACCTTCCAGCGCGCCCAGGAGGCCGCGCTGCGCGGTGAGACGCCCACGGCCGCCGACCGGACGGGGGCGGAGGACCGCAACGGCTTCCTGATGCTCGGCGGCCTGCTCCTGATGCTCCCCGGCCTGCTCTCCGACCTGGCCGGTCTGCTGCTGCTCGTGCCGCCGGTCCGCACCGCCGTGGGCCGGTACGCGGAGAAGGCGGCGGAGCGCCGGATGGCCGCCGCGCCGCGGGGAAGCCTCCAGGACGCCTTCCAGCAGGCCCGTATGCACCGGCCCGACGGAAAGGTCGTGCAGGGTGAGGTCATCCGCGAGGACGCCGCCCAGGGGCCGCGTCGGCCGCAGGAGCCCCGTCCGCCCCTCACGCCGTGACCGGCGGCGCCGTCCGGCGCGCTGGCGACCTTGGGTGCACTTGCGACCTTGTATGACAACGCCGCGGGGCCCGGTACACGAATCGTGTACCGGGCCCCGCGGCGTTGTTCTGTCGGGCCGTGCGGCCGTCCGTCAGACGGACTGTCGCGTCAGGCGGACTTGCGGCTGTCGCGCGGATGCACGGCGATGTTCATGGCGCCGGACCGAAGGACCGCCAGCCTCTCGGCCAGCACCTCCTCCAGCTCCTCGCGGGTACGCCGCTCCATGAGCATGTCCCAGTGCGTACGCGCCGGCTTGCCCTTCTTCTCCTCGGGGCCGTCCCCGTCCACCAGAAGTGCCTGGCTTCCGCAGACCTTGCACTCCCACTCCGGCGGAATCTCCGCCTCGACCGAGAAGGGCATCTCGAAACGATGCCCCTTCTCGCATGCGTACTCCACCGCCTGGCGCGGGGCCAGATCGATGCCGCGGTCGGTCTCGTAGCTGGTCACCACGAGGCGCGTGCCGCGAAGAGCTCGCTCACTCATGAATCGTGCCTCCCGGGCTTGTCGCCCACAGGACAGGTGTCGCTGTCGTCGTCATCCGGTCAACGTCCGGTCGGCGGTAAAGATTCCCGTTCCGGGTCATGCGTCGCCCGTCGTGCCGCCCCTTGTTGTACCCACCAGTGCCCGTTTTGTCACATCTGGCAGCAGATGTCACTCAACGTTTTCACCAAGTCAGCACGCAGTAACGGTCCGCCTGGCAGGCCAAACGCGTACACTACCGCCCTTTCACTCCTGCGTCTAAATCCGGTCGGGTACGGGGTTCCCCGCGGCGGCCACAGCGCGCCGCACCGGCACCCTCGCGAGCAGGACGAAGCCGGCGGCGAAGAAGATCACCAGAGAGATGATGGCATCCCGATAGCTCCCGGTCAGCTGATACGCGAGACCGAACACCAACGGACCCAGCCAACTCAGTCCCCGGTCGCTCATCTCGTACGCCGAGAAGTACTCCGCCTCCTTGCCACGCGGCACCAGATGAGAGAACAGCGACCGCGACAGCGCCTGGCTGCCGCCCAGGACCAGACCGATCGCCGCCGCCAGGCAGTAGAAGAACACCGGCGCGCCGGCCGGCAGGAAGTACCCCGCCGCCAGGATCGCCGTCCACACCGCCAGCGACCCGAGGATCGTCCGCTTCGCCCCGTACGACCGCGCCATCCGGCCCATCCCGAGCGCCCCCACCACCGCGAGGACCTGGACGAGCAGCACCGCCGTGATCAGCGTCGTCTGGTCCAGGCCCAGCTCCTCGGAGCCGTAGATGGAGGCCTGGGAGATCACCGTCTGCACGCCGTCGTTGTAGACCAGGTACGCGAGCAGGAAGGACAGGGTCAGCGGATGGCGCCGCATGTCCTTGAGCGTCGCCACCAGCTGCCGCCAGCCACCGACGGCGCCCTCGGTGTCCTCGGCGCCCTCCGCGCCCGCCGACTCGGCCGGGCGCACCGGCCGGTCCCGCAGGCGCCGCAACGGGACGAGCGCGAACACGCCCCACCACAGCCCGGCCGAGGCCAGACAGATCCGCACCGCCGTGCCCTCCGTGAGTCCGAAGGACTCGTGACCGGAATACAGCACCAGATCCAGGACCAGGACCAGCGCCCCCGACGTGTAGCCGAACGCCCAGCCGCGCGAGGAGACCGCGTCCCGCTCGTCCGGCTCGGCGATCTGCGGCAGATACGCGTTGTACAGCGCCATCGCCACCGCGAAGGAGGCGTTCGCCACGATCAGCAGGAACGCGCCCAGGAGATAGCGCTGTCCCTCCAGGAAGAACATGCCGGTCGTCGCGGCCGCGCCCAGATAGGCCGCCACCGCCAGCAGCGGCTTCTTGCGGCCCGTCCGGTCGGCCGCCGCGCCCGCCAGCGGCATGGCGAGCACCGCCACCACCAGCGAGGCCGAGACGGAGTACGCGAAGAGCGAGCCCGCCCTGACCGGGATGCCCAGCGGGTGCACGAACCCCTCCGGGTCCGCCGCCGCCTTCGCGACCGAGGTCAGATACGGCCCGAGGAACACCGTCAGGACGCTGGTCGAGTAGACCGAGCACGCGAAGTCGTAGAAGTACCAGCCGCGCTGCTCGCGTCTGCGCTCGGCGGGGTCGGCGGTCCGCCCCTCCGGATCGGTGGTGTCGGCCGTCACGCCCGCGCCCCCTCGTTCGTCCCCGTCGACGGGACGCGCGCGCGGCTTCGAGGCCTCAGGCCCACACTCCCCGGTCGGTGAGCACCGCGCGCAGCGTCTCCAGATGATCGGTCATGATGCCATCCACCCCGAGGTCGAGGAGAGCGTTCATCCGCGCCGGATCGTTCACGGTCCACACGTGCACCTGGAGGCCGCGCGCGTGCGCCTCGCGCACGAAGCGCCGGTCCACCACCGGGATGCCGGCCTGGCGCTCCGGGACCTGGGCGGCGACCGCGCCCGCGCGCAGCGCCGCCGGCAGGCCGAGCGAGCGCAGCCGCAGACCGACGACGCCCCGCACGCCGTACGAGGTGGCGAGGCGCTCGCCGCCGAGCTTCTGCGCCCGCGCCACCCGGGCCTCGGTGAAGGAGCTCACGCAGACGCGGTCCCAGGCGTCGGCCCCGCGGATCGCGTCGAGCAGCGGGACGAGCGCCGACTCGGTCTTGAGGTCCACGTTCCAGCGGGCGTCGGGGAACTCGGCCAGGAGGTCCGCGAACAGCGGCAGCGGCTCCTTGCCGGCCACCCGCGCCTCCCGGACCGCCGCCCACGGCAGGTCCCTGATCCGGCCCCCGGCGTCCGTCACGCGGTCGAGCGTCGCGTCGTGGAAGGCGACGAGGACCCCGTCCGAGGTCGTGTGCACATCCGTCTCGAAGTAGCGGTAACCGGCCGCGGCGGCCCGCCGGAAGGCGGCCGCCGTGTTCTCCAGGCCGTCCGCCGTTCCGCCGCGGTGGGCGAAGGGGATGGGGGCCGGGTGGTCGAGGTAGGGGTGGCGGTGGGGGCGGGATGCGCGAGTCACCGCCGCAGTATGGCCTGCCGGGGTGTCGCGGGGGCGACCGGATCGGATCCAGGATCCTGAATATTGGATCCAACAACTTGGATATCGGATCCATGATCCGACGCCACAGGGGATCCGACGCTCTGGATATGGGATCCACGATCCGTCTCCCGAGTGGATCCGACATCCTGGATCCCGGATCCACGATCCGACTCCGGCACGGCGAACCACCGCAGGAAGAACTGCGCGAGCGGCCCGATCGACAGCGCGTAGAGGACCGTGCCGACGCCGACCGAGCCGCCGAGGAGGAAGCCGGTGGCCACGACGGCCACCTCGATCGCCGTGCGGACCAGCCGGATCGACCGGCCCGTCAGCCGGTGCAGGCCGGTCATCAGGCCGTCGCGCGGGCCGGGGCCGAAGCGGGCGGCGATGTAGAGACCGGTCGCCAGGCCGTTGAGGACGATGCCGAGCACCATCAGCGCGATCCCGGCCGGCAGGCCGTCCGTCTCCGGGACCAGGGCCAGGGTGCCGTCCATCGCGAGCCCGATGACGAAGACGTTGGAGACGGTCCCCAGGCCCGGCTTCTGCCGGATCGGGATCCACAGAAGGAGCACGACCGCCCCGACGACGATCGACACGACACCGATGCTCAGCCCCGTCCGCTCGGCGAGCCCCTGGTGGAGCACGCCCCACGGCTCCAGGCCGAGCCCGCCGCGCACGAGCAGCGCCGAGCTGATGCCGTACAGCGCGAGACCGGCGTAGAGCTGGACGAGCCGGCGGGTCAGGTGCCGGCCGCGGAGGCCGGAGGCGATGGACAAAGGACTGCCCCCTCGTGGGATGACCCGGGCGCTGCATGGGCCTGGGTGGTGTTGGTGGACTGGTTCATGACACTCTGTGGCGGGGGATGACAGGCCAACCATGGCCAATTCGCGGAAGGTGGACTGATTTCCATGGCCCAGTGGACTTCGGCCGTGGGGCCGGCCCAGCTCGCCCGGCAGCTCCAGGCCCAGCAGCCGCGGCCCGCGGCGCCCGGCGCCCGCAAGCCGCCCGCCTATCGCGCCCTCGCCGACGGCATCCGCCTGCTGGTCCTGGAGGGCCGCGTCCCGGTCGCCGCCCGGCTGCCCGCCGAACGCGAACTGGCCCTGGCCCTCACCGTCAGCCGCACCACCGTCGCCGCCGCCTACGAGGCGCTGCGCGGCGAGGGCTTCCTCGAGTCCCGGCGCGGTGCCGGCAGCTGGACCGCCGTTCCGGCCGGCAACCCGCTGCCCGCCCGCGGCCTCGAACCGCTGCCGCCGGAGTCGCTCGGCTCCATGATCGATCTGGGCTGCGCGGCGCTGCCCGCGCCCGAGCCCTGGCTCACCCGCGGCATCCAGGGCGCCCTGGAGGAGCTGCCGCCGTACGCCCACACCCACGGCGACTATCCGGCCGGACTGCCCGCGCTGCGGCAGATGCTCGCCGACCGCTACACCGAGCGCGGCATCCCCACGATGCCCGAGCAGATCATGGTCACCACCGGCGCCATGGGCGCCATCGACGCCATCTGCCACCTCTTCGCCGGCCGCGGCGAGCGGATCGCCGTCGAGTCCCCCTCGTACGCCAACATCCTCCAGCTGATGCGCGAGGCCGGCGCCCGGCTCGTGCCCGTCGCCATGGCCGAGGGCCTCGCCAGCTGGGACCTCGGCCGCTGGCGCCAGGTGCTGCGCGACGCGGCGCCCCGCCTCGCGTACGTCGTCGCCGACTTCCACAACCCGACCGGCGCCCTCGCCGACGAGGACCAGCGCCGGCAGCTCGTGGAGGCGGCCCGCTCGGCCGGCACGGTCCTGGTGGTCGACGAGACGATGACCGAGCTGTTCCTCGACGACGACCTGACGATGCCCCGGCGGGTCTGCGCCTTCGATCCGGCCGGTGCCACCGTCCTCACCGTCGGCTCGGCGAGCAAGGCGTTCTGGGCGGGCATGCGGATCGGCTGGGTGCGGGCCGCGCCCGACGTCATCCGCTCCCTCGTCGCCGCCCGCGCCTACGCGGACCTCGGCACCCCCGTCCTGGAGCAGCTCGGCGTCAACTGGCTGATGCGCACCGGCGGCTGGGAGGAGGCCGTCGGACTGCGCCGCGCCCAGGCCCGGGAGAACCGCGACGCCCTGGTGGCCGCGGTCCGCAAGGAGCTGCCCGACTGGGAGTTCGAGGTCCCGCGCGGCGGTCTGACCCTGTGGGTGCGCACCGGCGGCCTCTCGGGCTCCCGCATCGCGGAGGTCGGCGAGCGCGTCGGCGTCCGGGTCCCCTCAGGCCCGCGCTTCGGCGTGGACGGCGCCTTCGAGGGCTATGTCCGGCTGCCCTTCACGGTCGGCGGCCCGGTCGCCGAGGAGGCCGCCGTCCGGCTGGCCGCCGCGGCCCGCCTGGTGGAGTCGGGCGCGGGGGCGGGCGTCGAGGGGCCGCGTTCCTTCGTCGCCTAGCGCTCCGTCGACGAACGAGGGCGGCCGCACCCGTCATGGTGCGGCCGCCCTCGCGTAGGACCTCGCACAGGCCACGTCGGCCGGTGCGGCTCAGCTCTCCGCGGCGACGGGGGCGGGGAGCGGCGTCGGGCTCGGCTCCTTGCGTCGGGTCGGAGCGGTGTCGGCGTCCAGGTCCGGTGCGGGAGCGGGGCCGGGGGCCGTGTCGACGGCCTCGATCGTCTCGATCCCGGGGGCCGTCGCCGTCCGGCGCTCGGGCAGCAGCTCCAGGACCGCCCGCCGGTGCGCCTCGCTGGTCGCGTCGTCGTACGGGTCGGGGGTGGCCGGCACCTGGAGGCGGAGCACCGGTCCGGCGCCGAGACGGGCGTAGCCGCGGCCCGGCGGGACGTCGGGCACCGGGGTGGTGTGCGGTGCGGCGCCCAGCACCGCCGCGATCTGCTCCGGCGAGGCCGGGCCGAGCACGATCCGCGCCCGGGTGTGGCTCCGTACCGTCTCGCCGAGCGCCTCCACGCTGTCGAACTGCTCGGCCACCACGACGGTGACCTGCGCGGCCCGCCCATGCCGCAGCGGCACCTGAAGCAGGTCCTGCGGGTCCGGCCGGCCGTCGGCGGCCGCCAGGTGGCCGAGCACGCTGGGCCGGTCGAGCACGATCCACAGCGGCCGTCGGGTGTCCTCCGGCGCGGGGCGGCCGGCCTGCCGGGCGCGGTTGGCGGCGATCAGCCGCCGCTCGGTCTCGTGCGCGGCCCATTCCAGGCTGGTGAGCGCGCCGGAGAGCCCGCACTCGACGGCGAGCACGCCGTCCCGGCCGACCAGGCAGGCGTATTCGCCGGTGCCGCTGCCCTCGACGATCAGGACGTCGCCGTGGGGGAGGGCCTGGAGGGCGATCGAGCGCAGCAGGGAGGTGGTGCCGCTGCCGGGCTGGCCGACGGCGAGCAGGTGCGGCTCGGTCGAGCGGGGACCGGTGCGCCAGACGACGGCCGGGGCGTCCTCGGTGCCGTCGGAGGCTCGGACCGGCACGGTCCGCTGCACGGCGTCGGCGTCGGTGAACCCGAGCACGGTCTCGCCGGGCACGGTCACGAAGCGCTGGGCGGCGATGGTGGTGGGCAGCGCGGGCAGCACGCGCATGGTGAGCCGGTTGCCCTCCTCGTCCCAGTCGAAGAGGTACTCACGTCCACGCCCCGACTTGGCGTGCAGTAGATGCTCGATCCGGGCCCGGGCGGCCGGCTCGCCGTCGGTGAAGTACGGGGGGTAGGAGATCCGCAGCCGGGTCAGGCGGCCGTCGTCGTCGAAGGCGTGGTCCGCGAACGCGGCGCTCCAGTCGCCGCCGTGGGCGAAGAGCGGCTCGGGGTCCTCGGGCAGCGACAGATACGGCACCAGAGCCTCGTAGAGGCCCTTGAGCCGGGCGATCTCGGCGTCGTCGGGCCCGGTCTTGACGACCGGGCGCTCACGTCCCTGCCAGGCGGCCGCGCCCATCACCGCGACGAGGGCGAGCAGCGGTCCGTACGGCACGAGGGCGACGACCAGGACGCAGGCCGCGACCAGGAACAGCGTGGGACCGCGCCGCTCCTTGGGGGTCGCGGCCCACTTGGCGCGCGCGGTCGCGGCCAGCTTCCGCAGACCACGCGAGATGGTGATCAGCGGATGGAGCACGTCGGTGGCGCTGTCGGCGGCCGTGCGCGCGATCTCTCGGCTGCGAGCGATCTGTGCGCTGCCGCTGTTCAGGATGCGGGGGAGTGGTCGCCGGGCCACGTCGTACTCCTGGAGTGGTGGGAGGGGATGGGGGGCGTCAGAACTTGATCCCGCCCAAGAGGCTGGCGAGGCTCTGGCCGCCCGCGGTGATGCTGGGGGCGATCGCGGTGCCCGCGAGGTAGAAGCCGAAGAGCGCGCAGACGAGGGCGTGCGAGGCCTTGAGTCCGTCCTTCTTGAAGAACAGGAAGCAGATGATGCCGAGCAGGACGACGCCTGAGATGGACAGGATCATGAGGTGTTCTCCTGGTTGAGGGGACAGTCACCATGAGTCCTTCCAAGTTCACAGCAAGTATCTATGTGATTAAAGGTGCATATGGGTGAATGGCGGGCGATTTCACTTGACCGGCGGATGCCGGGGGTTCTCCGGGTGGCGAAACGCGCCGGGTGCGGTAGTGCGACGGCCCGGCCGCGAGCTGCGGTGATCCTTGCCGCGGACACGCCCCCTCATGTCGTCCGACGGGCAGTACCCTGTCGATTCACTCGTACGGCCGCGCCCGCCGTGCGCGGGACAGGCAAGAGAGGCAGGACACCACGATGAGCGAGCACGAGGCCCCGGACCCCGAGGTCGTCGAACTGGCCTCCAAGGTCTTCGACCTGGCGCGCACCGGGGACGCGGTGACCCTGGCCGCCTACCTCGACGCCGGTGTCCCGGCGAACCTCACCAACGAGAAGGGCGACTCGCTCGTCATGCTCGCCGCCTACCACGGCCACGCCGCGGCGGTCACCGCCCTGCTGTCCCGGGGCGCCGACGCCGACCGCGCCAACGACCGCGGCCAGACCCCGCTCGCCGGCGCCGTCTTCAAGGGCGAGGACGCGGTCGTCCGCGCCCTCCTCTCCGGCGGGGCAGATCCGGAAGCAGGGACTCCGTCCGCCGTGGATACGGCACGGATGTTTGGGAAGGCGGAACTGCTCGAGCTCTTCGGAGCCCGGTGAACAACGGCTGAACCCCAGGTGAGACGGCGCCGTAAATGTGGTCGCGGTGGCGAAATGGGTGGGTCATCATGACGTCGGGCCCGCAGGGGGCCACCGACGAGAGGCAGAGGAAGATGGTCACTGGCAAGCGCAGGACGACAACGGGCGGCCCGACATGTTGCCGCACGGCCTAGGCGAACAGCCTGACCCGGTTCACCCCGGTTTCCCCCGGTCGTGTCGACAGCTTGATGTGAGGCGTCTTCCATGTTCGATCCAGTCATAGCGCCGAGCGGCACCCTGCTCGGTCTGCTGCAGAGGGGCCGCGGCGACGGCACCCTCCACGCGCTCGCCGCGCCACGTGCCGAGGCCCTCGCGGCCCTCAACCACTGCGTTCTCGACGACCCCCGCCACGACTGGCAGGTCGAGAACCGCTCGCTCTACTACGCCCGGCTCTACCTCGACCTCCACGGAGGCCTGGACGAGATCGAGGCGCATCTCTTCGGCGCCGAGGACCACCTCGACACCGAGGAGTCCAGGACCGGGCTCGCGCTCGCCGTCCTCGGCCACCTGGCCTCCTACGGCCGCCATGACGCCCTGCTGCTCCTGCGGCGGTACGCCGCCGCCGGGACCAACTGGGCCTGGGCCCTGGACGAGCTCGCCCTGCGCGACGACGACGCCGGCCTGCGCGCCCTCGCGCTGCCGGTGCTCGCCCGCTTCCCGGCCACCGCCGAGGGCGAGGCCGAGCTCGCCGCCACCGTCCGCGACGCCTTCGAGCCGCGGCCCTGGCGCCTGTGGGCCGAGGACCCGCGCGAGTCCGTCGGCGCCCGGATCAGGGCCGCCCGCGAACAGGGCTCCTTCGACCGCTGGCAGCGGCAGCTCCGCCCCACCGGGCCCCGGCCCGGCTGGAGCGTCCAGGCCGTCCTGGACTGGGCCCAGGAGGGCCACGAGCGCGGCGCCGAGCTGCACGGGCCCGCCGCCCGCTGCCTGGTCGCCGTCGCCGGACCCGAGGACCGCGAGACGATCCTCGCCGCCGCCGGCAGCGGCCCCGACGGCGCCCGCTGCGCCGCCCTGCACTACCTCGCCGAGTCACAGGACCCCGCCGTCCTCGACCTCGTCGAACGCGCCGTCCTCGACGGCTCCCGCACCGTCGCCGACGCCGCGGTCGCCGCGTACCAGCGGATGAGCGGCGAGGCCGCCGTCGACCGCGCCCGCGGCTGGATCCACCGCCCCGACGCGCTCGGCTCGGCCGCGGCCGGAACGCTCGCCCACCGCGGCGGCACCCAGGACTCCCCCCTCGTCCTGGGCGCCCTCCGCGAGACCGTCCGTTCCCAGGGCCCCGACGCCCCCGCCCTCTACCCGCTCGTCGACGGCGCCGGCCGCCTCGGCATCGCCTGCGCCGCGCCCGTGCTGCGCCACATCTACCGCGAGACCGCCTCCTCCCAGTTGCGCGGCCGCACCGCCCGCGCCCTCGCCGCCACCGACGCCGGCTTCGCCACCGGTTTCGCGGTCGAGTGCCTGTGGGACTGCGAGGAGACCACCCGCGAGCTCGCCGCACTCCACGCCGAGACGGGCGACGTACGCGTCGCCGAACGCCTGCGCCGCCTCGCCGCCGACCCCGCCGAGGAGGCGGAGGTCCAGACGGCCGTACGCAACCGGATAGGACCGGACCTCGACCTCCAGGTCTGACCTCCCCGCGTGAGCCGAACCGGGGGCGGCCGCCGACGGCCGCCCCCGGAGACCGGCAACGCGGTCGCGTGGGACCCGGAACGCGGTCGCGCCGGGGCAAACGCTCATGGGACGTTCCCCGGGCGTCCAGATCCACTTTGACGGGGACACGCCGAGCGCGACGACAACACCCGTATGCGTGTCGTCATCGTCACCGAGTCCTTCCCGCCCGACGTCAACGGTGTGGCGCACTGCGCCCTGCAGACCGCCCACCACCTGGCCCGCCGTGGGCACGACCCCCTGGTCGTCGCCCCCGCGGTCCCCGCAGCGGCCATGGGACCGGACGCCGACGCGCCCTGCCCCGTCGTCCGCGTGCCCTCCCTCCCGCTGCCCGGCTATCCGCAGGTACGGGTCGCCCTGCCCAGCCGGCGGGTGGCCGCCGCGATCACGGCGCACCGCGCCGACCTCGTCCACCTGGCGAGCCCGTTCGTCCTGGGCGTGCGCGGGATGAGCGCCGCCACCCGCCTCGGACTGCCCGCCGTCGCCGTCTACCAGACCGACCTCGCCGGCTACGCCCGCACCTACATGGGCGCGGGTGAGGCCGCCGCCTGGCGCCGCCTGCGGGCGGTGCACGGCGCCGCCGACCGCACCCTCGCGCCGTCCACCGCCGCCGTACGGGACCTCCGGGCCCACGGCATCGGGCGGATCCGGCTCTGGCGGCGCGGAGTCGACACCGAACGCTTCCGGCCCGCGCTGCGCGACCCGGTCCTGCGCCGTGAGCTCGCGCCCGGCGGCGAGACGATCGTCGGCTACGTGGGGCGTCTCGCCCCCGAGAAGCGCGTCGACCTGCTCGCCGGGGTGTGCGGACTGCCCGGCGTACGGGTCGTGGTCGTCGGCGACGGCCCCAGCGAGCCGGGGCTGCGGGCCGCGCTGCCCGGAGCCGTCTTCCTGGGCCGCCGCACCGGGGCCGACCTGGCCCGGATCTTCGCCTCGCTCGACGTGTTCGCCCACACCGGACCGTACGAGACCTTCTGCCAGACCGTGCAGGAGGCCATGGCCGCCGGCGTCCCCGTCGTCGCCCCCGCCGCCGGCGGCCCCCTCGACCTGGTCGTCCACCGTCACACGGGCCTCCTCGTGCCACCCGAGGACCCCGACGCCCTCCGCGACGCCGTCTCCTCCCTGACCGGCGCGCCCGCCCTGCGCGCCGCCTACGGAAGAGCCGCCCGGGCCGCCGTCGAACGCCGGACCTGGGAGGCCGTCGGCGACGAACTGATCGGCCATTACGGGGACGTGCTGCGCGCACGGACGGCGGTGGCGGCATGAACGCGGCCCACGGTGTCCGGCAGGCACCCGTATCCGTATCCGTGTCCAGTCCGGCACCCGTATCCGCACCCGCACCCGCACTCGGTCCCGTCGCGGGCGGTACGGGCGCGCCCGTAGGCGATCGCCCGCTCAGGATCGTCCGGCTCGCCAACTTCGTCACCCCGACCTCCGGCGGGCTGCGCACCGCTCTCGACCAGCTCGGACGCGGCTATCGCGACGCCGGGCACGAGGCCGTGCTCGTCGTGCCCGGCGACGTGGCGAGCGACGAGGAGACGGCCCAGGGCCGGGTGATCACCCTCCCCGGGCCGGAGATCCCCGGCACCGGCGGCTACCGGGTGCTCGCGGACCGCCGGCGGCTGCGCCTGCTCCTGGAGGAGCTCGCCCCCGACCGGCTGGAGGTCTCCGACCGGACGACCCTGCGCTGGACGGGGGAGTGGGCCCGCCGCGCCCGGGTGCCGTCGGTCATGGTGTCGCACGAGACGGCCGACGGGGTGCTCCGCACCTGGGGCGTGCCCGCCGCGGTCGCGGCCCGGGCGGCCGACCGACTCAACCGCCGCACGGCGTGGGCCTACTCCCGGATCGTCTGCACCACGGAGTGGGCCGAGCGGGAGTTCGTACGGATCGGCGCGCGCAACGTCGTCCGCGCTCCGCTCGGCGTCGACCTGCACCGCTGCCGCCCGGGACGCCGCAGCACCGTCCTGCGGGCCCGGTACGCGGACGGCGAGCGGGTGCTGCTCCTGATGTGCTCCCGCCTCTCCGTCGAGAAGCGGCCCGGCACCGCGCTCGACGCCCTCGCCGAGCTGCGTGCCCTGGGTGTACGAGCCGCCCTCGTCGTCGCCGGCGAGGGACCGCTGCGGGGCGCCCTGGAGCGCCGGGCGCGGGAGCGGCGGCTCCCCGTGCGGTTCCTCGGGCATGTCGCCGACCGCGAGGTCCTCGCCGATCTCCAGGCAGCGGCGGACGTCTGTCTCGCCCCGGGACCCGCCGAGACGTTCGGGCTCGCCGCCCTCGAAGCCCTCGCCTGCGGCACCCCCGTCGTCTGCAGCGCCTCCTCCGCCCTGCCCGAGGTCGTCGCGGACGCCGGTGCCTGCGCCGCCGACGACCCCGTCTCCCTCGCCCGGGCCGTCCGCACGGTCCTGGCCCGACCGGAACCCCAGCGCCGCACGTCCGCCCGCGCCCGTGCCGAGCTCTTCTCCTGGCCCCGCGCGACCGCCGCCTTCCTGACGGCGCATGACGCGACACCGGCCGCCCCCGCGGCCAGGGCGTCGCGGGAGACACCCCGATGACGGGCGGGCAGGGCCGGGCGTGGCGGAGGGCGGCCGGGCCGGCTGGGACGGCTGGGGTGGTTGGGGTGGTTGAGGTGCCTGAGTTGGCCGGGGTAGCCGGCACACCCGTGGTGCCCGGGATACCCGCGCCACCCGAGATGACTGGGGTACCCGGGGCGCCCGGGACCGGGCCGCTGCCCCCCGGGGCCACCCGCGCGGCTTCTGGTCCGGTGTCCGACGGTCCGGTGTCCGACGGTCTGGCGTCCGGCGATATGGCGACCGGCTGTCTGGCGTCCGGCGGCCCGGTGTCCGGCGGTCTGGCGCCCTGCGCCGGGGCGGCCCGCGGCCCGGCATCCGCCGGCCCTGCGCCCGCCGGCCTGTCGTCCAGCGGTCTGGCGAGCGGCGGTCCGGCTTCCTGCGGCCTGGCGGCTGCCGACCTGGCGCCCGCCAGTCCGGCGCCCGGCGGTCTGGCGCCTCGCCGTCCGACGTCCTGCGGCGGCGCGTCCTGCGGCGGGGCGTCCGGCAGTACGGCGCCGTCCGGTCTGGCCTCCGCCGACCTGGCGCCCGCCGGCCCGGCGCCCCGCAGCCCGGCATTCGCCGACCTGCCGCCCTGCGGCCTGGCATCCGCCGTCCCGGCGCCCATCGCGGTCACTCGCGCGGCTCCCGGCCCGACGCCCGGCGGTCTGGTGCCCGCCGGTCTGGCGCCCACCGTCCCGGCATCCGCCGACCTGGCGCCGACCGGCCCGGCGCCCACCGTCCCGGCGCCCGCCCGCCCGGCCCCCACCCCACGTCCGGCGCTCATCGCGCCGCCCGTCACCCGGTTCGTGGTGCTCGGCGACTCGCTCAGCGAGGGCGTGGGCGACCCGGTCGGTGCGCGGTGGCGGGGGTGGGCCGCGTTGCTCGCGGAGGGGTTGCGGCCGGGTGGGGAGGGGGTCGTCTTCACCAACCTCGCCATCAGCGGGGCGCAGAGCCGGGACGTGGCCGAAATCCAACTGCCGAGGGCGCTGGCGCTACGCCCCCAGCTCGCGTCCGTCGTCGTCGGCGTCAACGACACCCTGCGCCGCACCTTCGACATCGGACCGCTCGCCCGCCGCCTCGACCGCGTCTGCGGCGAACTCTCCGCCACCGGCACCGTCCTGCTCACCGCGTGCCTCCCCGACCCCGGACGGATGCTCGGCCTGCCCGCCGCCCTCGCCCGGCCGCTGGCCCGGCGGCAGCGGGCGGTCAACGCCGTCGTCCACGCGCTCTCCGCCCGGTACGGCGCCGTCCACCTCCATCTCGACGATCCCGGCTGGACCGAGGACCGCACCCTGTGGAGCGCCGACCGGCTCCACCCCGGCGAGCGCGGCCACCGCGCCGTCGCCGCAGCCTTCCACCGGCTCCTCCACGACCGCGGCCTCGCCCACGGCACACCGCCGTCCCGCGAACCCGAACAGCCTCCGCCCACCCGTACGGACGCCCTGCTCTGGCTCGCCACCGCCGGGACCGCCTGGGTCGTACGCCGCTGCGGCGACCTGCTGCCGCAGCTGCTCCTGCTCGCCGCCACCGAGCTGCGTCACTCCGCCACCGGAACCGGCACCCGGCTCGACGCCCGCGCCGAGCACGCCCTGTCCCGGGCCCTCGCGGCCACAATGGGGGAATGACCGGACGCTGGGAGTTCTGGATCGACCGCGGCGGCACCTTCACCGACATCGTGGGCCGGCGTCCCGACGGCCGGCTCGTCACCCGCAAACTGCTCTCGCACGACCCGGCCCGGCCCCATGACGCCGCCGTCGCCGGAATCCGGCTTCTCCTCGGCCTCGGCCCCGACGAAGCCGTCCCCGCCGAGCGGATCGCCGTCGTCAAGATGGGCACCACCGTCGCCACCAACGCCCTGCTGGAGCGGCGCGGCGAGCCCACCGTCCTGCTGATCACCGCCGGCTTCCGCGACGCCCTGCGCATCGCCTACCAGAACCGGCCCCGCATCTTCGACCGCCGTATCGTGCTGCCCGAAGCGGTGTACGCGCGGGTGATCGAGGTCCCCGAACGGGTCGACGCCCACGGCCGGGTCGTCACGCCTCTCGACGAGGACGCCGTCACCGCCGCCCTGGCCGGCGCCCACCGCGACGGACTGCGCTCCGCCGCCGTCGTCCTGATGCACGGCTACCGCCACATCGCCCACGAGACCCGCGTCGCGGCACTCGCCCGCGCCGCCGGCTTCACGCAGGTCAGCTGCTCCCACGAGGTCAGTCCGCTCATCAAGCTCGTCCCACGTGGCGACACCACCGTCGTCGACGCGTACCTCTCGCCGATCCTGCGCCGGTACGTCGACGAGGTCGCCCGTGAACTCTCCGGCATCCGGCTGATGTTCATGCAGTCCAACGGCGGACTGCGCGAGGCCGCCCACTTCCGGGGCAAGGACGCCGTCCTGTCCGGCCCGGCCGGCGGCGTGGTCGGCATGGCCCGCACCTCCGAACAGGCCGGCTTCGACCGGGTCGTCGGCTTCGACATGGGCGGCACCTCGACGGACGTCTCGCACTACGCGGGCGAGTTCGAGCGGGAACTCGGCACGCGGGTCGCCGGGGTGCGGATGCGCGCCCCCATGATGAGCATCCACACCGTCGCCGCGGGCGGCGGCTCCGTCCTCCACTACGACGGCCGGCGCTACCGCGTCGGGCCGGACTCAGCCGGAGCCGTCCCCGGACCCGCCTGCTACCGCCGCGGCGGCCCGCTGACCGTCACCGACGCCAACGTCATGCTCGGGCGGATCCAACCGGACCACTTCCCCGCCGTGTTCGGGGAGCACGGCGACCAGCCGCTCGACGCCGACGTCGTCCGCACGCGGTTCACGGCGCTCGCCGCCGAGATCGGCGGCGACCGCCGCCCGGAGGACGTGGCCGCCGGCTTCCTGGAGATCGCCGTCCTCAACATGGCCAACGCGGTCAAGAAGATCTCCGTCCAGCGCGGCCACGACATCACCCGTTACGCCCTCACCTGCTTCGGCGGCGCCGGCGGCCAGCACGCCTGCGCCGTCGCCGACGCCCTGGGCGTCGACACCGTCGTCGTACCGCCGCTCGCCGGGGTCCTCTCGGCGTACGGGATCGGCCTCGCCGATGCCACCGCCATGCGGGAGCAGTCCGTCGAGGCCGCACTCGACGACCCCGGCACCGCCGACGACCCCGGCACCGCCGAGGCGCCCGGCACCGCCGAAGACCCCGCCACCGCCGAGCGGGTCACCCGGCTCTGTGCGGAACTCGCCGACCGGACCCGCGCCGAACTGCGCGCCGAGGGACTGCCCGACGAGGCGATCACCACCGCCGCGCGCGTGCTGCTGCGTTACGCCGGCACCGACGCGAGCCTCCCCGTACCGCTCACATCCGCAGATACGATGAAAACCGAGTTCACAGCCGCGCACCTGCGACGGTACGGCTTCACCACGGACGCCCCTGTCGTCGTCGAGGCCGTGTCCGTCGAGGCCGTCGGCACCACAGGACCGCACGGCCCCGTCGTCGTCCCCCAGGCCGCTCGTGAGGGCGCCCTCACGCCCCGGGCGACGGTCACCACGTACAGCGGGGGCGAGCCGATGCCGACCCCGCTGTACCGGCGGGAGGACCTGCGCCCCGGCGACACCGTCGACGGCCCCGCCATCCTCGCCGAGGACGACGCCACCACACTCGTCGACCCCGGCTGGCGCGCCACCGCCGCCGAGGGCGGCCACCTCCTGCTGCGCCGCGTCACCCCCCGCCCCGCCCGCACCGCCGCCGGCACCGACGTCGACCCCGTCCTCCTGGAGGTCTTCAACAACCTCTTCATGGCGATCGCCGAGCAGATGGGCGTCCGCCTGGAGAACACCGCCCACTCCGTCAACATCAAGGAACGCCTCGACTTCTCCTGCGCCCTGTTCGACCCCGACGGCAACCTCATCGCCAACGCCCCCCACATCCCCGTCCACCTCGGCTCCATGGGCGAGTCCATCAAGGAGGTCCTGCGCCGCAACGCCGACGACCTGCGCCCCGGGGACGCGTACGCCATCAACGACCCCTACCACGGCGGCACCCACCTTCCCGACGTCACCGTCGTCACACCCGTCTTCGACGACACCGGCACGGACCTGCTGTTCCTCGTCGCCTCCCGCGGCCATCACGCCGAGATCGGCGGCATCACCCCCGGCTCCATGCCCGCCTTCAGCCGCACCGTCCACGAGGAGGGCGTCCTCTTCGACAACTGGCTCCTCGTCCGTGACGGCAGACTGCGCGAGGCGGAGACCCGGGCGCTGCTCACCGGCGCCCCGTACCCCTCACGCGATCCGGACACCAACCTCGCCGACCTGCGCGCCCAGATCGCCGCCAACGAGAAGGGCATCGAGGAACTCCGCAAGGCCGTCGACCAGTTCGGCCTCGACGTCGTCCACGCCTATATGCGGCACGTCCGCGCCAACGCCGAGGAGTCCGTCCGCCGCATCGTCGCCGGACTGCGCGACGGCTCCTGCCGCTACGAGACCGACGCCGGCGCCGTCATCCAGGTCTCCGTGCGCGTGGACCGCGAACGGCGCGGCGCCGTCCTCGACTTCACCGGCACCTCCCCGCAGCTGCCGGGCAACGCCAACGCGCCCACCTCCGTCGTCCTGGCCGCCGTCCTGTACGTGTTCCGCACCCTCGTCGACGACGACATCCCGCTCAACAGCGGCTGCCTGGAGCCGCTCGACGTGCGCGTCCCACCGGGCTCCCTGCTCGCGCCCCGCTACCCGGCGGCCACCGTCGCCGGCAACGTCGAGACCTCCCAGGCCGTCACCGGCGCCCTCTACGCGGCCCTCGGCGTCCAGGCCGAAGGCTCCGGCACGATGAACAACGTCACCTTCGGCAACGACCGCGTGCAGTACTACGAGACGGTCGCCTCCGGCTCCGGCGCGGGCGAGGACTTCGCCGGCGCCGACGCCGTACAGACCCATATGACCAACTCCCGGCTCACCGACCCCGAGATCCTGGAGTGGCGCCTCCCGGTCCGGGTCGACGCCTTCGCCGTGCGGGACGGCAGCGGCGGCCGCGGCCGCCACGACGGCGGAGACGGTGTCGAGCGCCGTATCCGCTTCCTGGAACCCATGACGGTCGCCCTGCTCACCGGCCACCGCCGCGTCCCGCCGTACGGCAGGGCGGGCGGCCTGCCGGGCGCGCTCGGCGTCGACACGGTCGAACGCGCCGACGGCAGCGTCGAGCGGCTGGAGGGCGTCGACACCACCGACGTCGGCCCCGGTGACGTCCTCGTCGTCCGCACCCCGGGCGGCGGGGGCTACGGCCCGCCCGAGGACGACAACCCGTCCACGGCGGGCGACCGGGCCCGCTGACCCGTCCTGGCAGCAGCGTGGTCGCGCGCTCCGGTGGCGCCCGCCCGCCCGCCCGGCCGCGTCAGCGGTACGGCACGAACCGCACCGCCGTCCCCGGCACCGCCTGTGCCGCCGCCGCCAGGTCCGCCTCCCGGACGACGGCCACCACCGGATAGCCGCCGGTCGTCGGATGGTCGGCGAGGAACACCACCGGACGGCCGTCCGGCGGCACCTGCACCGCGCCCAGGGGCATGCCCTCACTGGGCAGTTCACCGTCGACGGCCCGCTCCAGGGGCGGGCCCTCCGTGCGCAGTCCGATGCGGTTGCTCGCCGACGAGACCCGCCACGCGCGCGTGGCGAGGGATGCCAGGGCGCCGGGAGTGAACCAGTCGTCACGCGGCCCGAGCCGGACCCGCAGGACGAGCTCGTCCCGCGGGCCCGGCCATGGGGGAGCGTCGACCGACCCCCGTACGGCCGTGGCCGCCCCCAGCGGCAGCACCGCCCCGCCCGCCAGCGGCGCCGGGCCGAGCCCCGACAGCAGGTCGGTGGAGCGGCTGCCGAGCACCGGTTCGACCGCGACGCCGCCGCCGAACCCCACGTACGAGCGCAGCCCGCGCGCCGCCGCGCCCACCTCCAGGAGCTGCCCGGGCCCGACCCGTACGGGAGTGCCCCAGGCGGCGGGCCGGCCGTCCACCGTCACCGGGCAGGGCGCCCCGCCCACCGCTGCCGTCACCGCGCAGCGCGGCCGCACCGCGCACCCGGTGAGCGTGGTCTCCAGGACGGCGGCGCCCTCCGGGTTGCCGAGCAGCCGGTTGAGGAGCCGTACGGCGTCCGGGTCGAGGGCCCCGGAGCGCGGCACGCCCAGGTGCGCGTAGCCCGGACGCCCCAGGTCCTGCACGGTGGTCAGCGCCCCGGCCCGTACGACGGCGAAGGCACGGTCGGTCATCGGCCCGCCACCGTGAAACGCACCCGGGTGCCGGGGGAGAGCAGCGCGGCCGGCTCGCGGGCCGTGTCCCACAGCACCGCGTCCGTCGTGCCGATCAGCTGCCAGCCGCCGGGCGAGGAACGCGGGTACACCCCGGTGTACGGCCCCGCGAGCGCGACCGAGCCGGCCGGGACGGAGGTGCGCGGAGTGGCCCGCCGCGGCACCTCGTACCGTCCGCCGAGCCCCGTGAGATAGCCGAAGCCCGGCGCGAACCCGCAGAAGGCGACCCGGAATCCGGTCTCCGAGTGGATCCGCACCGCCGCCTCCACGGACACCCCCCACAGATCGGCCACGTCGGCGAGGTCGGGCCCGTCGTAGCGCACCGGCACCTCCACCGAGGCCGCCGCGCGCGCGTGCAGCACGGGAACGTCCCAGGAACGCAGCTCGGCCGCGAGCCGGTCCGGAGCCGCCACTCCTTCGAGGAGCACCGTCCTCGCCGCCGGCACGATCTCCCGTACGGCGGGCAGCGCGCCCGCCTCGCGCCGGCGCAGCAGCTCGGCGTGGAAGGCCTCGGTCGCCTCCCCGCTCACCAGCTCGACCAGCAGGCCGCGCTCGCCGACCCGGAACACCTTGCGGGCCCTCATGCGAAGGCCTCCACCCGGACCCCGGCGGACTCCAGCTGCGCCCGCACCCGCCGGGCCAGCTCCACGGCGCCGGGCGTGTCGCCGTGCAGGCACAGCGAGCGGGCCCGGACGGCGACCGAGCGTCCGCAGCGGGCGGTGACCACGCCGAACCGGGCCATGGACAGCGACCGCTCCACCACCTCCGCCGGGTCGGTCACGACGGCGCCCTCCTGCCCCCGTGGCAGCAGGGTGCCGTCGGCCCGGTAGGCACGGTCGCCGAACGCCTCGCCGACGACGGGCAGCCCGGCCTTCACGGCGGCCTCGTGCAGCCGTGACCCGGGCAGTCCGAGAACGGGCAGCCCGTATGCGGCCGGGCCGCCGCCGGATGGTCCGTGCCCGGACAGTCCGGCCGAGGCGAGGAGCACCCCGTCCACGACCGCCGCCGCCTGCTCCTCGTCGCGCACCACGCGGTTGTAGAGCGCGCCGTGCGGCTTGACGTACGCCACCCGGGAGCCGGCGGCGCGGGCGAACACCTCCAGGGCGCCGATCTGGTACGCGACCTCCGCCGCCAGCTCGGCCGGCGGCACGTCCATGGCGCGCCGGCCGAAGCCGGCGAGGTCCCGGTAGGAGACCTGGGCCCCGATCCGTACGTCCCGCTCCGCCGCGAGCTCGCAGACGCGGCGCATGGTCGCCGCGTCCCCCGCGTGGAAGCCGCAGGCCACGTTGGCGCTGGTGACGACCGACAGCAACTGCTCGTCGTCGGTCAGCGTCCAGCGGCCGAAGCCCTCGCCGAGGTCGGCGTTGAGGTCGATCGAGACCCGGGTCATGAGAGGTTTCCTTTCCTTTCCGTGCAGAAGAGCACGATCCCAGCCGCCTCCGGCGTCACACCGGTACGCGGTATTCCGCGTCCCGTACGTCCGTGACCAGCATCCGCCCCGGCGCGTGGGTGAGGGCGTACGGCGGACGTGAGGCCGTCACGGCCGCCTGGGGGGTGACCCCGCAGGCCCAGAACACCGGCACGTCCCCCGGCTCGGCGACCACCGGGTCGCCGAAATCGGGCCGGGAGAGATCCGCGATGCCCAGGGCCGCCGGGTCGCCGGCGTGCACCGGCGCCCCGTGCACGGCGGGCAGCAGTCCGCTGATCCGCCGCGCGGTCGGGACGAGGGCGGCGGGCACCGGCCGCATCGACACCACCATCGGCCCGTGCAGCCGCCCGGCGGGCCGGCAGGGCCGGTCGGTGACGTACATCGACACGTTCCGGCCCTGCTCGATGTGGCGCAGCGGCACCCCCGCGTCGGCGAGGGCCCCCTCGAAGGTGAAGCTGCAGCCGATGAGGAACGACACCAGGTCGCCGCGCCAGTACGGGGTCGCGTCCGCCGGTTCGTCGACCAGCCGCCCGTGCTCCCACACCCGGTAGCGCGGGATGTCGGTGCGCAGATCGGCGTCCGGGGCGAGCCGGGTCCGCCAGGAGCCTGTGTCGGTGACGTCGAGGACCGGGCAGGGCCGGGGGTTGCGGGTGCAGAACAGCAGCACGTCGTACGCCCAGTCCGCGGGCACCGCGATCAGGTTGGCCTGGGTGTGGCCCGGGGCCCAGCCGGCGGTGGGGCCGGTCGCCCCGGCGCGGGCTCGCGCGCGGGCCGTACGCGGGTCGGGCGCGGGGCCGGAGGCGGGTTGGGGCGCGGGCGTCGCGGGGGCGTGCTCGGGGTCGCCGGCGGGGTCGCCGGCGCGGTCTCCGGCCGTCGGGAGGCTCATACGAGTTCCCTCCCCCGGGTCTCGGGCAGGCCGAGCAGGGCGATGACGGCGAGTCCGTAGCCGACGGCGCCGAACACCAGTGCCCCGCCCACGCCCCAGCTGTCGGCGAGGTAGCCGACCAGGGTCGGGAAGAGCGCGCCCACGGCGCGGCCGGTGTTGTAGGTGAAGCCCTGGCCGGTGCCGCGCACGGCCGTCGGATAGAGCTCGGCGAGGAAGGAGCCGAAGCCGCTGAAGATGGCCGACATGCAGAAGCCGAGCGGGAAGCCGAGGACCAGGAGCAGGTCGTTCGCCCCGGCCGGGATGTGGGTGTAGGCGAGCACGGCGAGCGCGGACAGGACCGCGAAGAGCGCGATGTTCTTCTTCCGGCCGAGCCGGTCGGTGAGGTAGCCGCCGGTGAGGTAGCCGATGAAGGCCCCGGAGATCAGGAAGGTGAGGTAGCCGCCGGTGCCGACGACCGTGAGCCCGCGCTCGGTCTTGAGGAAGGTCGGGACCCAGGTGGCGAGCGTGTAGTAGCCGCCCTGGACACCGGTCGACAGGAGCACGGCGAAGAGCGTGGTGCCGAGCAGCGGGCGCTTGAAGACGGCGGTGAACGAGCCGCGGTCGGCGCTCGCGCGGCGCACCTCGGCCGCCTGCGGGGCGTCCTCGACGTTGCGGCGCACGTAGACGATGAGCAGGGCGGGCAGGGCGCCGGTCCAGAACATGATCCGCCACGCGGTGTCGGCGTCGACGAACTGGAAGACCAGCGTGTAGACGATCACGGCGAGCGCCCAGCCGGCCGCCCAGGCGCTCTGGATGCCGCCGAGGGTGCGGCCCCGGTGCCGGGCGGAGGCGTATTCGGCGACCAGGATCGCGCCCACCGCCCACTCGCCGCCGAAGCCGAGGCCCTGAAGGGCGCGGAAGACCATCAGCGTCTCGTAGTTGGGCGCGAAGCCGCACAGGACGGTGAAGAGGGCGTAGGTGGCCACCGTGATCATCAGCGCCCGCACCCGCCCGATCCGGTCGGCGAGGATGCCGGCGAGCGCGCCGCCGAGGGCCGACACCACCAGGGTGACGGTGGTGAGGAGACCGGTCTGTCCCTTGTCGAGGCCGAAGTAGGCGGCGATGGCCACCATGGACAGCGGCAGCGTGAAGAAATCGTACGAATCGAGGGCGTAACCGCCGAAAGCGCCGCCGAAGGCGCGTCGGCCGCGCGGTCCGAGGGCGCGCAGCCACGCGAACGCGCCGGTGTCGTCGGGTCGTTGGTCCCGGGTCTGCTGCTGGGGCTTGGTCGTGCTCATCTGCACCTCGCAGAGGGAGGAGGAGTGAGGAGCGGTGCGGTGTCGTTCAATGTAGGGATTGTTCAACGATCCGACAAGAGACGTGTCGGCTCGTCCTTGTTCCACGCCCCTTCCTGCGATTGACTCGGCCGCGGACGACGGAGGGAACGAGGCACGATGGACGGATTCGGCGAACTGGCCGACGACCGCGCCCTGCTGGGACGTACGAGCACGGCGGAACGGGTCGCCGACATCCTGCGCACCCGGATCGCCGAGGGTTTCTTCCCGCCCGGCACCCGCCTGTCCGAGGAGAGCATCGGCGGCGCCCTCGGGGTGTCCCGCAACACCCTGCGCGAGGCCTTCCGGCTGCTCACCCACGAACGGCTGCTCGTCCACCGGCTCAACCGGGGCGTCTTCGTCCGGGTCCTCGCCGTCGACGACGTCGCCGACATCTACCGCACCCGACGGCTCGTCGAATGCGCCGTCGTGCGCGGGCTCGGGGAGCCGCCGTTCCCGGTCGACGGCCTCGCCGCCGCCGTCGCCGAGGGCGAGCGGGCCGCCCACGCCGAGGACTGGAAGGGCGTCTCGACCGCCAACATCCACTTCCACCGCGAACTCGTCGCCCTGGCCGGCAGCGCCCGCACCGACGAACTGATGCGCGGCGTGCTCGCCGAACTCCGCCTGGCCTTCCACATGGTGGACGACCCGCGGGGGCTCCATGAGCCCTATCTCCTGCGAAACCGGGAGATTCTGGACGTCCTCCGGTCCGGAGAGCGAGACCGCGCCGAGCAGCTCCTCGTCCGCTACCTGGACGACTCCCGCACTCGCATCGTCGACGCGTACGCGAAGGCGGTCGACGAGCCGGAGGCGTGAACGGGCGCCGGGGCGGGCGGGGTCGCGGCCGGAGCGACCGGGGCCGGGCGCGCGGGCTGCGGTCGGGTCGCGGTCGCGGTCGCACAGCGGTCCCACAGTGGTCGCGCAGCGGTCGCATAAGCGCCGTTTCGACCGTTGTCAGTTCGAGGACCTACTCTGTGCACCGTGACTTCGCCTGCCTCGACGGACCTCGCTCCGCCCCAGCTCAGCGCGGGGCCGCGCCCCGCGCAGGGCCCGGCCGCCGACGAAGGGCTCGCGCGGCGGCTCCGCGCGCTCGCGTGCACCGCCCCGCTGCACGATCTGGACGCGCGCAAGGCGAATCTGGCCGGTGAGTACTCGGTCTACGCGATGGCCGAGGTCGCCCTCGCCGCGATCGACCTGGTCACGCTCAACATGGACTTCGACACCGGCGCCGACAGCGAGCAGATAATCGCCCGTCTGCTGCCCCGCGTCGCCGCCCAGGCCCCCGAGCGCCCCGCCGCCGAGCACGAGCGGGTCGCCCGCTGGGTCCTGGAGAACCTGATCAACGTCGGCAGCGTCGACCGCGGCTTCCGCGCGGTCTACGGCACGTTCGGATCCGACGGCGTCTACACCCGCCGTGACTACGACTTCAAGCTCATCGAAGAGGTGCCGGGTTACGGCGGCGGCGTCTACCTCCGTACGACCGACGAAGCCGTCAACGTCCTCGTCGGCGCCCTCGACACGGACGTCACCAGCGCCCAGATCGCCGCCGAGGTCAAGCTGGAGGTCCTCATCAACCGGGGCCGCCTCGCCGACGCCCAGCTCGCCGCGGAGCAGGCCCGCTACCGGACCGTGCAGTACGCGGAGACCCTCCGCAAGACCCTGGAGGCCACCCGGCGCAACGTCCGCGCGGTCGACTGGCTCAACACGGTCCCCGACATGATCGCCGAGGCGCTCGACCACGTCGCCGACCGCTACCGCCACGAGAACGCCATCCTCACCAACATCCGCAAGGCCCGCGACGAGGCGGAGGACCAAGAGCACAAGCGTCGTGCCGCCGAGCTCGTCGACATCGTCAAGGACTGCATCCGCCGGCACACCCAGCTCCAGTCCCGCCTCCTGGAGGCCGGCCCGCTGTTCCGCGCCGAGCAGGACCGCCAGGCCTTCGCCGCGCCCACCGCGTACACCGGACTCGACCTGTATGGACAGCTGGTCGCCCCGGTCCTCCCGCTGCCCGTCGAGCAGGCCATCAAGGTCACCGACGCCTTCTTCGCCCACGGCACCGGGCTGCGCACCCCCGCCTCCGTCCGCGTCGGCGACCTCGTCGAGATGCTCCTCACCCCGCCGGTGGAGCGCCAGCACCTGGGCGCCGAGATGCCCGAACCGGACCTGATCGCCACCCCTGACGACAGCCGGTTCAGCGAGGAGCAGCTGGCGAGCGCCATGGAGCTGCTCGACCTGGAGCACGACGCCCCGCGGCGGCTCTCCGGCCTCCTCGCGGACGCCCGCCGTCGAGACCGCGACCTGCCGTATCTGGTCGCCCTCCTCGCCGTCCACGCCGCCAGCCCGCCGGTCGGCACGGCCTACCGCCAGGGCGAGGAACGCCTCCTCTTCGCCGTCGACGACGGCACCCCCCTCGACGACCCCGAGTTCGGCGGCGCCGACCTCATCGTCGGCACCGCCCTCCTCGACGCGGCCGGCATGGCGGCGGACCGCAAGGAGTCCTCATGACCGCCCTCGGCCCCGCCGACACCGCCCCGGAGGAGCCGCTGTGCTCCGACGCGGCGGACGCGTCACCGACCACCGCCCCCACCGCGCCTGTCTCCGTCGCGCCCACGTGCCCGCACGCCCCCGGCGCCTGTGAGACCTGCGCGGCCGGCGGCTCCCTTCCCGCCGACGCGGCCCCCCTGCCCACCACCCCCGAGGGCGGCGCTCCCCCCACCGCCACGACGGCCCCCGCCCTCCCCGTACCCCGCCCCGCCGAGCCGGAGCCGCCCGCGCCGTCCGAGGCCGCGGGTCCGGCCCCCGCGGCGGCTGTCGCGGCTGAGGCCGCCCTCACGGTGCCCGTCACCGTGCCCGGCGACCCGGCCGGCGCCGAGTCGCCCGTGTCGGCGCCTTCCGACGCGCCGGACGAGGCCGGCGAGGCCCCCGCCGCGGATGCCGCACCGATCATCACCACCGACGACCGCCCGTCCGGCGCCGAGCCACCCGTGTCGGCGCCTTCCGACGCGCCGGACGCGCCCGGCGCGGCCCGCCCGGCCGGTGGCGCGGCCGAGGGCGACGCCCCCCTCGCCTCTGGCGGCACCCCCGCCCCCGCCCCGCGCCTGCGGGTGACGCGTGTCGCCGTGGAGCGGCCCGCCGTCGTCGGGACGGAGCCGACGGGGGACGGGCCGCGGGTGGAGGCCGTGGTCGTGGGGACGGCGAGCGGTCCGGTGGCGCGGCCGTTCGTGCGGGCCGTGCCGCTGCCGCGCGGGGAGCGGGCCGGCGAGGAGCCGGTGGCCGCGCCGCCGCCCGTCACCGTCACGCCCGTACGCCTTCCCCTGCCCGAACCCACCCAGCGTCCCGAGGAGCCCCAGCCGTGAGCGAACACCACGTCGAGCACAACGACGCGTGGAGCGAGCCGGAGGCCCCCAGGACCCCCGCCGCGCCCACGGCGCTGACGCCCGCCGACGCGGCCGACGCCGCCCGGCTCGTCTCCTTCGGTCTGCAGCCCAAGCTGCTGCCCGCCCGTGACGCCGAATACGCCGAGCTGCTGCGCCGCTACCGCGAGGACTCCTCCTTCGCGCGGCTCGCCGACGCCGTCGCCACCGGCCTCGGCCTCGTCGTCCTGGAGGTCTCCCCGCGCGCCGGCATGGCCGTCACCGCGGGCGAGGACTCCGTCTTCGCCGTCCGCATGGGCGACTACGCCCGCCGTGCCTCCACCGACTCCGCCGACCGGTTCCTGCACGGCCTCGCCCACCTCGCCGTCGCCGCCATGGCCTTCCCCCGCCCCGAGGACCTCGCCGACGACGGCTACATCGGCCGGCTCACCGTCAACGGCGTCGACGCCTTCGTGCGACAGGCCTGCCGCCGCCTGGAGGAGCGCGCCGAGCAGCAGGGCGAGAACACCGACCCCGAGACCGACGCCCCCGGCCTGGAGGCCGCCTGGCGGATCTACGCCCGCCGCAGCGCCACCGGTGCCACCAAGGACGCCCGCCGCCTGGCCGGCTCCACCACCGGCATCGTCGGCAAGGCCGTCGCCTTCCTCACCGACTCCGGCTTCCTCCAGCGCACCGGCGACGAGTCCGGCGGCTCCTACCGCACCACCGCCCGCTACCAGCTCCAGGTCCGCGACATGGCCGGCAGCGCCGCCCTCGCCGAGCTCCTCGACCTCGGCATCGTCCCCGTCAGCGACGGCACCGCGACGCTCCTGCCGCCGCCCGAGGGCGACGACCTGGAGATCGCCGCCGACGCGGGCCTGCCCTTCCACGCGTAACCGCCCGACCGTCCCCCACCGTCCCGCGTCACCGCCCGACGCGACCGACCGCCCCGACCTACCGTCACGACCGACCGACCGTCCCGACCGAGTACGACAAGCACGAGAGTCCGCCGCATGTACGAGCTGTCCCGGGTCCGCCTCTACTCCATCGGCCCGGCCGGTGCCCGCTACGCCGACACCGTCCTGGACCTGCGCGGAGTCGGCGCGCCCGTGCCCCACCCCGCGCCCACCCAGGCGGAGTTCTTCGAGGACGAGCCGGTCGGCCCGCCGCGCCGCCCCGCCCCCGCGGGCGTGCTCTTCCTGGAGAACGGCGGCGGCAAGTCCGTCCTCCTCAAGCTGATCTTCTCGGTCATGCTTCCCGGCCACCGCAACACCCTCGGCGGCGCCAGCTCCGGCGTGCTCCGCAAGTTCCTCCTCGCCGACGACTGCGGTCACGTCGCCCTGGAGTGGCAGCACACCCTCACCGGCGAACTCGTCGTCGTCGGCAAGGCCAGCGAGTGGCGCGGCCGCCAGGTCTCCAACGACCCCCGCAAGTTCGCCGAGGCCTGGTACTCCTTCCGACCCGGCCCGGGGCTCAGCCTCGACAACCTGCCGGTCGCCGAGGCCACCTCCGTCCGCCCGGCCGCCGAGGGCACCTCCGGCGCCACCGGCCGCCGCCGCACCATGAAGGGCTTCCGCGACGCCCTCACCGAGGCGGGCAAGGCCTATCCGCACCTGGAGGTCTACTGGGAGGAGATCCACGACCGCTGGAACGAGCACCTCGGCGACCTCGGCCTCGACCCCGAACTCTTCCGCTACCAGCGCGAGATGAACGCCGACGAGGGCGAGGCCGCCGGCCTCTTCGCGGTCAAGAAGGACTCCGACTTCACGGATCTCCTGCTGCGCGCCGTCACCGACACCCGCGACACCGACGGCCTCGCCGACCTGGTGAGCGGATTCGGCAACAAACTGGGCCGCCGCGCCGAGCTCACCGCCGAACGGGACTTCACCGCCGGCTCCGTCGACCTCCTCACCCGCATCGTCGAGGCCGCCGACACCCGCGCCCGCGCCCGCGACGTGCACGCCGGCGCCGAGCGCCGCACCCGCACCCTCGCCCGCCGGCTCTCCGCCCGCGCCGCCGAGGAGCGCGGCCGGGCCGCCGAGCTCGCCCAGCAGGTCACCTCCGCCGCCCACGCCGTCTCCGAGGCCGAGACCGCGCGCGGCCGCAGCGCCCTCGTCGCCGCCGAACTCGCGTACCGGCACGCCTCCCTGGCGTTGACCGCCGCCGAGAAGGGCGCCGCCTCCCAGCGCCGCGAGCTCACCGACGCCCGCACCCTGCACGCCGCGTGGCAGGCCGCCGAGTCCGTGCTCCGCCACCGCGCCGCGAGCGACCGCTCCGCGCGCGTCGCCGCCGCCATCCGCGAGGCCGAGCGGGACGCCGCCCCGGCGCTCGCCGCCCGCGCCAAGGCCGCCGCCGATCTCGTACGGGCCCTGGCCGCCGCCGCCGAGGAGGGCGAGCGGCAGGCCGCCGAGGAGGAGGAGCGCTCCGCCGCCCTACAGGAGGCCGGCGAGACCGCCCACCGCGATGCCACCGCAGCCGCCACCGAGGCCCAGCGCGCCCGCAGCGAGGCCGGCCACCTGCGCCAGCGCCTCGCCGAGGTCGAGCAGGAGACCGCCGAGGCGGTACGGGCCGGCTGGCTCGACGACACCGCGCCCGACGCCGACCCGGCCCGCGCCGCCCTCGCCGCCAGCGACGCCGAGAAGACCACGGTCGCCGCGTGGGACGCGGCCCGCGAGGCCGCCCGCACGACCGCCGAACGCGCCCGCGAGGCCGCCGCCGCCGAATCCCGCGCCGAACTCGCCGCCGCCCGTGCCTCCGACGCGGCCGAGGCCGCCGAGCACGCCTACGACGCCGAGCGCCGCGCCGCCGAGTCGCTGGCCGCCGAGGAGCGCCTGGCCGAGCTGCTGAGCCTGCCCGGCGCCGGGCAGGGCGCGGGCTCCCCGCTGCCGGGACAGCGCACCGGCGCCCCGGACACCGCCTCCGCGTCCGGCGCCCGCCGTACCGGCGGTCTCCGGGAGGACGGCCACACGGACCGCGACGGCACCGCGGCAGGCGACCCCGGCACCGCCGCCTCGGGCCCGGACGGCGACCCGGTCGCCACCGAGGGCCGCGCCGCCGGAGCCTCCCCGGACCGCCCCGGAGGGCCCGGAACCGCCGTCCCCGGTGCCGCCTTCGGCCCCGCCGCGACCGGCGCCGCCGACGGCCCGCTGACCGTCACCGACTTCGACCGGTACGCCGACGACCTGCGCGCCCTGCTCGACCAGTCCATCGCCTCCGCCGAGCGCCAGCTCTTCGACCTGCGCACGGCCGCCGCCGACGACAACCGCATCCTCGGCGCCCTCGGCGACGGCGGTCTGCTGCCGCCCGGCCCCGACGTCCTCGCCACCGTCGAGTACCTCGGCGAGCACGGCATCCCCGCCCTCCCCGGCTGGCGCTACCTCGCCCAGGCCGTCGACCCCGCCGACCACGCCGCCGTCCTCGCCGCCCGCCCCGAGCTGGTCGACGGAGTCGTGATCACCGACCCCGTCTCGTACGGCCGGGCCCGTGAGGTGCTGAGCGGCGCCGCCCTGCTGCCCCGCTCCACCGTCGCCGTCGGCACCGCCGCCGCCCTCCTCGCACCCGTGCCCGCGCCCGACTCCGGCCAGGACGGGGACGTCTTCCTCGTGCCGCCGAACCCGGCGATGCACGACGAGCACGCCGCCGACGAGGAGCGTCAGGCGCTGCGCGCCCGCGCCGCCGCCCGCGACGAGGAGATCCGCTCCCTCGCCGCCCGGCTCGCCGGCGACCGCTCCCTGGCCGCCCGGATCGGTGCCTGGCGCGCCGACTGCCCGCCCGGCATGCTGACCGAGCTGGCCGCCGCGGCGGCCTCCGCCCGCACCGCCGCCGAGGCCGCGACCGCCGCCCTCGCCGAGGCCCGCACCGTACGGGCGGAGGCCGAGGAGGCCGCCGCCGACGCCGCCCGGGTGCGAGACGAGCGCCAGGAAGCCGCCCAGCGCGCCCGCCGCGTCGCCGACGCGCTCGCCGGCCTCGCCTTCCGGCTGCGCGAGCGGTCCGCCTGGCAGGCCAAGCTGCGCGAGCTCGCCGACGACGCCGCCGAGTGCGAGGCCCGCGCCCAGACCTGCCTGGAGCGGGCCCGCGCCGCCGACGAGGACCGTCGTGCCGCCCAGCGCGCCGCCGACGACGCCCACCGCACCGCCCGCGCGCTGCGCGCCGAGCGCGCCGAGATCGCCGGCGCTCCGGAGAACCTGCCCGAGGAGGACGCCGACGCGCCGCGCGTCGCGCTCCCCACCCTCCGCGAGGCCTACCGCGCCGCCTCCCAGGTGTACGAGAAGGTCGGCGTCGGCGCCGACCTGCGCGCCGAGCAGGCCCGCGCGGAGAGCGACGAGTCCGCGGCCCTCGCCGAGCTCGACCGGCTCACCAACAAGGTCCGCACCCGCGCCGAACAGCTCCTCGAGTCCACCGACGGCGCCGACGGCCCCTCCCGCCAGGCCGCCGCGGCCCGCGCCGAGGCCCTCGTGCAGAAGCTGGAGACGCGCGCCTCCGAGGCCAGCGAGAAGCTCGGCCGGCTGCGCGGCGAGGCCGAGCGGCTCGCCCCCGAGGACGGCGAGGAGCACACCGAGCTGCCCGAGGAGCTGATCCCGGCCGACGCCGAGCACGCCCAGGTCCTGCTCCGTACGGCCACCACCGAACTCGCCGCCCGCACCGACGCGCTGGAGGCGGCGCGCGCGGCCCACGCCGGACTGCTCCACGCCCACCGGGCCGCCGAGGACGCCGCCGGCGGCTTCGACGAGACCGCGGCGCTCCTGCGCGACCTGCTGCGCGACCACGCGGAGGACGAGCAGGGAGAGCCCGAGCCGTATCCCGGACCGCTGGCGGAGGCCCGCGACTCGGCGACGGAGGCCCGCCGTTCGCTGCGCGCCTGCGCCGCCGAGCTGTCCGCCGCCGACGCCGCCGTCCGCGAGGCCGGTGACATCCTCGTACGGCACGCCAACTCGACCCGATTCGAGCAGGTGCGCACCCCGGCCCGCCAGCAGATCCGCGAACTGCCCGCGGCCGCGCTGCCGGAGCACGCGGCGAAGTGGGCCGAGGCCTTCGCGCCGCGCCTGCGCGTGCTCACCGACGAGCTGGCCCAGCTGGAGCGCAACCGCGACTCGATCGTGGACCGGCTGCGCGGCCTGGTGGAGTCCGCGCTCGCCACCCTGCGCTCCGCCCAGCGGCTCTCCCGGCTGCCCGAGGGCCTGGGGGAGTGGTCGGGCCAGGAGTTCCTGCGCATCCGCTTCGAGGAGCCCGACCAGGCGACGCTGACCGAGCGTCTCGGCGAGGTGATCGACGAGGCCACCCGCGCCGCCGTCCGGAAGAACTCCGACCTGCGCCGGGACGGCATGTCCCTGCTGCTGCGCGGGGTCCAGGCGGCGCTCGAACCGCGCGGTGTCGCCGTCGAGATCCTCAAGCCGGACGCGGTGCTGCGCGCCGAGCGCGTGCCGGTCGGGCAGATGGGCGACGTCTTCTCCGGCGGCCAGCTGCTCACCGCCGCCATCGCCCTCTACTGCACGATGGCCGCGCTCCGCTCCAACGACCGGGGCCGCGACAAGCACCGCCACGCGGGCACCCTGTTCCTGGACAACCCCATCGGCCGCGCCAACGCCACCTATCTGCTGGAGCTCCAGCGGGCGGTGTCGGACGCGCTCGGCGTGCAGCTGCTGTACACCACGGGCCTGTTCGACACGACGGCTCTCGCCGAGTTCCCGCTGGTGATCCGGCTGCGCAACGACGCCGACCTGCGGGCGGGCCTGAAGTACATCAGCGTGGAGGAGCACCTGCGCCCGGGCCTGCCCCAGCCGAGCGCGGAGGGCGAGACCATCCACGGCGAGATCACGGCGACCCGGATGTTCCGCCGTACTCCCGACCCCGCCGCGGCCCCGGCCGCGGGCCCCGCGCCCGCCTCCGTGGCGGAGTAGCCGGAAGCGGTCATGAGGAAGGCGTTCGGCCCGGCCCCAGTCGTGGGGCCGGGCCGAACGCCCTCCTCGTCGCTCAGGCGGCCTCGGACAGGGCCGCCGGCTCCTCATGGCGCCGCTCGCGCCGCAGCTTGCGGGCCGTGCTGCTCGGCTCCGACACGACGCCGTTGCGCTGTCGCCACACCTGGCGCGTGACCCACACGTCGAGCACGCTCCAGGTCGCCACCACGGTGCTGCCCACCGCCATGACCGTCACCGGGAACGCCAGCCACGATCCGGCGATCGAGCAGAAGAAGGCGACCATCGCCTGAATCAGCGTCACCGAAGTGATCAGAACGGCTCGCACGGCGGCCGCCCGCACCGGATCGGGCATCCGGCGACGGCCCTTCTCGTCCTCCACCCACAACTGCCGCACCGGCCGCGCCTCGTGTTCCATCGCGCTCGTCACTCCCCACCAACGATGTCTCCGGGGAAGCTGCTGCCCGTCTTGCGCCGCTTTACGCGGACACAACCCTCCCCGGTACAGAATGACGTACGAGAGAGGGCAAAGGTTTCGCCGGGCCCCCTCCCCGGCCATCAGACGATCGCAGCGGAACAAACAGTTCCAGCCATCATGGGGAAGGCGGAACCTGGCGGCTCCCGCGGTGTCCCGCAAGGTGTCCTGCGCCACAGTGGCGGAACCCAACTACCCGAATACCGGGACATCTCATGATCAACACTCACTCGACCGGCTGAAAATCGCCCGGACGCGTCTTCGAGATGGCTGTGATGCAGTAGTAGGCTCGCGCCGCCGTTTGTTGAAACTGAAGGTTGACGCCGCGTGTTGACGCCGGGCGTGACGACATGACGATGTGAACGACCTCCGTGGCCGCGGAGGCCGAGCTGGGGGAGGCCATGCGCTTTCGCGGGAAGTCCATCCGCAGGAAGATCGTGGCGTTGCTCCTGGTGCCGCTCGTCTCCCTCACCTGCCTGTGGGGCTTCGCGACGGTCCTCACCGGTCGCGAGGCCCGCCAACTCCTCGACGTCGCCTACATCGTCGACAAGGTCGGCTACCCCATCGAGGACACCGTCCGCGTCATCCAGAAGGAACGCCGCCAGTCCCTCGTCTACCTCGCCGACCCCCGCGCCGTCGACGCCATGACCGAGCTGCGCGTGCAACGCGAGGCCACCGACCGCCAGATCGCCCTGATCCGGCGCAACGCGACCGACCCCGGTGTACGCGGCGAGATGAGCCCCGTCACCGCCCAGCGGCTCACCTCCGTCCTCGACGCCCTCGACGGCCTCTCCTCGCTGCGCCGCTCCGTGGAGAACCGCAGCATCGGCCGCATGCAGGCCCTCGACTTCTACAGCCGGCTCGTCGACCCCTGCTACAGCTTCCTCCTGACCCTCCACGCCCTGGAGAACGTCGAGATGGACAAGCAGGGCCGCGCCCTCGTCGGCGTCACCCGCGCCCGCGAACTCCTCTCCCGCCAGGACGCCCTCGTCGTCTCCGCGCTCATCGCCGAGCGCATCACCACCGAGGAGATCCGCGCCGTCACCGACCTCGTCGCCGGCCGGAAGTTCTTCTACCAGACCAATCTGGAGATCCTGCCGGGGGCCGAACGCCAGCGCTTCGAGCAGTACTGGAACGGCCCCGAGACCGCGCCCCTGCGCAAGGCGGAGGAGTCGATCATCGCCGCGGGAGCCACCGACGACCCCCGGGCCGTCACCGCCGACCGGTGGCAGGAGCACACCGCCCCCGTCCTCGACGACCTCGCCCGTGAGAACACCGCGGCGGGCGACCGCTACCAGGACCGCGTCCAGCCCGCCGCGTACAGCGTGCTGCTCAAGGCGGGCGTCGCCGGCGTCCTCGGCTTCGTCGCCCTCCTCGTCTCCGTCGTCGTCTCCGTCCGCATCGGCCGCGACCTCGTCCGCGACCTGCGCCTGCTCCGCAAGGAGGCCCAGGAGGTCTCCGGCGTCCGCCTGCCCAGCGTCATGCGACGGCTCGCCGCCGGCGAACACGTCGACATCGAGACCGAGGTGCCGCACCTGCGCTACGCCGAGGACGAGGTCGGCCAGGTCGGCCAGGCCCTCAACACCCTCCAGCGCGCCGCCGTCGAGGCCGCCGTCAAGCAGGCCGACATGCGCCGCGGCGTCGCCGAGGTCTTCGTCAACCTCGCCCGCCGCAACCAGGTCCTGCTGCACCGCCAGCTCACCCTCCTCGACACCATGGAGCGCCGCACCGAGGACACCGACGAGCTCGCCGACCTGTTCCGTCTTGACCACCTCACCACCCGAATGCGCCGGCACGCCGAGGGCCTGGTGATCCTCTCCGGCGCCGCCCCCTCCCGTCAGTGGCGCAAGCCCGTCCAGCTCATGGACGTCGTCCGCGCCGCCGTCGCCGAGGTCGAGGACTACGAGCGCATCGAGGTCCGCCGGCTGCCCCGGCTCGGCGTCGGCGGCCCCGCCGTCGCCGACCTCACCCACCTCATCGCCGAACTCCTCGAGAACGCCACCGTGTTCTCGCCGCCGCACACCGCCGTCCAGGTGCTCGGCGAGCGCGTCGCCAACGGCTTCACCCTGGAGATCCACGACCGCGGCCTCGGCATGAACCCCGACGCACTGCTCGACGCCAACCTGCGCCTCGCCGAGACCCCCGAGTTCGAGCTCTCCGACACCGACCGCCTCGGCCTCTTCGTGGTCAGCCGCCTCGCCCAGCGCCAGAACGTCCGCGTCTCGCTCCAGCCCTCCCCGTACGGAGGCACCACCGCGGTCGTCTTCATCCCGGCCGCGCTGCTCACCGACGCCCCCGAGACCCAGGGCGCCGGCTTCCGGCTCGACCGCAAGAGCCTGGACCGCACGACCCCCGACCGCAAGGACACCGCCGGCCCCGCGAGCCTGACGGGCGGCCGGCCCGCCCTCACCAAGGTGCGCGACGCGGCCCTCGACGGCCCCGTCGAGCTGGAGGCCCCGCTCGGCGCCGACGGCCTCGACGACCTCCTCGGCGGGGCCGACCTCCTCGACACCGAGAGCGAGCGGGGCGGCCTGTTCCGGGCCCGCGAGCACCGCCGCCGCGGCGACCAGCACCAGCACCAGAAGCCGGGCCAGAAGCAGGGCCGGCACCAGCAGAGCGCGGACCGCCCCGGCGTCCATGCCGACGACGACACGCCCGCCGGGCCCGTCCCGCTGCCGCGCCGCCGCCCGCCGACGCTCGTCGTCGACCACGGCCGGCGCCTCGACGAGCCGGGCCGCACCCGCCCGGCAGGCCGCCCGGCCGACAAGGACGGCGTGAACGGTACGGACGGGGTGACCTGGGTGACCGGGGTCAACGGCACGAACGGCGAGGACCGTTCCCGCCGGGGGGCCACGGGCTCCTCCGGGGCGACGGGCTCGTCGGGCTCGTCCGGCATCCCGGGCTCCTCGGGCGCCTCCGGCTCCCGCACCGACGACACGATGGAGCTGGCCCGGGTACGCCCCGCGCCCACCCTCGTCCCCGTACCGCAGGAGAGCCCCGCCCCGTTCGGCGGGCTGCCCCGCCGCGTCCGCCAGGCCAGCCTCGCGCCCCAGCTGCGCGCCGACGACCGAGCCACGGCCGGGCGGGACGGCGACCGGAAGGGCACCACGGCCGGCTCCGGCACCGGCCCCGCCGCCGAACCCGACTCCTTCGAGCGCGACGCCGAGGAGGTGCGCAGCCGCATGGCCTCGATGCAGCGCGGCTGGCAGCGCGGCCGCCGGCAGAACGCCGAAACGACAGCACCAGGAACGACACCCGAGGGGGACGGTCGATGACCGCACCGAACGCCGCAGCAGCCCACAGCTCCGCACACGGCAACGGGGAGCTGAACTGGCTCCTCGACGAACTCGTCCAGCGCGTCGGCTCCATCCGCAAGGCCCTGGTGCTCTCCAGCGACGGCCTGCCCACCGGCGCCTCGCAGGACCTCTCCCGCGAGGACGGCGAGCACCTCGCCGCCGTCGCCTCCGGCTTCCACAGCCTCGCCAAGGGCGTGGGCCGCCACTTCGAGGCGGGCAGGGTCCGGCAGACCGTCGTCGAGCTGGAGGACGCCTTCCTCTTCGTCACCGCCGCCGGTGACGGCAGCTGCCTGGCCGTCCTCGCCGACGCCGACTCGGACGTCGGCCAGGTCGCGTACGAGATGACCCTCATGGTCAAGCGGGTCGGCGCGCACCTCGCCACGGCGCCCCGGACCGGGCTGCCGACCGGGGGATGAGTGAGGGGGACGGGGATGAGTGACGCAGACCGGACCGGCGGCCGGACCGAAGCCGCCCACGAGGAGGCGCCCGGCCACTGGTTCGACGACGAGGCGGGCCCGGTGGTCCGCCCGTACGCGATGACCCGCGGCCGCACCAGCACCGCGACCCGCCACCGGCTCGACCTCATCGCGGTGGTGGTGCCCGAACCGGCCGCCGACGACCCCGGCCGCGACCAGACACTGTCCCCCGAACACGTGGAGATCGTCGAACGCTGCTCCGAGCAGCCGCAGTCGATCGCCGAGCTCGCCGCGGGCCTCGACCTCCCCGTAGGGGTGGTACGGGTCCTCGTCGGCGACCTCGTCGAGGACGAGCTCGTGCACGTGACCCGCCCCGTTCCGCCGGCCGAGCTGCCGGACGTGAGCATCCTTCGCGAGGTGATCAATGGCCTTCGGGCGCTCTAGCTCCAGCCGCAGGCAGCAGCCGCCGGTCGAACCGGTGACGCTGAAGATCCTGGTGGCGGGTGGCTTCGGAGTCGGCAAGACCACGCTGGTGGGCGCGGTCAGCGAGATCCGTCCGCTGCGGACCGAGGAGATCCTCAGCGAGGCGGGCCGGCCGGTGGACGACCTGCACGGCGTCGAGGCCAAGGCGACCACCACGGTCGCCATGGACTTCGGCCGGATCACCCTGCGTGAGGACCTCGTCCTCTACCTCTTCGGCACGCCCGGCCAGGACCGCTTCTGGTTCCTGTGGGACGAGCTCGCCCAGGGCGCGCTCGGCGCGGTCGTGCTGGCCGACACCCGGCGCCTGGAGGACAGCTTCGCCGCCATCGACTACTTCGAGCGGCGTGGCATCCCCTTCACGGTCGCCGTCAACTGCTTCGAGGGCGCCCGCCGCTTCCCGCCCGAGACGGTCCGGGGCGCGCTCGACCTCGATCCCGAGGTCGAGCTCCTGATGTGCGACGCGCGTGACCGCGAGTCGGTCAAGAACGTCCTTGTCGCGGTCGTCGAACACGCCCTGGTCCTCGCGGACGGCCCGGCCGCCCTGACGACCTGAGCCCGCGCCCGCCCCGGCGGCCTGAGCCCGTTGCTCGCGAGGCCGGCCGCCGGGCGCCCGCCTCAGCGCACCGCGACCACCGCCGAGCCATGGCCGAACAGGCCCTGGTTCGCGGTGATCCCGACCCGCGCCCCCGGCACCTGCCGGTCGCCCGCCGCCCCCCGCAGCTGCCAGGTCAGCTCGCAGACCTGGGCGATGGCCTGCGCCGGCACCGCCTCCCCGAAGGAGGCGAGCCCGCCGCTCGTGTTGACCGGTACGCGCCCGCCCAGCGCGGTCGCCCCCTCCCGCAGCAACTTCGCCCCCTCGCCCGCCCCGCACAGGCCGATGTCCTCGTACCACTCCAGCTCCAGGGCCGTGGACAGGTCGTACACCTCGGCGAGGGACAGGTCCTCAGGGCCGATCCCCGCCTCCTCGTACGCGGCGCGGGCGATCGACGCCCGGAAGGTGAGGGGCGCGGGGGAGACCGCCACCGCCGAGTCGGTCGCGATGTCGGGCAGGTCGAGGACGGTCTTCGGATAGGTCGGGGTGACCGTGGACACCGCTCGGATACGGACCGGGTCCGGGTGCCCGCGCCGCCGGGCGAACTCCATGCTCGACAGGACCAGCGCCGCGCCCCCGTCGGAGGTCGCGCAGATGTCGAGCAGTCGCAGCGGATCGGCGACCACGGCCGAGGCGGCCACGTCCGCCGCGGTCACCGGCGTGCGGTAGCGGGCGAGCGGATTGAGCGCCCCCGCCGCCGCGTTCTTCACCTTCACCTCGGCGAAGTCCTCGGGAGTGTCCCCGTACAGGGCCATCCTGCGCCGGGCGTAGAGCCCGAAGTAGGCGGGGTTGGTCGCCCCGAGCACCCGGAAGCGCAGCCAGTCCGGGTCGTCGGGGCGGTCGCCGCCCGCCGGGGCGAAGAAGCCCTTCGGCGCCGAGTCCGCGCCCACCACCAGGACCACGTCCGCGAGCCCGGCCAGGATCTGCGCCCGGGCGGTGCCGATCGCCTGTGCCCCGGAGGCGCAGGCCGCGTAGACGCTGGTCACCCGCGCGCCCTGCCAGCCGAGTGCCTGGGCGAAGGTGGCTCCCGCCACGTAACCGGGATAGCCGCAGCGCACGGTGTCGGCGCCGACGACCGACGTGACGTCCTGCCAGTCGAGGCCGGCGTCGGCGAGCGCGGCCCGCGCGGCCGCCGTCCCGTAGGTGACGAAGCCGCGGCCCCACTTGCCCCACGGGTGCATCCCGGCGCCGAGCACGGCGATGTCCTTCATGCCCGGGCCTCCCCGGAGTCGCCGAAGGTCCCGGAGTCCCGGGTGTCCACCGAGTCCCCGGCGTCCCGGGATTCCCTGGAGTCTCTCGCCACCGGCCGCCAGTGCCAGGTGGTCCAGACGTGCCCGTCGTCCTCGTTGAGCACGCCCGGCACGAGCTCGACCTCCGCGCCCACCGCCAGATCGGCCGTCCGTACGCCCGGCGCGGCCTGCCCGAGGACCACCATGGCCTCGGCCGCGAGCTCCACCGCGACGAGGGTGTACGGCTCCCAGGGCGCGTCCGGGTCCGAGACGTAGGGCGCCGGGGGGCGGTAGCGGCCGTCGGTGTACGACCAGATCCGGCCGCGCCGGGAGAGCGGGGTCTCGGTGAGCTCGCCCCCGCCGGGGCAGCACGGATTGCGGCACCAGTCGTCCTCGCGGGGGAAGAAGACCGACGCGCAGGCCGTGCAGCGCGTCCCCAGGAGCCGGAACTCCTCCGCGGGCGCCGTTCCGTCGGCGTCGTCGGTGAACCAGCCGGTCACCACCGGCCTGCGCGCCCGTGCCATCAGCAGCTCCTCACGACGTCATCTGACGATCCGTCAGAAGTGTGGCACGGGCGGATCGGGCCGGGGAAGGGGAGGACGTCAGTGCCCCGCCACCGACCTGCGGGCCACCGGGAAGTCGAAGAAGGTCGACGGGAACGGCTCCGGCTTGAAGGTGAAGTGCCACCACTCCTCGGGCAGGTTGACGAAGCCCTGCTCGGCCAGCGCGTTCCTCAGCAGCTCCCGGTTGGCCCGCTGGGGCCCCTGGATCCGGGGGTCGTCGGTGTGGGAGAGGGTGTCGAAGCAGTCGAAACCGGTGCCCATGTCCAGGGAGTTGTCCGGGAAGCGCTCGTCCTGCGGCCGGAAGCACTCCACCAGGGGCTCGCCCGGCACGTAGCGGCGGGTCGGCGCGGCCGGCAGCCGCACGACCGTCAGGTCCACCGTCGAACCCCGGCTGTGGCCCGACTTCTCCGCGATGTAACCGTCCGCGAACAGCCGCGACTTGTCGACCAGCGGATAGAACTCCCCCTTCATCCGTTCGTCGTCGAGGTCCTTCGCCCAGCGCACGAAGTGGTCCACCGCCCGCTGCGGCCGGTAGCAGTCGTACACCTTGAGCGTGTAACCCCGCGCCAGGAGCTTCACCTGGGCGCGGTGCAGCGCCTCGGCGGCCGGCCGGGTCAGGATGCACACCGGCTGGCGGTAGCCGTCGATCGGCTCGCCCACGAAGTTGTGCTCCGTCGTGTAGCGCATCTCCTGGACGATCGTCGGGTCCACCCGGTCGAGCGCCACGAACTCCCGCGGCGCCCTGGGCTCCGGCGCCGCGCCGGCCGAGGGCACGGCGGCGGTGGCGGCGAGCAGGCCGGCGAGGGCCAGCGCGCCGAGGGCGCGGAGAGCGGAGACACGTCCTGTCAGTCGCTTCAGTCCTGTCATGCGCACCGTCTATCAGGTACGGCAGCGGCGGGAAAGGCCGATCGCATACGGTCGGCCCGTGACCGACTACTCAGCGCACTCCCACTGCTCCTCCTGCGGCGCCCGCCACCCGGCCGCAACCGGTGCCGACTGGCCCCGCACCTGCCCCGCCTGCGGCACCACGGCCTACCGCAACCCGCTTCCGGTCGCCGTCGCCCTCCTGCCCGTCACCGGCGCCGACGGCACCGCACTCGTCGTCATCACCCGCACCATCCCGCCCCAGACCGGCCGGGTCGCCCTGCCCGGCGGCTTCATCGACTTCGGCGAGGACTGGCGGGAGGCCGTGGTGCGCGAACTGCGCGAGGAGACCGGGATCGAGGCCGGTGCCGCCGACGTCCGTCTCGCCGACGCCCTCAGCTCCCCGGCCGGCCACCTCCTCCTCTTCGGCCTCCTCCCGACCCGCCCGGCCGACGCACTCCCGCCGTCCACCCCGACCGACGAGACCAGCGGGCACCACCTGCTGCACGGCCCCGAGGAACTGGCCTTCCTGCTCCACACGGAGGCGGTGCGGCGCTTCTTCGCGGGGGCGTATGGGTGAGGGGGCGATGGGATCCAATATCCGGGATCCTGGATCCTGGATCCGACGTAGGGGATCCGACGACGTATTGGATCTGATGTATGGGATCCAATGTTCAGGATCCTGGATCCAATATTTCGGATCCAGGATCCCGTCACAGCCCCCGCACCCGCACCCGCAACCCCGCCTCCTCCGCCCCTTCGTCCGTCACCCGCTCCACCACGACCCGCCCGTCGACCCGCCGCGACTGGTAGCGCTCGATCTCCGCCGGCTCCCAGCCGTCGCCCGCGTCCCGGACGACCAGACCGCCGCCCGTACGCCCGGCCGGCGGCGCCCACACCTCCAGGACCAGCTCGTCGGCCTCGCCCCGCACCGGAATCACCGCGCCCGCCCGGGCGAGCACCGGAACGCGCGACAGCGGCGCGTCGAGCAGCACCTGACCGGGCCCCTCGTACGCCTGCCCCGTCGCCGTGTCGTACCAGCAGCCGCGCGGCAGCCGCACCGCCCGCCGGTCCGTGCCCTGGGACAGCACCGGCGCGACCAGCAGCGAGTCCCCGAGCAGGAAGGAGTCCTCGCAGTCCCGCAGCGCCCGGTCCTCCGGCGTCCCCCACCACACCGGCCGCACATAGGGCGCGCCCGTCATCCGCGCCAGCCGCGACAGGGTGACGAAGTACGGCCGCAGCCGCTCCCGTTCCGCCAGCGCGGCCCGCGCGTGCTCCAGGACCTCGGGCCCGAACTCCCAGGGCTCGCGCCGCCCCGCGTCGATCGCCGCGTGCGTGCGGAACAGCGGCAGCCAGGCCCCCAGCTGGTACCAGCGCAGGAACAGCTCCGGCGACGGGCTACCGTCGAATCCGCCCACGTCCGGCCCCGAATAGGGCACCCCGCACAGCCCCAGACCCAGCACGAGCGCCAGCGAGGCCCGCAGCCCCGGCCAGCCCGTCGCCACGTCGCCCGACCAGGTCCCGCCGTACCGCTGCATCCCCGCCCACCCCGAACGGGAGAACAGGAACGGCCGCTCCTCCGGCCGCAGTCGGCAGAGCCCCTCGTGCCCCGCCCGGGCCATGGCCAGCCCGTACACGTTGTGCGCCTCGCGGTGGTCCCCGCCGCGCCCCTCGAGATCGTGCCGGGCCGAGCGGGGCAGCGTACGGTCGCCGAAGGGCGCGAAGGCGACCGGCTCGTTCATGTCGTGCCAGACACCGGAGAAGCCCTGCTTCAGCCGCTCCTCGTAGAGTCCGCCCCACCACTTCCGAGCCTGCGGATCGGTGAAGTCGGGATAGGCGCACTCGCCGGGCCACACCACCCCGCGCACCTCCTCGCCCCGGTCGTCCCGCACGAACGCCCCTGCGGCCCGCCCCTCCTCGTAGACCGGGTTCCCCGGCTCCGCCTTCACCGCCGGGTCGACGATCGACACCAGCCGCACCCCGCGCTCGCGCAGCTCGGCCGCGAGCCCGGGCAGGCCGGGGAACCGCTCCCGGTCCACGGTGAACACCCGGTGCCCGTCGTAGTGGTCGATGTCCAGATGCAGTACGGACAGCGGCAGCCCCCGGTCCCGGTAGCCGTCCACCACCCGCCGCACCTCCCGTTCGCTGCCGAAGCCCCAGCGCGCGTGCTGCGGACCGAGCGCCCAGGACGGTGGCAGCGCCGGCGCGCCGGTCAGCGCCGCCCAGCCGTGCAGTACGCGCGCGGGGGTGCCGACGATCACCCAGCAGCGCAGGGGACCGCCCTCCATCCGGACCTCGCTCGTGCCGGGCCGGTCGTGCCCCGACCCGGCACCCTCCTCGCCCTCGGCGAGGATCACCCGCCCGTCCCAGGAGTTGTCGTGGAAGGCCAGGTGCGTCCCCGCGTCCGCCACCACCAGCTGCACCGGCATGGTGATGTAGAGCGGGTCGTCGCCGGGGGAGAAGGCCGCCGAGGGGTCGGTGTTCCACAGCCGGTACGAGCCGTCCCGCAGCCGCGGCCCGGAGGCCCGGCCGCCGAGCCCGAAGAACCGCGCGTCCGCCGGCACCTCGCTGCGCTGCACCCAGCGCCCCGCCCGGCCCGCCGCCGCGCCACCCGCCGCCGACCCGCCACCCGCCGCCTCGCCCCGGCCCTCTCCGTCGCGCACCGGCTCCCACCAGCGCGGCGGCAGGTCCCGGCGCAGCACCACCCCGCCCGGGGTGCGGACCTCCACCGCCCCGTGCCGGGAGACCGCGACCGTCACCCGCTCCGACACCACCCGCCAGCCGCCGTCCGTGTCCGGTTCCAGGACGGCGCGCGGATCGGGCTCGGGCGGATCGCCGGCCAGCGCGTAGGAGGGCAGCGGCCCGACGCCGTCCCATCCCCAGAAGACGGTGCCGTTCGCCGACACGGAGATCCGCAGCTCGGAGCGGGCGAAGCGGATGGTCCCGCCGCCGGGCGACGGCTCCGCCCCGCCCACCGCACCCGGCACCCGGGCCCGCTCCGCACCCCTCGGCGGCAGCGCCCGCGCATCGATGCGGTGCCGCCGCCACGCCGCCCGCACCGCCCGCAACCCCTGCACCGACCCCAGCACCCTCATCGAACGCACCAGCTCACGACCGTCCATGTGGATCACCCTGCCATCCGTGCAGGGGCGTGCGAGGTCCGTTCAACTGCCGTTCACCCGTGGTGGGAGCACATATTCAGCTCCCCGACCATGGGCGGGGAACCCTGGTGCGAAAGAGGATCACATGGCATCGTCCCTGTCAGCCGCGTCACGCGCACACCCCCGCACGTGCGCGAGACACACGCAGACCCCGCGTACAGCCAGGGAGCCGACCCATGACATCAGCGCAGACCGAGCCGCTTTGGCAGCCTGACGAGGACCGCATCGCCGCGGCCGCCGTCACCCGCTTCCAGGCCTGGGCGGCGGAGCGCCACGGAGCCCCCGCCGAGGGCGGCTACGAGGCCCTGCACCGCTGGTCCGTCGAGGAACTCGAAGCCTTCTGGGCGGCCGTCGCCGAGTGGTTCGACCTCCGCTTCTCCACCCCGTACGAGCGCGTCCTCGGGGACCGCTCCATGCCCGGCGCCGACTGGTTCCCGGGCGCCACCCTGAACTACGCCGAGCACGCGCTGCGCGCCGCCGAGGAGCGCCCCCACGCCACGGCCCTGCTCCATGTGGACGAGACACATGAGCCGACGCCGATCACCTGGGCCGAGCTGCGCCGTCAGGTCGGCTCGCTGGCCGCCGAACTCCGCCGCCTCGGCGTCCGGCCCGGCGACCGCGTCTCCGGCTACCTGCCCAACGTCCCCGAGGCCGTCGTCGCCCTCCTCGCCACCGCCGCCGTCGGCGGCGTCTGGACCTCCTGCGCGCCCGACTTCGGCGCCCGCAGCGTCCTCGACCGCTTCCAGCAGGTGGAGCCCGTCGTCCTGTTCACCGTCGACGGCTACCGCTACGGCGGCAAGGAGCACGACCGCCGCGACACCGTCGCCGAGCTGCGCGCCGAACTGCCCTCGCTGCGCGCCGTCGTCCACATCCCGCTGCTCGGCACGCCCGCGCCCGAAGGCGCCCTGACCTGGTCCGACCTCACCGCGGCCGACACCGAGCCGGTCTTCGAGCAGGTCCCGTTCTCCCACCCCCTGTGGGTGCTCTACTCCTCGGGCACCACCGGGCTGCCGAAGGCGATCGTGCAGTCCCAGGGCGGCATCCTCGTCGAGCACGTCAAGCAGCTGGGCCTGCACTGCGACCTCGGCCCCGACGACGTGTTCTTCTGGTACACCTCCACCGGCTGGATGATGTGGAACTTCCTCGTCTCCGGCCTGCTCACCGGCACCACCGTCGTCCTCTACGACGGCAGCCCCGGCTATCCCGACACCGCCGCCCAGTGGCGCGTCGCCGAGCGCACCGGCGCCACCCTGTACGGCACCTCCGCCGCGTACGTCATGGCCTGCGCCAAGGCGGACGTGCACCCCGGCCGGGACTTCGACCTGTCCCGGGTGAAGTGCGTGGCCACCACCGGCTCGCCGCTGCCTCCGGACGGCTTCCGCTGGCTTCACGACGAGGTCCGCGCCGATCTGTGGATCGCGTCCGTCAGCGGCGGCACCGACGTCTGCTCCTGCTTCGCCGGCGCCGTACCCACCCTTCCGGTCCACATCGGCGAGCTCCAGGCCGCGGGCCTCGGCACCGACCTGCAGTCCTGGGACCCCTCGGGCAAGCCGCTCGTCGGCGAGGTCGGCGAGCTCGTCGTCACCAACCCCATGCCGTCCATGCCGATCCACTTCTGGAACGACCCGGACGGCCGCCGCTACCGCGACAGCTACTTCGAGATGTTCCCCGGCGTGTGGCGCCACGGCGACTGGATCACGATCACCGACCACGGCTCGGTCGTCATCCACGGCCGCTCCGACTCCACCCTGAACCGCCAGGGCGTCCGTATGGGGAGCGCCGATATCTATGAGGCGGTGGAACGCCTCCCGGAGATCCGCGAGTCCCTCGTCATCGGCCTGGAGGAGCCGGACGGCGGGTACTGGATGCCCCTGTTCGTCCACCTCGCGGAGGGCGCCACCCTGGACGAGGAGCTCATCGGCCGCATCAAGGCGACGATCCGCGCCGAGCTCTCACCGCGGCATGTGCCCGACGAGATCATCGAGGTCCCCGGCGTCCCGCACACCCTGACGGGCAAGCGGATCGAGGTCCCGGTCAAGCGCCTCCTCCAGGGCACGCCGATGGCCAAGGCGGTCAACCCGGGCTCGGTCGACAACCTCGACCTGCTGCGCTTCTACGAGGAGCTGGCCCGCACCCGCCGATAGCCACGAGCCGACAGCCACGACGAGGGCCCCACGCACGCGCGCGGGGCCCTCGCGTCGTCCGCCTCACCCGCCGTAGGTGGCCTGGGCGTCGCCGAGGACCGCCGCGAAGTCCGCCGCGAGCCGCTCGGCGTCCGCGGGCAGGAGCGTCGCCGTCGTGATCCGTACGCCGGTGGGGGCGTCGATCCGGAACCGGGCCCCGGCCGCCACCCACCAGCCCTGGGTCCGCAGCCCGTTCACCACGGCCGACTCGTCGCGCACGGGCACCCACACGTTGAGCCCGGTCCCCTCCGCCGAGCGGATGCCGTACGTGGCGAGCGCGCCGCTCAGGGCCCGCCGCCGTTCCGCGTACACGGCCTCGCCCGCGGCCACGAGCCGGGCCACCCCGGGGTCGGAGAACAGTCCGACGACCGTCTCCTGAAGGACGTGGCTGACCCAGCCGGACGTCATCAGCATCCGCCCGTCGTGCCGGGCGATCGTCACCGGGTCACCGGCGACCGCGGCCCACCGCAGGTCGACGCCCAGGCGCTTGGATACGGTCCGCACCTGCGCCCACCGTTCCAGGCCGGCCGCGGCCAGGGTGGGCGCGACGGGGCCCTCGATCTCCACGGTGTAGTCGTCCTCGACCACCAGCACCTCCGGGAACTCCCGGAGCAGCGAGGCCAGTTCGTCGCGCCGGGCGGGGGAGAAGGCCGCCCCGGTGGGGTTCTGGGCGCGCGGGGTGCACACCAGCGCGCGCACCCCGGCCCGCAGCGCCGTCCGCAGGGCCTCGGGCACGATGCCCTCACGGTCCACGGTCACCGGCACCATCCGCAGGCCCAGGGCCGGCACCAGGTCGAGGAGATGGTGGAATCCCGGATCCTCCACGGCGACCGCGTCACCGGGCCGCAGTTCGACCGAGAGCAGCCGGGCGATGCAGTCGAGGGCCCCGTGCGCGAAGGTGACGCGCTCCGCCGGAACCCCGTCCCTGGCGAACCAGGCGCGGGTCAGTTCCTCCAGCGCCGTGAGCCGGGGCGCGGCACGGTGCGAGCCGAACGCGGGACGCACCTCGGCCGGCGGCCTGAGGACCGGCAGGAACGCGGGGTCGGGGTGACCGCTCGCGAGGTCCACCAGGCCCTCCGGCACGCGGGGCGGGCGCCGGGAGGCGACCGAGGGCGCCTCGGCCACGACCGTGCCGCCACGCCCGCGGGTCACCACCAGACCCCGCCGCCGGAGTTCCTTGTACGCGGTCGCGACCGTGCCGGGACTGACGCCCAGCTCGTCGGCGAGGCGCCGCACCGGAGGCAGCGGGTCGCCCGGCGAGAGGTCGCCGTCGGTCACGCCGTGTTCGACGGACGCGGCAATTCCCTTGGCCGTCGTCCCCTGGATCGAATATTGTGTTGCCACGTACAGAACTATGTATCAATACAAAACTCGCGTCAAGGGGGAACCGAGTGAGCCGCCCCGCCTCATGGCACCGCACCGCGCTGAACCGCATCCCCGGAGGCCGTGACGGCCGCCGCATGCTCCTCGTCAGCATCATCGACAAGACCGGCACCGGCCTCTGGGCCGGCTGCACCGCCCTCTACTTCACCTACGTCTCCGGCCTGAGCCTCGGTCAGGTCGGCCTCCTCATGACCGTCGCCGGCGGCGTCGGCATCGCCGGCGCCCCGCTGGCCGGCCGACTCGCCGACCGCTTCCCCCTCGTCCGCGTCATCGTCGCCGCCCAACTCCTGCGCGGCGCCGCCCTCCTCGCCCTCCTCACCACCGACCACTTCCTCCTCCTCACCCTCTACTCCGCCCTCGGCGCCCTCCCCGACCGCGCCGGCAGCGTCCTCATCAAGCTCTACGCCGCCCGCGTCGCCGGCCCCGACCGCGTCCGTTACCAGGCCATCCAGCGCACCACCGTCAACATCGGCTGGTCCATCGGCGGCCTCGGCGCCGCCGCCGCCCTCGCCACCGGCAGCACCCGCGCCTACGGACTCCTCCTCCTCGGCAACGTCCTCACCTACGCCGTCATCGCCCTCCTCACCCTGCGCTGCACCGAACCGCCGTCCCCGTCCCGCCTCGCCGCCGCCGACACCGACGCCCCCAGGGCCAAGCCCGCCAACCCCTGGCGCGACCGCACCTTCCTCGCCTACACCGCCACCGAGGCCGCCCTCTTCCTCGACGACACGATCCTCCAGGTCGCCGTCCCCCTCTGGATCGTCCACGCCACCGCCGCCCCCGTCGGCCTCGCCCCGCTGCTCCTCGTCCTCAACACCGTCCTGGTCGTCCTCTTCCAGGTCCCCCTCGCCCGCTTCGCCACCACCACCCACGCCGCCCGCCGCCTCCTCATCCCCCTCAGCGGCCTCTTCGTCGTCGGCACCCTCGCCCTCGCCGCCTCCGCCGCCGGCGGGCGCACCCTCGCCATCACCGCCCTCGCCGTCGCCGTCATCGCGCTCACCTTCGCCGAGATCATCCACGCCACCGCCTCGTGGGAACTCTCCGTCGCCCTCGCCCCCGCCGACGCCCAGGGCGCCTACCTCGGCGTCCACGGCACCGCCCACTCCACCCAGCGCTTCGCCGGACCCCTCCTCGTCACCGGCGTCATGACCGCCGGAGCCCTCGCCTGGCCCCTGCTCGGCCTCGCCCTCGTCGCCGCCGGAGCCGCCCAGTACCACCTGATCCGCGACCGCCTCCCGAAGCCGACCAAGCCGTCACTGTCAGTGCCGGAGGTTACGGTGAGTGAGCACTGATCGACAGCGCTCAGGGGGAGACATGACCCAGCACCACCACACCACCACCGCGCAGCGCCGCGCACTCCGCCGCGAAGTCGCCGGCACCCTCGCCCTCCTCGCCGACGAGGAGGACTTCACCGCCATGCGGCAGTACGAGACCTTCACCTTCGACGACCACACCCACTACCTCCACGAGGTCGAGCGCCTCCTCAAGACCCTCGCCGCCCAAGGCGGCCACACCACCGTCGCCCTCTTCGACCCCGAGGACTACGCCGACTACTGCGCCGACACCGGCCTCGACCCCGACCGCCCCACGAGCCGCAGCCGCTACACGGCCGAACGCGCCGCCACCGGCGCCCGCGTCACCTACACCGGCCAACCCCTCACCACACTCCTCCCCACCCTCGTCGACACCGCCGTCCGCCGCGCCACCTGGGAGTACGCCACGATGCTCCTCACCGACGCCGGCACCTGCGCCGACTGCGGCCAGGACATCGGCACCGCCGCCTTCGACCGCGCCTCCTCCCTCCTGCTCCGCCTCCTCGACGCGGCCGGCCCCGGCACCCACCACCTCGTCTGCAGCGTCCCCGCCGCCGACGAACAGCTCATCGCCACCCTCCACATCACCCGCCACACCACAGGACCCGCCCGCCTCGACAGCTCCGAAGGCGCCGAGTTCGTCACCGTCCTCGCCGCCGGCATCGCCCTCGGCACCCCCGGCGGCGTCGTCCTGCGCACCACCACGCCCGGCGCCCGAGACCGCCTCCACGGCTGGCGCCTCCACGACGGACGCCTCCACCCCCTCACCGAGGCCGAAGTCTTCGACGCCTACTGCACCGACGCCCGCACCGGCGAACCCATCGCCCCCGAACCCCACGTCGACTACCGCGCCGGCTTCCCCCTCCACCACGACGACGACCCCCACCCCCACTGACGCCGAAGGGGCTCCCCGCCACAAGGCGGGAAGCCCCTTCCACCATCACAGCCAGGGATCACTCCCCGGACAGCACCGCCTGCGCGGCCATCCGCGCATCGTGCGCCGTGTCCGCCGCACGCGCCGCCGCGGCCGCACGCTCACACTGCGCCAGCGTGTACTTCGCCAGCGTCGCCCGCACATACGGGATCGACGCCGCACCCATCGACAGGGAGGTCACCCCCAGACCCGTCAGCACACACGCCAGCAGCGGATCCGAGGCCGCCTCACCACAGACACCACAGCTCTTGCCCTCGGCCTTCGCCGCCTCCGCGGACAGCGCCACCAGGTCCAGCAGCGCCGGCTGCCACGGATCCTGCAGACGCGACACCGCACCCACCTGACGGTCGGCGGCGAACGTGTACTGCGCGAGGTCGTTCGTACCCAGCGACAGGAACTCGACCTCCTGCAGGATCGAACGCGCCCGCAGCGCGGCGGACGGAATCTCCACCATCGCCCCGAACTTCGCCCGCAGCCCCGCCTCACGGCACGCGTCGGCGAACGCCTTCGCATCCGTACGGTCGGCCACCATCGGCGCCATGACCTCCAGGTACACCGGCAGACCCTCGGCGGCCTTCGCCAGCGCCGTCAGCTGCGTCCGAAGCACCTCCGGGTGGTCGAGCAGCGTCCGCAGCCCCCGCACGCCCAGGGCAGGGTTCGGCTCGTCCAACGGCGTCAGGAAGTCCAGCGGCTTGTCCGCCCCGGCATCCAGCACGCGGACGACCACACGACCCTCGGGGAACGCCTCGAGCACCTTGCGGTACGCCTCGATCTGCTTCTCCTCCGACGGCGCCCGCTCGCTGTCGTCCAGGAACAGGAACTCCGTACGGAACAGACCCACGCCCTCGGCACCGGCCTCCACCGCCGCCGGAACGTCCGCGGGCCCGCCCACGTTCGCCAGCAGCGGCACCTTGTGCCCGTCCGACGTCGCCCCGGGACCACTGGACGCGGCGAGCGCGGCCTTGCGCTCCTCGGCGGCCTTCGTCAGCGTCGCCTTCTTCTCCTCGCTCGGCTCCACGAAGATCTCACCCGTGGAACCGTCCACCGCGATGACCGTGCCCTCGGCCAGCTCGCCCGCACCCGGCAGCGCGACCACGGCCGGCACACCCAGCGCACGCGCGAGGATCGCGCTGTGGCTCGTCGGCCCGCCCTCCTCGGTCACGAAACCGAGCACCAGCGTCGGGTCGAGCAGCGCCGTGTCCGCGGGCGCCAGGTCCCGCGCGATCAGCACATACGGCTCGTCACTGTCCGGCACACCCGGCATCGGCACACCCAACAGGCGCGCCACGATCCGGTTCCGCACGTCGTCCAGGTCGGCCACCCGGCCGGCCATGTACTCACCGGCACCCGCGAGCAGCTCCCGGTAGTGCGAGAACGCGTCGTAGATGCCCCGCTCCGCCGTGCTGCCGACGGCGATCCGACGGTCGACGTCGGCGATGAGCTCCGGGTCCTGGGCGATCATCGCCTGGGCCTCGAGCACCGCCTGCGCCTCGCCACCGGCCAGATTGCCCCGAGCGATCAGATCGGCCGCCACAGCCTCCACGGCCTGACGGGCGCGCCCCTGTTCGCGCTCCGCCTCATCGGCCGGAATCTGCTTGGCCGGCGGCTCCAGAACCGCCGTGCCCATGTGCCGGACCTCGCCGATCGCCACCCCGTGGCTGACACCGACGCCTCGCAGCGTTGTCTCCATCTCACCCGTCTCCGATAGAGCGGCGGCCGGGCCGCCGCGTTGAATGTCGTGGGCGCGCGCTCGTACGCGCGCGCGTGCGCGTCAAGGGACGAGCAGGCGGTCAGTTCCAGCCGAAGAGCTGGTCGCCGGCCTTCACGTCCTGGTCGTCGACGACATCGGAGAGCGAGTCCGCGGTGGCCTCAAGGGCCACGATCGGACAGATGGCGGACTTGCCGGCGGCCTCGACCTCGGCAGGGTTCCAGCGCACGACGGCCTGTCCGCGCGTCACGGTGTCCCCCTTGTTCACGAGGAGCTCGAAGCCCTCCCCGTTGAGCTGCACGGTGTCGATCCCGAGGTGGGTCAGCACGCCGTGGCCCTCGCCGTCGACGACGACGAACGCGTGCGGGTGGAGAGAGACGACGACGCCGTCGACGGGCGAGACGGCCTCGGAGGGCTCACGCACAGGGTCGATGGCGGTGCCGGGACCGACCATCGCGCCGGAGAAGACGGGGTCGGGTACTGCGGCGAGACCGATGGCGCGTCCAGCGAGTGGCGACGTCACGGTTGTCATGGGAAGCCTCCCAGGGGCGGAGATGGTGTGGCGCCGTCACTGCCTGTCCTGGACGGCGTACTGTTCAGAAGCCTATGTCATGGGAAGTCCCGGTTCCGCACGAGACGTACCAGTTGGGCGGAGCTAGGGACTACCGGAAACGATTTGCCTCTAGTGGCGGTGGGATGTACTGTCGTACTCCTGCCTGACCCCAACGCGACGTTGAGTCGTGGGTCGGCAGCACCTATCAAGCCAGATCCTAACCCCAGTGGTCTACACCTCTGCATGCCTGCGGAGGGGTGGTCAGGGGGAGTGAAAAAGCCTGGTAGTGTTTGACCCCGCCGAAGGGACCGAAACGACGAAAGTCGAATAGGACCCGGAAAGCACCGAGGAAATCGGATCGGAAAGATCTGATAGAGTCGGAAACGAAGGAAGCGCCCGGAGG